>CP107208.1:0-1200000 GCA_025758045.1 Oscillospiraceae bacterium | reverse complement strand
CACCTTGTCCAGCGGCTTTTCCTCCGGGGGCAGCACAGGCAGATTGTTGATGATGCCGTCGATCATGTTCCCATTCTGCTCCACCGCAAGCTCGGCGTTCTTGTTGGGATTATGTTCCTGCTCCATAAATATCCTCCTATCTGTCGCCCCGGTCAGGGGCATTTTTCTTGGGGACGGATTGCCCCCCGGTCAGCCTCGGCCAGCTTTGCGGCGGTTTTCATCTGCTCCCGGATCGGGCGGGGCCTGTCGGGATTGTCGGGCGCAGGCCGCAGCTCATAGTCAGACGCCTGCCGCTTGGTCAATGGCCGTGTGTAGGTCAAATGTCCCCACGCCAGAAACGACCCATTTTCAACCAGAACGCGCTGATCATAGTTGACGATCTCATCCGGGGCGTTGCGGGGCGGCTTGGGGAATGTCCCAATGTCCACGGGGCGCTGAGTAGAATAATACTTGTAAAGGCCGGGAGCCTCGGTCTGCTTGACACCGACATTGTAAAGGCGCTGGTACTCCTGCACCCGCGCCGCAAAATCCTGTTCCAGAGCGGCACGGTCGCTGCCATAATGCCCCCATTCATACTGCCGCTGGCCGTCCTTGTCATCATAGCAAGCCCATGTGAAATAGGGCGAGGGCGCAGTTGGATGATACCCCAGTGCAAAGCCCCTGCCGTTTTCCAGCATGACGGCCTTGATGATCTCATAGCCTTGGTTTTTGTCCATATACCCTCCTCACCGTGATACATCCTTTTCCGCCCGTTTTGCAAAGGGCTGGAGCTGATAGGGGCTTTTGCCGTCCTCCGGGCGCAGGAAGTCCAGCCTTGCGGCGGCACGGATGGCGTTCTGATTGAGCTGCCGCTGCCATGCCCCTTGGCTGGGTGCCCATTTGAAGCCCTCGCTTTTGAGCGCCTGCCGGGTATCGGCATCCGGCCTTTCCTCAAAAATGAGCTGCAAACGGTTCTCCGCCTCGTTGACCTTGGCCTCACCGCCGGGGAATGTCCAGCCGACAAACTCCGCCTTATGGCTCAACTCCTCAATGCGCTGGCGCACACGGCGGATATTGGCGTTATTGTTGGTGAGCAGATAGGACGGAAACGGAACGGGGTCTTTGCGCCAGTCTTGGGACATGGACGCCTTGACCTTTTCCACCTGCTCCGCCGTCAGCTCGGGGCAGCCCTCCAACGTCTTGTGCTTGCGGTAGTAGGCATTGACCGCCTTCATCGTGGCCTGCTGGGACTCCATCCCCTCCAGCTTTTTTGTGAGCTTTTCCACGGCGAGGTCATCGTCGGCGCTGATACCGCCCCGGCCTGTGGAGCGGATTTTGTCCAGCAGCTTTTCAATTTCGGCGTACTCGCCGTAGTTGCGATCCCGGGCGGCGTTCTGCATGGCCTTTTTCGCCACGGGGAAATTGCCGCCCCCGGTGATCAGAATGGACGGAACACGGGCGTCAATGGCGTTGCGCTCATTAAGATTTTCCGCCAGCCTGCGGGTGTAGCGGTCAACAAGGGCATCAATCTTATCATGGTACATGGGATTGACCTGCGCTTTCTGCTTCTCTGCCAGCGCATAGGCTTCATCCACCATCGCCCGGTAGCCCGCCGTGGCCGAGCCGGTGGCATAGTCGGAATAGCTGTTCATGTCCTTTGCCCGCTTTGCCGACGCCTCGCTGATCTCATAATATTTAGGCATAAGTCCTCCTTTCAGCCGGGACTTTGGGACAAAATGTCCCAAAGCCACGGCACTTGGATGTGGAAAGCATTTCTGCGAAAACAGTGGCGGGCGGGAAAACATACCGCCCACCCCAAAAGCGCCCCGGAAAAGCCTTGTAAATGCAGGCGTTTTTCGGGGCTATTTTTCCACGCACTACCTCCGTTTGCGGCGCATATACGCCCGCTTTTGTTCCCGCAGGGCAGTCCCGGCACAGGCCGGGGAGCAATACCGCTGCCGCCCATCTGGGAGAAAAGCCCTGCCGCACACCGGGCAAGGCCGGGTTTCCGTGATACGCTCCACGGTCAGTGACCTTTCCAGTACGGGATCAAGGGGCAGCACCGCCGTGCGGAAATAGCGGCAATAAGCGCCCGTCCAGCACTTGCCCAGCATATAGCAGGGACAGTCCAGTGGCAGGCAGCCATAGTCTTTATCGTAGTTGGCGCACCACTTTGTCACCAGCTTGCGGATCGCCGCCCTTTCCTGCCGAGTCAGTTCACGGCTCATGTTTGCCCCCTGTCTTGGGCTTGAGCTGTTCCCGGTAGCAGAACACGCAGCCGATCCCACGCCAGTAGGAGCAGCCGTCGCAGCGGGAGCCTTTGGGCGGCAGGTTGGGCGGAGCACCCTTAAAGTAGCTTTTTTTTTCATAAAGTCCTCATAGGGGCTGTTGGTAAATCTCATTCCTCTCCCTCACTTTCCGTTTCGTCCTCGTCCTCCCAAGGCGGGGTATCGTCGTAATCGTCGCCGTAGTCCTCCGCAGCGTCGGCGGCCTGCTGCTTTTTGGGACGATAGATCTTGAAATACCAGCCAGCCACGCCGCCAACGACCACCACGGCCAGCGCCAGCAGAAGCATACCGACGTTGCCCGTGGCCTTGGGCTGCTCCGGCTCGGGGTCAGGCTCCGGCTCTACCACGGGCGCAGGCTCCGGGGCCTTGCCCTGGCACTCGCTCATGTTCACGGCGCAGACGGTACAATCCGTGTTGATAGCCCCCACGGCGCATTTATCGGAGCAGGAGCACTCCGGCAGCTCACCGCCCGCCGCCTGTATCGCCGCCAACAGGTCGGCCTCGTCCACCATGTTCAAGAAATAGGTTTGGTACTGCTCACCATCCTCGTCGGTGGGCTTATCGTAGTCGATGACAATGTAAAAGGTATTGCCGCCGCTGGTCTGCACCGTGATGAACTGCTTGTTGGTGGCCTTACCGTAGAGCAGGTCACGGGTCACAAGGTTGCCGTCCTCGGTGAAGCCATCGCCGGGGTCAACGGTTTCGGTGGGCAGCGGCTCCACCTGGTCAAGCCCATCCCATTCCTCACCGCCCCCGGCGTAGGCCGTGACCGCCATACTACCCATGAGGACGGTCACACAAAGCGTCATCAGCAAAAGCCGCAGTTTTTTCATTCCGTCACCTCCGTCTGTTCCGTTGGCTTCTGGCCACCGTGACCAGAAGCACCGCCCCGGAGCTGCTGAAGCACCAGCGGCAGATCGGCAAGGGAGATACTCATACCGCGCACGATCTCCACGATCTCGCTGTTTTCCGCTTCCAGCTTCTTCTGCTCCAATTCTTTAAGCCGTGCCTGCTGCTCGTTGATCTTGGCCGTGACCTTTTCGATCTCAGCCTGAATTTTTGCGCTTTTGGAGATAGCCATAAAAACCTCCTGTCAAAACAATTTTCCGTAAGCGTAGAAATGGGATTGCCAGTAGCTCGTGTTGAGGTTGGCATAGCTGATGGGGTCGCCGCAATGAAGCATCCAGCCATCGCCCACATAAATGCCCACATGGGAGATCCCCGGCGTGTCATAAGTCCCCGTGAAGAATACCAAGTCACCGGGTTTGGGATTGCTCGTCCGGGTGGAGATGTTGTATAGCCCCTGCGCCCCCAGCCGCCCGAAGTCCCAGCCGCATTGGTTGTAGACATAGCTGACGAAGCCGGAGCAGTCAAAGGATGTGGACGGGCTGCTGCCGCCCCACACATAGGGGTATCCCACATACTTCTCCGCTTCTTTCAGAATGGCGGCAAAGGTTTCATCGGCAAGATAGTCCTCCGGGATCTCATGTGCCGGGGGCTTGTTGGTGTACTTGCCCACATAGGGCGAGGATGGGAACAGGTCGGGGCGGTTGCCCAGCGTCGCCATGTATAAGGCATACCGGGACAGGGTTTCCTCGCCCATGATGTAAACGGGCAGATGGGAGAGATTGAAGTTTTCCAGCGTGACATAGCAGATGTAATAGTTGTATGGAACTTCTACATCGTAGTCGTTGCCCTCGCTGTTCGTCCTTGTGACCGTGCGGTAGCGTACCTCGACAACCACATCCTCGGTCAAAATGTACTGGCGGTCAAAGAGCATTTGGAGCGTTCCCCGCACCTCGTCCAGCGTCCACTCGCCCTCATGGAGCGCGCAGACGATGGACAGCAGCACATAGGGATCGTGTTCAATGGTGTCAAGGTCAAAATGATATTCGTCATAATCGTGGGTGCGGGTGTAGGTGTCGAGGTAGCGTTGCAGCTCGTCCTCCAGAGCGCAGTAGGCGGCCTCCGCCCCCAGCAGGTCAGCGTCCTCGGCGGCATAGGTGGACGCGCCGATGGCTCCGGCCACGCCGTTGCCCACCGTCACCAGCGAGGACATACACGATTGCAGCACCACCAGCAGAAGAAACGCCGCCAGAAGCAGGAGCAGCCTTCCGGGGTGTTCCTTGATGTAGGCGGACACCTTTTCCGTCAGTTTGCCTGTGACGGACGCCGTACCCTCGGCGGCCTTGGCGGTCTGTCTGGCAGCCTCCCGCGCCTGCTTTGCGTACTGGCGCTTGATTTTCTGCTTTTGCAGATACCGGGACACCGCGCCGCCCTCCTGCATTTCCGGGTGTTCCTCCACGGTCTTGCGGTAGTAATAATCCGCTGTGGCCTTGATATGCTTGCTCTCCGCACGCTCCACGACTTTTGTGGGGTGCTCCCGGATGGCCTTGCGGAGCTTGCGCCTGCCGAAGCGGTACACGGACTCCGCCGCCAGCTCGGAACGGTGTGCGCCCTCCGTGCCGACATTTTCATGCTCGACCTCATAGAGCTTGCCATGCACAAAGCCGTGGACGCCGTGTCCGGCGGTATGGGCAAGACACTTGACCGCCCCGGGCTTTTTCGGTGGCTTCTGCTTTACCAGCTTCTCCCGGGCGGCATCCAGCTTCTCGCACCGGCGCTCCATCCGCAGCTTGGACGCCGCCGTTTGCTCCTGCCGGCTCTTCCTGCGGAATTTGGACTTTGGGACATTTTGTCCCGAAGTGGGGTTACTCGTCTGTTCGCTCATGGGCAAGATCCTCCGGGCGGGTAGTCAGCAGGTCATAGATCTCTCCACGGGGGAAACGGTCTACAAACGGGATGGTGACATTGGAATAACGGTCTTTTTCACGCTCATTGTGTTCCTGTACTTTTGTCACATCATCCGGAGTTTCCAAGTCCTGATTTCTGGCTAAGGTACGATCAATTCCATCATTTCTTGCCATAGATTTTTGTCCTTTCTTTAAGATTTGCAGACAGCGGAGGGCTGAGGAACGGCACTTTTTCAAAGTGTAATAACCCACTATTACACTTTCATCCATGCTGGCTACAAAGTGCCGTGGGCTCTCCGAGGGCTCTCCCGAGGGGGAATGCGGTCACTGCGGTGACCTCTGCTGACCAAGGCAAAATGTCTGCGCCTTTTACCTTGGTCAGCCCGTCTGCATGAAGCTGTTCTGCGGAACATTTCTTGCAGACGATGGCAGCGAAAACCGTATCTTTCACTGCCTGTCCATGGGCAGCACTGCGGTGCGCCTATGGGGACGGGAGATGCGGAGGGCTGTTGCCGGGGTATCACTTCTCCCGTCTTTTCTGCCATACGATGTCGTAACCAAGCACAGCGGCAAGCTCCAATACTTCCTTGTATCGTATACTTTCCCGCTGTAATTTTGCGGACAGGTTGGAAACGCTGTCGCTCCATCCGTACTCGTCCGAGAGCAGGTCAACAACTTCCTGCATGGTCATCCCGGCACGGATGATCTGTGCCTTTATTTCGTTGCGTATATTCATATTGATAAAATCCTCCATAATTCAGTTCATGTGTCGGTGCAACCTCTGCGCTCCAAGGTGGAGTGGATGCACCGAACAGTGAAAAATCTGCAATCTCCGAAATCCGTTCAGAATTTCGCTTGTGATGTCCTGTCCATATATGACCATATCCCACTTTGCCGTTTTGTGTGGTTTGGTCTGGAACAGTGAAAACACCCATTGTTCCGTGAACAGGGTACACGGTTCAGAGAAGCACGATTTCGTGAAATAGTTTCGTCCTGCGGTCAAAAACTTTGCTGTTTCCATTACCATTGATTTTTAATGCCCGAAAACAGGTCAGCTTTGAAAGCTGCTGTTTCCTATAACGGAAGAAAACAGGGGTAAATGCTGCGTACATACGTACAGAGCATGACTGGCAAAATCAATCCCGCCAGTCCTCCGGTACGTACGTACACGGCGAAACATCGTAAAATCCATTTATATGAGGTCTTGCCACAGCTTCCACGCCCATAAAGCCCCACACCCGCCGTCCGGCAGAGTTGGTGATGTTGTTGCAATGCTCCAGATTGAATCTCCCGGCATTGGCAATCATGGCATCGCTGAAGCTACGGGCTTTCAGCGGTGCAAGGGAGTTTTCCTCACACCACATCCGGTAGATTTCATAGAAATCCTTAGAGCTGATGGAAGCATCCGCTTTCAATCGGATGTATCCCTCCGACTCCATGAAATCAAAGATATTGTTGTTGTCACGCTTGACCGCTTCCCGGTTTTTCCGGATACGGTCACTCTCCGTAAACTTAAAGTTGTTGGCAACAAGCCGCTGTAAGCCTTCAAATGCCCACAGGAAGATACCCTCGGCTTCAGCTTTCATCTTCTCTGCAAGGTCAGGATCATCGGCTCTGTCCATGGGCTTTTCTTTGGTGGTCAGCACAAGCTGTCTGCGGTAAAAACCATCGCTGCGATCATATAGGGCTTGCAGATCACCATTGCTGAATGCCAGCAACCGGGCAAACATCCAGCCCTGATAACTCTGCTTGCCCTTGCGTTCCAAGTCCATTTTGCCCTGTGCAGTCACGATGGATTTTACATAGTTGGTCTGACGCAGAGCTTCCATCCGCATATCATCATCCACGCACAGCAGGATGTGTTCCAGATCGGCACGGGCAAAACGGTTTTCAGAAATCTTCCCGATGCTGCCGTCTTTCATATTCGTGCCGAAGATGGTGGACAGCACCGCACCGATTTGAGATTTACCCTCGCCACCGTTGCCTTTAATCACCATCATGCGCTGCCCCTTGTTGGAGGGAATCAGGCAATAGCCGATAAACTCCTGCAAAGTTGGAATGTCCTCGGCGTAAAGCAACCCATCCAGAAAGTTCAGCCAGATCACCGGTGCAGGAGCATCGGGATTATAGCCGACAGGCAGACGGCTTCGCACGATAGCCGGTCTGCCTTCGGTGAAAGTGCCGTTCAAGAGCAGCGTACCGTTGGCAACATGGATGCGATCCTGCTCCGGAGGGAAGTCAGACACCTGCGCTTCCAGTTTCAGCACTTCCAGAATGTTGGTGATCTTCCGTGGGATGTTGTTCACGGCACAAAATTTCAGCTTGTCGTAAATCTCCCCACGCAGAGGAAGGTCATCCGTCACTCGACCATCGGGCGTGAAAAAAGCTCCGTTTGCGAAGATGATTCTGCGCTCATGCAGAAATTCTTCACAAAACAGAGCTTCGTTGATGTTCTGCCCGTCAAACCAGACAGGAAAATTCATATTAGGCGTTTTCCGGTTCTTCGCCACGGTGCGCCACCTCCTTTTTCTTTCGTGCGGTATACTCTTGCAGAAAAGCAATTTTGTCGTCCTGCATCAGCTTGTCCACCAATGCCACCCGTTCTTCCAGATCACCCACCGTCAGCACATCTGCCATATATTCGATATAGCAGTGCATCTGGCAGGCTTCCACAAAACGGTCATCCAGAGCATCTTCCGGTGTCTTGGGTGCGTATCGTATTTTCCAATCTTCCAGCAGATGCAGATAATCCGTCAGCACCCGGAAACACAGCATTTCATTCTCCCGGAACTGACGGATATAGGGACGCTTTGGCTTGACCATAGCTGCGGCAGTGGGCGGTTTCGGGTCAAGCCCGAAGTCCGCAGCCAGCTTTTGCGCTGCTTCATAACTGCTCAGATCGAACAGTCTTGCCACAAGGTCGATTACATCCCCCTTGGCTCCGCAGCCGAAGCAGAAGAAATAATCCTCGTTCAGCTTCAAGCTCGGATGCCTGTTGTTGTGGAACGGGCAGCAAGCCATACCATTGCGGTTGACATTCAGCCCGTAGTGTTTTGCGGCTTGCTTTACGCTGATTGCCGCCTTGATGATTTCATAGATTGTCATAGAAAAACCTCCGTTCATAGTATTTAGAAAGCACGAAACACCCGCCGTGATTGGCAGGGGTTTGGCTCCTTCTACTATGGTTATGCCGGATTTTTCAAAAAACAGGCTAATCGGAGGACAACCCCGTTTCAAAAAACAGGACAACTTATGGATAGATGTAGATTTCTTTACATTAGCATGATAGAATTAAGAAAATGAAAAAACAGGACAGGAGGGGCAAGCATGAACCAAGAACTGATGACATTGGATTTTTGGCAGGATACGGTCATATATGAGGGAAAAACACTTCCTGTCGGCGCTCTTGCCTGTGATGCGCTGAATGTCCCTGCGGATACCATCGCAAAGATGAACGAGCAATGCGAGAAAATCAATCTGCTGCTTGGAATATTAAACGCCGGACAGGATGCTTCTGCACTCTGTCCTATTGCAACGGAAGCTGCTCTGACGATGCTTGATATTCTCAGTCAAACACCGCCGTTCTCCTATATGAATATCTCAAAGCACAGAGAACGGATTGAAAAAGTCTTTACTGTGGACAATGCGCTGAAATATGTGGAGTTTGCCATAAAAGCCGCAACCAATTCTTTGCAATTTGAAGAAATCCAGAACTTTGCCGATGCGATGATGCTCCAACGCTATACCGCAGTTTTCGGGCATCTGGCATACTCCCTTGGGGAATACCAAACGGCCATGCTTGATTTTGCAGAAAAATCAGACGGCAATGAAGCAGAACGCACCGCAGAGGGTTTTGCAAAAATGTTCGGCGACTATTTTCCGCCGGAGTTCTCTATCACGGAGGGCAATGCCTGGATGTCTACTTTGAATAATTCCGTTCAGTATATATCGGTCATCCGTCCCGGCGAAAAAGTTGCGAAGCTGGTCAAGCGGATGCACTATGTATCCTTTGTAGGGATGTTCCGGTCTGATCTTTTTGAGGGCTTATGTGTTGGTCATGCCCCGAAAAAATGCAAAATCTGCGGCAAGTGGTTCCTCACCACCAACGCAAGGCACACCAAATACTGCGGCGGCTATGCACCGGGGGACAAGCTGCACCGCACTTGCCGACAGATCGGCAACCTGAAAGGCAGAGAACAACGGGAGCTTGCGGACGATCATCCGGTGAAACAGATTTATGAGAAACGGCTGAACACCATAAACCGCTATGTGAAGCGTGGTACTCTGGACGCTGATCTTGCAGAGGTTATGAAAAAGCTGGCAAAGGATAAAATGCTTCGAGCGCTGAGCAATGTCGCCTATGCCAAAGGTGATTACGAAAAAGAGATGGGACAGGCTGCTTTGAAGAAAGAAGCAAAATTACGGACGAAATGAGGAATATGTAATGGCACAGAAATATGATTTAACTGATATTGGGAATGCGCTTAGCCGGGTTATGGACAATCCTATGACCAAAATAATCCGTTCTGGCTCTATTGGTGTGTTGGGCGTAGTAAACCCAGTTGCGGGAATTGTAGGCGGAATAGGAAATGATCTTCTATCTGAATACAATACCTTCAAACTCGGCCATCTACTGAACGGTCTTGCATCTGGCTTTAATCTCGAAAGAAGATTGAACGAGCTTTACAACTATGTAAACTCCAGCCCGGAAAAGGCTATTATCGTAGCCAATCTGTTCAAACAAACCGTAAATGCAGAATGCCCAAAGGTTTGCGTTATTTATGGTCTAATTCTTGCAAACCATTTAGAAACACTTACAGAATTCACGCACGAAGAATTGATTGTCTGTAAAGCTTTGGAAAACGCTACGGATTATGATCTGAAGAATTTCAAAGAAATAATGGAGAACTATCTTAAGCCAACATCAAATGGAAGAAGAATTGTATTTCCAAAAGACTTTGCAGATATTGCTGCTTTCACCACCACATGCGATTGGTGTGTATATAATAGAATCTTTGTTTCTCGCACAGCAGAGTGGGGTGAAATGGAAGAAGGCATTTTGGATATGAGCACGTACTATTACGAGGCAAATCCTGCATCTGTTCTTCTGGATAATATAAATGCTGCAAGACAAACTTGGAATTATGGTTAATTATTCCCGCTGATTACTTAGAAGGGAGGTGCGCTATGCTAAATGATTTTTCGTGGAACATGACCGGATACATACCGAAGCACCAAGTTAATCCACACGGTGACGGCATCATCCCCTATGTGGCAGAGTGCATCTTCCAACTGGAACCGGAACCGCCAGCGGTGGACAGTCTGAATGAATATATCCTGTCTGCTTTGCGGGAAAAGAATTTGCTATATTTTTCGTTCTTTCTGCACCACTACGAAACGCAGCTCAACAAGCGCATCAAAGGCTTTCTCAGTGTGGACGGCGGCAATCTGTACGACACAGACCGATTTATCGATATAAAGATCTCCTGCCGGGAGCAAATGCTCCAAAAGCTGATGGACTATGATCCTGCCAAGGGTGCGGAGTATGCTACATACATCTATCCGTTCATCTGGGATTCTATGCTCCGTTTCCGCATGGGCGAAGAAAAATGGTCGGTATCCTCTCTGACCAATTACAAAATGGTGCGATCAATGGCGTGGCTGTACCATAACACCAAAGATGCGGTCAACCAGTTTTCCAAGAAGTATAACTGCGACCTTGCTCTTGCGGAAGAATATCTGAAAGTTGTCCGTGGAATCCGCAACCAGCAGCCGTTCTATATAACGGACGAGGACGGCGAGGAAACAGGCGAGGATATAGCCCTTGACGATAGCTGGAACTATACCGACATCCTCTGGAACGGCATACAAGCAGAAAAGGTACAGCGGGCATTTGAGAAGCTGAATTACCGGGAACAGACCTTGCTCGAAAAACGGTTAGCAATCTGTATGACCTGCGGGCGAGTTGGCTCATGGAAGAACCGCCCCACTTTTGAAGAATTGGCGATTATGTTTGAGGGCAGCACAGCCAGCGGTGCAGAGCGAGCCTACCGGAAAGCGGTGGACAAACTGACAGAACTGCTGGTTGCCGAAGGTGCGCTCCATGCTGTCCGGCTGAAACAGAAAACCAAAACCAAGCGCAAAAAGAAAATCGCCGCCGCAATCTACGAATATCAAGCAGACTGCGACGGCGAATGGGGCGAAATTTCAGTTGATTTTGAGAACGGCACAGCAGAGATTATCCGACTTGCTGATTGGGATACAATTAAAACGAACTGGTTTGCCAAGGAGGCGATCCGGTATATTTTATCATTGTCGCCTGATGCTCTTACAAAATATATGCTCGTCCCCCTTGAGCCGCCACTTATATCTTGAATCCTTACAACCACTGTAAGTGGTATTTGCTGTGTTCCCATGCTATCATTTTATTACAAATGATAGGAGGTATTCACATGAAACCCATTTTGAATATTGAAAATTTAACAAAAATCTATGGCAATGTGCCAAGTCAAACAAAGGCACTGAATGGGATCACCTTCCAGGTGATGCCGGGAGAGTTTCTCGGCATTATGGGAAGCAGCGGTTCCGGTAAATCCACACTGCTCAATTGTATTGCGACTGTGATTCAACCCACAGGTGGAAGCATTCAGGTGGAAGGCGATACTCTGCAATCCCTCAAGGGAAAGGCTCTTGCAGAGTACCGTGGCAAAAAAGTTGGTTATCTATTCCAGAACTTTGAATTGCTGGACAACCTGACTGGCAGGGAAAACATCCTGCTCCCGACTTCCTTGCATGGGGTATCCGAAGCAGAAAGCAGCCAGCGGCTGAAGCAGTTGGCTGACTATCTGGAAATCACTGATGTTCTGGATAAGTTTCCGTCCAAGATGTCCGGCGGCCAGCGTCAGCGTGTTGCGGCAGCAAGGGCTCTGATCTTACATCCCCAAATGATCCTTGCCGATGAACCGACGGGTGCGCTGGATTCTAAGAACGCAAGAAGTCTTATGGAGAAGCTGTCCGGCCTGAATCGTGACGAACAAGCTACGATCCTGATGGTAACCCATGATTCCAATGCCGCCAGCTTTTGCAAGCGCATTCTGTTCATCCAGGACGGCGTGATCTTTCATGAGCTTCGGCGTGGAGACGAAAGCCAGCAGGAGTTCTACGGGCGCATCCTGAAGGTGATGGCGCAACTGGGAGGGGGCAGCGCAAATGTTCTCTAATCTCATTCTTCGGAACAGCCACCGCAGCCGAAAGGAAAACGGTCTGTTTTTCAGCTCCCTGGTGATTTCTATTGTTGCCTTTTACATGATTCTTTCCATCTCCACTCAAGATGTGATGCTCTTTTTGCAGAAAATGGAGAGTGACGCAGTTGACAAACTCCTGCTTCTGATTCCTGCGTTTTATGGGATGACCCTCGGTATTCTGTTCTTTTTGATCTATTTTGCCTGCAAGTATCAGTTCGAGCGCAGACGGCATGAGTTTGGTGTTTATCTAATGTTGGGGATGCGTAGAAGTAAACTGTTTGGTATGCTTCTGGCGGAAGATTTCCTGACCAGTATTCTTGCCATGCTCATAGGCTTACCTGTGGCTGTGGTGCTTTCAGAAATTGTCAGTCTTGTCACCGCCAAGCTGGTAGGCATGGGGATCATCGGTCATCAGTTTTCTTTATCCTGGTCTGCAATTGAATGGACGCTGGCAGGATTTCTGGCAATTAAGCTGACGGCACTTCTGATTTTGAGTGGACGAATCAGCCGCCAGGAGATCGGTACTTTGCTATCCCAGCCAACGAACCGCCCCAAAAAGCAAATGCCATCTGTTATCTATGGACTGGCTGCTATATGCGGAAGTGTGATGTTGGCAGTGGCTTACTACATGGCGATTCAGGGAATTGCATGGACAAAGGTAAGTATGATGGGACTGACTTTGCTGTTGGGCATAGTTGGTACGATGCTGCTTTTCTATGGGATGCGTGCGCTGATTGCTTTGATTGTTAAGAAAGGAAAAGGAAATAAGCAGCTTCATGTATTTACCTTCCGGCAGATTCAGGAGAATGTTATTCATCAGTCAACCTCCATGGCCATCAGCTCCCTGCTGATTCTGGCGGCGCTGTGTTGTTTTGGTGCGGGCGTAGGAATTGCAGGAACGAATAGCCTGTCTTCTGGCCATGTAATCGACTATACTTTTGAAGATCATACTGCAGAAGATTCATCGCAGGTTCTTCCGAATATAAAGGCAGCCCTGAAAGAAAACGGTTTGGAAAATCAATTTTCAGAGCTTTTTGAAATGAGGGTTGGGCGTATTCGCACCACAGAAGATTATGATAATGCCTACAGCATGGACGCTGTTATGGACTCTCTTCGGAGCCTGCCCCAGTCGGAAGACCGGGATGTCCTTCTGAACAATCTTGGTTATGCCACATACCCATATTTGATTTGTTTATCGGACTATAATCGTTTGTTGGAATTGTCCGGCAAACCGGCTCTCCAATTAGGCGAAAAGGAGGCCGCTGTCTATATTGATACAGAGTTTACTACAGTAAGTCGTACCGCAATGCTGAACCAAGTATTGGCCGGACAGCCCAAGGTGGAACTGGATGGTAGTCCGATTCATCTTACAGGAGAGGTTCAGTCTGTGAATTTGGTCACGGACCGTTCTATAACCTTGTCCTTTGCATTGATTCTTCCGGATGAAGCATTCCTATATTATAGCCAGGGAATGTATGATACCTATGTCAATGCGGTGCTCAGTGAGCAGGCTCTGGATGGAAATAGCCTTATGACTGCATATTTGGATTTGAACGAGAAGCTGGACGAAACTGGCATTGAATATGAAAGCTATCTTCAGAATATAGGTCGTCAGCTTTTCTACACCATAGCATCCAGTTATATTACCCTCTATCTTGCGATTGTTTTCCTGGTAGTTGCCAACACCATCGTGGGTGTTCAGTTCCTGATGAGTCAGCAGAAAACCGGGCGCAGATACCAGACCCTGATCCGCCTGGGAGCTACTTACGAAACCCTTTGCCAGTCTGCTGGAAAGCAAATTACCTGGTTTATGGGACTTCCTGTATTGGTTGCGGCTGTCAGCAGTCTGTTTGGAGTCAGGGCGTTATTTACAGGGATACTCTCGTCCCGAACCCGTGGGACAGTGTCTGAAATGCTGCTTGTATCTGCTGCTATGATTTTACTACTTTGCGTGATAGAATATATTTATATGAGAGTGGTCAAGCGCTCCAGTGATCGGTATTTGCTGACACTGATGCAGCCGCAGAGAGAAGAATAATTTGGAAGGAGGTGCTGTCATGAAAAGAATTGCTGTTGTGGAAGATGAAGTCTATATGCGGGAAGAACTCTGCGATATGCTCCAAAAGGACGGCTATCTTGTGGAGGCAATTACCGAGTTTGAAGATGCCGCTCGGCTCTTGGCAGCCCTCCGCCCTGACCTTGTGATCTTAGACCTGAACTTGCCGGAGATCAGTGGCTTTCAAATCTGCCAGGAGCTAAAGAATAAAACTGCTATCCCCGTCCTGGTGCTGACTTCCAGAGATCAGGTAAAGGATGAACTGCAAGCGTTCCAGTTGGGTGCCGATGAATATTTGACGAAGCCGTGCAGAAAAGATCGACTTCTTGCCAGGGTATCCAATATTCTCAAAAGGTATGAAGGCCGTACCAATCTCATAGAGGGACCAGATTTCCTGTTAGACCAGCAGACCTACACGCTTTATATTCATAATACCTCTGTGGTGCTTCCAAAAAATCAGGGAAAACTGTTGGTCGCTCTTTTGTCCGGCGGCGATGCTCTGGTCACGACGGAGCAGCTTTGCATGGCACTATGGGGAACCACGGAATACATAGATGAAAATGCCTTGCAGGTTAACCTAACCCGGCTGAAAAAAACGATGTCCGCCCTTGAAATGAAGCAGCGAATCGTTGCAGTTCGAGGAATGGGCTACCGTTTGGAAGCGGAGGTGTCTCTATGAAGCAGCTTTGGCACATGATAGAACGGTACTACCCCTGGCTTCTGTTGCTGCTGGGCGTGGATTGCTTTTGCACTGTCATTCTTTGGATTTCTGACATTCAGGTATTTCAAACCTTGATCGGGTTAGTAGTTCTGACGAGCATCCTTTTGTTTTCAGCGATTCTGTTTGTACTAAACAAGAGGGAGAACACCCACATGGAACTGTTCCGAGATTTCCTCAGTGATCCTACCATCTGCAATGAAGAACGGCTGCTCAGTGCCATTAGTCAGAAAGAAGGAGAATCTGTCCGATTTTTGGCTTCGGTTTTACGGGAATACAAAAACGAGAGTAACAATATGGCGGATGCCCTACGGGACTATGAAGAATACGTGGAGGGCTGGGCACATGAAGCGAAAACGCCCCTATCGTTGCTGACCATGCTCTTGGATAACCGGAACGATGAAATCTCTCCTTCCCTGCAAGCAAAGCTGGATTATGTCCGCAGTCAGCTTCAGGAGGATGTCACGCAGATGCTGTACTATGCCCGGTTGAAGAGCAGTACAAAGGATTACCGATTTGAGGATGTCAATTTGAATGACTGCTTGGGTGAAGTTCTGGAGGACTATGCCCCACTTCTTGAAGAGAAGCATTTTGTCATTCTCAACAAACTGCAATCTGAAACAGTCTATACAGACCGTAGAGGACTTCAGTTTATGTTGGGACAAATCGTTAGCAATGCCATCAAATATAGCAGCGATAGTCCCATGCTTACAATTTCCGTGATACATTCGGAGACTGCAGATATCCTTTCTGTTGAAGATAACGGCATTGGCGTAAAAAAATATAATCTGCCGTACATTTTTCAAAAGGGCTTTACCGGGGATTCTACTGACAGCAGAAAGAAGGCTACCGGTATGGGACTTTACCTGGTTAAGAAGATGGCCGACGATCTAAATCTTCATCTGGAAGCAGCTTCCCAGTGGGGAAAGAGCTTCAAGATTGTCATCTTCTTTCCTAAATTGAGATCCAACGGAGGGAAATAATATAAACAGAAAAACGCCCGCAGGATTTTCTCCTGCGGGCAGCGTGTTGTCAGCTATCCCAAGGCTTGTATTCTGTTACAGTTTTCAAATAGGTTTCGGGATCGCCGTTCAAGATAAGGTCTGCATACTCCAAAGGAGCGTTGTAGATCAAATAATCCAGCTCTGACCGCTGATACATATTGTCAGCAATCTCGTTCTCAACGACGATAGTGTCAATCGCAATCATACTGCCGTCGCTGAATTTCACTTCCACACAGCAATTATCCATATTGTAGGCACAAGATATTAAGGTTTTCATGGTATGTCCTCCATAATTCGTAATATAAAGCGAAAATCCCGTCTGACTTCCTGTTAGAAATCAGACGGGATTTGTCCGTATGCACCCCGGAAACCGTCAGCTAACAGTTGATAAGTAAATTAGTTCCTTATCACTGTTAAGCCAACCAACAACGGGCTTTTTTCCTGTTTTGGGAGCCGCTGTGCAGAACCAACAAGTTTCGCACTTCATCGTTGATTCATCCCGCCCTGTCGTAGTTCTCTGACCCGGAAGGCCAGAGGTTCGAATCCTCCCGGTCGCACCAAAAAATCACCTTGCAATGTACTTTGCAAGGTGATTTTTTTATATTGTCGTCTGCTTTTCAAAGCAATTTCAATACTCTGTTATCGGTGAAATCGGGCCTTCTCACAATATCGTCAGCATATTGTACAGCTTCATCAGGCGAATGTCCTCTTTGGAAAAGCGGAGGTCTTTTTCAAATTCGGCGGTTTCTTCCTGAATATTCTTGCTTAACAGCACTTTGGTGGAGGTAGGCATAAGCGGGCGGCTGGAAATGCCGAAAGCCAACCCCCACTTGACAGGGGCGTTCATATAAGGGCTGGGAATGCCGACCTGATAGTGGTCCATCATCATAGTTGCTATCCTGACCGGCCTTGCCGTTGCCAAGTGCGGCGGCGAGGAAAGCCCCTTCGGCAAGCTGCTGGCAAACATGAATCAGGTTATTATGAAGCTGATTGAGATGATTATGAAGTTTTCCCCCATCGGCCTGGTTGCTTACTTTGCGAATCTTGTCGGCGAGTTCGGCCCGCAGCTTATCGGTGACTATTCCCGTGAATCCCACCGACGGCTCGGTGCCGGAGGGCATTGCCGCACAAGCAGAGCAAAGCTGCAAGAACGTAGGCGCTATTCTGGCCGAGGCCGGTTCCGACCTGAAAAATGTTATCAAAACCACCTGTTTTCTGGCCGATATGGGTGACTTTGCCGCTTTCAATGAAGTCTACGCCCGGTATTTTACCGGCAAGCCCGCCCGCAGCTGCGTGGCCGTCAAAGCCCTGCCGAAAGGCGTTCTGTGTGAGATTGAAGCAATTGCGGAGCTATAAGCCATGAAAATTACTGTTGTCGGTAGTCATCTCTGCCCCGATACCCTCTACGCCCTGAATAAGCTGAGCGCCGCCGGTGCCGAAGTCAGCTTTCAGGACATTCTCTCCTGTCACGCGGCGTTGCAGACTTACCTGCATATCCGCGAAACCAGCGACCTGTACGCGGAGATCCGCGGCACACAGCGTCTGGGTGTCCCCTGCTTCATTTAGGAGGACGGCACCATGACGCTTGACCTCAACGACATTCTCGGCTGATAGTTCACAGCTATAAGCATTATCCTCTTCTCAGAAAATGTCCCCGGAACGGCGCAGGCCGCGCCGGGGCATTTTCTGTAAAGAACATTCCAAAGGAGCAAGACTATGCATGAATTGACAGAACTTATCCGGCAGGATATGTGCCCTGCTCTGGGTGTGACCGAGCCGGGCGCGATTGCCTTTGTTGTTGCCACAGCCAGAAAGCATACTGCCGGTGCGGTAAAACATATCACTTTGCGGCTGAACAGCGGTATGTTCAAGAACGCGTTTACCTGCGGAATCCCCAACAGCACCGAGGTTGGTAACTGCCAAGCCGCGGCACTGGGGGCCTGCGGGGCTGACCCGGATAAAAGGCTGGAATGTCTGGACGGTATTACCGCAGAGCAGGCACAGGCCGCGCGGAACATGGCGGCCGCCGGTATTATCAAAGTGGAAATGACGGAAATCACAAGCCGTATCTTCATTGAAGCGGAAGTGGAAACAGATACGGATACTGCCTGCGTTACAATCCGCGACGCACACACCAACATCGTAAAAATCACAGAGAACGGAAAAACCGTCTATGAAAAGCCGCATACCGCCGCCGAGGAATCCCATGCAGAGCCGCTCATTCACCGCTACACACTGGCACAACTTCACGATTATGCCCTGACGGTACCGGCAGAAGAACTGACCTTTATCAGAAAAGCATTTGAGTTGAACTATGCACTCTGTCAGGCAGGAATTGCCAGCCCCAAAACGACCTACGCCCGCTGCCTGCTGGAGGCAAACGACGGCCAAATGATTTCCGACGATGAGCAAAAAACGGCGTCCCTGCTCTGCAATGCGGCCATTGAAGCACGGGTTCTGGGCCTGCCGGAACCGGCTATGAGCATTACCGGCTCCGGGGCGCACGGCATTATCGCCACCATGCCGCTCTATGCGGCCTACAAGGTGCGCGGCTATTCCGAGGAAATGCTGCTGCGCGCCACGGCATTGAGCTATCTTGTCTGTATGTACATCAAGGAATATTCCGGCAAGCTGTCGGCATTCTGCGGCTGTGCCATTGCGGCGGGTACCGGCATGGCCTGCGGGCTGGTGTTGCTGCGGGGCGGCAGTACCAAAACTATGGCGCATACCATCAACAATTTAGCTTCCAGTATTACCGGCATGATATGCGACGGCGGCAACCAGGGCTGTACTATGAAAGGCATTGTTGCCGTGGACGCCGCGTGGCAGGCGGTATCACTGGCCGAAAAGCAGGCGTATATTTACAATGTCCACGGAATCAACGGCGCAACACCGGAACAGACCATGCGCAACATGGGGCTGATTGCCTCCCCCGGTATGGTGGGAACGGAAAAGACGATTGTGGAGATTTTGCAGGATAAACAAGCAAAGGAGTAACACAGCATGGAAAAGCAGAGCAAGGTCTATCGGACTTACTTACAGATTCTGAAAGAGGAACTTATTCCGGCAATGGGCTGCACCGAGCTGATTTCCATTGCCTACGCGGCCGCCAAAGCGCGGGAGGTTCTGGGCTGTACGCCGGATATGGTAAAAATCGGTGTCAGCAACAATATCATTAAAAATGTCAAGAGCGTGGTTGTTCCCAACACCGATGGCATGAAAGGCATTGAGGCCGCAGCCGCGGCGGGCATTGTGGGCGGCCATGCCGACAAGGCACTGGAAGTTATCTCGAAGGTGACGGCAGAGCAGAAAGCCTCCATGCGCAGTTTTATGAAAGAAGTCCCGATTTCGGTGGAGTCCATCGACAACGGCTTTATCTTTGATATTATCGTGGCACTGTATCACGGCGCGGATTCTGCGGTGGTGCGCATTTGCCGGTATCACACAAACATTGTGTTTATCCAGAAAAACAGTGACATTCTGTTGGACAATACCGCGGCAGAAAGCAAACCGGCCTGCGGCGGCGATAATCCCGCAGAGGACGGCCTGTCCGACAGGAACCTGCTGACAATCGCGGATATTTTCGACTTTGCCAACACCTGTGATACGGCAGACGTCTGCCCGGTGCTGGATACCCAGATTCAGTACAATACCCAGATTTCCGAGGAAGGCTTGCTGGGTGATTACGGTGCCAACATCGGTTCTACCATGCTCAAATTTTATGGGGACGATGTGCGCAACCGCGCCATTGCCAAGGCGGCGGCCGGGTCCGACGCGCGCATGAGCGGCTGCGAACTGCCGGTGGTTATCAATTCCGGCAGCGGCAACCAGGGGATTACGGTGTCCGTGCCGGTTATCGAGTACGCCAAAGCACTGGCGGTGCCGAAAGATAGACTTTACCGCGCGTTGGCACTCTCCAACCTGATTGCCATTCACGAAAAAACGGGTATCGGGCGGCTGTCCGCATACTGCGGTGCAGTCAGCGCCGGCTGTGCGGCCGGGTGTGGTATTGCCTATCTGCAGGGCGCAGACCTCAAGGCTATTTCACACACACTGGTAAACTCGCTGGCAATCGTGTCCGGCATTATCTGCGACGGTGCCAAGCCGAGCTGTGCGGCCAAAATTGCGTCCAGCGTGCAGGCCGGTATCATGGGCTACCATATGTACCAGAACGGCCAGCAGTTCCGCGGCGGCGACGGCATTGTCACCAAGGGCGTAGAAAACACAATCCGCAATGTAAGCCAGCTCGGCCGCGAGGGTATGCGCGAAACCGACAAGGAAATCGTAAAGATCATGCTGCAGGAATCTTGACAGCAGCCCGCAGGAAAGGCAAAATAGAAGAAAACCGAAGCATTGAGAAAATAAGGAGAATTGTTATGCAAATCAGAACCGCGACTTCCGCCGATTTGGCAGCTGTGGTACAAATTGAAGCCGAGTGCTTCCCCGCTGCCGAAGCCGCCACAGAATTGAGCCTTGCCAGACGGCTGGCGCTGTATCCGAACCATTTTTGGGTGTTGATGGACGGCAAACAGCTGGTGGGCTTTGTGAATGGCATGGCTACGGACGAGCCGGACCTGCGGGACGAGATGTACGATGACGCGGCCCTGCATAACGAAAACGGCGCGTGGCAGATGATTTTCGGCGTGGATACAATCCCCGCTTACCGTCGCCGCGGCTGTGCCGCCATGCTGCTGGAACATGTCATTGCCGAGGCGCGCCGTCAGGGCCGCAAGGGGCTTGTGCTGACCTGCAAGGACCGTCTTGTACATTATTACGCCAAGTTCGGCTTTGTCAGCGAGGGTATTTCCGGCTCCACCCACGGTGATGTGACGTGGTATCAGATGAGATTGACCTTTTGATAAAAGTGTTCGTTGTAATTATAGAAAACTACCCTGCAAGGCACCTTGCAGGGTAGTTTCTGTTCATGCATAATTTGTTCTTTCAGACCAATTTCAGCAGCATATCATCGGTCGCGTCGGTGTACTGGCCTTGTTGGATTTTCTTGTTTCGCAGCTGATTTACGGCTGTTCTTGCTAGATGGATTTCCTCACTGGTGAAAACTGATTTTTTACCGACTGGGAGAGAATCCACTTTCAGTATCAGATAACCTGTTTCACGCCAACCTGTGTTTACGGCTCTCTGCTGGTATGTTAAGGAGGTCTTATTATTGGCCATAATATGCAGTGGATCCATGTTTGCGGTGATAGTGTTTGTCCAATACATATTGTGGAGCTGGTGCTGTATTAGGATTGACTTGATTGGTCAGTAATGTCATTTTTGCAACTTCTTCTAGTACAACGGCATGGTATACTGCCTGAGCAGCATCCTTTCCCCAAGTGAATGGACCATGGTTCGCACACAGGACACCTGGTACATGCATGGGATCGATATTGTGATCACAAAAGGTTTCAACGATTACCTTACCAGTGTTCCGCTCATAATCTGAATCAACCTCTTCCTGGGTCAACTTGCGGGTACATGGCACTGCACCGTAGAAATAATCAGCATGTGTTGTACCAAAGGCAGGAATATCCTTGCACGCCTGTGCCCATGCTACAGCATAAGTGCTATGGGTGTGGACAATGCCGCCCAATGCAGGAAATGCATTGTACAATTCCAGATGAGTTTTTGTATCACTGCTAGGTTTCAAGCTGCCTTCTACCACATTGCCATCCATATCTACTATTACAAGATTGTCAGGAGCCAATTCGTTATAATCCACACCAGATGGCTTAATAACGATTAGACCTTTTTCATGGTCGATGGCGGAAACATTTCCCCAAGTATAGGTTACAAGACCGTGGCGAGGCAATTCCATGTTCGCCTCGTAGACCTGTTGTCGAAGATATTCCAGCATCATGATCCTCACTTCAGCTTCCAGGCAAGGTCAGCAAGAAACAGATCGTGCTCCAGACTTTCAGGAGTGGTATCCTTACCGATATGGACGAATTCTATATCCATCATGTTGGCCCAGTCGTGCATTTGCTCAGCAGTTACGTCATAGCTCAGTACTGTATGATGGGCACCGCCAGCAGTGATCCAACATTCTACGCCAGTTGCCAAGCTCGGCAGTGCCTTCCACATGACACGGGCAACGGGGAGATTAGGCATTGGCAGAATGGGTTTTACGCACTCTATATCCTGGCAGATCAGTCGCAAACGACCACCCATATCAATCAGGCTGACAACAATAGCCGGGCCGGCTTTACCTTCAAACACAAGACGTGCCGGGTCTTTTTCATTCATCCCGATACCCAGGGGGTGGGTCTCGATACGGGGCTTTTCTGCTGCGCAGCAAGGGCAAACTTCCAACATATGAGCACCAAGGCTATATTCTGCACCTGGAACCAGATTGTAAGTATAGTCTTCCATGAAGAGCGAGCATCCATTGCCGTTATCGCCCATCGATTTCATGATGGCAGTCATGGCAGCAACTTTCCAGTCCCCTTCGCCGCCGTAGCCGTATCCTTGAGCCATCAAATGTTGACTGGCCAGGCCGGGCAGCTGCTCCATGCCATACAAATCTTGGAATGTATTAGAAAATGCCTGACATCCTTCGTCATCCAGCATTTTTTTGATGGCAATTTCTTCTCTGGCCTGATAGCGAATAGCATCGATATTATCAGTAGCAAAGTCGTAGCTGGAACGATAAGTGTCCATTAAAGCATCGACTTCAGCATCAGTGACCTCGTTCATTACTTTCACAAGGTCACCTACTGCCCAGGTATTTACCTGCCATCCGAGTTTAGCCTGAACTTCAACCTTATCGCCTTCAGTTACTGCAACCTCACGCATATTGTCACCAAAACGCATGACTTTTAGATTCCGCGAAACTGCTACACCTACAGCAGCACGCATCCAACGACCGAGACGCTTTTGAATTTCCTCGTCTTGCCAATAACCAAAAATGATTTTGCGAGGCATCCGCAGTCTTGCGGCAATGAATCCATGTTCCCTGTCGCCGTGAGCAGCTTGGTTCAGGTTCATAAAGTCCATATCGATTTCTTCATTTGGGATTTCGCGATTATACTGAGTGGCAAAGTGACAATAAGGTTTTTGCAGGTCAACGAAGCCATTGATCCACATTTTGCTTGGGCTGAAAGTGTGGCACCATGTGATAATGCCAGCGCAGTGCGGGTCATAGTTGGCTTCACGTACAACATCAGCAATTTCTTTATTAGTTTTTGCGGTGACCTTGTATACCAATTTGCAAGGCAAGTTGCCAGAAGCATTTAACACATCGGCCATTTCGGAAGCACGAGCAGCTACGGTTTCGAGCACTTCGGGACCATACAGGAACTGGCTTCCTACTACAAACCAAAATTCATAGTCTTGCATACGCATTATTAATAGCCTCCTAATTTAGCGAAGAGCATCTACGGCGGCGCGTTCGACCGGCAAGCAACGTATATACTCTTTCATGAATGCGGAAAATCCGAACTGATCAGCTTTATCGGGTGTCTGGGTATTTCCTTCGGAATGGATAAAGATATGGTTCTGTAAATAGTTTTCCAAGTTCTCATCCTTATTCCGATTCAAACGATAGCCAGCCAAAAGTGCCATACCCCACGGTCCGCCCTCTCCGGCTGTTTTCATTACAGATACCGGAACACCCAACGCCCCGGCCAGTAATTTCTGCCCAACTACGGGGACCTTGAATAGACCACCATGGCCAAGTAGATTGTCGACTGTTACCTGCTCTTGCTCGAACAAAATGTCCAAACCATACTTCAAAGTCGCAATGCAGGAATACAATTGGGCTCGTGCGAAGTTGGCAAGATGAAATTTTGCATTGGGGCGACGAATAAATGTTGGCCGTCCATCTGATATGCCCGTGACTGGCTCGCCGGAGAAGTAGTTGAAATTGATCAACCCACCGCAATCAGCATCGCCTTGTAATGCTTTCTGGTAGAAAAGATTATACAGCTGAGATTTGGTCAGTGTGGTCCCGGCAGCCTCGGTCATTTCTCCCATCAAATTCACCCAGCCATCCAGATCAGATGTGCAAGTATTACAGTGAACCATAGCAACAGGAGCACCTTGTGGAGTGGTGACCATATCTATCTCTGGATGAACTTGTTTCAGCGGCTTATCAAGCACGATCATAGCAAAAACGCTTGTGCCGGCGCTGACATTACCGGTGCGCTGTGCAACGCTGTTAGTAGCCACCATGCCGGTTCCGGCATCACCTTCTGGTGGACAAAATGGAATTCCGGGAGATAGTGTTCCCGTGGAATCGAGGAGTTTGGAACCTGCTTCTGTTAAATAACCGGCATCTTCCCCCGCACACAGTACCTTGGGAAGCAAATCACGCAGGTGAAATGGTAACTTTGCTTCTTTGAGCAAAGCATCGAAGGAATCGAGCATGGAAGCATTATAATCACAGGTGTTGCTGTCGATAGGAAACATGCCGGATGCGTCCCCGATACCCAGAACCTTATTACCAGTTAGCTGCCAATGGACATAACCGGCAAGAGTTGTCAGAAACGCAACATTATTAACGTGTGCCTCTCCATTAAGAATGGCCTGATAAAAGTGAGCTATGCTCCATCGCTGAGGAATGTTGAAATGAAAACGCTCTGTCAAAGCATTTGCTGCCTGTTGAGTTGTAGTGTTACGCCAGGTACGGAATGCTGTCAGCTGTTGTCCATTACAATCAAATGGAAGATAGCCATGCATCATGGCTGAAACGCCAATAGCGCCAACGGTCTGAAGAACTTCCCCATAGGTGTTTTCATAGTTCAGTGCTAAATCACGATAGGCATCTCGAATGCCTGCCCATACATCATCTAGATGGTAAGTCCAATAACCGTCTTCAAAACGGTTCTCCCAGTCATGCATACCACTGGCTAGTATTGTACCATCAAAACTCGTCAAAACTGCTTTGATGCGTGTTGAGCCTAATTCGATGCCCAAAGTGGTCAACTTTTGTTTCGTTGCCATAATACTCTTATCACCGCCTTGGTTTTCTTTTCTAAATAATCCAGAGAAATCCCCCCTAGTTAGCTTGCGTAATCCACTAGGGGGGATCTGTTATTTCCTTCTCGGCATTTCAGGTAAATATTTTGTCCAATTTACTTTAGCCCAAATGGTCTGCTTGCAGTTAAGCTGCGGGCAACGTATAAACTGTGGTGTTAATGATGGCAATCAGCGTACCGAAAATCACAGGACCAAGGTAAAGGCTGCTGGTTGCGTTATAAATCTTACGATTGATAATTGTACCTGCAGTAGCGGAAAGAATCATGTAGCTGAGCATCATATATGCTTTCCAGTTGGAGAATGCACCAATACCGCAGCCAGTGCGATACAGCATAATATAGTAGACCAGCACTACAACAATCGTTCCGAAAGTGTTGCAAAGCACGCAGATCAGAAGGTTTTTGCCTTCGCTCATGTTTTTAAAGCGGTTGCAGCCGTTCATTGTAAGAGAGTTGATGCACCAGTACAGGATAAAGAACGGAGCGTAGCAAAGGGATACACGCAGATGATTCCAGTCCATTGTAGCCATGGACAGATCAACAAGACGGAAATCAACCTTGAAGAAGTAATCTGCAAACCAGACAACGCTGCGGCAGGTCAGGATAACGGCAATAGCCAGAAGAATGATGCGGCCAATATCAGCCAGAGAAATTGCCAATCCATAATCAGAAAGTTTTACGCCATTCTTCTTGTGAATAACATTATAGAACAGGAAGAACATTGCCAACAGGAACAAAGCACTGAACATCATCCATACAACGACATTGTTTGCGACACCATAAACAAAGACACTGCCAGTGGTTCCCTGCCCAGTCAGAGAGAAGATCTTGCTGGTTTGCTGAATGATGACAGGAGCCATGATCGGAGGAACAAAGCCAGCAATCAGAGAAGCTACAATAAAGATGGTCCAGTCTTTTTTGGTGTTCAAACCGGAAACGGGAGCGCCGGCCGGACGGTGAAGCGCAGCAAAGATAGGCGTCTCGAGGAGCAGAAGAGCAACAGGAACCGTCATCGTCAACAGAGCGATCAAACCGAGTGCAGAGAACAGCATCAACGCAGGATACACCAGGTCGTTGGCATCAATGGGATTCGGTGCAGGAATAGCCTGCATAAAGAAGTCCACAGTATCATGAATAAAGCCGCGGCTGATCATACCAGAACCGTGGGTAGAGTCAGCAGGATTGTAAACGACGCGAGCGTTGTTCTCAGCAAAGCTACCGTATACATGACCGATTTCAACCTTAACATTCGGGTCGTCCAGTTCATCTTCGGCAAAAGTGCCAGGCACACCAAGGTTAATGGTTTCCTTCATTTCGCGTTTTACGCTCAGGTCGCCTGGCCAGTAACCTTCTACTGGTTTGAAACCGATGCGAGAATAAGGATCGTACAGGCCAGCACCAAAACCAAGGTTGACGCCGGTAGCCAGAGCATCCAGAGGCTGGAACGGCGGAGCAAGGATCAGAGCTGCGTCAACTTTGCGGACATAGTTGTCAGGATCTTCACGTTGCTGATCGCCAAGAGTAGTCATGACGCGGATAACATTTCCACCGCCCTTTGAATAACCTGCGATGCCGATATGAGCATTGTCTACATAGTCGAGGTTGCTGTAGACGTAGTCAATCAGCTCTTCAAAACCAAAGGTGGGCGAATTACCAATGCCTTCGGAGGAGTGACCTGCGGAGAGCAGATCCAGAACATACACGGCATAACCACGACGCGCCAGTTCCGAAGAGCAAAGGCGAACGCTTTCGGCGGTGCTATCATTACCAGGGCTATAAACGATCGCAGGAACAGGGTTATCTGCAGTAGCTGTTTTAGGGCGATACTCCAGGAAGCGAACCAAGTCACCCTTGGAGGTCGAAATCTTCAAATCATTTACTTCAACCGTTCCGTTGCAAGTCAACATAGACCAAGTTCCAAACATACTGATCAGGCAAAACGCCAGACATATCAGTAAGGCAATCAAGCTTTTTTGCTTTTTCATCGTAATCCGTTTCCTTTCATTAAATTGGTTGCGTTAAATGCGTTTTTTCGACAAATAGCCTCCTTTTCTTGCTGTGTGTTGACTTCGTGCCGTTGCAGGTAGAATACCACTTTTGATTAGGATTCTGCCTAAATGGTCAATGTTGCACATAAATTATTTACTAATTCGTTGATTTGTGGTAATATTAACATATAAATTGACGGATTGAAAGACAACCTTTGGCAAGATGTGGACATTTATTGTTCTGGCGAGAGAGGGAACGAATTGTGATAGCAAAACTCGAAAAAAGATACTATGCAGGGAACGAACGTGTGTGGGTTGGAGAGTACAAAAATCTGCATAACATATCCCACTGGCACATGGAGCATGAATTGATTCTATGCAAGACTGGAACTGCACATATAACTCTCAATGAACACGAGTACAGCCTAACACCGGGAAAGGGGTTACTCTGCTACAGTGGCAACATCCATTCAATTAATGCAGGGCAAGACTGTGTTCTTTTTGTATCATTGATCGATGAGCGAACAACAACATCGCTCACATGTGGTCGTATGCCGACTCAATCGCTTTTTCATGACGATGGGCATATTCAAAACCAGCTGATGGAAATTCGTCGTGAGCTTTATGAAAAGCAGCCTTTCTTTGAACAGAGAACACTGGCGTTAATGATTCTGATTCTTGTAGATATTTATCGGGCACAACCATTGATAGACTGCCAACAAGAAAATGCACAGGTGAACCGATATAAGCAGCTATTGAACCGTGTCGATACAGATTATTCCAGCATCACCTTTGACGATGCGGTTGAATTCATGAACTTCTCTCCGGCGTACTTTTCGCGATACTTTAAAAAGCAGGCAGGTATGACATTTTCGCAGTATCTCAGCACCGTACGCGTAGAAAAGGCTGTTCAGTTGATCCATTCGGAACCAAACACAAAAATCACGGAGATTTGTGCAAGCTGTGGGTTCACAACGATTCGCAATTTCAATCGCGAATTCAGGCGCATCACGGGTTATACACCAAAAGAATTGCCGAAAAATTTCGTATTGAATACGCGAACTTTGCCAGCGATCTATGGAAGTTTTGATCCGACATTGTCTGGCACAGAACTCATCGATTATGTGGATGCGACTAACCCATAGCGGCAAAAGAACATAAAACAAGAGAAGCCACTCCCAAAAGAGTGGCTTCTCCTATACCATACCAAGAACTTATTATGGGAACTACGACTTTCTATCTTTGACGTAGCCCAGCATTTTCAAGCTGATATAGCATATCATCGGTGGCATCTGTGTACTTCCTTTGTTGAATTTTTTTGTTTCGCAGTTGGTTTACGGCTGTTCTTGCAAGGCAGACTTCCTCGCTGGTGAAAACTGCTTTTTTACCGGCTGAGAGTGAATCCACTTTCAGTATCAGATAAGAAGTATCGTGCCTATGAGGAAGAACTGTACGCCAAGAATGGCCAATAATAGCCAATAAGCTCAAAATCTGATAAGTCCCTCTATATCCCAGTGATGAAGTGCCCCCAAAAAGTTAGACAATGTCTTTGCCTCAGCTTTTGAACTACCTGCGTTTTCTGCGCTGGCGTCGCTCGTCTTCCAAAACCAAGGCTTGCAAGTTTTTTAGGTAATCGTTCTCCGCACGCAGTCGCTGCACTTCGGCCAGCAGATCTTCTTCTACCTCTTTTGGCAGCTTCTTTGACCGACCAGTGCTGCTGCGGCCCCGTCGCTCAACCGACAAGCCTTCCGGCCCTTCTTCCAAATAAATGCGTTCCCAACGCTCTATAATTTTATGGTCGTTAATTCCGAATTCCTGCATCGTTGCATGGATACTCAGATGTTCTTTTTCCATGGTTTCTACAACCATTTTCTTGAATTCCGGCGTATATCGTTTGTTCGGTTTTCCTCTTGACATAATAAATCACCCCATCTGTTAGATAGTATATCATACTGTCTAACAAATGGGGTGCAGTTCATGAAAAGGCAGGATTTTGTAAACAATTTGAAAACAAGCTGTTATTTTGCAGATTTTTTCGGAAAATATCGCCGATTTTTCCACTTTGGGAGCTTATCTCGGTGGAAAATCGGCAACAAAAATGTCCGGCCGTGGCAAAACGACCGGACAACTGTGTTCTATTCAGCCTCCAAAACGAGGGCGCAAAATCGCCATTTTTTGGCGTTACAACAAAAAAGGCTGTGACAACATTTTTGTCACAGCCTGATGGTTGCGGGGACAGGACTTGAACCTGCGACCTCCGGGTTATGAGAAGTCTAAAATTTGTGCGTTACAGTGCGGTTTTGTTGGGTTTTGTGGTGTTGTGTACCAAGGCTCGGAATAGATTTTGTCCCATGTGTACAAAAAGGTGCTGCACCGTGCTGAACCGTTTCAAACCCTTTTGGGGGCCGTTTTGGGGGCAAATTCGTGAGACGGATTCTGACTTGCACCTCTCAAATAAATGCGCAGCATTGGTCTCACTGAGAAATATGAATGTGCTGGTCCTGCGCTACACCCTTGACAATCAGGAGCTTGCCAGCCTCTCGCTCTCCCGCACCAGCCAGGCGCTGGGCAGCAAGGTGCTTTGACGGATTTCTTTCCTCCAAAAAATCACATTCCTGGCCTGTTGAATGTGTAGGGGCGGCCATTGGCCGCCCGCCGGCTTGGCGCAGAAGCGCGTTTTCCTGGAAGGTTTTTCACAGACAAACGGGCACGGACGAGCAATGCTCGCCCCTACAAAAGTTTTTTTGCAGCCTGAAAAAAAATTGCAAGCCGGCGATCTGCTGGCTTGCAATTTTTTTATCCCCCGCAGAGGGTCTTTTTCGCCGTTCCCTGCCTTTTACTGCCCGGCCAGTGCGATCTGCTCACGGGTGATGGGCAGCTCATAGAACCGCTTGTGGGTGGCGTGGTAGATCGCATCGGCCACGGCGGGCAGCGGGGTGTTGATGACCACCTCGCCGATGCTCTTGGCACCGAAGGGGCCGGTGCCCTCGTAGCTGCTCTCAAATACGACATGGATATGCCCGATGTCGTTGCGCGCCGGGATCTTGTACTGCATCAGCGAGTTTTCCTGCGGCATGCCGCGGTCATCGTAGGTGACATTCTCGGTCAGCGCCATACCGATGCCCTGCAGGATGCCGCCCTCGGCCTGCACCCGCGCAAGGTTCGGGTTGACCGGTGTGCCGCAGTCAACGGCCGCCTCATAGCGGATGACCTGTGCCTCGCCGGTTTCCAGATCGACCTCGACCTCGGCCGCGCCCACCATGAACGGCGGGGGCGAGATTTCCGAGCTGTGGGTCACAACTGCCTCCAGCGCCGTATTGCTGCCGCACTGGGAGGCTGCGGCGATCTGCGCCAGCGTGGCGCGCTGCGTGCCGTCCTCGCTTGTCACGGCATCGCCCGTAAAGACGACCGCACGCTCATCAAGGCCCAGCAGCCCCGCGCCGACCTGACAGATCTTCTGCTTGAGCTGCTCGGCGCACTGCTCAACCGCCTTGCCGGTGACATAGGTCGTGCTGGATGCGTAGGAGCCGGAATCGTAGGGCGAGGAATCGGTGTCCGCGCCGAGGACCGTCACATTGTCGAGCGGGCACTCCAGCACCTCGGCGGCAATCTGCGCCAGAATCGTATCGCAGCCGGTGCCCATGTCGGCTGCACCGATTGAGAGGGTGTAGAACCCATCATCGTTGATCTTCAGGCTGGCGCTGCCCACATCCACACTCGTAATGCCGGAGCCCTGCATCGCCATGCCCATGCCCACGGCGCGCACCTTGCCGTTACCCATGTCGCGCACGGGGTATTTTTCGTCCCAGCCGATGTTGTCATGCACGGCCTGCAGGCAGCGGTCCAGCGCGCAGCTGGTGTTGACCTGCCCGTAGTAGGCGGGCATCACATCGCCCTCATGGACGATGTTGCGCTGGCGGATCACAAACGGGTCGATGCCCAGCTTGTCGGCCAGCTCATTGACGGCGGACTCCACCGCAAACAGGCCCTGGGTCGCACCGTAGCCGCGGTAAGCGCCCGAGGACATGTGGTTCGTGTAGACGACATCGCTGACAAAGCGGAATGCCTCGGCCTTGCCGTAGAGCGGGATGGATTTGTGGCCGGACAGGCCCACCGTTGTAGGCCCATGCTCGCCGTAAGCACCGGTGTTGGACAGGGTGTAGAGGTCGATGCCCCTGACGATGCCGTCCTTTGTCGCACCAAGGCGGACATGCAGCTCCATCTCATGGCGCGGGGTGGAGGCGATCTGGCTCTCATACCGGCTGAAGATGATCTTGCTGGGCTTTTTGGTTTTCCATGTCACAAAGGCGGGGTAGACCTCGCAGACCGAGGTCTGCTTGGCGCCGAAGCCGCCGCCGATGCGGGGCTTGGCCACCCGGATCATCGACTTGGGGATGTGCAGCGCATTGGCCAGGATCCGGCGGCAGTGGAAAACGATCTGGGTCGAGCTGAGGACATTCAGCCGCCCGTAGGCATCTATGCTGCAGTAGGTGCGGAAGGTCTCCATCATGGCCTGCTGGCAGGCGCGGGTGTGGTATGTATGGTCGATGACGACATCACACCCCGCCAGCACCGCCTCAATATCGCCCGCCCCGGTTTCATCGTGGGCGCAGAGGTTGCGCTTGTTGTCGGCCCCGACCGGTGCCAGCGACTCCCAGTTTTCCTCCGGGTGGACAAGGACGGGGTTGTCCAGCGCCGTGTGGTAGTCCAGCACGGCGGGTAGGACCTCATACCTGACCTTGATGAGCTTCATCGCCTTATCGACGCATTTTTCATCCTTGCCGGCCAAAATTGCGACAACATCCCCCGCAAAGCGGACATGGCGGTCGATGACAAGTCGGTCATAGGGGCTCGGCTCAGGGTAGGTCTGGCCCGCCTGGGTGTAGCGGCGGCCCTGCTGGTCCACATCCTTCCATGTGTAGATCGCCTCGATGCCCGGCACCAGCAGGGCACGGCTCGTGTCGATTTCCTGCACGATAGCGTTGGCATGGGGGGAGCGCAGCAGCTTTACGATCAGGCAGTCCTGCGGGATGACATCATCCATGTAGACGGGCTGGCCGGTCACAAGCTGCATGGCGTCCTTTTTGCGCATGGACTGGTTCACGGTTTTCATTGGGCGGCCTCCTTCCCCTTTTTCCACGCTAAAAAGTTCAAAATACCCCGCAGCTGGCCCTCATAGCCGGAGCAGCGGCAGAGGTTGCCGGCCAGATACTCCTTGATTTCATCCTCGCCGGGGTCGGGGTTTTCCCGGAAAAGCGCCAGCGCGTTCATAATAAAGCCCGGGTTGCAGAAGCCGCACTGCTCCGCACCCTGATCGGCGATAAAGGCGCCGAACTCGGCAGCCTCCTCCTGCAGCCCCTCCAGCGTGGTGACGCTGCGGCCGTTGACCCGCGCCGCCAGCACCGAGCAGGACAGCACCGGCTTTTCATCGAGAAAGACCGTGCAAAGGCCGCAGTTGGCGGTCTCGCAGCCGCGCTTGACGCTCTTGCAGCCGAGGCTGCGCACGAGGTCCAGCAGCACGGTGTCAGCCGCGATTTCGGCGGTGACTTTTTTATGATTTAAGGTAAATGTGATCTGCATGGTATACCTCCGTCAATTTTCCAGCGCGGCCACGGCACGCCGGACCAGCACACCGGTCAGGTGGGTGCGGTACTCGGCACTGCCGCGCAGGTTGCTGCCGGTCTTGACGGCTGCCTGCACGGCGGCGGGCATCTGCGCCGGGTCGCAGTCCGGCGTGACAAGCACGGCCTTCATCGGGCGCGCGCCGATGGCAAAGCGGTACTGCCCCTGCGCCGTGCGGGCGGCCGCACAGGTCAGGATCGGGAAATCGGTCTGGGTCGCGCGCACCGACTGGTACTGCACCTTCAGCCCCGGCGTCTTGCGCAGGCAGATGTGGGTCAGAATATCGCGGTCATAGGGCATCGCGGCAAACTGCGCCAGCGGCATCCGGCCCGCCCTGTACAGCTCGACCTCGCAGTCCAGCGCCAAAAACAGCGTCAGCACATCGGAAAAGCCGAACCGGCCATAGATGCTGCCGCCCACCGTGGCGCAGTTGCGGAACTGCACGCCGACAATGTGGCGCACAGCCTCCCGCACAGCCCCCGCGGTGTAGGCATTCAGGGCGGCGTTCGTTTCCAGATCGCGCAGCGTTGCCATAGCGCCGATGAGGATCTCGGTGTCAGTCTCCTCGATCGTATCCAGCCCTAAGGCCGACAGGTCGATGGCCGTGCCGACATTGATCTTTTCCATCTTGAGCCAGAGCATACCGCCCAGCACGCGGTTGGGCTTTTTCTGGTTCAGCTGCCATGCTTCCTCCAGCGTGGCGGGGCGGGCATATTCGCGTATCGTCATCATGGGTCAATCTCCGTTTTTTTCTATTTTGGGCGAAAAAATCATACTTTTCGTGGATAGGTACTTTTATTCTACCATAAAATCTGGTACAATACCGTTGTTGTTTTAAAAATACAACGATATTTTTTATTGTATGAGGGAAGAAGATCCATGAAAATGACCAAAATGACCGCCCTGCTGCTGGCCGCCGCCATGGCGCTGACCGCCTGCGGCAGCACCGCCGCCGTAAGCAGTGAGGCTGCCGCCTCCGCCGTTGCACCCGAGGTCACCGCCAGCCCCGAGGAGGCTGCCGTTGAACCCGCTGCCGCCGAGACCGCCGTCACCTATCCGCTGACCGTCACCGACCAGCTGGGCCGCGAGGTCACCATCGAGACCGAGCCCAAGACGCTGGCCAGCGGCTACTACATCTCCACCAGCCTGCTCATCGCCCTCGGCGTGCAGGACGAGCTGGTCGGCGTTGAGGCCAAGGCCGACAAGCGCACGATCTACAGCCTCTCCGCACCTGAGCTGCAGAGCCTGCCCAGCATCGGCACCGCCAAGGAGTTTGACCTTGAGGGCTGCGCCGCGCTGACCCCCGACCTTGTCATCGTGCCCGCCAAGCTGAAGGATTCCATCCCCCAGATGGAGGAGCTGGGCCTGACCGTGCTGGCCGTCAAGCCGGAGGATCAGGACAAGTTGTACGGCGCCATCGACCTGCTGGCTCAGGCCACCAACACCGTTGCCCGCGGTGAGGAGCTGAAGTCCGCGATCGAGGACAACCTGCTCAGCCTCCACGAGGCCATCGGCGATGCCGAGGCCCCCACCGTCTACATGGCCGGCAACAGCTCTGTGCTGCAGACCGCCGGCCCCGCCATGTACCAGAACTATATGATCGAGAACGCCGGCGGTCTCAACGCTGCCGCCAGTGTTGAGGACACCTACTGGGCCGAGGTCTCCTATGAGCAGGTGCTGGACTGGGATCCCGACTACATCATTCTGGCGTCCGATGCCGACTATGATGTCGATTCCGTCCTGAACGATGCCGCACTGGCCGACTGCACCGCCGTCAAGGAGGGCCATGTCTACCAGCTGCCCCACGCCATCGAGGCTGTGGACTCCCCCGTGCCCGGCAGCTTCCTGGGCAGCGTCTATCTGGGCAGCGTGCTGCATCCCGAGCAGGTGAGTGAGCAGTTCTACCATGACTGCGCCGATGCATTCTACACGACCTACTACGGCTTCACCCCTGCCTCCTATGAATAACCGCAAGCGCACGGCGCTGTGCCTTCTGGGCGCAGCGCTCTGCGTTTTTATGACTTTTGGTGCGGCCCTTGCGCTGGGCCGCTACCCCATAACACCGGCGGCGCTGCTGGCCGGCGATGCTATGGCGGTGCGCACCTTCACCGTGCTGCGGCTGCCCCGCGCCGTTATGGCTCTGATCGGCGGCTTTGGACTGGGGGCGGCCGGCTTTGTCTACCAGACCGTATTCCGCAACCCGCTGGCAAGCCCCGACATCATCGGCGTCTCCTCGGGGGCCAGTGTCGGCGCGGCGTTCGCCATCCTGTTCGTTTCGTCAGGGGCGCTGTCCACCACGGTTTGTGCCTTTGCGGGCGGGCTGGCGGCGGTGTTCCTCTCACTGGGGCTGGCCGCCGCCGCGCCGGGGCGCAGCAAAATGTCGCTGGTGCTGGCGGGCATCGCCGTCCACGCGCTGGCCCAGACGCTGCTGATGCTGCTCAAGCTGACCGCCGACCCCGAGAAGGAGCTGGCCAGCATCGAGTATTGGATCATGGGCAGTCTGGCCGCCGTGACCCGCAGCCGGGTGTGGTTCCCGGTGCCGGTCGTGCTGGTCTGCTGCGCGGCGATCTTTGCGCTGCACCGGCAGGCGCTGCTGCTCTCGATTGAGGAGGGCGAGGCCCGGCTGCTCGGCGTGCGGGTGGGTGCGATGCGTCTGCTGCTGCTGACGCTTGCCACCATGACGGTTGCCGCCGTTGTCAGCGTGACAGGGCTTATCAGCTTTGTCGGGCTTCTGGCCCCCCACAGCGCCCGGCTGCTGGTGGGGCACAACCGGCGCTCGGCCTGCCTGCTGAGCGGGCTGCTGGGCAGCGCCCTGCTGCTGGCGGCCGACACACTGGCCAAGACGGTTGCCTCCACTGAGCTGCCGGTCAGCATCTTTACCTCGCTGCTGGGCGTACCGTTTCTGCTTTATCTGATCCTGCGGCCGGGGAGGGATGCGTCATGATGCCACAAACCACGCCCCCGCCTGTGGGGCTTTGCGTGCAGGACCTCACCGTACGGTACGGCACAGCGGCCGTGCTGCAAGGGGTCAGCTTTTCTGTCCCGGTGTCCGGGCAGCTGATCGGGCTGCTGGGGGTAAACGGCAGCGGCAAGACCACGCTGCTCAAGGCGGCCGCCGGGCTGCTGCCCCACACCGGGCAGTGCCTTCTGGACGGCGTCCCGCTGGAGAGTCTGTCCACCCGCAGGCTTGCGCAGACCGTCAGCTATATCCCGCAGCAGAGCGGCATCTCGGTCTCGCTCTCGGCGCGGGAGGTCGTGCTTATGGGCTTCAACCCGCGGCTGGGGGTCCTGCAAAGCCCCACCGCCGCCATGCGCGCCGCTGCGGACGAGGCCCTGCGCACCGTAGGTCTGGCCAACAAGGCCGGGCAGGACTACCTGACGCTGAGCGGCGGCGAGAAGCAGCTCTGTATTCTGGCGCGCACGATTGCCGAGGATGCGCCGCTGCTCTTGCTGGACGAGCCGGACAGTGCGCTTGACCTTGCGAACCGCAGTCGGATGACCGCGCTGCTGGCGCAGCTGGTCCACACCAGCGGCAAGACCGCGCTGGTCTGCCTGCACGACCCCGCGCTGGCGCTGGACAGCTGTGATATACTGGTGGTATTGCAGGGCGGCGGGGTCGCGGCGGTGCTGCACCCCAAAACCGACCCGCTCGCCGTGCTGCAGGCAGCCCTTGCCGCCGTGTACGGCCCGCTGGAGCTGCTGCCCGTTACCGACTGCCGGGGCCGACGCCGTCTGGCCCTGCTGCCGCTGTGAGGTGATATCATGAAACCTGCTTTGCGCGTGATGCTCTGCGATGACGCAGGCGAGCGTTTTTTTGGCGAGGGGCCCTGCCGCCTGCTCCATCTGATCGAGGAGACCGGCTCGCTGCGCAGCGCAGCGGCGCGGATGGGGCTTTCCTACTCCAAGGCGCTGCGACTTGTGCAGCACGCCGAAAAAGAACTGGGCTTTGCCCTGACCTGCAAGACCATCGGCGGGCGGGGCGGCGGCGGCAGCACCCTGACCGCCGAGGCCCGCCAATTTTTAGAAAGGTATGAGGCCTACCGTGATGCCTGTGTACAGACCAGCCGCGAGCTCTATTCTGCGTTCTTTCCTGGCCAGCGGTAAGCGCCATCTGCTGCTGACCGGCGGGCGCGGCAGCGGAAAAACAACGCTGCTGCGCGCACTTATGCCATCCCTTTGCCCCGATGCCCCGATGCTTCTCACCACCGCCGTCCCGGGCAGATGGGTCGAGATGCGCGATGCCGCCGGGGTGACGGCAGTCATCGGCCGGTTTGATGCCGCCCTGCCCCCCGGTGAAAACCGGATGCGCTCCGTACCGGCCGGCTTTGCCGCCGTGGGACTGCCCGCCCTGCAGCGGATGGCGGCAGCCGGCGGCTGGGCCGTACTGGACGAGCTTGGCTATCTGGAGAGCAGCTGTGCAGATTTTCAACAAGGCGTGCTGGATATGTTGAAAGTCTGCCGCGTTCTCGCGGTCGTCCGCAAGCAGGACACCCCGTTCCTGCGCACGCTCTGCACCGATCCGGACGCCTTTGTGTACGATCTGGACTGTCCTGTGCCGCCGCTGGGCTGCATCGTCATGGCCTCGGGGCTGGGGCGGCGGTTCGGCGGCAACAAGCTGATGGCCGAGCTGAACGGCCGGCCGCTGGCTGCCCATGCGCTGGCGCTGGCCGCCGCGCCGGTGTTTGCCGGGCGCATTGCCGTGACCCGCTCGGCCGAGGTCGAGGCCCTCTGCCGCGCAGAGGGTTTCCCCGTGCTGCGCCATGACGAGCCACGCCGTAGCGATACGGTGCGCCTTGGCCTGACCGCGCTGCTGGCGCAGCAGCCCGACCTGCAGGGGTGTGTGTTTCTGCCGGGGGACCAGCCCTGCCTGACCCGCCAGACGCTGGAGGCGCTGGCGATCGGTGCCGCGCCGGACACGATCCGGCGGCCGGCCGCATCCGACGGCACACCGGGCAGCCCTGTGCTGTTCGGTCGGGATTATTTTGCTGCCCTCCTTCACCTGCCGGAGGGCAGCGGCGGCAGCGCCGTGCTGCGCGCCCACCCGCAGGCGATCCGCCTGCTGCCCACCCCCGCCGCCGAGCTGCGGGACATCGACACCCGCAGCGACCTTGAGGCGCTGCGCGGGAGCAAGGGGTAATGCCGTATTTTTGATTTATAGCTATATGTTCAGGATGCTATACAGCATTTCGGTTGAGAACCAGCCTTACCCTGTTCTTTGCACACTCTCGGCAGACGGCTGCACCGCCCATGTTCCCGACTTCCCAAAAATCGCTACCCAAGCAGCTACGCTGGACGCCGCCCTGCTCGAAGTCAAGCAGCAAATCCAAAAAGCCCTGCGCCAGTACAAGAACCCGCCCATTCCTACCAAACAGGAACAGATTGTCGTGCCGGACAACAGCGTTCTGGTACTTGTCAAAGCGAGCTGACTACGCAGACCGCTCCTATTTTTACCTGCCAACTCCGCAAAATTTATCCACAAAAAGCGCCCGGACGGTTGAAAATTTCAGCCGTCCGGGCGCAGTCGTTTTCTCGTTTTGGGGTCATTTTGGGGTCAAAGTCACCAGATTGTTACCACTTTTGCCATAAGGTAGAAAAAAGCTCGTTGAAACTTGTCGTTTCAACGAGCTTTTGTTGGTTGCGGGGACAGGACTTGAACCTGCGACCTCCGGGTTATGAGCGCATACCGATCCGTTTCTGTACCTTAAAGATACGCTTTTCTTTGATTTTCATGTTTCTTGTAAACCTTAAAGGTACGCATTGCGCAGTTTTACCGCAAATTTGCCATTATCTGTTACCACCTTAGTTACCACTTTTCAAAATCAAGAACAATTCCTAACTTTTGTCTGTTACCCTCTGTTTCGGAAGAATTCGGCATATTGGAATTATCAGAATCTTCTTGTTGGAGGGAAAATGAAAAATCAAGCAGCCAATAACGGCACTTTTATCCCGAAGCCTGGTTTTACTGTGGTGCAGAACAGTGTCGCCCGCGACTGGAACCTCAGCAGCGGCGCATTGGGGCTGTATACACGCATCCAAAGCTATATCACAATGGAGAACATTACCCTCACCAAAGGCAGCCTTATGGAGCGTGTGCCGGAGGGAGAATACGCCTTCAACACGGCATGGAACGAATTGAAAAGCAAGGGGTATTTGTTCATCCATGTGTATCCCGGTGAAAAGGGGCGCTTCGTCTATCAGTATGAACTGCGCCCCGACAACAGCGGTTGGGACGGCGCCTACCTTTTCTACCACGACCGCAACGGCGATGTGAAAAGCACCAATCTGACACGAAACCAAACCGAAACCGCCGAACAGCCTGCTGAAAAAGCAGCCGCAGACCACCACCCCAATTACTACCCCGGTGGTAACCACCATAGTGGAAACCACTGCGGTGGAAACCGGGGCGGTAATATAAAACTAAATCATAAAGAAAAACTTATAAAAACTAATCTATCAATCTCTTCTGCGGCAGAGCTGCCTGAAAACGGGGGAGAGATGGATGAAAACGCTTTGGAAAACATAGTTCTGCCCGCGCTGACAAAGCACAAGTCCATTCCGCAGGTGTATATGGCTAAGCCCGCCCTTATACAGACGGCGATCCACTACCTGACCGGATACGACTTCCGTCAGCAGCATCCGTATCAAGCAAACGGCGTCACGGATGACGCCCGCCAAAGCGCATTTGGGCTGCTCAACACCTGCCTTACCGAGATGTGCTGCGCCACCGGCACACAGTCGTATCGCGGTGCGCTTGTCACGGCCGACAAGGTGCTGGCTGAAATCAGCTGCGCCAGCAACGGCTGCGAGGAGGACGGCTTGGAGCCGTATGTGGAGGATGTGCTGGATACCTTTTTGCAGGCAATCACCACGCGGAAGGTCAAAAATCTGCCGCAGTACATGAAATCACTTTTGTGGACAAGCCTTGCTACCTACAAACTCAACATCATCAGCGGTATAACCGCGCCATACAAGGAGGTCAAAAATGTCTACGGATTACACTAACGTAAACGGGTACTTGGTTCCGTCGTTTGCCCTGCCCACGGGCAGCACACCGCCGTTGGGCAAATACGGTACGATGCGGGCGCGTTTTCTTGACGAGCATCGCCCCTTTGAACGCGACCAAATGCTGCTGGATGGTACGCTGGCACAGCACCTTGCCGGCGTCGACAGCGAGGCACACAATCAGGTCAGCGCGCTGGTATACCGGCTTGCAGAACAGCATGGCGTCACCGAGGATCTGAAACGGCATCACCCTCTGGAATGGGCGGCGCAGATGCAAGCTTTGCAGGCGCAAGCCGAGGAAATCGTGTACTGTGAGTTAATTTATATTTAACTCTTTTTCAGAGGGCTGTTCCCGCATGGAAATGCGGGAACGTCCCCCGCAAGCACGGCATCTTGCCGTCATGACGGCAAAACGCCCACTTGTCAGGGGAATCCCCCTGAAACCCCATCCCTCATTTTGTGACTTTTGATTCGAAGGAATATTGACACTATGATATACAGAACCAAGAAAATCACCGTGCGGCTCACCGACAAAGAGTACGCCAAACTGCGCGAGATGAGCGAAACATCCGGCTTAAAAATGGAGCCTGTCATTCGGAAGCTGCTTGTCGGTTACGAGATTCGCCCGCGCCCTAATGCCACCTACATCAAGCTCATAAAGGAGCTGTCTGCGGTAGGGAATAACCTGAATCAGATTGCCCATCTTGCGAACGCAACCGGGAAAATTACAGAGGACCAGTGGAAAGAAACGCATCAGCTTCTGGAAAAGATATGGGATTTCTGCGCGTATGAACTTTGATTTCAAAAGATTATTTGAAAAACGCCCGACTTTATATTATACTGAAAGCACCGATATTTCGCGCAAAAGGTGGTCGGAACAGATGGATATGGAGAACTTGATCGGTGAAACAACCGAATATGACAAGAAAGCGGCGCTTGAAGTACGAAAGCCCAAAAGCTGGTGCAAGAGCGTAAGCGCTTTTGCGAACACGCTGGGCGGTGCGCTGATTTTCGGCATGGCGGATGACGGGCAGATCGTTGGGCTGACCGAACCCGACAGTGACGCCGAGAAAATCAGCGAGATCCTCAAGACGCGCATGGAGCCTATCCCGGAGTTTCGGCTGCGGTTTCACAGGACCGAAGACGGCAAAGTGCTGCTGATTCTTGATGTGTTCAAAGGCGAGGAAACGCCCTACTATTACTCCGGCGACGGCACCTTAGAGGCGTTTGTACGCATCGGAAACGAGAGCGTTAAGGCATCCGCCACCGAGTTGAAACGCCTTGTCCTGCGCGGCAGAAACACATCCTACGATTCTCAGGTGACACCTTACAGGGTGGAGGACTACGCCTTTTCCAAGCTGCGGGAGCGCTATAAGAAGTGGACGGGAAACAGCTTTGACAACAAAGACCTTGTTTCCTTCGGTCTGGCAGACGAGGGCGGCTTTTTGACAAATGCCGGTGCCCTGATTGCCGACGAAAGCCCGATCCGCTGGTCACGGTTGTTCTGCACACGCTGGAACGGGCTGGACAAAAGCGGCGGCACGATGGACGCGCTGGACGATGCCGAGTATTCCGGGAGTGTGCTTTCGTTGATTGAAAACGGCGAGGCATTCATCAAGCGCAACGCCCGCATGATGTGGCGCAAAACGCCCAATTCCCGTGAAGAAATGCCCGAATATGTGGAACGCAGCTACCACGAGGCGCTTATCAACGCGCTGGCGCACCGCGATTATCTCGTCTACGGCAGCGAGGTCCACATTGACATTTACGATGACCGCTTAGAGATTTACTCGCCAGGCGGTATGCCGGACGGGTCGATGATCCAAGACCGTGATCCGCTTACCGTGCCGTCCACCCGGCGCAACCCGGTACTGGCCGATGTGTTCAACCGCCTTGGCTACATGGAGCGCAAGGGCAGCGGCTTTGGGAAAATTCTGAACGGCTACAAAGCGCAAATCAACTACACCGAGGATAAGCGTCCCACATTCCGTTCTGACCGCTACCAGTTTACGGTCGTTATGCCGAACTTGAATTACAGTGTCCCTCAAGGTGTCAGTCAAGATGTCACCCAAGATGTCAGTCAAGATGTCGCTCAAGACGATTTGGATGCAAAAATCATCGCGCTCATCAAGCGGAACAATAAAATCAGCACCGAAAAAATGGGCATGATGCTGGGCGTAAGCACCCGAACCATTCTGCGGCGTATAAAGAAACTGGATAATGTTCACTACATTGGTCGCGGCTTCAGCGGGCATTGGGAAGTTGATAATCAATCAAAAACGGGTATCTGACAGTGAAGCGGGAAATTTTCTAAGGCATCGCCGCACAATTCTCGCATTATAGACATGCGTGCGGCTCACAGGGAACGCTATAGGAAAACACCAACACCCCCAACGGGCTTTAGCTGCCAGTTGGGGGTGTTTACTCAGGTGGTTTTGGGTGTTGTTTTCAGGCAGAGCACCACTGCCAGCAAGCCGCTTAAAAGGCGGCCTGCCATCATCGGCAGGGCGTGTGCGGGGCTGAATTGCAGGGTAAATGCCAGAAAATCGCCGACGCTGTAAGCAGCTACTACGGCATAGGCCGTGTTCAGTGTGATGCCGCGTTCCTCCAGCGTATCAAGACTCAGCAACGTGGGGATGCAGTTGGCGGACGTCACGACCAGACCGGTGATGGAGGCGGGCTCCAGCTGCAGCCGTGCGGCCAGTTTGGCAAGCGGTGCGGTCAACAGCCGCTGTACAAAGGCGAAAAACGGCAGGATCCCGGCAAGAAACGCGCCGATACTGCCTATGACCGGGTAGATTTCCGCCAAGGGGGTCAGCCCCTCCAGCAGCACAATACCGGTTGTTTCCTGCAGCACGGAAATGCAGAAGCCGAACAAGGTCAGGCCGCGCACCGTCAAAGAGATGCCGTTGAATATCGGGCCGATTGCATTACTGCCGGACTTGAAAAGCAGCAGCAACACGACCGCTACTGCCAGAACAGGCCAGGTGTTGTGCAGCAGAACCAACAAGGGGATGCCGCACAGCACTCCGGTGAGCAGGCAGCCCACCGGCAGAACCAGAAAGCCGAGAAACAATCCGCGAACGGCAGCGGCTCGTTTGGTGCCTGTCAGCCCACCCAGCGCCAGCGGAATCGTACCGTTGATCGTGGCACCGAGAAAGGCCGCCACGATCAAACCATTATACAGCCCGGCGGCGGGTTCCTGCGCGATCTGCGCGGCCAGCACGGCACCGCCTGCATCGCAGCTCAAAAACAGTGAGGCAAACAGGGAAGGGTCACACCCCACGGCGGAAAACACCGGCGTGATAACAGGCGCCAGATGGGTCCCAAGCCACGGTGCCAGTGCCATAAAACCGGTCATGAGCAGCAGCAGATCCACCACGGCGGCAAAGCCCTGCCGGAAGGCACTACCCAACCCCAGCCGATCACCTAACAAGGTGTCCGCAGCACCCAGGCAGAAAAATACAGCAGATATCCACGCCATCGTTCTTACGCACGACCCGGCGTGTCTTCACTGAAGGGACTGTTGACATAGTTGGCGCTCTTGGAGGAAACAAACTTCTCCATCGCGCGCTGCAGCGGGTGCTTGTTCCAGCGGTCCAGATCATCCGTCAGCCGGCAGGCAGTCATCTGGAAGAAGGGCAGCCAGCACAGCGGGGTGATTTCCTCCGGCACATCCATAGGCACATACATAACATTGTGCTCGTCCTTGTAATCGGCGCAGCGCGTCAGCAGGAAAGCGTTATCCGTCACAATTTTGGTACCCTCAAAAATGCGGTGGATGCGCTCCGTGCCCTCGCCGCCGTCAATCAGAAATACGCTGTAGCGGGGGGTCATCTGGATGTTGGGGCCGTGGATGTACTCCTCGACCTCATAGGCAGCGGTGGGGATGCTGACGGTCTCGCCGAATTTCAGTGCGCCCTCGCTTGCGGTGCCGAGGTTGGCACCCACGCCGCAGACATAAGCGTTGGTCATGCCGGACAGCTGACGGTAGTGCTCTTTAATAAAGGAAGGGGTCTGTGCCTGTACGGCGGCATTGATGTCTGCGGCCTTCAGCAGCTGCTGCTTGACGGCCTCACCCTCGGCGGCAGTTTTGATGCCCAGACGGACAGCCGCCTCCACGGCAAACAGCATAAAGAAGAGTGCCAGCGTGGTGACACCGCGGGTGACATAAGCGACCGTTTCGCGACCGACACCGTAGTTGGCAACAACATCGCACACCTTGCCCAGATCGCTGTTGACATCGCCGGTCAGACCGATGCAGCGGCGGCCCTTTGCCTCAATGACCTTGATGGCGTCCAGCGCGTTCAGGCTGTAGCCGCTTTGGCTGACGACAACGACCATATCGGTCTCGCTGAAATCATTCTCGCTGGATACAAAATGAAACGGTGTGACGATCTTGACCTCGCACTTCAGATGGCGGCGGATAAACTGCCGCGCACAGAGTGAGCCGTTGGAGGAAGAACCGCACGCAACGATCCAGATGTTCTTGTAGCCGCCGCTTACATACTCATCCACAAGGGGCTTTGTCAGCGCGGCGCTGTCGGCGACATTGTTGCGGATAAACTCCGGGCAGTCGGCAATGTAGTCCAGCATAGTCTTTTTGTGTTCCATAAAGCAGTCTCCTTCACGTTTTGTCTAAATTTCTAACGCTTACTTTGTGTAAAACGTTAAAATCTTCGGGAAGTCCCCGAACTCTATTGACATTATACCACAACTTTGGTATATTGTCATTACAATATTACAAAGATTTTAGAGAAAATTTCTAAAAATTAAGAAAAAATCTAAAAATCTTTGCAGCATTTTACAAGGAGGAAAAACTTATGCCTGACATTTTGATGACAAGAATCGACAATCGCTTAGTGCACGGGCAAGTCGGTGTGGCGTGGACCACCGCCTTACAAGGTGTCAACCTTATTGTTGTGGCGGATGATTTGGCAGCTGCTGACCCGCTGCAGCAAAGCCTGATGGCTGCCACCGCGAAAAGTTCCGGCTGCGGCATCCGGTTCTTTACGCTGGACAAAACCATTGCAGTCATTCATAAGGCATCTGCCAGCCAGCACATCTTCCTGGTCGTGCGCAACCCGCAGAGTGCCCGTAAACTGGTCGAGGGCGGCGTTCCCATTGATAAGCTGTGCATCGGCAATATGCATGTCGGCCCCGGCAAGGAAGTGACCGGCGATGTGCACGTTTATATGGACGAGAAGGACAAGGAAGACCTTCGCGCCATCCGTGCCAAGGGTGTGGATGTCTACATCCAAATCGCACCCGGCGACCACAAGCTGGACTTTGAGAAGTAACCCATGGTTCCGGCTCTGCAGGCGGTCTGCAGAGCAAAAAATATATTTTATAAAGAGGAGAGAAAATCTATGCAAATCACACTCGTGCAAGGTTTGCTGATTGCGCTGCTCGTTTTCATCTGCGCGATCGACAAACACATGGAAACCTTTATGTGGTTCCGCCCGCTGGTCGTAGCGTTCTTCACCGGCATCATCCTCGGTGATGTACAGCTCGGTATGCAGGCAGGTGCCGTTGCGGAGCTTTCCTACCTTGGTCTGCTGACCGTTGGCGGCACCGTGCCGCCGGATCCCCTGTTTGCCGGTCTGATGACCACCGTGCTGGCGTACACCACCGGCTGCGATGTCAACACAGCGCTGGGTCTTGCCGTTCCGTTCGCGCTGATCGGCCAGTGGATCAACACCGGCACCAACACCTTCTACGCCGGCTTCCTGCCGAAGGTTGACAAATGCGCTGCCGCCGGTGACGAAAAAGGCATTGCCAAGGTCATGTATACCGGCTGGATCCTGTATGCCGCCATGTTTGCCCTTGCCGCGTTCCTGTCCACCTACGCATTGCAGAGCGGTATTTCCGCTTTTGTGGCAGCCTTCCCGGCATGGCTTGTCCACGGCTTTGAAGTTGCCGGTGGTCTGATGCCGGCTGTCGGCCTTGCCCTGCTGCTGGTCGTTATGCTCAAGAAGGAAAACGCAGCCTATCTGCTTGCTGGTTTTGTCATCATGGTCATTACCAACTGCCAGAACATCCTGCCCATTGCTGTTATTGCGGGCTGCATCGCCTATGTCAATTTCACCCGCGATACGGAGACTGCCAAGCTGACGGCTGCATCCGCTGCAACTGCCGCCCAGGAAGGAGATTTTGAAGATGGCATCTAATAAGATTACCAAAAAAGACCTCAACGAAATGGCCGTCCGCTCTATGGCGGAGCAGTGCTGCTTCAGCTTTGAGCGTATGCAGGCCGTAGGCTTCTGCTACGGCATGACCAAGTGCTTCCGTAAGATTCACGGCGACAACAATGAGGAAATGGCCGCCGCGATGGCAAACAACCTCGACTTCATCAACACCGAGCCGCACATGGCCGCGATCCTGCAGGGCCTGATCGTCTCCATGGAGGAGGCAGGTCAGGATCGTGAGATGATCCACAGCCTGAAAACCGGTCTGTTCGGACCTCTGGCAGGTTTGGGCGACGCCATCTGGTGGTACACCGCCATGCCCATCATTGCCTCTATCTGCTGCTCTCTGGCAACGCAGAACAATGTTCTGGGCCCCATCTTCTACATCCTGTTCTGGGCACTGACCGCTATCTTCAGCCGCATCTGGTTCGTGCGTCTGGGCTACAATGCCGGTGTAAGCTCCATCAAGTTCATCGGTGATAACGCCGCTTATATCAGCAAGGCTGCCGGTATTCTGGGCGTTATGGTCGTCGGCGGACTGATCCCCAGCTATGTATCCTTTGCTTTCCCCGAAACGCTTGTCATCTCCAGCGTTTCCGTGCAGGGCATCTTTGATTCCATCATGCCCAACATTCTGCCGCTGGGCTTTGTGTTCCTGCTCTACTGGCTGTTCAAGAAGAAGAATGTCAACACCATGAAGCTGATCCTGCTGGTCATTGCTTTGTCGGTTGCACTGTCCTTCCTGGGCATCATGTAAGTTTTACTGCGGCGGCTCGCGCCGGTTCAGCATTCCCCCGCGAGCCGCATTTTTTATATGCTGTATTGTCATGACATAATTACAAATGGAGGCTATTGTACCTATGAGCATGGTAAACTTTGACGAAAACCAGATCATTGCCAACGGCGCCAAAATCTACGACCAGCGCGCCAAGATCGAGGCTATCGCCGATTCGATTGTGGATAACGGGTTTGACCTGCTGCTGTTCACCAGCAGTGGCGGTTCTCAGGCGATGCTGGATCCGTTCGCCTTCTACATCCGCCATATGTCCCGCCTGCCGGTCGAAAATGTACTGTCCGCCAACCTGATGACCGGTGACTGCAACCGCATCACCAATAAGACCGTGGCGTTCCTGACCTCGAAGTCCGGTGACACCGCCGAGACCGTAAAGGCAGCCAACTGGCTGAAAGAGCAGGGCGTGCGCCTGTTTGCCGCCGTCGGCAAGGAGAACTCCACGCTGGAATCCATCTGCGATGACACCATCGTCTACAGCGAGGGTCGCCCGCAGGAACTGGTGTTTTATCTCCTGATCGGCCGCATCCTGTACCGCAGCTGCAGCTTTGATGCCTACCCCCGCTTTGCGGATGAGCTGAAGAACCTTGCCTTTGCGCTGGCACAGGTACGCAAGCAGGCAGATGCCAAGTGCCTGAAATATGCGCAGGATTACTGCAAGGAGCCGTATAACATCTGGATCGGCAGCGGCGATCTGTGGCCCACCGCCTACAGCTACAGTATGTGCGTGCTGGAGGAAAGCCAGTGGATCCGCACCAAGAGCGTTTCCAGCCCGGAATTCTTCCATGGCACGCTGGAGCTGCTGGAGGACGATGTCTGCACCACGCTGCTGCTGACTGAGGGCCCCACCCGTGCGCAGGACGAGCGCGTAAAGGAGTTTGCCGCCCGCCATACCAAAAAGCTGACCTGCTTTGACACAAAGGAGTATGCCCTGCCCGGCATCAGCGATGAGTTCCGCCCGCTGCTCAGCCCCGTTGTCATGGCGGCCGTTCTGCAGCGCATCAGCAAGAACATTGAGGTCATCACGGATCATTCTCTGGATATCCGCCGCTATTACAGAAAAGAGAGCTATTGAGTATGAAACTGATTGCATTAGGGGATAACGTAATAGACTATTACCACAACACACAGGAGTGTTTCCCCGGCGGCAATGCGGTAAACGTCGCAGTTCATGCTGCGCGGCTGGGGGCACAGGCCGAGTATCTCGGCTCCCTTGGCGATGACAAGATGGCACATATTGTGGAGAAAGCACTCCGGGAAAACGGCGTGGACATCAGCCATTGCCCCGTTTTACGGGGGCGTACCACCAAGGTGTGCAGCTATGATGTGGTCAACGGGGAGCGCAGCTTTATCGAGGTGATCACCGGGGAAAGCTGGACCGGCCCGCTGCAGATCGGTGCGCAGGAGCTGGACGAGCTGAAAACCGCCGATCTGATCGTCAGCAGCTGCAACGCCAAAATGCCCGAACAGATGGCGGCTGTGCAGGCGCTGCCCGCTGTGTTCGCCTATGACTTCGGCGAAAAGGAGAAGTACCGCACCGATGCCTACTATGACGAGGTTTGCCACGGCATAGATCTGGCGATGCTTTCCTGCAAGCCGATGGACAAGACTGCCTTTGCGGAATTGTGCGCACCACTGCATCGTCGCGGCGTGGTGCATATTCTGGCCACAATGGGCGCAGCCGGACAAATGTTGTCTGTACAAGGGAAAATCGTGGAAAAGACTACCCAAATGGTAGAGGCAAGTGATACAATGGGGGCAGGAGATTCTTTCCTTGCTGCCTTCCTCTGCTCGCTGTATACTGCGGGGTGGCAAAAGGCAAAGCCCATGCCGGAGCAGGCGCTTCTGGCTGCACTGGCTGCCGGGCAGCAGGTCTCGGCACGCAACTGCATGGCACAGGGCGGCTTTGGCTGTAAAGCGGAAATCTCCCCAGACGGCACCGAATAACAAGAAGGAGATTTCCTATCATGATCGAACTGAACGGAATACAGCTTGACAAAACCAGCGCAGTTCCTCTGTACGAACAGCTGCGTAAGGCATTGCTGGAGGCTATCACCAGCGGGAAGCTGTCGGCAGGGACAAAATTGCCGACGGAGGAGGAGCTGTGCGCCCAGTTCGGCATTTCGCGCCCTGTTGCACGGCAGGCTTACAATATGCTGATCGAAGACGGCTTTGTGGAACGTATGCGGGGGCGCGGCACCTTTGTGCGCAGCCCTGATACCCGCGGACGCTTTCTGAACAAGCAGCTGAGCTTTGCCGCCGAGATGGGGGTTTTGAATCTGGAGCACCGTACCGAGGTGCTGCGTGCAGAGTGGGTAAGCTATACCCCGGAGCTTTTTGCACGGCTCAAGCTCGAACACGGGGAGCGCTGCTACCATCTTGTGCGTATGCGCTACGCCAGCGGAAAGCCCTTTGTTCTCGTGGAAAACTATGTGCCGGAATCTGTGTTTCCCGGTATTGATGCCTACGACTTCGCCCAGCGCTCGCTGTACGATGTCTTTGAAACTGTCTACCACGAGAAGATCGTTAAATCGCGCCGTGTGCTGATGGCGCAGACCGCCAACGCCGAGTTTGCCAACCTGTTCGGCGTACACCGCGGTTCCCCCGTGCTGTATGTCGAAAACGTGGTCATGGACCAAAACGACCGTCCGATCGACCTCAGTAAAGAATATCTGGACGGCGTTACCCAGAAATTTGAATTTGAAGTTGTCAACCAATAAGCCGGGACTGTGCGCCCGATTTTGCTAAAGGAGTGTAGTTTGCTATGGTAGGTGTAGTTGTGACCGGGCATGGCGGCTTTGCCGCCGGTATGGCTGCCAATGTAAAAATGCTGGCAGGCAGTGATGCGGAACTAAAGGCCGTGGATTTTGCCGATGGCATGGATGTGGAAGTGTTTGAAAAGCAGCTGGCAGAGGCAATCGACAGCTATGCAGACTGCGAGGCTGTTCTGGTGCTGGCAGACATTGCCGGCGGCACGCCGTACAACCGCGCAGCGGGACTTTCGATGACCCGCCCCAAGGTGCGCGTGATCTCCGGGCTGAACAGCAGTATGCTGATGGATCTGTGCATGCGCAACATCACCGGTGACGAATGCCCCGATGTGGATGCACTGGCTGCCGACATTATGCAGACCGGGCACGAAAACATCGGCAAATTTGTGCTGGAGGTTCCCGCCCAGCCGCAGGAGGACGAGGACGGTATCTGAAGGGAGAAACGTCATGAAGCCGATCAAGGCAGTCATCTTTGATATGGACGGCGTGCTGATCGACAGTGAACCGGTCTACCTGCACCATCAGTATACGCAGCTGAAACCGTCCTACCCGTGGATCACCCTGGAAAGCATGTACCCGTTGGTGGGCATTTCCGGGCAGGAATATATGCCCTTTATGGCGAAACTCTGCCGCCGCACCGACGATGCCGCATTCCGGCAGGAAATGGACGCCATGAACGCCGGCTGCCGGGTGTATTACCCGGACATTCTGCGCAAGGAGGTTCGCCCGCTGCTGCATGAATTAAAGCAGATGGGGCTGCAGGTAGCCCTTGCAAGCAGCAGCAGCCGGGAATGTATTGAGCAGGTTCTGGACCAATGCGAGATTCGGGAACTGTTTGACTGTATCGTCAGCGGTCACGAATTTACCCGCAGTAAGCCGGACCCTGAAATTTACCGCTTCACCATGGACAAGCTCAGGCGCAAGCCGGAGGAATGTCTGATCGTGGAGGACTCCACCTACGGTGTGCAGGCGGGTACGGCGGCAGGCGGCGTTGTGGCTGCCTTGCGGGACGAAAGATTCCCGTTTGACCAGCGGGCAGCGCAGCTGCATATCGACAGCCTTGCCGAACTGCCTGCGCTGGCGGCGTGCGGCGGAATAAGGATACGCGCCGCCTTCTTTGATGTGGACGGCACCCTGATTACCGTGGGCGGGCATCGGATGCCGCCCGGCGTAGCCCCTGCGTTGCAGGCTTTACAGCGCAGCGGTGTGCAGGTGTTTCTGTGTACCGGCCGCCACGCGCTGGAAATCGAGGAAGAAAACATGCTGCCCGGCATCACGGTTGACGGTGCTGTTTATATGAACGGCCAGCTCTGCGAGCTGCAGGGGCAGATCGTGCGGGAAACGCCCATTCCTGCCGGGGATCTGTCGGCATTGAAACAGTTCTTACAGAAAAAGAACCGCAGCTGCATTTTTCTTGAAAAAGACAGGATGTACGCCAACTGTGTGGACTCCCGCATGGAGGTCGAGCAGGCAAAAATCGGCACCGCCGTGCCGGCTGTGCGGGACATTTCCGATCTGGAAAACCGCCGCATATATCAAGTCATTCCCTTCGTGAACGAGGAGGAAGAAGAAGAACTGCTGCGGCAGATGCCCCATTGCCGGACAAAGCGCTGGGGGGATGCTGTGGTGGATCTGATGAGCCGAACCGGCGGCAAGGAAAACGGTATCCGTGCCCTGTGTGCGGCAATCGGTATCACCACGGAGGAAACCATTGCCTTTGGAGATGCCGACAACGATTTGGAAATGCTGCAGCTGGCCGGTATCGGCGTGGCAATGGGCAATGCCCTGCCGCAGGTGTGTGCCTGTGCCGATATGGTCACAGACACCGTGGAAAATGACGGCATCGCCCATGCACTCCAAAAATTAAAACTGATTGGATAAATTATAAAACGAGGAACGCTTTCCCGCAAGAAAGGCTCCTCGTTTTCCAAAAGGGGCAGTGTTCTATGATGAAAGAAAAAACGCAGACCCTTGTAACGGATCAGCTGTATAACCTGGCTGCGGGGTTTCTGTACGCCCTGAGCATCTGTTATTTTGCCAAGGGCGCGGACTTTGCACCCGGCGGGCTGTCGGGTCTTGCTTTGCTGGGCAACTATCTGTGGGGGTTTCCCATCGGCATCACAACGCTGGTGCTGAATGTGCCCCTGGTTCTGCTTGGTTTCCGCTTTGTGGGACGCGCCTTTCTGGGGAAAACCGTCATCAGTATGCTGTGGTGTACCTTTTTTCAGGATGTTGCCTTTGCAGACCAGCCCGGCTACGGCGGCGATCCGTTGCTGGCGGCCCTGTTTGCGGGTATCACATGGGGCGGCGCGTTGGCGCTTTTGTATATGCGGGGTTCGTCCAGCGGCGGCACCGATTTCTTGACGATGTCGATCAAAGTGCTGCGCCCGCATCTGTCGGTCGGTGTTGTGACCGGTGCGATAGACCTTGTGGTCATCCTGTTAGGTTGGCCTGTGTTTGGCTCTGTCGATGCCGTTTTGTACGGTCTTGTCACAACGGCGGTTACCTCGCTGGTTATCGACAAAATCATGTACGGCAGCAATGCCGGCAAAATGCTGACGATCATCACTACCAAGGGGCAGGAAATTGCGGACGAAATTTCCCGCCAATGCGAGCGCGGCTCAACAATGGTCAAAGCAGTGGGCACATACACCGGTACGGAGCGGCAGATGCTGCTCTGCGTCTGTGCCAGACCGCAGGTGTACCGCATCCGGATGGCGGCCTACCGCATTGACCCCGGCTGTATGGTCATGGTGACGGAAACCGGCGAGGTTTACGGCGAGGGCTTTGTTGACCCGGGCAAGACGGCGTCGTTTTTATAAGGCGATACCGCACACGAAACGAAAGGAATGTTTTGTTATGAATCCTATTACGCCTGCCGAACTGGCAGCTTATTTTGACCACACCCAGCTGCGCGCCTATGCGCAGCGCAAGGATTTTGAAAAGCTCTGTGCAGAGGCCCGTGAGTACGGCTTTGCCATGGTGGCCATCAACCCGGCTCCGGTTTCCCTGTGCAAGGAGCTGTTGGCGGGAACATCGGTCCATGTAGGAGCAGCGGTTGGTTTCCCCTTGGGGCAGAGTACGCCCAAGGTCAAGAAATACGAAACCGTAGATGCAATCACCAATGGCGCGGATGAGATCGATTATGTTATCAACATTACGCAGCTGAAAGAAAAAAACTACGATTTTATTGAGCATGAGATGGCCGGTATTGTAGAGGAATGCCGCGGTGCAGGGGTGATCTCGAAGGTTATTTTTGAGAACTGCTACCTGACCGAGGAGGAAAAGCGCGCACTGTGCTCCATCGCGCGGGAGGTTCGCCCGGATTTCATAAAGACCTCCACGGGCTTTGGCACCGGCGGCGCAACCTTTGAGGATGTGGCGCTGATGAAAAAATGCGTTGGCGATGAGGTGAAAATCAAGGCAGCCGGCGGCATCCGCACATTGGATACCGCTTTGCGTATGATCGAGCTGGGCGTATCCCGCATCGGCTCCACAGCCAGCGTCAGCATTATAGAAGAACTGAAACATAGGTTATAAAATCGATAGGGATGGCCGGAAAGGTCTGAACCGCATAAAACAATAAGCACCACTAAGTATAACTCGGTGGTGCTTATTGTTTTATTGGCTTTCTTTTTTGTTTTTATAACATTCTGTAATGTAATCCAGCAGCGCCATATTTTTCAGGCGGTAGGTGGCTTCCTCTATAGAGCCTGCAGTATCTTCCAGATACGACCAGCTTTCACCTTTAGGCATGGAACTTTCGTCCATACGTCCGTCCAAAATTTCTTTCCATAGCTCACGTTTTTCTTTAATTTCTGCGCCCATTTCTCTAGGAACCGCATAACGGCTGCATAGAAAGCGTTCTGCTGTCAAATTAACACCATCATCCCAAGTGATTTTATCCAGCAGCTCTTTAACTGTATGGAGCGTATCTGTTGCGTTTTTCGAGAATTCGTTTTTTGGGAATTTCAAGCTGACGCTGCCGTCAACCTCGACGATTTCCATACTGCCAAATTGCAGCTGCATATTCAGCAGCAATGTGGCAATTCCCTCCGGGGTGCAGGTGTCGATAGGAAACAGCATTTGCATCGGAACATCTAACGTTTGTGCGATTTTTTCTAAATTTTCCTGCCGGGGCATTTTCAGACCATATTCATAATGCCGCCACAGGGTCGCATTGATTCCTGTCTTTTCTGCGGCTTCCTCCTGCGTCATTTCTCGGTAAAGGCGCAACCGTTTGATACGGTTGCCCAAAATCTTCTTCTGTTCTTGAAAACTGATCGGTGTCTTATCTGCGGCGTGAGAGTAGTTTCCGAATTCATCACGCATCAACGTAAAATCTTTATCACTCGCAGTTGTCCAATGCATTGACATACCTTTATCCTCCGCCTCGGCTCTGTACTTTTAAGGAACAACCTAATTATAACAAACTTTTGCTATCTGTACAAGAGCGAGAATTCTTCTTATGTTTCCTTAAAATATTTTTGCAAAAACGATTGACAGTAACTTAAAAGTACTATATAATTCAGATATAGCATATGTAACTTAAAAGTACATTTGCATAGCACCTTGATAATCCAATATGCCGAAACTTCCGAAGCCGCTTTCGCATCTGTAAAACGCGAGAAAGGACCTCTCTTATGAACCGTATCCGTACCATTCAAGGCGCAGCCGATGAACTGCGCAAACGTGATCCCGGCTGTGCCATCAGCGCACACAACATCCGTCAGCTGGTGCTACACAAGGAAATTCCCAGCCGTAAAGCCGGGTCAAAGTATCTGGTGGCGCTGGACGATGTAGAACGCTATTTCGGGCTTACCATTGACGAAAACGAACTGAACCATGGCATCGGTTGAGAAACGCTACAATAAGGCCGGAAACCTTATTTCTTTTCGTATCCACGTTTTTCACGGGAGGGATGAATTTGGCAAGCAGCTTCCGCCCTTTATCAAAACTGTCCGTGTTCCGCCTGAATTGAACGCGCGGCAGATCGAAACGCTGATCCAGCGCGAAACCGTCCATTTTGAGGAGGAGTGCGAGCTTATCACAGCCCATGAAAAAGAAGAAGCGGCAAAAGCCGCCGAACCGAAATGTATATCGTTCGAGGATTTTGCCGCTAAGGTTATGGAAATTAAGGAGCGCACCGGCAAGGAGAAAAGCACCCTCGCACGATATCAGGATATGCTGGATTCCCGCATCAATCCGTACTTAGGCAAGACGCCCGTGGACGAAATCACCGGCGATATGCTGGACGATTTCTACGCCATGCTGCTCAAGCCGGGGCAGAACAAGAAAACCGGCGGCGGACTTTCCCGCAAAACGGTGCTGGAACACCACCATGTGATTTCCACCATTATGGAACACGCCATCCGCAAGCATCTGATTGCGTTCAACCCCTGCCGCGATGCCACGCCGCCTGTGGCAGACCCGCCGATGCCGAACTACTACCAGCCCGCCGATCTAACACTGATCCGTCAGGCTTTGGAGAACGAGAGCGTCAAGTGGTACACGCTGATCCACGTGCTGATGCTCTACGGCATCCGGCGCGGGGAGTGCGCGGGCATCAAGCTGAGTGCCGTAGACCTGAGGGGCAAGACCATCACCATCTGTTCCTGCGTCATGTACGACCCAAAGAACGGTGTGTACGAGAAGCCCTACCCCAAAAAGCGCAAGCCGCGTCAGCTGCCGATTACCCCGCAGATGGACGAAATCCTGCGCCGCTACCTGAAGTGGCGCGGCGAACAGCCCGAATGGTACGGGGACCTCTGGCAGGAAAGTGGCTACTTGTTTACCAATGAGTACGGTGGACCTATGAATCCGGACAACATTACACAGTATCTGAACCGTATGGGGGACAGGCTGCAAAAGGAAAACCCGAATTTTCCCCACCTGAACCCCCACGCCTTCCGCCATGCCGTTGCGTCCATCCTTGTGGCGAACGGTACCGACATTGTGACGACAGCTGCCTTTATCGGTGACAAACCCGCCACCGTTTCCGAGCGCTATGCCCACGTCATCGACTCCGCCAAAATCAGGGCGGGGGACACCCTGAGCAGCGTGATTTTCGGAGATGGTAACAAATGAGTTACCACTTTGTTACCACTTTTCTTTTTTTGCGGCCTGCAAAAGAAAAAGAACGGTAAAACTTGACGTCTTACCGTTCTTTGTTGGTTGCGGGGACAGGACTTGAACCTGCGACCTCCGGGTTATGAGCCCGACGAGCTACCATCTGCTCTACCCCGCGATATATGCTCCGTGTTTCGGAGTGCTATAGTATAATAGCACAACCGTGGACATATGTCAACAGGTTTGCAGAATTTTTTTCAAAAATCCGGGCCACGGGGCCGCGGCGTGTTCCAAAAGCTGGGAAAGCTGGAGAAACCACCGCCGCGTCCGTTTACGACAGTTCAAACATGCCGTGGTACAGCTGGTAATACTCGCCTTTTTGGGCCAGCAGTTCATCGTGGGTGCCGCGTTCTACGATGCGGCCGTGTTCCAGCACGATAATTGCATCGGCGTTGCGCACGGTGGAAAGCCGGTGTGCGATGACAAACACCGTGCGGCCCTCCATCAGGCCGTCCATGCCTTTTTCAATCAGCGCCTCGGTGCGGGTATCGATGCTGGATGTGGCTTCATCCAAAATCAGCACCGGCGGGTCGGCTACGGCGGCGCGGGCAATGGCCAGCAGCTGGCGCTGGCCCTGGCTCAGGTTGGCCCCGTCGGAGGTGACCATCGTGTCGTATCCCTGGGGCAGGCGGCGGATGAAGGAGTCGGCGTTGGCAATCCTTGCGGCCTTCTCGATTTCCTTCTGCGTGGCATTCAGCTTGCCAAAGCGGATGTTGTCCGCCACGGTGCCGGTAAACAGGTGGGTGTCCTGCAGCACGATGCCCAGGGACGAGCGCAGCGCGTTTTTGCGGATGAGTCGCACATCGATTCCGTCGTAGGTGATGGAACCGGCGGTGACATCGTAAAAGCGGTTGATCAAGTTAGTGATCGTCGTCTTGCCCGCGCCGGTGGAGCCGACAAAGGCAATCTTTTGCCCCGGCTTGGCGTACAGCGAAAGGTCCTGCAAAATCAGCCGCTCCGGCGTGTAGCCAAAGCTGACGTTATGGAACCGCACATCGCCGCGCAATGGCTCCAGCGCTACGTCCGGGTGGGCGGAATCACGCCAGGCCCAGCGGCCGGTGACCTCGGGGCAGGCGGTCAGGGTGCCGTTGGCGTTCTTCCGCACGTTCACCAACTCTACCGTGCCCTCGTCCACTTCGGGCGACTGCTCCATGGCGGCAAAAATACGCTCGGCACCGGCCAGCGCCGCCAGCAGGAAGTTGCCCTGCTGGGTAAACTGGTTGATGGGCAGGGTGGTCTGGCGCACAAACACCAGATAGCTGGCCAGGCTGCCCAAGTCGGTCCAGCCCTTCATGACCATCAGGCCACCCAGCACCGCAATGACCGCGTAGTTGATGTAGCCGATGCTGACGACGGCGGGCACCATCGTGGCAGCATAGCTTTGCGCGCCGGTGCCGGCCAGGCGCAGCTTTTCGTTGCGGGCGGCAAACTCGGCCAGGTCGGCTTTTTGGTGGTTGAACACCTTCACGACCTTCTGCCCGGCGATCATTTCCTCAATGTAAGCGTCCAGCTCGCCCAGGCTGCTTTGCTGCTTGGCATAGTAGGCACGGCTGTGCTGGGTGGAAAAGTTGATGTACCAGAACATGCCCACATAACCCACCGCCACCAGCAGAGAGAGCCGCCAGTTGAGGATAAACAGCATCAGCAGGGTACCCACGACCTGGATAAAGGTCTGGATAACGACAGCAAAGCTGTTGTTCAGTGCATCGGAGATGGTGTCCACATCGTTGGTGAAAAGGCTCATCAAATCGCCGTTGCGGTGGGTATCAAAGTACTGCAGCGGCTGGGTCTGCAGGTGGGCAAACAGATCCTGGCGGATCTCCTGCAGTACTTTTTGCGCGGCGCGCACCATCAGCTGGGTATAGCCCAGGGTGGACAGCGCACCAATGATATAAATACAGGCGGTAAGGCCCACGGCCCCGGCCAGGTAGGCTTTGCTGCCGTTTTCCAGCAGGCCGTTGACTACCGGGCGGATCATGTAGGTGCCAAACAGTGCGGCCAGGGCGCTGATGGCCGCCAGCAGCGCCACCAGGCCGATCATGATGCGGTGGCGGCCCAGATAGGCGCTGAACTGTCCCAGCGTGCGGCGCAGGTTCTGCGGGCGCTTGCCGCCGGTGACTTTCTTTTTACTCGCCATCGGGGTCACCTCCCTTCATCTGGGAATAGTAGATTTCCTGATAGATCGTATCTTTTTCCAGAAGTTCGGCGTGGGTGCCCACGGCGTGCAGGCGGCCATCCTCCAAGATTACGATGAGGTCGGCGCTCTGCACCGAGGAAATGCGCTGGGCGATAATCAGCTTGGTCACGTCGGTCAGTTCGGCCAGGGCGCGGCGGATGCCGGACTCGGTGGCAGTATCCACGGCGCTGGTGGAGTCGTCGAAAATCAGCACCTTCGGGTGCTTCAGCAGGGTACGGGCAATGCAAAGGCGCTGCTTCTGCCCACCGGAGACGTTGACGCCGCCCTGCCCTAAGTCGGTATCCAGGCCGTCGGGCATGCGGTCCAAAAATTCATCGGCGTGAGCGGCGCGGCAGGCGGCCCACAGCTGTTCCTCGGCGGCGTCGGGGTTGCCCCACTTCAGGTTGTCCCGGATGGTGCCGGAGAACAGCAGGTTCTTTTGCAGCACAATGCCTACGGCGTCCCGCAGGGCGGTCAGGTCGTAGTCCCGCACGTCGTGGCCGCCGACCTTCACGGTGCCCTCGGTGGCGTCGTACAGGCGGGGGATCAGCTGGACCAGCGTGGTCTTGGCCGAGCCGGTGCCGCCGATGATGCCCACGGTCGCCCCGGCGGGGATGTGCAGCGTAATGTCGGACAGGGCACTTTTTTGTGCCGCAGCGTTATACTTGAAGCTGACGCCCTCGAAGTCGATCTGACCGTTCGGCACAGTCTCCAACGGATCGGCGGCATTGGCCAGGTCGGGCTGCTCGGTCAGCACCTCGCGGATGCGGCGGGCGCTGGCCAGCGAGCGGGTCATCTGCAAAAACGCGCCGGAGAACATCATGACCGAGTTGAGCACCTGCAAAACGTAGCTCAAAAAGGCGGTCAGCTGGCCGACGCTCATGTCGCCCTGCAGGATGAACCCGCCGCCGAACCACATGATGCAGACGATGGCTGTGTACATGATGGTCTGGAACGCGGGCAGGTTGAGCACGGCGTAACGGAAGGTCTCGGTGCTGGCGTCGCTCAGCTCAGTGTTGACGGCGTTGAACTGCTCGTTTTCATAATCGCAGCGCACGAACGCTTTAATGGCGCGGATGGCGGTGAGGGATTCCTGGATGCGGCTGTTCAGGTGGTCGACAGCGCTTTGCTGGCGGCCGTACAGCGGGCCGACCTTGCACACGATGAGCGTCAGCAAAATGGTCAGAATAGGCGTTGTGATGAGGAAAACAATCGTCAGCTTGGGGCTCAGCAGAAATGCCATGCCCAGACCCATGGCCAGCATGACCGGGCTGCGCACAAAGGGGCGCAGGCCTGCGTTGATGGCGTTGAGCAGCACGGTGGCGTCGGTGGTCATGCGGGTGACGAGGGACGCAGAGGAAAAATGGTCCAGGTTGGCAAAGTCGAATTTCTGCACGGCGGCGTACTCGGCCAGGCGCAACTCGGCCGCAAAGCCGTTGGCGAACCGGGCGGCATAGCGGGCATACAGCAGGCCGGTGATCAGTGCCAGTACCGCGCAGAGTGCCATCAACCCGCCCTGCCGCAGGATGATCGCCATATTATGGCTGGGCACACCCTCGTCTACCAGGGTGGACATCAGCACGGGGATGACCATCTCAAAGATACATTCAATAAAGATCAGCCCGGCAGCCGCCCAAAGGTCCCGGCGGTAGGGCTTGCCATAGCGGAAAATTAAGCGCAAGTCATTCATAGATGCTCCTATTAAAGGCCCCCTCTGGGAGGGAACTGCCGCCGGAGGCGACTGAGGGAGAGCGCCTTGGGAAAGTCTCTACCCCACCCGCTTCGCGGGAGCCCTCTCGCAGAGGGGGCCTTTACTTAAACTTTCTTTTTGTCCGGCAGCTGGCTGGCTACGATGGCGGCAAACATCAGGCCGCAGCCGCACAGCTCGGTGGTGGAAAGCGTCTCGCCCAAAATCAGCCAACCGGCCAAGGCGCTGAACACACTCTCCAAGCACATAGCCAAACTGGCAATGGTGGGGTCCAGCGCTTTCTGGCCCACAATTTGCAGTGTGTAGGCCACGCCGCTGGACATGATGCCGCAGTAGGCGATGGCCACCGCCGCCAGGCGGAACTGCTCGATGGTGGGCTGTTCAAAAATCAGCATAAACACGGTGGAAATGACCGCCACCGTCAAAAACTGCACAAAGCTCAGCTGGATGCCGTCCAGCTTGGGGCTGAAGTGGTCCACCAGCAAAATCTGGGTGGCAAACAAAAAGGCACAGCCCAGCAGCTGCCATTCGCCGCCGGTCAGGGCCAGGCTGTCGTGCCCGGCCAGGCACAGCAGATACAGGCCCACCACGCTGGCGGCCACGCAGCACCACAGCTTTACACCGGGGCGGCGGCCAAAAAGCACGCCGAACACCGGCACCAGCACTACATACAAAGCGGTCATGAACCCGGCCTTGGCCGTGCTGGTGGTGCCAATGCCCATCTGCTGCGCAGCCGATGCCGCAAACAGCGCGATGCCGCAGCAGGTGCCGCCCTTTACCAGCACCTTGCGGTTCTGCCAAAAGCCCGGCTCGGCGGCGGAGTTGGTCTTGCCGGCTTTGCGCAGCACGGCCATCAGCCCCAGCAGAAACACACAGGCCAGCCAGCTGCGGCCCGCCAGAAAGCTGTAAGGGCCCATGTGGTCAGCGCCCACGCTTTGCGCCACAAAAGCGGTGCCCCAGATGAAGGAAGCCCCCATCAGCAGCAGGGTATTGCGTAATTGTACGTTTGGCATAAACTTCCCCTTTTACGTTACTTTTTCCTCTAAAAATTCCTCTACAACAAAACCGCCCACACCGTCTTGGCGCGGCGCGGGCGGTGCTGTTTTGTGGTTACTGGACGGTGTTCTCGTTCTCGATGGTGGTCAGCTCCTCGCTGCCCAGGCCCTGGACCTTCAGCCCGCCGGTGATATAGTAACGGGTGGAGTCATAGCTGATGTAGACCTTGTACTGCCTGCCGGGGGTCAGGCCGGAAACATTGTACTGGTAGCAGGTGCCGTCGGTGGTGTAGTAAACGGTGGAGCCGATGACATAGCTGGTGGAAGTCTTGTCGTCGGACAGCTCCCACAAGGCGATCTTGAAAGTCTGGAAGTTCTCGTTGGTGGACTCAGTGGTGGCATAGCCGGTGATGGACAGGCTGTCGGAACCCGCCACAAAGTAGTCGGTACTGCGGTTCTGGATGCCGTTAAAGGCTACATACAGGGTGTCGCCGTCCACCTCGGACACCAGCTTGGAGGCAGTGGTGTCCATCGTTTCGGGGAAGGTCACGTCGCCGCCGCTGGTGGCGTAAGTCAGATCGTCGACCTCGTCCTCATCGCTGGTTTCCTGGCGCAGGCCCAGGGCAGTGGTGGTTTTCAGGATGGCGCTTTTCAACACTTCTTTGGGGGAACAGGCCGTCAGCGACACACACAGGCAGACCAGCGCGGTCAGCAGGGCAAGGGTACGGGTACGTTTCATATTTTAATAAACCTCCGTGGGAATACTCAAAACTCAAAGTAAACATAGGTATTATATCGCATTTTGGGCCGGGGTACAAGAGGACAGAAAAGGAAATCCGGTAAAAACCGTTGCGGCTGGCCCCGCACCATGGTATACTTACAATAAATATCACTGTTAAGGGAGCGCCTGTTTATGAAAATCGCCGTTGCCGGTACCGGTTATGTGGGCCTTAGCATCAGTGTGCTGCTGGCCCAGCACAACGAGGTATGGGCTGTAGACATTCTGCCCGAGAAAGTGGCCCTGCTGGCGGCCCGCAAAAGTCCCATTGCCGATAAGGAGATCGAGCAGTATTTAGCCGAAAAAGAGCTGGACCTGCACCCGACCACCGATGCTGCCGCTGCCTACACCGGCGCGGACATCATCGTGGTTTCCACCCCCACCAACTACGACCCCAAGAAGAATTATTTTGATACCTCCAGCGTGGAGGCTGTGCTGACGCTAGCCGGGCAGTATGCGCCGGAGGCGACCATCGTCATCAAATCCACGGTGCCCGTCGGGTATACCGCGTCGGTACGGAAAAAATTTCACAACCTGCATATCCTTTTCAGCCCAGAGTTTTTGCGGGAGGGCCATGCGCTGTACGATAATCTCTACCCCAGCCGCATCGTGGTAGGCTGCCCGGCGGGGGACGGGGAACTGGCCGCCCGTGCCCATACCTTTGCGGGGCTTTTGCAGCAGGGGGCCATCAAGCAGAATGTGGATACCATCTTCCCGGGCTTGACCGAGGCTGAGGCCATCAAGCTGTTTGCCAACACCTACCTGGCCCTGCGTGTGGCCTATTTTAACGAGCTGGACACCTACGCCCAGGTGCGCGGCCTAAACACCCGTGACATCATTGACGGCGTCTGCCTGGACCCGCGCATCGGCAACCACTATAACAATCCGTCCTTTGGTTACGGCGGCTACTGCCTGCCCAAGGATACCAAGCAGCTGCTGGCCAATTATAACGATGTACCGCAGAATCTGATGCAGGCTATCGTGGACTCCAACGCCACCCGTATGGACTTTATCGCCGAGCAGGTGCTCTCCCGCGAGCCGAAGGCTGTCGGCATCTACCGCCTGACGATGAAGGCGGGCAGTGATAACTTCCGTCAGTCCAGCATCCAGGGCGTCATGCGCCGCCTGCGGGCCGAGGGCATGCCGCTGGTTATCTACGAGCCAACGTTGAAAGAGGATACTTTCTACGGCGACCGCGTGGAGAAAGATCTGGACAAATTCAAGGCCGAGTGTGATGTGATCATCGCCAACCGCGCCGCCCCCGAGCTGGCCGACGTGGCCGGGAAGGTGTATACGAGAGATTTGTATAGCCGGGACTAAATAATGATAATACGCAAAAAAGCCGCACAGATGTGCGGCTTTTTTGCGTTAAAGGCTCCCTCTGGGAGGGGGCCTTCCTGCTTATTTACTCCGATATTTCGCCAATGTCCTCAGCACTACCTCCGGCTCCAGCGGTTTGGTCAGGTGCTCGTTCATGCCGGCTTCGTAGGCACGGCGGCGGTCTTCCACAAAGGCGTTGGCAGTCATGGCCAGGATGGGGATACTGCCCGCGTCGGGGCGGTCCAGCTGACGGATGGCCCGGGTGGCCTGGTAGCCGTCCATCACCGGCATCATCACGTCCATGATGATGGCATCAAAGGTGCCGGGGGCGCTGGCGGCAAACTGGTCCAGCGCGTCCTGCCCGTTGACGGCCTTCGTCACCGTGACACCGGCGTTCTCCAGCACAAACACGGCGATCTCTATGTTCAGCTCGTTGTCCTCGGCCAGCAGTACGTGCATGCCCTCCGGCGTGGCGGCAGGCAGGGCGGCGGTTTCCTCGACCCGCGGGGCAGCGCTGGAGTCGATGGCAAAGGGAATCGTGATGCAGTAGGTCGTGCCCTCCCCTAGCTTACTGCGGCATTCTATCGTTCCGCCCATCTTCTCCACCAGACTTTTTGTGATGGCCATGCCCAGCCCCGTGCCGTTGTAGGAGGTGCGGGCGTCGCTGTGCTCCTGGGTGAACGGCTCGTAGAGGTGCTTCTGAAATTCCTCGCTCATGCCAATACCGGTGTCGGCGCAGATAAACTCGATCCAGGCAATCTTGCCGTCGCTGCGCACCTCGCGGCAGGTCAGGTCAATGGAACCGTTGTCCTTGTTGTACTTGATGGCGTTGCTCCAAATGTTCATCAGCAGCCGCTTCAGGTGCAGCGGGCTGCCAATGAGTGTGGTGTGTTTGACCTCGGTGCGGTCGGTCATCGTGATGCCGCGCTCGGCGGCGGCGCGCTCCATCGTCTGGCGGATGCCGTCTTTCAGCTCTATCACGTTGAACGGGCAGCTTTCCAGCAAGATCTCGCCGGACTCCAGTTTGCCCATATCCAGCACTTCGTTCACCAGCTCCAGCAGCAGAGTCGAAGCATCCCAGATCTTGCGGCGGCACTCAGCCTGTTTGGCCAGGTCCTCGCTGTAATGGTCGCCGATCTCCACCATGCCGCGGATGCCGTTGATAGGTGTGCGGATGTCGTGGCTCATGCGCTGCAAAAACTCGGTCTTGGCGCGGTTGGCGCTCTCGGCTTTACGGGCGGCGTCTTTCAACTGCTGCTGGTAGCTCTGCTCCCGGCGGAGCTGCTCCTCCTGGTAGACATGCTTGAGCCGCCAGCGGATCATGATGACGATGAACAGCACCATGGCGTAGGCCACCAGCGTGAACAGCAGGTTCTTGGGCGTGGTGTCCAGCGCGCGGGTCAGCGGCATGTAGGCGTAGACGTAGTAGTCCCGCCCGCGCTCCAGCATGCAGTAGACCCACTCGCCGTCGCCGGAACCGGCCCGCACGCGGGTCATCTCGCCGCCGTGGGCGTTCTCCCGGATGCTGCGCAGCACCGGCACGTCGTCGACGTTCTGCCCGGCCAGGCCTTCGCGGTTGGCGGCAATGATGCTGTCGCCGCTGGTGACCACCAGCGTTTCCTCGGTGCCGGGGTCGTAGCCTTCCAGCAAGTTCTGGATGATCAGGTTGTAGTCGGTGGCATATTCGGCGCGGGTATGATAATAAACGACGATCACGCCCGGCTCGTCGGTGCGGCCGTGGGCAGCCAGGTCCACGTAGGAGCCATCGTCCAGCCGGATGCGGGCGGTGTAGGTCTTAATGGGGAATTGGGCGGTTCCCAGCACGGTGTCCATGGTGACGTACCCGCGCAGGGCGGCGTAGTCCAGCCCGTCAGTGCTGTACTCCCGCTGGACGACGCCATGCTCGTTCATCAGGATGATGCCGGTCAGCCGCTGCTCGTAGGTATAGCGGCGCAGATCGTCGGTGTTCAGCGTGGCCTCGCCGGTCAGGGCAATCTTGTACTGGATCTCGCGGTCGATCTGCTGGGCGTTCTCGATGACGCGCAGCAGGCTTTTGGTCATCGAGGTATCGTTGAACCGGTCGTAGGCTGTACGCTGCTGTTTGACGTACTGGGTGGCATCGGTGAGGTTCTGGCTGGCCAGGTACAGGTCACTGCGGTAGGACATCAGCCCCACCAGCGCCATCAGCCCCAGCCCCAGGCAGAGCATCAGGGGCCAGAAAAAGCGGACGGTGAAGGAAGATACTTTTCTATTCGACAAGGCCGTCCACCTCCAAAAATTTCTCGGGGTTTGCCAGATACTTGCCGATGATGGCGGCTAAAGTCCCGTCCGCCCGCATCTCATCGAGGGTGGCGGTCAGCTGCGTTTCCAGCCCGCGCACGTCGTTTTTGCCAAAGGCGACGCCCAGCCTCACCACTTGTAAAGGCTCGTCCAAAATGCGGTACTCAGTGTTGTAGTCCTGCATGTACTGCAGGATCGAGACTTCGTGGGCGGCGATGGCGTCCACGTAGCCCTTGCCCAGGGCGGTGTAGATCAGCTCCCGGTCCTCAAAGCAGTAGAGGTCCCGCAGGGCGGGCAGGGAGGCGTCGGTCAGAAACAGTTCCTCCGGCTTGGTGGTGCTCTGCACAGCCAGGGTGCGGCCCTCCAGGTCGGCAATGGTTTCAATATCGCTGCCGGGCATTACGGCCACCACCTGGCGGCTGGCCATGTAGGGGCCGGCCCAGCGGTAGTCATCCTCCCGTCCGTTGATGGTAAAGCTGCCCCACACGCAGTCAATGTCGCCGGTTTCCAGCAGCTGGGTCTTTCGCTCCCAGTCGATGATGGTAAACTCGGCGCGGTAGCCCATACGCCGGAATGCCTCTTTGGCAAGCTCCACATCGATGCCGGTGGGGGCGCCGTCCTCGCCAATATAGTTGAAGGGCGGGTAGACATCGCTGCCCACCAAAATCGTGGGCAGGCTGCTTTCCTCACTGCTGCCGGCGGGCATATCGGCGCAGCCCACCAGCCCGGCGGCCAGGCAAAGGGCTGCCAGGAGGCAGACGATACGTTTTAGGGTGAAATTTTTCTGCATAAGGCCCTCCTAAAAATGGCACTGGTGCAGCATATAATATATAGACATATTCTACCATATAACAGTTACTGCGGTCAATTTTGAATCGCTTGTGTGGGCATAAATTGGCGTTTTGCAAAACATGAAAACCGTGCGTTTTCAAAATTTGCGGCAACTTGCTAAAAAGAGGCATTGTTAAATTCCAACACATGTGCACAACTGGCGAAGTATAAGACAAAGTAGCGAAAAATGCAGATTTTCTGTTGCGGGATCACGGACCGGATGTTATACGTAAGCGTAATATGCTTACCGTCACCACCGAGCAGGAAAAGGCACTCTACCTGCGCCCTGCTGGAGCGTTGCGTCTACGGCGGCCAGGCTCCCGATGCCCGCGAGGAGCGCGCGTTGAGCAGCTTTTTGTGGAAATTGATCCGCAGCCGGCCCAAGCATACGCTGCTGCAGAATTTGAAGCGGAGATACCGCAGGATTTAACGACGCATAAAGACCCCCTTGTGTAAAGGGGGCTCCGCGAAGCGGTGGGGGATTGTCCTGTCTGCGTTGCAAATCGGTCTACCACGTAAGGTTACAATCCCTCCGTCACGGCTTCGCCGTGCCACCTCCCTTTGCACAAGGGAGGCTTTTTTGTATCTATTTATATCTTTGCCTTTTTTTCGCTTCTATGTTATAATGCCTACAAAACGCACAAAGGAGAAATACGCTCATGAAATTTTCTGAGATGCCCTATCAGCGCCCGAACCTGGACGAGATCAAGGCGCAGTTTGCTGCTGTGACCCAGCGCTTTGCCGCCGCGCCTGACTACGCCGCCGCCAAGGCCGCCTTTCTGGACGAACAGACCCTGAACAAGCACGTGGACACGCTGGCCAACCTGGCCAGCATCCGCAACACCATCGATACCCGGGATGAATTCTACGATGATGAGATGAATTTCTGGAACGCTGCCACCCCGCAGATCCAGGAGTGCCAGAATACCTGGAGCGCCGCCCTGCTGGCGTCCCCCTACCGCAAACAGCTGGGCGAGGAATACGGCGAGCTGATGTTCCTCAACGCCGAGATCGCCCAGAAAGCCTTCTCGCCGGAGATCCTGGACGAGATGGCCCAGGAAAACGACCTCTCCACCCAGTACGGCAAGCTGATCGCCTCGGCTCAGATCCCCTTTGAGGGTGGCGTCTACACCCTAAGCCAGCTCTCTCCCTTCAAAAACGACCCCGACGATGCCCGCCGCCTGGCCGCCTGGAAAGCCGAGGGTGCTTGGTATAAGGAGCATCAGGAGGAGTTCGACTCCATTTACGACAAGATGGTCCACCTGCGGGACACCATGGGCAAAAAACTGGGGTACGAAGGCTACACTACCCTGGGCTACTACCGCATGGGCCGCAACTGCTACACCAAGGCTGATGTGGAAAAATTCCGCGCTGCTGTGGTGAAATACCTCGTCCCCGTGGCCGACAGCATCTACCGCGAGCAGGCCAGGCGCCTGGGTAAGCAGTACCCGATGAACGCCGCCGACAACGCCCTGATGTTCCGCAGCGGCAACCCCAAACCCTGCGGTGATGCCGATGCCATCGTGGCTCAGGGCAAAAAGTTCTACGAGGAACTGTCTCCCGAAACCGCCGAGTTCTTCCACAAGATGCTGGACGACCAGCTGATGGACCTGCTCTCCACCCCCGGCAAGGCGGGCGGCGGCTACTGCACCAGCCTGGATGATTACGAAGTGCCGTTTATTTTTGCCAACTTCAACGGCACCCAGCACGATGTCGAGGTCGTCACCCACGAGGCCGGCCACGCCTTTGCCGCCTATATGAACCGCAAGCGCATCCCCTACTCCACCGTATGGCCCAGCATGGAGGGCTGTGAGGTCCATTCGATGTCGATGGAGTTCCTGGCCTGGCCCTGGGCCGAGGGCTTCTTTGGCAAGGATGCCCGCAAGTTCCGCTACAGCCATCTGGCCGGGGCGCTGACCTTCATCCCCTACGGCACGATGGTGGATCACTTCCAGCATATCGTCTACGAAAAGCCGAATATGACCCCGGCCCAGCGCCACGAGACCTGGAAGGAGCTGGCCGCCATCTACCAGCCCTGGATGCGCCTGGACGGCGAGATCCCCTTCTATGGTGCGGGCGAGTACTGGCAGCGCCAGATGCACATCTACCAGAGCCCGTTCTACTACATTGACTACTGCCTGGCGCAGACCGTCAGCCTGCAGATCTGGGCGCTGATGCAAAAGGACCGCGCCAACGCATGGGACCACTACATGGCCTACACCCGCCAGGGCGGCAGCCGTGTGTTTACCGAGCTGCTGAAAAACGCCGACCTGGTCAGCCCCTTTGAGGAAAGCTGCCTGCGCGGCGTCTGCGAGACCGCCAAGGATTGGCTGGACCACTACGACCTGACGGGGCTGGAATAATGGCGGACCGCAAAAAGAAGCGCGCCTATCTGGACGACTTTGAAAAAGACCTGAACGGCAACTACCAGTACCGCGGCGCGCACTACCATTATAAAGGTACAAAATCCCGCGGCCGGGCACTGGCCTGGCTTTGGGTCTTGTGCGGCGGTGGGGCCGCGCTGGTAGTGGCGGCGGGCCTGGTGCCCGGCGCGACCGCCTATGCGCCGGTCTGGCTGCTGCTGCCTTACATGGCGGGCCTGCTGGCGGCAGGCTATGCGGTATACCTGCTGGTGCGGCTGACCGCCGCGGGGGAACCGCTGCGGGCGTATATTCATGAGCAGACCGTTCTGAAACTGCCGGGCAGTTGCACGCTGGCGGCTGTACTTGCCGGAATTACAGCTGCCGCCCAGCTGGTACAGCTGGCGGTCAGCAGGCAAAACCTGCCTGCGCGTATCCTGTTTATCCTGCTGCAGGCAGCAGCAGCCGGTGCCTTTGCAATGGAAAACCATCAATTTAAAGCGCTAAAGTATGAAAAGCAGGAATAATTATACAGAATTATTGATAAATATAATATGTAGCAATGTGAAAAAAAGCGGGCAACTGTGCAGCTGCCCGCTTTTTGGTACGAGGCACAATAAAATCAAGACCTTTCTTTGCCAAAAAAATATCACAAATTTCGGTAAATGCCACAAAAATAGAACTTTTAAGTTGACATTTTACGCAATCTCAGGTACTATATAAGATAAGCCATTATCGACAAGTGTACACTGTATGAATAAACAGTCATCGGAAAGGGAATTCCCTTTCCCGTTATGGCCGCTGGGGAGCGGCCATAATGACTTGTGGGTGAGGGCAAAATTTTAGGAGGTTTTGTACACATGAAAAACGCAAAGCAAGCCATTGCGCTGGCATCTGCTGCGGCCCTGAGCCTGAGCATGCTGGCCGGCTGCGGCAGCTCCGCTTCCTCCGCTGCATCCAGCGAAGCTACCAGCACTGCCACGGCCGAGGCTACCACTTCCACCAGCGACGGCACCCTCGTCCTGGCAGAGACCGGCTTTGAGGGCAAATTCAGCCCCTTCTTCGCCGCTTCTGCCTCTGACCAGGATGTCATCGACCTGACCCAGCTCGGCCTGCTGGGCGCCGACCGTAAGGGCGAAATGATCCTGAACGGCATCGAGGGCGAGACCCGCGAGTACAATGGCACCGACTACACCTACCACGGCACCTCTGACTGCGTTGTCACCGAGAATGACGACGGCACCGTTACCTATGACCTGAAACTGCGTGACGACCTGAAGTTCTCTGACGGCGAGCCTGTCACCATCGACGACGTTATCTTCTCGATGTATGTATTCCTGGATCCGACTTATGACGGTTCTGCCACCATGTACTCCACCCCCATCGTTGGCCTGGAGGAGTACCGCAACTCCATGTCCACCCTGTCTAAGCTGATCGCTGAGGCTGGCGAGGATAACACCGACAATACTTACTTCACTGCTGACCAGCAGAAGGCTTTCTGGGACGCTGTCAACGACGGCGGCGTGAAGTTTGCCCAGGAAATCGTTGACGACATGACCGAGAACGGCGGCGCTACCGATGTTGCCTCCGCTGCTGCCGGCTGGGGCTTCGACCTGGCCGATGGCGCTACCGCTAAGGATTTCTTCCTGGCTATCGGCGCCCAGTACGACTGGAACTTCTCCGCTATGGAAGCCGAGACTGCTGGCTCTGCCCTGTCTGATCTGATTCCCGAGGAAGTTTACAACTACTCCACCACTGGTGTCACCGTTGGCAACGACGTGCCCAATGTTGCCGGTATCGTCAAGACTGGCGACTACAGCATGACCCTGACCACCACCGAGCTGTCCACCACCATGATCTATCAGCTGCAGATGCCCATCGCCCCCCTGCACTACTACGGCGATACCGCTCTGTACGATTACGACAACAACTCCTTCGGCTTCCCCAAGGGCGACTTGAGCAGTGTCCGCTCCAAGACCAGCGCTCCTCTGGGCGGCGGTATGTTCACCTTCAACAAGTACAGCGACGGCGTTGTTTACCTGGATGCCAACCCCGACTACTTTGACGGCGCACCCAAGATTGCTCACGTCAACATGAAGGAGACCCAGGAGGCCGATAAGATCACCGGCGTTCAGGCTGGCACCATCGACATTTCCGATCCTTCCTACTCTCTGGAAGTTGCTGACCAGATCGCCGACATCAACGGCGTCGAGGGCGAGGATGGCCCCGTCATCACCACCCGCCTGAAGGACTACCGCGGCTACGGCTACATCGCCCTGAGCGCCAAGAACGTCAATGTTGGCGGCGACCCCGCTTCCGAGGCTTCCAAGAATCTGCGCAAGGCCATCATGACCGTTGTCTCCGCTTACCGTGATGAGGGCATCGACTCTTACTACGGCGATACCGCTAGCGTTATCAACTACCCCATCTCCAACACTTCCTGGGCCGCTCCTTCCGTTACCGATGACGGCTACAAGGTTGCTTACTCCACCGACGTGGACGGCAACGACATCTACACCTCTGACATGAGCAGCGAGGACAAGTACCAGGCTGCCCTGCAGGCTGCCCTGGGTTACTTTGAGGCTGCCGGCTACACCGTCGAGAACGGCCAGGTCACTGCCGCTCCCGCCGGTGCCAAGATGGAGTATCAGATCAACATCGGTGCTTCCGGCAACGGTGACCACCCCTCCTTCCAGACCCTGACCAATGCTGCTGCCGCTCTCAAGACCATCGGCTTCACCCTGACTGTCAACGATATGGCCAACGCTTCTGACCTGTTCGCTTCTTACCAGTCCGGCGCTGCCGAGGGTTGGGTCGCAGCCTGGCAGTCCACCAATGACCCCGATATGTTCCAGCTGTACCACAGCAGCGGTTCCACCAACTACTACGCCATCGACGATGCCGACCTGGATGAACTGATCATGGCTGCCCGCCAGACCACCGACCAGGAGGCCCGTAAGGCCATGTACAAAGAGGCCATGGAGATCATCCTGGATTGGGGTGTCGAGCTGCCCGTCTACCAGCGCAGCGAGGCTACCATCTTCTCCACCGAGCGTGTCAACATCGACACCATCGCGAAGGATCAGACCCCGTACTGGACCTACAAGTCTGAGCTGAACAACACCGAGCTGAACTGAGTTAAGTTCACCCTGCGTTCTGCTTAAACAGCAATAAATAGCGACCGTTCCGGCGCTTTATAACGCCGGAACGGTTGCTGTGTCTAAACTTATTCAAGCAGTTTGGATACAAAAACAGCCATACTATGCACATTCGGCCATAATATGGTTGTCCCACTCCCCCGCAGGGGGTCAGCCCTTGCGGGGGACGGGGATGCCCATATTCCGGCATATCCCTGCAAAAATCCCTGCATAAAAACAAACGCGGCCCCGCCGTGCAAGGAAGGAACGAAACACCCGTGCGAAATTACATCATCAAGCGTGTCGCGCAGTCGGTATTGATCCTGTTCTGTGTCATGTTCATTATCTACGCGCTGATCCGCTGCCTGCCCAGCTCTTTTGCCGAGACGATGGCAATGCAGCTGGCCCAGGCACCCGGTGCCAAACCCTATGAGGAATGGCTGGCCCAGCTGAATGCCTCCTACGGCCTGGATCTGGACATTGTGCCCGGCTTCTTCACCTGGCTGTCCAAGGCCATCGTCGGCAACTTTGGTGACAGCTGGAAATGGAACGTCCCCGCTACCCAGAAATTCCAGGAAGTGGTCGGCCTGTCCGTTATTATGGGCGGCATCTCCTTTGTGCTGTCCATCATCATCGCGGTGCCCCTGGGCGTGCTGGCTGCCACCAAGCAGTACAGCCGTACCGACTACGTTATTACCGCGGCCGCACTGGTCGGCATCTCTCTGCCCACTTTCTTCTTTGCTACGCTGCTCAAGCTGCTGTTCTCGGTCAAGCTGGGCTGGTTTGACCTGTACGGTCTGGTAGGGCGTGACTATGCCCAGCTGGACTCGATGGGCCAGTTCCTGGATAAGGCCAACCACCTGGTGCTGCCTATCGCCACGCTGGTCATCGTTTCCATCGGCGGCTACATGCGCTACACCCGCACCAATATGCTGGAAGTGCTGAACGCTGACTACATCCGCACCGCCCGCGCTAAGGGCCTGTCGGAACATACCGTTATCTATAAGCACGCCTTCCGCAACACGCTGATCCCGCTGGTCACCATCATTGGCGGCAGCCTGCCCGGCCTGTTCAGCGGTGCACTGATCACCGAGACGCTGTTCTCCATCCCCGGCATCGGCTACATTTCTTACCAGTCGATGGTCGCAGGCGATATTCCCTTTACGATGTTCTACCTGTCCTTTATGGCAGTGCTGACCCTGGCCAGCAACCTGCTGACAGACATCCTGTACGGCGTGGTCGACCCGCGCGTACGCATTTCTTAAGAAAGGAGACTGCACACCCATGAGTGAAAACACCCAGAACCAGAACCCCCAGCAGGAGCAGTACTCCCTGAACGATGACCGCCGCGTCAAGGTACTTTCCCCCGGCGCACTGGTTGCCAAGCGGTTCTTCCGCAACCGGCTGGCCGTTGTGGGCCTGTCCATTTTGGTTGCTATGTTCGTCTTCTCTTTCATTGGCGGCCTTGTCAGCCCCTACGGCCAGGACGAGCAGTTCTTCACCTACACCCAGATGTCCAAAGAGTATGTGGGCGTGACCCGCAACGACACCATGCGCTTTGTCGTGGCTGACGGCCAGGACTTCGGCTCTATCGCCCAGAGCAAGGCGCTGGAAGCCTCCAAAAAAGGCGAGACCGAGTTCACCTATAAAGATGTGGACTACACCCTCGACCTGGTGAACGACGATTTCTACGTTGTTTACAAGGGCAATACTGTTATGGGGTACGCCAGCCGTGACCTGGTCAACGAGGCTGACGGCGCAGATAAGTTTAACTTCGAGACCAAGCTTGCCGCCCTGACCGCTATGGCCAATGAAGAGGAAGAGTTCGCCGCCAACGGCGTGGACTACGCCCTGGACGAGGACGGCAACATCACCGCCGGCGGCGAGACACTGGGCTATGTCAGCCGCTTCGTCGTCTCCGCCGCCGATTCCAGCATCGTCATCACCCGCGACTTCAAGGAGCTCCTGCAGGAAGCCATCGATGATGATGCCGAGGAGTTCGACTACACCGATGCCGACGGCAACGAGGCCGAGTACGACATCGTCTACGATCCTTCCACCAAGGTGTGGAGCGTCAAGCAGATGACCGAGACCTACGTCTACGACCGTTACGGCAGCCCCAGCAAGGCGCACTGGCTGGGCACCGACACCAACGGCATGGACATGCTGACCCGCCTGATGTACGGCGGCCGCGTCTCGCTGATCATCGGCTTCATCGTCGTTGTCATCGAAGCCTCCCTGGGTATCCTGATGGGCGGCATCTCCGGCTACTTCGGCGGCTGGGTCGATAACATCATCATGCGTGTGGTCGACGTGTTCTACTGCATCCCCTCGATGCCCGTCATTATCATCATCGGCGCCGCCATGGACGCCATGCGCGTGGACTCCTGGACCCGTATGATGTACCTGATGCTGATTTTGGGCTTCCTGGGCTGGCCCAGCATTGCCCGCCTGGTCCGCGGCCAGATCCTTTCCCTGCGTGAGCAGGAGTTCATGCTGGCTACCGAGGCCTGCGGCATCAACGTCTGGCACCGTATCTTCCGCCACCTGATCCCCAACGTCATCCCGCAGCTGATCGTCACCTGCACCATGGGTCTCGGCTCCACCATCCTGACCGAAGCCACCCTGTCCTTCCTGGGCCTGGGCGTCAAATACCCGTTTGCCTCCTGGGGCAACATCATCAACGATGTCAACAATGCCTACGTTATGACCAACTACCTGTTTATCTGGATCCCCGCCGGTGTCTGCCTGCTGCTCACCGTTCTGGGCTTCAACTTTGTGGGTGACGGTCTGCGCGACGCCTTTGACCCCAAGATGAAACGCTGATTGGAAGGAGAAACACACGATGGCTAAAAAACAGGACGGATACCTTTCCGCCAAAGAGTCGCGGCGTATCTCCAAAGAAAACCGCCGCATTACCGATCAATACGAGAAAAAACGCAAGCGCCGCAACGTGCCGGAGAGCGAGTACACGGTCCAGATGCACGATGAGAAAAACGCGGTCGAGTTCGATAACCTGCACACCTACTTCTTCACCGATACCGGCGTGGTCAAAAGCGTTGACGGCGTCTCCTTCGAGGTGCCCGTCGGCAAGACGGTCGGCGTCGTGGGTGAGTCCGGCTGCGGTAAGTCCGTTACCAGCCTGTCCCTGATGCAGCTGCTGCAGCGCCCCCAGGGCCAGATCGTAGATGGCGAGATCCGCTTGAACCTGGGCGGCGGCAAGGCTTACGACATCGCCAAGACCCCCGCCGATAAGATGCAGGGCCTGCGCGGCAACTATATCTCGATGATCTTCCAGGAGCCTATGACCAGCCTGAACCCGGTATTCCGCATCGGCGCCCAGATCGACGAGGTCATCGCCCTGCACGAGGGTGAAGGTAAGACCAAGGAGGACATCAAGAAGCGCACCATCGAGATGCTGGAGACCGTTGGCATCGCCAACAGCAACGGCGTCTACGAGATGTACCCTCACGAGCTGTCCGGCGGTATGCGCCAGCGCGTCATGATCGCCATGGCCCTGGCCTGCAACCCCAAGATCATCATTGCCGACGAGCCGACTACCGCGCTGGACGTGACCATCCAGGCCCAGATTTTGGACCTGTTGCGCAACCTGAAGGACCGCATTAACTCCTCCATCATGCTCATCACCCATGACCTGGGCGTTATTGCCGAGATGGCGGACTATGTCGTCGTCATGTACGCGGGCCGCGTGGTCGAGAAGGGCACCGTCGAGGAGATCTTCGCCCATCCCAGCCACCCTTACACCATCGGCCTGATGGCCTCCAAGCCGGTCGTCGGCAAAAAGGTCGACCGCTTGTACTCCATCCCCGGCAAGGTGCCCAACCCGGTCGATATGCCGGACTACTGCTACTTCAAGGACCGCTGCGAGATGCAGCTGCCCTGCTGCAGCGGCGAGTACCCCTGCGAAATCAGCCTGTCCCCCACCCATAAGGTCAGCTGCTACCGCTACTACGAAGAAAACAGAAAGGCGGGTGAGTGACGTATGGCAAAGAAAATGCCTGAAGCAATGGATTACACCCCCGTCACCTATGACCCTCAGTACATTCTGATGGTCAACCACCTCAAAAAATATTTCCCCATCAAGGGCGGCCTGCTGTCCCAGACGGTGGGCCATGTCAAGGCAGTGGACGGCGTTACCTTTAACCTGCGCCGCGGCTGCACCATGGGCCTGGTGGGCGAGTCCGGCTGCGGCAAGTCCACCACCGGCCGCACCATCCTGCGCCTGAGCGGCGATAAGACCGGCGGCCAGGTGCTGTTCAACGGCAAAGAAGTCTACGATATGAACAGCGCCGAGCTGCGGGAACTGCGCACCAAGATGCAGATCATCTTCCAGGACCCGTTCTCCAGCCTGTCCCCCCGTCTGCCCGTCGGCGAGATCATCGGCGAGGCTGTGCGCGAGCATAACCTGGTGCCGAAGAATGAGTTTGATGATTATATCGACCAGGTCATGGACGACTGCGGCCTGCAGCCCTACCACAAGACTCGCTATCCTCATGAGTTCTCCGGCGGCCAGCGCCAGCGTATCTGCATCGCCCGCGCCCTGGCCCTGAACCCGGAGTTCGTTGTCTGCGACGAACCGGTCTCCGCACTGGACGTGTCCATCCAGGCACAGATCATCAACCTGCTGAAAACATTGCAGGAAAAGCGCAACCTGACCTACCTGTTCATCTCCCACGACCTGTCCGTTGTCGAGCATATCTCTGACACGGTGGGCGTTATGTACCTGGGCAACCTGGTGGAGTACGGCGAGACCGACGACATCTTTGCCAATCCGCTGCACCCCTACACCAAGGCGCTGTTCTCGGCCATTCCCATCCCGGACCCGACGGTCAAGCGAGAGCGCATCGTGCTGCAGGGTTCCATTCCGTCCCCGGCCAACCCGCCGGCTGGTTGTAAGTTCCACACCCGCTGCCCCTACGCCACCGAGCGCTGCAAGACCGAAGCCCCCAAACAGTGTGAGGTCGAGCCCGGCCATTATGTGGTCTGCCACCTGTACGAGAAATGAGAAAGCACGATTTGTTTGAGGACGATGGCCGTACCATCGCCGATATGAGCGGCATCGGCCCCACGCCGACGCTGCTGCCCCATAGCCGCAAGCCTGCCGCTGCCCCGGAGCCGGTCAACGACCGCCCCTGGGAGCAGCCCGACGAATGGACCGCCAAGGAGAAATTCTGGGCCGTTATGGGCGCGCTGAAGGCCACCCTGCTCATCGCCGGTGCCTACCTGGTGGGTCTGGCGGTGCTGCTGGCTGTGCTGTTCTGGCTGTGGAAATGATTTGATAAAAGCTCGCATCTGAAATGAAGTGACCCCGAAAAGTTAGACAATATTTTGAAGTAAAAATTGTTCAAGCAGCCGAAAGGGCTTGCTGTCTGTGAATTGCAGGCGGCAAGCCCTTTAGCTTTGCCTTGATCCTGCGGTTGTTGTAGTAATCCAGATATTCGATCAGTTCCTGTTTGAAGTGTTCCATGGATTGAAATTCTTGCAGATATAACAGTTCACTTTTGAGCAGTCCGAAGAAATTTTCTATCACAGCATTGTCCAGACAGTTTCCCTTGCGGCTCATGCTCTGTCGGATCCCCTTCTCGCGAAGCATCCGCTGGTACTGCTTGTGTTGATATTGCCAACCCTGATCAGAGTGGAGAATCAGGCGTGTTCCGGCCGGGATCTTTGCAAACGCCTCGTCCAGCATGGTGGTTACCATGCTGAGCACAGGATGATCCGATATGGTGTAACTGACCAGATCGCTGCTGTGCAGATCGAGAATCGGGGACAGGTAGAGCTTCTCTCCAAACAGGCTGAACTCCGTCACATCCGTGACCCATTTCTGATTCGGCTTTTCGGCATGGAAATCCCGATTTAGCAGATTTGGTGCGATTTTGCCCACTTCTCCCTTATAAGAGCGATACTTCTTCATCCTGACACGGCAAACTAAGCCCAACTCTTTCATAAGCCGCTGGACAGTCTTGTGGTTCACAGAGAATGTACGCTTGCGAAGTTCTGCCGTGATCCGGCGATAGCCGTATCGACCCCTGTTTTCGTGGTAAATCGTTGTGATTTCTTCCTTAACAGATGCATATTTGTCTTCTTTCTGCATCTGCTTCAAATGATAGTAGAAAGTTGCACGGGGCAGTTGAGCGATTGAGAGCAGAATACTGAGTGCGTGTTTTTGCCTTAGCTTCTGAACTACCAGCGTTTTTTGTGCTGGTGTCGCTCGTCTTCCAAAACCAAGGCTTGCAAATTTTTTAGGTAATCGTTCTCCGCACGCAGTCGCTGCACTTCGGCCAGCAGATCTTCTTCTACCTGCTTCGGCAGCTGCTTTGGCGGACGACCCTTACTGCTGCGGCCACGCCGTTCGACGGCAAAGCCTTCCGGCCCTTCCTCCAGATAGATTCGCTCCCATGATTTGATTCGATCTCTGCTGTTTACCTCAAATCTATGACAGGTTTCGCTGTAACTTAATTTCTCTTCCTGCATGGTTTCAATCACCAGTTTTTTGAATTCCGGCGTATATCGTTTGTTTGGTACTCCTTTTGGCATAGAAAAACACCCCACTTATTAGATAGTATACCATACTGTCTAACAAATGGGGTGCAGTTCAAAAACGATGCGGGCTTTTTAATTTTTGTTTAACTTTGCGCCCGCGCTTTGTGGTACAATCTAAACTAAGAAAGTGGGGACGGTTATGATGATCCAGGAACGGCTCAAACGCTCGAATCTTATTATGCTGGTGGTGCCGGTGGCGGTGGCTGGGGTGCTGCTGGCCGTAGGGCTGGGGGTGCTGGTCCTGCTGCTGGAGACCATCTACCTGCCGCGTCTGGGGCTGACCATGCAGGATCTGCATACCCTGGGCGAGCAGGCCGAGGCCGCCTTTGCCGACCTCAGGCACTTTGTGGTGCTGTACGGCGTGGTAGTCATTGCAGTGCTGCTGGCGGCGGTGGTGGGCACCAACCTGTGGCTGACCCGGAACCTGTTTGCCCATATCCGTGAGCCGCTGGCTGCGCTGATGCAGGGCATCCACCACATCCAAAACGGCGACCTCAATGCGCCCATCGTCTACACAAAAAATGATGAGTTCCGCCCTGCCTGTGATGCTGTAGACGAGATGGCAGCCCGCCTGCGGGAAAAGATCGAGGACACCCCCTCGGACCCGAAGCTGCTGCAAACGGTGTGGGGCGTGGGCTACCGGTTGCATACAGTTTAAAAACCGTTTAAATGCACAGGGGACTCTGTTAAAAAAGCTTCGCTACACTGGGTACAGTTCAAGAATTTTTTTAGGGAGAGTTCCTGATGATTCTAACAGCATTAGCCTGATAGGCCTGCAGCTGGCAGTATTGCCGGGGTTGTGCACGCTGGGATTTGGCGTGCTGGCGGGCGTGGCTATATCCATCAGTGCTATCCGCGCCGCGCTGCAAAAGTACCGCAGCCAGATGATTTGGCTGATCTTGGGCCTGATGCTTGGCTCACTGTACGCCATCGCCAACGGCCCCGCAAGTTTGGCCACGCCGCGCCCGGCGCTGAGTATGGCGACCTCCCAGCCTGTCGGCTTTGTGTTGGGCGCTACCGTGCTACTGGCGCTGGAAGGCGCAAAAATGATGATGGAACGTAAAGAACAACCTGGCGTACCCATTGTGAAAGGAGCAAAACAGGCATGAACCTGGATTGGATCATCCTGCACGGCCTGCGGGTGTTGACCGCCTGCCCGCTGCTGGATTTTTGGATGCCGAGAATTACGGCGCTGGGCAACAGCGGCATCGTTTGGGTAGTGGCGGCCATAGTGCTGCTTTGCACCAAAAAGTACCGCAGGTACGGCGTCATGCTGCTGGTAGGGCTGGCGGCGGCGTTGTTGCTGGGCAATCTGGCGCTGAAAAATCTCTTCGCCCGGCCGCGCCCCTGCTGGTTGGACGAGAGCGTACCATTGCTGATCGCCCGCCCCAGCGACTACTCTTTCCCATCCGGTCATACGATGGCCGGGGCCATCGGTGCCACCATCTTGACGGCGGCGGACCGGCGGTTTGGCTGGGCGGCCATCCCGCTGGCAGTGCTCATCGCGTTCTCCCGCCTGTACCTGTACGTGCATTTTCCCAGTGATGTCCTGGGAGGTGCGGTACTGGGCGTGGGGATCGGGTTGCTGATGCTGTATGGGGAGCGGCGGATTGCAGGCCGATGCAAGCATCGGCCCCTACAGTGACGAGATGACGGTATTTGTGCAGGTGGCTGTTCGCATCTGCCCGCACAATGCAAAAAAGGCGCAGCCGAAGCTCAATGTCACTTAGTTAAACAAGCAAATCCCTCTATACCACCAATGCAAAAAATGGTACAGAGGGATTTTTTTCTTCGGCCTTTGAGGGGGGCACCGGACGGCACGTGGGGTACTCCTCGGTCACCTTCGGTGACAGCTCCCCTCAAGGAGAAACCATTTACAGTTTATATGGCTTTACTCTTCCCGCTCCCGCCTCTGCTTCGCGGCTTTCCGTTTCCGGGCGGCGGCTTTGCGGGCGGCGCGCTGCTTTTTCTCAAATTCCTTTTTGCGTTTGCTGTGGTGGTTGGCAAACATGGCGCAGCTCAAGATCAGCATAAAGATGGCCGCAGCTGCCACGATCAGCAGTACCAACTGGAAGATCTTTACATTAAACTTCTGCTGCAAGGTCTGCGTGGCATCAGAAATGACAGATTCCGTTGTCGAAGCCGTCGAACTGGCGCTGTCTGCGGCGTTCTGGGCAGCGGCCAAGGCCTCGCTGGCGGCATCGCTGTAACCCAGGGCAGCCAGGGCTTCGGCCAGGGCTTCGCCGCCCATGGCTACCAGGCGGTCGTTGGTGTCGCTCTTGATCTTCTCGTTGTTTACGGCGTTGGCCAGCCACTCGGCCAGCAGGTCCGCCGCGCCGTGCAGGGCAGGGGCGTACTCGTTGTTCACAGTCCAACCGCTGGTGGTCCACATGCGGTTCATGTACAAAAGCAGCTGCATGCCGGAATCCTCCAGCATGGTCTCGTAGATGACGTCGCCGAAGTTGTCGGCCGAGGTATCCACCGTGCCGAAGTTGAGTATGATGAACTGCTTGGCGCGGGCGTAATCCACCACATTGGCGCTTAGATTCTGGTAGTAATCCCGCAGGGCCGTGGCGATGTCGGTGTCCTTGGTCAGCTCGGTGCCCACGTTGATGGAGTCAATGTCCGCCCGCAGGTCCTGGTCGCCAAAGACACTGACCGAGCCGTCATCGTCTTTGGCAAAGGTAGCACGCATCACATCAGCGTAGCCGGTCTCATCGCTGGCCTGGCCGTAATAAGCCTTGGCCAGCTGCATGCAGTCGCCGCCCCAGCTGCCTGTGATGGGGATGCCGTTGTACACCAGGTTCATCGAGGCCAGCAGGTGGCCGAAATCGATATTCTGCCCGCCGGGCAGGGTGACGGTGCTCATGCCTTGCAGAGACTGCAGATCACTGTCGTTGGTGTTGACGTAATTTTCAAAGGCGGCATCCCGCACACCGGCGGTCAACTGCCACATCTGGGTATTGTAGTCGCCCGTGCGGGTGTAGGAGAGGGTCAGCACAATTGGGTCGGCGGACGAATCCTCGGTCTCTACGTAGGAATTGGCCAGGGCCTGCAGGCGGCCCAGGCGGTCCAGCACGGTGTTATAATCCTCGGCAAAAGTATGCGGTGCGGTCAAAAACAGCAGACACAACACCAGCCCCGCCAATACCAGTTGGCGAAGCCCGTTTCTTTTTATGAACTGCGTGGCAAAGCACCTCCAGCGCGTTTTGTTTCCGTTTTGTAACTATTGGTTTAATTATAGCACAGCCACTATCCCCTTGTCACGGACTTTTTTGTGTAAAAATGTGAAAACGTCCAACTATTCGACGTTCCTGCGGAAAAAGCGACAATTTGCAATAGAAAAAGACACAATTTTGTGCTATACTGGTATTATTTTACAGCTACAAAAAGGATGATTTGCCATGAATCCCTTAAACCAGACCGAAGAAAAGCGCGAGGCCGTCCCCAGCGGGGTGAGCCGCGTGGGCATTGCTGCGCTGGGCGTGCTGCTGCAAGTGCTGTGGATCGTGTGGGCCGCCCTGAGGCTGACCCGCTACTACGCCTGGGTGCAGCTGGCCATCAGCGTGCTGGCGTTTCTGCTGGCGCTGCGCATCTACGGCCGCCACACCAACAGCGCCACCAAACTTTCGTGGATCATCGTCATTCTGACCTTTCCCATCTTTGGCGTCTGTCTGTATCTTTTGTTCGGGCGCAGCGGGGCGGTCAACATCATGCGCGGGCGGTTCACCCGCACCGATACGGAGCTGCAGCCCCACTATGCCACGCCGCTGGACCGCGCCGCCATGCCCCAGGACCCGGCCCTGCAAAACCAGATCCACTACCTGCAGACCCAGGCTCACTATCCCGCCTGCCGCAACACCGATGTGACCTACTACGGTGACACCAACGCCGCGCTGGAGGCCCAGAAGACCGACCTGCGCAAAGCCCAGCACTTTATTTTTATGGAGTACCACGCTATCGAGGATTCCATCGCCTGGCAGGGCATTGAGGATATTTTGGCCGAGCGGGCCGCCGCCGGGGTGGAGGTGCGCGTTTTTTACGACGACATGGGCAGCATCGGGTTTGTGGACACCGCCTTTGCCAAAAAGCTGCAGCAGCGGGGCATCCAGTGCCGGGTATTCAACCCCATCGTGCCGGTGCTGAACGTCTTTATGAACAACCGCGACCACCGCAAGATCACTGTCATTGACGGGCAGGTCGGCTACACCGGTGGCTACAATCTGGCGGACGAATACTTCAACCTGACCCACCCCTACGGCCGGTGGAAGGACTCCGGCGTGCGGCTGGAGGGCGACGCCGTGCGCAATTTGACACTGATCTTTTTGGAGATGTGGGGTACGACGCAGAAAGAAATGCCGGCCATCGAGCCCTATCTGCCTGCCATCCGCTACACCGCCCGGGAGGCTGCCACTGTGCTGCCCTACGCCGACAACCCGCTGGACGACAAGCGGGTGGGCGAGGATGTCTACCTCAACTTTATCAACAGCGCCCAGCGGTATGTATACATCACCACGCCCTACCTGATCTTGAGCGACGAGATGCAGCGGGCGCTGGTGCTGGCGGCCCAGCGGGGCGTGGATGTGCGGATCATCACGCCGGGCATCCCGGATAAAAAGCTGATCTTTTCGGTCACCCGCAGCTACTATGCGCGGCTGGCCGCGGGCGGCGTGCAAATCTACGAGTACACGCCCGGTTTCATCCACGCCAAGCAGTTTGTGGCCGACGACAAGGCCGCCGCAGTGGGCACCATCAACCTGGATTACCGCAGTTTGTACCTGCATTTTGAGAATGGCTGCTGGTTCTGCGGTTGCCAGGCCGTACAGGATGTGCGGGCAGATTTTGAGGCGTTGTTCCCCCAGTGCGAGAACGTAACGCCCCAGTACAGCGGCCAGCGCAGTCTGGCCCTGCGCGGCGTGCAGTGCGTGTTTAGATTGTTCAGCCCACTGATGTAATCGCCGCTACAAATTGGGATGTTAACCATTGAAAGGACTACCATGCAAAACCTTACCATATCCCCGCTGTCCACCCTGCCGCAGGTGCGGGTGCTGGGGCGCTGTGCCGGAACGGACCCGCTGACGCTGTTCTGGACCGGGTCGGGTATTGAACTGCTGTTTACCGGCAGCGAGCTTTGGGTAGAGCTAAATGCCGACTACGACACCATGGAACCCTGGGTCAGCGTGGAACTGGACGGCGCGTGGATCAGCCGCTTTGCGGTGAACCCCGGAACCAGCCGGATGTGCATATTCCGCGGGGCCGCACCGGGGCGGGCCAAGCATGTGCGGCTGCTGAAGGACGTGCAGGCGATGTCTGAGGACCCGGCCCACCTGCTGCAAGTTACCGCTATCTGCCATGCGGGCGGCGAGTTTCTGCCCCTGCCAGCGCCGCGCTGCCGGCTGGAGTTCATCGGCGACAGCATCACCAGTGGCGAGGGGGCTATCGGCGCGGTGTGCGAGACCGATTGGATCAGCACCTTTTTCTCGGCCGAGAACCACTACGGCCGCATGACGGCCGACGCCCTGGGCGCCGAGTACCGCGTAGTATCGGCCAGCGGCTGGGGGCTGGTCTCCGGCTGGGACAACGACCCCCGCTGCACACTGGCCCCCTGCTATACCCAGGTGTGTGGCCTGGCAGCGGGGGAGCGCAACGCCGCGCTGGGGGCGCAGCAGCCCTACGATTTTGCCGCCTGGCCCGCCGATGCGGTCATCCTCAACCTGGGCACCAACGACTGGAACGCCTTCCACAATCCGCCCTGGGTGGACCCGGAGACCGGCCGCAGCTTTAAGCAAACCCTGGCCGATGACGGCAGCTTTGCCCCTGCCGATGCTGCCCGGCTGGCGGGGGCTGTGCGAAACTTTTTGGCGTTGGTACGCAAGCACAACCCCCACGCTGTCATCGTGTGGGCTTACGGCATGCTGGGCAGCGGTCTGCTGCCGCTGCTGCGGGACGGGCTGGACCAATACCGCACCGTCAGCGGTGATGAGCGGGTGTATCTGCTGGAATTGCCTGAGGCAAGGGGCGATACCATCGGTGCCCGACAGCACCCCGGTGCCGCCGCCCACCGCGCTGCGGCCAATTGTCTGGCGGAGTTTTTGCGCAGTGTGCTGTAATTTTTAAACGCAAAAAGAGGCCTGCCCTTTGCATGGGGCAGACCTCTTTTACTTGTACGATTGCTGTTTTTACCGCAGGGCCATGCCGTCGGAGAAGGCGTTGCCGACCTTTTCGCCCAAAACGTGGTAGGCATTGTTGAAGGGGTCAAAGGTGATGGGGGCAACTTTGGCCACGTCTACCTTGCCGTCTGTCATGGCGGATTCGTCCACGCTGACGTTGACGATCTCGCCCACCAGGAGGCCTGTCTCGGGGTCGTAGCTCTTGACCGTACATTCCATGCAGACGGCCAGTTCGTTGATGACAGGGGCATCCACGCTCTCGCTCTTGCTGACGGTGAAGCCCGCCTTGGCCAGCTTATCCCTGGTGTTGTTGCCGGAGGCAATGCCCACATAATCGCAGGCGGCTACATGCTTGGCGTCACCCATGCTGACGGTAAACGCGCCGGTACGCAGCAGGTTCTTGACCGTCTTGTGGCCCTCGCTCAGGCAAACGGACAGTTCGGTGGTATCGCTGATACCGCCCCAGGCCGCATTCATGGCATCGGCAGAGCCGTCATCATTGTACGTTGCAATGATGAAAACGGGCTGGGGATAGCTGAACGCCTTCGCACCAAAATTTTTGCGCATAGAAAACACCTCTCTTGATTTTGCTGCTTTTATTATATCATACCTGTCAACGGGGAATACCTTGGGGAATTGACACTCTGCCGCTCCCGGTGCTATACTGGGGGAAATTTGCAAAAGAGAGGAAGCGCCCCATTATGGCGGAAATTTTGGATATTGTGGACGAGCAGGGCCGCCCCACCGGGCAGACCGTACCCCGCGCCGTGGCCCATGCCGAGGGCATCCGGCACCGCACCTCCCACGTGTGGATCTTGCGGCGGCATGCGGGCCGCGTGGAAGTGCTGCTGCAAATGCGCTGCCAGGCGAAGGATTCCTTCCCAGGCTGCTACGACATTTCCTCGGCCGGGCACATTCCCGCCGGGTGCGATTTTGTGGAGTCGGCCCTGCGGGAACTGCGGGAGGAGCTTGGCGTGACCCTGCCCGCCGATGCTTTGCAGGAGTGCGGCGTGCGGCACTTTACCTTTGAGGACGTTTTCCACGGCAGGCTGTTTAAAGATAACCAGGTCAGCAAGGTATTCTGCCTGTGGCTGGACAAGAACGCCGAGGATTTCACCGTGCAGAAAGAGGAGATCGACTACGTGCGGTGGTTCGGGCTGGAAGAGGCAATCGAAGCCGTGAAGAATAACACCATCCCCAACTGCATTTATTTGGAGGAGTTGGAGATGGTGGCGGCGGCAACACGCTAAAGGCTCCTCTCAAGGGGAGCCTTTTATACAAAACACCCCCGCACGATTACTCGTGCGGGGGTGTTCTACTTATTAACTAAGCAGCTACGCTTACATTACAGCTTCGGGCCGGCGGCGACCAGGGCCTTGCCGTGCTCGTTGCCTTCGTACTTGGCGAAGTTCTTGATGAAGCGGCTAGCCAGATCGACAGCCTTGGTCTCCCACTCAGCGGCATCCTTGTAGGTGTCGCGGGGGTCCAGGATGGCGGGATCAACGCCGGGCAGAGAGGTGGGAACCTCGAAGTCGAAGTGCGGGATCTTCTTGGTGGGGGCCTCGTTGATAGCGCCGCTCAGGATAGCATCGATGATACCACGGGTATCCTTGATGGAGATGCGCTTGCCGGTGCCGTTCCAGCCGGTGTTGACCAGGTAAGCCTTGGCGCCGGACTTCTGCATCTTCTTGACCAGTTCCTCAGCGTACTTGGTGGGATGCAGCTCCAGGAAGGCCTGACCGAAGCAGGCGGAGAAGGTCGGGGTGGGCTCGGTGATGCCGCGCTCGGTGCCGGCCAGCTTGGCGGTGAAGCCAGACAGGAAGTAGTACTGGGTCTGCTCGGGGGTCAGGATGCTGACCGGGGGCAGAACGCCGAAAGCATCAGCAGACAGGAAGATGACATTCTTGGCTGCAGGTGCAGAAGAGATCGGGCGAACGATGTTCTTGATGTGGTTGATGGGGTAGGAAACACGGGTGTTCTCGGTAACGCTCTTGTCGGCGAAATCGATATGGCCCTCGGCATCCAGGGTGACATTCTCCAGCAGGGCGTTGCGCTTGATGGCGTTGTAGATGTCAGGCTCGGAGTCCTTATCCAGGTTGATGACCTTGGCGTAGCAGCCGCCCTCGAAGTTGAAGACGCCGTTGTCGTCCCAGCCGTGCTCGTCATCGCCGATCAGCAGACGCTTCGGGTCGGTGGACAGGGTGGTCTTGCCGGTGCCGGACAGACCGAAGAAGATAGCGGTGTTCTCGCCGTTCAAGTCGGTATTGGCAGAGCAGTGCATAGAAGCCATGCCCTTCAGCGGCAGGAAGTAGTTCATCATGGAGAACATGCCCTTCTTCATCTCGCCGCCGTACCAGGTGTTGATGATGACCTGCTCATGGCTGGTGATGTTGAAGGCAACGCAGGTCTCGCTGTTCAGGCCCAGTTCCTTATAGTTCTCGACCTTAGCCTTGGAGGCATTGTAAACAACGAAATCAGGCTCGAAGTTCTCCAGCTCCTCAGCAGAGGGCTTGATGAACATGTTGGTAACAAAGTGTGCCTGCCAGGCCACTTCCACGATGAAGCGGATAGCCATGCGGGTATCCTTGTTGGCGCCGCAGAAAGCATCAACAACAAACAGGCGCTTGTTGCACAGCTCTTTCTTGGCGATATCCTTAACGGTAGCCCAAGTGGACTCGCTCATGGGATGGTTATCGTTCTTGTACTCGTCGCTGGTCCACCAGACAGTGTCCTTGGAGTTCTCGTCCATGACGATGTACTTATCCTTGGGGGAACGGCCGGTGTAAACGCCGGTCATAACATTGACAGCGCCCAGCTCGCTGACCCGGCCCTTTTCGTAACCAGTCAGCTCAGGCTTGGTCTCCTCCTCGAACAGCATTTCGTAAGAGGGGTTGTGCACGATCTCAGTCGTGCCGGTAATGCCATACTTGGTCAAATCCAACTTTGCCATGATGCAGATACCTCTTTCTCTATCAGTCTGTTTTGGGCTGTGATCCAAGTGGTGCGCACACCACTTTTCGCGGTATGAGGAGCCCAGCCCGCTACTTCCTCACCTTAGTTCTTATTATACAGATTTCCGCCGCAAAAGCAATAAAAAATTCGTTAAATTTTTAGTACACTTCAGCATTTGTTGCCGAAAGTGGGCAATTTCTGGCCAGAATCGCATATTTTGTGAACAAACATTGCATAGGTTGTAAACATTAGCACTCTACGCTTGACAGTGCTAATTTCTGTGCTATACTGAGGGTGTTCGAAGGGAAAAGAACCCCCAAGAACAAAAAAGAAAAACCAGAATCGCAAAAGTCCACCGCTTATATAATAAGCGGCCGATGAGAATTGGAGGAATGACTTATGATGATGGTTCCGTATATGTTCAATGATGATTTGATGGATGACCTGTTTAACGATAATTGGGAGCGCGACTTCGACCGCGCTATGCACAGCATGCAGCCCCGCCACATGTTTGGCAAACGCAGCGCCAATGTGATGAAGACCGATGTGCGCGAGACGAAGGATGGCTACGATGTCTTTGTTGATCTGCCCGGCTTCAAGAAAGAGGACGTCAAGCTGGACCTGCAGAACGGCTACCTGACCATCACCGCCAACCGCAGTGAGGATCTGGACGAGAAGGACAACGAGGGCCGCTACATCCGCCAGGAGCGCTGCACCGGCAGCTGTGCCCGCAGCTTCTATGTAGGCGAGAACCTGAAGCCCACCGATGTTGCCGCCAAGTTCGAGAACGGCATCCTGGAGCTGAAGCTGCCCAAGGCTGACAAGCAGATCCCCGAAAAGCCCACCACGCTGATCGAGATCCAGTAACAGTTCCTTCGTCAGCAGACCTGACCTGATATAAAGTGCGCCGCAGAGTGAAAACGCTCTGCGGCGCACTTTTTTTGTTTTGACTTTTCCGCGTCCGCACCGTATAGGGAAAACCACTATAAATAATAAAAGCGCAGACCTTTGAGCTTTTTTTATTGTTATTATGCCTTCGGGAACGTCACCTTGATGGTGGTGCCGCTGCCGACCTGGCTTTGCAGGTCGATGCGGGCGTGGTGCAGCAGGGCGATATGCTTGACGATGGCCAGCCCCAGGCCGGTGCCGCCGGTGGCCTTGCTGCGGCTTTTATCCACGCGGTAGAACCGCTCAAACACGCGGGCCTGGCTGTCCTGGGGGATGCCGATGCCGTTATCCTCTACCTGCAGCCAGGGGCCGTCGGGGCCGGTGCCGCAGCGCAGCTCCACATGGCCGCCGGGCTGGTTGTAGCGGATGGCATTGTCGCACAGGTTAGTGGCCAGTTCAGCCAGCAGGTCCTTGCTGCCCTGCACGGTGGCGGGCTGGGCGCTGTATTGCAGCGTCACGTAGGCCTTGCGGGCGTTGACCGTCATGTTCTGGGCAGTCTCCTTGAGAAGCGCGGCCAGGTCCACCGGCGCCATCTCCGCCGGTTTTTCCCGGCTTTGGCTAGCTTGGGTGCTGTCCAGCTCGCTCAGCTGCAAAATATCGCTGACCAGCGCGATCATGCGCTGCGCCTCTTTATGGATGCGCGCCGCAAAGGTGGGCACATCGGCGGGCTTGGCCATGCCGGTCTCGATCAGCTCGGCGTAGCCGGAAATGCTGGTCAGCGGAGTCTTCAGCTCGTGGCTGACGTTGGCGGTAAACTCCCGGCGCATCGTCTCGTTATCCTCCCGCAGTTTGCGGTCGGTCTGGATGGTGCGCGCGAGGGGGATCAGTTCTTCATAGGGGACGTCCGCCTCGATGGTATCCAGGCTTTCGGCCAGATGGTTGATGGGCTGCACCAGGCGGCGGGTCAGCCACCAGGCCAGCACCGCCGTGGCCAGCAGGATGACCACCACCGCGCCGCAGAGCAGCGGCAGGGTGTCGGCGCTCAGGCCCCAGATATTGGCCACGTCCTCGCCCACACGCAGCACTTGGGTGCCTTCCGGGGTGACGATGCGGCGGGCGTAGTAGTGGGTCTCCTCCTGCATGGTCTGGCTTTCGCGGGTCGCGCTGGCGCTGCCGTCGGCCATAGCAGCGATGAACTCCGGGCGATCGGCATGGCTGGGAAGGTCGGGGGCATCCACGGCGTAGACCTTGCTGTCCTTGTCATAGACCACGCCCGTGGCGGCCTCGCTGTCATACAGCACAGTGCCGCCGCCATCAATTAAGGTAAAGCGCAGGGAGGCGTCGCTCTCGGGCAGCAGGTTGGCCAGGGTCACGGCATCATGGGTGGGCTGGGCTTTGTATCCGGCGGCCACGCTGTCGCAGATCTGGCTCAGGTACTTATCCACCCGCACGGTGTAGCTGCGCTGGAACAGTACGGTGGCGATTGCCAGCGTAACCATCATGCACAGCAGGCCCACGATGACCAGCCCGCGGCGGTAGCGGCGGGTCATGCTCAGGGGGCGCTTTTCTTTTTGTTGTTCGTCACTCATCGGTGCCCTCCGTGCTCAGCTTGTAGCCCACCTTGCGCACGGTGCGGATGGCCTCGCCCGCAGCGCCCAGCTTTTGGCGCAGGGTGCGCACATGCATATCGATGGTGCGGGATTCCAGCAGGTCATCGGTGTCCCAGACTTCTTTCATGATGCGCTCGCGGGCCAACACCTGATCGGGATGCTCCAAAAACAGATGCAGCAGCGCGTATTCCTTAAAGGTGAGCTCCACAGGCACGCCGTCGGCCTTGACGGTGCGGGCTACATCGTCGATGACGATGCCGCCGAACTGCAGCGTCTTGGGCGCAGGGGCCGGGGCGGCTGCCGCGGCGCGGCGCAGCACGGCCTTGACCCGGGAAATAAACTCCATAATGCCGAAGGGCTTGCAGAGGTAATCGTCCGCGCCGTGGTCCAGCCCCTTGACGACGTCGATTTCGCTGGTTTTGGCGGTGACCATGATGACCGGCAGTGTCTGGGTGGCAGGGTCGTCCCGCAGCTTGGACAAGATCTGGTAGCCGTCCTCATCGGGCAGCATCACGTCCAGGATGACCAGTTCCGGCCGGGCCTGGTGCATGGCGGCCCAAAAGCTGGCGGCGTCCTCACAGCCGGCGGCCTCGTAGCCGTTGGTTTGCAGGGCATACTGTTCCAGTTCGCGGATGCTGGCGTCATCCTCCACAATGTAGATCATATAAGTTCCCCTCTCTTACAAAAACAGGGGCCGGGCCATGCGCCCAGCCCCTTTCGGTTATGCGTCTTCTTCCGCGTTGCCGGGGGCCGAAACAGGCTGCATCTCGGCGTAAGTCTCCGGCGGGAAGGTATAGCGGCCGCGGTATTTCTCGTACCGCTGCTCAAATTTCACGCTGCCGCCATGCTTGACGGAAGCCAGGTACTCGTGGGTATCGAACTTATCGGCGGCGACCTCGATCATTGCAACAGCGATGTTGGAACAGTGGTCAGCGATACGCTCGTAGTTGGTCAGCAGATCATCCAGCACAAAGCCGTACTCGATGGTGCATACACCAGCCTGCAGGCGGGCAATATGGCGGGTCTTGACCTCGCGCACCAGACCGTCCACGACCTGCTCCAGCGGCTCGATCTTGCCGGCGGCGTAGACATCGCCCTTTTGGAAGGCATCGACGGTGCGGTTGACGATATCCTGCACAGCGGCTTCCAGCACGCCCAGGTCGCCCAGGGCTTCCTCGCTGAATTGGATGGATTTATCGCGGATCTCCTCGGCCGTCTTGATCAGGTTGACGGCATGGTCCGAGACGCGCTCGAAATCGCCGATGGTGTGCAGCAGGGTGTTGATCGTGCGGTTATCTTCGGTGGAGAGATGCTTGGCACTGAGCTTGACCAGGTAGGTGCCCAGCACGTCCTCGTAATGGTCGACGGCGTCCTCTTTGCGCTCGACCTCGTCGGCGATGGCATCGTTCCACTTATGAGTGGTAGACATGGCCTGCAGCAGCGAGGTGCGGCAGATCTCGGCCATATCGCCGCCGGTGAGCATGGCGCGGGCGACAGCCACAGACGGAGTTGCCAGCAGACGATCGTCCAGCAGGGAGTTCTCCTGCTTTTTGTCGGCGGGGGAGTCGGGCACGGTCATGATGGCCAGCTTTTCCAGCAGGCGGTTGAAGGGCAGCAGGATGGCGGTGGTGACTATGTTAAAAATGGTATGCACCATAGCGATGCCGAAGGTATTGGCCGTCGCATTAAAGAAGCTGAAACAAATCAGCGCATGCAGGCCGTAGAAGCCGCACAGGAAGATAATGGTGCCGATGACGTTGAAATAAAGATGGACGAAGGCAGTGCGCTTGGCGTTTTTGTTCGCACCGGCCGAGGAGATCAGCGCCGTAACGGTGGTGCCGATGTTCTGGCCCATGATGATGGGCACGGCGGCGGAGTAGGTGACAGCACCCGTGCTGGTCAGCGCCTGCAGGATGCCCACCGCCGCCGAGGACGACTGCAGCACGGCGGTCAGCACAGCGCCGGCAATGACGCCCAGCACCGGGTTGCTGAAGCTAAGGAAGAGATTCATGAACCAGGGCTCATCGGCCAGGGGAGACATGGCGTTGGACATAGTGTTCATGCCGGCCATCAGAATGGCGAAACCCAGCAGGATCTTGCCTACGCCGCGCTTGCGGTCCTTACCGACCATATACAGCCAGATGCCGATGAAGCCCAGGATCGGGCTCCAGGCATTGGGGTTGAGCATTTTGGTGATAAAGCTCTCGCCCTCGAGACCCGACAAAGACAGCAGCCAGCCGGTAACAGTGGTACCAATGTTGGCACCCATGATAACGCCGATGGCCTGGTGCAGTTCCATCAGACCGGAGTTGACGAAGCCGACCGCCATAACGGTGGTGGCGCCGCTGGACTGAATAACGGCGGTGACCGCTACGCCCAGCAGCAGCGCCCGGATGGGGCTGGAAGTCATGGTGGAGAGGATGCCCTGCAATTTGCTGCCGGCGGTCTGCTCCAGCGCCTTGCCCATCAGGTCCATGCCATACAGGAACATAGCGATGCCGCCCATCAGGGTGAACACATTAAAAATGGTCATCGGATTACACGTCCATTCTCTTTTTAGGCAGCGCCGCCGTTCCCCGCGCCCAAAACGCAGGCCTATGCGGTGCTGCTTTTATTTCTCTATACCGTTGTATATTATAGCTGGTTTCGGGGGCATTTCACCAGCAGAGATGCGTAAAGGTTTTGTAAAGTTTGTGTAAAATGCCGTTTCTGCGTACATTTTGTCGTCTGTTGCCTTATATAAACTGTACAGCCGCTGGGATATGACCCAAAACTTTACCAATTTTACAGCTTTTTTGCAAAACAGCTGCCTGCTTTTCACAAGCTTTACGGGGATTGTACCTGACTATGGTCGAAACCGCCCCGGCGGCGCAGTACAATAGCCTTGTACCCGGGAAAACCCGGTACCGGCCTGTGCGCCGCAATGCAATGCCCCTTTGGGCAAAGGAGAAGTACATCTATGAAACGCAAATCTGTTGCTGCTGTTGTTACCGCCGCTGCTATGATGATGAGCCTTGCCGCCTGCGGCAGCTCCGCCGCCGATTCCACCCCCGCTGCTTCTGAGAGCACCGCCTCTTCCGAGGCTGCTTCCGGCGAGGCTGCCCCGGCCGAGAGCGAAGCCGCTGCTGACTTCGACACCGACCAGGACATCACCGTCATCTCCCGTGAGGACGGTTCCGGCACCCGCGGTGCTTTTATCGAACTGACCGGCGTGGAGGAAAAGAACGCCGACGGCCAGAAGGTCGACAACACCACCGAGGCCGCTGCCATCCAGTCCAGCACCAACGGCGTCATGACTGCCGTCGCCAACGATGAGACCGCCATCGGCTATATCAGCCTTGGCTCCCTGAACGATTCCGTCAAGGCTGTCAAGGTCGGCGGCATCGAGGCTTCTGCCGAGACCGTCAAGGACGGCAGCTACACCCTGGCCCGTCCCTTCAACATCGTGACCAACGGCGAAGCCACCGACCCCGTGGCCGTTGACTTCATCGCCTACTGCCTGAGCAAGGACGGCCAGGCTCTGGCCACCGAGGAAGGCTACGTTGGCAGCGAGGGCGAGGATTACACCTCCGCCCAGCCGGAAGGCAAGATCACCGTTGGCGGTTCCTCCTCCGTCTCTCCGCTGATGGAAAAGCTGATCGAAGCTTACAAGACCGTGAACCCCAACGCCGAGCTGGAACTGCTGACCTCTGATTCCACCACCGGTGTTTCCGGCGCGCTGGATGGCAGCTACACCATCGGCATGGCCAGCCGCGAGCTGAAAGATTCCGAGACAGAGGGCGGCGCCGTTTCCACCGTCCTGGCCCAGGATGGCATCGCCGTCGTCGTCAACCCCGTCAATTCTGTTGAGGATCTGACCGTTGACCAGATCAAGGGCATCTACACCGGCGAGCTGACCGTCTGGAGCGATTTGCAGTAATTTGAATAGGCTCCCCTTTTGAGGGTGTTGCTCAGGCTTTCAAAACGTGCTCTGCAGGGGTGAACAGTGTTCGCCCGTGGCCGTTTGCCTTGTGAGTGGCCTTTCCCGGAACGGGTTGCAACGCCAAGTTGGCGGGCGAACAATGTTCGCCCCAACAACCTCTATCCGGCAACGGTACCGCTCTTCGGCAAGCCGGCTCCCCTCAAGGGGAGCCTTTATGTGATAAAAGGAGTGTATAGGGAAATGAAGACCGCTCATCTGCGGGAAGGCATTATGCAGGCCGTTTTTACTGCCTGCGCCTGCATCTCGATCTTAGCCGTCGTGCTGATCTGTGTGTTCCTGTTTGCTAACGGCCTGCCCACCATCGGCAAGATCGGCCCGCTGAAGTTCCTGCTGGGCACCACCTGGAAGCCCGGCAACGACATCTACGGCATCCTGCCCATGATCTTAGGCTCGCTGTACGTCACCGCCGGGGCCATCATTGTGGGTGTGCCCGTCGGTCTGCTTACTGCCATCTACCTGTCCCGGTTTTCCACGCCCTCCATCAAGCGGGTGATGCTGCCTGCCGTGCAGCTGCTGGCCGGCATTCCCTCGGTCGTGTACGGCTTCTTCGGCATGATCGTGCTGGTGCCCGCCGTGCAGGCCATGGTCAAGAGCGACTTTTTCAAAACAGTGCTGCACGTCAAGGGCGGCAAGGGTATGAGCCTGTTCACCGCCAGCGTGCTGCTGGGCATCATGATTTTGCCCACCATCATCACCGTCAGCAAGACCAGCTTGGACGCCGTGCCCGAAAGCTACTACGAGGGCAGCCTGGCCCTGGGCGCTACCCATGAGCGCAGCGTGTTCTACGCCGTGCTGCCCGCCGCCAAGTCCGGCGTGCTGTCCGCCGTCATCCTGGGCATTGGCCGCGCCATCGGAGAGACGATGGCCGTCGTGATGGTCGCGGGCAACCAGACCTGGATGCCCAAGGGTCTGTTCCAGGGCCTGCGCACGATGACCTCCAACATCGTCATCGAGATGGGCTACTCCACCGACCTGCACCGCGAAGCACTGATCGCCACCGGCGTTGTGCTGTTCGTCTTCATTCTCCTGATCAACCTCTGCTTCAGCGTTTTGAAAGGAGGCAAGGACCATGCCTGATACCATTGCCAACAACGGCACTGCTGTGCCGGACATGAGCCGTGCCGCCGCCAAAGCCATCTACCCCAACGGTGGCCGCAACCGCACCGCCGCCCGCGTGCAGGCTGCCCTGCTGCGCGGCCTGGTGGGGCTGGCTGCTGCCCTGACCGCCGCTGTGCTGCTGTTCCTAATCGGATACATCCTGGTCAACGGCATCCCCAACCTCAAACCCTCCCTCTTCGCCTGGGAATATAACAGCGAGAACGTTTCGCTGATGCCTGCCCTCATCAATACGCTGCTGATGACCGCCTTCTCGCTGGTCATTGCTACGCCGCTGGGCATCTTTGCCGCCATCTGGCTGGTGGAGTACGCCCACCGCGGCAGCAAGCTGGTGCGTCTGGTCCGCCTGACCACCGAGACCCTGCAGGGCATCCCGTCCATCGTGTACGGCCTGTTCGGCATGCTGTTCTTCGTCACCCAGCTGCACTGGGGCTACTCGCTGATCTCCGGTGCCTTCACGCTGGCCATTATGGTGCTGCCCGTCATCATGCGCACCACCGAGGAAGCGCTCATCGCCGTGCCGGATTCCTACCGCGAGGGCAGCTTCGGCCTGGGTGCGGGCAAGCTGCGCACCGTGTTTACCATCGTACTGCCCAGCGCCATGCCCGGCATCCTGTCCGGCGTTATCCTGGCCACGGGCCGCATCGTGGGCGAGACCGCTGCGCTGATCTACACCGCCAGCTCGATGCCCCAGATCCCCAAGAGCATCTTCAGCTCTACCCGCACGCTGGCCGTGCATATGTACCTGCTCTCCAACGAGGGCCTGTACATCAACGAGACCTACGGCACCGCCGTGGTGCTGCTGGTACTGGTGCTGGCCATCAACTGCCTGTCCGGCTTTATCGCCGGCAAGCTGGCGAAGAAGTAACGAGGAAAGGCCCCTCTGCGAGGGGGCTCCCGCGGAGCGGGTGGGGGGAGAGACATTCAGTTTAACTGTCGGCTTTCGTTGGGCTCTCTCCCTCAGTCGCCTGCGGCGACAGCTCCCTCCCAGAGGGAGCTGTTTAGAACACGAGGAGGATACCTGTGAATAAATTTGAAGTTTCCAACATGGACTTATACTACGGCAGCTTTCATGCGCTGAAAAATATCAACATCAATATCCCGGAGCGGGAGATCACCGCCTTCATCGGCCCTTCCGGCTGCGGCAAGTCTACCTTTTTAAAAAGCCTGAACCGTATGAACGACCTGGTCGAGGGCTGCCGCATCTCCGGCGACATCAAACTGGACGGCGTGGACATCTACAAAGATAAGATGGACGTCAACGTCCTGCGTAAGCGGGTGGGCATGGTGTTCCAGAAGCCCAACCCCTTCCCCATGTCCATCTACGATAATATCGCCTACGGCCCCCGCACCCATGGTGTGCGCAGCAAGGCCCGGCTGGATGAGATTGTGGAAAAATCCCTGCGGGACGCCGCCATCTGGGACGAAGTCAAGGACCGCCTGAACAAGAGCGCCCTGGGCATGTCCGGCGGCCAGCAGCAGCGCCTTTGCATCGCCCGCGCCCTGGCTGTGGAGCCGGAAGTGCTGCTGATGGATGAACCCACCAGCGCCCTGGACCCTATCTCCACCTCCAAGGTCGAGGAACTGGCGACGGAGCTGAAAGAAAAGTACACCATCGTCATGGTCACCCACAACATGCAGCAGGCCGCGCGTATCAGCGATAAGACGGCGTTTTTCCTGCTGGGTGAGCTGGTCGAGATGGGCCCCACCGAGCGCGTATTCGCCACGCCCGTGGACAAGCGCACCGAGGATTACATCTCGGGCCGTTTCGGTTGATACAGGGAGGATGAGCCAAATGGGAACCAGTTTACGCAAAATGTATGATGCCGAACTGATGGCATTGGATACGATGCTGGCCCGCATGGGCCACGCCGCGGGCGGCGCCATTGAAAGTGCCATGACAGCCCTGCGCACCGGCGATGCCGAGATGGCCCGCAGCGTTATTGCCCGGGACAGCGAGATCGACGCCGCCGAGCATGAGATCGAGCACCGCTGCTTAACGCTTTTCCTGCGGCAGCAGCCGGTGGCGGGCGACCTGCGCAAAGTTTCTACCGCATTAAAAATGGTCACCGACATTGAGCGCATTGCCGACCAGGCCAGCGACATTGCCGAGATCACCCTGCATCTCCACGCCGCGGGCGCTGCCGCTGTGGGCGTAATGGATGATTTGTATAAAATGGGCGATGTGGCGCTGAACATGGTCAAGACCGCCATTGGCGCCTACGTGCAGGTGGATCTATCCACCGCCGCCCAGGTCATTGCCCGGGACGATGACTGCGACGCGATGTTTTCCAAGATCAGCCGCGAAATCGCCCAGTACATCGCCGCCCACCCCGACGACGCCGAGACCGCGCTGGACCTGTTCATGATCGCCAAGTATCTGGAGCGCCTGGGCGACCATGCCGTCAACGTGGCCGAGTGGGTCGAGTTCCTGAAGACCGGTGTCCACAAGTCCCGCAAGATCGTCTGACGCGGGCCAATCTTACCATTCCCTTAGGCAACACCGCACAATTCCCGCCTAACGGCTTAAGCACCGCTCCGGCGGTTGCGGCACGGCATCTGCGTTGCCAAAATGCTCGATAATACAAAAAGTATTATCTGCGCTTTTGGCTTAGCATCTGCCGCACCTCGCTCGCCGTATCGGCACTTAGAATTATGCGGTATTGCCCTTATTTTCCTATACCAACGGAAACGACCGTACCCTTTGTAAGGCACGGTCGTTTTCGTTTTTATCCTTTTATACAAACCGCTCGATCGTCTCCAGCATAACGTCCTTATACAGCGGCTTGCTGATGTGGGCGTTCATGCCGGTGTCCAGGCATTTCTGCACATCCTCGGCATAGGCGTTGGCACTCATGGCAATGATGGGGATGGTCCCCGCATCGGGGCGGCCGGAACTGCGGATGGCGCGGGTGGCGGCATAGCCGTCCATGACCGGCATCATCAGATCCATCAAAATGGCCTGGTAAGTGCCGGGCGCAGCCTGGGCGTAGGCCTTGACCGCGCTTTCGCCGTCAAACACAGGGACCACCTCGGCCCCGGTGCTTTTCAGTATAAATTCGGCGATCTCCATGTTCAGCTCGTTATCCTCCACCACCAGCAGACGCTTGCCGCGCAGGTCGCCGGCGGGGGGAGTCTTCTCGGCCGCCGCAGGCGGGTCATGGTCGATGGCAAACGGCAGCACCACGGTAAAGCTGCTGCCCTCGCCCACCGTGCTTTCCACTTGAATCGTGCCGTTCATCTTTTTAATCAGCTGCGCCACGATGGACATGCCCAGCCCCGTGCCGCCGTACTGGGAGCGGGCCGCGTTGTCGCCCTGGGTGAATGCCTCAAACAGGTGGTTGTCGATAAAGTCCTGGGTCATGCCGACGCCGGTATCCCGGATGAAAAACTCGTAAGTCACGGTGTCGTCGGTGTGCTCCAGCTCGCGCATGCGGGTGTAGATGGCCCCGCCGGGCTTGTTGTACTTGATGCAGTTGCTAAAGAGGTTCAGCAAGATCTTTTTCAGGTACAGCTCGCTGCCCAGCAGGTTGACATTGCGCACATCGGGGTGTTCTTCCTCCACATGCAGGCCGGCGCTTTCCGCCTGGAAGCGCACGATCTCGGCCGCTTCGGTGCAGACCCGGTCCAGGTTGAAGGGGTTGCTTTCCGGCGCGGCTTCCTTTTGGGTGAATTCTTCGTAACTCATCATAACGCATGCACCATTCCCGGAAAATCAGTTGATTTTATCATAACATAAATTGCGCAGCAATAAAATGCTTTTAGTGAAAATTGTTTGAAATGGGTGCTTTTTATCGTGCGGCTTTCGCTCCGCGCCATCATGCGGCGCTTCCCTCGTTTTTTAACAGCATCCAGCCGCTATGCGTACTCTCTTGTGGCCAAAAAGGGCAGGCTTAACGGATGCAGCCTGTTATATTAGGCCCTGCCGCAAGGCAGGCAGGGCCGCCCAAAGCAGCAAAACAAAGCAAACCAACATTTGCATATTTCCCCGCTTTGCGGTATGATACAGATAACAAACCAACAACGGAGAATCTCCCATGAATGACCTGAGCAAAAGCTTGAAGATCCTGGTGGACCGCTACCCCGGCACGATGGCCGAACTGGCCCGCCAGGCGCAGATCGACCGATCTTCCTTATATAAAATAATGGACGGCAAGCGGATGCCCAACCGCGCCCAGCTGCAGCGGCTCATTCATGCCCTGGGCCTGAGCGCCCGCCAGGCCGAGCACCTGACCACCCAATACGACGAACTGCGCAGCGGCGCCCAGGCCCACCGTACCGATGAAGCCCTGTACGAGCTGCTGCAGACGGCGATGCGCTCCCGTGACAACCTGATGGATGATGTACTGGCCCCCATGCCCCGCAGCGAAGCCGACCTGGAAGCCGCCTTCACCAGCCGGTGCTACCAGGGCTACCAGGCGGTGACACAGCAGCTGTATCTGCTGCTGATCCGCTACCTGCGCAGCGAAGAAAAGCGCCCGCTGATGCTTTCCCCGTTTGTGGGGGAACGCGCACTCAGTTCGATCCTCATCGGTGCCTTTTCCGCCGAGGCTTCGCCAAAGCCGGTATGGCATCTGCTGCGGTTTGTGACCAATAACGATGCACAGGAGAATTTCATCGGCAACGTGCGCACCGTGTCCCGGGCGCTGCCTTTTCTGGTCCTGCGCTCAATGCAGTACGAGGCACGGCTTTCCTGTGCGCCTTTTGCCGGGCCGCTGCCCGGTCTGCTGATGCCGGTCTATGTGCTGTTCCCCGATGTGGTCGTGTTTATGGATCTCAACCTGCAAAAGTGCATCTGCCTGACCGAGCCATCGGTGGTGCAGTGCCTGCGCATGGAGTTCAGCCGCCAGTATCTGGAAGCACCGGTGCTCTTCTCTCTGGCATCGGACGCCCACAGTTTTGAGCAGGCCATGGCGTTTGGCAACCAGCTGCTGGACAACGAGACCGAAGCCTGCTATATGCGTGCCCAGCCGCCGGTCTCCAAGTTTATCGATATGGAAATGATCGGCCGTTATGCCCCCCAGGCGTTGGCGGCGCTGGAAACCATGCCGGGCTTGGCCGACTACATGCAGGCCTGGCTGACCGCCCCGTATGAGTTCTATTTCAGCGAGGACGGCCTGATGGATTTTGTGCGCACCGGCCGCATAGTGGATGTAGATGCCTCCCTGACAGGGCCGCTGCCCCCGGAAGCCCGCCGGGAACTGCTGCTGCGGATGCGCACAGCCTGCGAGAACAACACCGCTGTGCTGCGCATCGTCAGTGCCGAAGCCTTTCCCCTGGACCCCCACGTTACGGTAACCGCCTTCCGTGGCCGCAGCGTTGCATTCTGCACTTTGTCCGACGATCCGCAGGAGGGCTTTTGCCGTGAATACACCCTGCGGGATGCCATGCTGGCCAACCGGCTGGCCGATTATATGTCCAATTTAAAAGATTCCAGCCTGGTGTGTACCCAGCGGTATACCCTGGAGTATATCGATTTCTGTCTGCGCCTGCTGTAAAAACTGTAATAAAAGGAGTGCTGTCCCATGCCGCATACCGAAACCAAACTGGAAAGCAAAGAGATCTTTGACGGCCATGTCATCCACGTTACGCTGGACACCGTCCGCCTGGAAGACGGCCGCACCAGCCTGCGAGAGGTCGTACACCACCACGGCGGCGCCTGCGTGCTGCCCATCGACGACGAGGGCTGCATCTATCTGGTCCGCCAGTTCCGCTACGCGCTGGGCGAGGAGATCTGGGAGCTGCCCGCCGGTAAGCTGGAACCCGGCGAGGACCCATTTGAATCCGCCAAGCGGGAACTGAGCGAGGAGTGCGGCCTGTCCGCCGACAACTACATTGACCTGGGCGTCGTCTACCCCACTGTGGGTTATGACAGCGAGAAGATTTATCTGTGGGCCGCCACCGGCCTGCACAAGGGCGGTCAGCACCTGGATGCCGGGGAATTCCTGGATGTGGTGCGCATGCCCTTTGAGGAAGCCCTGCAAAAGGTGCTGCATGGCGAGATCAAGGACAGCAAGACCCAGATTGGCCTGATGAAATACGCGCTGCTGCGGGATAAAGCATGAGCGGTGTAGAAATTTTGGATAACGGCACCAGAGTGCTGACCGCTCCTCGCGCCGCCTTTGGCAGCGATGCCCTGCTTCTGGGCCGCTTTGCCCAGCCCCGCCGGGCCGAGCGGGCTTTGGACATGTGCAGCGGGTGCGGCATAATCTCGCTGTTATGGCACGATGCCGGACACCGCGGCCCCTGCACAGCGCTGGAGCTGGACCCTGACGCCAGCGCCCTGTGTGTTCAGGCCGTGGCGGAGAATGGCATCGACCACATTACCCCTGCGCAGGGCGACCTGCGGATGTTTTGCGCCGCCGGGCCGGAGCAGGGAAAATATGATTTTGCTGCCTGCAACCCGCCCTATTTTACGGCAGGCCCCCAAAGTCCCGACCCGGTGCGGGCCGCCGCCCGCCACACTGTGACCTGCACCACCGAGGATGTGGCCCAGTGCGCCCGCCGCGCTCTGCGGGATGGCGGCCGCTTTGTGCTGTGCCAACGTCCCGACCAACTGGTGGAAGTACTGTGTGCCCTGCGCGCCGCCCGGCTGGAACCCAAGCGACTGGCCTTTGTGCGCCAGCGCACCGGCAGCACGCCCTGGCTGTTTTTGGTCGAAGCCCAAAAAGGCCGCAAGCCCGGCCTGAAGCTGGAACCGGATATTTTGATCGAATCCGGCGTGGCGCGGTACGGAAAATAAATCTATAAAATAAAAACCTCCCCGTGAATCTGTAGGGGTCGATGCTCGCATCGACCCGCGGGCGGATGCAAGCATCCGCCCCTACGGTTTCAGGGGAGGTTTCGTTTTTATTTTACAGCCTTACTTCATCCAATCCTTGGCCGCATCTGCCATGGCGGTGTTGATGGCATCGGCGGCTTCCTCGCTGTTAGCCACAGCAGACAGGTAAACTTTGATCTTCGGCTCGGTGCCGCTGGGACGGACCATCAGCTTGGCACCGTTGACCAGGCGGTATTCCAGCACGTCGGCGCGGGGCAGGCCGGTGCCGTCAGCGTCGTAATCCACCACTTCGGCGACCTCGTACCCGGCAATGGTTTTGGGGGCGCTGGTGCGCAGCCCGGCCATGATGCCCTGCATCTTGTGCATGCCGGTCTCGCCCTCAAAGGTAAAGCTTTCCAGTGCGTTGCGGTAGAAACCGAACTCCCTGTACAGTGCGTTTACAGCGTCCAGCAGGCTCATGCCCTGGGCGGCGTAATAGGCGGCGGTCTCGCAGGCCAGCATTACGGCGTTGACGGCGTCCTTGTCGCGGACGTGTGCGCCGGACAGGTAGCCGTAGCTTTCCTCAAAGCCGAAGATGTAGCGTTCGGGATGGCCCTCGGCCTCCAGGAAGCCGATCTGCTCACCGATGAACTTGAAGCCGGTCAGGGTACGGCGCAGCTCCACGCCGTACTTTTTGGCGATGGGGGTGGCCATGTCGGTGGACACGATGGTAGTCACGGCCACGGGGTCCTTGGGCATGGTGCCGTTGCCAATGCGGGTGCGGCAGATATAGTCAAACAGCAGCACACCCATCTCGTTGCCGGTGATGAGCCGATAGCCGCCCTTGCCGTCCGGCACGGCGGAACCCATGCGGTCGCAGTCCGGGTCGGTGCCGAGCATCAGGTCGGGCTTTACGGTGTCGCACAGCTTCAGGCCGGTCTCCATGGCCTCGCGGATCTCTGGGTTGGGGTAGGGGCAGGTGGGGAAGGAGCCGTCCGGCTTCTCCTGCTCGGGCACCACGGTGACCTGGGTCACGCCCATGCGGTCCAACAGCATCTTGACAGGTTCCAGACCGGAGCCGTTCAGCGGCGTGTAGACCAGTTTGAGTTTGGAGACATCGTTGCCGGGGCGCAGGGCCAGTACGGCATCCACGAAGTCGCGCAGACACTTGTCGTCGATCCAGACGATCTTGCCTGCGGCCACGGCGGCGTCAAAGTCGGTCAGCTCGATGGAATCGAAATAATTGTGCTTGTCGATAGCAGCCAGCACGGCATCGGCGGCTTCCAGCGTGATTTGGCAGCCGTCGGCACCGTAGACCTTGTAGCCGTTGTACTTGGCGGGGTTGTGGCTGGCGGTCACGCAGATGCCCGCGCCGCAGCCCAGATAACGCACAGCCCAGGACAACGCCGGGGTAGGCTCCAGCCGGGGGTACAGGTAGGCGGTGATGCCGTTGGCGGCCAGCACACGGGCGGCCTCGCGGCTGAACAGCTCGCCCTTGTGGCGGCTGTCGTGGCCGATGGCTACTTTTTTAGGCAGGCCTGCGGCGTTGATGTAGTCTGCCAGGCCTTGGGTAGCGCGGCGGATGGTGTAGATATTCATGCGGTTGCTGCCTGCGCCGATGACGCCGCGCAGACCGCCTGTGCCAAAGGCCAGGTCGCGGTAAAAGCGGTCGTTGATGGCATCGGCATCACCCCGGATGCCGTCCAGTTCGGTGAGCAGGTCAGGATCCTCCACTGCGCGGGCGCGCCAGAGGTCAAACAGTTCTGTATTGGTCATGGTAGAATGTCCTTTCCCGGGCCGGCGCCGCAATCTTGCAGCGCCGGCAGATGCGATTCAAAATCGGCATAGTGGTTGTTATAAATTTATCACGTTTACCCCCGAATTGCAAGCATACGGCCCCGAAATCGGCCCTGCCGCCCAATTTAAAAAAGTAAAAACTTTTTTTGAAAAAACGCTTGACATTTGGGGGAACGGATGGTATTATAATACACGTTCCGCGCCGGTAGCTCAGCTGGATAGAGTGTCTGACTACGAATCAGAAGGTCGGGAGTTCGAGTCTCTTCCGGCGCACCAAGGCAACTTACTGAATGGTAAGTTGCCTTTTTTGTTTTATGTCCTTATGGCAAAAAAGCGGCACAGCCGCTATCCTTGCGAGGTGTCCGCTATGGTTTCTATCCAACAATACCAGTCCCCGCTGGGCGGGATTTTGCTGGCGGCGGACGAGGTCGGGCTGGTGGGGCTGTGGTTTGAGGGGCAGAAATATTTTGCCAACACCCTGCCCGTCGAACACTGTGCCCAGACCACGCCCATTCTGGCTGAGGCCAAGCGCTGGCTGGACATCTATTTTGCCGGCAAGGAGCCCGACTTCCTGCCACCGCTGCACCCGGTCGGGTCAAGTTTTCAACAATCGGTGTGGAAAATCTTGCTGACAATCCCCTACGGGCAGATTATCACCTACGGTGACATTGCCCGCCAGCTGGCGGCACAGCAGGGCGGCAGGGGTTCCGCCCAGGCGGTGGGCGGGGCCGTGGGGCACAACAAAGTGTCTATCATCATTCCCTGCCACCGCGTGGTGGGCACCAACGGCAGCCTGACCGGGTACGCCGGAGGAATTGATAAAAAAATCAAGCTGCTGGAACTGGAACACGCGGATATGAGCCGCCTGTTTATCCCCAAGAAGGGCACGGCCCTGTAAGCAACCACAAAACAGCCCCCGGCGGGCGTGGAATCTTCCACCCGCCGGGGGCTTTCTTATTATAAGGTTACAGCTTGCCGGCCAGCAGCAGGTCGCGGACTTCCAGCAGGTCCTTGCAGCAGCAGGTGTACAAGGCCCTGATCTCGTCGGTGGGCTGCATGAGGTCGGGGACCATCACGGTCACGCAGCCGGCAGCGCGGCCGGCGCGCACGCCGTTGAAGCTGTCCTCCAGCACCAGGCAATCCTTGGGGTTGGTGTGCAGTTTTTCGGCCGCCAGCAGAAAGGTATCGGGTGCAGGCTTGCTGCGGGCGACCTCGGTGCCGGAAACGACATCATGGAAATAGCGGGCGGTGCCGGAAGTCTGCAGGTTCATCTCAATCATATTGCGGGGGCTGGAGCTGGCCACGATGCGGGGCATGCCCAGGTCTTCCAGCGTAGAAAGCAGCTCTTTCAGGCCGGGCTTGCAGGGCACGCCCTGGGCAAAGCGCTCGTCGGCCAGCTGCCAGACCTTGTCCAGCACCTTTTGCGGGTCGCCGGGGATATACTGGGCCACGTGGCGGCGCAGGTTATCGCCCGCCAGGCCGCGGCCGCCCGCCTGGAACTTGGCCATATCCGGGGGCAGGGGCAGGCCCAGCTCCTTACAGGCAGGCTCCCACAGGGTATCCCACAGGCGCTCGGTATCAAACATCAGGCCGTCCATATCAAAAATGACTGCTTTGACCATTGGTAACTCCTTAAAATAATCGTTGCTTTATAATCGTTGCTTTTCCAGGAAACATATTGAAAGTTTCTTTGCTTACTTTCTTTTCAAAGAAAGTAAGGTTTCAAAGAAAGCGGGGGAAACCAAGGGCAATACCGCATAATTCTAAGTGCCGATACGGTGAGCGAGGTGCGGCAGCTGCTAAGCCAAAAGCGCAGATAATACTGGATGTCTTATCGAGCATTTTGGCAACGCAGATGCCGTGCCGCAGCCGCCGGAGCGGTGCTTAAGCCGTAAGGCGGGAATTATGCGGTGTTGCCCAAGGTTATTGTACCCCATTTTGTGTCCCGGTGCAATATGAAATAAAATAGGGACTTGTTTTTACCGCTTTACAGCGCTATAATGGATTTAACCATCATCCGCGCTTTGCTGTGCGGCTAAGCGCGCCTGGAAATATAAGGGAGAGTGCAAATCATGTTGGATATTAAAATTGTTAAAACCGAACATCCGAAACAGAAACCGCAGGACGAGTCGAAGCTGGGCTTTGGCAAGATCTTCAGCGACCATATGTTCGTGATGGACTATACCGCCGGTGAGGGCTGGCACGATGCCCGTGTCGTCCCCTACGGCCCGTGGGAAATGGACCCTGCTACCACCGTGTTTCACTACGCCCAGGAAATTTTCGAGGGCATGAAGGCCTACCGCACCGCCGAGGGCAAGATCCAGCTGTTCCGCCCCGACTGCAACGCTAACCGTTTCAACGATTCTGCTGACCGTCTGGGCATGCCCCCCATCCCGCCGGAGGATTTTGTCCAGGCCGTTAAGACCCTGGTCGATGTTGACCGCGACTGGGTGCCTCATTCGGACGGTGCTTCCCTGTACATCCGCCCGTTCTGCATCGCTACCGATGTGGGCCTGGGCGTGCATGCTGCCAAGCATTACCGCTTCGCCATCATCGCTGCTCCCTCCGGCGCATACTATGCCGAGGGTCTGGACCCCGTCCGCATCTACGTCGAAGACCAGTACATCCGTGCCGCCCCGGGCCTGACCGGCTTTACCAAGTGCGGCGGCAACTACGCTGCTTCCATCAAGGCCGGCGAGCTGGCCGAGGAGCGCGGCTTCAGCCAGGTGCTGTGGCTGGACGGCGTTGAGAAGAAGTACGTCGAGGAAGTCGGCTCCATGAACATCATGTTCAAGATCGACGGCGAGATCTATACCGCACCCTGCGTAGGCACCGTTCTGCCCGGCGTTACCCGCCGTTCCATCATCGAGCTGCTGAAGGATTGGGGCTACAAGGTACACGAGGAGCGTGTTGCCATTGCTGACATCATGAAGGCTGCCGACGAGGGCAAGCTGGAAGAGGTCTTTGGCACCGGCACGGCTGCTGTCGTTTCCCCCGTCAAGGAGCTGGATTGGGAGGGCAAGACTGCCCATATCAGCGGCGGCAAGATCGGCGAGCTGACCCAGAAGCTGTATGACACCCTGACCGGCATCCAGTGGGGCAAGCTGCCCGACACCAAGGGCTGGACGGTTCCCGTTGATGCCCAGTAACCTTTTATAAACCCTATAAACCGCATGCTTTTTGCCCCGGCGTATTTTGAACGCGCCGGGGCTTTTTGTATGGTCTTTGAGTTGGCGATTGTGCAATTTCAACAAAATGCAGTGTAACATTTATTGCAGGTTGTATAAATCCGCATCTTGCAATCTCGACAAAAATAGTGTAATATTTAGGCATCGAAAGCAAAGAGCGCTTGAGGCGCTGCAAAGCTTTCCCAATAGGTAAAAGAGGAAGAATACCAGAGCGCCCTGCCGATTCCCAAGGAACGGCATCCACTTGTAGAGGGGTGGTTTCCATTCGATGCAGGCGCCGGCAAGACGTTCTGTTTTTCTCCTTCTTTTTAAAGAAAACGAGACGGGGCAGTGGCCGTCTCGTTTTTGTTTTTATTCTTGTTTTTTCCCCGTAAGCGTGCTATATTTATAAAAAGTAGGGCTGTTTCCTGCTAAGGAATGTATATTCATCGTTTTTTCTGTATAAAGCGTGCTTTTTACTGTATATTATGCCTAAAAAAGCAGAAAAAGTAGAAAATCCTTTGTGGATTTTACCGCTTGCAAATCTTGTATAAAGTTGTATAATATGCAGTATCAGATGAATAAATATTCACGACGACGGCAAGCAACATCCGGGCGTCCTGAACAAATATGATTGGGAGAGGTAAGAATCATGAAAAAGAACAAACAAGACATCAAAAAAGTCGTTCTGGCATACTCCGGCGGTCTGGATACTTCCATCATCATTCCCTGGCTGAAAGAAAACTATAACAACTGCGAAGTCGTTGCCGTTTCCGGCGATGTCGGCCAGGGCACCGAACTGGACGGCCTGGAGGAGAAGGCCCTCAAGACCGGCGCTTCCAAGCTGTATGTTCTGGACCTGAAGAAGGATTATGTGGAAAACTACATCTGGCCCTGCCTGAAGGCTGACGCCAAGTATGAGGATTACCTGCTGGGCACCTCCCATGCACGTCCCTGCATCGCCGCTGCTCTGGCTGACATCGCCAAGAAAGAGCATGCCGACGCCATCTGCCACGGCTGCACCGGTAAGGGCAACGATCAGGTCCGTTTTGAACTGACCCTCAAGGCCCTGGCCCCCGAAATGGCCATCATCGCCCCTTGGCGTGAGTGGAACATCAAGAGCCGTGATGAGGAAATCGATTACGCCGAAGCCCACAACATCCCCCTGAAGATTAACCGTGAGACCAACTACTCCAAGGACAAGAACCTGTGGCATCTGAGCCATGAGGGCCTGGATCTGGAGAAGCCCTCTCTGGAGCCCCAGTACAACAAGCCCGGCTTCCTGGAACTGGGCGTTTCCCCGGAGCAGGCCCCCGATAAGCCGACCTACGTCAAGATCCACTTTGAAAAGGGCATTCCCACCGCTGTTGACGGGCAGGAGATGGATGGTGTGGCCCTGATTGAGTACCTGAACAAGCTGGGCGGCGCCAACGGCATCGGCCTGCTGGACATCGTTGAGAACCGTCTGGTCGGCATGAAGAGCCGCGGTGTGTATGAGACCCCCGGCGGTGCCATCCTGTACAAGGCCCACAATGTGCTGGAGACCATCACCATTGACAAAGAGGCTTTCCACTTCAAGGAGAGCATTGCCCAGAAGATGGGCGAACTGGTCTACAACGGCCAGTGGTTCACCCCGCTGCGTGAGGCCCTGAGTGCCTTCACCGACGACCTGCAGAAAACTGTTACCGGCGATGTTACCCTGAAGCTGTACAAGGGCAACATGATCAATGCCGGTGTCACCAGCCCGTACACCCTGTACGATGAGCAGACCGCTTCCTTCGGCGAGGATGACGATTACAACCAGGCCGATGCGAACGGGTTCATCAACCTGTTTGGCCTGCCCATTGCAGAGCGTGCCAAGCTGGCCCAGAACTGGCCCGCTCAGGACTAATCTGTCCAACGCTATAAGCACCGCCAGGAGGGCACGCGCCCACTTGGCGGTTTTGGCGTTTCTATACACTGTGCGTGCCGGGCGGCTGCACCGCCCCGCATGCACGCTATAACAAACAAAACAGCATTGGAGGAACCGTATGCCGCAACTTTGGCAGGGCCGTGCAAGCAAGGCCGTAGACAGCCGCGTAAACGACTTTAACTCATCCATCCGCTTTGATGCACGGATGATTGAGCAGGATATCCAGGGCAGCCTGGTACACTCGGCCATGCTGGGCCGTCAGGGCATTATCTCCCAGCAGGATGTGGACGATATTCACAAGGGGCTGCACTCTATTCTGGAGGATCTGCACAGCGGCGCACTGGAAATTGACCCCAACGCCGAGGATGTACACACCTTTGTAGAGCAGACCCTGACTGCCCGCGTGGGTGATGCAGGCAAGCGGCTGCACACCGGCCGCAGCCGCAACGACCAGGTGGCGCTGGACATCCGCCTGAATCTGCGGGAAGCCAGCAAACATATCCAAGGCCAGATTAAAGAACTGATTACCGTGCTGTGTGACCAGGCCGAAAAAGGGGCCGGTTACGTCATGCCCGGCTATACTCATCTGCAGCGTGCCCAGCCCGTTACTTTTGGCCACCAGCTGATGGCCTACGCCTGGATGTTGCTGCGCGACCTGGGCCGCCTGCAGGACGCCACCGCCCGTATGGACGCCGAGTGCCCGCTGGGGTCCGGCGCACTGGCCGGTACTACCTACCCGCTGGACCGCTTTTATACGGCCAAGCAGTTGGGCTTTGCCGCCCCCTGCGGGAACTCCATCGATGGTGTATCGGATCGCGACTTCTGCATTGAGCTGTGCAGTGCCATGGCCACCTGCATGATGCACCTTTCCCGCCTGAGCGAGGAAATCATTTTGTGGTGCAGCTGGGAGTTCAAGTTCATTGAGCTGGACGACGCCTTTACCACCGGCTCGTCCATCATGCCCCAGAAGAAGAACCCCGACGTCACCGAGCTGATCCGCGGTAAGACCGGCCGCGTCTACGGCGACCTGAACACGCTGCTGGTCATGATGAAGGGCATCCCCCTGGCCTACGATAAGGATATGCAGGAGGATAAAGAGGCCATTTTTGACGCGGTGGACACGCTGGAGCTGTGCCTGCGCACCGTGACCCCCATGCTGGCCACCATGACCCCGCTGCCCGCCAACATGCGCCGCGCCGCCGCCAAGGGTTTTATCAATGCCACCGACTGCGCCGATTACCTGACCAAGAAAGGTATGCCCTTCCGCGATGCCTACAAGTGCACCGGTACGATGGTAGCCGCCTGCATCCGCGAGGGCAAGACGCTGGAGGAACTGACGCTGGACGAATTCAAGCAGTACAGCGACCTGTTTGCGGAGGACGTGTATACCGCCATTGACCTGACTACCTGTTGCGAGGGCCGCACCAGCTACGGCGGCCCCACCAAGGCCAGCGTGCTGAAGCAGATCGAATTGGTAAAAGAGAAACTTGCCTAAAGGGATATTTGCGGCTCTGTAGGGGGCGATGCTTGCATCGACCCGCGGGCGGATGCTTGCATCCGCCCCTACAAACTGTGTGCTTGCCTACATGATAGGGGTGTAAAAATGGGAAAGTATAAAATCTTTGTTGACGGCAGTTCCGGCACCACCGGGCTGCGCATTGCGGACCGTTTGGCCGAACGGTCGGAGTTCACGATTCTGCATATTTCCGAGGCCGAACGCAAGGACGTACACGCCCGCGCGGCGGTGATCAATGAGAGTGACCTCTCCTTCCTCTGCCTGCCGGACGATGCCGCCCGCGAGGTGGTGCCGCTGCTGCGGCCCGATGTCCGCGTGCTGGATACCTCCACCGCACACCGCACGGCTCCCGGCTGGACCTATGGTCTGCCGGAACTGCACGGCACCCGCAAGGCGCTGAAAACCGCCACCCGCGTAGCCGTGCCCGGCTGCCACGCCACTGGCTTTATTGCCCCGGTGGCCCCGCTGGTAGAACTGGGCCTGGTGCCCAAGACCGCGCTGCTGCACTGCACCAGCCTGACGGGTTACTCCGGCGGCGGCAAAAAGATGATCGCCCAGTATGAGGCCGAACGCACCGATCCCGCGCTGGACGCGCCCCGCCCCTACGGGCTGGCACTGCACCACAAGCACCTGCCGGAGATGGCAGCAATTACCGGCTTGACCGCGCCGCCCACTTTTGTGCCGGTGGTGGCCGACTACTACGCCGGTATGGAGACGATGATCCCGCTGGATCTGCCCGCTCTGGGCCTGACCGCCCAGCAGGTGGCCGATGCCCTGGCCGACTATTACGCAGGGCAAAAGATGATCTCGGTCCATCCACTGAACGAGGGTACCGACGGCGGCTTCCTGGCTGCCAATAAGTTGGCCGGGCTGGACCGGCTGGAGATCTTCTGCCTGGCGAACCCCGATGGCACCCAGATGGAGCTCATCAGCCTGTTCGACAACCTGGGCAAAGGCTCCTCGGGCGCGGCTGTGCAATGTATGAACCTGATGCTGGGCCTGGACGAGACCGCCGGTCTGGCACTGTAAAAAGAATAGGGTAAACGAAAAGGGTAATTAGAGAATTAGAGGGAGACAATTATGGAAAACTTCAAGATGATCCCCGGCGGCATCTGTGCACCCGCCGGGTTCTCCGCCGCCGGTGTGCATTGCGGCATCCGGCATAACCATTCCAAGCTGGACCTGGCACTTATCAAGGCGGACGTCCGCTGCGCCGGTGCCGGCTGCTACACCACCAACAAGGTCTACGGTGCGCCCATCACGGTGGATCGCGAGCATCTGAAGGACGGCTACGCCCAGGCTATCGTGGTCAACAGCGGCAACGCTAATACCTGCGCCCCCAACGGCATTGAATTGGCCAAGGAGACCTGCGAGATCGTCGCCAAGGAGCTGGGCATCAGCGCCGACGACGTGCTGCCCTCCTCCACCGGCGTCATCGGCCAGGCCATGAGCATTGAGCCGTTCGCCAAGGGCATCCCTGAGGCCGCCGCCAAGCTGGCCGCCACCGAGGCTGGCAGCCACGACGCTGCCACCGCCATTATGACCACCGACACCCATTCTAAAGAGGTGTCCATCGAATTCACCATCGGCGGCAAGACCTGCCGCATGGGCGCCATCGCCAAGGGCTCCGGCATGATCCACCCCAACATGGCCACCATGCTGCTCTTCATCACCACCGACGCCAAGGTCGAGCCCGCTGTGCTGCAGGCTGCCCTGTCCAGCGTGGTGCCCGCCACCTTCAACCAGATCTCTGTGGACGGCGACACCTCCACCAACGACACCGTGCTGCTGCTGGCCAGCGGCCTGTCCGGCGCCGAGGTCCAGCCTGGCACCGCTGACTATGACACCTTTATTGCAGCCCTGACCCAGGTAGCCGAGCAACTCAGCCGTGAACTGGCCGGTGACGGCGAAGGCGCTACCAAGCTGCTGGAGTGCATCGTGACCGGCGCGCCCGATCTGCTGACCGCCCGCGCTGTCTCCAAGAGCGTCATCCACTCCGCCCTGTTCAAGGCTGCCATGTTTGGCGAGGATGCCAACTGGGGCCGTGTGCTCTGCGCCATCGGCTACACCCCCGGCGACTTCGACATCAGCAAGACGGCCGTTCGCCTCAAGAGCAAGGCCGGTGAGGTCTTTGTCTGCGAGAACGCCGCCTACCACCCCTACAGCGAGGACGAGGCCGCCAAAGTGCTGAAAGAGGACGAGATCCAGATCCTGGTCGACCTGGGCTGCGGCGACTTTACCGCTAAGGCCTGGGGCTGCGACCTGACCTACGATTACGTAAAGATCAACGGCGACTACCGCACCTGATACAGGCCGGGGACAGGGGAGAATGTGCAATGAAAAATGAAGAGATGGCGCTGCTTTTCAGCGAAGCTACGCCCTATATCCAAAAATACCACGGCAAAACGCTTGTCATCAAGTACGGCGGCAACGCTATGGTCAACGATGAGCTGAAACTGGCCGTCATGAACGACCTGGTCACCCTGACCCTGCTGGGCGTGCGGGTGGTGCTGGTCCACGGCGGCGGCCCGGCCATCAACAAGATGCTGGCCCGCGTGGGAAAGGAGTCCAAGTTTGTGGGCGGCCTGCGCTACACCGATGAGGAGACCATGGGCATCGTACAGCAGGTGCTGGCGGGCCAGGTCAACAAGGACCTCGTCGCCCTGCTGAAAGGCCGCGGTGTCGGCCTGTGCGGCATGGACGGCCACACCATCACCTGCAGCCGCAAGTCCGATGTGGACCTGGGCTATGTGGGCGAGATCGAAAAGGTGGATACCACGCTGATCGAGCATCTGCTGGCCGACAGCTTCATCCCGGTCATTGCCACTGTCGGCATGGACGACAACGGCATCCCCTACAACATCAACGCCGACACGGCTGCGGCGGAGATCGCCATTGCCCTGCATGCAGAAAAACTCGTCAGCATGACGGATATTGTCGGTCTGCTCTATGACAAGAACGATGAATCCACCCTGATCCCCGAGGTCGAAGTCTCCGAGATCGAGGGCTACAAGGCGGCCGGTGTCATTGCCGGCGGCATGCTGCCCAAGATCGAAGGTATGGCCGACGCCATTTATGAAGGCGTACACGAGGCCGTTATCATCGACGGCCGTGTGCCCCATTCCATCCTGCTGGAAATGTTCAGTGACCGCGGCGCCGGTACCATGTTCTACCGCCGCGGCAACCATTAAGGAGGGTACGCCATGCAAACCGAAAAAGTCATCAAACGCGATAACAAGTACGTTCTGCACACCTACGCCCGCAGCCGGGTCGTGCTGGCCGAGGGCCACGGCATGACCGCCGCCGACCCCGAGGGCAAGCGCTATCTGGATTTCACCTCCGGCATCGGCGTCAACTCGCTGGGCTACTGTCACCCCGCTTGGGTGCAGGCCGTCTGCGACCAGGCCGCCACCCTGCAGCACACCTCCAACCTGTACTACACGGCCCCCTGCGGCAAGCTGGCTAAAAAGCTGTGCTGCCGCACCGGCATGGATGCCGTTTTCTTTGGCAACTCCGGTGCCGAGGCCAACGAGGGCGCCATCAAGGCCGCCCGCAAATATTCTACTGATACTTATGGTGCTGCCCGCAACAAGGTCATCACGCTGGTAAACTCTTTCCACGGCCGCACGCTGGCCACCCTGACCGCCACCGGCCAGGATGTGTTCCACCAGTATTTCGGACCGTTCCCCGGCAACTTTGCCTATGTACCCGCCGGTGATTTTTCCGCCCTGCGGGATGCTGCCGACGACACCGTCTGCGCCGTCATGCTGGAGTTGGTCCAGGGAGAAGGCGGCGTGGTGGCGATGGATGCCGACTACGTGGCCAAGGTGGCCGAGTTCTGCAAAAAGCGCGACCTGGTGCTCATCGTGGACGAGGTACAGACCGGCGTAGGCCGCACCGGCAAGTTCCTGGCCTGTGAGCATTTTGACCTGCACCCGGACATCGTCACACTGGCCAAGGGCCTGGGCGGCGGCCTGCCCATCGGCGCCGTGCTGATGACCGCCAAGGTTGCCGAGCATATGGGCCCCGGCACCCACGGTTCCACTTTCGGCGGCAACCCGGTGGTCTGCGCCGGTGCGCTGGCTGTGCTGGATGCCATGGACGAAGCCTTTATGGATAACGTGCTGACCCAGGCCGCCCGCCTGCGCACAGGCCTCAAGACCCTGCCCCATGTTACCGAGGTCAGCGGCCTGGGCCTGATGGTGGGCATCGCCTTTGAGGACGGCATCAAGGCCGCCGATGTCCGCGCCGCCTGCGAGAAAGAGGGCCTGCTGGTGCTGACGGCCAAGACCCGCCTGCGCCTGCTGCCGCCGCTGATTTTGACCGAGACCGATGTTGACACCGCGCTGGACACCCTGCGTACTGTTCTGGAGAAGTTCTGATGAAACATCTGTTGAAATTGAGCGCCTTGACCCCCAAAGAGATCCTGCACATTCTGGATGTAGCCGACGAGTACAAGCGCCTGCACAAACAGGGCGTCGACCCCAAGGACCTGCAGGGCAAGGCGGTGGCGCTGATCTTTGCCAAAAATTCCACCCGCACCCGCACCAGTTTAGAGGTGGGTATCTACCAGATGGGCGGCCTGGGCACCTACCTGAGCGCCAACGACCTGCAGACCGCCCGCGGCGAGCCTGTGCAGGACACCGCCCGCGCCCTGGGCCGGTACTATGATGCCATCGTCTGCCGTACCTACAAGCAGACCACGCTGGACGCCATGGCCCAGTACAGCGGCGTGCCGGTGATCTCCGGCATGACGGATTACGCCCACCCGCTGCAAGTCTTGACCGACCTGATGACCGTGCGGGAACGCAAGGGCAGGCTGGCCGGGCTGCGCGCCGGGTTCATCGGTGATGGCTACAACATGGCTAACAGCATGATCGTGGGCTGCCTGGCCGTGGGCATGACGGTGACGGTGGCCTGCCCGCCCCACTACCGCCCCGCCGCCGATGTGCTGATGCTGGCGAAAACCTACGGTGATAAGTTCAAGCTGGTCACCGACCCGGACGAGGCTGCCCGCGATGCCGATGTGCTGTTCACCGATGTGTGGGTCAGTATGGGCATGGAGCGCGAGGTGGAGCAGCGCCGCCGGGATTTCCACGGGTTTACGCTGGATGCCGCCCGCATGGCGCTGGCCAAGCCGGACTGCATGATCCAGCATCCGCTGCCCGCCCACCGCGGCGAGGAGATCACCGCCGAAGTTCTGGAAGCCCACGCCAACGAAATTTTCGACGAAGCCGAGAACCGCATCTACGTAGAGAAGGCTGTGCTGGCGATTTTACTGGCCGGGAAATAAGCTGATCTTCTTTCTTTGAAAAGAAAGAAGCAAAGAAACTTTCAATAAAAATAAATAAGTTATCAACAAAACGGCCCTGCCAAGTGGAAAACCACCGGCAGGGCCGTTTTATATTTTCCTTATATCTTCTTTACGGCGAGCCAAATTAAAGTTTCTTTGGTAACTTTCTTTTCCTAAGGCAATACCGCATAATTCTAAGTGCCGATACGGCGAGCGAGGTGCGGCAGCTGCTAAGCCAAAAGCGCAGATAATACTTTGTGTATTATCGAGCATTTTGGCAACGCAGATGCCGTGCCGCAGCCGCCGGAGCGGTGCTTAAGCCGTCAGGCGGGAATTGTGCGGTATTGCCCTAAGAAAGTTACGCGCAAATCTTTTCAAAGCGCTGGGCGAGGTTGCGGGAGAAGCAGAGGACCATGCCCATCACAGCGCCGATGCCAGCCTGCAAAATTTCAAACGGCAGCTTGATGATGGCGTACTCCGGCGTGCTGTAGACAAAGGCACGGCCCAGCGTGTAGCCAATGACCATGATAATAGCCCCCAGCACCACGCCGATGCCCGCGCCCAGGGCCTTTTTCTCTTTGAACAGGTTGTGGGCGCATAGCGAAACAACGACAGCCTCCAGACCATGGGACGCCAGTGAGACGAACATCGGCGCAGGGTAGAAGAAGAAATCCCCCAGGAACGCGCCGACACCGCCCACGATAAACGCGCCCAGCGGGTCCAGCAGGATGGCCGCCGTGCAGATGACGATGTCGTTCAGGTAGAGATGCCCGCCCGGCACCGGGATGCTGAAGGAGCTGAGTACCACATTCATGGCCATCAGCACCGCTACCATCGTTAGCCACAGTACAGGCTTCTTTTTGATCAGGTTGTATCCGTTCATTTTCCTATATCCCCTCTCGTTTTGTGGTATAGGCACATCATACGCCTTTTACTGGCACCATCAAAGCGCCAAATTATATCTTTTTTATAGGACCAGTTTGGCGAATTGCGTGCAAAAAAGGCACCTCCGTTTTTGGGGATGCCTTGGGATAGGTTCTTAGTTCAGTTTCAGATACTTGCGCACCGGCAGGGTGACGGCACTGGCCACCACGCCGCAGATCAGCCACTCGATGACGGCCTGCACGCCCACCAGCAGCACAATGAACATAAAGGCGTTGGTAGCGCCCAGGGTCTGAGCCAGGTTCTGCACGTAATCGCAGTTATAAAAGAACAGTACCAGGAAGCCCATGAAGAACACAGTGTTCAGCACCGGGGTGCAGATGGCACCAATGACGCAGCAGAGCTTTTCCTTTTTCGGCATGGCCTTGCGCAGGGCGTTGAAGATCAGCGCAGCGCACAGGCCTTCCAGCACACGGGCTACAAAGCTGACCACGAAGGCGCCGAAGGGGTTGACGCTGAACAGCGCAGCGCCCATGGCGCTTTTGCCCTCGACCATCTGGATAAAGCTGGTGGCACCAAAAATTCCACCCAGGATGGCACCGGCCAGGGGGCCCATCGTCATAGCGCCGATGGCCACCGGTACTGTCAGCAGCGAAGCCGACAGCGGCCCGAGCTGCAGATAGCCCAGCGGGGTGTAGTTCATCACCAGCAAAATGGCCGCCAGCAGTGCAAGCTGGGTCAGCCAACGGACGTTGGTACGGTTTTTCATATTCAATTTTCCTCCTGCTGCCGTCTCCTACATCTCGGGAGTACAGCGCAAATGTACGGGCCGGGCGGCCCGCCGTGCAACAGTATACCGCAAAAGTCCTTCGTTTACAAGGGTTTTGGGGGCAGCCTGATAAATTTTTGACCGCTTTTTGACTTTTTTAGGCTGCTATGTTATACTGGTGGCACTTTGTATGTGAGGTGACTATGCAGTCATTCAAAAAAATTGTTTCCGCTTTCACGCTGAAACGGCTGTTCTGGCTGGTGCTGGGCACGGCCATTTTGTCCTTCGGCATCCACAACATCCACCAGCGCGCCGCCATTACCGAGGGCGGCGTCATCGGCCTGGTGCTGCTGATGAACCACTGGCTGGGCATCCCGGCATCTATCGCCTCGCCGCTGCTGGATTTTATTTGTTATGCGCTGGCGTTCAAGTTCCTGGGGCTGGATTTCATCCTGACCGCCGCCGTGGCCAGCGTGAGTCTGGCCGGGTTCTACCGCCTGTGGGAGAGTTTCCCGCCCATGCTGCCCGACATGACGCCCTGGCCGCTGGCAGCGGCGCTGCTGGGCGGTGTGTTTGTGGGCATCGGCGTGGGGATCATCGTGCGGCAGGGCGGCTCCAGCGGCGGCGACGATGCCCTGGCGCTGGTCATCCACCAACTGACCGGGTGGAAGCTGGCGCGGTCGTACCTGTTTACCGATCTGGTCGTGCTGGGCGCATCGCTCTCTTACATCCCGGCGCGGCGCATTGCGTTTTCGCTGGTGACGGTAACGGTCTCCAGCCTGCTCATCGATTGGGTGCAGGGGTTAGGCCATGATGAAAAAATCCATGGCAATGACGCCGCAAAAGAGATTGAATAGTGGTATACCATAAATTGATTTAGGGAGGTCCTCTACCATGTATCAAGCTGACCAAAGCCGTTACACTGTCCTGCCCTACCGCCGCTGCGGCAGCAGTGGACTGCTGCTGCCTGCCGTCTCGCTGGGGTTGTGGCACAATTTTGGCGATACTGCGCCCTACGAGAACATGCGGGCGCTCTGCCGTACCGCCTTTGACCACGGCATCACCCTCTTTGACCTGGCCAACAACTACGGCCCGGAACCGGGCGCGGCCGAGACCAACTTTGGCAAAATTTTGCGGGACGACCTGATGCCCTACCGCGACGAGTTGATCATCTCCACCAAGGCGGGATACACGATGTGGGACGGCCCCTACGGCGATTGGGGCAGCCGCAAGTACCTGCTGGCCAGCCTGGATCAAAGCCTGCGCCGCATGGGGCTGGACTACGTGGACATTTTCTACCACCACCGCATGGACCCAAAGACCCCGTTGGAGGAGACGATGGGCGCACTGGCCCAGGCCGTGCGCAGCGGCAAGGCACTGTATGCAGGCTTGTCTAATTATGACGGCCCAACGCTGGAAAAGGCCGCCGCCATTCTGGACGAGCTGCATGTGCCGTTTGTCATCAACCAGAACCGCTACTCCATCCTGGACCGCACGGTGGAGAAAAACGGCCTGAAAGAGACTGCCGCCAAGCTGGGCAAGGGCATCATCACCTTTAGCCCGCTGGCCCAGGGCCGCCTGACCGACCGCTACCTGCATGGCATCCCGGCTGACAGCCGCGTGCATACCGACGGCCGCTTTTTAAAGGAAAGCGACCTGACGCCCGAACTGCTGGGCCGCATTGCCAAGCTGAACGACCTGGCCGCTGCCCGCGGCCAGACGTTGGCCGAGATGGCGCTGGCCTGGCTGCTGGCAAAAGAGGAAATCACCAGCGTGCTGATCGGCGCCTCCCGCCCGAGCCAGATCTTGGACAACATCAAGGCCGTGGAAAACACCGGCTTTACCGCCGAGGAGCTGGCGGAGATCGACCGGCTGAGCGTGTAAAAAGCATAAGGCAACAAAAAAGCGCAGCTTCGGCCAATGCCGCTTAATTGGCGCCAAAAAGAAACAGAAACCAACCCGCAGAATTACCCACCAAAGATTCTGCGGGCTGGGCAATCATTTGACAGAAGTTGTACATGGTGAGCTTTGCAAAGAAGCCGCCCATTCTGCGTCTGTTGTCAAATATTTAGAAGAACAAATCCCTCTATACCACTTCTTGCGTTGGTATAGAGGGATTTGTTTGTTTAACTGAGTGACATTGCTCCCGGCGGAGGCCTTTTTGCGTGTCCCCATCTTGCAGCGCATTGCAAAGCCTGTTATAATAAAAAATAAGTGTAAAACAGACGAAAGGCAGTACAAACATGCAGTTTACGGAACTTACCCGCGTTGCGCCCGAGATCCTGCAGGCTACGCAGGCCATGGGCTTTACCGAAATGACTGAGATCCAGGAGAAGGCCATCCCGCTGATGCTGGATGGCCACGATATGATTGCCAAGGCCCCCACCGGCACCGGCAAAACCGTGGCATTCGGCATCCCCATCCTGTCCAAGGTGGACCCCGCCAGCCTGAAGCCCCAGGCTGTCATCCTGAGCCCCACCCGCGAGCTGGCCCAGCAGATCGCCCAGGACCTGCAAAATCTGGCGCAATTCCTGCCGGACATCAAGATCGTCTGCGTATACGGCGGCGCCGGGCTGGACAAGCAGCAGCGCCAGCTGAAAGCGGGCTGCCAGATCGTAGTCGCCACCCCCGGCCGCCTGATGGACCACTATCGCCACCACGCCATCGATGTTTCCCACGTGGAGACCATCGTGCTGGACGAGGCCGACGAGATGCTGAACATGGGCTTCTACAAGGATGTCAAGCAGATCATCGACACAATGAAGAACCGCAAGAGCCTTTCGATGTTCTCGGCCACCATCAGCCGCGAGGTGCTGGACATCGGCTGGCTGTACCAGCACAACGCCGCCGAGGTCAGCGTGCAGCCGGTGGAAGATTCCAGCCCGAAAATTGCCCAATATAAACTGCTGACCACCGGCCGCGACAAGCTGGCCGACGCCGCGCAGATCATCATCAGCGAGGGGTACAAGCGGGTGATGATCTTCTGCAACACCAAGTACAACACCGGCATGCTGGCCAACCAGCTGGCGCGCCTGAACTTTAACGTGGACTGCCTGCACGGCGACCTGTCCCAGGCAGAGCGCAACCGCATTATGACGCGGTTCAAGGCCGGTGAGATCAGCGTGCTGGTGGCCACCGACGTGGCCGCCCGTGGCATTGATGTTTCGGACGTGGACGCCGTCATCAACTACGACGTGCCTGAGGAAAACGAGCACTACACCCACCGCATTGGCCGCACGGGCCGCGCCCGCAAGCAGGGCGCAAGCTACCTGTTCTACACCAAAGACGAGCAGAAGCGCGTAGACCAGCTGCTGCGCCTGACCCGCAACACCGACGACTGCAAGAGCGTGAAGTTTGATTTCAACCATGAGAAGTTGGTGGTTGAGGAGGCTGCCCCGGCAGATAAGTTCCAGATTAAATGCTACTTTTAATTTTTGATTTATAAGTTCATGCTGCCAAGGGGGACCACCATGCGGTCCCTCTTTTTTATTACGGCATCTTGCCGTTGAAAAAGGCCCTGCCGCAAGGTAGGCAGGGCCGGTCAGGCTGCATATTAAAACCAACAAAACAAACCGCAGCGTTAGCTATGATTCTCCCACAAATTGCCGGGTACCTCCCGCCAATCGGTCAGGTCGTAGTTTTCCTTTAAATAGGCGCCCAGGTAGTCCGCCATTTTGGTGGCGCCGCTTACGTTCAGGTGGTGCGGGTCGCAGAAATCCGTCTCGGCGCTGATGCCGGCGTCCTCCATGTGCTCAAACATGTTGAGGTAGCCGCAGTTGTGCTCCTCGCAATATTCCTGCAGCACGTTGAAATACTGGTACTCCTCGGTGGACCAGGGGGCCACCCAGAACACCACCTGGCAGCCTTTTTCCTGCAGGGCCGCCACCATGTCGTCCATCAGCTCCAGAGAGCGGTCTCCGATGACCCAGTCTTCCATCTCGGTCCAGTCCTTGACGTCGGCCACGAACACGCCGTCACGGGGGTAGAAGCCCATCGTGTCCATAAAATCGATACTGTTAGACGTCCTGCCGAAGCTTACCGCCGTCAGGGCGTTTTTATTTTCATGATAGGCCACCAGCGGGAAATAGTAGGAAATGTACCGCTCTATATGATTTTCAAAGCACATTTTCAGGTAGGCACGCTTGTATTTCGACTCCGGGATGGGCGTTGTGTAGTAGATCTCGCCGTCCATGTCGGTGTCAAACTCGTTGCTGTTGATGTGCATGCCCTCGATCAGCGCCACCTTGGGCGTCTGGGTCGCCAGCGAGTCGTGGACAAACAGCCAGGTGGTGTCCAGGTGCTGCCAATTGGCGGCGTAATTGTAGGCGCCGATGCCGTACTTGTCGTACATCTCGTCGGCGTTCACGTTGCGCCAGGCATGGCTGGAACCGTAAACGATGACGTCGATGGAATTTTCCGGCAGTTTGTGGAAGTTTTCCACGTTGGCGATGGCCACATCGTCGCCCAGGGGCCGGGTCAGATGCCCCAGCGCCAGCACACCGACGAAGATGAGCACCACGCAGAGCAGGATCGCTGCCAATTTTTTAGCCATACTTTCTGCTCCCCTCCCTTAAAACTGCGAATAGATGAAATTGGATGCCTCGAAGCCGGGGCCGTAAACACCCAGCAGCAGCACCGTCAGCACGCCCAGCGCCACCACGGCCACCTGACAGAGCCAGTGCTGCTTTTCGATGACAGAGCGCACTTTTATCCGCCTGTACTTGCAGACATCGGCGGCAAAGATGACCAGCACATAGATGCCCAGCAGCGCAAAGTTAAAGGCGTCGATGCCGCAGGCAAAGATCGAACCATCGGTGAAGATCTCAAAGTTATGTACGGTCAGCATGCTGATGAAGATGCGCACCGCATCCATCAGGCGGTAAGCGCGGAAGAACACCATCGTGGAGCTGAACAGCACAAAAGTGACCACCACCCGCAGCAGCTTGTGGGGGCGGGACTTGGGGTCGATGTGCAGCGCGCGCACCACTGCCGTGCGCAGCGGCATCAGCGCCGCGCCGATGACCTGGTACAGACCGTTCAGCAGGCCCCAGGCCATATAGTTCCACTGGGCACCGTGCCACAGGCCGCTGACGGCAAAGGTGACCAGCACGTTTAAATATTTGCGCAGCGTGCCCTTGCGGTTGCCGCCCAGGGGGATGTAGAGATAATCCCGAAACCAGGTGGACAGCGAAATATGCCACCGCCGCCAGAATTCAGCGATAGATTGCGAAAAATAGGGCGCATTGAAGTTGTCGATGAGGTCGATGCCCAAGATCTTGGCCGTGCCCATAGCCATGACCGAGCAGCCGCCGAAATCGCCGTAGAGCTGCAGGCAGAACAGCAGCGTGGCCACGATGTAGAACCAGCCCTCGTACTCGCTTTCCGGTGCATAGACTGCCGCCACAAACAGCGCGGCGCGGTCCGCCACCACGATTTTAAGGAAGTAACCCCAGATCAGCAGTAGCACACCGTCCCGCAGGTCGTTAAAGGCGGGGCGCTTGGCCGCCGAAAGCTGGGGCAAAAGCCTGTTGCCCCGGCTGATGGGGCCGGAGACCATCTGCGGGAAGAAACCGACAAACAACGCAAAATCCAGCAGATTATGCTCGGCCTTTTCGCCCCGGTAGGTATCCACCAGGTAGCCCACAGTTTGCAGCGTGTAAAAGGAGATACCCATGGGCAGCAGGAAGTCGAACGCAGGCGGAGCGATCTGCACGCCCAGATGCGCCAGCACCGACAGCACGGATTTGGTGAGAAAGCCCAGATATTTGAACCCGATCAGCGGGGCCAGGGCCAGCAGGATGCCCGCCGCCAGCACACCGTTGCGGGGCTTGCCCTCCAGCAGGCGACCGCCGAGATAGCCCACGGCGGTGACGAACGCCAGTACCGGGACATGGGCCGGGTTCCAGCAGAAATAGAAGAAGTAGCAGGCCAGCAGCAGCCAGGGCCGCCGGGCCTTTTGGGGCACCGCAAAATACCCCAGCGCCGCCAGCGGCAGAAACAACAAAAATTGTGCCGAATTGAAAACCATAGATACTCCTCAAGTAACCTTTTTTGGCTCCCTTTGGGAGGGAGCTGGCTGCGCGAAGCGCAGACTGAGGGAGAAACCATCTGTTTAGCTGCTGCTAATTTGTTTGCCTCTCATCCACCCGCTTCGCGGGATTGCTTACGCAACCGGTCCCTCTGTCGCTGCGCGACATCTCCCCACGGTGCGGGGAGTTACCCCCGCAGAGGGGGCCATTTGCAGCGGCATGCTGATTTTTTACCCGTAAATTTCCGCAACCGGGGTCAGCCAAAGGATGCAATCCTCGTTGGAATAGCATTCCAGCGTCAGGGTGTCGCCCTCGGTCAAGGGCAGGCTGTGGAAAACGACCGTGCCGTTGAACCCGTCCCCGCCGTAATAGGTCAGGTGGTACGAGCCTTGTGTATCCCAGCCCAGGAAGCCGCTGCCCTGGTTCCAGTTCACGTCATACACACCCGCCGGGATCTCCTGCCCCACAGTGTAGGCTTGAATGTCATCTCCCCAGGCGCACAGCTCGAAAGACTCGCCCGCCGGGTTTCCCTGGGGTTCAGCCTGGGTGTCCAGCTGGGCGTTGCCGCTTTCCAGCGTCAGGGTGCCGCTGCCCTCCACCCACAGGGTGCCGCCTGCCGCCAGCTGCACGTTGGTCAGCACCAGTTCGGGCTCCCCGCCTTCGGGGCAGCTGAGCATGGTGGTCTGGTACCAGCGGTCGTGGGCTTCGTCGTCGTGGGTCATCGTCAGCGAGCTGCCGTCATCGGGGGTGATGGTGTAAACGCCCTCGGGGATCTGCTGGCCGATAGTGTAGTAACCCGGCTCCAGAATGCAGCCAAAGCCGCCGCCCGCAGTGGGCAGGCCCCAGTCCATCCCCTCGTAGGGGTTGACGCCGGTCATATCCACGGCGGGGGCTTCGGCATTGAGGCTTGCTTCGGGCGCTTCGGTTTCCGCATAGCTGCTGTGTCCGCCCAGGTCCGCCAAACTGTAAAATACTCGCTCGGACAGGTTGAACAGCATAGGCAGCAGCGCCAGACCAAAGATGATGAGCGTGACCAGCCAGCCGCCGCGCCGCTTGTCCCGGGCCGGACGGCGCGTCTGGTTCAGCTGCCGGGCCGGGGCATGCAGGTGGGGGCGTGCGCCTTCCAGGTCGATGCGGTCCTGCTCGTCCTCGGCATCGCAGGTATAGACGGGGTCCTTGCCTGCGGCGCTGCGCACGCGGTGCAGCACTTCCTCGCCGTTGACGTTATGGGTGTGGGCGGTTTCACTGCGCAGGGTGTAGTGCGGTTTTTCCGGGTACGGCATACCGCAATCCACGCACCGATGGTTCACGATTTTGCCGCCGCATAAGCTGCACTTTTCCATAGGGGCACCTCCTAGCATAAAAATTTACATTTTATATTATAGTAGATGTAAACACAGATGTAAACGAAAAAAAGCCAGAAGAAACGCGAAATCTGGCATTTCCTCTGGCAAAAAATCGAAATTTTTCAATATCCGTTGGCGGCACGTTTGGCGGCAGTCTTGCGGTGCAAGGCGCGGGACATAACGGCCATCAGCACCAGTGCGGCCAGCAGATACCATGGGTACAGGCTGATGCTGATATACTGCGCCAGCAGCCCGAACAGCGGCGGGAACACCACATTGCCTACATAGGCGGCGGCCATCTGCACGCCGGTCAGGGCCATGCTTAAGTTGCGGCCGAAATTCAACGGAGTTTCGTGGATAATGCTGGGATAAATAGGCGCACAGCCCAGGCCCACCGTAACCAGCCCAGTCACCAGCGCAGCGCTGCCCAGCGGCAGCAGAATGGGCAAGATGCCCAGCGCCACCAGCACAAACCCCAGGTTGATCAGCTGATGGTCGTTGAGTTTCATAGCGATAAAACCGCTTAAAAACCGCCCCACCGTGATGCCCACGTAAAACAGGCTGGCCCAGCTGGCGGCAGTACCAGCGTCGATACCGCGCTGAAGCGTGCAATAGCTGGACGCCCACATGCCTGCCGTAGTCTCGACCACCGAGTAGCAGGCGAACATCGCCATGACCTCGGGCACGCCGGGCACCCGCATCAGCTGGGGCAGGGTGCGGTGCTCGCGGGCGATTTCCTCGCCGGTCTCCTCGCCCGGTTTTTTCCACAGCGGCAGGCTGAAAATGATGATGGCCGTCAGCACCACCTGCAGCACAGAAATAATGCGGTAGCCGCTCTGCCAACCGCTGTGGGCCAGCGCCCAGCCCATAATGACCGGCCCGCCGCTGGCGCCCAGGCCCCACATGCAGTGCAGCCAGCTCATGTGGCGGCTCTCGTAATGCAGGGCAACGTAGTTGTTGAGGGCGGCATCCACGCTGCCCGCGCCCAGGCCGTAGGGCACGGCCCACAGACAAAGCTGCCAGAACGCCGTGCAGGTGGAAAAGCCAAACAGCGCTGCGGCCGTCGTGCCCACGCTGATGGCCGTGACCCTGCCGGGGCCAAGCCGGGCGGTAAGGGCGTCGCTGGCCAGGCTGGACACTACTGTACCGGCGGAGATGATCATGGAGATCATGCCCGCCCAGGACAGGCCCGCGCCCAAGCCCAGGTACATGCTGGGCCAGGCCGCACCCAGCAGGGCATCCGGCAGGCCCAGGCTGATAAAAGCTAAATAAATTACGGGTAAAAGCAGGGATACCATAAAATTTTCTCCTTGACAGGCGTTTTTACTTGCCCTATGATTATATCATCAAAGTTGACGGATGTATCGTATTATTTCGCCAAATAGGCAGGATTATTTCGCCAAAAAGGAGGATTTGCCATGGCCTTGTCCGCCTGCAATACCGAGACCGATTCCGCTGGGCGGGAACTGACCGTCCACGGCACCGCGGCGTTTCCCATCGCCTGCTACCACGACGATCTGGAAGCTGCCCCCGTACCCTGGCACTGGCATGAGGAGCTGGAACTGCTGATTGCCAGCGAGGGCGGCGTGCTGGCCGCTGCAGCCGGGGAAAAGTACACGCTGGCCGAGGGGGACGGCTTATTCATCAATGCCGGGGTGCTGCATGCCGACTGGCCGCTGGCCGTCGGGCGCTGCCGGCTGCACAGCGTGGTATTCCATCCCCGGCTGGTGGGCGGCAGCCCGGACAGCGTGTTTTGGCAAAAATATCTGCAGCCGCTGCTGACCGACCCCAGCCGCCCCTGCGCCGTGCTGCGCCGCAGCGTGGATTGGCAGCGGGAAGCCATGGACTGCATGGAGCGGGCGTTCCGTGCCGTGGTCAACGAGATACCGGGGTACGAGTTCAAGACGCGGGCTGCGCTTTCCGAGATGATGTACCTGCTGGTTACCCGCGCCCCCGCCACGCGCGCCGTGCCCAAAAAGGCGCTGCGCAGCGCCGACCGCATTAAAACGATGCTGCAATTTGTGCAGACCCACTACGCCGAGGACCTGACCGTGGAGCAGATCGCTGCCAGCGCGTCCATCAGCCCCAGCGAGTGTCTGCGGTGCTTCCATGATATGATCGGCACCACGCCCAACCAGTACCTGCGCGGCCAGCGCCTGCAGCGCGCCGCCGAGCTGCTGTGCGGCACCACCCTGCAGGTGACCGCCATCGCCGCCCAATGCGGCTTCGAGGATTCCAGCTATTTTGCTCGTTCCTTCCGGCAGTTGTATGGATGCGGGCCGACAGAGTTTCGGCGCAGAACGCTGAGAGCGGGGCAATAAAAAAGGAATAAGCATCCTCCCGCGCCTGGCGCATTGGCAAAGCGTCCCTTACTTGCTAAAGTGCAAAAACTATGTTATACTAACCTAGCACTTCAGTAGGCTAAAGAGGAAAATGATGAAAACACTCCGCTACGCGTTTGCGCGTACCTTGCCCATTATGGCGGGTTACCTCGTGCTGGGGCTGGGTTTTGGCGTGCTGCTGCAAAGCAAAGGGTATGGCGTGGACTTACTCGGCCCCACCCACGGCCTGCCGGAACTGATCGCCGCCGCCGCGGTGGTGGGTTTGCATTGCTGGAAAAAGAATACCTTATTAAGTATTGCCACCGGGACGGCACTGTATATGGTGCTGGTGCAGGTGGTGTTTGTGTGAGTGTTCTGTAGGGGCGGATGCTTGCATCCGCCCCTACAAACATGCGCAATAACAATAAAAAGCGAGTACCCGAAAGAAAACGGGTACTCGCTTTTTTGTATAAATTACCGTTCTTCCAGCGGCAGGTAATCCAGCGGCTGGCCGACATACTTGTACGCGGGGCGGATGATGCGGTTGGCAAACTCCACCTCTTCCACGCGGTGGGCACACCAGCCGGGTACACGGGCAATGGCGAACAGCGGGGTGAACAGATCCTCGCTGATGCCCAGCATGCGGTAGATCAGGCCGCTGAACAGGTCCACGTTGGCGCAGACCTTTTTGGGGCCGTGCTTTTCCTCGGCAAATACCTGGGGGGCCAGGCGCTCGATGCTGCACAGCATCTCGTACTCCTCGTCGTAGCCTTTTTTGTAGGCCAGGCTCTTGGCGTGTGTTTTCAAAATTTGGGCACGCGGGTCGCTCAGGGTGTACACGGCGTGGCCCATGCCGTAGATCAGGCCGCTGCCGTCGCCGCGCTCTTTGCGGATGATCTTGCGCAGGAACTCCCGCACCTCGTCGTCGTTGGTGGGATCCTCCACATTTTCCAAAATGTAGTCCAGCTGGTGCATGACCTTCAGGTTGGCGCCGCCGTGCTTGGGGCCTTTCAGCGCGCCGATGGCCGCCGAGATGGCCGCGTAGGTGTCGGTGCCGGAGCTGGACAGCACGCGGCAGGTAAAGGTCGAGCAGTTACCGCCGCCGTGGTCCGCATGCACCAGCAGACACAGGTCCAGCAGGCGGGCTTCCTCGTGGGTGAACTTCTGGTCGGCACGGTAGGTGGACAGGATATGTTCGGCCGTGCTCTGTCCCTCGGTGGGCAGGTGGAAGTACATGCTGTTGCGGTCGTAGACGCGGCGCTTGATCTGGTAAGCGTTCACCATCATGGTGGGCAGCTCGGCGATCAGGTTGATGCTCTGCCGCAGGATGTTGGGCAGGCTCAGGTCCTCGGCGTGTTCATCGTAACTGTACATGGCCAGCACGCTTCGCGCCATCTTGTTCATCAGGTTGGGCGAAGGCGAGTTCAAGATCATATCGTCGGCAAAGCCGCGGGGCAGTTCGCGGTGGTTCTCCAGCAGTTTGCGGAACTTGGCATACTGGTCCCGTGTGGGCAGAGAGCCGAACAGCAGCAGCCAGACCACTTCCTCAAACATAAAGCGGTCGTTGGCGTCGGCCTCGGCGGCCAGGGCATCCAAATCGATGCCGCGGTAGATCAGGCGGCCGGGGATGGGCACGATGGTGCCGTCTTCCTTTTTGTCATAGCCAACAACGTTGGACACGTTGGTGATACCGGCCAGCACACCGGTGCCGTCCAGGTTGCGCAGGCCACGCTTGACGCCCATCTGGTCCGCCAAATGCGGGTCCAGCGTGGCATTATGCTCTACATATTCATGGCAGAGCAGTTCCAGTTCTTCCGGCTCCAGTGCCGGTACGTCCGGGTAATACATCGGCAGACCCCTCTCCACTTGCATATTTATACACGCACACAAATTTCCCATTCCTGCACCGCAGGCACCCACCGCGTGGGTGATTGCTACAATAATATAACATCCTTGGAGTTTCGTCAAGAAAAACTTAAAATATCACCACAATAGCCAAAGTACGACTTTATTTTATTAAGCTGATGGGCGTTTTGACACGGCTTGTATAAAAAACCGCGTTGACAAACCGGCCCAAAGCAGATATAGTTGTAGTATATTGCAGCATTTTCGCTGCGTAAGGCCCCCTTGTGCAGGGAGCCTTTCAAAAAGCACAGGGAAGGGGAACGTATTTTTATGAAAGCAGTACTGATCCCAGGCGATGGAATTGGCCGCGAGATTGCCGAAAGCGTGCGTGCCGTCTCGGCCGCACTGAACACCGGCATTGAATGGCAGGTGTGTGAGGCCGGTGCCGAGTACGCCGAAGCCAGCGGCGAGCTGATCGCCCCCGGCACGCTGGATGCCATCGAGGCGTGCGGCTGGGCACTGAAAGGCCCTACGGCTACGCCCATCGGCAAGGGCTTCCGCAGCATCAATGTGCAGCTGCGCCAGCGCTTTGCCACCTACGCTAACCTGCGCCCTGTGCACACGCTGCCGGGCGTACCTACCCGTTTTGAGAACGTTGACCTCGTCATCGTGCGCGAGAATACCGAGGACCTGTATAAGGGCATCGAGTACATGCTCACCGACGACATCGCCAACGGCGTCAAGCTCATCACCCGCCCGGCCTGCGAGAAGATCTGCCGCTTTGCCTTTGACTACGCCCGGAAAAACGGCCGCAAAAAGGTCACCGCTGTGCACAAAGCCAACATCATGAAGCTGACCGACGGCCTGTTCCTGCGCACCTTCCGCGAAGTGGCCGAGGATTACCCCGACATCGAGGCCAACGACTGCATCATCGATGCCCTGTGCATGAAGCTGGTGCAGCGCCCTGAGCAGTTCGACGTGCTGGTCGCCCCCAACCTCTACGGTGACATCATCAGCGACCTGTGCGCCGGTCTGGTGGGTGGCCTGGGCTTTGCGCCCAGCGCCAACATCGGTGATAAAACGCGCATTTATGAGGCTGTCCACGGCTCCGCCCCCGACATTGCAGGCCAGGACAAGGCCAACCCCAGCGCCATCCTGATGGCCTTTGCCATGATGCTGAACGACCTGGGTATGACCGACAAGGCCGACAAGCTCAACGCCGCCATCCAGGCCCAGGTGGCCGAGGGCAAGGTCATCACCGCTGACATCGGCGGCACGGCCGGCACCAAGGAATTTACCCAGGCCGTTATCGCCCGGCTGTGATTTTTTAAAATGAAAGGCAAGGAGAGAAGCCTATGAAACTGCACGATACCGGCGTATACCTCGTCCACGGCGTGCCACAGGCCGAAGCCCCGGCAGGCTTCACGCAGGAGCAGGCCAAGCAGGGCACCATCGCCTACGGCATCTTAAAAGCACATAACACCGGCGATTCCATGCAGGACCTGCGCATGAAGTTCGACTCGATGACCAGCCACGACATCACCTATGTCGGCATCATCCAGACGGCCCGCGCCTCCGGCATGAAGGAATTCCCGCTGCCCTACGTCATGACCAACTGCCACAACAGCCTGTGCGCCGTCGGCGGCACCATCAACGAGGACGACCACCAGTTCGCCCTCTCCGCCGCCCACAAATACGGCGGCATCTACGTTCCGCCGAACATGGCCGTCATCCACAGCTATAACCGGGAAATGATGTCCGGCTGCGGCCGCATGATCTTAGGCTCTGATTCCCACACCCGCTATGGCGCCCTAGGCACCATGGCTGTGGGCGAGGGAGGCGGTGAGCTGGCCAAGCAGCTGGTGGGCCGCACCTACGATATGGCCTACCCCGGCGTGGTGGCCATCTACCTGACCGGCAAGCCCAACCCCGGCGTCGGCCCCCACGATGTGGCGCTGGCGCTGGTGGCTGCCACCTACGCCAATGGCTACGTGAAAAACAAGGTCATGGAGTTCGTCGGCCCCGGTGTGGCCAACCTGTCGGCTGACTACCGCAACGGCATCGACGTCATGACCACCGAGACCACCTGCTGGTCCTCCATCTGGCAGACCGACGATGTGACGAAAGAATATTTCGTGCAGCACAATCGCCCCGAAGCCTACAAAGAGCTGAAACCCGCCGACGTGGCCTACTATGACGGCTGCATCGAGCTGGACCTCTCCACCGTGGAGTGTATGATCGCGCTGCCGATGCACCCCAGCTATGCCTACCCCATCCGCGAGCTGAAAGCCAACGCCAAAGAGATTCTGCAGGCGGCCGAGGACCAGGCCAACAAGCAGCTGGGCGGCAAGGTCCACATGGACCTGGTGGGCAAGATCTGCCCCGATGGCCGCATCTACGTGGAGCAGGGCGTCGTCGCTGGCTGTTCCGGCGGCACCTATGAAAACATCTGCGCGGTAGCGGACATCATCCGCGGCAAGAGCTGCGGCAACGGTGAGTTCAAATTCAGCGTCTACCCGGACAGCATGCCCACCTATCTGGAGCTGGTCAAAAACGGCACGGTAGCGGATATTGTTTCCGCAGGCGGCATCTTCCGCGAGTGCTTCTGCGGCCCCTGCTTCGGCGCAGGCGATACCCCCGCCAACGGCGAGTTCTCCATCCGCCACACCACTCGCAACTTCCCTAACCGCGAGGGCTCCAAGCCCGGCGAGGGGCAGATCAGCGCGGTGGCCCTGATGGACGCCCGGTCCATCGCCGCCACCGCCGCTAACGGCGGCTACCTGACCGCCGCCAGCGAGCTGACCGACGTGGAGTACACCACCCCGGACTACCACTTTGACCAGGGCGTTTACGACAAGCGCGTCTACAATGGCTGGGGTCGCCCGGAGCCGGACTACGAGCTGAAGTTCGGCCCCAACATCAAGGATTGGCCCGAGCAGCCCGCCCTGTCCGACGACCTGCTGGTCAAGATCGTCAGCTACATCACCGACCCCGTCACCACCACCGACGAGTTGATCCCCTCGGGCGAGACTTCGTCCTTCCGCTCTAACCCGCTGCGTTTGGCGGAGTTCACCCTCTCCCGCAAGGACCCCGCCTACGTGCCTAACGCTAAGGCCGTGAAGGCTTTGGATAACGAGCGCCTGGCGGGCGAAGTGCCCGATGAAATTACGGTGGTTTACACCCAGGTCAAGGCGCTTGGCTACCACCCGGACGCAGCCCACACCAATATTGGCTCGGCCATCTTCGCCAACAAGCCCGGCGATGGCTCCGCCCGTGAGCAGGCCGCCAGCTGCCAGCGCGTGCTGGGCGGCGCCGCCAACTTTGCCTGCGAGTACGCCACCAAGCGCTACCGCTCCAACTGCATCAACTGGGGCATGCTGCCCTTCCTGCTGGACACCCCCAACGTGCTGGACAACGGCGACTATGTCTACCTGCCCGGCATCCGCAAGGCCCTGCTGGAAGCCGCCGATGAGATGACGGCCATCGCCGTCAAGCCCGACGGTGGCCTGGTAGAGTTCAGGGTCCGCCTGGGCGCTATGACCGACGCCGAGAGACAGATCTTGGCCGATGGCTGCCTGATCAATTATTATAAGAACCACTAAAACAAAACTCCCTGCCCGAATGGGCGGTGTTCGTAAGGCAGCGAACAGCCACAGCAGCTTGCACTGCTGTGGCTGTTCTTGTAGTTTATCCGGCCATATGATAATATGGAGCCGAACAGACCTGCAAATCGAAATTTGAAAGACTAACTATTAAAAGTCAAGCCGAAATGAGTGGAAAGGTGAGGAAAATGTAGGCGGTCAAAAAAGAGTATAACAAAGCTGACGCCCTGTTGGACGCCTGCTTGAGCCTATGAGAATAAAGGACTTATGCAGCGCTGCTGTAGGGTAGCCTGGACTTCTCTAAGGCATAAATCAACCGAACCAACTTCTTGGCCGCATGGGAGAGCGCAACATTGTAGTGCTTGCCCTCAGCCCGCTTCTTGGCAAGATAGGCAGAGAAGATTGGGTCCCAATGGCAGACGTATTTCGTGGCATTGTAAAGAGCGTAGCGCAGGTATCGGGAACCTCGTTTTTCCATGTGGGAATATGCGCCTGTGAGTGACATCTGCCCAGATTGGTAGGTAGATGGCGACATCCCGGCGTAGGCAAGGATTTTGTCCGGTGAATCGAACCGGGAGAAGTCCCCAATCTCAGCCAGAATCATTGCGCCCATCCGAACGCCGATGCCCGGAATGGTAGTAATGGGAGAAGCGATTTCCTCTATCATCGTCTGGATGGCAGCTTCAATGTCCTGAATTTCGGAATCCAGTTCGCGGATCAGGCGAATCGTATGCCGCAGTTCTAGGGACTTGGCCGGCATGACAGAGCCGACAGAACATCTGGCGGCATCCCGAAGTGTTACTGCCATGTCTCGCCCGTAGCGGCCTTTGGAGGCGTCGTGTAAGACGGCTTTCAAATGCGTCAGGTGCGCTTCGGCAACCTGTTTGGCGCCAGGAAACTCGCTGAGAAGTGCGTAAACTGACGCCATGTGCAATGTCGGCACCAACTTTTCAAGCTCTGGGAACAGAATTGTGACCAACCGAGAAACGGACTGCTTCAGCTTCGCTCTCTCGCGGACTTTGTCAAACCGGTATCTTGTGAGTGACTTTAACTCCTCGTTGTGGTATGCTGTGTCTGTGTAGGACTTGAGGTCCACATCAGACAAGAGCATAGCTGCAATGGTTCGCGCATCGACACGGTCAGTCTTGGTTTTGCGAAGGCTCAGGCTTTTCCGGTAGAGGTTGGTGTGCAGCGGATTGATGACATAGGTTGGCAGGCCTTTATCAAGCAGAAATCCGAGGATGTTGTAGCTGTAGTGTCCGGTAGCCTCAAGTCCTACTTTTATTTTATCCTTTGGGTTGGTACAGCAACTAATCGTCTGCAAGAGTGTGTTGAAGCCCTCTGCATTGTTCTGGATGGTGAATACATCCGCTAGAACTTCGCCCTCTGAACTGAGGATGAAGCAATCGTGCTTGTCCTTTGCAACGTCAATTCCAACGCAAACCATGAGAATACCTCCGCTGTGTTTATTTGATGCTGATTCCACAGAACACTTTACTCTTGTAACCTTGTTCTACATAAACCGTCTGGCGGTATCTAACTGATCAACAATACTGTAAAGAGCTGTGGTTGGAGCCTTTCAAGAACCGTCTTGCGGTAGGAGCTGATAACCAATCTACAGCATCCCTTACAGTGTAGCACAGTCCTTGGAGAGGGACTTTAAAAACTACTATTTTATAATACAAGGATGATGATATGATGGATAAATTAAAAAAGAACATGGTTTTCTACCTACTGTTGCTGATAGATTTTTATATCGTTCCTTGGTTTATAAAAGACACAGGAAGTGCAATGATTGTTATGTTAGTAATTATTCCTCTAATATGTTTAATAACCTCTGTTTTTTATGGGATTAGGAATGGTTTTAACTTCTGGTATATTTTGATTGTAGCAATAATGTTTGCGCCATCTATATTTATATTTTATAACTCAAGTGCATGGGTTTATGTAGTTGGATATGCTGTTATTGCATTATTGGGAAATTTAATAGCATTGCCATTAGGAAAAAGATAACTTCCGGTTTGTCGAACAGATAACAAGGGCGCACTTCTATACACCGTTCGGTGTAGTGCATTACGCGCGGAACCTAGCTCTCCCTTTGGGAGAGCTGTCGGCGCAGCCGACTGAGAGGGAAAAACATGACCATACCAAAGGACAACAGTCAACTGGAAAACGCCCGGCGGTTACGCAGTGAGATGACACCCCACGAACGAAAGCTATGGTATCTTTTCCTCCGCAAATATCCGGTGAAAATTTATAAACAGCGAATCATCGGGAGATTTATCGTAGACTTTTATTGTGCTTCTGCCAAGTTAGTTATTGAATTGGATGGTTCTCAACACTATGAGCCTCAGGGGATGGCCTATGATTCTGAGCGTTCCGCATTTTTGACAGCGCTTGGATTGGAGGTTCTGCGTTTTTCCAACCGAGATGTTGATATGGATTTTTGCGGCGTGTGCACACAAATTGATATCACCATTCAAAAACGCCTGTAAGACCCTCTCAGTCACCTTCGGTGACAGCTCTCCCAGAGGGAGAGCCAAGGGGGCTGCCGGCAACTGTGCCATATGTCATATTAGCATAAAGAAACGGAGCGAATCTGCACCGATACGCTCCGTTAACTGTCTTACGAACGCCCCGCTAAAGAGCAGGGAGCTTTTGTATTTGTGTAAAAAATTGGCGGTAAGTTACGCCCTGCGGATGATTTCCTGGTAGGGGGCGGGGCTGGGTTGGACGGAGAGGAATTTGCCGGATCGTTTCAGGTGTTCGATGCGGCGGTAGATGAGCTGGTCGCTGATGCCCAGGCGGCATTCTGCCAGCACTTTTCCGATGAGTTGTGCCACCATAATTTCATTCGCAGGAGCTTCGCTTAAAATCATGGCATCGTAGAAACCGGCGGGGACGCTGGTCAAGCGGTGGTTTTGCTCGGCGCGAAGCGGAGCGTTTTCCGCTTGCAGGCTGCGCCAGCGGGCGGCAAGGGCGTGACGGTCGGTGTCTGGCAGGGGACGCTCGTACCGTAACAGTGCGCCTATCTCGGTGGGGCCACGCTCACACAGGGCGGCACGGCGGGTCACGCCGTTTTTTGTCTCAAGCTCCGGGGTCTCTACCACCGTGATTTGGCAGGGGGCATCTTCCAGCAGGGCCGCAGAGGCGTGCAGGCCGCAGAGGCTGGCAGGGGTGTGGTCGTACCAGATGCGCACCGGCTCGCCTGTGTGGGCGCGGGTCAGCAGGGTTTGCAGGTCTTTTTGGCAGGCCTGCCAGTACGGCTCCACGTCGGCATCCGTTCCGGCTGTGTCGCCGTGCGGGGAGAAGCAGAGCCATGCCCGCACGACCTTTTTGCGTGCTTCACTCATCAGGTCGCCCGCGATGGGGCCTTCGTTCAGGTCGCCCAGCAGGGCTATCACGTCGTTGGATTCATAGTCCACAGGGACGGCCTCGGCACGGCGGCGGGCCTCCTGCTTTTGGGCGCGGCGTTTATAAAAAGGTGCGGCCAGGGTGCGGTAGACGGCAAAGGCGGCCTTTTGCAGCGGGGTATCCAGCGGTTTATCCGTTGAAATTACCACCGCTGTGGCGCCGCCGATCGTATTGCCGATATGCGGGGCGCAGGTGAGTGTGCCTTTGATGGAATCGCCGAAACAAAGTTGGATCATATTTTTGTTATTTATATTTAAAGTTTCTTCGGTTCCTTCTTTTCAAAGAAGGAATAAAATCTTCGTTCAGCCTTTCTCGCTCTCCCACTGGGTCACCAGCGGCGTCGCAATCGCGGAGAGGGCTTCGCGGGCGGCGTTGAGGGCCTGGACATCAGCGGTGGTGAGCTTGTCGGCCTTTTTATGGCGCAGTTCCTTTTCCAGTGCGCGCACGGCGTCCTTGATTTTGCTGCGGGTATCCCGGTCCAGGGCCTTGCCCGCCTTGCTGCCCAGGGCGGTATTTACGCGATACAGCGCAGCTTCCGCCGCATTAAAGGCTTCCAGCGCAGCCTTGCGTTCCTGGTCCTGGCCCGCAAAAGCGGCGGCGTTGCGCATGGCTTTCTGGATCTCGTCCTCGCTCAGGTTCGAGGAACCGGTGATCGTAATGCCCTGCTCCTTGCCGGTGTCCATGTCGCGGGCGCTGACCTTGACGATGCCGTTGGCGTCAAGGTCAAAGGTCACCTCGATTTTGGGCACGCCCGCCCAGGCACGCTTGATGCCCCGCAGCGTGAAGGTACCCAGCAGCTTATTGTCCTTGGCAAACTCCCGCTCGCCCTGCAATACTTTGATTTCTACGGTGCTCTGGAACGGCGCGGCCGTGGTGAACACCTTGCTGAAGCGGGTGGGAATGGTGGCGTTGCGCTCGATCAAGTGCGTAGCTACGCCGCCCAGCGTCTCGATGGAGAGGGTCAGCGGGGTCACGTCCATCAGCAGCAGATCCTCGCCTGCGCCGGTCAGCGCCTCGCCGCCCAGGCGGCCTGCCTGCACGGCGGCGCCCAGGGCCACGCACTCGTCGGGGTTCAGGAATTTGGACGGTTCCAGCCCGGTCATCCGCATAACTTTGGCCTGCACGGCCGGGATGCGGGTAGAGCCGCCCACCAGCAGCACCTGGTCCAGGTCGCTGGCGGTCAGGTGGGCGTCGCTCAGGGCGTTGCGCACGGGCAGGGAGGTCCGCTCGATGAGGTCGGCGCACAGCTCCTCAAACTTGGCGCGGGTCAGGGTGGCCTGCAGGTGCAGTGCGCCCTCCGGCCCGGTGGTGATGAACGGCAGGTTCAGCTCGGTCTGGGTGGCGGTGGAAAGCTCTTTCTTCGCCTTTTCGGCTTCCTCCCGCAGGCGCTGCATGGCCACGCGGTCGGTGGTCAGGTCCACACCGTGGGCAGCCTTGAAGTTGTCCGCCAGCCAATTCACGATGCGGGCATCGAAGTCGTCGCCGCCGAGGTAGTTATCGCCGCAGGTGGAAAGCACCTGCACGATGCCATCGCCGATTTGGATCAGGGATACGTCAAAAGTGCCGCCGCCCAGGTCGTAGACCATGACGGTCTGGGCCTTGCCATTGTCCAGGCCGTAGGCCAGGGCCGCGGCGGTCGGCTCGTTGATGATGCGCTTGACTTCCAGCCCGGCGATGCGTCCGGCATCCTTGGTGGCCTGGCGCTGGGCATCGTTAAAGTAGGCCGGCACCGTGATGACGGCCTGGGTGACCGGCTCGCCAAGATAGGCCTCGGCGTCCGCTTTGAGTTTTTGCAGGATCAGGGCGCTGATCTCCTGGGGAGAATAGCACTTGCCGTCAATGGGCACGCGGCTGTCACTGCCCATCTGGCGCTTGATGCTGGTGACGGTGCGCGGCGCGTTGGTGACGGCCTGGCGCTTGGCGGGTTCGCCCACCAGGCGCTCGCCCGCTTTGGTGAATGCCACCACCGACGGCGTGGTGCGCTGGCCCTCGGCATTGGGAATCACCACCGGTTTACCGCCCTCGATGACCGCGGCGCAGCTGTTGGTAGTGCCCAGATCGATCCCGATCATTTTTGCCATGGTTGTGTTGTCCCTTCCTTAAAAGGTTGAAATCTGATTTTATTGTAACGCAAGGCAGGACAAAATGTGTTGCGATTTCGTAAATAAATTTTACAAGTGTTTCTAAGGCAACACCGCACAATTCCCGCCTAACGGCTTAAGCACCGCTCCGGCGGATCTCCGCGCCAAGAGCCGCCGCAAGCGGCGGTTGCGCTCCGAAGCGCCTCGCTGCGGCTCGGTGTGCGGCACGGCATCTGCGTTGCCAAAATGCTCGATAATGTCGGGTTGCGGTACCCGCATCGTGCATCGGGAGCAAAAGCCCCTCGCACTCTGCGACCGCTGCCCCTGCTTCGGTTCGCTGCATCCGCCACTGGCGGCGCTCACCTTTGCAGCACAAAGTATTATCTGCGCTTTTGGCTTAGCATCTGCCGCACCTCGCTCGCCGTATCGGCACTTAGAATTATGCGGTATTGCCCTAAAATTGTGCCTGGATTTTGGCCCCCTCTGCGAGGGTGACTCCCCACGGCGTGGGGAGATGTCGCGCAGCGACAGAGGGGCCGGTTGCGTAAGCAATCCCGCAAAAGCGGGTGGGGGAGAGACTTCGGAAAGGCTCTCTTCCTCCCAGAGGGAGGCTTCCCTGCGTTCCTTTTGATTTTAGCCAGCAATGCAAAAGAATCCAAAGCCAAAAACGGCCCTGCACCGTTGACGCAGGGGACTTGACGTGTTATAGTAAATAGTATCTTACACTTTAGTTGAGTAAAGAGGTAACGCTATGGCACGCACCGCAACTGTGACCCGCAACACGCGGGAGACTCAAATCACCCTGACCATCGACTTGGACGGCACCGGCAAAGCCGACCTGCACACCGGCATCGGCTTTTTTGACCACATGCTGGACGGGTTTACCCGCCACGGCCTGTTTGATCTGACCGTGCAGTGCCGCGGCGATCTGGAGGTCGACTGCCACCACACCATTGAGGATGTGGGCATTGCCCTGGGCACCGCCATCAAGGAAGCCCTGGGCGACAAGGCCGGGCTGGTGCGCTATGGCAGCTGCCTGCTGCCCATGGATGAGACGCTGGCACTGTGCGCTGTGGACCTGGGCGGCCGCCCTTACTTTGTGTATGATGCCAGCTTTGCCGGGCAGAGCTGCGGCGGCATGGATGTGCAGATGGCGCGGGAGTTTTTCTATGCCATCAGCTATGCAGCCATGATGAACCTGCATTTAAAGGTACTGTACGGTGAGAACGACCACCACAAGCTGGAGGCTATGTTCAAGGCGTTTGCCAAGGCGCTGGACGCCGCCACACGCAAGGATGCACGGATCGACGGGGTGCTTTCCACCAAGGGCACGCTGTAAGGTCTGTTCATTATAGAGAGGGAAAGGGCAGCACCGCCCGCAAGCGACCGCCCGAAAAACAGGAGGTAAAGGGTATGTATAAGGACATGATCGATACCATTGGCTATGTAAAGCAGGCTGACCCCGAACTGGGCGAGGCCATGGACCGAGAGCTGGGCCGTCAGCGCCAGAACATTGAGCTGATCGCCAGCGAGAACATTGTTTCCCCCGCCGTGATGGCAGCTATGGGCAGTGTGCTGACCAACAAGTATGCCGAGGGCTACCCCGGCCACCGCTACTACGGTGGCTGCCAGTTTGTGGATGAGGTGGAGCAGATCGCCATCGACCGCGCCTGCAAGCTGTTTGGTGCCAAGTACGCCAACGTGCAGCCCCACTCCGGCGCACAGGCCAACCTGGCCGTCTACTTTGCGCTGCTGAACCTGGGCGATACCGTCATGGGCATGGACCTGTCCCAGGGCGGCCACCTGACCCATGGCTCCCCCGTGAACATGAGCGGCAAAAACTACAACTTCGTCTCCTACGGCGTCTCCACTGAGGATGGCCGCATCGACTACGCCGCCCTGGCCAAACAGGTGGCCAAGGTGCGCCCCAAGCTCATCGTGGCCGGTGCTTCGGCCTATCCCCGCGCCATCGACTTTGAGAAGCTGGCTGAGATCGCCCACGGCTACGGCGCCATGCTGATGGTGGATATGGCCCACATTGCCGGTCTGGTGGCCGGCGGCCAGCACCAGAACCCCGTGCCCTACGCTGACGTGGTGACCACCACCACCCACAAGACCCTGCGCGGCCCCCGCGGCGGTTTGATTTTGACCAACAACGAGTACCTCATCAAGCGCATCAACTCCGCCATCTTCCCCGGCACCCAGGGCGGCCCGCTGGAGCATGTCATCGCCGGAAAGGCTGTCTGCTTTGGCGAGGCCCTGAAGCCTGAGTTCAAGGAGTACGCCGCCAAGATCGTGGAGAACGCCAAGGCCATGGCCGACGAGCTGACCGCCCGCGGCGTGAAGCTGGTTTCCGGCGGCACCGACAACCACCTGCTGCTGATCGACCTGACCGACGTGGATTGCACAGGCAAGGAGCTGGAGCATAACCTGGACGAGGTGCACATCACCGCCAACAAGAACACCGTGCCCGGCGAGAAGCGCAGCCCGTTTGTGACCAGCGGCGTGCGCGTGGGCACCCCCGCCGTGACCACCCGCGGCATGGGCCCCGCAGAGATGAAGATCATCGCGGATTGCATCGCGGATTGCATCTTCGATTTCGAGGGCAAGAAGGACGAAGTCACCGCCCGCGTAGCCGAGCTGGTGAAGAAGTTCCCACTGTACGAGTAATATCGGTTATAAGTAATTGCCGTTTTTGCAGGGGGGGCGATACTTGCATCCGCCCCTACAGTTAGTAAACCGCATTTTCTTGCGCTCTGCCGCCTGGCAGGGCGCATCTTTTTTGCGGCGGCGGTTTTGGGCAAAACAGCCACCCCCTTTATTAAAACTCAATAACTAGATAAACAGTTATATAAAATACATATCTAAGTTATATTTAACTGTTTGTAAAACTGTAAAAACAGTTGCGGACACCTACAAACACCGGGGTGTTTCTCTAGTTTTACAGTATATATACCCCCTGGAAACAGTTCTACAACCACCGCAAAATCCGTGCGCTTGTCTTTCGGACGGGGGTGTAGTATACTTGGGTTAGCCAATGCAAACCGATTGCGAGAGGAGCCCCCGAAAATGTTGCTTATAATCCAGCTGATTTTGTACTGTCTGCTGTTTTTCCTGATGGTCAAGGCCGCCGTGAAGGACAACGGCATGAACTGCCTGTATTTTTACCCGCCGGCTTTTATCGACGAAGCCGCCAGGCGCGGCCTGGCTGACAAGGACGAAACGATGAAACGCGGCAAGCGGTTCATGGTGCCGTTCTGCATCATCATGCTGGTGGTGCTGGTGCTTATTATTGCGGTGTGGAACCGTGTGACCACCTTTACAGCGGCCTACTGGCAGGCGGTGCTGTTCCTCGTCGTGATGAACTGGTTCGACGGCATCTGCATGGACCTGGTGTGGGTCGCCCACGGCAAAGAATGGGCCATCCCCGGCATGGAGGGCATCCCCTACATCAAGCCGCTGAAATCCGTCCTCATCAAGCGCACCGCCGGTACGGTCCTCTACTTCATCATCGCCCTGCCCGTGGCCGGCGCCGCTGTGCTGGCGGGGAGCATCTTCTAACATCCCGCATAAACACCAACCGCCTGCCGCACTATGCAGCAGGCAGTTTTTCTTTTAAGGCAATACCGCATAATTCTAAGTGCCGATACGGCGAGCGAGGTGCGGCAGATGCTAAGCCAAAAGCGCAGATAATACTTTGTGCTGCAAAGGTGAGCGCCGCCGGTGGCGGATACAGCGAACCGAAGCAGGGGCAGCGGTCGCAGAGTGCGAGGGGCTTTTGTCCCCGAAGCACGATGCGGGTACCGCAACCCGGCATTATCGAGCATTTTGGCAACGCAGATGCCGTGCCGCACACCGAGCCGCAGCGAGGCGCTTCGGAGCGCAACCGCCGCTTGCGGCGGCTCTTGGCGCGGAGATCCGCCAGAGCGGTGCTTAAGCCGTCAGGCGGGAATTGTGCGGTGTTGCCTTAATTAAGTTTTGTCAGGCGCCCGTAAACTCCGCCTCTGGATGCTCGCGGCGGTAATCCTCGATGGCAGCAAAAAATTGCTTGCCGTACTTGGCAAACTTGCGCTCACCCATGCCGTAGATCTCTTTCATATCCTCCAGCTGGCGAGGCGCTTTGGCGCACATGTCCACCAGGGTCTTGTCGCCAAACACCAGGTAGGGCGGCAGCTTTTCGGCCTGGGCCAGCCGCATACGCAGGGCGCGCAGCTGCTCGAACAGATCGGCGCTGTCGCCGGCCAGGGCGGCTTTGCCCTTCTGCGCCGCCTTGCCGACCTTGTGCTTTTTGGGCGCTGCTTCGGCAGGTTCCGGCTTGGGCGGCAGCTTGACCACCACCTGCGCCCCCTGTTTCAGCGGCGTAATGTTGCCCATGTGCAGCACGGCGTACTGGTCGTCGGTCTGGACGAGGTAGCCCTCCTCCAACAGCTGGGCCAGCAGACAGTCCAGTTCGTCCCGCGTGCAGTCCTTCAGCTGGCCGTAACTGCGGTAATCCATCGCGCCTAGCTCCCGTAGGCGGGCCATGTTGGCGCCGCGCAGGGTGTTCAGCACCACACCCTTGCCATAGCGGCCGCGGGTCTCGGCTACGCAGTTGATCATCCACTTGGCCTGGGCGGTCATGTCCACCTCCTCAAACTCGCGGTCGCAGTTGCCGCAGCTGCCGCAGGGTTCGGCGGGTTCCTCGCCAAAATAGCGCAGGATGTAGTTGCGCAGGCAGCCGGTGGTTTGGCAGTAGTTGGCCATGGCCTGCAGGCGCTGGTTATCCCGCGCCCGCAGCAGGTCGGCGGCTTCGTCGTCCAGGTCGTCATTCTCCTTGTGGTCCAGCAGAAAGCGGTTGATGACGATGTCCTGTGGCGAGAACAGCAAAATGCACTGGGACGGCAGCCCGTCGCGCCCGGCACGGCCTGCCTCCTGGTAGTAGTTCTCCATGCTTTGGGGCATGTTGTAATGGATGACGTACCGCACGTTGGATTTGTCGATGCCCATACCGAAGGCGTTGGTGGCCACAATGACCGGCGCGGCGTCGTAGATGAAGTCGTTCTGGCTCTGGCGGCGTTCCTCGTTGGTCATGCCCGCGTGGTAGCGGGCGGCGGAAATGTCCTCGCCTCGCAGCATTTCCTGCACGGCATCGACGTTTTTGCGGGTGGCGCAGTAGATGATGCCGCTCTCGCCGGGGTGGCTGCGCACATAGTCCGCCACAAAGGCGTCCTTGCGGCGGGTGGTCTCGACCCGGTAGTAGAGGTTGGGACGGTCAAACCCGGTAATGACGATCTCCGGGTCGCGCAGACGCAGCGTTTGGGCGATGTCGTCCTTGACCTCGCGGGTGGCGGTGGCCGTAAACGCACTGACGATGGGCCGCCGGGGCAGGCTGTCGATGAAGTCCAGGATGCGCAGGTAGCTGGGGCGGAAATCCTGCCCCCACTGGCTGATGCAGTGGGCCTCGTCCACCGTCAGCATGGAGATTTCGGCCGATGCGGCAAAGCTTTGGAAGGTGGGGCTTTCCAGCCGCTCCGGCGCGACGTAGATGATCTTGTAGCTGCCTTGGGCTGCCAGCTGCAGCGCCTTAGCGATTTGGTTTTCGGTCAGGGCCGAGTTGATGTATGCCGCCGGGATGCCCGCCGCGCTCAGCCCCTTGACCTGGTCCTGCATCAGCGAGATCAGCGGCGAGATCACCAGCGTCAGCCCCGGCAGCAGCAGTGCCGGGATCTGGTAGCACAGCGACTTGCCCGCGCCCGTGGGCATGATGGCCAGCGCGTCCCGCCCGGACAAAAGGGCCGACACCACGGTGTCCTGCCCCGGACGGAATGAATCGTAGCCGAAATAGGTTTTTAATGCTTCCTGCGCTGTCATAACTGCCTCGATTTTTGGTTTTTGTGGGTATTATTCTACATGTATTATATACGCTACCCGGTAAAATGGCAAATTTCGGCGCCGGGCGCAAAAAAAGCTGGCAGTTAGTCGTATTATATGATATACTAACCGTGTATCGAAATTGGTTTGGGAGGCCGCAGCGGCATGGGTTTGATTTCTACCATTCAAAATAAAACAGAACAGGCACGCGCCAAGGAGCGCATCAAGCCCCTGCTGGAAAGCCGTATGATGCGGGACATCCTGCTGGAAGTGGGCCAGCGCGGCACCGAGAAGCTGGACCCCCAAAGCGTCCCGCTGGAGCAGCGCCCCCGCGCCGCCAAACTGGCCGCCGAAAACGGCACCGCTGGGTTGCTGCAAAGCGTCATCAGCGAGGTAGTGCTGGATGAAAAAGGCATTACTCTCCACGCCGGCAGCGACGAAGTGACCTTTTTGTACGGCGACTATAATTATGAGGACATCGACGACACCGACTGCCTGCCCGCTGTGGCGCAGTTTTTGGTGCAGCACCTGCGGGGATACTATAACATCAGCCGCACGTTCTACACGGTGCCCAAGCACAACGGCCGGTCCATCACCGAAAAGACCCGCCAGGTCTTCATCCGCCGCCACCACGAGGATTCCCCCTTTGACCCCACCCCGACGCAGAAGCAGCGGCTGTTCTGATTGACAAAAGGGGATAAGTTTGGTATACTATAATGCGCTATGTGGCTGTGTGTAAGATGTAATAAGGCGCAAACCATATTGCCCATGTAGCATGCAGCAAAACCAAATAAGCAGACGTATCGAAGCAGTCGTAACGAGATTGATTCGAAAGTTTGCATCCAACAGGTCACCTTGTCCGCAGGAAATCTCATAACGGCGAGCTTTATCGGGTGTCGCGTACCCAACCTTTCATCGTTATCTTGCATCGAAATCTCGCGTTTTTCCAAACGCTATGCGGGGCGGTGCGGTAAAAATTAAATAGGCAGACGTATCGAAGCGGTCGTAACGAGATTGACTCGAAATCAAGCAGGCATTTTGGAAGTTGTCATTGATTTTCTAACGACCCATCGTCAAAAATACACTGTTTTCTACAATTAAATATTTGCTGTTCTCTCCTACTTTTCTCTCCTTTTTCCGGAGAAGATTTTGGGGGATTACTATAGGGAGCATTACCCAAGAGGTCGAAGGGGTCGCACTCGAAATGCGATAGGGCGTTTGTAGCGCCGCCAGAGTTCAAATCTCTGATGCTCCGCCAATCAACGGTACAACGTGCTTTTTTGAGCGCTTTGTACCGTTTTTTTATGCAAAAAACGGAATTTTTGAGTTTGGCAATTTCATTACAGGAGAGAAAACGCCCTGTTTTGGAGAGAAATCACATTTTTTTAAGTGTCATTTCCCGGATTTGAACCCATTCCAAGCCCGTTCAGCATCGCTTCTGCCGAAGAAACCTTGGAAGCGTAGTCCAAATGCGAATAAATATTCGCGGTGGTAGAGAAATCGCTGTGTCCCAGCCACTCCTGAATCATCTTCATCGGGACACCGTTTGCCAAAAGCAAACTGGCGCAAGAGTGGCGCAAATCGTGAAAGCGGATGCGCCGCAGATGATAATTTTGCAAGATAATCTGGAACGAATTGGAGAGATAATCCGGCTTGAGCAGATTGCCCATTGCGTCTACGCAGATGTAGTCTGCGTATTTTTTGTTGTAGCACCTACCGCACAGCTTGCGGTTTTCTTTCTGTTCCTCCTGCAAGGTCAGCAGCCGTTCCCGGAAAACCGGTACAAGCGGCAAGGTGCGCTTGCTGGATTTGGTTTTTGTGCCATTGGATTCTACAAGAACTTCTTTTCCATCCAGCCGAACCGTTGTGACCGTGTGGCAGATTTCAATCGTGTTCTGCTCAAAGTCCACAGCAGCCCATTTCAGCCCTACAACCTCGCTGCGGCGCAGACCATAAAAGGCGGTCAACATAACTGCCACCTCAATTTTACTGCCGCGCACAGCGTCGAACAGCGCGTTCATTTCGTCCTTGCTGTAAAAGTTCCCGGTAAATTCGTTTTTCTTTGGGCGGTCTACCTTGTCGGCAGGGTTCACATCGATCAGGTCTGTTTTCACTGCGTATTTCAAGGCGCGGTGGATAACCGCATGATAGTGAATGACCGTATTGGGCTTCACACGCTCCAACTGTTCCTGATAAAATGCTTGGATATGAACCGCTTTCAGGTCGCCCAGCGTAACGCCGAGATTTCTAAAGTAAGGAATGATCCTGCTGTTCGACAGTTCTTTGTAGCTGGCGTAGGTTGTCAGCTTGACGGTTGACTTTGCGATTTCCAGCCATTGCACCAGATAATCCGCAAACAGCATAGCTTTGCTGGGCGGACCTTTGGGGTCAACGGGTGGCTCAAAGTCGTCTTGCAGCTCACGCATCATCGCCTCGGCGCGCCGCTTGTTGCCCTTGATGGGCAAGCCCGTGGATTGCCATTTGGTTTTGCGTTTGCCGTCATAAGTTTTGTAGGTCAGTACCACATAGTAGATACCATTTTTTTCTTGCAGATGCCCTGCGACCATAAAAAATACCTCCTTCGGTTTGGGTCGCCCCTGATCTGCTGTTGACAAGAACAGCATAACGCATCGGCGCAAAACAATCAACACTGTCGATTCTCTGCTCGACAGTGTTGACCGCAAATTTGAAGGTACATAAACAGGTGGGCTTTGGGGATGCGATACGAGCGCCCGATTTTCATCGCCGGGATTTTGCCTTCGTGCAGCAGCTTGTACCCCGTTTTGGTGCTGATTCGCAGGGCATCGCACATCTGCTCAATGTTCATCACATCGGGATACTTGCGCAGCATCACACGGTAGGCATCGCGCTGGTTAAATCCTTTGCTGCTTATACAAAACACCTCTTTTTTGAAAATTTGCGGATTTAATTCCACAAGCATGGCGGTCACTTGTTGAAAACTTGTGGCCGCCATAATCTGGAATCAAATTTTATACCCTATTCGACACTACTTCCCGGATATAAGGGCGAACCACCGACCCGGCTGCTGGAAACAGCTCCCACTTCCTGTACCACATTGTTGGCAGTACCGCCGACGCCTTGAGAGCATCGCCACGGTGTGTATCATGATTGCTGACCCTTCGCTTGAGGTATGTGTTCCACGCCACCTCTCCCGCCTCTGGGGGCGCTCCGCTGCGGTTAGGCAGCCTCATCGCGTCAGAGTCGGGACGCACCTGCCGACGCTCCTTGGGTTGCGGCAAGGTCAGTTGTATGTAGCCGGTGATTCGGATATTCGGTTGCCAAGGTGCCAAGGGGGAAAGAGGGCTTATTTTGTCCCTCTATACTGTATACTCGCAAAAGGGTGCCAAAATTCGAGAAAAAATTTGCATTTTTTCTAAACTTATTTTCGGCGCACAGAATCGAAACAACTTGTTTGAGAGTTGTTGAACAACCTATAGCAAAAAGGACGCGGAACAATGGGGTTCGGCATCCTTTTTGTCAGGAAAAGATTAGACCTTGAATGTCCGAATCATTTCGAGAAATGCAATCACAAGGATATGATGCAAATCCTCATCAAAAACTCCGTTCACGAAGCTGTACTTCCGCAGCAGGGGTTTATACTGCTCATAGAGTTTGTCCACGGCCTCTTTGTCACCATGGTGTGCCCTTACCAGAATATTCTTAAACATTCCCATATTACTTGTCCTCCATCTTTTTGCGAATCCGTGCAGTTGCATTTTTCTTATGCGTGCTGACCGTGTTGGGCTTGATGCCCAACTCCTTGGCAGTCTCCTTTACGCTCATCTCGTTGATGTAGAGGCATGTGATAACCGCATACTCTCTAACAGGAAGATTCTGCAGATGTTTGTCAGTCTCTTCCAACATCAGCTTTTCTTCAACGCACTCTTCAACAGATACCTCAATTCTGCAGGATACACCCTCTAAGTAAGAGGCATTTGCTTCAAAGGAAACTTCCTTCGTCTCCTTCTGGTTCTTCTTCCGCAGATATGAAACTCTCTTGTTGTGCAGAACCTTGTCCAGTTTTCCGGTGAATTGTGCTAGCAGTTCGACATCCTCACCAGAAATTGATTGATTGTAGAAATCTTTTTTCTTTGCCATCATAAACCTCCTGAATTTTGAGTTTCATTGAATAGACCTCAAAACTCGGAGGGGCGCGGGCAGAAAACGGCGGTCCTCTGCCGCCAAAACAATAAAGTAACAAAAAAGCATGATGTGGTATAAATAAAATTTGACACCCTATTTTCAAGGATTTGAGATATAATCAAGAGAATAAGGAGTGAATAAAACGGCAGAAAACAGACAATATGACCACGAATACAAAGTACAGGCAGTGAAACTTGCCAAAGAAATCGGACAAGCTAAGGCCGCCAAAGAACAGGGGATCCCCAAGAACACCATGTATAGCTGGGTACGGGCTAACCGTCTTGGCACTCTTGACCTTGGAGCTGGCTCACAGACCCCACAAAGCGCTATGACGCTTAACGAGGAACTCCTAAAGCTTCGCCAGCAGGTAAAGGAACTGGAGAAAGAAAACCGACGTTTGAAGAAAGAAAACGACTTTCTGGAGGAAGCCAGCGCTTTTTTCGCCGCGAGCCGTCTGAAGTCAGCAAAAACGAAAGAATGAAGTTTATTGCATTAAAAACGAAAGACGGCGAATTAAAAGGGGATATCGCCTTTTTCTGCAGGATCCTTCATGTCAGCAGACAGGGATTTTACCAGTATCTTGCAAACAAAGACCGCCCATGGAAATATCAGCCACTGGCGGATGCCATGAAGGAGATAAGCTACTGGAATAACCGAAGAATCTGCTCGGCCAATGGAGGGCTCCCCCCTATAGTCAAACGACAGCAATACTATGATTCACTGAAAGAAGCGGCATAAAGTACAGAATCCTTGAGGAAAATGTGTCAACTAATCTTGACAAAATCATGTGGTTGAACCGCCGTGTACCGGTCGGTACGCACGGTGGTGTGAGAGGTCGGCTCTTTAGAGTTGAGAGAGCCTCCTACTCGATTATATACAATCATCCTTCAACTTTTCCGATAGTCTGTATGTGGGATAAATCTGCTTTTAGCTTTCGGATCAAAACAGTCTTGATTTCATTACAAAGCAATCCAGAAAAAAACAGCCATAGGCTGCTTGTGGCAAACCTATGGCTGGTAAAACATCCGTTTTTTGTATCTGCTATTTTGGGTATTTCCTTATACAGCAAGAACCCGTTTATCTATCGGACTTGCTTTGGCCTTCTTTTCTTTTTGCAATCACACCTGTTACGGCCAGTGCTGCAAAGCTCAGCAGCATCACCACACCCCACAGCGCAGGTTCCCCGGCATCACCGGTCTGCGGCGTACTGCTGCCCGCAGAGGGCTGCTGCGAAGATGCACTCTGTCCACGGTCGGGCCGGGGCTTGTCCGAGGCATCCGGATTTTGTCCGCTACCGCTGTCCGAACTACCGGAACTGCTAGAAGTATCCGAACTGGCAGAATTGTCGGAGCTGGAACTTCCAGAACTGTTCGAACTGCTGTCATCCGGGTCTGTGGGTTTTTCTTCCTCCGTGGGAGCATCGTCATAATCCCCTGCCCAGATCACAAGATCGTCGATGGAATATTTTGCGTATTTGGCGGTATCTGCCGCAAAACACATTTTATCGATCACCGAAAAATCCACCTTGTTTTGTGCATTCTGCAACAGCAGCTGGCCGTTCACATATACATCCGTGGTATCCGTTCCGTCGGCATTTACATGGGTCACCAGGGTTATGGTGTTCCAATCGGATACATGGTATTCGCCGGTCAAGGGACTGTAACTGCTGCCGCTGACATTGTAGGTGAAATTCGTGCCATTGGAGCGGATGCAGAAGGCTTCGTTGCTGGTGGAAGTAATCGTACCGTTTCCAAAAGCAATGCGGAGATTCTCGTACTTGGTATCGGCAACACCGCCCTGGATTTCCGCCTCATTTTCCACCTTAATGCGGAACTGCATAGAAAATGTACCGGACACGGGATCAAAGGAGAGCACCGCCTTGGGCTGCGCCGCACCGTTGCCGTCCTCCACCGTCATTACACCGTCCTTCACATCCACCGCGGTATAGGCCTTGGCAAGGGACACCGACCAATGGCTGCTGTCCAGTGTACTTCCATCAAAGGAATCCTGATAAATCACCTGGCCGGGCTCAAAATCAGCGGTGACAGAAACGGTGACATAGCGCACCAGTTCCGGGTTATCCAGGCTGGTGACACTGATCTTGGCGGTGCCCACCGCTTTGCCGGTCACGGTGCCATCGTGGTGCAGGGTGACAATTTCAGGGCCGGAAACGATGGCGTACCGCACCCCTTTTTCCGAAGCGGTTTCGGGCAATACCTCAGCTTCGATGGCGGCGGTTTTACCCCGACTGAGGTTCATGGCCGTCTGCTTCAGCTGCATAGACTCAGCCCGGACCATGTCCTGTTCGGCGCGCACCTCGATGGCGGCTTCGTCAAACACTTTCTCGTCCCGCAGGCTGTAAGCCCGAACCACCGCTTTACCTTCCCGGACGGCGGTGATATAGCCATCCTGGCTCACGATTACGGCATTGCCGGATACCACTTGGTACCCAACCTGGTCATAGCTGCCTGCCGGCTCTACCTGCACATAGGCTTTCACCGCATCCTGCAGTCCCATGACCGAAGGAACATAGAGCAGCTGCAGGCTCTGGGGGGTAGGTACATTTTCCTCTGCAGGGATCTTGCTGCCCTTGTATACCTTCACATCGTCGATGCTGAACTCCATCTTATCGCCGGTACCGCTGTGGATGTCCAGTCGGTTCACATAATCAATGGCGTTGCGGTTGGCAATGCCGGAGCCTACCAGATAGCCGTTCATGTACACATCGGTGGTATTGGCCTTGGCGGTGCCGTTGTTCGGGGTGATGATGTAGGTCACATCCACCCAATCACCGTAGTTGCCCACCACCTTGTCCGCATTAAGAGAAATAGGGGTATAGGCATTGGTGAGGACATAAGTCAAATCGGAGAAATTGCCTAAGGCGCCCTTGGCGGCGTTGCGGACACGGAACAGCTCGGTGGTATTGGAATACCAGCTGTCCGACCCGGCCGCCACGGCATACATACAGCCAAAAGTGAGATCTCCCGCCTTGTGTTCCCCCAAAGCATCGATCCGCACCCGGAAAGATATCGTGGTGGTGTCGGTCTGGGGCTGGAATACAAAGGAAATTTTACTGGTGGCATTGTTGGAATTGTCCCGGAACCGGATTACGTTCCCCTCGGATTCCTGCTCCAAGGTCACCGATGTACCCTCGGCCGATTCCGGAATCACCTGCATAAACTCAGTGTTGAAGGCTGTATGCAAATCCAGCCCGCTTTCGCGGCCGAAATCACAGCTGTACAGTTTTTCCGCCTGTACGGCTTCCCCCTGCTGCACCGTGACATGACAGGTAGAAGTGGCGATGGAATTGTCCACACTGGTTGCCCGCACCACAGCGGTACCTTCCTTCAGGGCCGTGACATAACCTTTGGCGTCCACGGCCACAACATCCGCGCCTTCCAGCACATCCCAGGTCACCGCTTTGTTGTAGGCTTTGATGGGCTTCACCGTAACGCTCAGGCTGGTGCGCTCTCCCGGCTGCAGCTGAATTTCACTGCTGTCGATGCGGATGCTTTCCACCGGGGTCTTTTCCACAGTTTCGCTGTGGGAAATACCGGAGCTGTACACCCACACATCGGAATAGGCTTCCTCACTGGAATCTACCGAATCCTGGATGTAGTTGCCCAACTTGAAATAGTACCAGGTATCCTTCCAAAGGGGGTCCGCCGCCACAAAATTGTGGGAAACAGTCATAGGTTCGTTGTCATCGGTATCGATGGTAACATAGGCAGTACCATCCACCACTTGGATCTCGGTGCGGTATTTTTCGCCCAGTGCCACCTCGGGATAGGCATAAGCAAAATCGGCGGAGGTTTTTTCGGTGGTGTTTTTCAGATACACAATCACACTGCCGGTTCCCTTGGCCTTATCGTAGGCATACAGCACCTTCACCAGAGGATTGGCGTTGTCACCGTTCTGCTCGATGCCGTGGATCTGGGAGGTGATCACCTTGCCGTTGGCCGGTACATGGGTGACCTTCTGCTCGGCCACAAGGGTATGGGTGCCCTGCCAGGTCCAGTTCACCGTTTTGTCCTTAGGGTCCAGCATTTCCCGCATCTCGGAACGGGCATAAGTGGTGTTTCCGGTTTTGAATCCCTGTACCGGGCAGTGGAACACCACGGCGTCTTGTCCGTTTTCGTCAGTAGCCGCAAAGAAAAACTCACTGGTGTAGCCGTCCGCCAGTTCCTGTGGCGATTTTTCCAGCACCGAGCCGGGCTTGGTATCGCTTTCTACCGGCAGCTGCAATTTCCAGCCACCGGCCACGAAATCAATGCAGCCCAGCTCGCCCGGCGTTTTTTCGTCTTCACCGTCGCCGTCTCCTTCTCCGCTGTCCGTTGTTTTCAGGCTCACCCGCACATCGTCGATGTATGCGTGGGTCTTATCCATGCTGCCGGTCAAAAAGGAAATGTTGTCCAGACTTTCCATGACGATGTTTTCTGTTTTACAACTCATGGCAATATTCTCTCCCAACAACTCCCCGTCGGCATATACGTCAAAGGTCTTTGTTGCGGTGTCGATCACCGATTTCAGTTCGATCCATTTTCCACACAGATAAGCTCCATTTTTTACAGAGGGAGTTTTTTGGGAATCCCCTCCCCGGAACTCGTAGGTGCGGGAATCGCTGCCGGTGGTTTTAAACCGCAAAAACTCCCCTGCGCTGGAGGTGCTGCTGCTGCCGCTTTCCTCCTTGGAACCCGCCGTCAGGGCAATGGTGGACTTTCCCTCATCGGAAACCACATACAGCTTGTACTCCACCACAATCTCCCCGGCCTGTTTACCGATTTCAATGTTTGCCTTACTGGTTTCGCTGTCGCTGGTATCCTTGAATTCCAACACGTGGTTTCCATCCATCTCGACCACGGAAACCCCACCGCTCAGCTTGACCCCGGCGCTCAGTTCGGATTCAAAATTCTCATCCAAAATAACCGTGTACTCCTCCGGCTCCTGGGCATACACCGCCAGGGGCGTGGGAATGCAGGTCATTCCCATGGCCACGGCCAGTACCGCACCCGCGGCCTTTTTCATTTTCGTATACAGGTTCACCAACACTCCTCCTTTGTTATACTTTTCTAGATAAAGGCCTGTCCGCCGTTGATCTGGATCACTTCGCCGGTGAGGAAGGATGCCTTGTCCGAAGCCAGGAACTCGATGACGTCGGCCACCTCCCGGGGCTCGCCCAGGCGCTTCATCAGGATGCTGTCTTTCCAGCTCTCCACCAGCTTGCGGTCGGTGGCAGCGTGGAAGGGAGTATCGATGGTGCCGGGGGAAACCATGTTCACCCGGATGCCGAACTCGGCCAAGTCCTTGGCCAGGGCACGGGAATAGCTCTGCACCGCTCCCTTGGAGGCCGCATAGATGGAAGCTCCGATACCGCCTCCGTTGGTCACTGCAATGGTGCTGAAGTTGATGATGGAGGGGTTGGTGCCTTTTTTCAGCAGCGGCAGCGCTGCACGAGTGTTGAAAAACAGGCTGTCGAAATTCAGCGCCATTACTTTGCGCATAAAGCCAGTCTCCATCTCGGAAACCCGCTGCCGGCCGCCCAGGCCGCCCACGTTGTTCACTAACAGATCCAGATGATCAAACTTCTCGGCGATCTTGGCAAAGGTCTCGTTCACCTGCTCCTCGCTGGTGGCGTCGCATTTATAAAAATGTGCCTTGATGCCCTTGCTTTCCAGATTGCTCATCACCGTGTCCCGGCCTGCCTCGTCGATGCCGGTGACAATCACCTCATACCCGGCCTGGCCCAGTACCTCGGCCGTTTTGCCGCCGATGCCGCCGGTGGCTCCGGTAATCAATGCTGTTTTCATATAGTCCTCCTTGCCTTAGGTCTGCATAATTTGAAAGTACTTTTTACAGAAAATCCTCCCGCTGGGGGGTGAAGATGTCCAGAATCACGGCATCCTCCAGAGCGGTAGCTCCGTGGAGCTCATTGGGGGCCACATAGTAGCTGTCGCCCTTGTGCAGGGTATAGGTTTTGCCCTCCACCTCATACTGAAAGCTGCCGGACAGAATATAACTCACCTGTTCGTGGGGATGACGATGAGCCTCGCCCACCGCGCCTTTTTCAAAGCTTGCCTCCACCCCCATCATCTGGCCGCCATGAGCCAGAATTCGGCGGGTAATGCCCGGCGCCGGATGGGTTGGAAGGATATCCTGATATTTCAATACCATATTTTTTCTCCTTGTATTCTTTCAGAATTTTAAATAAAGGCCTGTCCGCCGTTGATCTGAATCACCTCACCGGTGAGGAAGGATGCCTTGTCCGAAGCCAGGAACTCGATGACGTCGGCCACCTCCCGGGGCTCGCCCAGGCGCTTCATCAGGATGCTGTCTTTCCAGCTCTCCACCAGCTTGCGGTCGGTAGCAGCGTGGAAGGGGGTATCGATGGTGCCGGGGGAAACCATGTTCACCCGGATGCCGAACTCGGCCAAGTCCTTGGCCAGGGCACGGGAATAGCTCTGCACCGCTCCCTTGGAGGCCGCATAGATGGAAGCTCCGATACCGCCTCCGTTGGTCACTGCAATGGTGCTGAAGTTGATGATGGAGGGGTTGGTGCCTTTTTTCAGCAGCGGCAGCGCTGCACGAGTGTTGAAAAACAGGCTGTCGAAATTCAGCGCCATTACTTTGCGCATAAAGCCAGTCTCCATCTCGGAAACCCGCTGCCGGCCGCCCAGGCCGCCCACGTTGTTCACTAACAGATCCAGATGATCAAACTTCTCGGCGATCTTGGCAAAGGTCTCGTTCACCTGCTCCTCGCTGGTGGCGTCGCATTTATAAAAATGTGCCTTGATGCCCTTGCTTTCCAGATTGCTCATCACCGTGTCCCGGCCTGCCTCGTCGATGCCGGTGACAATCACCTCATACCCGGCCTGGCCCAGTACCTCGGCCGTTTTGCCGCCGATGCCGCCGGTGGCTCCGGTAATCAATGCTGTTTTCATACTTAATTGCCTCCCATATGGTTTGATTTCAAACAGTAAGCTGCATGCTGTAACGTACCTTTTCTCCCCTCGCCCGCACAAGAATGCTACGGCGAGTCTGGTTGACAGGATTATCCTTGGTTTTAAGGAGGAACAGCTCCTGTCCATTTTCCAGCTGCAGTTCTATCTTCATCCGCAGTTCGCCAAAGACAGCCCAGAGAACTGCTTTATCCCCCAAAACCAGCACCTTTTTGGTTTCCTCCACATGCTGGTAGCCATTTTCCGAAAAGCCCAGACTGGCATCCTCCAACGGCATCTCACATTCCAGCTGAAGCTGGGGTTCCAGATGGAATACATAATCGTATACCCCTGGCTTACCCTGGACCAGGAATTCATCCACCAGGGAATCCTCGGTAATGTGCAGGTTGCGCTGGTAATCAATACCCTCGTAGACATCCAATGCCAAACCCGAAAAGCTGTCTGCATCAAAGTGCAGGCACTTGCCCGGATGCACCGAAGTGATATCCTGGCCGTTCCAGCATACGGTATTATGAGACAAGGTCTTTCGATGCCACTCGTTGCACAGCCGGGACTGGTAACCCGCATTGGAAAGATCCCGAGAAATGCGCTGATCTTTATACATCACCTCGATGTTCATAATATCCGGATGGGCATGAGATTTGCCGTTGAGGCCATATTTCACAAACACATTCCAGTTGTTGTTGCGCAGCATGGCAAAGTTGGAGGTGGGGAATGTATTGGAGACATGGGCCACCGGCCGGTAATCGCTGTAATCAAAATCGATGTTGAACAGCAGCTGTTCCAGACACACTGTCCCGCAGCAGTAATAAGGCTCCGAAAGGGGCAGAGTGGTGCGAGGATTGGGGTCGTTCTCAATGATTTTTAGCAGATTGCCCACCTTGCTCTTTTCGCCAAAGGCCCGGGCGGCGGTGTGATACACATAGCTGAATGTGCGCAGATTCAAATTGGGCCAACCGTCGTTGGGATTGGGCAGATACAGGTTGTCAAAGGCGTATTCGTAGGCTTTCTCAAACATCCGTTCAAAAATCGCTGTGCTCTCCTGGCCAAAATCATACCCGTAAATCTTGCTGAAGAGGAACAGATAAGAAACGCCCTCCAACAAAAAGAAGTTGTAGTGGATGGAGCCTTCGTACCAGAAGCCGTCGGCAGTCACACCCTCGGCCAGCTGACGCCGGATATTAAAGGGGCTGGTGAAGGCGTAATCGATCATCTCCTGATCCTTCATGGCAAGACCCATCACACCGATGGCAGCCAGCGACCAGCAGCTGATATTGTGGATCTCCACCGCCTGGGGAGCCAGCAGCCGGAACATCTCCCGGAAAAGCTTGCGGTGCACATTTTCCAGCCATTCCTGCTCCAGTTCAGGGCGCAAAATCTCAATGGTCTGGATAAAGCGGATAGCTACGATGGCCTCATTCAGGCCCTGAGGCATCATTTTTCCGCATCCCCACTTCATGGTTTCGTAGCTGTCAAAAATCTTGTTTTCCTTGTTGTGCAGCACGAACTCATGGTAATGAGCCGCGTAAAAATCGATCACCTGCAAAGCGTAGTCCCGGTATTTTGTCTCACCGGTGGCCTTGTATACCGCAGCCGAAACCAGAGCCAAAACCACAGCCCGGTTGCGATAGAAGGTGACCCACACGCCATCCTGCACATCGTTGGAATATACCTTTCCGCAGATCTCACACCGGTGGCTGTGGGGCGAATTCAAATCAAAAATCAGCCTGCCGCCATCGTCATCACAAAAATAGTGGTGCCCCCATCGGCTCAGCTTGGCGGGCGAATCGCAGAAGGAGGGCAGAAAGTCATCTACGTCCTTCTTCATCGCCAGAATCGCCTGACGGTTGCGGGGCAGTTGTACCAGTTCACAGAACCGGTCGTTTACATAGTTCATAGTTGGTTCCTCTTTCTCTGCACAGCGTTTACAGCGAATACTCCGCCGTTTCTGCTCCATCCCTGGTCACCCGCAGACGCACCGGACTGCGGCCAACGCCGGCATCGTATTCCCCCACCGTCAGCTTGTATACGTTGCCGTTCCATTCCAGGTGAAGCATTCCCTGCTGGCAGCAAACCTTGGCCTCGCTGCCGGCAAAAGTAAAACACTCAAAGAATACTTGGCTGGTCTGGGGGGTCTGGGAATCGGTAGACAGGGTATGGATGCAGGTGCGGCACAGCTTGTCCTGTTCCTGGGTGGTCATCACACTGACCACCTGCTGTTCATACTGCCGCGTCTCTGTCGGTGCGCTGGAAAATACCTGGTATCGGATATCTCCTGTCTCCATGGGATACCGGTATCCTTTTTCTTGGGGACAGGGCAGCGGATCGGTGTTGCAAATGACCGAATAGATATGGCTCTTTTGGCTGTTGAAAATATCCGCAAACAGCCAGAAGCCCAAACCGTCGGTCACCAGCACCCGGCTTACCTCCTGCATCTGCATATGGCGGGGATACACCCCTGCCGTCTCGCCCCGGTAAACGGCCAGGTTTCCCTCTACCTTAACGCAGGAAACAAAACCGCCGTAGCTTTCGGGGGAAAAGTCTTTTCCCTCTTCCTTCTGCCGCTGCTCCACACTGGTCATATAGACGTCGTTGACGTCCTGGGCGTCGGTATATCTACCATCCACCAGCAGGACATTGTGGTTATCCGGCATCAGATTGCGGTTGTAACCGTCCTCACAGGTGAAATATTCGCCGCCGCTGGCAAAAATATAGGACAAATTGTCGGGGTGATGGTGAGACAAAGAAAACAGATCGATCCCCTCGTCTTGCAGGATCTTCCAGCCTTCCCTCCATTGCTTGGCGCCTCCCGGCGCGCCGCACTTGATGGAAAACACCCGGGCGTCCCGCTGCCAACTGCTGCGCAGAGCCAGCAGACCCAAATCCTCAAAATACCGAGCCAGGGGCAAATCGTCAAACTCCCGCTCTTCCACCGAGGGGTCGTACCACAAAAACTCGAAAATCGCTTCGGGCAGAATTCCGGGCTTCACCTTGCTGTTGGCAGCTTCCTGAGCAAGGAATTCCTTCACCACCATATTTCCCAACTTCTGGGCATGGCCGTTGCGGTATTCCGCCGCTACCTTGTAGTAAACACAGACCGGATGGCTGCTGTAACGGTCGTGGCAGTCGCCGTAGTTCATCTGCCGGGTAAAATCACCGTTGCACTGGTACAGTCGATAATAAAAGGTGTTTTTCAAGTAGGGGCTGGATTGGAAATAATCGATTCCTTCCTGCACCTTCAGCAGATGAGCATAGACAAACAGCCACATGCCGCCGTAGCGCCAATAGGTGACGCCCTCGTAGTTGGAACCGTCCTCTGCCATCAAGTCAAACACCCGGGCAAAGTCCTCTTTGGCTTCCTTTATATATGTATCGGCTTCCTCAGCCTGTCCCTGCATGGCATAGCCGGCGGCAGCCAGTCCCGTCATGTTGATCCAGTTGTGGTTCTGGTAAAAGTTGGTGGACCAACCGCTGCCGTAGGTATCACGGCGATAGTCGAACATCACCTTAGCATGGTGACGGATCTTACAGAAGATCCGCTGCTTTTCCTCTTCGGAAAGATAGGGCTTCAACCAGTCGTACCCCAGAGAAAGGCCAAACAATATCCAGGACGCGGATAAATCTACATTTACCAGATGGGCATTTCCCCATTTTTCATAGGACAGCACCGTGTTCATAAACCGCTTGGCATCCTGCAGATACTGTTCGCTGCCGCTGAGTCGGTAGGCCAGGGCCAGGTTAGCAATTGCAATGCCCATATATGTTGTGCTTTCCTTAGGATGTTCCAGAGGCAGCTCCATCTGCTTGTATCGGTCGGCCTGTTCCAGCAGACGCTTGTACTGCATAGCACGACTGGTATCCAGCTGCAGGCAATAGGGTTTCAAATCACCGATAAATATCAATCGATTCACCTTCTTTTTACTTACATACCGCAGCAGAACCGGTGCGGATCGCCCGCAGTTTGTCTGTCAGGCCGGTGATGGCACTGTAAAACAGAGTATAAAGGGTGGCAAATCCGAAGGGTTCGCCAGCCACCACCACCGTTTCTGGGGACAGCCCTAGCAAACCGACTAGAAACAGGTTGATATTTTGGTAGCTGAGATATACCAAAATCACCACCAGCATACTCAACCCCAAGTCGCCCAGTGTCTGCAAAGCCCGCTGCCAGCCCTTTTTGTTGCGGTACCTGTGGTTTACAATCTCACCGCCCCGCACGATGTCAAATACATTGTACGCGATGGGATTGTACACCACAATGGTAACAAGGCCGATACCCACTCCCAGGAAAAAGATCAGGTCGATGGGACTGGTGTATCCCCCTGCCTGGGTACCGAAGCCAATCATAAAATAGCACATGCCCACAATCCACCAGCGCAGCAGCGTGGCTTTGGCATTGTCTGAGATTTTTTTGCGACGAGTATGCTTTTTATCCATTTTTCCTTACCTTTCCGTATGCTTTCTGCATGTGTCGATCAAAAGCAGAACACCGGACAGAGCGAACATAGCCATAAGTGCCAGGCTAAACCATACTGCCTTGTATACCATGGCTGGTTCCAGCGAATTTTGGGTACGGATAGCTGTTTGATAAATAGATACCAAGTCTGCCCCCATGCCCACAGTGGCCGCACACAGAGCGATAGTAGCGTATCCCGCAAAGGAACGGCTCACATGCACTTGGGTGGATTCAAACAGAGTAACCAACCCCAACAGCACAAACAGAAACATGATGAATCCGCATATCTGATTTTCCAGCAGCAGCAGAGCGCTGGTGTGCACATAGGTGAAAATCAGATGCGCAATCGCTGCCACTGCAATGAGCAGTTTGGCCACTGTCTGGATATGGATGTTTTCTTTCAGTTCACGCATGGTCGTCACCTGCTTCCATATGTAAGATCGCTTCGCCCGTTTCGGCATCGAAGAAATGCGCCCGGGACATATCCGGCTTGAGATACAGCCGGCCGCCAAAGCAGGCCGATGTATCGTCGATACGGCACTGTACATCCTGCTGCTGAATCTGCGCGTGGATGATGAGATGGCTGCCCATAAATTCTTTAGCCACAAAATCCGCCTTGAAAGTACCATCGCCGGCCTCTTCTGCAAGGCTGAACACCTCGGGATGTAAACCCAGGATCACTTCCTTGGAGCTCCAGGCCTCCAGCTTGTGGGCTGCCCAAGGGGCGAGACGCAACCGATTTTCACCGCACACGAAGGTTTCCCCTTCCAACTTGCCGCGGATAAAATTGATCTGGGGCGAGCCGATAAATCCCGCCACAAACATATTCACCGGCAGTCCGTAAATTTCCCGGGGCGTACCCACCTGCTGCACCACACCTTCCTTCATCACCACCATACGGTCAGCCATGGTCATGGCCTCGGTCTGGTCATGTGTGACGTAAATAGTAGTCACCTTTAGGCTTCTCTGCAGCTTTACGATCTCGATGCGGGTGCTGTTGCGCAGTTTTGCATCCAGATTGGACAGCGGCTCATCCATCAGGAATGCCTTGGGATGACGAATGATGGAACGTGCCAGAGCCACCCGCTGTTTCTGTCCACCAGAAAGCTGCCCCGGCAGCCGGTTGAGATATTGCTGGATATCCACCGTTGCCGCCGCCTGTTGGACCTTGTCATAGATGGCCGTGTCCTTCTGGTGCTGCACCTTCATGCTGATACCCACATTGTCGTACACCGACAAATTGCCGTACAGCGCGTAATCCTGAAATACGATGGCAATATCCCGCTCCACTGGAGGACGGTTGTTGATCACCTTGCCGTCCAACAGCAGCTTGCCGGAGGTGATCTCCTCCAGGCCCGCCAGCATGCGCAGAACGGTGGATTTTCCACAGCCGGATGGTCCCACAAAGACGATAAACTCGCCGTCATCCACATCCAGATTGAAATCATGGATGGCATGAAACCCATTGGGATACACCTTGTTTACATTCTGAAACTGTATTTTTCCCATCTGTATGCCTCCATCATTTACTGGTTCGGATGTGCCAGCTGCTTCTGCAGCCGGCGTCGTTTGGAGCTTTTGCGCAGGCTGTTGCCACCAGCAGCAAACAACAAAGCCGCTCCCGCTAGGTTGGCGACCAGGATGATCTGCTCACGGTCATAAGGCTGTAGCACAAAGGGTACCAGCACAAACTGACGAAGCAGCATATAACCGCCCACAATCAGACTAACTGCTGCCCAAGGTATTTCGTACACATTCACCTTCACCGCACAGGTAAACAGCAAGAACAAAAGGAAAATGTTCACGATCACCGCAACGCCCATCATAAAGGTAACCGGCATCACGTCCAGAATACTCACCACATACACAAATTCCAACAGGGTGGCCAGCAAGATCATGGCGTAGGAAGGCGCATCCTTTTTATAGAGGGTAACATATACCTTTTTCTCTTTTTCCGAAATATCCGGCTTCATATCAGGCGCCTCCCTTCTGCAGTTTTTTGTATCGGATATGGCTGAGCAGCAGCACCGCCGCAAAAGCTACGCAGACAATAATCTGCACACTATATATCCCGATACCCACCTGAAACGTAGTAAATTTGAGTTCATACCCGGTGATTCCGTCAGCGTACAGATACTGAAAATCCAGTCCCTTGTAATACGCCCAGATGGCGAGAATGTTGCGAATGGCGTTCACGGCGCCAAAGCAGCAGCAGCCCATATACACCGTCATCACAGCAGCCGCAAAGCGGTCCGGCACAGCTGTGCGGATCTCCAAAAGAACAATCATCAAAATACCGATAATTCCCACAATGGCCCACACCAGGATCTGCCGGTTGAATCCCTGCAGGATCACCTCGTAAAACTGGGCGATTTGTTTGTTTTGAGGCATTTTCAGTCCAAACAGGTCGTTGTATTCGGTCATGAATACCAAGGTGTACAGGAATACCACAACGGCCGTCACTGTGTATACGGCCGACAGAATAACCTGTCCCCGAAATATTTTTTTCATAGTCAAGCCCTCCATTGTTTGTTTCGGGGAGACCGAGGTCTCCCCGAAACAGCACGCGCACAATTATTGGGCCGCGGTCATCACCTGATATGCCTGCTGATAGGCAGTAACATACGCATCCAGGTTTCTTGCTTCAAATGCAGCCAGATATTCGTTGTAATCGGCCGGAATGGAGATGCCGTTCGGAGCATTCCCCTTGGCATTGTACCGCACGATGTTGAACATCTCCTCGCTCAGATCTTCCATACCCATGGTAGTGGTTTCGGAAATAGCCTCCTTCTGACGCAGCGTCAAAGAGAACACAGGAGGAACCATCTTGTAATAGTTGGGGTTATCACCCTTGATACCTTCGCCCGCGTAGGTGGCAAAGTGTGTGGTGGAATTCTGCAGCAGCTCCCAGCCTTCAAATCCACGCTCGGAGGTATACTGGTATTCGAAGCCGATATCCTTCTGGTAGCCGATGGGAATCAGGCAACCCAGCCAGTCGCGCAGGAAAGTGGAAAGGTCGCCCTTGGCCACGGAAGCGCAGGTCTCCATCACCCAATCGGTGTACTGGGGATATTCCTTGCCATCGGGTCCGGTATAGGTCTCGTTTTCCTTCAGGAACATGGGCAGGCCGTAGTTCTGCAGGGTGGAGCCTTCTTCGGTGAAGAAGTAGTCCAGCAGAGCGCAGGAGCGGTACAGCTCAGCATCGGTGGCGCAGCCGGCTACAGAGATGGACCAGCCATCAGGCTTGATGGCGCGGCCATTGTCGATATAATACTGCCACACGCCGTTCACCTTGGCCACCGGGGGCAGCACCACCACGATGTCCTTGTTAAGGGAATCAGCAGTGGAAGAAGCCTGCCAGTCAAAGGTGATAAAGCCATAAGCGGGCGCTTCGCTCTCGTCAGTGCCCCACAGGGTGCTGCGGAAATTGGTCTTGTTGGTCAGATCATAACAATCGGAATAAATCAGGCCCTCGGCCTCCATATCCGACAGGTAGCACAGCACATCGTACATACCCTCGGTGGAGTAGGTATACTGCAGGGTACCGGTTTCATCGATATACCAACGGGAAGTATAGCTGTCGGCGCTGTGTGCCTTCACACCGTCAAAATAGGTGGACAGACGCAGCAGATCTTCCCGGTAGGAAGACTGGCGGGTAAACATGGGCCACACGGTGTCCGCCTTACCCTGTGTCAGATAGGTGGGATTGGCCTTGATGCAGCGCATCAGCGCAATGAGCTCGTCGATGTCATAGGCTGCCTTTTCACCCAGAAACAGCTCAGAGGGCTTTTCGTAGTCATAGTTGTCATTGATGTACTGCACCATGGCCTTGGTGAGGGTCTCACCATTCTTCACAGCCAGTTCGTTCTGGATCTCAATGATGCTCTGATCAGTTTTCTTCGTGATTTCAACGCCTTCTTTAGGAGTCACGGTGCCGCCGTTGTCGCCTCCGCGGGTGTTGTCGCCCACATAGAAGCCATCGTAGTAGACTTCAAACTCGCCGTTGGTATCGTAAGCCGCGTTGGGATCATCCAGCAGCATAGTCACCCAAGACTGCCGCAGGCTGAAGCTGCGGGCAAAGTTGTTCAACTCTGCAATATAGGGTGCGTGGTAGATGTTGCCGTCATATGCAGTGATGGCGGTTTTTACATCGGGATTGGCATCCAGATAGGCCTTAAAGTTGGGCATATAGCCCTGGGCCATCATGTCGCTGAGATTGACGAATTTGCCTTCGGTGCCGTAGTACATCAGATCGTCAGCAATAGAGTTACCGCCAAAAATGTTGGCCTCGGAGAAGTTGGTGGTAGAGGCGATATCAATCATCTCAGTGGCTTTCTGGTCCTGGGTTGTGATATCGGTGAGTTCACAGTTAAGGGCCGTTTCCACATAGTCCCACATGGGTTTGAGCATACCGGCGGTGTACACGGTGCCGTCGGGCAGGGTCAGGGGGGATTCCTGGTTGTAGGTGATGGTACGGGACTTGTTGCCGGCCGCATAGTTGATTTTGAGGCTTACCTTTTCGGTGAGGTCGGTCTTGTCCTCGGTGGACTGGGTCTGTTCGCTGCTGGCCGCAGATTCAGCCCCGGCGCTTCCCGCCTGGTCCACGATGGTGGAGCCGCACCCGGACAGGGTGGACAGCAACATGGTGCCCGCCAGCATAAAGCCGGCAAATTTTCGCATTTTCATTGTATCCTCCTTAATTTTTATTATCCTTTCACGCCGCCCATATTTACGCCTTTTGCAAAATACTTCTGGATGTAAGGATAGATAGCCAAAACCGGAATGATGGAGCAGATGATGATGGCATACGCCAGGCTGTCTGCCGAGTAGGACAGAACCACCGGCGATTCATCGTACAGCTTCTGGTAGTTTTCGATGAGCTGCCGCAGATACACCTGCAGCGGCTGCTGGTAGGGGTCGGTGAGAAGCATCCGGGACCAGTAGTACCCGTTCCAGCGGCTGATAGCGTAAAACAGCGTCACCGTTGCAATGCTGGCCGTGGACATGGGCACATAGATCTTGTAAAACAGCTGGAATTCGTTGGCGCCGTCCACAATGGCGGCCTCCTCCAACTCCTTGGGGATGCTGCTGAAATAGTTGCGCAGCAGAATGATGTTGTAGGCCTGCACGCCAAAAGCCACCACCATGCCCCAGCGGTTATCCACATGCATGCTCTTATAATTCAGATACAGGGGGATCATACCGGCGCTGAACCACATGGTAAACACCAGCAAAAAGTTCCACTGGCGGCGGAATTTCAGCTTTTTCTTCTGCAAAGCATAGGCACCGGTGAGGGAAATACCCATGCTCCAGGCGGTGCCGATCACCGTGTAAAATAGGGTGTTGGCATAGGCAATCCAAAATCCCTTACTTTCGATGACCATTTCATAGGCCTGCAGGGTGATCTCCTTGGGCAGCAGGGTGATCAGACCGCTTTCGTAGGCCAACTTTCCGCTGATGGACACGCTGAAGGCGTATACAATGGGGTACAGCGTGACAAGGGCAAAGGCAATCACCAGCAGATAGGAACACACCTTGAATATCTTTTCACTTTTGTTCAGTAATCCCATAATCAGATTCTCCTATTTACCACAGCGAAGTATCGGATATGTTGCGGCTTATGGAGTTGGCTCCGATCACCAGCGCAAAAGCAATCAGTGAATTGAACAGACTTACCGAAGCTCCCATGCCATAGTTGGCCGACAAAATACCAATGCGCTGTTCGAAGGTGGACAGAACGTCTGCCGTCACATACACGTTGGAATTGTACATCAGCAGCACCCGTTCATACCCGATGGAGAGCATATTGCCTATGCGCATGATGATCATGATGATCAGGGTAGGGGCCATGCCCGGGAAAGTGACATACCGCAGCTCCTGCAGTTTGTTGGCGCCGTCCACCTTCATGGCCTCATACAGCGTGGGCGATATGCCCATGATCGCCGCAAAATACACGATGGAGCTGTATCCGCTTTCCTTCCAGATGCCCACCGCTATGTACAGAGGCCGGAAATAGTTGGCCTTGGACAGCATAGACACCCCTTCCTCCAGCCATCCCATATTCTGAAACAGGGCTGCCAGCACACCGGTGGAATGAACACCGCTGTACACCAACATAATGGTGATGCCGGTAATGGTTACTTCGGAAAGGAAGTGAGGCAGATAGGTCGCGGTCTGGGTAGCCTTGCGGACAAAGCCATTGCCGATCTCGGAAAAAAGTACCGCCAGAATGATTGGTACCGGAAATCCAAAAACCAGGCTGTAGGCGTTGATCACAAAGGTATTGCGGAAGGCCTGCCAGAACTGTTCCTTGTTGACGCCGGCCACCAGATTTACGAAGTTGTCGATGCCTTTGAACTCGCTCATCCAGATGCCCAGACTAGAATCGTACCGTTTGAAGGCTATCAGAAGCCCGCCCATAGGCTTATACGCCCACAGTGCAAACCAAAGCACCACAGGCAGCAGCAAAACATACAAACGCCAATCCTGGACCAGCGCATGGATTAGTTCTCTGCTTTTGGGTTTGCGCATTTTAATTTCGTTTTGAACCATTTGCTATACATTCCTCCTTTTGTTTTCCTCTGAACACAGGTTCTATATCCATCCCTCCGTTTCTCTGCCCGGCACGGAACATATTTTCTGAAGCATTTCCACCACCCTCCGGATAAAGGCCGACGATAAGGTTGAATGATTTGCTGCGTCAGCTTCGCCATTTCAGCGTATATGTCATCTCAACATCACCGCGCAAACCGCGCAGATGATGGTTCAATGCAGTAAAAGTTTTATCCAACCGGACCCATACTCCTTGCGGAGTACAACCATCGCCACCAGCAGGGCAAACAAACCTGTAAGGCCGTTGCTCACCATCATTACAATTCCCATGGCAGTGCCGCCAGACAGAGCCGTAAACTGCTTGAGGGCAAACAAAATGGGAAGACGGAAAATGAATAGCCTTGCAAAATTAATGCCAAAGGACAGCTTGGTATATCCGAAGGCATACAAAAGCGCCATAATCGCCGCATGTACTGCAAGAAAAATATTGGAAAGCATCTCCAGCAAAAAAATCTGTCGGATCAGTTGGGCAAACGCTGCATCTCCGCCCGAAAATACCGAGAGAATCGGGTTGAGAAATATCCATGTAAGTAAAAATCCCAATGTTCCCCAAGCCACGTCCACCAGAAATACGCTTTTGAACACCTTCAGGGCACGGTCTTTCTTCCCGCTTCCGATATTCTGGCGGATAATGGAAGCACCGCCGTCACCGATGCTTCCTGCCGGAACCGTAGACAATGCGCTGATACTGTTGGACACTCCCAAAGCGCCTACTGTCTGGGTACCATAGTCCACTCCTACCGAGTTCACTACCACCTTGCCGGTACTGAAAGCAAATTTTTCTGCCATCACAGGGAGAGAAATACCAAACAGCTTTTTGATAAACAGACGGTCCATTCGGATATATTCCAGTGATATCCCGAATACATCCTTTGGATCCCGCAGGCTGTATATACCGATCAAAGTCACAAGCAGGTTGGAAAGCAAAGTGGAAAAAGCGATCATCACAACACCTTTGCGGAATATCAGAACGAACACTCCCGACAGAGTGAATTTTGCCGCAGCCATCAGAAGATTCACACCCAATATCCTGCCGCCGTTCCCGCGCGCCTTTTCGATCGCTACATACACATTGTTGAAGAAGACAAACACCAGGTTCACCATGATCACCCGGTAATAATTCCAACCAATCTCCACCAGTTCTTCGGGGGTGTTAGCCAAGCGGAGCACCCATTTGCCAGACAGTATCAGCGAGATTGCCAGCAGCAACGCGCCGCCTACTGCGAGAAAAAAGGTGGTGTTCACCGTTTTTTTGACATTTTCATAATCGGCGGCGCCATAAAATCCGGCAATAAGGATTCCTGCTCCGATGGAAAGGCCTGTTCCCACGGCTGTCACCGAGTTGTTTAGCTGGTTGAAAAACGAAACCGCCGCCACCGACTCCGGATTGATGCGGGCTGTAATGGCCAGGTCGAAAACTCTGAACAGTTCGTTTAACAGCTGGAACGCCGCCATGGGCACACACACCGTCAAAACCCCTTTGAGTATATTTCCTTCCAGAAACAATTCTCTTTTTTTCAGATCCTTTTCCGCAACTGTAAGCGCCATCTTTTCGCCAGACCTTTCTCAGCGTTTATCCTATCTGGTTTTGCTTCCCGGTCCAGCCGGTTCATAGCTATGAACTAAGTTCATAGCTTTTCTAAACACAGTATACACTACCCCACAAAGGCCTGTCAATGCGATTTTTATCGTCGTTTTTTATATATTTTGCATCATTTTTTTGTAATCGTTCACGTTTTACACATTATTTTTTCAAATTTTTGTATTTTTCGTGCATGAAACTGCTGCAAATAAAATTCTGTTCCAAGCAAACTTATTTATTTTTCCGAGACACTTGACGAGCAGAAGCTGAATGTGCTACTCTTTTTATGAACCGTATTCACAATTTTACATTTTATAATTTAAACGGGATTTTGAAATATGAACAGAACTGTTGAACGCACGCTGGCCATCCTGGAACTGATTGCAAATAGTGAAAACGGAATCACTCTTCAGGAAATTGCGCAGGCAATGGATATGGCAAAAAGCAGCGCTTTTGTCGTTGTTCATTCGCTGCTTGAACTTCAATACATCAAAACTGTGGAAAACAACGACAAAAAATACTGCCTCGACATACGAACATTTTCCCTTGGCATGAAGTATGTCAGCGATCTGACACTGATAAAGCAATGCGGCAGTTATCTGCCTGCTTTAGCGGAAAAATATAATAAAACCGCCTTTGTAGGTGTTTTGAACGGCACACAGGTGGTTTATCTCTACAAGTATGTAGGCCGCAATGTGCGTCTGGCTACCTGTGCCATCGGCTCCAGCAAACCAGTATACGCCACCTCTCTGGGCAAGGTCATACTTGCCTATCTGCCAAGGGAGGAGCAGCTTTCCATCATCGACAAAATCAAATTTGTTCCCTTCACGCCATACACCATCGTTTCCAAGGATGACCTTTTAAAAGAGCTGGATTCGATCCGGCAAAAAGGGTATGCGACCGAAAACCGGGAGCTGGGAGAGTTTACCTTCTGTTACGGCGTTCCCGTATTTGATCATAAAGGAAATGTGATTGCGTCCATTTCTTTGTCAGATATCGCCCTGAGCGACCAGGACGCTTCGGAGATAGTGGCCGACCTGAAGGCGGCTGCCTCGGAAATTTCCAAAACTGCCGACTATACATTGCGCTAAGTCTATTTCGTTGTGTACAGATTTCTCTTGTTTCCAGAAAATGTTTGGTGCGGCATTTGTGCTCTGCGCTGACTTTATATATATTTTTCTTTCAACCAGACAGACGCCGAACCCCGGAACATTTTAAGACAAAAGAACAGGAGTGAATTAAATGGCTTTACACGTCGTCAACGAAGCCCGACGCTGCTTGAACTGCAAAGTACCTCAATGCAGAAAGGGTTGTCCCATCAATACGCCTATTCCCGATATGATCCAGCTGTTTTTACAGAATCAACTGGAGGCAGCGGGAGAAATGCTGTTTCTGAACAACCCCCTCAGCATTGTTTGTTCTCTGGTATGCGATCATGAAAAGCAATGCGAGGGCCACTGTGTGCTGGGACGAAAAGGAATGCCGGTACACATATCCAGCATTGAAAATTACATTTCCGACGCTTATCTTGATCGCTTGTCCCCCGTTTTGCCGGCTTCTTCCGGAAAGCGGGCTGCTATCATCGGAAGCGGTCCTGCCGGAATCACCATCGCTGTGCTTCTGGCTCAAAAAGGACATGATGTAACAATCTTTGAAAGTCGGGAAAGAATCGGCGGCGTGCTTCGTTACGGCATTCCGGCATTCCGGCTTCCCAAAACAATATTGGATCGTTATAAAACACAGCTGCTGAAAATGGGCATTCACATTCGGCCAAACACCTCCATAGGCGGTGCCTTAACGGTGGATGACCTGCAGAGAGATGGCTATCAGGCAATTTTTATCGGAACCGGCGTATGGCGTCCCAAAAAACTTGGAATCCCCGGGGAAAGCCTGGGTCACGTCCACTTTGCCATTGATTATCTCGTTGATCCCGATGTATATGATCTGGGCGAACATCTGGCAGTGATCGGTGCAGGCAATTCCGCTATGGATGTTGCACGTACTGCGCTGCGAAAAGGCACCAAAAAAGTAAGTGTGCTTTGCCGCGGTCCAAAAGCAGCCGCCAGCCAACGTGAAGTGGATTATGCGGTAGCGGATGGCGTAGAATTCCTGTATGGCGCACGCACAGAATCGATTGACAGGGACGGAGTGTGGTTCAAACAGGCAGAGTTTGACCAGGATGGAAATATCTGCCGCCTGTCTGAACCAATGCTGTTCCATGCAGACGGCGTGATCATAGCCGTAAGCCAGGGGCCCAAAAACAAAATTGTGAGCACCACCTCCGGTCTGCAAACCACAGAGCATGGCCTTCTGTTCACCGATGTTCACGGGAACACCACCCGTCCTGGCATTTTTGCCAGCGGTGATGTGGTATTAGGAGCGCGCACCGTAGTGGAAGCTGTAAAATATTCCAAGGAAGTTGCTCAGGTTATGGATGAGTATCTTTCTTCCATTCAGGACTGACCCATACAAAAAGCCGACCGCTGGCAGCGGTCGGCTTTTTGTATGGAGCATACTCCGTTGCAGCACTGCCTTTTCTTGCAATCCAAGCACATCCATGTTATGATTATAAAAGGTCATATGACCCGAAAAACATCCCCCTTTATGCGAGGAGAAAGGAGTTGCTCCATGCTTTCAAACCAATGGCTGAACATCCTGATTGTTGGTATTTATTTTGTTTTTCTCATTGTAATAGGATGGATTTTTCGAACCTTTTCTTCCAATACCAGTGACTATTTTAAAGGCGGAGGAAAAATGCTGTGGTGGATGGTGGGTTCCACCGCATTCATGACGCAATTCAGCGCTTGGTCTTTTACCGGTGCTGCCGGCAAGGCTTTCAGCAATGGTCTTTCTGTAATGATGATTTTTCTCGGTAATGCTCTGGGATATTTTTTCAATTATCTCTTTTTTGCCGCCAAATCGCGGCAAATGCGGGTGGTAACTCCTATTGAGGGAATTCGGTTCCGCTTTGGTAAGGTAAATGAACAGGTATTTACTTGAGCCAGCGTTCCCAGCAGTATTTTCCAGGCGGGCATCTGGCTGAACGGTCTTGCCATTTTTGTATCTGCCGTATTCGATATACCCATGTCCACTAGAGCACATTGATCTCGGCCTTTGTCTATGTTATTTTTCTTTCTGCAACGTTTTCATATTCCTAATGTGGTAGGGAATGTAAGGTCATGTGCGGCCATATTCTGGATTGTTTCGACCGCTATTTTGATCTGTCACACAGCCGGGAGGCTATGCTGCGTTTTGCGCACACCCAGTTAGACAGCTCGCGCAAATCGGTCGCCAAAAAAGCTGCGCGTTTCCTGCAAAAGCATGAGCTATAAGCGGGGGATCTTTTCTTAGACACGCCGGCACGATGCTGTCAGGGGTAAAATTGGGGTAAAGGGACAGGAAATTCAAGTTTTGCAAAGCAAAAAACAGCGCTGAATCAAATGATTCAGCGCTGTTTTTGGTGGTTGCGGAGACAGGACTGTCAGCGGCTCCGCGCTGGCTGTAATTAGCGTACTGCGCAGGAAAGCCAATCGCAAGTAAACAAAATGGGTACCGGCCTATATCAGCGCACGGAAACCATATCCATAGGATTCACACGCACACCATCCTGCATTACCTCAAAATGTAGGTGGTTGCCTGTGCTGTCGCCGGTGCTGCCTACATAACCAATCACTTGACCAGCCGTCACGGTTTCGCCCGCCGTGACGGCTGATGCTGTCATATGGGCATACCGCGTGGAAAGTCCAGCGCCGTTATCCAGCAGCACCTGATTGCCGTAGCTGTCGTTCCAGCCACTGACCAGTACCGTACCGCTGTGGGCAGCGAGGATAGGCGTACCCTCCGGCGCGGGAATGTCCGTGCCGCGATGCCCGGCATTGCCGAAGGCGTCCACTTCCCCGAAGTGGCAGGATATATAGGTGTGCCCCGGCAGCGGCCAGCACAATTCGCCATCGGCAACAGCAGTCCCGCCACAAAGTGCCAACAGGCTGGGGCGCATTTCCTCGGATAGCAGCTGGTGCAAAATGTCCCGCTGGTCTTGCGTAAAGCGGTACAAATCTGCCAGCGCGTCCACCGATTTGCTGCTGACCGTGATGTGCAGAATGTACTCCGTGACCGGCTCCGGGTCGGGTTCGTCCTCGGTCGGTTCCGGTGTGGCGGTTACTTCCTCCACCTCGGCGCTTATTTCGTGCATCGCCCAAAAGGTGTCCTGAATCAACCGCTTCTTGCCTTCGTCTATGACGACCACATCGCCGTCGTTGTTCAGGTTGTTCTGCACGGCAAAGACGGCCAGCACTTCGGGCCAGTAGCTCGCCCAAGTATGACCGTCCTCGTAGTCGTATTCCATCGTGGTTTCGCTGCATTCCGGGTGCGCCGACACAATGTCGTTGATCGCTGTGCCGAAGTCGGCATTGGTTTCGGCAACGATTTCGGCAATGCGGATGCTGTTCGGGTCGCCGGATTCATCGGCAAACAAGATGCCCATCGGGGAGCCGATCACCGCCGCAGCCGCGCCTATGACCATCGCCAGCAACAGCACCACGCCGCCTGCGCCAAGCAGCGCCATCAGCGAACCGGCTGCGCGGCGTATCGTGCGCGTCAGCACCGCTTTCAAGCGCAGCCAAGCAGCTTGCAGCAACGTGCGGACTCTGCCCAGGGCGGCTTGCCTGATACCACCGGAAAAAGCAGGGACTGTATCGGGCAGTCTGACGCCGCTGCCAAGCACCGTGCCGCCCGCCTGCTTTTCCAGATGGCGGCGCACCGTTTCGCGCGTGAGGTGTTGGCGTTTCAACGCCTGCATTTTGTCACGGTAGGAATCGGGCGTTTTGATCTCCCGCTTATCCAGCGCCCTTTGCTGAAAGCGCTGGCGCTTGCCTGTTTCTCGCTGGTCGGCACTCTGCGCCAAGGGGGTATTTTCTGTTTCAGCGGGCTGGGCAACATGTGTGGTTGGCACACGCTGGCGCTTTTCCTGTAAAATCCGAAATTGACGGTAGCTGATTCGTCCTGTGTCCAGTGCCTCATTTTGCAGGTTCTCCGCCGTGTGTATGGCTTTTTCGGAAACAACCGTCTGGGCGTATTCTTCCGGCGTCTGCTGCTCGGTATCTGCTGCCGATTCCGCCTGCCGCACTGTCTGCTTTCGCTTGGCTTCAGCTTTTTGCAATGCCGCGCGTATCAGCCGCTTGCGCTTATACTCCATAGTCAGCGCTCCCCACGGTTGGCGGCGCTGCGCTCCTGCATCAGGCGTTTATACTGGTCAGGGGTGCATTTCATCGGCATAATGCCAATGAGGGTCTGCAAGAACAACTCTGGGTCACGAAACAGCTTTTCGTAGTGTCGAAGCTGCTTGTCGGTCAGGCTGCAAAATTCCTCCCCGGAAAAACCGCAGATAAAGAAATTGCCCGCGATAACATCGTAGTCCTCAATGCAACGGTTCAGCGGCAGACCGTCCACCTTGCCCGAATCGTTGCAGATAAGCGCCACATTGTCCTTTGACCACGGGTATACGGCTTGAATATCCCCGCCGACAAGTTGCTGAAGGGGGTGCAGCTCATTCACAACAAACCGTTCCTCCGGATATTTGCCCGGCTGAACATACAGAATACGGATTTTGTTTTCGTTTACCATGTAGAAATCTCCTTTTTGACAATAAAAATACCGCTGTATCGGGTGATACAGCGGGGGTGACAAATATAAAGTGTCCGGCTCCTTATGCGTTAGACGGGGGCGCTTGCTTGGTAGCCACCTTCGCCGCCACAAACCACCGTCCATCTTCAAACCATAACTCGCGCTCTTTGCCTTGAATCATACAGGTGTAGCGGTCCCCAACGCCGCCCACATCGGCGGCGCGGCGGCAGATGTCCTTGATCTTGTCGATTTTGTAGACCTGCCCTTTATCAAAAATAATCTGCAGAGGTCGCAATCGTCCCTCGGTGCTGAAGCGTACATCGACTGCCACATATCGCTTCTCTCTTTGTACCATTATGGTGCCTCCTCAAGCTGTATGAAAGTACCCAACCGGGTGAATATTATGGTCATCGTAGGCGTTAATGCTGCCCAGCACCGGGTCTGTGTATACTACGGCCCTCTGCACACTGCGGTAGCCGTACCGCTGGCGCAGAGTGTCCACGGCTTTGTCGATGTGCTCCAGCTTCTCGCGCTTTTCCTCATTGGAGAAAAAGCCTAATTGCACTGCGCAGTCTGCGGGGCACAGATCGGCACCGCGCACACCAATGCCGCGCAGGGGCTTCGGCCACGAATAATTGCGCTTGAACAATTCAAAGGCGATGCGGGCAATTTCTATACTTACATTGGTGGGGTTGTCCAGCTTTCGGCGGCGTGTAAAACCAGACAGTTCATTATCGCGCACATATATCTCCACCACATTGCACTTACTGCCGAGGTCGCGCATACGCATGGCAACGCTTTCGGAGAGCAGCACCAACATCAGCCACACATCTTCATCTGTGGTCAAATCGCGCGGTGTGGTGGCGCTGTTGCCCACACTCTTAATGGCAGAATGTGCATCCTGCTTGGCGACCGGCGTCTGGTCCAATCCGCGCGCAAATGCCGAGAGTGTATAGCCCATCACGCCAAACCAGCCCTTGAGGACTTCAGGGTTCGTTTCCGCAAGCTGACCGATGGTGCGGATGCCGTAACTGCCGAGCTTGCGCTGTGTGGCATTGCCCACATACAAAAGGTCACCCACCGGCAGCGGGTAGACAATTTGCTTATAATTATCAGGCTCGATGACCGTTATGGCATCGGGCTTTTTATAATCGCTGCCGAGTTTTGCGGTGATTTTATTAAAAGAAACGCCAATCGAAACGGTGATTCCCAACTCCCGTTTAATGCGGTCGCTGATTTCTTTGGCAATTTTTACAGGGTCCCCAAACAAACCCAGACTGCCCGTAATATCCAGCCACGCCTCGTCCAAGCCAAAACTCTCCACTTGGTCGGTGTAGTCACGGAAAATCTCGCGCACATAGCTGCTGTATTTCTGGTATTTGCCATAGCTGGCGGGAACCACGATCAGATTCCGGCAATGCTGCTTTGCCTCCCAGATGGGCATTGCCGTTTTCACGCCCATCCGCTTGGCGGGATAGCTTGCGGTGAGAACGATACCGTGCCGCGCCTCCGGGTCACCGCATACGGCAATGCTTTTCCCGCGCAGTTCCGGGTGTTCCTGCATTTCAACGCTTGCGTAAAAGCAGTTGCAATCGCAATGCAGTATATGCCGCTGTCCCATATCGTTCCCACCTCCTATACGCCTATTGTAACACCACAATATTTCACTTTCAAGTGTGATTTGCTAAACTGCAAATGAAAATCCGTGTAATTGTACACTTGACTTTACATACAAAAGGCAGTACAATATGTTTGAGGTGATATACCGTGAGCAACTGGAATAAGCGAATTCGTGCCGCGCGTGAGGCGCAGAAAATGACCCGCGAGATGGTCGTACAGAAAATGCAGCAGTTCCTGCCCGAAGCCGAGAAGGCTGTGTCCACACGCTCCTTGATTTCGTGGGAGGCCGGCGAGCGTGAACCCCGCGTTACCGTGGGTGTGGCGCTGGCAAAGGCTTTGGGGTTTGAGGATGTGGCAGACTTGTATCTGGACTCTGAGCCCAAACTGAATCCGGTGGGGCAGCAGCGTCTGGGGGAATACCGATTTATGCTGCTGCACACGGCAGAGTTTACCGAAAAACCGGAGCCGACACTGCGTTTGCTGCCGGTTTATTTACAGCCTGCCTCTGCCGGTACCGGTCAGTGGCTGGACGATGACGCCCAAGAGATGACCGAAGTGGACGAATCCGTACCCGCCAAGGCGGAGTTCGGTGTCCGCATCGCCGGTGACAGTATGGAGCCGCGCTTTGTGAACGGGCAGACCGTGTGGGCCAAAGCGGCACAAGATGCCAACAACGGCGATATTGTGCTTTGCACCTTGAACGACCAAGGCTATTGCAAAAAGCTGCGCAAGGACGAAAACGGCGTTGCGCTGATTTCCTTGAATAAAAAATACGTCCCCATCCCTGTGCGGGAGGAGGACGAGTTCAGAATCGCCGGTATTGTAGTAGGATAAGGAAGGAGCGTCGCGTATGTGTGGACGGTATCAGTTTTCTGCCGATGAGTATAAAGAGATTCGCCAGATCGTGCGCGATGCACAGCGCAGAAGCGAGGGAAACGAACTCAATTTCCCAATGGCAGGGGATATTTGCCCCTCGCAGGTGGCACCAGTGCTGGTTTCTCGCAGGGAGAAGATCGTGGGCGAGTTTCAGCAATGGGGGTTGCCCGGTTTTCGCGGCAGACAGCAAATCATCAATGCCCGCGCCGAAACGGTGACGGAAAAGCCGATGTTTCGCCGCAGTATTGCCTTCCAGCGCTGCGTGATCCCCGCCACCGGCTTTTATGAATGGGACGCCGCCAAGCACAAATATTTTTTTCAAATGCCGGGACAGCCGCTTTACTTGGCGGGCATTTATGATAATATAAGTGGTGTGAACTGCTTTATCATTCTGACCACCGAGCCCAACGATTCGGTAGCGCCCATCCACGACCGTATGCCGCTGCTGCTCTCCCACGAGCAGGTGCGCCCGTGGTTGGTGGACGCCGGTGCGGCGCTGGAGCTGCTTTGCAGCCGCCCGCCGCTGCTGCTGCGTACAAGCTGTGATGGGCAGTTAGGCTTTGATGATCTTGCGTGAGAGGGTTCTATGGATCAAATTGAGAAATTTGTAAAGGATTCAGGGGTGTCGATTCCTGCCTACAATGTCTGTTTTTATGACAGCAACGGCACCGATGAAATTCTGGACAACATTCTTTGCGGCAAAAAACGCGCCAACACAGGGTTGTTCAGCCTGTTTGAAGCCCAGATGCAGCTGCTGCCGCGCACGGGTGATTACACGGTCGTGCTGGACAGCGATATGCAGCCGCGCTGCATTACCCGCACCACAAAGGTGGACGTTGTCCCGTTTGAAGATGTGACGGCAGACTGTGCCGCCGCCGAGGGGGACGGCACCCTTGCCGCGTGGAAGAAAGCCCACCGCAAGGCGTTTGCCGCAGCGTGTGAGGAAATCGGCAGGAACTTTGACGAAAGCATGAAGTGCGTCTGCGAGTATTTTGATGTGATTTACCGCGCAGATGGGCAGTGAGATAAATCGAAATTTCTTGGGAGGAATATATATGGTTGGAAGAATTTATCACGTTGGATTAACAGTTTCTGATTTGGATCGCTCGGTTGCTTTCTACAGGGACATCCTTGGTCTTGCGTTTCAAGGAGAAATTTTTATGGAAGGCAAAGAAACCGATAAAATGTTTCGTAGAGCAAATTGCAAAGCAAGGGTCGCTTATTTGAACGGTTCTAAGGCTATTGAAACGCCACCGGTCGAGCTGATTCAGTTCGTAAACAGCGAGATTCATAAAGAACAATCCGACTTGTTTACGACATCCATCTCGGAAGTATGTTTCTATACGGATGACATTGATTCTGTCTATAATACCCTTATCGAAAATCATGTGGAGTGCTTGTCTGAACCGCAGTATTTCGACTTTAGGGCAGATGGATTTGGGGAAAGCAGAGCGTTTTATTTCAGAGACCCGGATGGCATTATCCTTGAAATGATGCAGCCTCTTTGATAAGAAATCATAGGTATAGGAAATTGCCAACTTCCAGTTTGTAGAACAAATCCGCAACAAATAACGGCAGTTAGGAGAACCCCATGATTTTACACATAAACAACAGTGAGTATGATTACCATACCTTGGTCAAGGTTGCGGAGATGGCAGGGCTTGCGGGCATTGTCGGCTTTCACGAATCCGAGGACGGCTATATTGTCAGCTTCCCCGATACAGAAAACACGCAGGCGCTTATTAACGACTACAAAGCGCGTCTGCGTGATTTAGAAAACAATATCTGGCAGCACTAGACTGCCACTAATTCTAAGGCGGGCTTCGGCCCGCCTTTTCTTTATGCAAAATCATTTCTCATGCAAAATCATTTCTCTGCGGTTGCCTCACCCGGTTTGGTCGTGATGAGCTTATACACCGCCGTATCCTTGGGTTCCAGATTGGAGAACGGTATCATGCTGTTGCCCATCTTGATAATGCCGTGTCCCTCGCTGGCGTTGCGCAGAAATTCCAGCTGCGGCTTGGACAGCCCGTACAGGCGTTCCAAGGCTTCCAGACTTTTCGATTGCCGCAGCATAATGACAAACTCACTGTTGGAAAGCAGCGCATACGCCACGGGGTTATCCAGATAATCCTGAATATCCTGCGAGATGCCGGTGGCGTAGGCATTGTACTTGCGGAACCTTTTCCAAGAGGAATACAGGAAATTGGAACTCATCGGGTCCTTTAACAGCACATGAATCTCATCAAAGTAGATCCATGTTGCCGCCGTGGCGTCCTTGCGGCGGTTGGTCATCACCTGCATATTGATGAACTCCAGCAGGGACATCATGGCAATCGGGCGGAGCTGGTCGCCCAGACTTTGGATATTAAAGCAAATCAGGCGGTTGTTCATATCCACATTGGTGGTGTGGGAAAACGCCTGCAAGCTGCCGTTGGCGAATACATCCAGCATCAACGCCAGCTGCTTTGCGCGACGCAGGTTGGATTTGTTCAAATCCCGATACAAATCACCGAGCGTCGGGCAGGGCGCTGTGTAGCCGGAGGCAATCAGCGGTTTATAAATGTTTTTGAGGCTGGCAGCAATCAGGCTTCTGTCCTCCGGCTGAAGATGCCCATTCTCGCCGATCAGCTTGTCCAGCATCGACAGTACAAACTCAATTTTGGCAACATCGGGCGGCACATCGGTCTTGGGGTCGTAATGATAATCCAGCGGATTAAAGTATGTCCGGCTGTCCACAGACACCTTGATCGCCTCGCCGCCCAGCGCCTTGACCAGCAGCTCATATTCATTTTCCGGGTCCACCAGAATGAACCGCGCGTTCGGCCAGCGCAAAAACTCCATTATAATTTCCATCTTCACGCTCATGGATTTGCCGCTGCCGGAGGTGGCAATCACCATCGCATTGCCGTTGATGAGCTTGGTGCGGTCGCCCACGATCAGGTTGCCGGTAATTGCGTTTCTGCCGTAGAAGATACCCTGCGGGGATTGTACTTCCTGCGCCACAAACGGCACCAGCGCCGTGACGCTGCGGGTCAGCATCATGTGGCTGCTTTCCACACGGCGCAGCCCATAGGGCATAGCTGTGTTAAAGCAGTTTTCCTGCTGAAAGCGCATCTCGGTAAAGCGGCAGTTGAAATTGGAAGCTGCCGATTGCAGTGCATCGGTTTCCTGCCGCAATTCGTCCGGCGTGTCGGCAAAGAACGCCACACTCAAAAGCACCATAAATACCTGTTGGTCGCCCTCACAGATGGCATTGCGGATCTCTGCTGTGTACTTTTCCTGCTGTTGGTTGCGAGGAGAGATGGTTGCCATAAAGTCGAGATTTTCTACGTTGCGTCGGTTTGCGCGGTACTTTTCGGAGTCAATCTTCATTTGAGAAGCCTCGATTTCCCGCATTGCATCCTCGGTTTCTACCGGTGTAATATCAATGCTGAGAACGATGTACGGCACCTGTTGGAGCAGCGTCGCCACAAAATTATCGCTCAGCTGCTGCGGATACTGCGCAATCGCCATTGCCTTGGCAAATCCATCGTCTATTTCCGCGTGTTGGGTTGTAAAGCGCATCGCATCGGGTGCAATCGTGTTGCGGAAATCGTTGCCCAATTTTCCGTAGTCATCAAAGCTGAACTGAAAGCGCCCTTCCTCGCCGCGCCGAAAGAAGTTGTGCAGCACCTCCAATCGTTCATTGTTTGTCATAGGTTTGATTGTACAGCCCAGATTGGAAAGCTCCGCCAGAAGGTTGCCCTGCACCTGCCGCAGACGGCTGCGGGCATCGTTAACGTTCTGTTTGTTGGTGGATAGAATCAGATACTTGTGCTGCACCACATTGCCCGCGTCTTGGACGCATTGTCGGATTCGGCGGTTGCGTTCTACACGCCACTTATCCAAGCCGTCAAGGTTGCGGTGCAGCAAAACATTTTCGCGGAAGCACTTCTCGTCCATGCGCTGGCTGACAATGCAGATTTTCAGCCAGCAGTCAGAAGGCACACCCATATACACCTTGCCGAGCAGGTTAAGGATTTTTGCTTTATTGTCCTCATCGCTCATTGTAAAGTTGATGTCCGGCATGGACCACATCTGGCTGTACACATTGCCGCAGCGCCATGTCCCGTCCTCATAGATTCGGTCGATGGGGATGCTCTGCTGCACACTGCGCGGCACCTTGCGGCTGCCGTAGGTTCTTTGGGTTGACGCATACTCACTTAAACGCAATCTTCTTCACCTTTCCTTTTTGTTTGGGGCGCAGTTCGGTTTTCCATACCCGCCAACCGTTGTACAGAATCGCGCTTTCCAACACGATGATAACAAACTTTTCAAACGGTAGCCCGTCATAGCTTAAAAATCCCGCGGCGGCAATGGGTGCCGCGGCAAGGATACACAGCCAGCTGGCGGTTTCCTGCCCCAACAGCGGTTTTGTCCATAAATAAATCAGCACCGCCAACCCAATGGCGATGCCGGAACAAAGTAACTGGCGCAGGGTCAGCCCCATAAGAATTTCTTCCTGATAGCGCCGAATGTCTTTATTGATCGGAATCTGCATACTTTTACAACCCCATCATTTCGTGGATTATGCGGTCGGAGCCTTTGATCAGCCCGACCAGCACAAGCATATTGAAGATAATTTCGGTCAGATAACTCCACACCATCGTGGTAGCCTCGCCGCCCGAAACCGTGGGCGTGCTGACAAAAGCGGCATAGATGACACACGCCAGCACGATGACTGCCCCCTCCAGGCAGACGCCGACATAACTCTTGATAAAGGAAATGCCGACCGACTGTGTGCTTTCCCCGGCAAAGCTCGCCAGCGGCAAGGGAGCCAGCGCCGTGTACATATACAGGCGAAAGAACCGCCCGTACACGGTGAGGATCATCACGAACGACAGCACCGTGATGAACAGACTGCCCAGAATCGTGACGAGCCACAAAGGGATGCTGGCTAAAAAGCCGACATTTTCAATGGCAGACTGCACCTCACCGGGCAGTGCGACCATAGCCTGCGAAATGCCGCCCATACCGGCAGCCATATCACTGACCACGCCATTGCAGATGGAAAAGATATTGAGCATGATGTCCATGCCGTAACCCACCAAGGTTTTGGCTGCCACAAAGCGAATGAGGTAATGCACGGCAGCCTCCGGGCGTTTGAGTTCATGGAAGTTGGCAGTGTTTTTGAACAGCGATATGGCAAAGAACAGCACGATCAGCGCATAGCCGATGCCGATCATCGCATTGTGCAGACTTTGCATCACGCCCCATACAGCCCCGCCCTTAAAAGATTGGGGGCTGGTTGTCACCAGCCCCCAAAGCTCTGTCAATTTTCCGTTCCAAGTGGAAAAGGCATTGTTCAGATTTTCTACGATCCAGTTTTGATTCAAGGTTTCACCTTCTTTCCGGCAAAAGAAATGACCGTCTTGCTGAAAAGCAAAACGGTCGCTGTGTTTTTTCCACCATCACACATTATGCGGTTGGGTGCAATAGGAAAATGCAGGGTTTAAAGTCTGCCACTCATTCCATCGGATTCTTCCTTGCCAATAAGGTACAAAAATGCAATAGCGGGAATTCGATAGATTTTAGGAGAAGTTTCATGGCGCGTCACGCCAAAGTCCTCCAGCTGCTTCGTGATGACAAAGGCATCTGTAATGCCAGCTTTAGGATCATTGCACAATTCTACAATGCCATCCGTCTGCGGTATATGCGAATTGTTTTTGTATTTGACTTCGCACAGAATTTTTTGCTGCGGGAGTTCAATTACGGCATCGACCTCTTTTTGATTTTCTTTTGCCTTTCGATAATAGCCAAGCTGTGCGCCTGTCCCTTGATAAAACGATACCAGATGCTTATATACAGTGGTTTCAATTAAAAGCCCCAACTCACGCTCATCGGACAGAACATCGTCTACCATCAGAACCGCATTGCGAATGGCGGCATCCGCTATATAAATCTTAGGACGCCCTTTCAGAACCGACTTGCTTCCGACAGCGATTGGATATGCCATATAAATCAAGTTGGATTTTACAAGGGCATCCACATAGGATTCAATGGTGTTCGGGGATATATTATCCAACTCTTTAGCCGCAGTCGTAGCACTAAAGATTTCTGTTGAATTCATGCACAAGTATAGGAATAGCTTTTCCATTAACAGTGGACTGCGAACTTTGAACAAGGTAAGCACATCGCGCTTTATTACCTTATCCACAACATCCTCACGCAGCATACGCTGCGCATAAAGATCATCATCGGACAGCGCCAGTTCCGGAAATCCGCCGATGGTAAGATAGCGGTTGAAATGCTTAACTAACGGTTCAAAGCGCGCCATCAAATCCGCGACCTCGGCATTTTCCATTTTAGGTATATCTGTGATTTTTAAGTGGTCCGGCAGTAACGGCATATCATCCAACTGCAAAAGCTGGCAGTATTCATAAAAGGAAAGCGTGGGAATTTTAATGACTGTCCAACGACCTGTTCCGCTATCGGTTGACGCATCCTCAATAATAGGGCTTGCCGAACCTGTGGCCGCCAGCCGAATGTCTTTACGACTGTCATAAATCACTTTCATCCAGAGTTCCCAATTTTCGGTGTACTGAATTTCGTCAAAGAAAACATAGCGCACACCCTCTACCGGGTACATGGAATCGTAAGCAGATAAAACCATATCAACTCCCGCCATTTTCAGTACGGGGTTATCAAAGGTTGCATAAAAGATATTTCGCGGATTCACACCGTTATCAATCAGGTGATTGATGATTTGATAAAGAATGGTCGTTTTACCTACGCGACGTGCGCCGGAAAGAACAGCAAAACGCCGAATCGTCTTATGCTGCATAATTCGCAGTGTTTCATGATAGGCAACACGATGCTGTGGTCGATCTTCTTCTTTCGCAGCGCTTGGATTTCTCCACCAAGGATTGTAATTTCGGAGGGCTTTAATTACCTGCTCATTTGTCACCAGTGCCACACTCATCACCTCATTATACTGATTGAAAGTATTGGAATCTTGCTCAATATAATATAGCATTTTCCGGGAAAATAATCAAGTATAATGAGCGTAGTGCTTCTTCTTACAGAATCATATCCAAAATATCCTTGGCAAAGTAGATAACTACGCCTCCGAAAAAGGTCATAAAGCCCTGCGCACGCTGCCCGGCATCGTGGCTTTTGAGGGCAAGACCGATCTGCACAATGCCGAAGCCCAGCAGAATGGCACCAATCGCCTTAATGGCGCTGAACACAAAATCACTCAGTGCATTGATGGTCGCCAGCGGGTCGTCCGCATACACAGGCAGCGCCATCACGATTACCGCGGCGGCAACCGTGGCAACCGTCAGGTAACTGCGCTTGATTTTGCGCTGGGTTTCCGGTGCGGATACAGGTTTTTTGATTGTCATAATAGAGATTCCTCCCATTCTTGTAATTCATCGTATAGATCTTCGGTAATTTCGGGGCAGGTCAGCTCCGCCACATAAGCAAGCGATACCGTGCCGGCCTGCGCCATATAATCCGGGGGCATCGTGTAGCCCTCCGGCGCGGGGATGGGGGTTGCAAAGCGATGCAGCAGTCCCCGCGGGCTGCGGTAGTCGGGTGTGTATTTCAGGTTTGGGTGGTCAAAAAGGTTGTATTTCTTGTCCCTCACCGGTGCCTCGCCGCTGATCATTACAAGGCAGTCGCTGCGTTTCATGCGGCGCACCTCGTCCGGGGTCATCAGCTCGCGCCCTGTGACCTGATAGCTGTCGCTGGACGACCCGTGGCTGCCCTTGCCGATGCTCTGCCCCTTGGTGCGGATGGTCTGCTTGCCCAGCAGCTTGGAAATGTACTCAAAGGTGCTGTAATCGTTGCCGCCAAGGTAGACTAAGCTGTCACAGTTGCCGATGATCGTTTCCCAGTCGTCCTTGTATTTGCTTTTGATCTGGGAAATATTTTGCAGAATGATATCGCAGCTTATGTTGCGGCTGCGCGCAACGGCAAGGATCTTTACAAAGTTTTCCGGCGTTGCGACATTGGCAAACTCGTCCATCATCAGGCGTACATGAACCGGCAGTGTGCCGTGGAATTCCGGCGTGGAATCAGCAAGGCGAAACAGCTGGTCAAACAGTTGGGTGTACAGAATCGAAACCATAAAGTTAAAGGTATCGTCATTGTCGGGGATAACGCAGAAGATGGCGCGTTTCTCCACGCCCAACTTCGGCAGGAACATTTCATCGGTGGCAATCATCTCGGCAAACGCCGCCGATTGCAGCATATGCAGATTGGATACCGCCGTGACCATAATGCTGGACAGGGTTTTCGCGCTGCCGAGCTTGAACGAACGGTATTGCAGCACAGCCGGGTGATGCGGGTCGCGCTGTTCCAGTTCACCGAACAGAATATCCATACGGTTTTCATCATAGCTGTCCTCGCTGACCTTACATTCCAGAATCATATCCATCATCGTGCTGAGATTGCGCTCATACAGCGGGGATTCGTACAGAATATACAAAATCAACGATGCCAAAAACATAACAGCGCTCTTGTCCCAGAACTCGTTTTCGCCGCCGGAGGCTGCCGGGTTCTTTTTGGTGTTGAACACCAGCGCATAGGCAAGTTTCATAGCGTCCTCATCGGTTTTCAGGTACGCTACCGGATTGTAATGTCCGCGGAAATGCACAAAGTCAATGACCGTCACGGTGACGCCGTTTTTCTCCATAGCACCGCCGAGGGAATAGGTCAGCTCCCCCTTGGGGTCCAAAAAGAAGTAGGAGCCACTGCATTGCAGGGCATTCGGTTTTACAAAGAAGCGGGTCTTACCGCTGCCGGAACCGCCAATCACAACAACGTGCAGATTCCGCTGGTGCTGATAGGAATCATTGCTGAGGCGGACATTCTGGGAAAGAATGATTTCCTGCCACGGGTCCTTGCGGTTGCGGTAGCGTTCGTTCAACTCTTTGGCGTTGCCCCAATAGGCAGAGCCGTGTTCCTCGCCGGGGCGGCGATCCGCCTGGTCGAGCAGATAGCAATACACCCCCAGCGGGTAGAGCACCAAAACCGCCAGCAAAAATTTCGGGGTGCTGCTGCACCAACGCAGGTTCAGCGGGTCGTTCAACAGCGCGGTAAGCCCTGCCGCCAAAGCGGACAGCCCGTGCGCCTGTTCGGTAATCTGCGCCAGCCCTGCCGCCAGCCAGAGCAGCGGCAGCAGCAAGGCAACCCAGAGCCAGAGGTTCTGTCGATCCTTATTCGGGCGCATGGCGGTCAGCGTTCCTCTGCGCGCTGCAAATCACTGCGCGGGCGCTGCAAGTCCAGTTCCTTGCAGACGGAATCGCCAAACACCTTGGCCATCTCGCGCACTTCCTCCAACGCGCGGCGCTCCTCCCCGGCAGGGATATGCGCCCGCAAGCCGTTCAGCCTGTCGGCGGCATCGGCGGGTGGTGCCAGACCGAGCCGCCCACAAACTTCAACAGACACAGCCAACGCCATCTGGTGCAGATATTCTTCATTACCGACCTCTGCATAGCACTGCGCTGCCGTGGCAAGAACAATATCCGCGGGCAGACGCGCAAGGACTTCTTCATCACTTGCACCGCTTGGATAGAGAATGAGATTTTCGTCAGCAAGAAAACCGGTGGGTTGCTTCTCATCAAACTGCACATCCACCGGTGACAAGGCGGTCAATACCGCAATGGCTTTGCCAAGCTGGTCGCCCTGCAGCTCCACCGTTGGGCAGGGCTTGTTGCCGTAGGTCGCGGAACGGTCATACACCTTGCCCACCGTAAAATAGCCGTCGGAGCGCACCAACTGCGAAATGCCAACGGCACCCTTGCTGACCCTGCGCCCAAATTGGTTCCATCCGTCAAAGGACATCACGGCAGTCGCCTGCGGGCAGGCTTTCAGCACCAGTGCGGCATTGCCGGAGGTAATCCCGCTGCCCAGCCTGCCGCGCCCCAGCAGGTAGGCGGTCAGATCCGCGCCGTCCTGCAAAACCTCCTGCAGCGCCTGCTTTTGGTCGGCCAGCACGGCATCGCGGTCGTTCTTCTTTTTGGCTTTCCAATCCTCAATGTTCATACGCTCATACATTTAGCGTTCCTCCTTTCGGGTCGCATTGACCGCGCGTTCCGCACTGCGGGCTGCTGCCTTGCGCAGCTGTGCCGCCACCGTCTTGAACGAGGGGCGGGGGTCAATATCCTCCATCGTCTTCCCGCGCGTCAGCATCGGATCGGGCGTCTGGCGGCGGGTTTCTGCGTTTTTTCGGTCAGTTGCAATCTTTTTGGGCACGGTATACCCAAGCTGTTCATAAATGCGGTTCAGCTTGGATACATCCTCTGCCTTAAACATAATGTCGATTTTCTCGCTCGGCGCGCTCTTGTCCTTGATGGACGCAAACAGCACGCCGTACTGTTTGGCATACGCCTTGAACTGGGCAAGATCCTTGGTCTGCAAAGGAATGATCTTCATCTCCTTGCCCTCGCGCAGTAGGCGGTCAAGACTTGTCTTGCCGCGCACTTTGGGGTTTTCCTTGGCGTAGGCAAGCGCTATCGCCAGTGAGTTCTTAAAGCCCAGCGCTGTCAGCTTGATAGCCACCTCAGAAAATTGCAGTGCCTCGCGCACCATCTGGTCAGCGGCTTCTCCGCCGTTGTTCATTTTCGTTCACCTCGCGTTCTTCTTTTTCAGCCTGCCGCACTTCCTGCCATTTCAGCTGCAAGGCGGCAGCATCGGTTTCAATGTCTGCGCAGGTATTCAGCTCCCTGCGCACGGTTCGCATCCGGGCAGACAATTCTTCCAGCCGCCTGTTACGGACATCCGGCGTCAGGGCTTCCTTGTGGTTGTATAGATATTTTCGTTTTTGGGTAAGCACCTCCAGTTCGTGGGTCAGCCTTGCCTTGTAGGTCCGCAGTTCCTCGGTGGATTCGATTTTTTGCTCCCACAGCAAATCGCATTGCCGCCGATAGCGGTTGAATTTGCTGAAATCCTCGCGCAGCAGGTAGTAGCAGCGCCGTCCGCTTTTGCCGCGGTAGCTTCTGCGCAGCAAGGCGCAATAATGGTAGTAGCAAGCCATAATGCCGCCTACCTTTTTATACGGGCGGTTCAGTCTGCTGCGGCAGCGCACGCGGCGCACAACCGGCAGTGCCGGTGTCGTCTGCCAACCTTGCTGCACAGGCTGGTTTTCTGCCTGATATTCCTGCTGCATTTCGGGCGGAAGTTTTTTTAGTTGCGTGAAAAACTCTCTCAATTCCGATTCGGAGAACTGCGGCGCTACACCGTCCAGCCGCACAAACCTTTTACTGTCTTGGTGCCGAACCGCCATGTGCTTGACGCGGGAACCGTACTTGACCTCATAGCCCATCTTTTGCAGATTGCCGACAAAATCGTCAAAGTCGGAGCTTTCGGCAAGCGCCATTTCCACATCCGCTTTGACCATACCGCGCAGTGTCGGCTTGCCCTCGCGGCGGTTGCGCCATTCGCCATACGAGATGCCGCGCCCGTCCGTTTCTATGACTGACAACCGGTTTTGCCGGCACAGGTCATCGGAAATTTGCCGTATGCCCTGATAGTAGGTTTTGAAATCGTTGCGGAACATTTTGCCGTCCATAAAGGAAACCGAATTGACCACAATATGGTTATGCAGATGCCCCTTGTCCAGATGGGTGGACACCGTACACTCAAACCGATCCGCCAGACAGCGTCTGGCGAATTCGCAGCCGATTTGATGCACCTGGTCCGGGCTGGCTTCGCCGGGCTTAAAGCTCTGGATAATATGGTAGCCGGCATTGCCGTGTCCTACTTCCTTATGCCAGCGGCGTTTGGTTGCCTCCATAATCAGGCAGGCGTTTTGCGGGTCGCAGTTAAAGCCGGTGACATAGAGCTGGTGTTCCGTCTTGTTCTCGTTCTGGGTGTAGTGCATCAGCCGGTCGAGCGCATCGCCGCGAAAGATCTCGGTCTTTTTCGGGTTGGCAGCATAGTCCAGGCAGTCTTTCAGGCGCTTGCGCACCGGCAGGATTTTTGTTGTCGCCATTATAACTGTTCCTTCATAAGCAGCCAGATGCGAGTCATGATCTGCTGCGCCTCTTGCAGATAAGCGTCCTCTGCCTTGCCGTTGAAGTTGGCAATGCGCGCTAACTGGTTCAGGTTGTTTCCGACCGCCGCCACCTGCCTTGCCAGCGCCTTGCAGCTGTCCGGTGTGCGGGGGTGAATGGTAATGCCCATCAACGCGCAGCGGATATATTTCTCTCTGCAAATACCGGCGCACTGAACATTCCGGTTCAGTTCTTCCAGCTCCTTGTCGTTCATGTGGAATGTAATGCGATTGTTTCGTTCTCTGATTGTCTATTCCTCCCCAACAAAAACCGACTGCATCGTACAATGCAATCGGCAAAAAGTTCTTATTCCAACCCGGCAGACAGACAGGTTATGTTTGGCGGGATAACGCTGAATTTGTTTTCACTGAATATATTTTCAGTGTTATTGTGCCATCTGCCGTGCAAAAAGCAAGCAGTTCTCCTATGTGGCGGGAATTATTTCCACCAGAATTATCGTTTTAAGTCCATTGCAGAAAGAGGGGTCTTAGGGGTTCTCCCCTAACAAGTTGTCGTTTGGTGTACCAAATGACGTGCTTGCCACGGCGTTGCTAACGCAATGCCGTTCCGAGCTTTCTGAAACAAACCAAGGTCGCTCCCACCCTTTGCGGGCGCAGATTTCATCAATTACCGTGCCCATGTGGTAGGCAGGTACCTTTAGATTCAGGGCGTACTCGGTAGCAATGACATTCACCTTGTACCGCATTAGCCGCCTGAAAAAGGAAATCAAGTGCCGTTCTTCGCCGCTGATCTGGCTCATACGGCAGATATAAATTCTCTCAATATGTCCTGCCTTTGCCTCGCGCATCATCTTGCGGTAAGCAGGGCGGCGCAGCCAGCCGTGGTGAATGTCATATCCCCAGCCAACCACTTCGGCACCATCGCGCTGCGCCTGCAGCATCAAAACATTCAGGGTGTTTTTGCTTTCTACATAGTTGCCGGGGACGCGCGCATACAACCACGCGCGCTGGGGTTCCTTTGTTGTTTTCATGGATTTTTGTTTCCTCTATTCTGTTTCGGTTTGTTTGGCAATCACAAGCCATCTGCCGTCATCGGTGATGTTGTCGCAGGTGGAAAGCGTGAGCAGCTTGTCGCCGTACTCAGCTGAAATGCCTGTATCGTACAGCACCCGCGATTGGCAGGCTGACACATAATCGGCAAAATCTTCCGGGGCTACTGCGTTCACAAACCGATAGAACGGGAACGCATCGGCAGAATCTGCCTGCACGGTCGTGTGAATCACGGCAAAAATCTCATAGGCGCTGCTGCCCAGTGCGGTATCGAACCGGACGGTTTTGTGTGCTTGCCAGAAATCCTTGCTGCGGTACTTGGCAAGGTCTGCGAACATCGAGCCGTCTTTCATGTTGTGACCGTAAATAATCAGGTTGTCGGACGGGGCAAGCGCATCGCAGTTCGCCTGTATAAAGGGGCAGCCGTAGTCCGTGTAGTTCTTTTCAAAGTCGTGCTTCAGATAATAGTTGGGGTCTGCCGGTGTCTGCATCACGGGATAGTCGATGCTGGTGCCTTCAATTTGAATCCAGCCGATCATATCGGCGTTTTCCAAATACAAGTTTCGGCTGGTTGGTTGTACCGAGGATTGCGATGCAATTTCCGGTTGTGTGTCCTGCTCTCTTACGGCGGCAAGGTTGCTGTAAAGGTGCGCCTGTTGTTTCGATTTCCAAAAATATGCTGTCAGCAAGGAAACGCTGACAATTAGAACTGCACCTGACACGCCGCAAAGAAACATTGTGATTTTTGGTTTCATAGTCTGCCTTTCATAAAAAGAAGGAGGTCCTCGCGGACCTCCGTTACCATAAACATATGTCATTGTTAAAAACGCTCCTTAACGTTCACCGTCCTCGGTTTCGTCATGCTCGGCAACGGCTTTGCAGTGGACGCACTTGTAAATCAGTGCCGCCAGCCCTGCCAAGGAAAGACCCGCCAGCGCCAGAAGCAGCCCCAGCGGGAAAGTATCGCCTGTCTGGGGAATCAGCGGTGTGGGGGTCGGGGTACTCGGCGGTGTCGGCTGCACGGGCTGTTCGGGGATGGGGGAGTCCTTCATGACTACGCGCTGCACCTCGCCGGTGGGCAGTACCGTAAAGGAAATATTCTCTGCAATTTCGTATCCATTGGGGGCGGTGATTTCGGTCAGGGTGTACTCACCGGCAGGGAGTTTTTCGATATAGTGCGGCTTGTCGGAAGATACCCAGCGGTCAATTTTCTTGCCGTCCTTGTCGGTAAGGGTCAGCTCCGCGCCGGGTAATTCCTCCATTGTGGTCAGGTCTTTCTTGGAGATTTCCACCTTAATGACATCGTCCCGCATCTCAAACTGCTGCACCTCGCCGGTGGGCAGCACGGTAAACGGTACGCTTTCGGCAAAAGCGTATGCGTCAGGGGCTTTCACTTCGGTCAGCGTATAATCGCCTGCGGGCAGTTTCTCAATGCAGTGAGGTTTGTCGGTGGATACCCAGCGGTCGATTTCCTTGCCGTCCTTGCCGGTAATGACCAGCTCCGCGCCGGGCAACTCCTCCATTGTGGTCAGATCCTTCTTGGAGAATTCTGCCTTGATGGTGTCATCGCGCATAATCACGGTCGCATCGTCCAACAACTTCCAGTCACCCCAAGTCCAGAACAGGAAGTTTCTTGTGGTCAGGTAATAGACCTCGGCTTCCTGCAGGTTGTTACCGTCCTCGTCCGCCTTTTGCAGCAGACGGAAGGTAATCTCATCTGCCAGCGCGTAGCCATCGGCGGGGCGGGTTTCGGTCAGGGTGTAGGCATCGCCCAAGTGCAGCCCCGTCACACGGTGGGGCGTGTCGGTGGACACCCAGCTTTCCACAATGTTGCCGTCCATATCCTGAATGGTCAGAGTGGCACCGGGCAGTTCCTCGTCGTTGGTCAAATCGCGCTTGCTTACCCACATTTCGGTGGGTTTGTTGGTGCAGGTGCTTTCCAAAACCTGCACCGCCTCGCCGTCGTAGGTAAAGGTGACTTCCATCGGCTCTTCGTTGACATAGTAACCCAGCGGGGCGCGGATTTCCCTGACGATATACTTGCCGCTGTTGGTGGCGGCATCCTTGTGGGTGCTGCTGCCATACTGCTCGCCGCGGATGGGAATATCGCAATCGAAGTAGGTGATGCCGTCCGCATTGGTTTCGGGGCTGGTAGCCACCAGCTCACCGGCGGCAAAAACAAGGCTGCCGTCTGCATCGTAAATGTCATCGGCGGTGTACAGGTTGAACACGGCACCGGCAAGGTATTTGCCGCTTTCCAGATCGGTTTTGTAGATGCCGACTTTGGCCTTTTCGCGCTCGTTATGGAATTCAACAGCGTCAGTCGCAACAATTTCCTGCGTCTGGTTGTCCCACGCAAGGGTCACATCAAAGGTGGCGTCCGTGCCTGCATAGCCATACGGCGGCTTGGTTTCCGCAATGTGATAGCTGCCCAACGGCAGGGTCACGCTGACTTCACCGATGGTGCCGTCGTAGATGACGGACAGAAAATCATAGGTCGCCGCGGTGCGCGCAGGGGCAAAGACGGCAGTGTCGGCAGTGCCGTCGCCTGTGGTTACGACTGCCACCACATCGCCCTTGGCATACCAGAGGGTGCGGTTGCCGTAGTTATCCAGCTGGCGATCCTGCGTGTAGATGTCCTCGGCTGCCGTGATGGTATACTCGGCACCGGCCAGCGGGCGGGTTTCGTAGGTGAAGTCGCCGCTTTCCGCTTCGCTCGTCATCCACGGATCAATGCTGCCCGGCTCAGACTGCCAGCCCATCAGCACCTCGCCGGTCTTGCAAATGGTCAGCTTGCCAAGGGTTTCGTGGTTGGAATACTTCTCACCAATCACCAGCGTATCCATGCCGTTTTCGTTTTTATCGCCGGTCGCCTGATAAATACGATCGGTGGTAATGGTGAAGTCAACGTAGTGGCTTGCATCGGCAGCCCATGCATTGTAATAGCCGTTGGGCGCGGTGGTTTCCACAATGCGGTATTCGCCCAGCGGCAGTTTTTCGGGCAGGGTCAGGATGCCCTCGGCGTTGGTGTAGAAGGTGGTGACATTCTTGGTAAGATGCCCGTTTACGGTGTCAGTCATGCGCACCAGCTTGGGCGCGCCGTTTTCCATGCGATAATTGCCGTCATCGTCCAGATAGTAGATCTGGAACGCCGTACCCGGCAGCAGCACGGGTTTGCCGGTTTCCTCGTCAATTTTGGTAATGCGCAGGTAAACCTCGATTTGCTCGTCCAGAACCGTGAACTTCTGGTAAGAATCCGAACCGACAATTTTGCTATCCTTGGGCGTTGCCATTGCGCTCATCGGGCTGTTTTTGTCGATGACCACCAAGTACGGTTCCGCCTGATACAAATCCTTGGGAACGGTGGTTTCGACCACCAGATAGGTGCCATAGGGCAAGCCCTGCACACGAATATTCCCGGTGTCATTGCTGAAGATCTCGGCAAGCTGGTATTCGTTGGCGCTGCCGGTGGGTTGCCAGCCGTTGCCCTTGCCGTTTTTGTTTTCTCCTGCGGCAGTCAGCGTTTTGTTGTACGCGGCAATTTCGTCAGCGTTGACCTCATAGGTCTTTGCGATGGCCTGCGTTTCCGCAGAAAAATCCCACTTCGGATGCTCGTTATCGTAGGTCTTATCAATGTAGGCATCCAAAATGCTTTGCAGGGTGTAGCTGCCGCTGCGGGTCTGCTCAAACTGCTTCAGTTTGGACAGGTCGGACACAAGGAAGAATGTAAAGCCCGCGCCCTCCAGTTCCAGTCCATTGCTTTGGCCGCTGGAGGATACGATTTTGCTGATTTCTACATTGCCTTTTGCCACTTGGTCTTGGCTCTCGGCCAAAGCGTTATCCGCATGGATGTGGTAATTGGCGTTGTAGCTGGTCTTGTCAATCTGTTCACCGGCTGCCTGTCGATTGTCGGCAAAGGTGGTCTTTTCTACATACCAACCCTCATCAGAATAGGCTGGCGTGATGTAGTAGTTATGTTCATCGCAGAGGTAGCCGTCTGCAAAGGACAGGTAATAGGCATCGTAAGTCCAAGAGCCATCCAACGCTTTACCTTTAGAGACTGTAGAAAACTGGTTCTTGTAAACCCAATCCGTGTACTGGCCGCTGCCGTTCTTGGCAAGCGCGGCGGTCTGCCCGGTGGCGGCTTTGGTGCGGCTGTCTACGGTGGGATAGGTCCCGGATATAGCAAGAGCGCCCTCACGCAGCGGAATGACCGTGCCGGTGGAGCGCTCTACTACATAATATTTGCCGAGGTACAGGTTTGCGAAGGTCAGCCAGCCGTCCTCGATTTTTGCGCTGGCTACGAGATGGTCTTTTTTGAGAATTGGCAGGTAATCCGATACCCACTGCCCGCCGTTGTCACGGATGGTCGTGTGCCAGAGGGGAGTGCCGTCTGCATCCACGATTTTGGAATAGTCTACAACGCCGGTCACGCCGTCCGGGTGGGTGATGTCCTCGGCAGCGTAGAGGTCGTACACGGCACCGTCCAGCGCGGCATTGCCGTGATTTGTATATTTCACAGCATCCAAATCCACCTTGGAAATGCTGATCTCACCCAACGTGCGGTCGTTTTTCATCACGCCGTCCGTGGCGGTGGTGGTGTAGCTGTCCTCATTGGCAGCCTTGCCGCTGTTGTCGGTGTTATAAGTGCGGGTAGAATCTTTGGCGGTGCTATAAATTGATACGGTGGTTTCCACGCCGCCGCTGGTCACCAGCTTAGTGCCGCCCTTGTCGGCTGTCAGAATATCGGCGCTGTAGTCGGCATTGTCCAGCCAAAGCACCGCGTTGTCGTTGGCTTCGGTGATTTCGATGTAATAGGCGCGCTTGCCCAAGGGTGTGCCCGCTGTGCCGGGGTGGTCAATGTCCGTCCAGTCACCAAAATAGCTGGTCGGGGCTTTGGTTTCCACAAGGATAAACTTGCCCTGATTGCGCTGGGTGTAATACAGCGTGTGGCGCATGGCATCCGTGGTGGCATAGGCGGCGCTGTTGATGACCGCATAGCTGCCGTCGCCCTGGCGCTGCACACTGTAAGTGTTGTAGCCGCCTGTTGCAAGAAACTTATTACTTACACTGTCCCACTGATAAATTTCATAACAGGCGTCGGCGGCAATCGGGTTGCCGGTTTCGCTGTCGGTTTTTCGGATATTGACCTGCAGGCTCCATTCCGTGTTGCGCATCAGGTACTCGTTGTTGGTGTCAGCTGGCACAGTCAAAGTCTGGTAGCTGCCGTTGCTGCCCCAGTACTTTTCAAAGCCGTAGGGCACGGCGATTTCTTCGTATCGGAACTGCAAACTGCCCAACTGGGTTTTTGCGCTGTTGACTGCTGCGTTCACGGCATTTTGTGCCTCACCCTGCAATTCCGCAATGGCGGCGTCGCGGGCACTGTTGGCGGCCGCATCAGCAGCCTCCTGCGTGGTGAAAGGACCAACCTGTCCATTGCGAGTGCCCGATGTTTTGGTAACGGCATAGTGCAGACTCCAGCTTGCGCCTGCATCGCCACCGTTCTTCTGGTAGTTGTCATCGGCGGTATGACCGCTGGTGGTCACCGTTTGCTTTCCGGCAGGACTGATAGACCAGCTGCCGCCCTCGATGCTGCCGGATTTGGTGATGGGCTCGATCTCGATGGTCGCGCCGTCCACCTTTTCCTGCGTTTTCAGCTGGATCTTATCCGTGCGGATTCCATAGGAAAAATCAAAACTGCCGCTGGCAGTCTGGGCCGGTGCCTCCCAGCTGGCGTAGTATTCCTGCACAACAGGTTCCGGCTCAGGTTCCTCCTCACCGATCTCAGGACCGATCAGGGCAACGGTCTGCCACCCTGCGCGACCGGGATTATAGATGTAGGTGTAGTACCCACGGGCGGAGGCGTAGGTTTCCACGCCGTTCAGCAACTCATCGGCAGAGGCAAGATAAATTTCCGCGGCAGTGCTTTCGGGGAAGTTCTCGATGATATACATCTGTACATCGTCATAAATTGATGCGCAGAAATTCAAAAGAGAGATTTCTTCACCCTTGTCAGCGGAAAAAACAGCGGGCAGATCGTCCGCATCGCCCAAAGAAAGCTGGTTCAAGCCGCCCCAGATGCGAATCTGGTTGCCGTAGTGGTCGCCGGGGATGCACTGGTCTGCACCAACCGTGGAAGTGTTCACATAGGTGTATGTCGGGCATCCCGCAGGCTGACCGTTGGCACCGTGGGTGCAGCAGTAGGCGGGTTCGCCGTTGAACCAGATCAGCCAAGTGCCGTTGACCTTGGCAACCTTGGTGATCTTGCCACTGGTCACCGCAGGGGTAGGACGCTCGGCAAAGGCGGCAATTTCACTGTTAGGGAAGGGATACTCGGCAGCGGCGTTGCGGTCGATGGTCACCTGTAAGGTTTTGGTCAGGGCGCTGCCGTCCGGCGCAGTGTAAACCAGCTGCGCGGTAAAATCTGCATCTGCCTGTACATATACACCCAGCACAGCAGCAGAAGTTTCGCTGTATTCGCTATGCAATAGGCTTTGGGCGTTTTCAACGGGTGCGCCGTGGTAGTCCAGCAGGGTCACACCGTCTGGCAGAATCAGATCAAGGGAACTGCCATCGGTGGGGTACTCCACCTGTGCCAGAATCGGCACAATGGCGTAGTCGGTATCTTCCAGCAAGGGCGCTGCCAGCGTCAGGTTGTCACTGTCCAGCGCCTCGGCGCTGAGATAATTGGTTTGTTCTAAATCGGCATCCCACGCGCCAAGCCCGATTTTGGTTTCACCGGTCGCCACCGGCAAACCGTAGCTGCCAAGGTAGGAGCCTGTGGGGGTGTCCGGCATATCCTGATACAAAACATCACCTGCAAAGGTGTAAGGCTCTTTTTCTTCAGCAGGCTCGTCTGTGGTTGGTGCCGCGCTTTCCGCAGTAGCTGCACCGGGGTCGGGGCTGCTCTCGTCGACCTGCCCGTTGTCGGTTTCAGACGGCTCGGTCTGCTGCTCCATCTGCACGGTTTCCTCGGTGGGCTGCGGTGTGGGTTCCTCCGCAAACGCTGCACCGGGCAGCATGGAGCAGAGCATTACCGCCGCCGCAAACAGCGCGGTAACGCGGTGCTTTAATTTATAATGTGTTTCTTTCATTGTGAAATCCTTTCAAAACAGAGATTTTTTCACGAAAAAAAGCGCCTGCAAAATGCAGACGCTGCGGTTACCTTTCGGGGGTATCCTGAGCGGGCTGGGCTTTGGCTTTTTCAAATTTTCGCACTTGGTTTACAAAACCGTCCAATAGGCAGGTATGCACTTGTAGGTCAGCGTAGTAACAGGAACGGTCAAGTCCACGGCGATCCATATCTTTGATCGTGCGAATGGAATCTGCCCATTCTCTATTTGTGCGAGAAATACGACCATCTCCATCACGGGTTTGAATGGCCGCTGCCAACACATATTTTGTGCGCTCCAAACCATATTCCGCCACTACCTGCTCAACAGCGCCAGCGCCCAGCCGCAAACCATCAAAGCGCTGTGCAAGCGCTGCGTCAATCTCGTCCCGACACCTTTCATTCAAGTGGCAAGACGCATGGTACTGCTGCAATTCGCCGTGTTCGCGGGCATAAGTGACGGACTGTCGATATACTTTGGGTGGGTTCTGCTGCTGCTCCTTTTTCAGCAAGTCATCTGCACGGTCTTCCACGCACTGAGCCACAATGCTCATATAATCGGTTTCCAGCTTAGAAAAATCCTTATACACATCCGCCAGCGGCGCGGGAGATTTCAGCAGCGCCCGCACCCGTGCAGGGGTGAGGTTCATTTCTTCCGTTGCCAGAATAATGTCCTCACGGACGCTGTACTCGTAGGCGTGGTTCAGAATTTCTTCTGGCGGCTGTGCGGTCAGCCATAGGCAATAGGCGCTCTGCTCCACCCGCATTTTTTCGCAGAGCTGCTCCTGCGGGGTCATTCGGCATCCTCAAAAACAAGAGAATTGCTTTCAAGAATATATTCCCAAAAGAAGCGTTTACCGTTCATATCCGCAGTATCATAGCAGAATGTGATAAGCGCCGGAAACATGGCTGCCGCTGCATCTTCGGAAACATTCAGCTTCTTCCCCGTGGCTGTGCAGTGGTTCAGATATTCTACCAGTTCGCCCAGCGTGGCCGCACTGCTTTCTTTCAAAATCGGTGTGCACTCTTCCGGCCACTCTTGTTTGTCCAGCGGCAACGCCAGCATTTCCTCGCTGATTGGGGCGCTGACTTCAATTTCTGTGTCTGGGCGCTGGCTGAAACCGTCCAGCACTTCAAGACAGCCTACGGTTTCTGCTTTTTCGAGCAGCGCAGCGGCCAAAACTTCAATAATATCATCGTAAGACATAACGTCCTCCTAAAAAGAAAAGCGCCCACAAAAGTGAGCGCCCAGATAAAATATTCGGTTATGAGAACATCGGCAAACTGCCGTTTGCTGCATCTGTTTTCAGAATGGTGATCCAGTTGCTTTTGCCGTAGAGAAACCGCACGATATGCACCGTTTGCGTGGCATCGTCCACCGTGTAAAACGCAAGGTAATTCATAACGATGGTGAAGCGGATTCCCCATAAGGAAAGCAGTTTGTCGGAAACGACTTCAAATTTGTGCGGGAATTCTGCCAGTGCTCCGATTTTTTCGTCGGCCGCATCCAACAGCTTGTCGGCGGCAGTTGGATTTTTCAGTACAAGGTCGATATAGTCGTAGGCGTTCGCCATATCGCGCTCGGCGGCTTGGGTGACATGAATGTTGTATTTCATCTGCGCTCCCTGCGGTGGCGCAAATCAGCCATAACATCGGCAAAGGGGCGCGTGTTCCCGGCTTCCACGTCGGCAAGGCCCTCTTGCAGCTTGCTGTACAGTTCAATGCGGCCCGCCATTTCCTCGTAGGTTTCCATGCTCATAACGGCAAGGTCGCCCTTACCGTTTTTGGTAATGAAGACCGGCTCGTTGTAGGCATGGCAGTAAGAGGAAATGTCATTGTAGTTGTTTCTCAAATCTGCGCTGGAACGAATGTTCGGCATAGATAGCACCTCTCTTTCATACAGAAATTATATCATAATTTGTGTATGAAAACAAGTAGGAGTTTTAGTTGAATGTGACAGTCCAGTAGGTATACTGCCCCTCGGCGGTGGAGCAAAACCAACAGGCCACACCCATGCTCGTAAAGCTGGCGTTGGTGATGTTGGCATAGTGGGCAGGACTGTTCTGCCAATAGCTGCATACGCTGCTGGCCGAGCCGATAGGACCGGCTGCGCAGATTTCACTGCGGGTGGTCATGCCGCTGTGGTCGAACACACCGCCCGCGACAAAGCTCTCGCAGCGGGCATCTGCCGCCGCGCTCAGCCCGCCGTCCATTGCCAGCGGGGAAAGTCCCGCCGCCGCACGGATGGCGTTGATGTTCTCCTGCACGGCCCAGTATGCGCTGTCGCTGCTGTCGATGCTCCACCATTGCTCCGTACCGGTTGCAAGGTCGAACGGCACCGCACCATAACTCATACTAACCTGTGCCGGAGTGGCGGCTACGGTTTCCTCCACCGGGGCTTGCGTGGGTTCTGCGGTGGGGACTGCCGTAGGCTCTGCTGTCGGCGCGGGCGTGGGGGCCTGTGTCGGTTCGGGTGTCGGTTCGGGTGTCGGCTCAGGGGTTGCTGTCTGCGCAGGTTCGGCAGTTGCAGCAGCTTCCACCAGCTGCGCAGTTTCTTCGGTGGCCGGTGAGATTTCCACCAGTGCAGCCGGTTCAGCCGCAAGAGTTTCATCCGCTGCCGCTGCACACCCGGACAGCGCCAATACCATGCCCAATGCAACAATAGATTTTTTCATAAAAACTACTCCTTTCATCCTTGGGGTGGTCGCGTATACGATTGGTCTTTCTGCCTTTAATCATAGAATTTATCGCTCCCCCTGTCCACGCTGTCGATTATCGGTCTGACACTGTTGTTCCGGCTCGGTGTCGGTCACAATGTCTTTGTCGTTCATGTTCAGCAGTCCCTCCAGCACCGCAAGACGCTTACTCTTTTCAGTCAGTTCTGTTGCCTGTGGAAATGGCCGCTTGACTTCTTCCTCGGCGCTGGCAAGCTGCTGTTCCAACTGGATTTGCATATTGCGGGTCTTTTCAATGCTTGGTTCAATACCATTTGCCAAATTGGAAAGGCGTGTCAGATTGCCTAGCACATCAGCTCCCAGCTGAGTGCTATATGAACCAGAGCCAGCCAATCTTGCATGGTACTCGTTGCCAAAAGGCAGATGTTGGATTTGCAGTTCCATACCCTTGAAATGCCCGATAGGTACGGGCTTTTCGCTATTCAGTGCCAAGCCCAGCAGACCTAACAGGGCTTTCCCCGCAGGTTCTTTTTCGTAGTAAACTTTCTTTTCCAACTGGATACAGAAAACATCTTTGCCGTCCGCATCCACTACGGAGTGTTCCTTTACGGTGGCGGCGTCTACCGTGGCATTTTCAATCTGTTCTTTGCATTTTCGGATTTCAGCCGGGAAGCCGATGGCAATTTTATTTTCCAGTTCATAACGCTGGCTGTCATGGGCAGCTTTCAGTGTTTTAAGACGGGTCAACTGCACGTCCAAGTCCATCTTTTCCTTGATAAGCGGATTGCCTGCTGCCAATGCCTTGACCTCGGCATAGGACAGCGCGGCCTCGTCCATATCATCGCAGCTGCGAGCCGGAGATTTTGAGGTCATGATTTGCCCGATGAATTTCTGCTTATTCTCGATAAGCTGCCACGAGTAGGCATCAAATGTACCTTCGGTGACATAACGGAAAACATAGACCTCCTTATTTTCATTGCCCTGTCGTAATATTCTGCCCTCACGCTGCTCAATATCAGATGGCCGCCACGGTACATCCAGATGGTGCAGCGCCACAAGACGCTGTTGCACATTGGTGCCCGCTCCCATTTTGGCCGTGCTGCCCATCAGCACGCGAACTGCACCGCTGCGAACTTTTCCGAAAAGTTCCGTCTTGCGGGCATCGGTGTTCGCTTCATGGATGAAGGCAATTTCTGTTTCGGGGATTCCGCGCTCGATCAGCTTTGCTTTCATGTCATCGTAGACATTGAAAACGCCCGCTTTGGGTGTAGACAGATCGCAGAAAACAAGCTGCGCACTGCGTTGGGGCATGGTATGCTCCCATATCTCAAAAATTTTGCCCACACAGATATTGACCTTGCTGTCAGGGTCATCGGGCAAGTCGGGGTCGATCAAGCGCTGATCCAGAGCTAATTTGCGTCCGTCGTTGGTGATTTTCAGCATATTGTCCTCATAGGGCTTTACCATTTTATTGCGGATTTTGTCGGCTCGTTCGCCCAATTCTGTCACCATCTGCTTTTGTATTTCGGAGGGCTTTAGCTGGATGTTGGTCGGCTTGCCGCCCACAAGGGCAGGAACAGGCAGTTTCAGCATATCTGCTGTTTGAATATCGGCGCATTCTTTGAACATTGCCATAAGTTCCGGCAGATTGAAAAAACGAGCGAAGCGTGTTTTTGTGCGGTAGCCGGTTCCCTCCGGCGCAAGTTCGATGGCTGTGACGGTTTCGCCAAAGGTGGCCGCCCAACTATCAAAGTTTGCAAGGCCGTTGCGTTCCAAGGTGTACTGTTGCAAATAGCGCTGCATGGTATACAGCTCGGTCATACTGTTGGAAATGGGGGTGCCTGTGGCAAACGTTACGCCGCGTGCTCCGGTGATTTCATCAAGGTACTGGCACTTCATAAACAGGTCACTGGCCTTCTGGCTCTCGGTAGTGCTGATACCCGCGATGTTGTGCATCTTTGTAACGGTCATGAGGTTCTTGAAATTGTGTGCTTCATCGACCATGAGGGAGTCTGCGCCCAGTTCCTCAAAAGTCACCACATCATCCCGCTTCGGGGCGTCCAGCAAATTTGACAGCTTGGTTTTCAACTGCTTTTTCTTACTTTCCAACTGCTTGACGGTCAGACGGCTGTCGCTGTTGTCCATGCTCTCCAACTGCATCTCCAGTTCGTCAATTTGCTTGCGGATAAACTCGGCTTTTCTGGCATCGGAAAGTGGAATCTTTTCAAACTGGCTGTGACCGATTACCACAATGTCATAGTTGCCGGTGGCGATTTTGGCACAAAACCGTTTACGGTTTGACTTTTCAAAATCGCGCTGCGTTGTCACCAAAATGTTTGCATTGGGGTATAGCTTCAGCGCTTCACTGGCAAATTGGCCTGTCAGATGATTTGGCACGGCAACAAGCGTTTTACTGCACAGGCCCAGCCGCTTTTTTTCCATTGCGGCGGCAACCATTTCGTAAGTTTTACCCGCGCCAACCACATGGGCCAGCAAGGTGTTGTGGCCGTACAGGATGTGGGCAATGGCATTGCGCTGGTGGGGCCGCAGTGCGATTTCCGGGTTCATACCGAAAAACTGGATGTGGCTGCCGTCGTACTCACGGGGGCGGATGCAGTTGAACTTTTCATTGTACAGCGCCACCAAGCTTTCCCGGCGCTCACGGTCCTTGAAAATCCAGTCTTTAAAAGCATCTTCTATCATCCGTTGCTTGGCCTGTGCTTCTTCGGTGGCAGGACCATTGAGTTTATGCTGCTCCTTGCCGTTTTCGTCATAGATTGTATCGTAAATTTTGGTGGCGCGCAGATTGAGTGCGTTCTCCAACAAATGATAGCCGTTGATACGTTTTGTGCCGTAGGTGTTCGTGACGCGGATATTATCGTTGCCCTGGCTCTTGTTGGAAATATACCAGTTATTCAGATATTCATTGTAACGGACAGCTATTTTCTGTTCGCGGTAGGTTGACTGAAAAAGTTCATCGGCAAACCGCTTGATGATTTCCGACCCGATCCATGTGACACCCAACCGAACCGTTATCTCGCCCGCAGTCAAGTCCTTGGGCTGCACCTGTTCCAACGCTTCTACATTGATGCGGAACGCCGGGTCTTGGTCGGCTGCAACATGAGCAATACGCAGCTTTTCGCGTACATTGCCGGATAAATACTCATCCGCCATAAGGTAAACAGGGCTGCCGTCCTCCTGTTTGCGGAAAGGCTCTACAAAAATAACGCCCGCCAGTTCCTTGGCAAGCGTCGCTTCATCTTTCCCGGTAAGGTGCATCATGTAAGGCATATCGACCTTGGCACGTTCCCCGATGCTCAGTGCCAGAGCGTCCGATGCCGTGTCGGCGTGGTCTGGTATCTGTGCAGAGCGGATAGTCCTTTTGGTGAACATATCCGACTTGCTGATAAAGTTTCCTTTTTCATCGACATTTTCAAGTGAACACAGCAAATAGTAGCTGCTGTCATCCCGGAAAGACAACTCCGCGCTGCGGCTGTTGATTAGGCCGTGCTTGGCGCGGAAGGCATCATACTGGCGGTTAAGCTGGGCTTGCAGACGGTGGATTTCCTCGTCCGACAAGTCCTGCAACTGCGCATCGATCAGAGCGCGGGTGGTATCGCGCAGTTCCACCAGTTTGCGGATACGCTCGGCAGATGCTGCGTTGGGATTACATTCCCGCATAACTGCGCCTTCGCGGTAATAGATTTTATCGTCCTTTACCGTGTAGCTGAAATTACGCACAAAGGGATCGGCATCAATGTACTTGGTGTCCTCGCCGCTTTCCTCCTGTATGGAAATTTCGGCTTTTGTCAGCGTGGCGGTCAAGTGCTGCATGGCAGTGTCGATTTGCGTTTCCAGCAACGGCTTTCCGAAACGGTCCACCGCATCGGGGTCTATCGGCTGACAGGTGGAAGTCGGGCCATACGGACCGGAGACTATCTCCATTCTGCCGCAAATCATTTCGGGGTGCTCCACAAAGTAGCGGTTCATGGTGATGCCGTTGGCATCTTCTGCAAGGTGCAGCCAAGGCTCGTCCTGCTGGCGCAGTGTGTCACGCTTTTGCAGGAAAATTACATCCGTCATGATTTTAGTTCCGCTGCCCTTGAACGCATTGTTGGGCAAGCGCACCGCACCGATAAGGTCGCAGCGCTCGGCAATGTACTTGCGGGCGCGGTCATCCTTTTTGTCCAATGTGCCGCTGGAGGTGATGATCGCCATGATGCCGCCGGTGCGCAACTTGTCGATGCTCTTGGCAAAGAAATAGTCGTGAATGGGAAAATGCAGCCGGTTATACTGCGGGTCATTGACTTGGAAATTGCCGAAAGGGACATTGCCAATAACGCAGTCAAAATAGTTGTCGGGGAGAAGCGCATTTTCATAGCCAGTCACTTGGATATTAGCCTTTTGATATAGCTGCTTGGAGATGCGGCCTGTGATGCTGTCCAATTCTACGCCGTAGAATTTGGCATCACTGCTGCCAAAATGTCCGTGTGCGAGAAATGCGCCTGTGCCCATGCTGGGTTCTAGGATCTTGCCGCCCTTTACGCCGAAGCGCTCCAGTGCACGGTAGATGGGGTGGATAACGGTGGCGGGGGTATAAAACGCCGTCAGGGTGCTGCTGCGGGCAGCTTCATACTCAGATTCAGACAATGCTGCTTTCAGCTGGCTGTACTCGTTCGACCATGCACTTTTGTTCGGGTCGAACGCATCCGAAAGCCCGCCCCAGCCCGTGTACTGTGCTAAAATTCTCTGTTCATCCTCAAAAGCAGGGCTGCCGCCGTTCGCTACGCGCTGCTCAATTTTTTTCAGCTTTTGGATGGCGGCAATGTTGGCTGCAAACTTTTCTCGCTGTGCTGTCGGCAGGTTATCCAGATAAGGGGCTTCATAGGTAATGGGTTCGCGGTGGTAAGGTTCATCTTCTGCCGAAAGCCGTTCTGCGTCCGCCATAACCTGCGCCACAAAGGGGTTGGGTTCTTCGATGACTTCGCCCACGATGGGTTCGGCAGTTTCTTCCGGCTGCTCTTGGCGGCTTGGAACTTCCGGGGCGGATAGTGCTGCATTTTTGGGGTTGGCCGCAAGCAGCCGCGCAAATTCTTCATGGCTGACGGCACGGCCTACCAGCGGGAAACTTTCATCCCGCAGATGAATGTTTTCTCTGCCGATTTCCTCCACGGTAAAGGGTCTGGCATCTTCCAGATAAACCGTGCTGCCGATAGTTACAGGTGATTTTTCGACTTTTCTTGTAGTCGGATGATGCTTTTCAAACTCTGCTTCGGCGGTATTGATAAAATCCGAGAAAGCGCTGTTTTCAATGCCCTGCGCAGCAAGCTCGTGGTTATCTTGGAAGTAGTCGATATGGACAATGTTACCGTCAACTTCATAGCGGATTTCGTTCCGCAGAAGATTGGCATACACTTGGATCTCGTGCTCATCGTCCTCGGTGGTAGAGTAAGCAAACTCCACGCGGGTCAAGTCGGAGAAATTCGGCTCGTTTAGCCCCTCATTCTCGCAGAAATCCGTGATGGCGTGTTTTGCATGGGCGAGTGCGGCATCGTTCGCTGCACGAGCGGCTTGCTGTTCTGCTGCCCATGCCTGATAGGTAGCTTTTTCGGCATCGGTCAGATACTGGTCGTTGTAAACCAAAAGCCGCAGGCGTTGGGCAACCTCTTTCCACTTCAAAACGCGGCGATACTCGCCGTCCTCTGTACGTCGGGTGATTTCAAGATTTTTGCCCATGTGGTCAAGAAAGCCGTGCCCACCATCACGGAAGAACCATGTACCGCCGCCGATGCCGTATTCTTTTTTCAGCCAGCGGGCTTGATCTTCCTCGATAGGAAGTACCTGTGCAGAGAAATATTGCTGAATGCGAAATTTGCTATCTTCAAACCCGCCGCCTTTGCACAGTGCATCGGTAATGTCCTGCTCCGTAATGTACTTGCCGGATGCGTCAATGATGGGCTTGTTCCACTTTTTGGCTTCTGCCGCAAGGTCGATATTTTTTGCTTGCTGCTCATGGCTCGGCAGTCCTGCCTTTTCAGAATCTTCGGGAGTAAGAGTAAGCTGCTCCATCTGCTGCTGCACGGGTGTAGCCTTGATGGGAACCATCAGACGCCCTTGCTCGATGAGGTCAGCAATCTTTGCGGCAACAGCATCCCATGTCAGATTGACCTGTGCTGTTTTGGTAAGATAGTTGCCCTCCCAAAGTTCAAGGTACATATCATGCCGGATAAAACCCACGGTATTGTCATCCACGAACAAATATGTATAAATTTGCTTGTAACAGTGCTTGCAAAAGGCGCTGCGCTCGGCAAGGTCGGGATGCTCATTGAAATATTCCAGAATAGCCGCATTGTCGGCACGGCTGGAGGATTCTTTCGCCAGTAAGCCTAGAATCAGTTCATCGCTCAGCGGCGGCAAATCAGAAATGGGTACAGAAAAAGCGGAGGGCGTGGTATCGCTCTCCGCTTGGGGTTCTTGTATTACAGGCTGTAAATCTGCTGCATCGCCAGTTCCTCGGCTTGGCTCTGCAAGGCGTTCATCCACTGCGTCCAGCCCATAGGGTCGGTCTGCCGGTTTGGGGCGGTGCTCTGCTGCATCAGCGTCTGCATCGTCTGCTCGATTTGCCGGTGTACTGCGTTGTCCATCTCCACCAGATGCGGGTACAGCGTTCCCTCCAGCATCATCTCGTCGAACATCATCGGGGCGTACTCCAGCAGGAATTTCCGCCGCAGGCTGCCGTACTTGCCGATTTCCGGCATCGGCGGCTCGTTCAGCGTCAGCGCCGGGATTTGGTAGCCGTTCACCATCATGTACTCCATTGTTGACCTCCTTGGTGTTATTGGTTTCTTCCTGTTTGTCACCATAATAGCGGACTTTTTCGGCGCGTGCAACACTGTCAATTTCTCTCGTGATGCTTCCTATCTGCTGCATGAGAGGCCGTGCCGCCTGTTGGCAAGCGCTGCCCAAACACAGAGCAATGCGGTTTGTATCAAACTGGTTCACGGATTCAAGGGCAGACAGGTCCAGCCGCGCAGTATCCACGCCGCACCGCAGCGCGGCCATATACAGACAGCTTTGGGTGATAAGCTGTAAAAATTGCTGCCGCTGTTCGTCCGGCTTGGCCCACTGTAAGCTGCTGCCGTCTATGGCATTTCCCAGTGCGGTTGTGAACATGGCGCTGCGCTGGGCAACGCAGGATGTAGAGAGCATGAGGAGGGCGCTCTGGATGCTGTCAGCGTGATTATCCGCTACGATTTTATCCCAAACAGGCCGCCAGTTCTGGTCTGTAATGACCCACGGCAGCGCGTCGGGAATCTCTGCACGGGGGATGGTATCGGAAATGTCAAACAGATACCGCAGCCGGGAAGAATTGGCGCGAGTGTCAAATACCGCGATACCGTGTGCGCCGCGCTTGACCCAGCGGCCCGCATTATTATTCCAGTAGGCTATGTCGGCCACGGCTGTGGCGGTGGGGCTTTGCTCGTGAATCAAAAGCTGGTTCGGGAAACTATAATTATAAGCAATGGCCGCTGTCCGCAAAAATGCTTTCCAGCGGTCGCTGCTCTCCGTGACGGCTTGCAGTTGCTTTTTGGCAAGCGCACGGATATTTTCGTATTTTGCCATTTGCTACTCCTCATCGTTCATAAAGTTCCGGTTCGGCTTGTTTCAAATTCTCTAACTCCGGCAATAGATAATCAACCTGACGATAACCATATTCATCTACATAGAAAGCCTGTGTTTCGCTCCTGTTGTGGATCACAATAATATCGCTGATAGAAACAGAACGCATCTTTTGAGCATTGGGACGGTTGCTTTGGTTATGCGCTATATAAATATCTTCAGGCTCATCCCAGCGTTCCATCTGTCCACTATAAACAAGTTTATAATCCGTAGCCTTCATACGGGTTTTCGCATAAGCATAGTTTCTGAAAACGAAATTACGGTTATTGGTTTGGTAAATCTCATAAGGGTAAGTCTGTCTCTTTTCTTTACGAAAGCCGCCCGGCCAATAGATGTCCCGCGGCAATCCCAATGGCTTGTCCAACTTATCCGGGAACACAACCGGGGTAATCGGCATACCAACCTCAGCTGCTTCCAAGATTTCCTTTCTAAATATGTCTACATCCGTAAAGGGAGTAACATATCCGATTGTTTTTCCATCATCACTAAGATATTCGATATAGCCAATGATATTATCTTCTTTCTCGCGCATTATCGTTCCAACCTTTCCCAAAATGACAATTTGTTTCCGTAGCGCTCGTCTTGGGGTCGCACCTTGGCAATCGGCAAATCACCGGACAGCATATCTTCCACCTGCGGGAAGAACAGAAGCCGATTGTAGCGCTCTGCCTGTTCTTTGGAAAGCCCCAACATTTTGGACTCACTGAGTCCACAAACCAGAAATCGCCCGCGTATGGTACAGCCATCTTCCAGCTGTCTGTTGTATTTTAGCCGGCTTTGGTTTTTACTGCACACAACGCCGATTTTCGATGTGCCGAACGGTTTCAGCAGCAAACTGTCGCCCTCGATCACTTCGGAAATCGCCGCCTGCGGGCTGTCAAAGGCAGCCTGATAGGGGCAGTAGCCCGGTTCAACGACCAAAACTCTTGTCATACCGCCACCTCATCGCTTGTAATCCTGCTGCTTGCGATAGTAGTTTTCCAAAAGTTTCAGGATGGTGCTTTCCATCTGTTCGGAGGAAAAGCCCTTCGGGAAATAGCGCTCGACCTTGGAAACGGCTATCGTGAGCTGCGGCTCGCGCGGCTTTACACTGGGAGAACGGGCAGACATAATCCCGTGGATTTTGTCTTTTGTCAGGACGCTTTCCTTGCTGGCAGCTTTGAGTTTTTGCGCTTGGGACAAAGACGGCGTGCAGCCTTCTTCTTCCATATAAGAGAGAAATTCTTCCTGTTCCTCCGGTGTCAGATAGCTCAACTCCACAGCAGGGGTGGTCTTAAGTCTGCCGTTGTCCACAAGCTGCATCAAGTCTGGGGTGAGGTTGTTCAAGCGGATAAAACGCTGAACTTGCTTTACACTCTCTCCAGCTTCATCGGCAACTTTTTCAACGGAATATGGCTGCGAAAAATTCTGGCCAAGTTGGCCAGAATTTATTTTTAACGGTCTGCCGCCTTTTCTTTTGATTGCCTCCAATTTCATCTGGTACGCCTTTGCCTTTTCGCTTGGCAGAATATGCTCGCGCTGGCAGTTGGAATCCACCATCAAAATAATGGCGGTGTCATCGTCCATATCCCGCACAATGCAAGGCATGGTGTCCACTCCGGCGCGTTGGCTGGCGTGGCAGCGGCGGTGTCCGGCTACAATTTCATAACCGCCGTCCCGTCGTGGGCGAACGATGGCGGGAGTCATCACGCCATACTCCTTGACGCTGTCCACCATCTTGTCCATTTCCTCATCATCGCGCACCTGAAACGGATGCCCCTCAAAGGGGTGCAGCTCCGACAGCGGTAGAATCTGGATTTTCTCCAACTTGGCATCCTGCCGTTCCTGCTCGCTGGAAAAGAGATTATCGAGTGAGGGGAGTATGATATTGCTGCCGTACTCTCTCATTGTCCACGACCTCCTTTGCCAAGGTTTTATAGGCGACGCTTGCTGCACCGCTTGCATCGTAGCTCAGCACACTGTGGGCGCTGGAGGCACTCTCCGCGGTGCGTGTGCTAATGGGAATTTCCGTGCGGTAGATTTTTAGTGCGTATCCGTAGGAATTCCGCAAAGCGGCACAGACATCTTTGCTCAGATTGGTGCGCCGGTCCACCATGGTCAGAACAATGCCGTCAATTTCAAGCTCCGGCTTGATGCGGCGCGTGATTTGATTGATGGATTTGATCAGCGACACCACGCCTTTCAAGGCAAAATGCTGTGCCTGCACAGGGATCAGCACCCGGTCAGCAGCCACAAGCGAAGCCACCGTAAGGATACCCAGCGAGGGCATACAGTCGATCAGGCAGTAATCGTATTTGTCCTTGAACGGCTCCAGTGCCTGTGCCATGATGCGCTCGTGCGCCATTACATTGACCAGCCGAACTTCCATATCCGACAGTCCAATGTCCGAGGGAATAAAATCCACTTGTTCTTCATGGTGCATCACCACCTCCGGTGCCGGTTCGTCTGAAATAACAGATTCCATCAGGTCGCTGATTGTGGCGCTGTTGGCAGCGCCGGTGTAGCCAAGGTAACTGCTCAAGTCACCCTGCGGGTCGGCGTCTACCAGAAGAACTTTATAACCCATATCCGCCAGCGCTACGCCCAAGTTTACGGCGGTCGTGGTTTTGCCCACACCGCCTTTTTGGTTGGCAATCGCTATTGTTCTCATACACGCTCACCTCGCTGTTTTTCAATCTTTGACTTGTACCAGATAAGGCTTTCGTTGTAGTCCTTGCCAACGGCAGGCAGCCGCTTTTCCACATTAAATCCGCGCTCGGCAAGGCGCTGGGCAACCGTTTCGGTAAAGCGCAGCCCCGGTTCATCACGGTCAAAGCAGAGCACCACATTTTTCACCTGCGGGTGCTGCTGTAAAAAGTAGTCGATGGGCAGATAGTTCAGCCCGCCCAGCGCCAGATAATGCACACTGCGCCACTTTCCGATGTCTGTATACTGCCGCAAGGTCGCGCCGGACATAGCATCAATCGGGGCTTCGTACAGCTCCACGGTATCGCAGTCCGGGTTTTCCGCTTGCATCAGAAATCCGTACTTCTTTTGGCTGCCGGTGACATCACCGCGGTAGGTACCTTGGCAGCCACGCTGAAAAGCAGAACGCGGAACGCCGCCTTCATCCTTGCCCACAAAAACGCAGTTGCGGTAGTTGCCGCGCGTGGTCTGGTACAGGATGCCGCTGCCCACGCAGTAGCGCAGGACCTTAGGGCTGATACCGCGGTGCATCAGGTAGGCAGCAACGGCTTCGACGTTTCGATCCGGGGTAGGAAGTGTAAATGGACGAGGCTCGTGCGGCTTTACAGGCGCTGCCTTAGCCGGTTGAAAAGAAACAGCGACCGGTGCCATCTCGTTCAGCAGACGAACCGCTGATACAAAGTCCATGCCCTCCACCTTGGTCAGATAATCAATGGCGTTGTTGCCGCCTACATTACGCGAAAACCAGTGGAAGAATCCATTGGCAGGCGTGATGATCAGGCTATCGTGCGTCCGAGTGCAGTACTCGCGATCCGTTTTGCGCACAAGTTCGCCGGGGTGATAGGTTTCCAAATACTGCATCACGGTAATTCGGCGGGCAGCTTCGATGTTCTTTTGGTATTTTCCCATGGGGGTGACCTCCGTTTCTGTATGAAAAAAGCACCTTGCCTACAAAATAGGTAAGGTGCCAAGGATACGATTATTTGTTTTTAGCTGGCTATTTGTCACTTCAGCTGGCTGAAAGGGGGTGTGGGGGAAAACACAGACGGCACCCCGTTTCCAAAAAAAGATATACTTCCCCCTTGGTGTACAGAAAAGGATTGACGCTGCGGCAAAAACGCAGATTGCAAAGACCAGCCGGATAGAGTATAATCATTCTATAAGGTAAGGTAGGTGAGCAGAGTGCAATTTTTCCTGATGCAGCGCAATCATCAAGTGGCTGTTATTGAAATAGCGGAAAAGACCGGCGACATTATTGATGTGGCGGAGGTTCTTTCGGCGCAGAGGATTCCCCTTGGCGCAAAGCATAGCGATGGCAGCTTTGATGTTCTGTCCCTGCGCAAATGGTGGGCAGGGCGCGGTATCCCGGCAAGCCGTTCCGGGCTGGAGCACGCCTTGGAAACGCTGCATATTCCTTACGCCGAACTTCTGCTTGTCAAATGCAGCGGGCTGAGCCTTTCAGACCAGTATTGGGTCACGCCCTGCGATGCCCCACAGAACTGGCGCGATGTAAATTTCTACGGGAATGACTTTTCTGACGATGTGGGACGCGCTTTGTTTGGCGAGGGGGTTCTCTCGGCACAGCCGGATTTGTGTTCCCCCTGCAATACCTCAGACGGCTTTTTACAAAAGCGCTGGCGCATTGCGGACGGAAAACGAATCCTCTTAAAAGCAGGATCGGGCATTTACAAGCAGGAGCCTTACAACGAAATTGTTGCCACGGCTCTGTATGATGCGCTTGGTACGCCGCACGTCCCCTACTGGCTCGTAGAGCAGGGCGGGCAGGTCATGTCCGCCTGCGCGTGCTTTACCAATGACCACACCGAGCTTGTCACCGCCGCCCAATTTATGCGGCTGCTGCCGCAAGCGCAGGGCGTTTCCAATTGGGAACACTTCAACGCCTGCTGCCGGACCGTCGGAATTTCTGATGCAAAGAAAGCGGTCTGCAATATGCTGGCTGCCGATTTCATCTTAGCCAACACGGATCGCCATCTTGGCAATTTCGGTTTCCTGCGTGATTCCGAAACGCTGGAATGGAAAGGAACAGCGCCCATCTATGACAGCGGCACAAGCCTTTGGCAGATGACCCTCACCCGCGCGATCAATGCGGAAGCCATGGTTCCCGCAAAACCGTTTGAAACCTCACAGCAATCCCAGCTAAAGCTGATTGCGCCTTATGTGGATCTGCCGCTGGAGCGCCTTGATGGATTTTCCAATAAAGCAGAAGAAATCTTCCGAACAGCCGCCCAGTTTGATGATGGACGAGCCGCGAAAATTGCCGCCGCTGTTAGTGGTCGAATTCAAATGCTTCGATTTAATAGGGCATAAGCTGAAATAGCTCCAAAGCATACGGTTTGTGAAATGACTACAAATTGTAGGCAGTTAAAAATTACAGAAGCTATATGTCGCTGCCTAATGCCGATGACAGTCATGCGCCAACTGGTGACAAATTGTCAGCAGTTGAAATAGGGCTATAAAAACAGCGTCCTCCGTTTTACATTCGGGGGACGCTGCTTTTCTCTATGGCACTCATTTGGCGGTGGGCTTTTTTGTCGATTTGCCCTGTCGGCTGAATTCTTTCGCAAGGTCAACCATCTTTTTAGAAGGTCGATAGCTGTCCAGAATATGAGGACTAAGCAGAAAATTCAGCAGACAAGATTTGGGAATCATATACCCACCACTGATTTCAAAGTATCGGATGTAACCGTTATGGCACCAATTCGTCAGGGTGTTGTGGTGATAGCCGGTAAGCCGGCTTGCTTCGGCAACACTCAGCACATCGCTGTAGGGCTGCGTTTTCAGGGTAAGAAAGTCCTGAAACTTCTTTCTGCTTTTGGCGGTATCCAGATTTGCCCATTCCCGTAAGGTCAGCATTTTGGGCTTGCCGCCTTTGTTCCAACTCGCTGAGTAATACCCGGTCGGTGCCGAGAATTTTTCCGGTTGGGATTGACGCTTTTTAAGATACGTGATAACATCTTTTGTATTGATGATGTACTGGCGGGTTTTCTTGCCGGTATCTATGCAGGGAACAAGCCCGCTTGTCAGCAGGTAACGCGCCGTCTTTTTGCTGATATGGCAGATGACGCGCATCTGCTCCAGCCCGATTTTTTCAGGGTAGTTTGCCTTGATTTTTGCAAAGTCGTAACTGTAATCCACTAGAATCACCGTCCATTATTCGAACTCATCAACAGCAGGCAGGGACGGTTTGATTTTTGAGGCAAGGGGGAATTTGCATAAAATTTAGTCAACACACTTTTGTAAATGCCCATAACAATAAGGAAAATTGAGCTTTTTTGTTCTCTCCTGTTTTTCTCTCCAACATCTCTCCAACGTGCCAAAAATGCCTGTTTTTCTCTCATTTTTCCCGAAAATTCGGCATTTCGAAACGGGTTCGAATTGCGACGTTCTGACGTTAAAAAGGACTTCTTTTTCAACATTTTTCGTCGTAGGTCGGTCGAATCATCTTCCGACAACTTCCGCTTTTTTCCGACAAATACCGTCAGTTGCGATATATACCAAAAAACTCGAAATCAATTTGACAGCAATGTCACGTGGGTTCGAATCCCACCGTCTGCGCCAAGAGCAGCACCTTGCGGGGTGCTGCTTATTATTTTTGCGGCAAACTATGCAAGGGTTGCAAGGTGGGATTCGAACAGCCCATGCCCGGCGCTTTGCGTCCCGCCGTCTGCGCCAAGTATCACTACTCAATTTCACATTGGGTAGTGATTTTTTATTGCCGCTTTGCAAAATCCCGATGCTTTTCTTATAAACATCTCCCCTTTATTTTCAAGTAGTGATTTTCGGGTTCGGTACAAATCATACCAGCAATCGCGGGAAATAGCTATTCACAGAACTACACAAGATTCTTCCTGCATCTTGTGTACAAATTGACAGCAAAAAAGACGGCACCCGATTTCTCAGGTGCCGCCCTCTGTTCATGTTACCACTTCTTTATGGGCTGCGCTTTCGGCAGTGTCAGCGTGTTTGCCATCGTTCGGGCACTTAAGTTTTTGGACCGCGAATCCAGATGTGCGTAAATGTTGGCCGTAGTAGAAATATCGCTGTGACCCAGCCACTCTTGAATCTGCTTCATCGGTACGCCCTCTTTCAGCAATAGGCTGGCACAGGAGTGGCGCAAGTCGTGGAATCGGATCCTGCGCAGACCATTTTCTTTCAGCAGCTGCGGAAAGCCCGTCGTCACGGAATCCGGCTGGATCAGGTTTCCCATTGCATCCACAAATACATAGCCAAGGTACTCTTGATTATAGCAGTTGCCGCAGATTTTCTGGTTGTATTCCTGCTGCTCTTTGACGGCTTTTAAGCGTTCGGCAATCGGGTCTACCAGCGGCAAGGTGCGCAGACTGGATTTTGTTTTGGCTCGGTCAGCTTCTACCAAAATCTTCTTGCCATCAATGCGGGTGCTGGTCACGATGTGGCGGATGGTCAGCGTCTTGGCTTCAAAGTCGATGGCCTCCCACCGCAGCCCCATCACCTCGGCTCGGCGCAGTCCGTAAAAGGCTGCAAGCTGGATAATCAGTTCCAACTTATGCCCTTGGGCGACTTCAAAGAGCTTTTCCATTTCCTCGGCGCTGTAATAGCTTGCCATGAACGCCTGCGGCTTGGGGCGGTCCACCTTGTCCACCGGGTTGCTGGTGATCAGGTCGATGCGCACGGCGTATTTCAGCGCCTTGTGAAGATTGGCGTGGAATCGCAGTATAGAGGTGTTTTTCAGCGTTTCCGCTTCGTGCAGATAAAAGCTCTGAATCTGGCGCGGCTGTAACCCTGCCAGCGTTACGCCCAGCGGTTCAAAGTAGGGAATGATGTGCTTTTCCACATTGAAGCAATAGGACGAGTAAGTAGTTTCCGTTACGGCGGTTCGCATCATTTTCAGCCAATATCGCATATAGTCGCTGAATGCCATATCCGGGCTGAGTTCGGACACCTGTCCTTTGGGAATCGTAAAACTCTTTCGCGTTTCTGCCAGCATTTTTTCGGCACGTTTTTTGTTGCCCTTGACGGGCAGCCCTGTGCCGATCCACGGCTGACGGCGTTTGCCCGCCGAGTCCGTGTAACTCAGCACTATGTAATAAAATCCGTTTTTCTCCTGTAAGCGTCCTGCTACCATAGGCATCTCTCCTTTTTTCAAGTTGCTGCATTTGGGGTTCGGTACAACGATACCAGCAATCCCGCCGGAAAGCTATTCACAGAATTGCACAAGAACCGTCCTGCACATTGGGTGCAAACTGACATCATTCGCGCTCCCGTTCCCTTCTGCGGCGGCGTGGTCCGGGATGTTGCGGCATCCTGTTTTCCCGGTCAATACGGTTGGATTCGCGCGTGCGTTGAATACGCTTGATGGCTCCCTCTGCGATTTTGTCCTCTTTGCGGAGTTCCGCAATCTTACAGGTAAGCATTGTACGGCGGTCTGCAAGTTCCGGCGGGGCATCCATTCGGCGCATCTGCTTGACGACTTCCGCCCGCTGCGCGGCAAGGGTTTCCATTCGCTGGGACAAGCCCTTGCGGTAGTCCACGATTGCTTGCAAAGAGGGGAACTTGTGGTCGTAGACAAAGGCGTGTTCTGCAAGGATTCTCTCGGTATCTTTCCAAATGCGCTCTAATTCCGGGCGGTTGATACGCGGTTGCTGTTTCTTGGGCAGGATACCCAGCTGATAACAGTAGTACAGATACAAGCGATGCATTTGGGATTCATCAAAGAACACCTCGAGGAAAATTTGGAGGATGCTTTTTCCTGCATAGGTATCCTTGGGGCGATACCGTTTCGGCGTATACTGGCGGGGTGGGTGTTTCACCTCATACAGCCTTGGTCCATACAACAAGTAGTTTCCCCGCAGTCTGTCGTCTATGGCAGGTAAATCGTATTCTTCTCCCAGCCGATAAAGCCGCACTGCACGGCCTCCATCCCGCGCCCGAATCGTTGCATACTTTCGGTTGGGGTCACTGTCGAAAATGTACCCCTGCCGATACAGCGCCCTGTGAAAGTCCTCGGCGGTGCTGGCATCCTCACAGGCTTGGTCGATGGCTTCCCGCATCCAGGCGTACCGCGTCGGTTCCTTGGCCTTGGGCTGCTCCACTACTGACAAGCCGTACTCCCGGCACAGCTTGTCGGATGCCGCCCGGAACTCAGCGTATTGGCTGCGGCGTTGCTCGTATTTCTTGCCGTCCACATACGATACGGAATTGATAACGAAGTGGTTGTGCAGGTTATCCGTATTCATATGGGTAGCGACCAGCACCTGAAATCGCTTGCCCCAGACCTTGCGGGCCAGTGCCACGCCGATCTCGTGGCATTGCTCCGGGGTGACTTCCCCCTCGCGGAAGCTCTGGTAGGCGTGGAGCGCCACCACGCCGTCTGTTTTACCAAAGCGCTCCTGTACAGCCCGCATATCCTCCCACGCATGGTCTGCCCTGCAATGGATGCCGGTGACGAGCTGGGCGCTCTCGTTCAGCTTAGTCTTGGCATCGTTCTCTGCGTAGTGCAGCGTTTGGGCAATGGCATCGTATTCGGTTTTGTCCGGATTGGCGGCATAATCAAGGACGCGCTGTAAGCTGTCCTTGATCGTCCAGATCTTAGTGACTGCCAATGAGCAAATCCCTCATGCGGTCGGTCTGGGCGTTGATGGCTGCCCCTTCCCGTGCAGAACAGTTCTCTGCAATTTCATCCAGTTTGTCCAATACATTAAATACCTCCTTGAGCGGATGCCCGCCCGGTTCATATCCCAGCGCCCGCTGGCGTAAGTATTCCGAGAGAGACAGCCCGCACCGTTTAGCCATCAGCGTCATTTTTCGTTTCTCTGTGACGCTGACGCGGACATTGATCCCGACACTGCGCTTTCTCATGCGCCAGCAGCCTCACAGGGGTTCGTGGCTGTCCCCGTAGGCTTTTCGGCGGGTTGCCCTGTGGCAACACTTTGCCCATGCTTGCTCCCCTTACGCGACCTTTGTGACGCTAATGACGCTGATGACGCTGTTTGTGAGATATCCCATTTGAAAAGCTGGGTTATGTCAATTTCAGCGTCATTAGCGTCATCTGCGTCATTTCCGTCATGGGAGAACTTCATCTGCCGCGCCTGCGAGGTGCGGTGGGTTTCATAGCGGATACCTCTTGGCGTGAATACGGTATCGAAGTGTTCCACGATTTTCCGGGTCAGCTGGTGGGGCAAAACGCCTTCAATATCGGCTGCAGAGAGCAATTCGGTAGCCGTACCCTGCCAAATGCCAACACGGTCAATGTAATCAGCCACTTTCCAAAGGTAACTCGGCACCGCCTTCGCCGCAATTTGTTCAGTGCTTTCTTCCTCGTCCAGCATCCAAACGCAGTTTTCTTCGTGCAGACGCAGTGTTTTGTTGTCCATGTCGCGCCCGGTCACCAAAATGCTGGCGGTCTGGCTCATGCGTTTGCGCTGCATGACCCAGCTGGTATCGGACGCACCCATCAGACCGTTGGAACCTGCAATCTGCTGGAACGGGTCGTCTGCGGCTTGTTTGCGCAGATGGTGGATCAGCAAAATACAGATGTTATACTTGTCCGCCAATGCTTTCAAGGCGCTGATTTCCTTGTAATCGCTGGCATACATACTGTTGTTCTGGTCGTTGGAACGAACCTTTTGCAAGGTATCAATGACAATCAGTCCGGTGTCCGGGTGCTGATAGATGAAGCTGGTGAGCTGTTCTTCCAGCCCCTGCCCGATGCTGCTGCATTCCGTCTGCATGACCAGCCGTTCGGGGGCTTCTTCGCTGCCCACAAGCTGGAGAAGGCGCTTTTGCAGGCGGTTGAAGGTGTCCTCCAGTGAGAGATAAAGAACGGTGTGCGGCTCTATTTCGCGTCCCCACATAGGCTTTCCCTGCGCCACCTGCAAGCACAGCCACAAGGTCAGCCAACTTTTGCCCGCTTTGCTGGGACCGGCAAACAGTGCAAGACCGGCTGGGAGCAAATCAGGGATGATCCACTTGACCGGCGGCAGCGGCGTGGAGAGGAGTTCTTCGGCGGAGATCGTTTTTGGAAGTTTTTCATGATTCATTCGCATCGTCCTTTCTGTTTTGGTATATATCTATTATCTCATACTATCGTCGTTTTGTGTGTAGTAAGTTTTATTCTCCAGTGTTAAGTTGTACGGCTCACGCCGCCCCACAGCCCCACAAACGCGCCAAACGGCGGGTTTGCGGGTGATGTCGCGTCAGTGTGCGACGCGGGGCATCCGCCCCACACCGGGCGGATTTGGGCAGTTACTGCAAGTGAATCAGAACTGATTCACTTTTACACCTTTCCCTCTGAATTGTGAATCAAATCTGATTCACTCCCAATAAATTTTCCGAAAGTATACTGTTCTGATTCACTACTTTTACTGGGCTGGAAAAAGTGAATCCGTTCAGTACACTTTCGGGATAACATTTCGATTTACAGCTGCATTTGCCCACCTTGCCCCAGCTGTGGGGACGATTCGCAAGGCTACCGTTCGGCTGCAACGGCATCATGGGTATTTTTACCCCAGCCAGGTTCTCTGCCTGCCGCCCTTATTGTGTGAACTGTGACTGGACGGAAGTATCTTTACGACCACATCTGTCATTGCGCTCCACTCCGCCACGGGGTGTTTACCAGAGACTGAATCGCTCGTGCCCGGTGGCAGTCATGGCGCGTACTCTGTCTGCGCTGCCGTACTCGTAAGTTGACGGCAATGCGGTGAATGTACCTTGCTTGTCGGATATGCAGTTTTCAAGGTGCCGAATCTATTTAAGACGGGGAGGTGCTCTTGCCAAAAACAAGGCTTTCTCCTACGCGCTCACACGGGTCTGACCGCACGGACTTTTCAGAACATAATTGATCACATTGATTTTGGGGATTTTGTAGGCGTTTCCCAGCCGGATGCAGCTGATCTCGCCCTCTCCCAGCAGGTCATAGGCCGCGTGGCGGCTGATGCCCAGCATGGCTTGCAGATCCTTGACCGTTACAATGTCCGGGTACTCCGCAAACATGAGCTTGTACATTTCTCTGATTTCTTTACAATCCATTCGATCACCATCCTTGAATTTCAACTTTCGCATATTTGCGATGTGAATATAGGATACTGCGCTTTTATGCGAATGTCAATAGTTTTCGCAAAATTGTTACTTTTTTTTTGCGCTTTTATGTTATGGTGTGGTACAATAAGGAAAATCCTGCAAAGAGAGTGAACTGAAATGAACATCGGAGAGAAAATCAAGCGCATCCGCCAACACCGCCGCATGACCCAGAAAGAGTTGGGCGAGTTGGTCGACCTCAGCGCAAACCGCATTGCGCAATACGAAATGGGTTACCGCGTACCAAAAAAGCCCCTGCTAAATCAAATAGCAGAGGCTTTGCGTGTTTCCCCGTTGGCACTTTCCGATGGCGGAAACGGTCCGGCAAACGATATTCTGGAGCAGCTTTTCTGGCTGGACGAGGAGCAGCCCGGCGTTATCAAGTTGGTGCTAACTGAGCGCGGCACAGCGCGGTACAATGCCAACCCAGACCTTGCGCTGCGCTATGATGATAACGATAGCTGGCCGCCGCGCTCCCCCGTGGCGATGTGGTTCGATGATACGATTCTGGATGATTTTCTGAAGGATTGGGCTGCGGTTCAGAAGAAGTTGTATGCGGGAGAGATCACGCAGGCTGAGTATTTTGAGTGGAAGATTATGTGGCCTGATTGTGATAATCTACACATATGAAAACAGTTTTTCTATCTACACCATTTTTCCTATGTCACAAAGAACATAGTTGCTCATAGGATTGCGCATACAAAAAGGAGTCTTTTAAATGAGTTTGGGTTTATATGTTTCCAGCTTCTACTTTTTCCAATCAGGCAAGAATAGCTGTTATTTAGGGCTGAACTCCCCTGTTCAATACAATGATACGCAATACTCCCAGGCAATAGATTTTTTTGAAGCCTTTTTTGCTGTTCGCCGCACAATGGAAACGCTTGAATCCGAAAAGAAGTTGTATTACATTGAAACAAATCCCAATTGGCGCGGAGAAACCGAAAAATTTTCTTACATTGCTGCTTGCATACATTCGGGGAATTATGGGATAGAAAGCGACATATACGATGCAACATCTCACGAACGAGTTGGTTCAATTGAAAAGAATCAAGCAGGAATGGTTCCTTTCTTTGTATTTGTTGCTATTCCCAAAAAAGAGACGTCAACGGAACCCATTAACAAGGGCTTAATCCTTTTCCAATCCATGGGGATATACGGTGCCAAATCTATTACCTGTAAAATGATAAACGAGTTTGCGAAAGATAAAATGAACGCAACTTTTCACACGTGCAATGTATCTCCCAGTGAATTTCTAAACGCCTTTTTTGATTTAGGTACACTCAAACGGTTGAAATTGACCCGTAATCGCACCTCAGAAGACAACAGCGACCAATTGAGCGGGATTTCTTACGCCAAGGAAGAGCGAGTCTTGTCCTCCTTTCTCGGAAAAGCAGCCAATACTTTTATTGAGCGTTTAATTCATTTCGGTTTAGACAAGTCTGCGATTTTTGAATTAGAAAACGGCATATCTTACGACAATGTTACTGCAACAATAGACATCGGAGATGGTAAAGAAAGAACGGTTAATCTGCATAAATACGATAATCTGAGCATTCTTGAATACATACCCAGCCAATACGAAAAAGAGAACGGTCATGCTGACGAGAATACCATCATTTCGTACTTATGTGCACGCGCGACAGAATACATTGAAAAAATGGATATGACTATTCATGTGATATCAAGACGCTAACGGAGGAGCTATTATGAGCGAAACACATTTTTGTGGTGCCTTGATTCTTGCAATCACATTCTTACTGATTATACGCTATTCTTTGCGAAAGAAAAATTCTTTTCTGAACATCCGTGAAATTGTCTGTGATTACTGGAAAATGCTTTCTTCTTTACGCCATCGCGTAATTTTTATGGCAACACCAATTAGCTTTGGAATTGGTCTGACGTTAATTTCCCCAATTCGCACGAGTGTTCTGGAAACGGTATGTACGGCAATTTCAATTTTGCTGGGGTTATTATTTGCCACATTAGGTGCAATCGCCAGTGGAAATGAGAAAAAGAAAAAGGGTTATCCTGCTTACGGTACAGTGTTCAATGAGACAATCAACACCATACTATATTTATCTTGCTTGTCCATTACGGATTTAGTAGTTCTTTTTATGGGACTAGCACTTGTGCCTCTATATGGAGCTTTGCAGCGAAACTGTATTGCTATACTACATTTTATCGGCAGCGTTACAGTATACTCTTTAACATTTTCGATTTTTTTGAATTGCTTGATTGTAATCAAGCGAATAGCGCGATTACTTACAATAGGGTAAACTATACTTTTTGAAGCGGCGTTTGAAGGACGCGCCGATTATTTATTCTCACGAGGATATTGAACAAGTGGTTGGGCTACTGGAGCCGTTCACAGAGGTTTCTCAAGAAGAAAAACAACAGCATATTGAGGATTTACAGACCAAGTGTCCATACTGTGGTAAGCCATTGGTTCTGCGCAATGGAAAATACGGTCAGTTTTGGGGATGCAGTGCCTATCAAAAATGCCGTTTTACACGCAAGGCTGAATAGCCTATCTATCTGTTGCACAAGAGGATTCAGCTTTTATAATCTGCACCCATTGGTGGTCCCCAGCCATACGCCCATTGGTCTTTTCAATAATCAGCAGCGGATCAAAGAAAGGAACATCCATCTCTCGGAGAATGCCTTTCAGACCGGCTCGGCTGGCAGGCAGGCATCTTTCTTTCAAAAATTCCTCGAAATCTGCCCAAGACGGATTCTCTACAATGCCAAACGCCCGCAAAGGGATTCGGTCGGTGTAGTTCTTCATGCGGACAACTTCGTGCTTGAAATCAATGTCGATGACCGTACATAGCTGCTTACCGTTCATGAAATTCATCCGCATGGTAAAATCCGGGTCCGTGCTGAAATGCTCGGCGTTATAGATATACTTGTATATGGTCTGGCGCGACACGCCGAACTGTTTTGCAATCTCGGTGTTGCCGATGCCTTTTCTATGCAGTTCCAAAACCTCTACGATCTGGTCGGGGGTCAGCTGTGCCTTGCGGCCCGCATTGCGCGGATTTGGATGATTGATTTTCAGCATCTTTGCAAGTTCTCGCAATTCATCCAAATCAGCTGTGCCAAAAATTTCTTTTATTTGCTTTTGGTAATCGCTCGGCATCCAGTATCCCTCCCAAGTCGTTTTCTACTATTACTATATCGTGATTTCGGGGAAATGTCAACAAATTAAAATATTTACACACAAGATGCGGCAGTTCTATCTCAGCTATCCAATTTTCCAGACAGTGTCTGGAAAATTGAATTGGTCGCACTACTGCGAGCTGCTGTCCATCTCCGATAAGGAAAAGCGCAGCTTCTATGAAAAGGAAACAGTCAACGCCGGATGGTCTGTCCGTGAGATGAAGCGGCAGATTGATAGCTCTCTGTTTGAGCGTCTGCTCCTATCCCGCGGTGATGCCAACAAGGAGCAGGTTTTGGCGCTGGCTGAAAAGGGCGTGGACTACGCCAAGCCGGAGGACATCATCAAAGACCCGTATGTATTTGAATTTTTAGGTCTGCCGGAGGAGAAGCCGTTCCTTGAAAGCGACTTGGAAGCGGCACTGGTGCGGCAAATCGAAGATTTCCTGCTGGAACTCGGTCGGGGCTTTATGTTTGTCGGCACACAGCAGCGGGTCACTGTGAATAACACCCACTACTATGTGGACATGGTGTTCTACAACAAGATTTTGCACGCCTATGTGCTGATCGAGTTGAAAACCACCAAACTCACGCCCGAAGCTGCCGGGCAGATCAATATGTATCTGAACTACTATGCCGCAGAGGTCAACGACCCGGAAGACAATCCGCCCATCGGCATCATCCTCTGCACCGATAAGGACAGTGTAGCGGCTGAGTATGCGCTGGGCGGCTTGTCTAATCAAATTTTTGCTTCTCGGTATGTCCTGTATATGCCGAATAAGGAGCAGCTTATCAAGCAGGTGGAGGAAGTCTTAAAGCGCTGGCACTCCCATGAGGGTGACTAAGCGCGTCATCTGGCTTTGCGTGAGCTGCTAATTTCCTTGATGGCTGCATCGAGGGCAATGCCTTGCCGATTGAAATACTGCGCATATAGCTGCCGCTTTTGCCAAGGTCAAGGCTCATTTTATGTTCAGAAACATGAAGACGATGGCGCAGCTGCGTGATGCGCTTACGGACAAAACTCTCATATTCGGCTACCTGTAGCAAGCAGGTACACCCTTTCCCATTTATACTATACTATGTAAATATTGTAATATAAATTGCGGTAGAGCGTTCAGCATTGTGATATCAGTTTTTGCAGCATCGCCAATATATTGACGATTAAATAATGAATTTTGAAAAAAGTTTTTTCAACCGCGGTGTTTCAGATAGGGAGCAGTCTGGGAAAGCGGCTGTATCCCACCCGGTCGCTGATCTCATAAATCTTCAGGTCGGTGCGGGCCAGCAGTTCCTGGGCATAGCGCAGCCGCAGGTTGTTCAGGTAGCTGATAAAGGTGCAGCCGCACCGGCGGGTGAACTGGGTGCTCAGGTACTTCTCGTTCAGGCCTACCTGGTCGGCCACGGCCTTTAAGGTCAGGTTGTGGTCGGTGAAGTTGTCCTCCAGAAAGATCTGGGCCCGGCGGATGGGGTCCGGGGTCTGGCTGCGGCTGCGGTGCTGCAGCCGTTCCTGCTCCTTGCGCAGCAGGTTGCGCAGCCAGACACTGCGCTCCCAGGGGGTACCCAGGGCTTGTACCACCGCTTCACAACCGGCGGTGTTCTCCGCGTCCAGGCCGCATTTGCGCTGGGCCTCGGTGATCTGGGTCAGCAGCACCAGCATCAGCTGGGTCTGAGCCGGGCCGTCCAGCGGTTCCCGAGTGCGGAAAAAGGCTTCCTTCTCCGCTTCATAGTCCTCGTCCCGCTGGGCGCCCAGGGCGTTCACCAACGGCGCACACACAGGGGCTCTGTCCAGGCAGGCCCGGGCCAGGGGTTCGTACCGGCTCTGGGTGCAGACCGCTCCCGGTCCTTGCAGCACCGCCAGCCGCACCATCACCCCGCACAGGGCGCAGGCGTCGGCCACCCCTGCTTCGGTGACCAGGTCGCTCACCGCCGCTGAAACGCTCAGGTTCATGTAATCCCGCCATACCACTTGGATCTGCTGCACTACCGACAGCATAGTGTTGTGGTAGCGGGCTTTGTCCCGAACTTGCCACAGCAGCTCGTACTGGCCGGGTCCGGCAGCCCGCAGGGTGGCCCGACCTGCCACCCGGGGGATCTGGCGTACCAGTTCCAGCATGGGCTTGTCCAGGCGGTTTTTCAGGTCGCCCCCGAACCGGTCGGACTGCCGGGCCATGTCGTCCACCGCAAATACCGCCACCCCGTAACTGCCCGGGGCCAGCTGGGGCCCGGCGGCGGGGGCCGCTGCGGTGCCGCCGTCGGCAAAGATGCGGCGGCGCAGCTCGGTGAGCATGGCGGTCAGGCTGGCGGTGTCCGGGTTGCCTTTCAGCAGGTAGTCATGGGCTCCCAGGCGGAAGGCCTCCTGCACCAGCTCGTATTCGTCATAGCCCGAAAGTACCACCGTCACCGGCAAAAGGGCGCTTTGCCGCAGGCGGCGGATCAACCCCAGCCCATCCAGCAGGGGCATTTTCATATCGGTGATCAGCAGGTCCACGGTGGTGCGCTGTAACAGTTCCAGCATCTGCAGCCCGTTGGTGCAGTCCCACACCAGGGTGTAGCCCAAGGCTTCCCAGTCCACCATGGTGCGCAAAGCCGCCCGCAGCAGGGCATCGTCATCGGCAATCAGGGTTCGGATCATGGGACAGTTCCTCCTTCGTTGTCTGGGGCGCTACCGCCTGCCAGGGTAGGCGGATCGTTATCCGGGTGCCCTGGCCGGGCACACTCTCTATCAACAGGTTGCTTTCGCCGCCAAAATGCAGCCGCAGCCGTGCCAGCACGTTTTTCAGCCCGATGCCGTGGCCGGTATCCGCCCCCAGGGGACGGCCCCGCAGTACCGCATCAACCTGCTCCGGCGTCATGCCGCAGCCGTTGTCCTCCACTTCCAGGCAAAGGAAATCCCCCTGCCGGGCCGCCTGGATCACCAGCTGGCCCAGCTCGTCCCCCATGTCCGCAAAGCCATGGTCCAGGGCGTTCTCCACAATGGGCTGCAGGGTCAACCGGGGCAGGCGGCAGCTGCGGCAATCTTCGGCCACATCGTAGCGCACCTCAAAGCCGTCTGCATAGCGGATGCGCATGATGTACAGGTAGCTGTCCAGCATCTGCAATTCCTCGTCCACCGTGTAAAAGCTGGTGCTGCTACGGAAAGAGCAGGATACGATATTGCCCAACGCCTGGGCCATACGGCGAGTGCCGTCGTACCCCGACATCTGGGCCATGAAGCGGATGGAGTTGAGGGTGTTCACAATGAAATGGGGGTTGATCTGACTTTGCAGAACCTGCATCTCGGCCTGATGCTTGCGCTTCTGGGTTTCCTCGTTGATGGCCAGCATGTTTTTCAGGCTCAGGACCATCTGGTTGAAGGAGGAAGTCAGCCGCTGCAGCTCCTGGTGACCCGAGGGCTGCAGCTGTACGGCCAGGTCGTTGGCGGCCACCCGGTCCATGGCCCCGGCCGGCTCCTGCACCGGCATGACGATGGCGTCCAGGAAGTACCGGGAGAACAGGAAGAAGAGCAGCAGCAGGCTGAACACCACCCCCACCAGCAGTGCGCCGATACCCAGGATGCGGTCCATGATAAGCCCTTCGTCCACAAAGGTGGCGATGCGCCAACCCGTAAAGGGTACCTGCCGCAGGATGAACAGATAGTTGCGGGTCCGCCCGTCGGGGTCCAGGGCCGCCCGCCGGTTGAAGGTGCCGTTGGGTAGCTGCGCGCCGTTCTCTCCAAACCAGGCAAGCAGTTCTTCCCGGCCCATATCCCCGAACAGGACCTGGCCTTCCTCGTCCAGCAGCAGGGTAGTGCCCATGCCGGGGTCGGAGCGAGACCGCAGCGGCACCTCACTTACCTGGGAGGTGGTAAAGTACGCCACCATCTCGATGCGGCCGCTGCGGTCGGTGGTATAGTTGGGAGCCATGGCCGTCACCAGCACCAGCTGACCGCCTTTCTGGGCGTTGGCGGTCAGATCGGTCTTGCTGGTGTCGTAGCCGCCTATGGTCACCCGGTTGGGATTGTCCAGGGCGGTGCGGTACCAGCCTTCGGCGCGCAGGGCGTCGTCCGGCAGGGTGATGGACTCCTTCACCGGCACGGTACCCCCGCCTTTCATGAAAAAGAGCCCGGCCAGAATGTTCTGAGACGGCACCATGGCCATGTTGAAACTCAGTTCCAGCTCTTTAGCGGCCAGATATTGCTGGCTGCTGCCGCTGCTGGAATAGACCCGGTTGGCCACGTCCAGGAACTCGCCGTCGTTTACATAGACAAAATGGGACAGCTGCAGCGACGCGGATTTGATATCGGTGTTCAGGGTGGTGGCCACCGTTTCCTGAAACGCCGAGATGGTATCCACCGCGGAGGTGCGCATCACCTGGTACAGGATCACCGCCGCCGCGGCAAACACCACAATCAGCGGTACCACTACCAGCAGCGAAAACATGCGGTAAAAGACCTTTTTCAGCGGGTATTGGCTGTCGCTCAGTTTCACGGCCGTTCAGCTCCCTTTTGTGCACTTTGAGCCCAGTATAGCAGACCCGCCGTCCAAAGAAAAGCACCCCCGCATCCATTGAGGCAGAAAAACCGGGCGGGGCGCACGGTGTGGTGCGCCCCGCCCGGACAAAGCCCGCCCTCACAGGGGAGAGGTATGCTCGTTGCGGTATTCTTTGGGGGTGACCCCCACCAGTTTCTTGAACTGGCGGGAAAAATACTTTTCGTCCTGAAACCCCACCATCTCGGACACCTGGTACACCTTGTACTGGGGGTCGGCCAGCAGCCGCTTGGCGGTCTCGATCTGGCGGTCCAGCAGATATTTCATGAACCCTACGCCCATCTCCTCCTTGAAGCGAATGGACAGATAGTTGGGGGTGACGCAAAGTTCGGCGGCCAGGGCTGTCAGGTTGAACCGGGGGTCCCGGTAATGCTTTTCGATCAGGTCCAGGCTGGCGGCAATGAGCTTGCTTTGGGCCAGCGGTGCCTGGGCGCATTTGTGGGCACATTCCGCGGCCACGGTATCCCGCATGCAGGCGCACATGGCCTCGGTGTCGGCGCAGCGGCGCAGGGCGTGCACCGGGTCCTCCCCCTCGCCGGAAAGGATGCCCTCGGAGATGAGCAGCATCAGCAGATTGGTGCAGAACCGCTGGGCCGAGGCCAGGTGGTGGGGTTCCGCCCGGACCACCTGCTCCACGCAGGCCCACTGGGCCAGGGCTTCCTGGGTTTCCCCGTGCTTGACACAGTGCACAAAGCGGTGCCGGTCATAGCCGCCGCTGCGCAGGTCCTGCAAAAAGCTGCGGTAGGTGTGCACGGGGATGTCGGCGCCGCCGTCCTCCTCGGCCCTGCGGGGGGCAGGGCGCAGGTCCAGTTCGCCCCGCAGCTTGTGCAGCAGGGCGGTCAGGGCGTCGGTGTCCACCGGTTTCAGGATATATTCCCGCACCACATTCAGGCGCACCGCCCGCTGGGCGTAGGAAAAATCGTTGTAGCTGGAAATCAGGATCACCTGGGGAGAAAGCCCCAGTTCCAACAGGTCCTCGATCAGGTCAAAGCCGGTCTTGGAACGCATGCAGATGTCGGTGATCAGGATATCCGGCGCCCGGCGCCGGGCAATCTCCAGGGCGCTCTCGGCGCCGTCGGCTACCCCGATCACCTCCATGTCCAGGGTGGCCCAGTCCAGGTGACGGCGCAGTCCTTCCCGGATGAGCATCTCATCGTCCACGATCAAAACGGAATAGGGCATGGGTCTTTACTCCTTCAGTCTGGGGGTAGTCAGGCGGTCGGGGGCGGTATAACGGCGGGGAATGCGGATGCTCGCCGTCAGGAAGCCCCCCTCCATCCGGTATTCTAGGGCGGCTTCCCGGGCGTAGGCGATCTCCAGCCGGGTGCGGATGCTCTGGATGCCGTAGCTGCGGGCGGGGGCGCCCGCCTCCTGCCGCAGTCGCTGCTGTACCTGGGCCAGGGCGTCATCGGGGGCGTTGTTGGCCACTTCCAGCACCAGGTCCCCCGCCCGGGCAAACACCCGCACCAGCAGCAGGTTGCCCTCGGCCGGGGCGTCGGACCGGTTGAAGGCGTGCAGAATGGCGTTTTCCACCAAGGGTTGCAGCAGCATCTTGATGACGGTGTCCTGCAAAAGGGATTCGTCCACTTCCTCATGGACCTGGAACAGCCCGCAGAACCGCACTTTCTGGATGTTCAGGTAGCTGCGCATGTGGGTCAGTTCCTGTTCCACCGTCAGTTCCGGCTGGCCGTTGTTCAGCGAGGTGCGCAGCAGGGTGGACAGGCTGGTCACCAGCTGGGAGATCTGTTCCACATGGTAGTCCTTGGCCAGCCAGTTGATGGAATCCAGCGTGTTGTACAAAAAGTGGGTGTTGATCTGGCTTTGCAGGGCGTTGAGTTCGCTCTGTTTCTGGTTCAGGCGGGTGACGTAATTTTCCTCGATCAGCTGGTTGATCATCTGGATCATGTAGTTGAAACTGTCGTACAGTTCCCCCACCTCACCCTTTTCCCGGGTGTGGACGGTGATGTCCAGATCGCCGTTTTTCACGTTTTTCATGGTCTCGGACAGCTGCACCACCGGGCGCATCACCGACCCGGTGACCACAAAGGTGAGCAGCATGCCCACCAGCAGCGCCGCCCCGGCGGACAAAAACAGGATGCTGCAGGATTGCAGGTAGGTGGTGTGCACTTCCTCCAGGGATTTCAGCCCCACCAGATAGTAGTCGGTGGTGGAAAGCCGCCGGGCAAACAGGCAGGCGTCGCCGTCTGGCTGTATATAGAAGCCGCCCGAAGCGCTCAGCTGCCGCAGGGTATCGGTATCGGGCAGGCCCCGGATGGAATAATACCCGATGAACTCTTCGGTGGCTATATTGTAGAGGGCGGCTTCCATGCCTGCCTCGTTGCGCAGATTGTGCAGAACGCTCTGGGTCAGGTGCTCATAGTTGAACTCCACCGATATGGTGCCCAGAATGTTGGAAAAATCCCGGTTGTCGTAGATGATCTTGGAGGCCCGGATGTATTCATAGTTGCCGTCGTAGTAGGTATCCCACAAAAAACGGCCGTCCAGGGACTCCAGGGTCTGGATCCATTCCGAACGGGGATCGTAAGGAGCGGGGGATTCCTCCAGCCCCAGGGTGTCGTATACGGGCAGATAGGACCCGTCCGGGGTGCGGGCGGTGATCTCGACCAGCAAGGGCAGGGTGCCCAGGGTCACGCTGTTGAAGGACAGCAGAGAGGTAAGGGCTTCGTCCCGCAACAGGGCCTGCTCGGCGTCGCCCTGGGCGGCGCCGGTGCCGTAGGCGGCCAGCAGTTCCTGCAAATGCTGGCTGGAGGCCAGATTCAGTATGTGGCTGTGGGCAAAGCCCATGGCGTCGGATAACTCGGTGGACCAGCGCTGCATTATTTGGGAGGAGGTTTCAATCAGGTTGCCTTGAACCATGCTGTAAACGGTGCGCAGCACAAACACAAAGATGACAGCGCAGAACGCCAGCAGGATGGAAAAATAAGAAAGCAGCATTTTGCGCCGCATGACGTCCCCTCCTTCAGGTCCGAATCTAACAAGGTTCGCCACCCAGTGTAACATACTTCGCGGGGTGTTGCAACGAAAAAAACACAGAAAATTGTGCAATAATATCAAAATAAACAGAAAAACAAGAAAAAGAACATGAAAAATAGCGAAGAAAGAGAAATAGTCCACCATATCGTATTTTTGTTATCTTGTAAAAAAAGCGGCACAATGGTAGACTGAAGACAACGAAAGTGCACAGCGCCTTTACGGCAGCACGAGAAGAAACACACTTGAAAAAAGGAGCAAAGCAGTATGAAAAAAAGCAGTATGAAAAAGTCAATCGCATTGGGTCTGGCTCTGGCCATGGGCACCTCCCTGCTGGCCGCTTGCGGCGGTTCGGCAACCACCAGCAGTTCCGAGCAGACATCTTCCGCCAACGCCAGTTCCGAGATCGCTTCCGCCGAGACCAGCGGTGACACCATCCGCATCGGCGGCATCACGGCAGTCACCGGCGACAAGGCCGAGATGGGTGAGAGCTTCTGGCGTTCCTGGGAGCTAGCCATCGAAAAGGTCAACGAGAACGGCGGCGTCCTGGGCAAGAAGGTAGAGCTGGTCCTGGAAGACTCCAAAGGCGAACCCAAGGAAGCGGTGGAGCTGACCAAGAAGATGGGCGATGATGAGAGTATCGTTGGCGTGCTTGGCCCCATGACCAGTTCCGAAGCCATCGCCTGTGCGCCTGTTTTTGAGGAGTACACCATGGTGGAGCTTTCCCCCTGCGCTTCCAACAACCAGTACGCCCCCATGAGCGACTACGCTTTCACGGTGGCCGGCAAGATGGAAGCCGAGCAGCCCTACCTGGTGGAGCGCGGCGCCTATGAATACCTGAACGCCAAGTCCATCGGCGTCATCTGGGTCAACGATGACTGGGGCGCTTCCGCCTTTGAGTCCACCAAGGAAGGCTGCGAGGAATACGGCATCGAGATCACCGATGACGAGAGCTTTGTTTCTGGAGAAAAGGATTTCACCGCCATCCTGACCAAGATCCGCCAGACCAACCCCGAGTATCTGATGTTGGTAACGCAGGCCGCCGACGGTGCCCTGATCCTGAAACAGCTGGAGGCCATGGGTTGGGATATCCCGGTCATCGGCGCCGGCGCCATGTACTCCGACCAGGTGATTCTCCTTGCAGGTGAAGCAGCAGAAGGTTTAGTGATTTCGGCTGGATTTTTCCTCAGCGAAGAAGATGAAATTGCGTGGGACTACGCAACTAAATTCTACGAAGGCGCCGGGTTCTATCCTACCACTCATGGCCCTCTGTCCTACGACGCTGCGCTGCTGCTCTGCGCCGCCATTGAGAAAGCCGGCACCACCGACCGTCAGGCCGTGCGCGATGCCCTGGCCGGCATCACCGACGCCGACGTGCAGGCTCTGTGGGGCGATGTGCTCCTGGCCGGTCCCTACGAGTTCACCGAGGATGAGGACATTATCCGCGCCTACTGCCTGCTGAAAATTGTCGACGGCAAGTGGACCAAAGTCAGCGACTACTCCAAGTGCAGCAAGTTTGAATGATCGCTGTGTGCTGACACGGTAAAACGGAGGCCCCGTTTTCCCTCTCTCGGGGTGAACGGGGCCTCTTTTTTTGCCCCGCATCGCAGCCTACCCAAAGGAGGTATTCCCATGTATGTGCTCCAGCAGCTTATCAACGGCCTGTCCCAGGGCAGCATCTACGCCCTGATGGCCATTGGTTATACGCTGATCGTCGGCGTCGTCGGGCTCATCACCTTTGCCTACGGCGAAATGGTCATGATCGGCGCCATGAGCGCTTATCTGTTCTACACCTATGTTACGCCCAACTTCTTCCTGGGCTTGTTGGTAGCCTTCATATCTTCCGGTATTGCCGGTATCTTCATCCACAAGGTTGCCTACGAGCGCTTCCTGGACGCGCCTAAAAACATCGCCCTGCTGTGCACGGTGGGCTGCTCCCTGCTCATCAAGAACCTGGCCCAGATCGCCTTCGGCTCCCAGGGCAACGCCATGCCCCCCGCCTTTGAAACCAAGCCCTTCTATCTCTTCGGTACCGATCTGTACATTACCACCATCCACATGGTGGTAATCGCCATCGTGGTGGTGCTGGCCATCGGCCTGAGCCTGTTTTTGTACAAGACCCGCGTGGGCCTGATGCTCCGCGCCGTCAGCCAGGATAAAATGGCGGCCAGCCTGGTGGCCATCAACGTCAAGAAAGTCACCCTCATCGGCAACATCGTGGGTACCGGCCTGGGCGGCATCGCCGGTCTGCTGTACGGCACCTACCTGACCAACGTGTCCACCGTGTTCGGCACCGTGGTCGGCCTCAAGGCCATTTCCGCCTGCGTGCTGGGCGGCATGACCAACATCCCCGGCGCCGCTTTGGGTGCCCTGCTCATCGGCATTCTGGAAAACTTCGGCATCGCCCTGTTCACCTCCAGCTACCGGGATATCATCGGCTTCCTGGTGGTGTTCATCGCACTGTCGTTCCGCCCCGAGGGTCTGTTCGTGTTCGACTTTACCAAGGGCTTCAAACGGAAGGGAGGCAAATGACCTATGACCAACCTCATTACCAAGGCCAAAGACTTCTACACCGGCCATAAAAAGCTGGTGGTCGTCCTCGGCATCCTGTTCCTGATCCTGCTGCCCCAGCTCACCACCAGCAACTACGTCCGGGGCGTTCTGGCCCGCATCATCGTGTACGCCACCATCGCCAGCGGCCTGAACATCATCAACGGCTATTCCGGCCAGAGCTGCCTGGGCATCGTGGGCTTTACCTGCATCGGCGCCTACAGCGGCGCCCTGATGAGCACCGAACTGGGCATGACTTTCCTGCCCAGCCTGCTGTGCACCATTGTTCTGTGCGCCATTGCCGGTTTCATCGTATCCATCCCCACCCTCAAACTCAACGGCATGTTCCTGTCCATCATCACCCTGGGCTTCTCGGAAATGATGCGCCTGACCGCCCTCAACTGGCAGGACCTGACCAACGGCCCCCTGGGCATCAAAGGCATCCCCACCATTACCATCTTCGGCTTCAAGGTGGAATCCGGCGCTCCCTTCTACTACCTGGCGCTGGTGGTGCTGCTGCTGGTGGTGTTCATTCTCAACCGGCTGCTCAACTCCCGCATCGGCCGTGCCTGGATCTCCATCCGTGAGGACCAGGACGCCGCCCGTTCCCTGGGTGTCAAGGTTTCCCACTACCGCTGCATCAACTTTATGACTGGTGCCATCATCTGCGGCACCATGGGCGTGTTCCTGGCCCACTACTACCGCTACGTCAGCCCCGACATGTTCACCCTGGACGAAGGTTTCAGCGTGCTGTCCATGTGCGTGGTGGGCGGTTCCGGCACCCTGCTGGGCCCCATCGTGGGCGCGTTCGTCATCAACGGCATCACCGAGGGCTTTCGCTTCGCCTCCGAATGGCGTATGGTCATGTACGCCCTGCTCATCATCGTGATGATGTGGGTACGGCCCCAGGGCCTGTTCGGCGCCAAGGACAGCGTCATCGCGGGCAATATCTCCCTCCCGCTGCCGGCGTTCTTGCGCAAAAAGGAAAAGCCCCAGTCAAAGGAGGCGCAGTGATATGGCAGTCATTCTGGAAAGCAAGGCCGTCTGCAAATACTTCGGCGGCCTGAAAGCCGTCAACAACGTGGACATGAAGGTTGAACAGGGCCAGATCTTCGGCATCATCGGCCCCAACGGCGCCGGCAAGACCACCTTTTTCAATCTCTGCTCCGGCACTTACAAGGTGACCTCCGGCCAGATCCTGTTTGACGGGCGGGACATCACCAACCTCCCCCCCGAGGAAGTGGCCAAGCTGGGCATCGTGCGTACCTTCCAGAACATCAAGCTGTTCAAGTACCTTTCGGTGCTGGAAAACGTGAAGGTGGGCTGCCACATCCATACCAGGACCAATGTGCTGGACGCCTTGCTGCACACCCCCCGCTACCGCCAGGACGAGGAATATGCCACCCAGCAGGCCGCCAAGGTGCTGGAGGAAGTGGGCCTGACCGAATACAAGGACTGGAAAGCGGGCAACCTGCCCTACGGCCTGCAGCGCAAGGTGGAGATCGCCCGGGCGCTGGCCGCCAACCCCAAGATCCTGCTGCTGGACGAACCGGCCGCCGGCATGAACCCGGCCGAGACCTGGAGCCTGCTGGAATTTATCCAGCGCATCAACAAGAGTGGCCACACCATCGTGGTCATCGAGCATGATATGAAGTTCGTCATGAACCTGTGCGATTACATCATGGTCCTCAGCTTCGGCGAAAAAATCTGCGAAGGCACCCCTGACGTGGTGAAAAACGACAAGAAGGTGCAGGAAGCGTACTTTGGACGGGGTACCATCCAGAAGTCCAACGAGCGCTGAGAGAGGAGAGAACGACAATGTCCGAAACGATGCTCAAGATCGACAATCTGGTGGTGGACTACGGCCATGTCCATGCCATCCGGGATATCAGCCTGGAAGTGGACCGCAACGAGATCGTCTGCCTGATCGGTTCCAACGGTGCGGGCAAGACCTCTACCCTGAGCGCCATCAGCAACATTACCAAAAAGACCTCCGGCCGCATCACCTTCAAGGGGCAGGACATCACCCACATGAACGCCCCCGATATCGTGCGGCTGGGCATCAGCCATGTGCCCGAAGGACGCCACGTTTTCCCCAAGATGACCGTGGGCGAAAACCTGATCCTGGGCACCATGGCCCTGCGCAAGGTTTCCCGCAAGTACATCGACGAGCGGCGGGAGCAGATGTATGACCTGTTCCCCCGGCTGAAAGAACGCATCAACCAGCACGCGGGCACCCTGTCCGGCGGCGAGCAGCAGATGCTGGCCATCGCCCGGGGCCTGATGTACGACCCCGAACTCATCATGCTGGACGAACCCTCCCTGGGCCTGGCGCCCATCGTGGTGGAGGAGATCTTTGAACTGATCTGCACCATCCAGAAACAGGGCAAGACGGTACTGCTCATCGAGCAGAACGCCAACATGGCCCTGCAGATCGCCGACCGCGCCTATCTGCTGGAAAACGGCGTCATCGTCAAGAGCGGCACCGGCAAGGAACTGCACAGCGACGACAGCATCCGCAAGGCATACCTGGGCGGTTGAGAAAGGCGGCGTACCATGGACGCAACACAGTACAAACAGGCGATTTTGCAAACGCTGGACGCCATCGGCGGCGAGGTCACGGCCTGCGCCGATGCCATCCACGGCTATGCGGAACTGAGCGGTGAGGAACACCGTTCCGCCGCCGCCCTGGAAGAGTTGCTGGAACACCACGGCTTTGCGGTGGAACGGGGCCTCAAGGACCTGCCCACGGCCTTCCGGGCGGTGTACGGCAGCGGGCCGGTGCGCATCGGCTTTATGTGTGAGTACGACGCTCTGGCCGGTCTGCAGCAGGACGATGTGCCCTGCCAGCAGGGCAACGGCACCCCCGGCCACGGTTGCGGCCACAACCTGCTGGGGGCGGGCAGCGCCGCCGCGGGCATCGCTCTGGCCCGGCTGGTAGACCAGGAGTTGCCCGCCACCGTGGTAGTCTACGGCACCCCCGCCGAGGAGACCCTGGCCGGCAAGACCATTATGGTGAACAACGGCTGTTTCCGGGATGTGGATGTGGTGCTGGGCTGGCACCCCCACAACCACAGCGAACCGGGCGAGATCAAGCACAAGGCGGCCGCCGCCTTTACCATGGCCTTCCACGGGCGGGCGGCCCACGCCTGCAACTGCCCCGAAAACGGGCGTAGCGCCCTGGATGCCGCCGAACTTACCAACATCGGCGTCAACTATCTGCGGGAACATGTGGACCGGGACTGCTATATGCACTACTGCTACCTCAACGGCGGCGAGCGGCCCAACATCGTGCCAGATTACGCCAAGCTGTGGTACATGGTGCGGGCCTATACCTATGCCCAGATGAAAGAGGTGGAACAACGGGTCAAGCGCATCGCAGAGGGGGCGTGCCTGATGACCGATACCACCGTGGAATTTGAGACTCTGGGCGATACCCACGACAACCGGCTGAACTTTACCCTCAGCCGCATCGTGTGGGAGGCCATGGAGGCGGTGGGCGCGCCCTGCTTTACCGAGGAAGAGACCGCCTACGCCCGGCAAATCGCCCAACATGCGGGGGTGCCCGGCTTTACCGGCGATTTTGACACCCGCATCGTTTCGGCGGACCGCACCATCAAGATCGACAACGGTTCCACCGACCTGGCGGATGTCAGCCAGGTGGTGCCCACCATCAATATGTTTGCCGCCTGCTTTGCGGCCAACACCCCCATGCACACCTGGGCGGTAACGGCCCAGGCCTGCCGTCCGTCGGCCCATCGGGGCATGCGGTTCGCGGCGGCGTCCCTGGCACTGGCCGGGGCGCGGCTGGCGTCGGACCCCGAAAGCCTGGCCGCGGTGCGGGCGGAATTTGAAAAGGAGAGGTGACACTGGCTATGACCTGTCAGCAACGGATCGAAACCTGGCTGGAAGAACACGGCCCGGAATTTGCCGCCTGTGCCGATACCATCCACGGTATGGCGGAACTCAGCGGCGAGGAACACCGTTCCGCCGCCGTGCTGGAGGACCTGTTGGAACGGCACGGCTTTACGGTGGAACGGGGGCTGAAAGACCAGCCCACGGCCTTCCGGGCAGTGTATGGCAACGGGCCGGTGCGCATCGGCTTTATGTGCGAATATGACGCCCTGGCCAGCCTGCAGCAGGACGATGTACCCTATCAGCAGGGCAACGGCGGTCCCGGCCACGGCTGCGGCCACAACCTGCTGGGCGCGGGCAGCGCCGCCGCAGGCATCGCCCTGGCCCAGCTGGTGGATGAAGGCCTGCCCGCCACGGTGGTGGTCTACGGCACCCCCGCCGAGGAGACCCTGGCCGGCAAGACCATCATGATCGAGAACGGCTATTTCCGGGATGTGGATGTCTGCCTGGCCTGGCATCCCCTGGACCACAATGACCCCGGCGAGGTAAAGTTCAAGGCCGCCGAGGCTCTGACCTTCACCTTCCACGGGCGGGCGGCCCACGCCTGCAACTGCCCCGAAAACGGGCGCAGCGCCCTGGATGCCGCCGAACTTACCAACATCGGCGTCAACTACCTGCGGGAACATGTGGACAAAGACTGCTACATGCACTATTGCTATACCCACGGGGGCGAGCGGCCCAATATCGTGCCGGATTACGCCCAGCTGTGGTATATGGTGCGGGCCTACACCTTTGCCCAGATGAAGGAACTGGAAGCCCGGGTACGCCGGGTGGCCGAAGGTGCCTGTCTGATGACCGACACCACGGTGGAAGTGAAGATCCTGGGTGAAAACCACGACAGCAAGCTGAATTTCACCCTGGCGGCCCTGGCCCACGACTGCATGGAAGCCATCGGCGCGCCCCGCTTTACCGAAGAGGAAAAAGCCTACGCCCGCCAGGTGGCCCAGGCTGTGGGCCTGCCCGGGGTGGAAGGGGAACTGGACGAGAGCATCCTGCCGGTGGACGGCACCATCAAGAAGGACAACGGTTCCAGCGATGTGGCGGACGTAAGCCAGATCGTGCCGGTGGTCAACATCAACACCGCCTGCTACGGTCGCAAAACGCCCAACCACAGTTGGGCGGTCACGGTGCAGGCCGACAAACCGGCGGCCCACCGGGGCATGCTGTTCGCGGCCAAGACCCTGGCCCTGATGGGCACCCGGCTGGCCACCGAACCGACGCTGCTGGCGGCGGTCCGGGCGGAATTTGAACAAGCGGAGTAAACGGAAATGCTACAAGAACAAGTATATACCGTATACGGCGAGCTGCTGCGGGGGGAACTGATCACCGCCATGGGCTGTACCGAGCCCATCGCCATCGCCTATGCGGGCGCTTTGGCCCGCCAGATCCTGGGCCGGGAGCCGGATACCCTGCAGCTGGCCTGCAGCGGCAATATCGTCAAGAACGTCAAGGGCGTCACGGTCCCCAATTCCGGCGGACGCCGCGGCATTGAGATCGCCGCCCTGCTGGGCGTCTGCGGGGGCGATGCCACCCGCCGTCTGGCGGTGCTGGAAAGCGTCACCGATGCCACTCGTGCCCGGGCGGTGGAACTGCTGGAAGCGGGTATCTGCACCACCAGCCTTATCGAAGGCACCGACAACCTGGTAGTCCAGGTGACGGCCCGGGCGGGGGCGGACGAAGCCTTTGTGGAGATCCGTACCACCCACACCAATGTGACCCGCATGGAGCACAACGGCGAAAATCTGATGGAAGGGGAGTGCGCCCGGCAGGTGTGCGCCCCTGCACCGGACAAAAGCCTTTTGAATGTGCGGGACATCCTTACCTATGGCGAAACGGTGGACCTGGACACCATCCGGGATGTGTTGGAAAACCAGATCACCTGTAACCGGGCCATCTCGGACACCGGTCTGGCCGGGCACTACGGCGCCGAGGTGGGCGCCACCCTGCGGGGCATGTTCCAGGAAGGCCCCTTTGAGATGCGGGCCGCCGCCGCGGCTGCCGCGGGCAGTGATGCCCGTATGAACGGCTGCCCCCTGCCGGTGGTCATCAACTCGGGCAGTGGCAACCAGGGGCTTACCATCACCATGCCGGTGCTGCTCTACGCCGAGGAAAACCAGGTGGACCACGACAGCCTGCTGCGGGCCCTGGCCATCGCCAACCTGATGAGCATTCACCAGAAACGGTTCATCGGCAGCCTGTCCGCCTACTGCGGTGCCACCAGCGCTGCCTGCGCGGCAGCGGTGGGCATCTGCTGGCTCCAGGGCGGCAGCTATGAGCAGATCTGCGGCGTTATCACCAACACTCTGGCCACTCTGGGCGGCATGTGGTGCGATGGCGCCAAGTCCAGCTGCGCCTCCAAGATCGCGGCGGCGGTGTACACCGGCCTGCTCAGCGTACGCATGAGCATGAACGGCCACCGCTTTGAACAGGGCGAGGGCATCGTCACCGCCAGCGTGGAAAAAACGATCCAGGACGTGGGCCACATCGCCCGGGAAGGCATGCGGGAAGCGGACCTGGAGATCCTGCGCCTGATGCTGAAAAACTGATACTTTGCCATTAACTCGGTCTGACCAGTAGAGCCTTCCTGAACTGCACAGCAGCCTGGAACGCTTGAACAAAGCTCTGCCATCGGATGCCATAGCTGTTTGCAAACTCAAAGACTTTGATGGCGGCAGCCTTGTGCAGAAAGTCAAGCATGCGCATTACAAAAAGGGAAGGACCTGTTCCTCACAGATTCTTCCCTTTTATTTTTTATACCCTGTTTACTTCTTGATCTCCGACGTCTCCACGATGAACTTTACGCTGCCAGTATCTCCGTTGTGCAAGCCGCTGAAGGTCTGGTAGTTTTTGCCCGCCTGCTGGACGGCTTTCAGGCGGCGGACTACGTTGCGCAGGCCGCCGCCCAGGTCGTCGGAAAGGTCGTCGGTGTTTTTATCGCTGAACTCCTGCACGCCGTCGTGGAGTTCTGCTGCACCATCGTGGAGTTCAGCCAGGCCCTCGTACATGGCGTCGCTGGCGTCGTCCAGCTTGGCGCTGCCTTCGGCCAGGGCGTCGGCCCCTTGGCTGACCTGGCCAACCGCTTTTACGTAGGTGTCGGCACCGCGGGCCAGCTCGGCACTGCCGCTGGCAAGCTGGTCCAGGCCGGTCTGCAGCTGGCTGATGCCGCTGCCAAGCTGGCCCATGAGGACCCCGGAGACCGTACCGGCCACGCCCTGCACCATGGCAGGGGTGTCGTTTTGCAGCGCTTTGCCCATGGCCACGCCTACTGCGCCCAGTACGGCCTGCTGCTGCTCCCCGGTAAGGCCAGCCGCCGTCAGGGCGGCCAGCAGGTCCGCATCGGTCACGGTATCCGTTACCACGGTCGTGCCATAATTGGAAATTACCGGCGCCAGCTGCTCGTTCAGCTGGGCCATCATCTCGTCATTGCTGCCCGTATCGCCGGAGGTCATCCCACCGACGGCTCCGCTGACCGCACTCAAACCGTCCCGCAGGGCGTTAGCACCGTCCACCAGGGCCGTGCCGCTGTCATACAACTGGGTCAGGCCGTCGGCCAGGGCTTCGGCGCCCTCGTTCAGGCCCTGCACGCCGTCGGCGTACTCGTGGAAGCCATCATACAGTGCCTGCACGCCGTCGGCCAAAGCGCCGGTACCGTCCGCCAGTTCGTCGGCGGCGTCGGTCAGGTCGTCCAGCGTGTCGCTCAAATCGTCCAGGTCGGACAGGTCGCCGGTGTCCAGATCATCCAGCGCCGAGGGAGTCAGGATCGTGGCCGTAAAGTCCAGCGAGAAGTCGGTCACATCGGCGCTCACTTCAAAATAAGCGGGGATCTCGGTGTCCTCCAGCGGCTCAAACTCGGTCAGGCGCAGGTTGTCCGCCAGGCCTGGCATCGCGGTGCCCAGCACGGCCGTTGTGCCGTCCAGCTCCATAACCTTGCCGTTGTCGGCCTCAATATTAGAGAACTTGTCCCCGTCCAAAATCACCGCTGTGATGGCCGTAAACGGTACGCAGACCGTGTACTCCTGCCCATCCACCGTGACGGTCTCGCGGGTGTGGTTGGTGTAGTCAAAGCGGATGCGCACCCGGCCGCTCTGCCCGGCCAGGTCGGCGGGGGCGGTTTCCACGCCGTTTAAGTAGTAGGTCACCCGGGTGGTCACCGGCAGGGCAGCGTCGGACTTGCCCTCGTAGGTGATGGCATTACCGCTGTTCTCCCAGGTCAGGGCGTTGTCGGCGCCGGTGGTGTACGCCTCATCACCCTCTTTGTTGATGATGTCCCGCAGGGCGGCCACATCTTCAATCGTCGCGCCGTCGCGGGCCTTCAGCACAGCTTCCACCGTGGTCTCGGTCACGGTGCCGTCGGCGTCGGCCTTGGCGTAGACGGTCTCGGCCTTATCCACGCCGCCGGGCGTGGTCTTGGGGGCAGAGGTCTGCGCCGTCGTCTCGGTCACGGCAGCAGGGGCGTCCGCCGAGGTGGTTTCCGCCGTGCCGGCCGCCTGGCCGCAGGCCGAAAGCAGCAGCGCCGCAGACAAAAGTATCGGTATCGTTTTTTTCATATCCCATCACTCCACATTCTTCAGCGCTTCGTCCATTGGCACGCGGATGATGCGGCGGTACTCCAGTACCGCCACCACCGCGTAGGTAACCAGGCCCGCCGCCAGCATGCGCGGGTACAGCGTGGGCGAGACCCACATCTCGATCCAGCCGGTCATGCTTTCCATCATGACAGCGCGGAAAAGGAACTTCATCACGTATACTTCGATCGGCAGGCTGATGACCAAGCACAGCACGACCACCACCGTGGTGGACAGCAGATACAGCCGGGCAATCTCGCTGCCGTTGTAGCCTAAAATTTTCGTCATCGAGATGGATTGGGCGTTCTTCTCGATGATCATCTTGCTTAGCAGGTAGACGACCACGAAGAAGATCATTACGGCAAAGCCGTTGACCAGCCCCATGGAGGCCCCCATCGAGACCATCAGCTGGCGGGAAACTTTCGTCAGCTGGTCCAGGTCGATGACCGAGCCGACGTATTCATCCTTGATCTCGGTCAGCGGTGCGTCGGAGAAATAGCCGCCGTAGTAGCCGTCGCCCAGGTCGAACACTTCGTTCAGCTTTTCCCGGGGCATAAAGACGGCCAGCGCACCCATGTAATCATACACGCCGTCCACCGTAAATGTATAGGTCGTATCTTCGTACTTTTCCCGCAGGGTAATCGTGTCCCCTGCGCCCAGTTCGTACTTGTCGGCGTAGGCCGAGGACAGGTAGACGCCATCCCCCGGCAGCTGCACGTAACGGCTGTCCGGCTCTACACCGTACAGCAGCACGCTCTCGCTTTTGGCCGCGCCGCCCTCGTCGGTGCCCAGGGTCTGCAGGCTGTAGGCGCTGAACTTTTCGGCGTTGTTTTCCTCGGTATCGGTCTCCATGCGGAACTGCAGCATCGAGAGCAGGGCATTCAGCTTGCGGTCCTCGTCCATGGCGCTGTAGGGGATCTGCAGCATCGTCTGGGTGTTGCTCAGCATGTTGTCCGCGATCGTATCACTGTAATGGTTCAGCGCATCGGGCAGGATCATGCCAAAACTGAGCAGCAGATTGGCGAACAGCACGCCCACAAACAGCACCACATAACTGCCCAGGTTTTGCAAAATCACGCGGGTGCGGAACCGCCCAAAAAACGGCAGTGCCGACGGCAGGGGCAGGGCATGCTTGCGGTTAGCGTGACGGCTGAGGTCATGCCGCAAAAATTGCAGCGGCGAGATGCGCATCGTGCGGGAAAGCACCAGCCAGTTGATGAAGATCATCAACGCCACCGGGATGACTGTCGTCATCCAAAACGCATCGGCGTTCCAGCGTGTGACATAGGTGGGCAAGCTGTAACTGCCATAGTACATGTCGACGCAGACGTTTTTGAGCACCGTGTACCCCAGTACATTGCCCACCGCCGCGCTGATAAGGGTGACCACCACCGGCATGGCCATGTAGTGGCGCACCAGCTCGCCCCGGCTGTAGCCGGAGGCCCGCAGCGTGCCGATGACGCCTGCCTCTTTGGCGATGGTATTGGACGTAGTAACGGCAAACAAAAAGGCCATAATGGCAATGACGATGTAGAGCAACACGGCAATCATGGCGCGGTCGCTGCCCAGGTCGTCACCGGTAAAGATGATGGCCTGGTTCTCATACTCGGGCACAAAATCCTGCAGGGACGCCGTTTTGTTGACGACTTTCATAAAGTCGGTGGCTGCGTCCTTCTCGGCGCGGTCGTCCGCCGGGGCGGTGTCGTACTGCCAGGCGTAGTTCCAGGTCTGCTGTTCTGGCAGGGCATCGAACGCCTCCTGCGTGACGATGGCCACACCGAACTTGATGGCGTCGAACATCGTGTCCGTATTATCCTTAAACAGGCAGCTGTAATCCGGCAGGGCCACATAGCCGGTGACGGTCCAGGTCTGGCCGTTTGTGTCGGTCACGGTATCGCCCACCGCGATGCCGTTGTTCTCGGCATACATGCGGTCCAGGCCCATCTCACCGGGGGCGGCAGGCATGGCACCCTGCATCAGACAGACGGTGTTGACCTGGGTGCGGTCCGGGTAGATGCGCAGCGTGCTGCCGTTTTCCATGGCGGTCTCACGGTAGTGCAGGTCGTACAGGGTCACACCTGCGCCGGTGATCGCCTTAAGCTGGGCGCGGTTGAGCTGCTTTTCCACGCGGAAGTGGCCATCCTCGATATTGTATTTCTCAAAGCCTTCGTTGTAGGCGGCGATCATGCTGGAGCCGGCCACAAGGAAGCCCGACACAAAGCCGATGGTGGCGATGAGCAGAATGGCGATGACGGCGTACTTGCCCATCTCGCTGCGCAGTTCGCGCAGAATGCGTTTGTTTAAAGGGTCCTTCACGCGCAAGCCCCCTTTACCATTCCAGGTCCTGCGCGGGGACCTTGACCGCATTGGTCTCGTTGCTGCGGATGGCACCGTCGCGCAGACGCACTACGCGGTCGGCCATCAGGCGGATGGCATCGTTGTGGGTGACCATGATGACGGTGTTGCCGTACTTCTGGTTGACGGTCTCTATGAGCTTCAGTATCTCCTTGCTGGTCTTGTAATCCAGCGCGCCGGTGGGCTCATCGCAAAGCAGGATGTCCGGATTCTTAACGATGGCACGGCCAATGGAGGTGCGTTGCTGCTGACCGCCGGAAAGCTGGTTGGGCAGTTTTCCGCGGTGATCCCACAGGCCCAGCAGGTGGAGCAGCTCGTCCACATCCAGCGGGCGGCGGGAGAGGTAAGCGCCCACCTCGATGTTTTCCCGCACGGTCAGATTAGGGATGAGGTTGTACATCTGGAAAATGTAGCCCAGATGGCGGCGGCGGTAGAGGGTCAGGGCCTTCTCGTTCATATCGGCCATACGCTCGCCGTCGATGAGAATGTCGCCGGAGTCGGCGCGGTCGATGCCGCCCAGGATGTTGAGCAGCGTGGACTTGCCGGAGCCGGACGGCCCCAGCAGCACGCAGAATTCGCCTTTTTCCACGGCCAGGTCGATGCCTTTCAGCACCTGGACCCGGTTTTCACCGCTGCCAAAGGACTTTTTGATCTGATTCAGTTCAAGAAACACAGGGATGCTCCTCTTTTAGTTAGTCAATCGTAATTAGTCTACGCTAACAGTATAAAACGGAGGCCCCGATGTGTCAATATTTTCGTAAGTTTTCGGTGCATTTTAGCGGCAAAATGCCATTATAAAAGGCCCTGCCGCAAGGTGGGCAGGGCCGATAAGGCACATATTAAAAGCAGAAATCAAGCGTAATGATACCGATTCCGGTTCTTGACCAGCAGCGCCGCCGAAACGAGCAACGCCGCAGCCTCGGCAAAAACCAGGGCATACCAGATGCCGTCAATGTCCAGCACCATGGGCAGCACCAGCACCGCAAACACCTGAAACACCAGCGTGCGCAGGAAGGAGATCGCCGCCGAGATGGCACCGTTGTTCAACGCCGTAAAGAACGCCGAGGAGAAAATGTTGAAGCCGCACAGCAGGAAGGAGAACGCGTACAGCTTCAGCGCATGCTCGGTCAGCTCCATCAGGCCGGTGTCGTAGCCGACGAACATCTTCGCCAAAGGCGTGGCCATCAGCTGGGCACTGGCAAACATCGCCACACCGGCAATCGCCAGCATCGTAATGCTCTTGCGGAACAAGTTCTTCAATTCATCGTGGTTTTCAGCACCATAATGGTAGCTGATGATGGGCGCACAGCCCTGGGCATAGCCGATGAACACCGCTGCAAAGATAAAGCCCACGTACATCAACACGCCGTAGGCCGCCACGCCGTCGGCGCCGATGAGCCTCATCAGCTGCAGGTTGTACAGCGCACTGACCAGCGAGGCCGACAAGTTGGTCATCAGCTCGCTGGAACCGTTGGCGCAGGCCTTGCCCAGCGCTTTGGCGCTGAACTTGGGCCGTACAAAGTGCAGCAGGCTGGAGTTTTTGCGGTTGAAAAAGTAGAACATAGGGCCGATGCCGCCCACCATCTGGCTGATGACGGTAGCCGACGCCGCGCCGACGATGCCGCCGCGCAGCACACCCACCAGCAGAAAGTCCAGTACGATGTTGGTCAGGCCCGCCAGCACAGTGAAGGCCAGGCCCAGCTTCGGCTTTTCGGAGGTGATGAAAAAGCTCTGGAAAAAGAACTGCATCATAAAGGCTGTCTGGAACAGCAGCAGGATGCGGCCGTACGTCAGGCAGTTCGGCAGCAGTTCCGGCGTAGCGCCCAGCAGCTGGGCGGCAGGCTCCAACAGGAACCAGCCAATGATGGTGGAGACAATGCCCATCACGATCGTGGAGGCAGCCAGCATCGAGAACAGGTTGTCCGCCTGCTTTTTATCGCCAGTACCCAGTGTCATGGCGACCAGCGCGCTGCCGCCGGTGCCTACCATGAAGCCCAGGCAGCCAAACGCCTGCAGGAACGGGTAGATCAGGTTCAAAGCAGAAAATGCCGTTTTACCGGCAAAATTCGAGACAAAAAAGCCATCCACCACGCAGTACACCGAGGTGAAGATCATCATGATAATGGGCGATGCCACAAAACGCAGCAGGCGGCCGGTGGTAAAATGGTCAGATAACTGGATACGATCTTTGCTCATAGGTTCTCCGTTTTATGTCCATCTGTTTTTTCTTTTAACTGTGTAAATTCTTCCCGCAATTTCTGCAGGTATCCCTGCCGGATGGCAAGGTCTGTTTCCATGCGCTCCAGCCCCATGCGGCATATGGCTGCCGCCTCCGCCCGGACAACCCGCGCTATGGTTTTTTCGGCCAAGGCGCGGCCCGCTTCGGTCAGGTTCAGGTTCTTGGCACGCTTGCCGCCGGGGGCCGGGGTCAGCACCAGCAGCCCCTGTTCCACCATGCTGCGCACCGCCGAGTTGAGGGTCTGCTTGGGCAGGCACCATTCGGCGCACATCTGCACCTGTGTAAGCGGGGCGGCACTGCTGTACAGCGCATACAGAATCCAGAATGCTGTATCCGACAGGCCGAACTGCACCGCCGCCGCGTGATATAATGCGTTTGTTTCGTTATACTGTCGGTTTTCCTGTTCAATCAGGCTTTTGGCAGACAGTGCAGCGTTCTCTTCCAAGGCGGGTTGTCTCCTCTCAAAACAGCAATAATCCGAAATCGGACTCTGCTATTATAGTCCGATTTCGGATTACTGTCAAGCGGTATTTTGCTTTATTCCACCAGGTTTACCAGCTTTTCGCCGCGGGCGAAGGCACGGGCATTTTCCATCGTAGTTATGGCAATGCTTTGCAGGGCGGTGCGGGTAAAAAAAGCCTGGTGGCTGGTGATGACCACATTAGGAAAGCTGAGCAGTACCGGCACGACCACACTGCGCAGCACGTCGTCGGAGTAATCCTCAAAAATTTGGTTGTCCTCGGTCTCGTAGACATCCAGCCCCACCCCGGCAAATTTGCGCTGGCGCAGCGCATCGATCAGCGCGTGAGTATCGATCAGCCCGCCCCGGCTGGTGTTGACTAAAATAGCGCTGTCCCGCATCATTTTGATGGCATCGGCGTCAATCATGTGGTGGGTCTCCGGCGTCAGCGGGCAGTGCAGGCTGACGAGGTCCGCCGTGCGCAGCAGTTCCTCCAGCCCGACGTACCGCACCAGGCCCTCCAGCGCAGGGTTGCGGTACTGGTCATAGGCCAGCACGGTCATGCCGAAGCCGCAGCAGATGCGGGCCATGGCCGCGCCGATGCGCCCAGTGCCCACGATGCCGGCGGCGGAGCCGTACAGCGTGTGACCCAGCAGGCCGTCCAGCGCAAAGTTATTGTTGCGCACCTTGATGTAGGCTTTGCAGATGCGGCGGTTGGCGGCCATGGCCAGCGCCATGGCGTGTTCGGCCACGGCCTCGGGGCTGTAACCGGGCACCCGCAGCACTGTGATGCCGCAGCGCTTGGCGGCGTCCAGGTCCACGTTATTGAACCCGGCGCAGCGAAGCAGCAGCAGTTTTACCCCGACGGCAGCCAGCGTTTCCAGCACCGGGGCCGAGCCGTCGGCGTTGACGAACGCGCACACCGCCTCGCCCCCGGCCGCCAAGGGTGCGGTGTCCTTGTCCAGATTAGCTGCCAAAAAGCGGATGTCGCACCCATATTCAGGATCGGCAGCCAGTACGTCAAAGTATAAATGGTCATAGTCTCTCGTGCCATAAAATGTAATTTTCATAGAAAAATCCCCCTGGGGTAAGTATGCGCAGGTCGTACTTTTCTTATAAGAAAAGTACGCAAAAGAATTTTAAGATCACTGCATGAGCAAGGGGGAGAGGAGCGAAAAGTTCTTTATGGCATAAATAGGGGATACAATAAAAGGGCCCCCTCGCAGAGGGGGGCTTACTATCACACCTGCTTAATTTCAACACAAACAATTTCCGTGCGGCCCTGGGTGCGGAATTTGTAGCCCCAGGTGCCGGTGCCGCCGCTTACGATGGCAGTGCAGGTATCGGTGATCTTTTTTTGGCCGTAGTTGCGCTCGTTTTTGGCGACCATGCCCACCGCACCGGCAGGCCAGACCTGCCCGCCGTGAGTGTGGCCGCTTAAAATCAGATCCGCACCGGCAGCTGCGGCATTCTTAAAGTCCCGCGGCTCGTGGTCCAGCCAGACAGTATAGCGGTCATCCGGCCCGCCGGGAATCAACTGGGCGGCAGTAAAACGCTGGCCATTCGTATACAAATAGTCTTTGCGGCCCACGATGCGCACGCCGCAGGGCAGCATAACGCCGGTATCTTCCAGCAGGCGCACGCCCGCTTTGGCCAAGCCCTGCTCCAAGTCCGCACGGCCGAAGCTTGGCTCCCGCCAATGGTGGAACAGGTCGTGATTGCCCAGCACGTAGTATTTGCCCAGAGGCGCGTCGATCTCGCCGAACAGGCTACAGAATGCTTCCAGTTCCTCCGGCTCGGTGAATTCGTCGAAAATATCGCCGGTCAACACCAGCAGGTCGGGGCGGCAGGCGGCAATTTTCTCCCGCAGTTCGGGGATGCGGGTGTGATCCATGGCTGCGCAGGCGCGGGGGTGGACATCGCTGATCTGCACGATGCGCAAAGCGCCATGGGGCAATTTTTTATGCGTAGTTATATTATATTTTGTGGTACACAGTTTCAGGGCGCGGCGGCGGCCCCACCACATGATGAAAGCCGTCAGCAGCCATGGCGTTATGCCATCCAGCCAGAAAATGCGCCAAACGAATTGCGGCGTACCACCCACCCGGCGCATGAGCAGCGCGATGCCGGTACCGATGCAGTAAAAAGTGACCAGGTGCCCGGTGAACACGATGCCCAGGCCCAGCGGGTCGCGGCTGATGTAGGCCAGCAGCAGCATAAGCAGCAGCGGTAGGCCGTAATACAGCACCGGCCATGCGCTGACCAGCTGCAAGGGCGGCAGCTGCAAAAAGTTTACATACAGCAGCACATCCAGCGCCGCCTGGCCAATACGCGGCAGGACGAATTGAAAGAAAGGATGATACATGGTGGATACCAGCTTTTGTGTATTTCTATTGTAGGGGCAAAAGGCTCCCCGTGCGCGCAGCGGGTGAGGGGGGGACTTTAGCAGCGGGCGGCACACGGGTCACCCCTCAGTCACCTTCGGTGACAACTCCCCTCAAGGGGAGCCTTATGCTCTACTTATTAGTATACCATTATATCCGCCAAATGTGACGAAATATTGAAAGCTTCTTTGCTTACTTTCTTTGAAAAGAAAGTAAGGCCCCGTACCTTTTAACAGTACGGGGCCTTACCCTATGTGTTATAAATTACTTCTCTTTGCCCATGATGGCGGCATCGATGGCACGGGCGGCTTCCTTGCCGGCGCCCATGGCCAGGATGACGGTGGCAGCGCCGGTAACGGCATCGCCGCCAGCGTAGACCATCGGGCGGCTGGTCAGGCCGTCAGGGCCGTTGGTGATCAGGCAACCGTGCTTGTCGGCGTCCAGACCCGGCGTGGTGGAGCGGATCAGCGGGTTGGGGCTGGTGCCCAGGGCCATGATCATGGTGTCCACATCCAGGACAAACTCACTGCCCTCTTTCACGATGGGACGGCGGCGGCCGGAAGCATCCGGCTCGCCCAGCTCCATCTCCACGCAGGTCATACCCTTGACCCAGCCGTTCTCGTCACCCAGCACCTCGGTGGGGTTGGTCAGCGTCTTAAAGATGATGCCTTCCTCCTCGGCGTGCTCGACCTCCTCCTTACGGGCAGGCAGCTCAGCCATGCCGCGGCGGTAGACGATGTAGACATTCTCGGCGCCCAGGCGCTTGGCGCAGCGGGCGGCGTCCATGGCAACGTTGCCGCCGCCAACAACGGCGACAGACTTGGACTTCATGATGGGCGTGCGGGAACCTTCCTTGTAAGCCTTCATCAGGTTCACGCGGGTCAGGTACTCGTTGGCGGAGTAAACGCCGTTCAGGCTCTCGCCGGGAATGCCCATGAAGCGGGGCAGACCGGCACCGGAGGCAACATAGACAGCCTCGAAGCCGTAGTCGTTCATCAGCTCGTCGATGGTCAGGACCTTGCCGACGACCATGTTGGTCTCGATGTCAACGCCCAGCTCCTTCAGGCCCTCGACCTCGTGCTGGACGATGTCCTTGGGCAGACGGAACTCAGGGATGCCGTACATCAGAACGCCGCCGGCCACATGCAGGGCCTCGTAAACGGTGACCTTGTAGCCCAGCTTGGCCAGGTCGCCGGCGACGGTCAGGCCGGAGGGACCAGCGCCGATGACAGCCACCTTGTGGCCGTTGGGGGCGGGGGCAACAGGCTTGGTATGTACGTTGTTGCGGTACCAGTCCGCAACAAAGCGCTCCAGACGGCCGATGCCGACGGATTCGCCCTTGATGCCGCGGACGCACTTGCCCTCGCACTGATGCTCCTGCGGGCAGACACGGCCGCAGACGGCGGGCAGCGCACTGGACTGGGCGATCACGTTATAGGCGGCCTCAAAATCACCCTCGGCGACGTGCTTGATGAAGCCGGGAATATCGATCTCAACAGGGCAGCCGCTGCGGCAGGGGTGGTTCTTGCACTGCAGGCAGCGCTTGGCTTCGTTAATGGCCATCTCCTCGGTATAGCCGAGGGCGACCTCTTTAAAGTTTTTATTACGGACATTCGGCTCCTGGCTGGGCATGGGGCACTTTTTCGGGTCCATATTCGGCATAATTACTGCACCTCCTGTTTCAGCAGATTGCACTCGGCCTCGCGGGCGTGGGCCTCAAAAGGCTTGTACATGGTGCCGCGGTGCATAGCTTCGTCAAAGTCGACCTCAAAACCGTCAAAGTCGGGGCCGTCCACACAGGCAAACTTGGTCTGGCCGCCAACGGTCAGGCGGCAACCGCCGCACATGCCGGTGCCGTCGACCATGATCGGGTTCATGGAGACAACAGTCTTGACATTGTGGGGTTTGGTGGTCTTGACGACGAATTTCATCATAATCAGCGGTCCGATGGTGATGACTTCATCAAAGTTGGCGCCATCGACGATCTTCTGCTCCAGCGGGGCGGTAACAACACCCTTATCGCCGTAAGAACCGTCGTCGGTCATAATGATGAACTCATCGCAGCAGGCGCGGAACTCATCCTCCAGGATGACCAGGTCCTTGTTGCGGAAACCGACAATGCCGGTCACCTTGGTGCCCTGGGCATGCAGTGCCTGGGCGATGGGCAGTGCGATAGCACAGCCGACGCCGCCGCCGACAACGCAGACATTCTTCAAGCCCTCGATCTCGGTGGCTTTGCCCAAGGGGCCGACGAAGTCGTGGACAGCCTCGCCCTCTTTCAGCGCGTTCAGCTGCATGGTGCCGGCACCCACCACCTGGAAAATGATGGAAACCGTACCGGCCTCGCGGTCGAAACCGGCGATGGTCAGGGGGATGCGCTCGGAATCTTCCTTCGCGCGAACAATGATGAACTGACCGGCCTTTGCCTTCTTTGCGATCAACGGTGCTTTGATCCAAAGCTCGGTAACAGTGGGGTTCAGCTCTCTCCGTTTCATGATAGTAAACAAAGCTCTCTCTCCTTACCTTAGTGGTATGTTTGTATTGTAACGTATTCTCGTGAAATTGTAAAGCGTCAACAAATCCGCAACCTATGCAAAGATTGACGTGTTTTATTGTAAAAATTGACAGTTTTCTTAAAATTGCACTTGGGTGGGGGCGCGATTCTGCCACAAGGTATACCCGGCCGGGCAGGCGATGCCAGAGGGGGTGAGGTTTGTGGTATCCAGTGGTACATCGTCAGATACCAGCAGCCAATCAGCTTCGGCCAGATCGGTGTAGGCATGGCCGGGGTACTCCGGCGCGGGGGCTTCGGTGGTCAGGTCCAGCACACCGTCATCCAGCAGACCGGTCTGCACCAGGGTCTCATATTCCGCAATATAAAAATCGCGGTCGACGTAAGTTTCAATGAGTTGGCTGTTCCGCTGGCGGATGCCGTAGGGGATAAACAGCACCGTACCGTCCAGCTCGTGCAGGCTGTCGTTCAGGTCGCTGGCTGCCTGCATCGTTTCGGCATCGATGCCGTAGGTCCAGCGGTTGATGCGCCACTCGCCTGCGTAGCACAACACACAGAGGGCCAGCACCGCGCCAGCCATGGCCCGCCGGGCCTTGCGGCGCAGCAGCAGCGCGCCGATGACGGCCGCACCAACCACAATAATGCACCGCCAGACCAGCAGCCAGCCGTTGAGACCCAGCACCGGCAGACGGTCGAGGCGGTCGGCCACAAAGTCAAACCACTGCAGCAGGGTGTTGTCTCCCGCGCCCGCGCCGATGGCCCGGCAGAAGGCGATGAAGCCGACGCCCCACACAGCGGTCAGCGCAGCCAGCACCCCGCGGCGGGCGGCGGAGAGCTGCTCGTCCAACGTGTTCAGCGTGACCAGCAGCAGCGGCATAAACAGCGGCTCCAGATACCGCATGTGCTGCCGGGGCGAGGGGGAGTGCAGGTCCTCCCGCACAGTGATGGACCAGGCGATGACCCCCACACCGATGAAGAGCGACAGTAGCAGAAACAGCGGCAGCTGGGTGCGCACCGGGTCGCTGCCCTTGGTCGGGCGGCGCAGCCCTGCGGCGGGCAGCAGCACCGGAAACACGCCAAAGGCCAGTACGGTGAACAGCACATCGCAGACGATGGCAAAGGGCAGAAAGCCCCACTGCTCGGCGGTCAGCCAGCCGGTCTGGTTGTAGGAGTTGCCCAGCCCCCGGAACAGGGTGAGCTTAGCCAGCACAAAGCAAACGGCAAAGCTGCCGAACAGCGCCGCGTTGCAGGCAAGCTCGCTGCGCCAGGTGCTGCGAGCTTGCCAGAGGGCCCAGGCCCGCACCAACACCCAGGCGATGAGATAGTAGAGGGCGACTTCCTTGTTTAGATAGAGCAGATAGCACCACACGCCCGCCGCCGCGCACCAGCCCACCCGAGCCTTGGGCGCGGCCTGCATGGCCCGCAGCATAAAGTAGATTTGCCACAGAGACAGCGGCAGAAAGACCGTCTCGCTCATGAACGTGACCGCCGCCGACATGGTGGGCAGCAGCGCCACCACGCCCACGAGGAACACCGTGCGGCGGCGGTTCTGCCCTGTGGCGCGGCAGAGCGCGTAGGCAGGGAACACCGCGCTGGACGCATACACCGCGTTCAGCCAGCCAATGGCTGTAATTTGTGCGGCGGTGGTTTTCAGCGCCAGAGCAGGCAGGATGAAAAGCGGGTACAAAATCTTCTGGTAGTCGCTGGGCATGTTGCGCACCCGCAGGCCGCGGCCCTGCCACAAGCTGCGGGCGACATCCAGGTAGCGCAGCTCGTCGCTATAGACGGCCAGCTCCCGCGGGTAGCTGCTGAGCGTGCCGTACACCACGGCGCACACCACAAACACCCCTGCGACCCAGACCCAGGGAGAGATCTTTTTATGTGTAGATGGCATGGGGACCTCCGAAAATTCAGCTTTCCTTTAGGCAACACCGCACAATTCCCGCCTAGCGGCTTAAGCACCGCTCCGGCGGCTGCGGCACGGCAACTGCGTTGCCAAAATGCTCGATAATGTCGGGTTGCGGTACCCGCATCGTGCTTCGGGGACAAAATCCCCTCGCACTCTGCGACCGCTGCCCCTGCTTCGGTTCGCTGTATCCGCCACCGGCGGCGCTCACCTTTGCAGCACAAAGTATTATCTGCGCTTTTGGCTTAACATCTGCCGCACCTCGCTCGCCGTATCGGCACTTAGAATTATGCGGTATTGCCTTTATTATAAAGCATTCAACCGCCCCTGTAAACAAAAAACAGGCACAGCCCATTGGCCATGCCCGGTATATGATAGAACTTATTCTTTGTCCTTCAACTCACCCCGGCAGCGGTACAGCGCGCCCAGGATGAACACGAAGCAGATCACCCAGGTGACCGGCTCACAGAAGCAGACCGCCGTGTAGCCCACCGCGGGCACGATCCACACGCCGAAGATGACCTTGCCGATGAGTTCCAGTCCGCTGGCCAGTAGCGGCTCGATGGTGTGCTGGATGCCCTGCAGCATGTTCCGCACGATGACCAGCACCGCCATGGGCGGGATGACCGGGGCGCTGATCTTCAAGTACAGCACCGCGTTGGAGATGATGACCTCGTCGTTGGTGCCGGTGATGGCCCGCACCGCCGGATCGCTGAGGAAGAACACGAACAACATCACGAACACCCACCACACAAAGTAGATGCCCAGCGCCGTGGTCACGCCTTTCATGATGCGGCTGCGGCGGCCTGCGCCCAGGTTCTGGCTGCTGTAGGTTGCTACGGCGATGCCCAGGGCACTGCCGGGAATGAAGAACAGTTCCGCAAAGCGGCGGGCGGCGACCTGAGCCGCGATGTAGGTGCTGCCCAGCGCATTGATACTGCTTTGCAGTACCACACTGCCGATGTTGTAGATGGCGCTCATCAGGCCCATGCTTAGGCCCGCCCAGAACATATTGGCGGCAAATTTTTTGCCGTTGGCAAAGGCGTTGCGGGTAAAATGCAGGGCCGGGTAATTGCGGATGATGTACCACCCGCACAGCACCGCACTGATGCCCTGGGCTACCACGGTGGCGGCCGCCGCGCCGCCCACGCCCAACTGCAGCGGGCCCATAAAGGCGATGTCCAGCCCGATGTTGAGCACCGTGCTGAACAGCAAAAAGTACAGCGGCGTCAGGCTGTTGCCAATGGCCCGCAGCAGGGCGGCTTCCATATTATAAGCCATCGTCAGCGGGATGCCCAGCAGAATCAGCGTCAGGTAGGCAAGGGCCCCATCTATCGACGCTTCCGGCACCTGCAGCAGCACCAGCAGCGGACGGCGCACACCAACGAAAACCACCGTCAGCACAGCAGCCGTAGCCCCGGCCAGCGCCAGCATCCAGGCCGTGGCGCGGCGCACGCCCTTTTCATCACCTGCGCCAAACAGGCGGCTGACCGTCAGCGCCAGACCGTTATTCATGCCGAAAGCGAAGTTCATGATAAGGCCGTACAGGGCAGCCGTAGCCCCGATTTCCGCCAGGGCAGCGTCCCCCAGGATATGCCCGGCCAAAGCGGTATCCGCCAGATTATAGAACTGCTGCAGCAGGTTGCTTAAAAACAGCGGTGCCGAAAAATTCAGCAGCAGCCGTACCGGGTCGCCCCGGGTCATATCGGTAACGCGGCTTTGCGCGGTAGCCATAATGCGTACATCTCCTTATACAAAAAGGGCAAAATCAAAGACCAGTTTATTGTATCACGCCGCCACAGCCCATACAAGAGAAAAAAGCGCCCGGTTTAGACAAATATCCCGCCAAAATGCTTTTTACCCTCTCTTGTTCCCAAATTTAACGATTCAAGGAAATTGTAATCGCTTGCGGGCAATTGTGCAGAAAAGACACAAGCCTGGCCGAAATTTTGTGTAGGAAATAACAGATGCCGTAAATTCTCGTCATTTTGTTAGAAAACCCTGTTATTATCTTGTCAAATCCGAGAATTGCATCGGTTTTTGGGGCGTGCTATGATGAATATGTTGAAAGCACTTACAAAGTGTTGCATCCCACAGGAGGTATTTCTTGACTATTTATGATATAGCCCGGGAAGCCGGGGTCTCGATTGCCACAGTCTCCCGGGTGATGAACGGCGGCAAGGTGGGCAAAGCCACCCGCATCAAGGTACAGGCCGTGCTGGACAGCTGCGATTACCAGCCCAGCCAGGTAGCGAAAGGCCTGGCCACCCGGCAAAGCCGCTGCGTAGCCGTTATGACGATGGACATCCGTGATGTACACCACGCCGCCATCGCCTATGAGATCGAGCGCACGATGGCCACCGCCGGGTACAGCACCATCCTGTGCAACCTGGGCGGCACCCCCGCCCGCACCGGCGAGTATCTGCGTACGCTGAACGCCCAGCAGATCATTGGCGTATTCTTCGTCGGTTCCATATTCGTGACACCACAGTGCCGCGAGTACATTGCCAAATATGTTCCCAATATTCCGATTTTGTTTGCCAACGCGGTTCTGCCGCTGCCCAACGCCTACGGTGTCCTTTCCGATGAGGAAGACGGCACCTACCACGCCGTCAAGCGGCTGGCCCAGGCCGGGCGGCGCAACATTGCCTTTGTCAATGATGACGAGACCGAGAGTGAGGAGCACAAGCTGAACGGCTACCGCCGTGCCATCCGGGAATACGGTTTGACGGAGCGCTGCTACCGGGCCGAACGTTCCATCGAGGGCGGTCAGTTCGTGACCACACGCATCCTGCAGCAGGACCCAAACACCGATGCTATCGTCTTTTCCGAGGATACCACCGCCGTGGGCTGCCTGCACGCGCTGCAGGTCACCGGCAAGCGCATCCCAGACGAAGTCGCCGTCATTGGCTGCAACAACAGCGTCTACTGCACCATCTGCTACCCGCAGCTGACCTCCATCGACAACAGTCTGCACGAGACCGGCCGCGCGGCCGCCAAGCAGATGATCCGCCTTTTAAACCACGAATCCGATGTGGAAAAGACCATCTGCCTGCCCTGCCGGTTGGTTCTGCGGGATACCACCCCGCCGATGCTGTAGGCCGCAGGCGAAGCAGACATTTTCTTTAGGCAACACCGCACAATTCCCGCCTAGCGGCTTAAGCACCGCTCCGGCGGCTGCGGCACGGCATCTGCGTTGCCAAAATGCTCGATAATACACAAAGTATTATCTGCGCTTTTGGCTTAGCAGCTGCCGCACCTCGCTCGCCGTATCGGCACTTAGAATTATGCGGTATTGCCTTTATTACTTCAAAGCCGCAAGGCAGCGCCTGATCTACCAGGTGCTGCTTTGTGTGGTTTATGGGGTATTCTTTGTACAAAAACAACAAAAAACAGGCTATTGACGGCAAAACTTCTGCACGCTATACTGGTATTATAGGTGATTTTCCGGATGGATTTCGCCAGAAGGAGAGAATAAGTATGTTGGACGTTCTGATTATAGGTGCAGGCGTTTCCGGCTGCGCCGCAGCGCGGGAATTATCGCGCTGTAAAGCAGATATTCTGGTGCTGGATAAGGAGGAGGATGTCTGCTGCGGCACCTCCAAGGCCAACAGCGCCATTGTCCATGCAGGCTACGATGCCACCCACGGCAGCCTGATGGCCAAATTGAATGTGGAGGGCAGCCGCCGTATGCCTGCCCTTGCCAAAGAATTGGATTTTGCCTACGACCAGTGCGGCAGCCTGGTGGTGTGTTTGAGCGAGCAGGACCGCCCGAATCTGGTAAAGCTGTACGAAAACGGCGTGGCCAACGGCGTAGAGGGCCTGCGCATTATCGAACGCGACGAGCTGGTCAAGATGGAGCCGAACGTTTCCGATAACGCGGTGGCCGCCCTGTGGGCACCCACCGGCGGCATCGTCTGCCCCTTTGGCCTGACCTATGCTTTTGCCGAGAACGCCGCAAAAAATGGCGTAAAGTTCCAGTTTGATACCACCGTCACCGGCTTTGCCCCCATCGAGGGCGGCTGGCGCGTGGAGACCGACAAGGGCAGCTTTGAGACGCGCCTGGTGGTGAACGCCGCCGGTGTGCATGCGGACGAGCTGCACAACGCCGTGGATGCCGCCCACCCGATGCAGATCATTGCCCGGCGCGGCGATTACTTCCTGCTGGATCACGCGGCGGCAGGGCATGTGCACCACACCATCTTCCAGCTGCCGGGCAAGTACGGTAAGGGCGTGCTGGTCACCCCCACCGTGCACGGCAACCTGCTGGTCGGCCCCACGGCCATTGATGTGGATGACAAAGAGGCCACCGCCACCACGGCGGCAGGCCTGAACGAAGTGCGGGAGAAGTCCGGCCTGGCGGTGAAGGACCTGCCCATGCGCCAGACTATCACCAGCTTTGCAGGCCTGCGCGCCCACGAGCCGCGGCACGATTTCTTCATTGGCGAGATTGCCTCCGGCTTTGTGGATTGCGCTGCCATCGAGTCCCCCGGCCTGTCCAGCGCCCCCGCCGTGGGCGCTATGGTGGCCGACATCGTGAAAAACAGCCTGCATCTGGAGGACGATCCGACGTTTGACCCCACCCGCAAGGGTATCCTGGACCCCAAGACGCTGCCTTTTGAAGAACGCGCCGCCCTTATCAAAGAGAACCCCGCCTACGGGCAGATTATCTGCCGCTGTGAGAGCGTGACCGAGGGCGAAATTATTGATGCCATCCACCGCGTGCCCGGTGCCCGCAGTCTGGACGGCGTAAAGCGCCGCACCCGTGCCGGTATGGGCCGCTGTCAGGCGGGCTTCTGCAGCCCCCGCGTGATGGAAATTCTGGCCCGCGAGCTGGGTGTGCCTCAGAGTGAAATTACCAAGGCCGGCGGCAAATCTAAAATCATCGTCGGCACCAACAAGGATACGTTTTAAAGGGAGGGGCTGGATATGAACAACGTAGATCTCGTCATCATCGGCGGCGGCCCCGCGGGGCTGGCGGCAGCTGTGGCTGCCCGCAAGGCCGGTGTAGAAAACCTGCTGATTTTAGAGCGCGACAGCGAACTGGGCGGTATTTTGAACCAGTGCATCCACAACGGCTTTGGCCTGCACACCTTTAAAGAGGAACTGACCGGTCCCGAGTATGCGGCCCGGTTCATCGCCCAGGCTGAGGAATTGCAGATTCCCTACAAGCTCGACACCATGGTGCTGGACCTGGCAGCGGACAAGACCGTGACCGCCATGAACAAAACGGACGGCCTGTTCCAGCTGCACCCGAAAGCCGTCATTCTGGCCATGGGCTGCCGGGAGCGTCCCCGTGGCGCCTTAAACATCCCCGGCTACCGTCCTGCCGGCATCTACACCGCCGGTACGGCCCAACGGCTGGTAAACATGGAGGGCTATCTCCCCGGCCGCAAGGTGGTCATCCTTGGCTCCGGTGATATCGGCCTGATCATGGCCCGCCGCATGACGCTGGAAGGCGCCCAGGTGCAGGTGGTGGCTGAACTGATGCCCTACTCCGGCGGCTTAAAGCGCAACATCGTGCAGTGTCTCGATGACTTCGGCATCCCGCTGAAGCTGAGCCACACCGTCGTGGACATCCAGGGTAAGGAGCGGGTCGAGGGCATCACGCTGGCCCGCGTGGAGAACGGCAAGCCCGTCCCCGGCACCGAGGAACACTACGATTGCGACACGCTGCTGCTCTCCTGCGGTTTGCTGCCTGAAAACGAGCTGAGCCGCGCCGCCGGTGTGGCGTTAAGTCCCATCACCAGCGGGCCGCTGGTCAACGAAAGCCTGGAGACCAGCATCCCCGGCGTGTTTGCCGCAGGCAATGTGCTGCATGTGCATGATCTGGTGGACTATGTTTCCGAGGAAGCCGGCGCTGCCGGTGCCCAGGCCGCCGCTTATTTGCAAAATGGCGAGCAGGACGCCCCGGCCATCCCGGTACATTGCGAGAACGGCGTGCGCTACACCGTGCCCGCCACGGTGCGCCCGGCCTGCGTCGGCGATACCGTGACCATCCGCTTCCGCGTGGGCGGTGTGTTCAAGAACAAAAAGATCGCCGTATATCTGGGCGATACCTGCATTTTCAGCCGCAAGCGGCCCGTGCTGGCCCCCGGCGAGATGGAGACCGTCCGCCTGAAAGGGGCCGACCTGCGCGCCCATCCTGACGCCTCGTGCCTGACTGTTACGCTGGAGGAGGCCTGATTATGGAAACGAAAAAAATCGAACTTACCTGCATCGGCTGCCCCATGGGCTGCCCGCTGATCGTTACGATGGAGGACGGCGCGGTCGTCTCCGTCACCGGCAACACCTGCCCCCGGGGCGATGCCTACGCCCGCAAGGAGGTCACGGCCCCCACCCGCATCGTGACCAGCACCGTCCGCGTGACCGGCGGCACCCTGGCCATGGTCAGCTGCAAGACCCGCAGTGACATCCCCAAAGGCAAGATTTTTGATGTGGTCCGCGCGCTGAAAGACGTGGAAGTCCCCGCCCCCATAACCATTGGTCAGGTTTTGGCCGAAAATGTGGCGGGCACAGGCGTGGACATCATCGCTACAAAAAATATTGCGCACGCCTGATTTTGTGGTAGAATAGGGAAAGTATAAGCGTATACAGAAAGCATAGAGGAGAACTGCCATGAACGAAACCACCCGCGCTGATATTGCCATTATCGGTACTGGGCCTGCCGGCGTATCGGCGGCCATCACCGCCCGCGTGCGCGGCAAGCAGGTGCTGCTGTTTGGCAGCGAAGGGCTGACGACCAAGATGACCAAGGCCCATACCATCCGCAACTACCCCGGTCTGCCGGACATTACCGGTACCGACCTGGCCGACAAACTCAAGCATCATCTGGACGTGATGGGCGTGGAGATCACCGAGAAGCAGGTCACGACCGTCTACGCCATGGGCAGCTACTTCGGCATCCAGACGCCGGATATTATGTATGAGGCCTCGTCAGTCATTCTGGCGGGCGGCGTCGTGATGGGCAAACCTTTCCCCGGTGAGGACGAGCTGCTGGGCCGCGGCGTAAGCTACTGCGCCACCTGCGACGCCCACTTTTACAAGGGCAAGGCAGTGGCCGTGCTGGGCTACAACGCCGAGAGCTGCCGCGAGGCCGACTTTTTGGCCGAGACCTGCGCCCGGGTATTGTATTTCCCGGTCGTACCCCACGAGGTCAATGTCGGCACCAACGTAACGGTGGTGCGGGAGAGGGTGCTATCCATCCCCGGCACGATGAGGGCCGAGGGCGTGCAGACCGACAAAGATCTGCACCCCGTGGACGGTGTGTTTGTGCTGCGGGATGCCGTAGCGCCGGACAAACTGGTACCGGGCCTTGCCACCGACGGCCCCCATGTAGCCGTCGACGCCCAGATGCGCACCAACCTGCCGGGCTGCTTCGCCTGCGGCGATCTGGCAGGCAAGCCCTACCAGTATATCAAGGCTGCCGGGCAGGGCAACATTGCCGCCCTGTCGGCGGTGGAATGGCTGGCCGAGCAGAAGTAACCTTACAAAACAATGCAAAACGCCCCCAGTGGTCCGCGATGGGACCGCCGGGGACGTTTTGTTTTGTGTGGTTATCCCTGCACCAGCACCACACTTACATCATTTACATTGGTGCCGGTGGGGCCGGTGACTAGCAGCCCGCCCACTGCCTGCAAGGCGTGGTAGGCGTCGTTATCTGCCAGCACGGCGGGTACAGTCAGGCCGTGGGCTGTCAGGGCGGCATCCGTATCGCCGTCCGTGTAGCCGCCCGCCGCATCGGTGGGGCCGTCGGTGCCATCACTGCCCACCGAGAAAACGCAGGCATTCAGCCCTGCCAGCGCAGGGGCGGCGGCCAGCGCCAATTCCTGGTTGCGGCCGCCCAGGCCGTGACCCGTCAGGTGTACCACGGTTTCGCCGCCCGCCAGAAAGGCCAGCTTTTGCCCCTGCCCGGCGTGGCTTTGGGCGATGCTGCCCAAAAAGCGCCCTGCCTCTCGGGCTTCGCAGTTCAGCCGGTCGGTCAGCAGCACGGGGGTGTAGCCCGCTTTGCGGCAGGCATCCGCCGCAGCGGCGCACAGTTCCCGCACGCTGCCGGTGATTTTGGTGGTCACATTGTCCAGCGCTTTGGGTGTTTCCTGCTCCAGAAGCGCCGCAGCCGCCGGGGAAAGTTTTAACCCATACCGTGCGGCGATAGCCTTGGCCTCGGCGCAGGTGGAGCTGTCCGGGCAGGCGGGGCCGCTGGCGATCATATCCAGCGGGTCGCCCAAAATATCGCTGAGCACGATGCTGTACACCTGCGCAGGGGCGCAGGCCAGCGCGAACCGCCCGCCCTTGACGCCGGACAGGCGCTTGCGGATGGTGTTCATCTCCACAATATCCGCGCCGCTGGCCAGCAGCTGGGACGTGATGTCCTGCAATTCCGCGCCAGGGATCAGCGGCTTTTCCAATAGGGCACTGCCGCCGCCGGAGAGCAAAAACAGCACAGCATCCTGCGCGGTCAGCCCATGCACCAGCGCCAGCGCCTTTTCGGTAGCGGCAAAGCCTGCTTCGTCGGGCACCGGGTGGGCGGCTTCATAGCAAGTCACGCCGGGAATCTCGCCTTTCACGTGGCCGTATTTGGTAATGACCACGCCGCCGTCCGGCCGGCCCAGCACTTCTACGGCGGCATGGGCCATCTGCCAGGCAGCCTTGCCCGCGGCTGCCAAAAACACCCGCCCCGCCGGGGCAAAGCCCTGCAGTGCGCGGCGCACCGCTTCATCCGGCAGCACGGCGTGAATGCTGGCAGTTACAATCGTTTCAGCTTGGGCACGCAGGGTGGTATTCATGGCAAAGACTCCTTTTTATAAAAGTCCGGCGGCGGTCATGGTACGCACAAACCCGTCCCGGGCGGCACCCGCCGGGGTAGTCAGCGTGTAGCCGACCTGTCCGGGATTATTATACAGCAATACCGGTGTATCGGGAATACTCCCGGCAATGGTTTTAAAGTGGAGAAACAGCTCATCGTGGGTTGGCTTTAAGAACATGGGCTGCAGCACGCTGACCGCCGCCGTGCCGTTTGCCACGGCCATTTTGGCCAGGCGGCAGCATTTTTTGGCGTTGGTGGCCCCGATGCCGAAGTAGACCGGCACACGCCCGGCGGTCCGGTCCACTATGATGCGCAGGCCGTGCTCCATCTCATCCTCCTCCAGCATGTAGAACTCGCCGTTGGAGCCAAAGGCCAGGATGCCGGTGACGCCGCCCACGATGACGTAATCTACCTGGGCACGCTGTTTTTCTTCATCGATTTTCTCGTCCTCATCCACAATGGTCAGGATCGGGACGACGACGCCCTTGATGAATCGGCGTTCATAGCGGTTCCCTCTTTTCAGCGGCCCAGCGTTTCAGCCCTGGTGCGGACTACACCAGCGCCGCCTGCAGGCCGCGGGCCAAAATCAGCTCGCAGCCATCATTTTGTAACCTTATCGCGCGTTGACAAGCTGCGTCGGTATGGGTATACTCGATACAGAAAGGTGATAGATTCGGATACTGTGCAATCAAGCCTGCTGCCATTTGCTGCATTTCCTGCCGGGGCAGCAGCACCGCGGCCTTTGCCATAACGGGTACCCCCTAACGGTCTATTTACCAAAATTATAGCACAGCCCGCGCTGGAATGTCGATTTTTATGTGCGAGGAAATAGGAAGAGATAAGAAGGAGAAAAAGAAATGGCGATCCATGTTGTAAACGAAGCCCGCCGCTACCAGACCGCCGCCAGCGTGCGTGAAGTGGACTACGCCAAGGCCGACGGCGTGGAGTTCTACTACGGCATGCGCCCCACCCGCATTACCGACAACGGCGTTTACTACAAGAAAGTGGAGATGGACGAGGAAGGCAACATTACCTCCACCAGCGAGGAGCAGTTCTTCCCCTGCTCCAGCGTCATCATTGCCATCAGCCAGGGCGCGCAGAACCGCATCGTCAGCACCACCACCGGCCTGGAGATGAGCAGCCACGGTCTGCTTGCCACCGACGAGCACGGCCACACCACCCGTGAGGGGATTTTTGCCAGCGGTGATGTGGTGCTGGGTGCCCGGACCGTTGTGGAAGCTGTTAAATACTCCAAGCAGGTTGCCGAAGAAATGGATGGATATTTGACGAAACGCCGCGAGAAATAATTTTTTGTTTGCGCTTTCGGTGTTCCGCCGCCCTGCGGCGGACACCTCGATATGAGGTGGTCGAATGGGCTAAAAGCTAAAAATTGTAGGAGTGCTGCAATTTTCTTAACGCCTTTAGCCCGTTCTCCCTATTGGCCCCTTCGGGGCCAAAATGCTCTACGGTTTATCCTCAATACGACATTACAAAAGGGCGATGCAGTTCTCCGGCATCGCCCTTTTGTGTTGTGTTATATGGAAAGTTTCTTTGCCTACTTTCTTTTCCAAAGAAAGTAGGTCAAAACAGCACCACAGGGCTGGCGAGGTTTTGCAGAAGGGAGACGATGCTCCAGCCGGCGATCTCGGCGGTGCGGCTGTAGACGTCGGAGGTCACTTTCAGGCCGTCGGTCTCCATGGTGATGCAGTGGTCGTCACCGGCAAAGCCTTCCACGCTGGTAATTTTTGCACCCATGGCGTCGGGGCCGATGCTGGCCAGGGCGGCGGCGACCGCCACGTTCACCTTCGTGGGCAATACCTGGATGGCCTCGGCAGCGGTGCCTGCCAGCACCGTCTTTTCTGGCGTGGTCATCAGCTCTTCGGTGAACAGCGGCGTGTTTTTCAGCGACGCCGGGCCTTTGTGGGTGTGGATCTCGGCGGTGATGGGCTGGTTCTTCGCCTTGGCCATCAGGGCCACCGTGTGCAGCACATCAAAGCCACCCACTGCGCCGTGGGGCAGGTAGATGCGCCCGCCGTGGGCCTTGGCCGCGGCGCAGGCCTTGGCGTAAAAATCGGCATCCGCAAAAGCGCCGATGCTGATGGGGATAAAGCCCAGCCCGGCTTCCAGCACCGGCAGGCAGCTTTCTTTGGCCACCTGCACGGCAGCGGTCTCCACCACGTAATCCGGTTTCTGGGCCAGCACCTCGTCCAAGGTGACGCAGGCCGCGCCGCCCGCTTTGGCGCACAGGGCCTCGGCGTCCGGCAGCTTGCGGCTCATCGCTGCACAGAGGGTATAATCCGGCAGCAGGCCGCTGGCAATGGCATCGGCCACGATGCTGCCCAGCTGGCCGCAGCCCAAAATCGCAATTTTCTTCATAGGGGCACACTCCTTCTTGCTTGTTGCCCCCCATTGTAGCATACGGTGCGCAAAAAGAAAACCGGGACGCGGCAAAACGTCCCGGTTTATTTTTTGCGGCTTTTACAGCGGTTACAGAATCTGGCCGTGGCGCACCACGGTCTGGATGTTCAGCTGGTCGTCCACCAGTACCACGTTGCCCCAGCGGCCTGCTTCCAGGCTGCCATAGTCGGCATCGACACCGATGCTGCGGGCGGGGTTGAGGGTGGCGGCGCGGACGGCGCTTTCCAGCGGCACGCCCATCTCCTGCACCGCACGCTTCATGCAGTCAAACAGGCAGGTGGCGCTGCCGGCGATGGTGCCCTCCTGCTCGGTCAGGGTGGCGCGGCGGCCGTGCACGGTGACGGCCTGACCACCCAGGCTGTACTGGCCGTCGGGCAGACCGCAGGCCATCATGCTATCAGCGATCAGAATCACGTGGTCGTCGCCGAAGGTGTTGAAGGTAAAGCGCACCACGGCGGGGTGGATGTGCACGTTGTCGGTGATCAGCTCGACCTCGGCACCCTCCTCCAGCGCGGCGATAATGGGGCCGGGGGCGCGGTGGGTGATGCCCGGCATGGCGTTGTACAGGTGGGTCATGTGGGTGGCACCGGCGGCAAAGGCTTCTTTGGCGGTGTCATAGTCGGTGCAGGTGTGGGCAATGGAAATACGCACCTCATCGTGACATTCCTTGATGAAGTCCATGTTGCCCGGCTCCTCGGGGGCGACGTCCACCAGCTTGATCAGCCCACCGCTGCGGGCCTGCAGTCGGCGGAACATATCGGCGTTGGCGGCCATCACGTACTTGGGGTTCTGGGCGCCCACCTTTTTGGGGCTGATGTAGGGACCTTCCATGTTGATGCCGACCAGATCCGCGCCGTGCTCATTTTTATGGGCCGCAGCCACATCCATGATGCCGTTCAGGATCTCTTCGCTGAAGGTCATCGTGGCGGGGCAGATGGCCAGCACACCTTTGCTGGCCTCGAAATCGGCAATGGCCTGCAGACCTGCTTCGTCGGCATCGCAGAAGTCATGGCCGACAGCACCGTGGAAGTGGATATCCACAAGGCCGGGCAGGGCGTAGCTGCCCTTGGCGTCCAGCACTTCCTCGTTCTCCTGCGGGGCGGCACCGAAGACGATGCGGCCATCGCGGATCACCAGGTCTTTTTCCACAAAACGGCAGCCATCCGTAAAAACTTTGGCATTTTTGATAATCATAGCGGAAAACCTCCTGCCATCAGATCAGGCTGAATGCTTCCTCATCGCCGACCAGGATAAAGTCGGGGTGCATCTGCAGGATGCTGGCGGGCACTTCGGGAGTGACAGGGCCGAAGAAGGCTTTCTTCACGATTTCAGCCTTGCCCTTGCCGTTGACGACCATCAGCACCTTGCGGGCCTGCATGATGGTCTTGATGCCCATGGTGTAGGCCTGTTTGGGGACCAGGTCCTCGTTGCCGTCAAAGAAGCGCTTGTTGGCCTCGATGGTCTCGGGCTTCAGGTCGACGCAGTGGGTGCCCAGCTCGAAGGCCTCGCCCGGCTCGTTGAAACCGATGTGGCCGTCGTGGCCGATGCCCAGCAGCTGCAGGTCGACGCCGCCGACGCTCTTGATGACAGCGTCATAGCGGGCGCACTCGCCCTCGGCATCCATGTTGGTACCGTTGGGCAGGTTGATGGCTTCGGTGCGGATGTTGACCAGGTCGAACAGGTTGCGGTGCATGAAGCTCCAGTAGCTTTCGGGATGCTCCTTGGGCAGGCCGCGGTACTCGTCCAGGTTGACGCTGGTGACCTCGGAAAAGTCCAGGTCGCCCTTGTTGTACCACTCGACCAGCTGTTTATAGGTACCCACGGGGGTACCGCCGGTGGCCAGGCCCAGCACGCAGTTGGGTTTCATGATGACCTGAGCCGAGATGATGTTGGCAGCCTTGCGGGACATGTCATAGTAGTCTTTCGCGCGGATGATTTTCATAGAGATTTCCTCCTAATTATTGGGGCGGGCCGGTGGGGCCGCCGTTTCTCCTTACCTTGTATTATACCACAATACCGTTTTAGAAAAAGCAGATAAATGTGAATTTTATATCAAAATCCGAGCAATTTTGTGCAAGCTCCAGGCAACATTTCATAAAAAGCGCCGGGGGCAGGCGTTCAGCCCGCCCCCGGCGGAAGATATGCGGTTTAGATAAAGGGAACCAGAACCTTTACCAAGGGGCACCGTAAGCGATCACGCAAGGCTTACAGCATTTTCTTCAGTTCGTCGTACACAAACTGAACCTTGGGGCCGATAACGACCTGGCAGGCAGTCTTGCTGGGACGGATGACACCAGCGGCACCAGCCTTCTTAACAGCCTTCTCATCAACGGCGGTGTGGTCCTTGATTTCGAAGCGCAGGCGGGTAGCGCAGTAGTCAACGTTGGCAACGTTGCCCTTGCCGCCGACAGCAGCCAGAACGCCCTTGGCGATGGCAGTGTAGTCGTTGTTGGCCAGGGTGATGTTGGCCTCAGCGGCTTCCTCGTCCTCGTCCTCACGGCCGGGGGTCTTCAGGTCGAACTTGGTGATGGCGAAGCGGAACACCAGATAGAACACGACGAAGGCAGCAATGCCCAGAGGAATGATCATCCAAGTCTTGGCGGCAGCGGGCAGGCTGGCGGAGAAGACCAGGTCAGTAGCACCGGCGTAGAAGCAGAAGCCTGCGCGGAAGCCGGAGTAGTAGGTGATGATGGTGAAGATGCCGTACAGAACGGCGTAGACGATGTACAGGGGGAAGCAGAGGAACATGAAGCCGAACTCGAAGGGCTCGGTAACGCCGCAGACGAATGCGCAGATAGCAGCGGAAACGACCAGGCCGATAGCAGCCTTCTTGTTCTTAGCAGTCTGGACCATGGCCAGAGCAGCACCGGCAATACCGAACATCATGCAGGGGAAGAAGCCGGACATGTACATGCCGAGGCTCCAGCCCACATCAGCGGAGGTGTCGCCAGCCCAGTAGTGGCTCAGGTCGCCCAGGCCGATGGTATCAAACCAGAACACGTTGTTCAGGGCGTGATGCAGGCCGGTGGGGATCAGCAGACGGTTCAGGAAAGCATAGATGCCGGCGCCAACGCCGCCCATCTTGGCAATGCCGTTGCCCAGAGCAACCAGAACGCCGAAGATGACAGGCCAGACGAACAGCAGAATGACAGAAACGACGATGGAAACAACGGCAGTTACGATAGCAACGCTGCGCTTGCCGCTGAAGAACGCCAGCCAGTCAGGCAGCTGGGTGTTCTTGAACTTGTTGTAGCAGGCAGCACCGATGATGGCGGCCAGGATACCGATGAAGGAGTTGCCGGCGATCTTGCTGAAAGCAATGTAATCGACAGAGCCTTCTTCCAGGGTACGGACAGCGCCGACAACGCCGGGGCTGAGCAGCTGCTGCATCATCAGGAAGCTGACCAGGCCAGCCAGACCGGCCGTGCCGTCGTGGTCATCAGACAGACCCACAGCAGCGCCGATGGCGAACAGCCAAGCCATGTTGTCGATCAAAGCGCCACCGGCCTTGATCAGCAGGAAACCAACGGTGTACGCAGCACCGGAGGTAGCACCCTCAGCGCCCATAACGGCGGGAGCGAGTGCGTAACCAATGCCCATCAGGATACCACAGACGGGCAACGCAGCTACGGGAAGCATTAACGCTTTGCCGAGCTTTTGCAGATACTTCATAATAAAAGCATTCCTCCAAAATATTTAAGTGGGGCTGATCTGGTTCCGCCAGCCGACCACTTTGTTAAATATATGTTAACACATTTTTACAAAAAAGAAAACCCCTTTTGTTAAAATTGCCGAAAAGACGAAAAACTCACACCATATTTGGATAATTTGTTAACAAAGAGAGGATTATTGCCCAAAAATCGTAAGATATTTAACTTTTTATTGCCGTATTCCCGCGGCTTGCGAAAATTTCTTTCGCTTTACAGCGACGAAGCGACGAAGAGAAAATTTCTTTAAAGCATTTTGCAGGGCCGCCGGGGGTGTTGATGAGGGGCAGGTTGCAATAAAGACGCGTGATTACTATAATAATGGGTATATATTTTGTAGAGTATAGAGGGAGGAGCAGCCTATGCAGCCACTATCCACGCGCACAGCGCATTTTACGGATTCGGTCATCCGGCGGATGACCCGCATCTCCAACCAATACGGCGCGGTCAACCTGTCCCAGGGATTCCCGGACTTTGACCCGCCCCAGGCTATTTTGAACCGCCTGGCCGAGGTCGCCCACGAGGATTTCCACCAGTATTCCATCACCTGGGGCGCGCAGAACTTCCGCGAGGCGCTGGCCGAAAAGCAAAGCCGCCTGATGGGCCGTGAAATCGACCCCAACAGCGAGATCGTGACCACCTGTGGCAGCACCGAGGCCATGATGGCCGCCATGATGGCGGTGGCCAACCCCGGCGACAAGGTCATCGTGTTTTCGCCTTTTTACGAGAATTACGGTGCTGACACGATCCTTTCCGGGGCCGAGCCTATTTATGTGCCGCTGCACCCGCCCACGTTTGATTTTAACGTGGACGAGCTGGAAGCTGCTTTCAAGCAGCACCCCAAGGCTTTGATCCTGTGCAACCCGTCCAACCCCTGCGGCAAGGTGTTCACTCGTGCTGAGCTGGAAACCATCGCGGACCTGGCCAAAAAGTACGACGCCTACGTCATCACCGACGAAGTGTATGAGCATATCGTCTACGCACCTTACACCCACACCTACTTTGCCAGCCTGCCCGGTATGTGGGAGCGCACGATCTCCTGCTCGTCGCTGTCCAAAACCTACTCCATCACCGGCTGGCGGCTGGGCTACACCATCGCCCCGGCCGAGATCACCGACCGCATCAAAAAGGTCCACGACTTTTTGACCGTAGGCGCCGCCGCGCCCCTGCAGGAGGCTGTCATCCCCGGCCTGCGCTTTGGCCGGGACTATTACGATGAACTGCTGAAAACCTACACCCACAAGCGGGATTTGTTTGTGCAGGGCCTGGATGCCATCGGGCTGGAACACACCACGCCCCAGGGCGCGTACTACGTGCTGATGGACATTTCCCGCTACGGCTACAAGAGCGACCTGGAATTCTGCGAGATGCTGGCCCGGGATGTGGGCGTAGGCGCAGTGCCCGGCTCCAGCTTCTTCCGCGAGGATGTGAACCACTTGATCCGCTTCCATTTTGCGAAGAAGGATGAGACGCTGCATGAAGCGCTGAATCGGCTGGAAAAGTTGAAGAAGTTGTAACACAATTGCGCATCCTGCCGAACCATGGTACAATATGGGCAATCTTTTGGTATAGGAAAGGATTTTTTCGTATGGGTATCGTAGTCATCGGTGCGGTGTTTGTGGATATTAAAGGCTATCCGCTATCCACCTACATCCCGGGCGGGCGCAACGCCGGCCGGGTCGAGCAGGTCCACGGCGGCGTCTGCCGCAATGTGGCCGAGGATATTGCCAATGTGGAGCTGCGCCCCACTTTCGTCAGCCTGGTGGATGACACCGGCTCCGGCCAGGACGTTATCGACAAGCTGGCCAAACATAAGGTGAACACCAAATACATCGAGAAAGTGCCCGACGGCATGGGCACCTGGCTGGCCGTGTTTGACAACGACGGCGACGTCTGCGCCGCCATCTCCAAGCGGCCGGACACCACCCCGCTGACCAGGCTGCTGGAGGAAAAAGGCGACGAAATTTTTGCCGACTGCGACGGCATCGCCTTTGAACTGGATCTGGAAAAGGACACCGTCAAGCAGATTTTGCGCTGCGCCAAAAAGTACAACAAAAAGGTCTACGCCGCCATCTCCAACATGAGCATCGCCATGGAACGCCGCGCCTTTTTGCAGGAGATCGACTGCTTCGTCTGCAACCAGCAGGAGGCCGGGCTGCTCTTCTCCGACGAGTACGACCACATGGCCCCCGAGGAGATGTGCCGCACGCTGGCCGCTAACGTACACAGCGCCAACATTCCCTGCATGGTGGTGACCATGGGCGGCGAGGGCGCTGTATATGCGCGATCCAACGGCGAAAGCGGCGTTGTGCCCGCCAAAAAGGTGGATGTCATCGACACCACCGGCGCGGGGGACGCCTTCTTCGCCGGTACGGTCATAGGCCTGACCTACGGCAAGACACTGCCGGAAGCCTGCGAGATCGGCAGCCGTTTGGCGGCCTCGGTCATCTGCACGGCCGAGAATGTCTGCCCCCGGTTCCGCCCGCTGGAGTTTGGGCTGAACATCCCCGTGGTGGACTAAAACTAAAATTTAAGGCAATACCGCATAATTCTAAGTGCCGATACGGCGAGCGAGGTGCGGCAGCTGCTAAGCCAAAAGCGCAGATAATACTTTGTGTATTATCGAGCATTTTGGCAACGCAGATGCCGTGCCGCAGCCGCCGGAGCGGTGCTTAAGCCGTCAGGCGGGAATTGTGCGGTGTTGCCTTAATACAGTATAAGCAAAAATACCGCCGTGTATGCCATTTACGACCACACAGCGGTGTCTTTTGTGCGGTTATGCGCAGCTTTTCAGCAAATAGAATGCGGCGGCGATGAGCAGCAGCGGCAGCGCCAGCTTGATGATGCTCCCAATGAGCAGGCCCACCACCATCAGCGGCAGAGCCACCATGAACAGCACAGCTGCGACCACCTTGGCGGCGCACCAGGCTACCCGGAACGCCAGCCCCACGCTTTTGAAGAAGAACCAACCGAACAGAAATAAGGCAGCTAACGAAATCATATGTATTCACTCCTTTGTTGTGAATACGATTATACACGCTTATTTATTGCACAAACAGGATAAAATCAGCAAAATAACGGCGCTATTTTTCCCTGTGGAGAGAAATTACGGCGCTTCCGACTCCTTATTATAGGCCTCAGTGTCGATCCTGCCGTTGGCCAGCATCTTTTCCACCCAAAGCTGCAGCGTTTCCACCGTGACCGAGATGCGCTCCAGCTCTTTCTGGATGCGCACAAAGTCGTCGATCTCATCCTTGCTGATGGTGCCGTCGGCGGCAATTTCAATTAACCGCTCCTTTTTGCGGTCCATAGCGTTGAGGGAGGCCAGCATTTTCAGCACGATGTCCGAAAGCTCACTGCTGCGGATCTCGGGCACGTACTGCTGGCCGATAGGGCACTGCCGCGCGCAAAAATAGTTGCAAAGCGACGGTGTTTTATACTTTTCCGCCATGATGAGCACTTCGTCCGGCCGGGGCAGGCTGCGCTCGCTCTCGATTTTTTCGATGCGCTCGGGCGCGATGGTCTCCAGCAGTTCGCTGGCTTTCTCGCGGGAAAGGCCCAGTTCCTCCCGGGCCAACTGGTAGCGGGTCTTGTTTTCCCGCGTGGATGAACGTCCCATGTTGCTTTACTCCTCTTTTTGGCCGTCGGCGTAAGCGCCGATGCCGATGTCCGCCACCACCACCTCGCCGCAATAATGGGCAGATCCCGGCATGTAATGCAGCGGTTTGGCGCGGTGGAAGGTCACGGTCAGGTCTGCACGCACGGCACCCTCGGCTACCGCGCCGGTATCGGCGTTGATGCCGCTGGGCAGGTCCACCGCCAGCAGCAGTGCACCGTTTTGGTGCTGCCGATTCATTAAATCGCAGGCTGTGCGGCCCGCCGGGCGCAAAGTGCCATGGAAGCCCGTGCCGTACAGCGCATCCACCACCGCATCCGCCGGGGCGGCAGATGCCGCATCGTGCAGAATTTCTACGGGCAGATCGCGTAATGATCCAAAATTAGTGATAGCATCGGGCGTTTTCGGCTCGCCCTCAGCCAGCAGCACCTGCACCTGCCAGCCCTGTTTGGCGGCCACCCGGGCCATGACGAAGCCGTCCCCGCCATTGTTGCCCCTGCCCGCCGCCACCAGCAGCCGGGCGGGGCCGGGCAAGCGGCGGCGCAGCTGGGCAAAGGCGGCGCGGCCGGCGTTTTCCATCATCTGTATGTACAAAAGGCCGTTGTCGTTAGCGGCTTTTTCCAGCGCCTTCATTTCGGCGGCGGTCACGGTCGTATGGGTCATGGTGATGCCTCCCTTTTGGGTCGTACCTGTATCATAGCATAAAAAGGGCGGTGTTTCAATGGATTCCGGCCTGGTTTCGCGCTTTCCCACGGGGCGGGTCGGGTAGGATAGAAGAAAAACAGATAGAAGAAAAACACAGGAGGATACACTATGAAGCATTGGCTGGGCCGCACGCCCCGCACGGTGGGGGATTGGCTGGGGCTGGCGCTTGGTACGGCACTGATTTTTGGCGGGGTAGCACAGCTGCCCGCGCTGGCGGCGGCGCTGGGGCGGCTGGCCGCGATGCTGCGGCCGTTTTTGTGGGGGCTGGTGCTGGCCTACGTGCTGGATATCCCCACCCGATGGCTGGCGGCCAAGTGGTTTGGCGGGCGGCGCGGGGCCGGAGCGGCGGTGAGTTACGCGCTGTTGTTTGGCGCGGCGGGGCTGCTGCTGTGGCTGATCTTGCCGCAATTGGCGCAGAGCGTGACCTCGCTGTTCGGCAAACTGGCCGCCTACGAGGAAACACTGCGCCGTCTGCTGGCCTGGGTACAGGCCACCTTTGGCGTGGATACCGCCACGATGGACGCGATTTTGCAGCAGTTGACCGCCCGGCTGCAAAGCGAGTTCGCGGCGTGGTCGGGCCGGGCAGCGCAGGCTGCAGCCAAAGCAGCCTCCAACACGGCCGGGGCGGCGGCCGATGCGGGCATTGCGCTGGCCGCCAGCATCTACCTGCTGCTGGGTAAGGAAAAGCTGCTGCACAGCGTCCGCCTTTGCCTGCGGGCCGCCCTGCCGTCCCGGACGGTGGGACAGCTGGTCGCGGTGTTTCAGCTGGCGGACCGAACTTTTAGTGGGTACATCGGCGGGCAGCTGGTGGACGCACTGCTGGTGGGCACCGAGACCTTTGCCCTGATGCTGCTTTTGCGGCTGGACTACGCGCCGCTGATCGCCGTGATGGTGGGCGCGACCAACATCGTGCCGGTGCTGGGGCCGTTTTTGGGCGCAGTGCCGGGGGTGCTGCTGTTGCTGCTGGAGTCGCCCCTGCAGGCGGCAGAGTTCCTGATTATTATCCTGGCCGTGCAGCAGATCGACGGCAACTTCATCGCGCCGCGCATTTTGGGCGGGGCCACGGGGCTATCCGGACTGGGGGTGCTGCTGGCCATCGTGGTGGGCGGCGAGCTGTTTGGCATCCCCGGCATGGTAGCCGGTGTGCCCACGCTGGCCGTTTTGGCAGCGCTGGCACGGCAGGCGGTGGGCGCCGGGCTGACGGCCCGCGGCCTGCCCGAGGAACCACCGCCCGCCCCGCAGGAAAAAACTGTTACAAAAAAGGCAAAAAATTAACAATTTGCCTCTTGCACCATGCCCCTATATGCAAGTACAATAAAATGAATAAGCCAAACGGGCAATGATTGAGAGAGGCAAGGAATTGTGAGCGGAAAGCGTTTTATTGACAAAAAGCCGGAAAGCATCTTGGATTGGGTAGCCATCGTATGCGCCGGTATTGCATTTTACCTGCTGCTGAACAACCTGGGCTATTTCCTGGGCGGGTTCGGCGCACTGATGGGCATCTTGTCCCCCTTCTTCGGGGGTATCGTAATCGCCTACATTTTAGACCCCATGGTGCGGTTTTTCCACGCCAAACTGTTGAAAAATTCCAAGCGCTGGCGGTGGGTAGCCATTTTGCTGGCGTACCTGGTGGCGGTGCTGTTGATCGTGCTGCTGGCCTGGCTGGTCATTCCGCAGATCGTAAACAGCATTATGACGCTGTTTAATAATGTGCCGCAGTATATCAACGGCATTCAGGAAATGCTGCTGTTCGTCCAGGGGCGCTACGGTGTGGATCTGGACCGCGCCATTAAAATGCTGGATGATTCCGAGGCCATGCTCAACGAGGTCTACAACCTAGGCAAAACGGCCCTGCCGCAGATCATGTCCACCATGGGCAATGTGGCGGGCAACTTCGTCAATGTCTTTACGGCGATTGCATCCAGCATCTACATGCTGGCAGACAAGGAGCACCTGCTGCACCAGCTGCGCACCGTGACCCACGCGCTGCTGCCCCGCCGTGCGGCCGAGCAGACGCTGCGCATCTGCCACTATGCCAACGATAACTTCACCGGTTTCTTCATCGGCAAGATCATCGACTCCGCCATCATCGGCGTTATTACCTTTGTCTGCATGACGGTGCTGCGGCTGGACTTTGCTGTGCTGATCAGCGTGTTCATCGGCATCACCAACATTATCCCGGTGTTCGGCCCGTTCATTGGCGCGGTGCCCAGCATCTTCATCCTGCTGCTGGTCAACCCCATCCAGGCGCTGATCTTCTGCATCCTGATTTTGATCATCCAGCAGTTTGACGGCAATTTTATCGGCCCGAAGATCCTGGGCCAGTCCATCGGCATTTCGGCTTTGTGGGTGCTGTTCTCCATCGTAGTGGGCGGGGATCTGCTGGGCATCCCCGGCATGGTCATCGGCGTGCCGGTGTTTGCCACGTTGTACGGTTTGGCGCAGGAGTTCATCCACGCCATGCTGGACCGCCGAGGAATCGATGCCGAGGGCAACGCTGTTGCCGAAGAAATTCCTGAGGAAGATAATGTGTTTGAATAAATTTTAATTATGTGCCCTATCGGCCCTGCCTACCTTGCGGCAGGGCCTTTTATAATGGCAGGCTTACCTGGGCCTGCCTTTTGGGTCTCCAAAAGGAACACATAACGGAAGAAAGCCGTTAAAACGTGTGAAGCGCCGCAGGGTGGCGCGGAACGAAAGCCGCCACATAAAAAAGCAAACAAAAAAAGCGCAACCTGCGGATACAGGTCACGCTTTAAGCGCAAAATAGCTTATTCAGCCTGGATAGCGCCGGTGGGGCAAACGCCCTCGCAAGCACCGCAATCGACGCAGGAAGCTGCATCGACAACAGCCTTGTCCTCCATGCTGATTGCACCAACGGGGCAGGTATCAACACATGCACCGCAAGCAACGCACTCGCTGGAAACGGTATGAGCCATCGTGAACTCCTTATCTCCGTGCTGAATGGTATTGTACCCTTACCGGCCCTGCACGGCTGCTCCCCGGTATGGCACACAGCGGGTTTGCTCTGCCTACTGCGTTATACATAGTGTATCACATTGCAAAAAAATTAGCAAGTGCCATATATTGAAAATTTTCGACGGTAAGTCGCAACTAACTAGGCTTATAGTCCCTTATTCGTCCTCTTTATCGGGGGCTTTGGGGGGCCGTTTTCCGCCACGCAGGTAGACGCATTCTTCCCGTTTATAGATGCGCGGTGCCAGGATTTCCACGTTGGAGCGAACCTTCAGCGTGCCCGCCACAACGTTCACTTCAATAACCGTTCCCTCACCGTCCGGCGTGCGCACAATGCTGCCCGCCTGCGGCGTGATGGAATTCAGGTACTCGTAGCTTTTTTGTTCATAAGCCAAACAGCACATCAGGCGTCCGCACGACCCACTGATCTTGGAGGGGTTCAGGCTCAGGCCCTGCTCCTTGGCCATCTTGATGGACACCGGCTGGAAGTTTTTCAAAAAGCGGCTGCAGCAGAACGGCTGGCCGCACAGGCCCAAACCGCCCAGCATTTTGCTTTCGTCGCGCACGCCGATCTGGCGCAGCTCGATGCGGGTATGGAACTGGGAGGCCAGGTCCTTGACCAGCTCGCGGAAGTCCACGCGGTTGTCAGCGGTGAAGTAGAACACCAGTTTGCTGCGGTCCAGCGTATATTCTGCGTCCACCAGCTTCATTTTCAGGCCGTGGGCGGCGATGCGCTGCTCGCAGATGGTGTAGGCCTGCTGCACGTCGGCGCGGTTCTGGCGCATGCGGCGGATGTCCACCGCATCGGCCACGCGGATGACCGGCTTGACCTCGCGGGAGAAGCCCGGCACCTCGTGGGAGGCGCGCACGACCTCGCCGCACTCGGTGCCGCGGGCCGTGGTAACGATGACGTAGTCGCCCTCTTTGATCTCGAAATCGCAGGGATCAAAATAATAGGAGCGGCCGTTTTCCTTGAATTTTACAGAAATTACTTTCATGGGAAGTTCCTTTATCTATTTGTAAGGCAAAAATGCCGTTGGTACATGGTTTTACCGGGCAGCCTCAGCGGCAAATACCGCCACCGCCAGGCGCAGGTTGCCGTTGCCTGTTGCGGTTTTGCGCGTTGCAGCGCTGACTTGTAAGATCCGCGCGGCGCGGTCCGGCGTCAGGCCGCCGCACTGCTCAGCCCCATAGGCGGGGCGGCGCAGCACCGCACTGCACAGCTGATCCAGCTGCCACAGCAAGGCCAGAAAGCTCTCGCGGTCACGCTCGTACTTGGTCACCAGCACCAGGGTGCGGTAGGTGTCGTTCTGGGCCGCGTAGCTGCACAGCTCCTTGGCAAGGCCCAGGGCGGCTTTGAACGTATCGTTGCGGAAGGCCTGCAGTGCCGTGCCGATGTGCCCCTCGTACAAAAAAGCCAGCTCCTGGGCCAGCCGGGCGGGCAGGCCCTCGCGGGTCAGTAGGGCGGCGCATTCGTCGGTGGGCACCGGAGCGATGGTATAGGCGGCACACCGGCTGCGGATGGTGGGCAGCACGGTGGCAGCGCTGGTGGCGGTCAGTACAAACAGCACGCCCTCGGGCGGTTCCTCAATAATTTTCAGCATCGCGTTGGCCGAGGAACCGTTTAGGTTCTGCGCACCGTAAATGAACAGCACGCGGCCCGCCGCATCGGTGGACAGCGCCGAGCGCTGAATGGCTTCGCGCATCTCCCGCACCCGCTTAACGGCAATCTGCCCGCTGGCGCCCTCGCCCTGCAGGACCAGGCACTCGGTATCCTCTTTTTTCAGCACGGCCTCGGCATGGGGGCCGCCCTGGGGGTAGAGGTAATCCGCCGCCAGGCAGCGGGCCGCAAAGCCCGCGCCGCAGCCCGGCTCGCCCACCAGCAAAATGGCGTGAGGCAGCCGCCCGGCGCCCAGGGCCGCGCCCAGCTCTGACTTTAAGGCCGTGTTACCGGCCAGGCGTTCCAGCATCACAGCTTTTCAAAACGCTCCACGTTGGTGACCATGACGGTAGCGCCGCCCACGGTCACTTCCATGGGCAGGGCGCTCTCGATGCCCAGACCCAGTGTGGCGGTGCCGGGCACGATCTCGGTGCGCTGCTTGCAGCACTGGGAGATGATGCCGATGCAGTCGTCGACCTTCTCATCCTCGGTGCAGATGAGAAGGGTCATGTTGCCTGCCATCAGGAAACCGCCGGTGGTGGCCAGGCGGGTGACGTAGAACTTGTTTTTCAATAGCTGGTTGCAGACGTTTTTGGAATCCTCTTTATTGACGATCGCAGTGATCAGTTTCATGGTAATTACTCCTTTTATCTTTTTGCGCTCGGGGTGCGTAAACGGTCAACGGTTGCGGTTTTCCCAGTCGCGGCGGCGCTTGTAGCCGGTCAGGGTATCGCGGCACCAGTCAAACACCTCGCGGCCAAAGAACACCAGGAAGCCCAGCAGGCTCAGCACCAGGCTGATCTTGGTGGTCAGGCTGCCCATCAGGAACTGCACGACCCAGACGAACAGCTCGTACCAGCCCAGGTACTTCATTTTAAAGGGGATGATGCCGAACAGCAGCACGCCCTGCTCCGGCCACATCCAGGTGTAGGCGAACATCATACTCAGGAAGATGCCGTCCGGCGAGGCGCCGCCCGCCAAAAAGCAGCTGATCCAGGCGCCCAGCACGCCCAGTGCGATGAAGAGCGTCATGCGGAAATCGCCCCAGGCACGGGTGAGCGAGTTGCCGATCCAGAAGTAGAACACCAGATTCAGGATGCCCAGCGCGCCGCCCAGCCACACCGGCTGGAACAAAAACGTGATGAGCCGCCAGATCTGCCCGTGCAGCACGGCGCTGCGGCTGAGGGAGATGAACCCGCTGAACTGCCAGTTGATGAGCAGCACGATGAGGCCCGCGGCCAGCTGGCCGACCATAAGGCCATTGACAAGATAGGGGATGGCAAAGCGGCTGTAGCGGCGCTCCAGCCGGTCGATCCAATTGTTCATGGGCAAAGCCCTCCTGTTAGTTAAAGATATACCAATTTATTGTAGCATTTTCCACGGGGAAGTGCAACAGTTCTCTTGTCGGAAGGTGGCGGGGGCGAAAGTTTTCCGCAGCGGTGTTTCGTGTTTCCACGGGGTTTTCCAAAGGTTTTCGACCATAGGCACGTGCAATGGGGGAAAGTTTTCCACACTTTCAACAGGGTTTTCAACAATTTCAACGTGGATAACCCGTATACACTGTGGATAACTGCCCCTGAATATACACTTCGTGAACAGGGCATGAACAGAGTGTAAAATAAAAAAAGAGGAGCGAAAATGGCCAAGGTCACCTAGTTAAACAAACGAATCCCTCTATACCAACGCAAGAAGTAGTGCAGAGGGATTTTTTCTTCTAAGGCAACACCGCACAATTCCCGCTTTACAGCTTAAGCACCGCTGCTGCGGCTGCGAAGCACAATCTGCGTCGCAAAAATGCTCGATAATACATCCAGTATTATCTGCGCTTTTTGCTTAGCAGCTTGTACTTCTCGCTCGCCGCATCGGCACTTAGAATTGTGCGGTATTGCCCTAAATACTTGACAATAGACGCATTGTATGGAATTCTTCCGAAGTAAAATCAGTTTACCTATTGCTGAAGCCTTGCTTATGAGGTTCATCTCTCCCAGTGTCATTTTTCTTGAAAACACAAATAAATCAGCCCGCGGAATCTTTGATGGGGAATCCTGCGGGCTGGTTTCTATTTCTTTTTGGTGCTGACTAAGTGACATTACCTCTGGGAGAGACCCCCGCGGAGTGGGTGGGGGAGAGACAGCTATTTTATATGCGCCTTCCCTCGGTCGCCTGCGGTGACAGCGCTCTCCCGGAGAGAGCCAATAAGGCGTTACTTATTCTTACTCCCGCGTCGTGCGCTCTTGCCGGCGGCCTTTTTGCCGGTTTGGGTGCGGGTGGTCTTGGCGACGGCCTTCTTGGGGGCGGAACGGGTCGGCTTGGGTGGCTCAGCGGTGCGCTCCAGCAGACGATCCGGCACGGGATCCAGCTTCCACAGCTGGTTCTCACCGTAAACATCCTGCCAGATCTGGGCCTGGGTGCCGTTTTCCACGCGCATGCCCACCAGGTCGATGACCTTATCGGCCAGCACATTGCGCAGTTTTACCTTGCCGCCGCCGGCATCCACGATTTGCCAGCGCTGGCCTGCGCCAGACGTGGCCGACCACTGGTGTACCCAGGTGCCGTTCTCGACGCCGGAAAGCGCCAGGTCCATGACCTTGCCGGTAAAGCGGTTCTTGATGCGATATTCATTTTCCCCGGCCTCTACAAAAAACCATTGCTGCCAGGGCTGGCCCTCGTAGCTCCACAGGCGCACCGAAGCGCCGTTCTCGGTGTTGAAATCAGCCACCTCCAGCACGCGGCCGTTGGCAGCAGCGATGGTATAGCAGGCATCCGGGCGGATGACAGTTTGGGCGGATTTCTTCATGGGGATTCCTCCTTTGCAAGCTGCGGGTGCAGCTTCTTTTTCTCATTATAGCATGGTTACGCCGCGCGGTTTAGCTAAACTTTCACAACTTGGTTTGTGAAAATTGCCGGATTGGGTAAAAGATGTGCAAATTTTTAACAGGTTTTAGGCTGCGGGACTTGCTTTTTTTGCACAGGTATCTTATTATAATAAATAATTCGTACACGCCGTAGCGTATAGTAAACGCTTACATACTCCCAGGGAGGGAACAGCAATGAGGATCGCCTTGATCGCCCACGATTCCCGCAAGGAATTGATGGCGCAGTTCTGTACTGCATATGTCCGAATCCTGTCGGAAAATGAGCTGGTGGCCACCGGTGTCACCGGTAAGATCGTTCACGACGCCACCGGCCTGCCGGTGCGCTGCCTGTATCCGGGCGGGCGCGGCGGCTCGGAGCAGATCGCGGCCATGATCGGCTGCGGCGAAGTGGATATGCTGCTGTTTTTCCGCGATCCTGTGGGCGCCAAACCCGGCGAGCCCAACGATGTGACCCTGCTGCGCCTGTGCGACATGCACACCATCCCGGTGGCGACCAACATCGCCACGGCCGAGGTGCTGATCCATGGCCTGGAGCGCGGCGACCTTGCCTGGATCGAACTCCAGCGCGGCCGCAAATAAGCTGATAAAAAGTAAGTCCCCGGTGCGTGATTGAACAGCACCCCATTTGTTAGACAGTATGGTATACTGTTTAGGAAATGGGGTGTTTTTGTATGCCAAAAGGAGTACCAAACAAACGATATACGCCGGAATTCAAGAGAATGGTTGTAGAAACCATGGAAAAAAAACATCTGAGTATCCATGCAACGATGCAGGAATTCGGAATTAACGACCATAAAATTATAGAGCGTTGGGAACGCATTTATTTGGAAGAAGGGCCGGAAGGCTTGTCGGTTGAGCGACGGGGCCGCGGCAGCACTGGCCGGCCAAAGAAGCTGCCAAAAGAGGCGGAAGAAGATCTGCTGGCCGAAGTGCAGCGACTGCGTGCGGAGAACGATTACCTAAAAAACTTGCAAGCCTTGGTTTTGGAAGACGAGCGACGCCAGCGCAGAAAACGCAGGTAGTTCAAAAGCTGAGGCAAAGACATTCTCTGGATATTCTTCTCTCAATCGCTCAACTTCCCCGTGCCACTTTCTACTACCATCTGAAGCGGATGAACAGTGCAGATAAGTATAAAGCTGTCAAAGCGGAGATCACGGCCATTTACCATGAAAACAAAGGAAGATACGGCTATCGCCGCATTACAGCAGAACTTCACAAGCGCAATTTCCTCCTGAACCACAAGACTGTCCAGCGGCTTATGAAGGAGCTGGGTTTGGTTTGCCGTGTCAGGATGAAGAAGTATCGTTCTTACAAGGGTGAAGTTGGCAAAATTGCGCCAAATCTGTTAAACCGGGACTTCCGCGCCGAAAAGCCAAACCAGAAGTGGGTCACCGATGTGACAGAGTTCAGTTTGTTTGGAGAGAAGCTCTATCTCTCGCCCATCCTTGATCTGTGCAGCAGCGATCTGGTCAGCTATACCATCTCCGACCGTCCTGTTCTGAGTATGGTTACGACTATGCTGAATAAGGCTTTTGAGAAGATACCGGATGGAACCGGGTTGATCCTTCATTCTGACCAGGGCTGGCAATACCAGCACAAGCAGTACCAGCGAATGCTCCAGAAGAAAGGTGTTCAGCAGAGCATGAGCCGGAAAGGCAACTGTCTGGACAACGCTGTGATAGAGAATTTCTTTGGCTTACTCAAAAGTGAACTGTTGTACTTACAAGAGTTTCAGTCCATGGAACACTTCAAGCAGGAACTCGTTGAATATCTGGATTACTACAACAACCGCAGGATCAAGGCAAAGCTAAAGGGCTTGCCGCCTGCAATTCACAGACAGCAAGCCCTTTCGGCTGCTTGAACAATTTTTGCTTCAAATTATTGTCTAACTTTTTGGGGGCACTTCAGATGCGCCGGGGACTTTTTGCGTATAGTCGTGGAATTATTGGTAGACGATGGCTTTCTTGACGCGGGCGGCGGCGTCAGCACCGGCCAGCTCACGGGCGATAGCCAAGGCAAAGGGGATGGCAGCGCCCAGGGCCTCGCCGGTGATGATGTTGCCGTCGATGGTCAGCGGCAGGCCGGTGTAGGCGGCCCCGGCGGCGGTCAGGTCGGCGTCCATGCCGGGGTAGACGGTGGCTTTTTTGCCCTGCAGCACGCCGAAGGCGGCCAGCGCGGTGGGCGCGGCGCAGATGGCACAGACCTTTTTGCCCGCGGCAGCGAAATCCGTGCAGACCTGACGCACGGTGGCGTCGGCTTTCAGGTTGGGCACGCCGGGGATGCCGCCCGGCAGGATGCAGGCGTCGAACTGGGCGTAGTCCAGCTCCTCAGCCAGGGCGTCGGCCACGACGTTGACCTGGCGGGCGCTGGTAACGATGCGCTCCCCGCCCACGGCGGCGATGGTGACTTCGACCCCCGCACGGCGGAGAATATCAACGCAAAGCAGGGCTTCACATTCCTCTAACCCCTGGGCAAAGAAGATTACGGCTTTTGACATTTTGGGTTCCTCCTTTTTTGTGTTTGCGGCTTTCGTTTGCCGCCTCGTCAGAAATAATAAAACTTTACCTCTCCTTCCATCCGAACAAAAACTTAAAGCACCGTCCCAGTTGTTTCCGCCAATCAGCTTCACAATGCTTTCCATTCATCTGCAAATAAGGGTACACCTCGGCACCCTTGCCGCTTAACCCGCGGGTAACGGCCAGGGCGTTGGCGGTGTACTGGGCCAGCTGGTGCTTGCCTTTGCCCTCTTTTTCGCCCCAGCTGAGGTACACCCGCGTGTCCGGGGCAAGCTTGGCCTTTTTCAGCTCGGCCTTGACCTGCGGCAGGCAGATGCGTACCGACGGCGACAGGCATGCCGCTTTGCTGAATACCTTATTATAAGCAGTGATCGCGTACAGGCTCATCAGGCCGCCCATGCTGGAGCCTCCGATGGCTGTGTTCCCGCGGTCGGGCAGGGTGGGATACTTGGCGTCAATGGCGGGCTTCAGCTCGTTCACCAGCCAATCCATGTACTGTTTGCCGGTGCCGTGGATGCCGTCGAACCAATCGCTGTCGTAGGGGCAGTATTCTTCCAGGCGCTTGTTTCCCTCGTGGTTGCACTCGGGCGCGACCACAATGGCGTTGGGGTGGGCGTCCAGATAGTCTTTCAGCCCCCAGCAGGTGCCAAAGGTGGCGGTGGAATCAAAAAACAGGTTGTGGCCGTCAAACATGTAGATGACGGGATAGCGCCTGCCGCTGGTCTGCCAATTATCCGGCAGATAGATAAAGGTGTTGCGGTCCAGGTCATAGGGTGTGATGTGGACGGTAAAAGTCTCAACCATGATGGGACCTCCTTTTAGGTCATTGTTGCCATTGTATCGCATTTTCCCCGCGTTTTCAATCATTGTCAACGTTTTTCCCGCTTTGAGTTGCAATTGTGGGGCGGCTGTATTATAATCACCTTGACCCTTGTACAAAAATTTAACAAGCAGAAAGAGGAAAAGTATCTATGGAGGCAGTAAGCACATTTTTTAAGCGCAAAGATGTTGTCATCTCGGCGCATCGTTACGGCATCGACGCCATGGGCGCCATGGCCCAGGGCTTGTTCGCCAGCCTGCTGATCGGCACCATCATCAAGACGCTGGGCCAGCAGCTGGGGCTTGCGTTCCTGGTCACGGCGGGCGGCTATGCGGCGGCTATCGCTGGCCCGGCCATGGCGGCGTCCATCGGTTACGCACTGCACGCCCCGCAGCTGGTGCTGTTCAGCCTGATCGCTGTCGGCGGCGCGGCCAATGAACTGGGCGGTGCAGGCGGCCCCCTGGCCGTCTACCTCATCGCCATCATCGCCACCGAGGTCGGCAAGCTGGTCAGCAAAGAGACCAAGGTCGACATCCTCGTCACCCCGGCGGTCACCATTTTGGTGGGTGTGGGCCTGAGCGCCTTCTGCGCCCCCAGCATCGGTGCGGCCGCCAGCGCTGTGGGCAACGTCATCATGTGGGCCACCGAGTTGCAACCCCTGCTGATGGGCATTGTCGTTTCCGTGCTGGTAGGCGTGGCCCTGACGCTGCCCATCTCCAGTGCGGCCATCTGCGCGGCCCTGGGCCTGACAGGCCTGGCAGGCGGTGCGGCTGTGGCTGGCTGCTGCGCCCAGATGATCGGCTTCGCCTTTATGAGCTACCGCGAGAACGGCGTCGGCGGCCTGGTCAGCCAGGGCCTGGGCACCAGCATGCTGCAGATGCCCAACATCCTGCGCAATCCCCGCATCTGGATCCCCCCGACGCTGGCGGCGGCTATCACCGGCCCCATCGCCACCTGCCTGTTCCGCCTGGAAATGAACGGCCCGGCGGTCTCCAGCGGCATGGGCACCTGCGGCCTGGTGGGCCAGATCGGCGTCTACACCGGCTGGATCGAGGCCGGCAAGGCCGTTACCGCCTTTGATTGGGTGGGCCTGGTGCTGATCTGCTTCGTCCTGCCCGCCGTGCTGAGCGTTGTTTTCTGCGAGGTCCTGCGCAAGTGGGGCTGGATCAAAGACGGCGACATGAAGCTGGACTAAACTGCAATAACTCGCAACGGGGAGCACTTCGGTGCTCCTCTTTTTGCTTTGTATAGGCATTTTGCCCATGCATGCGGCGTGGTGTTTTTGTGGAAAACTGCCTATGAAAAAACGCGAAAAAATGTGGTAAAATACTTTTTGCAAACACAAGGAGAAAATCTACCTGCCCACTGGTACGGCCGCCTGCCTGCGCCCGCCGGTCACGCCGCAGCAGCCCGGCGCAGCCAAACCAATCCCCCGCCGCGTGTGGCGGCGTTTACCATACATACAAAAGCATACCAACCCCGCATACAGGCCCGCCGCCTGCGTGCGGGGCTTTTTATATCCGTGCAGATTGCACGCAATGCCCGGCTATGCTATAATACCCTTATCTACGACTATATCCCGGCAAGGGGAGGAACGATATGAAAAAGCAAAACACAGCGGTCCGGCGGGCGGCGCTGGCGGTGCTGTATCTGGCCGTATTTGCGGCGGCTGTTATGTACCTGCGGGTGACCATCAGCGTACCGGCCGAGGGCGACGACAAGCTGACCCTGAACGGATGGCTGTACGATATGGGCCGCATGTCCTTCTGGCAGTATGCCTTGCAGGATCTAAAGGAGCGGCTGAGCTTCTTTTTATTAAAGCAGGTGCGGTTCTTCCCGTTCCACTACCCCAACGCGGTGGCGCTGCTGTTTTACCGCACGCTGGCCAGCTACCGGTTGTACATCATTGCCATGACGGGCGCGGCGGCTTTCCTGGTTAGCCGCGTGGCGGCAAAGCTCAGCCGCAGCAATGCCCTGGCTCTGGGCGCCTTTGGTCTGGCGCTGGCGGCGGCTCCTATTTTTAACGAGGGCATGTACAGTTACTACGCCGTGCCCCAGCGCACGCTGCTTTGGGCGGCGGCCAGTTGGCTGTGCCTGTTTTACCTGCACGAGTCCCACCATCGCGCCTGGGGCGTGGCGGCGGCCGTGCTGGCGTTTATCGCCTGCGGCACTTACGAGACCGGCTATGTCTACGCCGTGCTGGCGCTGCTGCTGTGGGTGGTGTACACCCGCAGTGTGCGGGGCGGCCTGCGGGCCTCGGCCCCGGTGCTGGGCGGCATGGCGGTGGCGTTTTGCTTCCACTTTGCCAGTTCCCGCCACGGCGGCACCGGCAATGAACTTTCGCTGGACATCCCCAACGTGGCCCGTGTGACCGTGCAGCAGATGGCCGCGTCCATCCCGTTTCTGGGTCCCTGGCTGCAGGGGCAGGATTGCGGCACCATCAGCAAGGGCGACATGCTCTGGCCCTTTGTGCTGGGGCTGCTGGCTGTAGCGGCGCTGCTGTTTGCCGTTCCCAGGGAAAAGGTCAGCGGCAAGTCCCTGGGCGGCCTGGCCCTGCTGGGCCTGGGGCTGTGGGCTGCCCCGGCGGCGCTGCTGGCCCTGTCGGCCCGCTACCAGCAGCCAGAGGCCATCACCTGGAAGTGGGGCTACATCCCCGCGGCGGCCAGTTCGGTGGGCCTGGGCCTGCTGCTGGCGGTAGGCGTGGCGGCGCTGGCCAAACTGTGCTGCCGTCTGCCGAAAGTTCCCTCGGCCGTGCTGCGCGCTTTGCTGGCAGTGGTGCTGGCGGCGGGTATTGCCGCCAACGGCGCGTTTACCCGCGGCTGCCTGCGCACCCACCACGCTGAGAACCTGAAAGCCTACAACTTCTTTGCCGATACCATCCGCGCCGGTCTGGCCGATGAGGTCACGGCCGACGATCTGATCCTTTGCAATGAGAACGTCTGGGACACCAATACCCAGGCCGAGACGAATTTCTTCTGCCGTTTTGCCGGGCGGGAACTCCACGCCCAGATGCCGGGCATCGAGCTGCCCTCCGGCCACGGCACGCTTTACGCCTACCAGACCTACCGTAACTACGGCGGCTATGACCTGGCCTGGTGCGGTCGCCTGACCGACGACACCGGCGAGGTGATGGACGGCATGCGGGTCTACGTGCAGGGTGCGCTGGTGCCGGACAATGCGGTCATCAAGTACAAGGTGCGCCTGGCCGACGGCACCGAGGAACCCCGCCAGATCTGCCTGCTGGACTGCGACCGCACCCCCCGCAATGAGAAGGGCGAGTACATCGCCACGGTGGAGGACACCTCCATCCTGAACGCCAAAGTCATGATCTGGGACGGCTGAGGAGGCCCCTTTGTATGAAAAAACTGCATGAACTGCTGCGTGCCAACCGCTGGTTTGCCGTGGTGCTCCTGCTGGAGGCTGCTGTGCTGGCCTCGCTGGCAGCATCGCTGTTCGGCGCACCCTACAAACTGCAGCTGACCTCGGCGGATTTTAGCAACGACTACCCGCAGATCGCCGCTGTGAACGAGGACGGGACGGCGCTGCAAATCTGGAACAACAGCGAGGACTTCACCCCGCCGGAGGATAAGGCCATCAGCTTTTCTACGGCAGGCAGCGCGATGCGCTCCGGCGCGTATGAGGTGACGGTGCAGTATTTCTCCTGTGAGACACCGGACACACCGACCTTTAATGCACTGCACAGTGCGGGCTCGCTGTCTTTTTCCAGCAAGGGCAATCCATCGGCTGTCAGAGCTGATACCGTAACGCTGGACGACTGCCATCGAACGGTGACCACCCGCCTGTGGGTGGGTTACGGCGCCAGAATGCAGGACCTGACCGCGACCCTGACTTACGGCGAAGGGCAGCTTTACCTGTACGGCATTACCCTGACCGAGCAGCCCATCTACCGCCTGACCCGGCTGGTCATCTTCGTGCTGCTGGCGGCAGTGCTGAATTTTGTGCTGCTGCTACTGTTTGCCCGCAGGGATGAAAACGCCCCGGCACGCCGCCGCAAGTACGCGGTGCCGCTGATCCTGGCGGGCATCACGGTGGCCGCCTGCCTGCCGCTGTTCAGCAACTATCTCTACTTCGGGCACGATATAGACTACCATCTGCAGCGTATTACGGCCATGGCGGCGGAGCTGTCCTACGGGCAGTTCCCGGTGCGCATGACCACTGACAGCCTGAACGGCTACGGCTATGCCAACTCGCTGTGCTATTGTGAACTGTTCCTGACACTGCCCGCCCTGCTGTATAATGCCTGGCTACCGCTGCGCACCTGCTATCAGGTGTACATCTTTGCGGTGACACTGTCCACCGCCATCATTGCCTATTACAGCTTTGGCAAAATTACCGCCAGCCGCAAGCTGGGCCTGCTGGGCGCGGCCCTGTACACGCTGTCCTGCTACCGCCTGGTCTGCACCTACATCCGCGCCTCGGTGGGCGAGTACACGGCCATCACTTTCCTGCCATTGGTGCTGGTGGGCCTGTATAATATATATACCACCGAGAAGCCCCGCTTTGCCCAGTGGGCGCCCATGGCCTTTGGCATGGCGGCGCTGGTGCAGTGCCATCTGCTCAGCTGTGAGCTGATCGCGCTGCTGCTGGTGGTGTTCTGCCTGCTGCGCCTGCGGGATACCCTGCGCCCTGCCCGCCTGCTGGCCTGGGTCAAGGCGGCGCTGCTGGCTGTGGCGCTGAGCGCCTGGTATTTCTTCCCGTTCCTGATCTCGACGCACGAGATCAATTTGATGGTCAACGGCCCGCTGATCGGCAAGATCCAGAACCAGGGAACGTATCTGGTGCAGCTGTTCAGCCCGTTTGGGCCGGGATTCGGTGGGGCGGATTCGGGCACAAACCCGGATATGACGCTGTCGTTCGGCCTGCCACTGGTGGTGGGGCTGCTGCTGGTGCTTTACTGCCTGCTGCGGCGGGAAAGCTGGCACGACAGAGATACCCTGCACCGCATGCAGGCAGCATTTGGCTTTGCGGTGCTGGCAACGGTACTGTCCATGCATGTGTTCCCGTGGGACAGCTTCCACAACTGGCTGGGCCGCACGGTGGGCAAGCTGATTGGCCTGTTCCAGTACCCGTGGCGGTTCCTTTCTCTGGCAACGGTACTGCTTTGCCTGGCGGTTGTGCTGGCGGTTCAGCTGTTGAAGGAAAAGAACCTCCGCCTGGCAAAGGGTGTGGCCCTGTCGCTGGTGGGATGCACCCTGTTGATGACCGGCGTAATGCAGACCCAGATGCTGACCGGCCAGCAGGAGGTTGCCTATAATACTTACCGCAAGATGGACCCGACACCTACCACCGGTGTGGGCGAGTACCTCATCGACGGTACCAGCGCCTACGAGACCATCTGGGCACAGCCCAAGCCGGGCAGCGATAAGATGCAGCTTCTCTCCTACGAGAAGAGGGGCGGCAAGGCCTATCTGGAAGTGGAAAATGACGGCGAGGCCGCCGACATCTCGGTGCCTATTTTCAACTACGGCCACTACCATGCCGTGGACGAAGCTACCGGCGAGGAATACCCCCTCGGCACCGGCGAGAACGCCCGCATCACCCTGAACATCCCGGCGGGCTACACCGGTACGATCATGATCGCCTACCAGGCCCCCGCCTACTGGCGCGGCTTCGAACTTGTCTCCGCCCTGGCGCTCCTGGGCAGCATCGCCTGGGGCGTAAGCCGGAGGAAAAAGAAACAGTAAATACAAGGTACCCCCGCGCATGGAAGGATACACCATGTGCGGGGGTGCCTTTATGGATGCGCTGAAAGAAGCACGGCCGGAAGTGTATAATGATTTGGTACATAGCTTGCAGAGAAAATAGGCAAGTGTGTACTAAAGTGTGTACTTGAAAAAGAAAATACCGTAGATTCTAACGAATCTACGGTATTTTCTTTGGTGGACGGTACAGGACTCGAACCTGTGACCTCCTGCACGTCAAGCAGATGCTCTACCAGCTGAGCTAACCGTCCATATTTTGTTGTCGGCGCCGTGTCTCCCGGCGACGTATGCTATAATACCAGACACAAAGAGAAAAGTCAAGCACTTTTTTCAAGAAATTTGAAATTTTTCTGAAAAAAGTCGAAAACGTCCCCTCAAGCGGCCAAAAACCGCCCCGCCGCTGTGGACGCACACACCTTTTTGTGGTATACTATACCAGTTAAAGTGGGGAGGTGTAGAGACTTGCGAGTCCTTGGTATTGATCCCGGCTACGCAATTGTAGGCTGGGGCGTTGTGGAATATGTGGGCAACCGGTTCGCGCCGGTGGGCTACGGGGCGGTCGTTACCGAGAAAGACACCCCCTTTGAGCAGCGCCTGGTCGAGATCTACGAGGGCGTGCTGGACATCTGCAAACGCTACAAGCCCGAAGCCCTCTCCATCGAGAAGCTTTACTACCAGCACAACCAGACCACCGTTATCGGCGTGGCCGAGGCACGCGGGGTCATCCTGCTGGCGGCGGCCCAGTGCGGTGTGCCGATCTATGAATACACGCCCATGCAGGTCAAGCAGGCCATCACCGGCTACGGCAAGGCCGTAAAAAAGCAGATCCAGGAGATGACCCGCATGATGCTGCACCTGGAGACCATACCCAAGCCCGACGACACCGCCGACGCCCTGGGTATGGCCATCGCCCATTGCCATTGCAGCCGCAGCCGCCTGATGGGTACGCCGGTACGATAACCTACTTTCTTTGAAAAGAAAGTAGGCAAAGAAACTTTTAATATAGCAAACCGTAAGGTGGGCGGCAGGGCATAGTCCCTGCAAAAAAAACACCGACCATTTAGCTAAGGCAACACCGCACAATTCCCGCCTGACGGCTTAAGCACCGTTCCGGCGGCCGCGGCACGGCATCTGCGTTGCCAAAATGCTCGATAATACACAAAGTATTATCTGCGCTTTTGGCTTAGCAGCTGCCGTACCTCGCTCGCCGTATCGGCACTTAGAATTATGCGGTATTGCCCTAAAGTTATTATTACTATAAAAAAGGAAGCCAACCATGATCTATTGTCTGACTGGCAAAATTTTGAAAAAATCCCTGGATTCTGTCGTCATCAGCTGCGCGGGTGTGGGGTACTATGTGCAGGTCCCGGCTACCACCGGCGAGGCCCTGCCTGCCCCGGGGCAGGAGGGCACGGTCTATACCATCATGAACGTGACCGAGAACGATGTTTCCCTCTATGGCTTTGCCAACGAGGAACAGCGCGACTGCTTCAAGATGCTGACGGCCGTTACCGGCGTCGGCCCCAAAGCGGGCCTGTCCATCTTGTCCATTATGTCCCCGGAAAAGGTCGCGCTGGCGGCCTCCAGCGGCGACTACAAGGCGTTTACCAAGGCCAGCGGCGTTGGCCCAAAGCTGGCCCAGCGCATTGCCCTGGAACTGAAAGACAAAGTGGGCAAGGGCCTGGCCAATGGCAACGGCTTCTCCGGCGATATGGGTACGCCCGCGCCCAGCTCGGCCCCGGCGCAGGCTGTGGCGGCGCTGGTCAGCCTGGGCTACACCCCCAGCGATGCCGCCGCCGCGGTGGCCCGCGTGGACGAGACACTGCCCGTACAGGATATTATCAAGGTGGCGCTGCGCAGCCTGTCCCGCGCACGCTGAAAGGGGTAAACAATGAATCAGGAATATATGGTAGACCCCGCCCGCCTTGTCAGCCCGGACGCCATGCCCGCCGATGCCGAGGAGATCAGCCTGCGTCCCAAAACGCTGGATGACTACGTCGGCCAGGAGAAAGCCAAAGGCAACCTGAAAGTCTATCTGCGGGCGGCGCAGCAGCGCGGCGAGCCGATGGACCACATCCTGCTCTACGGCCCGCCCGGCCTGGGCAAAACCACGCTAGCAGGCATTGTGGCGCAGGAGATGGGCGTGCAGATCCGCATCACCTCCGGCCCGGCCATCGAGAAGCCCGGCGACCTGGCAGCACTGCTGACCAATTTGCAGGAGGGCGACATCCTCTTTATCGATGAGATCCACCGTCTGTCCCGCCAGGTGGAGGAAGTACTTTACCCGGCGCTGGAAGATTTCGCGCTGGACATCATGATCGGCAAAGGGCCGAGCGCACAAAGCATCCGCATCAACCTGCCCAAGTTCACGCTGGTGGGCGCGACTACCCGCGCCGGTCAGCTGACAGGCCCCCTGCGTGATCGCTTCGGCATCCTGCTCAAGCTGGAGCTGTACAGCCCCCAGGAGTTGGGGCGCATCATCACCCGCAGTGCGGGTATTTTGGGCGTGCCCATCACCGACGAAGGTGCGCTGGAACTGGCCCGCTGCGCCCGCGGCACGCCGCGTATCGCCAACCGCCTGCTGAAACGCGCCCGCGACTTTGCCATGGTGGAGAGCGAGGGCACCATCGACGAAGAGACCGCCATTGCGGCCCGCAAGTGGATGGACATCGACGAGCTGGGTCTGGACGAACTCGATCGCAGCCTGCTGCGCGCCATCATCGAGATGTACAACGGCGGCCCGGTCGGTCTCGAAACGCTGGCCGCTGCATTGGGTGAGGAGAGCGTCACGCTGGAAGATATCTGTGAGCCGTACCTGATGCAGATGGGCATGCTGACCCGCACCCCCCGCGGCCGCTGCGTGACCCGCCTGGCCTATGAGCATCTGCACATGGCTGTACCGCGCCGTTTTGATGAGGATGACGGACAGCAGAGCATGTTCTGACGTGCTTCGGGCGAAAAATCACTGACCCCATGCCGACAAGCGGCATAGAATGATAAATCAACCGAATCAACCAATAGGAAAGGATCTGACGAGAATGGGTAAATTGTTTGGTACTGATGGTGTCCGCGGTGTGGCGGGCAAGGACCTCACCTGCGAACTGGCGCTTCAGATCGGCCGCGGTACCGCTGCCGTGCTTACCAGCCTGGACGGCCACCGTCCCAAAATCCTGATCGGCAAAGATACCCGTGTGTCCGGCGATATGCTGGAATCCACCCTGGCCGCCGGCCTGTGCAGTGTCGGCGCTGACGTAGAGCTGCTGGGCGTTATCCCCACCCCCGGCGTGGCCTACCTGGTCCGCAAATACAATGCCGACGCCGGCATCATGATCTCCGCCTCCCACAACCCGATGGAGTTCAACGGCATCAAGATCTTCAAGGGCGACGGCTACAAACTGCCCGATGAGGTCGAGAACCAGATCGAAGCCCATGTCTTCAACAACTGCACGGACATTCGTCTGGCCGAGGGCGCGGACATCGGCCGCATCAAGATGTGCCGCACCGGCGTAAAGGATTACGTCGACTTCCTGCAGGAGCATATCGACGCCGACCTCACCGGTCTGAAAGTGCTGTTCGACTGCGCCAACGGCGCCTCCGCCAGGGTCGCGCAGGAATTGTTCCCGCGCCTTGGCTGCGAGTGCGGCTTCATCGGCACCCAGCAGGACGGCGTTTCCGTCAACGACGGCTGCGGCTCCACCCATCTGGAAACGCTGGAAGCGGCCGTCAAGCAGGGCGGCTACGATTGCGGCATCGCCTTTGACGGTGACGCGGACCGCTGCCTGGCCTGCGACGAAAACGGCGCCGAGATCGACGGCGACAAGATCATCGCACTGGTCGGCACCGATATGAAGGAGCGCGGCCGCCTGGATGGCAACACCGTCGTCGTCACCGTCATGTCCAACCTGGGCTTCATGAAATACATGCAGTCTTTAGGCATTGAGACCGCCCGCACTGCCGTGGGCGACCGCTACGTGCTGGAAGAGATGCGCGCCCGCGGCTATGCCATCGGCGGCGAGCAGAGCGGTCACGTGATCTTTCTGCATCACTCCACCACCGGCGACGGCGAACTGACTGCCGGCAAGCTGCTGAAGGTGCTGGCCCGCAAGAAGGCCGAAAACGGCGCCAAGATGAGCGACCTGAACGCCGTGTACACCAAGTTCCCCCAGGTGCTCATCAACCTGACTGCCGACAAGGCCCAGAAAGAAGCCTACAAAGAGGATGAGTATATCGCCGGCTTCATCGAGAGCCAGCAGCAGAACCTGATGGGCATGGGCCGCGTCCTCGTCCGTGTTTCCGGCACCGAGCCGAAGATCCGCGTTATGGTCGAGGGCGAGGACCAGGAGGCCATCAAGTCCAGCGCCGACCGCATCGCCGACATGATCAAACAGCGTATTTTGAATAAATAAGACGTTGTACCGTATAGAATAAAAGGAGAATTGCCTATGCGCCCTGCCGACAGCTGGCGGGATTATGAACTGTTGGACGCCACCAACCACAACCGCCTGGAGCGGTGGGGGCAGACTTTGCTGATCCGCCCCGACCCGCAGGTCATCTGGAAAAACGACGAGACCAGCCCCCTGTGGGCCAGGGCCGATGCCGTGTACTACCGCTCGACCAAGGGCGGCGGGCAGTGGAACTACCACAAGCGCCTGCCCCAGAAATGGCAGATCAACTGGGGCGAGCTGACCCTTATCGTCAGCCCCACCGGCTTTAAGCACACCGGCGTTTTCCCGGAGCAGGCCGTCAACTGGGCCTGGTATCAGGAAAAAATTAAGGCTGCCGGCCGTCCCATCCGGGTCCTGAACCTCTTTGGCTACACCGGCGGCGCTACGCTGGCCTGCCTGGCCGCAGGGGCCAGCGTCACCCATGTGGACGCCAGCAAAGGCATGGTGGCCTGGGCGCGGGAAAACGCCGCCGCCAGTGATCTGGCCGACCGCCCCTGCCGCTGGATCGTGGACGACTGTGTCAAGTTCGTGCAGCGGGAGATCCGCCGCGGCAGCAAGTACGACGCCGTCATCATGGACCCGCCCAGCTATGGCCGCGGCCCCGGCGGTGAGATCTGGAAGCTGGAGGACAACGTCTACGACCTCATCACCCTGACCGAGCAGGTCCTCAGCGACGATCCACTGTTCTTTGCCATCAACTCCTACACCGAGGGTCTCAGCCCTGCGGTGATGGAATACATCGTTAAAACGACGCTTTGCCCCACTGCGGGCGGGCACACTCACTGCGATGAGATCGGCCTGCCGGTCTCGGCTACCGGCGGTGTGGTGCCCTGCGGCGCCACCGCTATTTGGGAGAAGTAAACTATGCCAAAGGAAGAACCGATGATCCGCGTACAGGACGTCAAGTTCCGCTATGACCCCGAACAACCCACCTACGCTGTGGACGGCGTGAGCCTGAACGTCCGCCGCGGTGAGTTTGTAGCCGTGCTGGGTGCCAACGGCTGCGGAAAAAGCACACTGGCCAAGCATTTCAACGCCATCCTGCTGCCGGAGACCGGCACTGTGCTGGTGGAAAACATGGATACCCGGGGCGAGGACCACCTCTATGACATCCGCCAGAAGGTGGGCATGGTGTTCCAGAACCCGGACAACCAGATCGTGGCGACCATTGTGGAAGAAGATGTGGCCTTTGCGCCGGAGAACCTGGGCGTTCCGGCCGAGGAGATCCGCACCCGCATCGATGAAGCCATGAAACTGGCAGGCATCTATGAAAAGCGTGAGGCGGCCCCCTACAAGCTTTCCGGCGGCCAGAAGCAGCGCGTTGCCATTGCAGGCGTGATCGCCATGCGGCCGGACTGCCTGGTGCTGGACGAAGCCACCGCCATGCTGGACCCCCACGGCCGCAGCCAGGTCATGCGCACCATTCATCAGCTGCGGGAAGCCGGCATCTCCATCGTCTCCATCACCCATTATATGGAGGAAGCCGCCCAGGCCAACCGCGTGCTGGTCATGAGCCGGGGCCGTATCGTGATGGAAGGCACGCCAGAGCAGGTGTTCAGCCAGACCCAACGGCTGCACAGCTACCACCTGGATGTGCCCCAGGCGGCAGAACTGCGGGACGAGTTGGTAAAAATCGGTATTCCAATGCCGGAAAATGTCATCACCCCCGACCGCTGCGCCGAGGAACTGTATAAGCTGCTGCAGTAAGCTGCGCAAGGAAAAATCCCATCATAGGCAGAAACGGCACCCATCGCGGGCGGTATTCTGCGGGAAAGGAATAAACAGTGTCAGAGATCATTCATGTAGAACATCTGAAATACGTCTACAATCCCGGCATGCCGGACGAAACCACCGCGCTGGATGACGTATCGTTCAGCGTGGAGGAGGGTGACTTTGTCGGCATCATCGGCTCCACCGGCAGCGGTAAATCCACTCTCATCAGCCATTTCAATGGCCTGAACCGCCCCACCTCCGGCCGTATCCTCATCGACGGCAAGGATATGTGGGAGCAGGGGGCCGACCTGCGGGCGTTCCGCTTCCAGGTGGGCCTGGTCATGCAGTACCCGGAGTACCAGCTGTTTGAGGAGACCTGCGCCAAGGACATCGCCTACGGCCCGCGCAACATGGGGCTGGACGAAGCCGAGATCGACCGCCGCGTGAAGGAGGCCGCTGCTTTCGTCGGCCTGTCGGACGAGCTGCTGCAGAAAAGCCCGTTTGAACTTTCCGGCGGGCAGAAGCGCCGCGTGGCGATTGCGGGCGTTATGGCCATGCACCCCCGCGTGCTGGTGCTGGATGAACCCGCCGCCGGTCTGGACCCCGAGGGCCGCGACACGATTTTAAGCCAGATCCGCGACTACCACGGAAAGACCGGCATCACGGTACTGCTGGTCAGCCACTCGATGGAGGATATCGCCAAGTACGCCAACCGCGTGCTGGTAATGAGCCACGCCAAGCTGGCCATGTACGACACGGTGGAAAAAGTGTTCGGCCACGCGCAGGAGCTGCTGGAGCTGGGGCTTTCGGTGCCGCAGGTCACGCAGATCTTCCTCAAGCTGCGCCAGATGGGGCTGGACATCCCCACCGATGTTTACACGATGCCCTACGCTGTCAAGACCATCCAGAAGGCGCTGGCGGCCAGGCAGGCAAAGGGGGTGCAGTAAATGCTGCGTGATATTACCATCGGCCAGCATTTCCCGGGCAACTCGGTGCTGCACCGCTGCGACCCGCGCTTAAAGCTGGTGGCCACCATCGCCTACATCGTGGTGCTGTTTGTGGCGCCTAACCCCCTGGGCCTGGCGCTGTCTATTGCCCTGCTGGCGGCGCTGTACAAGGTGGCCAAAATCCCCGGCAAGCTGATTTTAAAGAGCCTAAAGCCTATTGTGCCCATCGTGCTTTTCACGGCGGTGCTCAACCTGTTTTTTGTCACCGGCGAGGGCGAACCGCTTGTCCACATTTGGGTGTTGAAAATTTACGGGGAGGGCATCCGCTATGCCATCCTGCTGACGGTGCGCGTCTGCGCATTGATCGCAGGTACGAGCCTTTTGACCTACACCACCAGCCCCATCGTGCTGACGGACGCGATTGAGAATCTGCTGCGCCCGCTGGCGAAAATTCATTTCCCGGTGCATGAGCTGGCCATGATGATGACCATTGCGCTGCGGTTCATCCCGACTTTGATCGAAGAGACCGAGAAGATCATGAACGCCCAGAAAGCCCGCGGTGCCATGATCGACAATGGCACTTTCACCCAGCGCATCAAGGCGCTGGTGCCGGTGCTGATCCCGCTGTTCATCTCGGCCTTCCGCCGCGCGGACGAGCTGGCCATGGCCATGGAGTGCCGCTGCTACCACGGCGGCGAGGGCCGCACCCGGTTAAAGCAGCTGAAGTTCACGGCCGAGGATACCCGCTGCGCCGTTATCATCACGGCAGCGCTGCTGGTGATCTGCGCCACCCGCTTCTTTGTGCCGGGGTTGGCGTAATAATTTTTTGAAGAGTCCCTGTAGGGGCGGACATGGTTCGCCCGTGGCCGTTCATCCGGTCAAAAACTTTGCGGGCGAGCAATGCCTGCCCCTACTATGTGTTTTGTAAATGTATGACCTACCTTTTATGGATCGCCTATAAAGGCACGAATTACGGCGGGTTTCAGGTGCAGCCCAATGCGCCGACCGTCTGCGCCGCTGTGCAGGACGCCATGCAGCGGGTGCTGGGCTGCCGCCCCGATGTAAAGGGCTGCTCCCGCACCGATGCCGGCGTTCATGCGCGGCGTTTCGCGCTTAGTTTCTGCTATACTGGCAAGGTCCCGGCGGAAAAGATGGTGCAGGCGTTCAACGCCCACCTGCCGCCGGACATCCGCGCACTGGAAATTTGGCCCGTGGCCGAGAACTTCCACGCCCGCTACGCCGCCCACGCCAAGACCTACCGCTACTATATTTTAAATGCCCGGGTGGATGACCCCTTTACCTTTGATACCTGCTGCCGGATCGGCCCGGAACTGGACGTAGCCGCCATGCAGGCGGCGGCGGAACGGTTCGTCGGCACGCACGACTTTTTGGCGCTGTGTGCGTCAGGCTCCAGCGTGGCCGCCCATGGTGACACAGTGCGGACCATTACCCGCTGCACTGTGGAGCGGGCAGGGGACAGGGTGACCATCACCGTCACGGCGGATGGGTACCTGTATAACATGGTGCGTATTCTGGCCGGGACACTGGTGGAAGCAGGCCTGCACAAGCGCACGCCGGAGAGTATCCCCGCCCTGCTGGCCAGCCGCGACCGCCGCCGGGCTGGGCAGACCCTGCCCGCCAAAGGCCTGTTTTTGGAGGATGTGGCGTACCCGGAACTGACCAAATCATAAGGCAATACCGCATAATTCTAAGTGCCGATACGGCGAGCGAGGTGCGGCAGATGCTAAGCCAAAAGCGCAGATAATACTTTGTGTATTATCGAGCATTTTGGCAACGCAGATGCCGTGCCGCACACCGAGCCGCAGCGAGGCGCTTCGGAGCGCAACCGCCGCTTGCGGCGGCTCTTGGCGCGGAGATCCGCTGGAGCGGTGCTTAAGCCGTTAGGCGGGAATTGTGCGGTGTTGCCATAAGCGAAAGAAGGTGACCCCCACTCATGAGCAAAGCGGATAAGGAACGCCAGGCGCGCCGCCAGCGGATGCTGGCGCGGGAGCGGGGGCATACCTCCACCTATCCCATCCCCGGTACCAGCGGGGACATCGGCCTGCGCACCCCCCAGCCGATGCGCCGCAGCCGCGGTACCACCCCGCCCCCAACGCCGGAAAAACAACCCGACAACGTGAAGTCCTTCACGCCGCTGATCCAGCAGCGTCAGCGCCGCCACTATACCGTTCTGGCGGTGCTGATCCTGTGCATTGCAGCGGCCGTCTTTGTGTTTACCGGTGCCATGTCGGCGTCCATCGCTCTGCTGGGCGATGCGGCGGACAGCCTGTCCCTCTACTTCAACCGCAGCGACGGCGGCTGGCCGGTCAATACCGGCATCAGTGAGCCGATCCAAATTGCCGAACTGGCGGGCGGCTTTGTGGAGCTGGACAGCGAAGACGTGGTCGTCTACTCGGCCTACGGGGCTAAGGTACGCAGCTTTCAGCCCGGATATGCCCGGCCCGTTATGGCCGTGGGCGGCACCCACTTTGTGGTGTACAACCGCGCGGGCAGCGACCTGCAGGTCTCCAGCCGCACCAAGGCGCTGTACACCAAAACCTTTGATAACAGCATCCTGCTCTGTGCCATGTCCAACAATAACACGCTGGCCGTTGTCACTGAGTCGGGCCGGTATGCCGCGCAGCTGCAAATTTTTGACCCCTCTTTCCGCCAGACCTACAGCTGGGAGATGACCCAGAACGAGGGGACCCCCATTGCCGTAGCTTTCTCGCCGGATAACCGCCAGTTCGCCGCCGGTACGCTGGCGGCGCGGCAGGGCCAGCTGGGGTGCAAGGTGTATTTTATGAGCACCTCCTCCAACTCCGAAGGTCCGGCCTACACCGCCAGCCAGGGCAGCATGCTCCTCTCGCTGGATTGGCAAAGCGAGAGCCGGGTGGTGGCGGTGTTCGATACCTACATCGCGGTGCTGGACCCCCGCACGGCCACCGAGACCGCTCGCTATGATTTCGGCGGTGCTACGCTGCAAAGTGCTGCGCCCGGCCAGCGCCAGACCGCCCTGCTGCTAAACATCCGCGGCGGCAACAGCCTGGTCACGCTGGACAACGACCTGACCCCTCTGGCCGAGATCCCCGCCCGCCAGGCCTACGGCATCAAGGCCACGGACACGTCGGTCTACCTGCTGTGTCCCAACGCTGTCGAGTGCTACGGCTTTGACGGCGTGCAGAACTGGGTGCAGGATAACTTCTCCGCCCGGCCCATCCAGGTGCTCAAAGCCTCGGAACTGCTGGTGTTTACCGGCAGCCGCGCCGAGGTGCTGACCCCGCCGGATAACGCCAATAACACAAATGATTCCTGATACGAAAGGACCCGAAATCTCCTATGCAGCAAAATATTTCTCTGGTTTATGACCTTCTCTTTCTCATCGTGTTTGCCGTGGTGGCTGTGTGCAGCTGGCATAAGGGCTTCCTGGCCAGTTTGGCTGAGCTGATCGGTGCTGTGTTTGGCGTCGGCATCGCCGTCTGGGCCAGCCAGACCGCCGCCCCGCAGATCTACGAAAAGTTTTTAAGCGCTTCGGTGGCCAACCGGGTAGAGCTGGCCCTGCGTGAATCCAACGGCAACATTGCCGAGGCTTTGCAGGGCATCAGCTTTTTGCCGGAATCCATGCAGCAAAGCCTGCTGAACCTGCTGAACGATGCGGGCAGCGACGTGCCTGCCAAGATCGCCGAGGCTTTGCAGCCGTTGATCCTGCCCTTTGTGCAGGTGCTGCTGTTTGTGGTGCTCTGCGTACTGGTGCGGTGGGTGTTCCGCCTGCTGGTGGGCGCGCTGCGCTGGTTCAACGGCGTGCCGCTGCTGGGCAGCGTCAACCGCCTGCTGGGTCTGGTGCTGGGCCTGGCCAACGGCGCGGTGGATTGCTGGCTGCTGGCGCTGGCGCTGTGGTTTTTGGTGGGCGTTACCGGGGGCAAGCTCTCCTGGCTGAACGGCTACATACTCAGCCAAAGCGTGGGCTACGGCATTTTCGGCAGCATCAACCCCTTTGTTTGATGGGCATGTAATGAATAAATTCTGAACATTCCGCCCGAAAACTTGCAAAACAGCCCATTTCGTTTCATAATATTTGCAAGACTATGCGCCTATACCGGGCGTTTTCTATAGAGGTGAAGAAATTATGGTTTGTGTACGCTGCAAAAAACGCACGGCCGTGGTGTTCATCCAGCGGATGGACAACGGCAAGCCGGTGCAGGAGGGCTACTGCCTGACCTGCGCCCGCGAGATGCACATCCAACCCGTGGATGATCTGATGAAACAGTTCGGCATGTCCGATCAGGATCTGGAGAACATGGAAGAACGCATGAGCAGCTTCCTGCAGGAGGCTGCCGAGTCCGGTATGCTGCCCACCGCAGCAGGTGAGGACGCCCCCGAGGAGGGCGACAGTCAGGACGATTTTGTGCCCGGTGGTTCGCCGGTGTTCCCGTTTGGCTTTGGTGCAGCCCGCCAGAGCGGCGACGACAAGACCAAAGGCAAAAACGGTAAAAAGGACAAAGCCCCCAAGCGCAAGTTCCTGGATACCTACTGTGAGAACCTGACCCAGAAGGCCCGGGACGGCAAGGTGGACCGCATCATCGGCCGCGACCGCGAAATTTACCGCACCATCCAGATCTTGTGCCGCCGCCAGAAGAACAACCCCTGCCTGATCGGTGAGGCCGGTGTCGGCAAGACTGCCATCGCCGAGGGCATCGCCCAGCGCATTGCCGAGGGCCAGGTGCCCGCCCGCCTGCGGGACAAGGAGATCTTCCTGCTGGATATGACCGCCCTCATTGCGGGCACCCAGTTCCGTGGTCAGTTCGAGCAGCGGGTCAAGGGCCTTATCAGCGAGGTCAAGGCCGCCGGCAACATCATCCTGTTCATCGATGAAATTCATTCCATCGTGGGCGCGGGCGATTCTGACGGCGCCATGAACGCTGCCAACATCATGAAGCCCGCCCTCTCCCGCGGGCAGGTGCAGGTCATCGGTGCGACCACTTTTGCCGAGTACCGCAAGTATATCGAGAAAGATACTGCGCTGGAGCGCCGTTTCCAACCCGTTAAAGTCGAGGAGCCTTCCATCTCCGATACCATCGAGGTGCTGAAAGGCATCCGCATCTACTACGAGAAGCACCACTGCGTCCGCGTGCCGGACCCCGTGGTCACCAACGTGGTCAAACTGTCGGAGCGGTACATCACCGACCGCTTCCTGCCTGATAAGGCCATCGACCTGCTGGACGAGGCCTGCGCCTGCTGCAACCTGCGCCACCCCGAAATTACCGAGTTGGTGGAGACCCAGCGCAGTGTAGCCGAGCTGGAAAGCCGCGAACATGAGCTGGAGAACCCCGAGCCGGAGAACGGCCAGGATGCCGCCATCGACTACGAGGCCCTGGCTTCGGTTAAGACGGAGCTGGCCCAGCAGCGCCAAAAACTGCCCGCCTTGCAGCTGAAGGTGGCCGAAATTGAGGTCACGATGGACGATGTGGCCCAGGTCATCGAGCTGTGGACCGGTATCCCCGCCGTCAAAATTAAAGAGACCGAGTACGGCCGCCTGCAGGGCCTGGAAGAAGCCCTGAAAGAGCATATCATCGGCCAGGATCAGGCCGTACACGCCGTGGCCGGCGCCATCAAGCGCGCCCGGGCTGATCTGTCCGGTCGCCACCGCCCCGCCAGCTTCATCTTCGTCGGCCCTACCGGTGTCGGCAAGACCGAGCTGGTCAAGCAGCTGGCCAACCAGCTGTTCGATACCGTCGACCCGCTCATCTCCATCGACATGAGCGAGTATATGGAGAAGTACGCGGTGTCCCGCCTCATCGGTTCGCCCCCGGGCTATGTGGGATACGATGAGGCTGGCCAGCTGACCGAGAAGGTCCGCCGCCACCCCTACAGCGTTGTGCTGTTTGATGAAATTGAAAAAGCACATCCTGACGTCATGAATATCCTGCTGCAGATTTTGGACGAGGGCAAGATCAACGACGCCCAGGGCCGCGTGGTAGATTTCTCCAACACCGTCATCTGCATGACCTCCAACGCTGGCTCCACCGATCAGAGCGGTGCTACCGGCTTTGGCAAGCGCACTGAGACCGCCAGCGCCGACAAGTGCATGAAGGCTTTGCAGGAGTTCCTGCGCCCCGAGTTCCTGGGCCGCGTGGACGAGGTCATCACCTTCCGCCCGCTGTCCGGGTCCGACCTGGAGCGCATCGCCCAGCTGATGCTGGATGAATACAAGCCCGGCCTGGCCACCCATAGCATCACGCTGAACACCACGCCTGAGGCGCTGGCCGCCATCGTGGCCGAGAGCACCACCCGCTATGGCGCCCGCGAGCTGCGCCGCACCATCCGCAAGGCAGTGGAGGACCCCATCTCCGAGGCACTGGTGGACGGCCGCCTGGGCAGCCAGCTCGCCGCCGTCACGCTGACGGCTAAGGACGGCAAGCCCGTACTGGAGCTGTGATGCGTACAAAACTTGCTGCACTGCTGCTGGCCGTGCTGCTGCTGACGGGCTGTGTGCCCTATGTGCGGTGGCAGATCACGACCAACATCCCCCAGACCCAGCAGATGCCCGCGCCGACCCCGGCCCCCACGGCCATGCCCCAGCCGGATTCCGGCTTGAGCCGCCGCCAGATGGTGTACGGCAGCGCCGGGCTGCTGACTGAGCCGACCGTGCTGGTCAGCGTTTACTTAAACGATGCCGCCGGCGGTCGTGTCTGGACCGAGGATGCCAAGGCCGAGACACGCCAATACCTGGCCACCGCCGTGCAATGGCTGAACGAACAGGCCGAAACCTACGGCCGGACGTTGCAATTGTACTATGACGACGGCACCGTCAACAGCCCGCTGTGCCGCACCTACACGCCCAAATCGGCCATCCGCGGCGGGCGGAGCTCCGAGGAGAGCGACGCGCTGCTGACCGAGCTGGACGCCGTCAGCGCCACGTTGGACACCGCCGCGCTGCAAAAGACCTACGGCACCGACCGGGTGGCGTTTCTCTATTTCCTGCCGGTCAGCGGGGCGTCCTTTACGATGGTCCACTACGCCGACGACGGCAGCAATTTTTACCACGAGTACAGCTGCCTCTACCGGTACGATGTCTATGCGGGGGAGGGCGAGAGCGAATCCCCGGCGACCTATGCCCACGAAATTTTGCATTTATTCGGCGCGCCGGACCTGTACGAGGGCAGCAGCGATGACTTTGTGGACGATGCGCTTATTGCCTACGTCGAGGAGACTTACCCCGACGAGATCATGAACAGCACCTACAATGACGACGGCACCAGCAGCTTTGACAGCGTGCATAAGGCCATCAGCCCGCTGACCGCCTACTGCCTGGGCCTGACCGACACCTGCCCCGAACTGGAGCAGTTCCCCAAGTTGGCCAACATAACGCCGGGAGTGTTCCGCTACCCGGCCGACAGCGGCAGCACACCCGATACCGGGAATGATGCTGACGGTGGGGGCGAAGTCGGGGATGAACCCGACAGCGCCCAGGCATGGCCCGGCGCCGTGGCGGTGTAAGCAGCGAAAGGGGGCGCATACCTTGCCGAACGAGGATTTTCCGCTGCGGGTGGACGGCGTGACCGCCGGTTGGGCGGCAGAACGCCGCCCCGAGGATGTGATCCCCGCCGCCCGGACCGACGCCTGGCAGCTGGTCTACGTGCGCAGCGGCACCATTGAGGAACGCTGCGACGACCGCCGTGTGCTGCTGCGGGCCGGCGGGCTTTTGTTCCACCAGCCGGCAGAGACCTTTGGCATGCGCCCGGTGGGCGAGGTGCCGCCCGATGTGCTGCGCCTGGATTTTTTGTGTACCCAGGCCGGGATGGACCGCTTTCGCGGTGCCGTTTTCCATGCCGAACCCCAGGAACAGCATGATTTAAACTGGTTGATGGACGCTGTAACGGAATATTTTGAGCCACCCGACACCCTGGGCCAGGCCACGGTCCCCAAAGAGGAACAGCCCTACGGAGCCCAGCAGCAGCTGGCCATCCATTTGGAAAACCTGCTGATCTTGCTGGCCCGGCGGTACAAGCGTGCCCGCAAGCCCGGCGTGCGCCTGCGGCGGGAGCGCCGCCAGACCGCCCTGGTGGACGCTGCCCGCACCTACTTTGCCAAAAACCTGGAGCGGGAGCTGCGGGTGGACGAGGTGTGCGAGGCCATCGGCTGCACCAGGCCGCAATTGCAGGCGGCCTTCCGCACCCGGCTGCGGCATACGGCTATGGAGGAATTCTCCGCCATGCGGCTGGACTACGCCGCTCAGCTGCTGGCCCGGGGCGATACCCCCGGCGAGGTGGCCGAGCGCATGGGCTACCGCAGCGGGGCCTACTTCAGCCAAAAATTCAAGGAGGCCACCGGCAACACCCCCAGCGCCTACCGCCGCCTGCAGCAGGGTTTGCCGGCCCGCCGCCTAAACAGGCAACAAAAAGACAAAGACGAATCGAAAACCTCTATTGCAGAAACACCGCCAAAAAAGTAAAATAGGGGTAACAAGCGGGGAACATGCCCCGCATAAAAGCAACAAGATGGGCAGCGACGCATAATTCGGAGTGCCGATACGGCGAGCGAGGCGTGCCAGCTGCTAAGCAAAAAGCGCAGGTAATACTTTGTGTATTACCGAGCATTTTTGCGCCGCAGATGGTGCGCCGCAGCCGCCGGAGCGGTGCTGCGATTATGCGGAACTGCCCACTAACATAAGTGATAAGGAGACGATCGTTATGGCAATTTTGGTAAGCGGTGGCGCCGGTTACATCGGCAGCCACACCTGCGTGGAACTTCTGGCCGCCGGGTATGATATCGTCGTGGCCGATAACTACTACAACTCCTGCCCCGAGGCCCTGGCCCGCGTGAAAAAGATCGCCGGCAAGGACTTCCGCTTTGTCGAGGCCGACATGACCGACAAGGCCGCCGTCGAAAAGATCTTCGCCGAGAACGAGGACATCGACTGCGTCATCCAGTTTGCCGCTTACAAGGCAGTGGGCGAGAGCGTCTCCAAGCCCATCGAGTACTATTCCAACAACCTGGCCTGCACGCTGAATATTCTGGATGTTATGCGCCGCCACAACTGCCATAACATCATCTTCTCCTCCTCCGCTACCGTCTACGGCGACCCCGCCAGCGTGCCCATCCGCGAGGATTTCCCCGTGGGCGGCACCACCAACCCCTACGGCACCACTAAGGTCTTTACCGAGCGCATCCTGACCGACTGCTGCAAGGCTGACCCTGAACTGAATGTTGCGCTGCTGCGTTACTTTAACCCCATCGGCGCCCATCCGTCGGGCCTCATCGGCGAGGACCCCAACGGCATCCCCAACAACCTGGTGCCCTACATTGCCAAGGTGGCGGTCGGCAAGCTGGAGAAGGTCCACGTCTTTGGCAACGATTATCCCACCCCGGACGGCACCGGCGTGCGTGACTACATTCACGTTGTCGACCTGGCCCGCGGCCATGTGGCTGCCATCAAGAAGCTGGAGGAAAAGCCCGGCCTGTTCATCTGCAACCTGGGCACCGGTCACGGCTACAGCGTGCTGGACGTCATCCATGCCTTCAGCAAGGCCTGCGGCAAGGAACTCCCCTACGTCATCGACCCGCGCCGCCCCGGCGACATTGCCGAGTGCTGGTGTGATCCCAGCAAGGCCAAGCGTGAGCTGGGCTGGGAGGCCCAGTACGGCATCGAGGAGATGTGCGCCCACAGCTGGAACTGGCAGAGCCACAACCCCGACGGCTACAAGACCGCCAAATAACCCAGGCAGCACTTAAGGCAACACCGCACAATTCCCGCCTTACGGCTTAAGCACCGCTTCGGCGACTGCGGCACGGCATCTGCGTTGCCAAAATGCTCGATAATACACAAAGTATTATCTGCGCTTTTGGCTTAGCATCTGCCGCACCTCGCTCGCCGTATCGGCACTTAGAATTGTGCGGTATTGCCTTAAAAAACACGCAAGGACGCGCCCGTAAAAAGGCGCGTCCTTTTTGTTTATATGCTTTTGTTCAGCCTTACTTTTTTGTGCCATAACTACCACATCTAGTGGGTGATATGCCCATAAAAAACAAAAAACAGCGAAAACTGTGCTAAATGTGTTCTCTCAACAACAGAAGGAACATAAAACGCGCAGGTTCGCTGTTTTTGAATTTTGTTATAGCTTAATTTGTTATACAGTAACTGAAAAATGCGATTTAAATTTCAAAATGTGCTGAATTGTGTTCTGCGCGGGTGCAGTGAGCCACAATTTTGACCCCGCAAATTCGGCGCCAATTTGCCCTGTTTTTACCGCCAGGTAAAGGTGAACATCCCATACAGATAGATGAACAGGATCGCCGCAGGTACAAAATAGCGGAAGATGGGCTTCATCCAGGGGCGCACTTTCAGGCCCTTGCCGGTGTTGGCTTCGGCAACAAAATTGTCCCATCCCCAACCAAAACGGTTGCAGCAGAACAATGCCAGTACCAGGCTGCCCAGCGGCAGCACATTGTTGGATACAACAAAATCCCAAAAGTCCAGCCAGGCGGTGCCGGGGGCGAAAGGCTGGAAGTGCAGTACGCTGTAGCCCAGGGCCGTCGTCAGCGCCAGGGCAAAAATACCCACGCCGCAGACGGCGCAGCCCTTGGGGCGGGACCAGCCGGTCAGCTCCCGGATCATGGCTAAAATATTCTCGCAGACGCCCAGCACGGTAGAAAGCGCCGCAAATACCATAAACAGAAAGAACAGTGCGCCCCACCAGCGCCCGCCCGGTATGTGGGTAAAAACACTGGCCATCGTGTCAAACAGCAGGCTTGGCCCGGCAGTGACTTCCAGATCGTAGGTGAAGCAGGCCGGGAAGATGATGATGCCTGCCAGCACTGCTACAAAGGTGTCCAGAAAGATGACATGCAGCGATTCGCCCACCAGGCTGTGGTCTTTGCCGATGTAACTGCCGAAGATGGCCATGCCGCCCATGCCGACGGACAGCGAGAAAAACGCCTGGTTCATGGCGGCTACCACCACCGAGCCGTCGATAGCAGAAAAGTCCGGCACCAGGTAAAAGCGCAGCCCTTCGGCCGCACCGGCAAAGGTCAGGCTGTGGACTGCCAGCACCAGCATCAGCACCAGCAGGGCGATCATCATGCCCTTGGTCACCTGCTCCAGCCCGCCCTGCAGGTTGCAGCTTAAAATCAAAAATGCCACCAGCACTGTGATAAAAAGATAGGTTACGTTGACCTTTGGGTCTGCGATCATTTGGGCAAAGCCAAAATCGGCGTTGCTGCCGGTGAGAAATTTTACAAAATAGTAGAAGATCCACCCCGTGACCACCGTGTAAAAGGCCATCAACGCAATGTTGCCGATGAGGCTGAACACGCCGAACACGCCCCACTTGTGGCCGGGCTTTTCCAGCCGCTGGTACATATAGATGGGGCTAGCCTGGGCGGCGCGGCCCACGGAAAACTCCATCACCATAACGGGCAGGCCCAGCACCAGCAGGCAGAGGATGTACAGCAGCATAAAGCTGCCGCCGCCGTTGCGCCCGCACATCCAGGGGAACTTCCATACATTGCCGCAGCCGATGGCACACCCGGCCGACAGCATGATAAAGCCTAAGCGGCTGCCAAGACGTTCACGATTTTCCATAGTCTCACACAAATACGTAGGCGCTCAGGCGGTTGAAAGCTTCCTCCACCAGGGCGCGGATCAGGGCCAGATTCATGCGGATGGCGCAGGGGTGGTGGAACATCCGGCCGTCCTGCCAGGCCACGCCCACATCCCAGCCGGCGTGTAGCACGTCCTCCAGCGTTTTGTCATGGGCAGCGCACCAGTCGGTGCAGTCCAAAAACAGCATGTAGGTGCCCTCAGGTTTGGCAACCTGCACACCCGGAAAATGCCGGGTGATGAAGTCGCAGGCAAAGTTCATGTCCGCGACCCACATGGGGATGACGGAAAAGCCGTCCTTAGGCTTGCCCGGCGCAAAGCCGCCCGGCTGGCCCAGGGCATCCACCGCCAGCGCATCCATCCCGCGGCGGTCGTACACAGTGGTAAAATCGTATTTCATAGTGATACCTCAAGAATCGGTTAGATTGTTGAAAATATACTTGTAGAGGTGTTCTATACCGAAAGGCTCCCCTCAAGGGTAGCCATTAAAGGCAGGATATATAAATGCTTTTTCCAAAATCACACGTATGTGTGATTTTATTTAAAGTTCTTTGCGTCGCTTTCTTTCAAGAAAGCGACATTACTTCTCGCAGGCCCCGTCATTTCCCTCACCGCAGCCGTCGCAGTCGCTCTCAAATTTCACGGCGTTCTTGGCAAGTTCGGGGTCCAGGCGCTGGGCGACCTGCATCATCAGGGCGCACTCCATGCGCTTGCGGAACACCTTGCATCCGTACTCATAGGTGCCGTGGATGTCGCCGGTGGCGTGCAGGGCGTTGGCCGCGCAGCCGCCTGCGCAGTACAGGCGGGCCCAGCAATCCTTGCAATCCGGGCGGGCATACACGTTGCATAGCTTGAACTCATCCCGCAGTGCGGTGTTGGTCACGCCGTCCCACACGTTGCCCAGTTTGTAGTTGGGGTCGCCCACGAACTGGTGGCAGGGGTACAGGTCGCCCCAGGGGGTCACGGCCATGTACTCGGTGCCGGAACCGCAGCCGGAGATGCGCTTGTAGATGCAGGGGCCGTGCTTCAGGTCCAGGATATAATGGTAGAACGTGATGGGCTTGCCGGCCTTCTGGCGGCGCAGCATGTCGTTGGCCAGCAGCTCGTACTGGTCAAACAGCTTGGGCAGATCCTCCTCGGTCAGGGCCTCGGGGGAATCCGGCGCGGCTACGACCGGCTCCATGGACAGCTCGGTAAAGCCGAGGTCGTCGGCCATGTGGAACAGGTCCTTGGTAAAATCAACGTTGTGATGCGTAAAGGTGCCGCGCATATAGTAGCCCTGGCCGCCGCGTGCCTTGACCAGTTTTTGGAACTTGGGCACGATGCGGTCGTAGCTGCCGTTGCCGGCCAGGTCCACGCGGAACCGGTCGTTGACTTCCTTGCGGCCGTCCAGAGACAGCACCACGTTGTGACATTCCTTGTTGCACCAGTCGATGACCTCATCGGTGATGCCGATGCCGTTGGTGGTCATGGTAAAGCGGAAGTTTTTGTTGTGCTCTTTCTCGATGCTGCGGGCATAGGCGACCAGCTGCTTGCACACCTCAAAGTTCATCAGCGGTTCGCCGCCGAAGAAGTCGACTTCCAGGTTGCGGCGGGTGCCGCTGTGCTCGATCAGGAAATCCAGCGCACGTTTGCCGGTCTCAAAGCTCATCAGGCCGGCCTCACCGTGGAACTTGCCCTGGGCGGCGAAGCAATAACTGCAGTTCAGGTTGCAAGTGTGGGCCACATGCAGGCACAGCGCCTTGACGACGTTGGAGCGGTTCTTGAAGTCGAACGCATGGTCGGCATAGGCGTCGGGGGCAAACAGCTGCCCGGCAGCGGTCAGCTCCTCAATGTCGTCAAAGCAATCGCTGATGTCGGCGGGGGTGACATCAGCGCGGTCACGGTATTTCTGCTCCAGCTGGGCGGTGGCGGCTTCGCGGGTCAACCCCTGGTCGATCAGGGCGATGGCATCGTAGGCAACATCGTCTACGGCATGCACGCTGCCGCTGTACACGTCCAAAACAATGTTGTAGCCGCTGAGTTTATACTGATGAATCATTGTCTGCTCCTTTAAGTTATGTTACTTTTCTTATAAGAAAAGTAACCAAAAGATTTTTTAATCGAATAGCGAGAGTGTATAGAAAAGCGGTCGAGAATAAGGGATGGGGGAGGTGAGGGGGAAGTACGGGAAAAGGGGTACTATAAAATGCCTGCACCGTGCATCGTTTTTCGGCCGCGCTGTACATAGAAAATGCCGGGCTGCCATATCTGGCACCCCGGCATCAAAGCCAGCAATACAATTACTTGTCGGTCTTCTCGCAAGGCTGGTTGGCAATGCCGCAGCTGGTCTTGCAAGCGCTCTGGCAGGAAGTCTGGCATTCGCCGCAGCCGCCGTTCAGCAGGCTCTTAGCCATGTCGCGGGTCTCGAGAGTCTGGATGTGCTTCATAAAACAGTCACCCCTTTATACATTTTAGAATTATATTTATTGTACACGGGAATGGATGGATTGTCAAGGGTAAAATGGTGGATGGTTACAGTAGTTACAGTAGCATTGTAGGGGCGAATGCTCGCATCGACCCCTACAAAACAGCAATGCACGTTGCATCTTTGCATCTGCTGTGGTGTAACCTCGTCCCGGCAGCCTCCAACTCGCGGCAGGACGCCAAAAACTCCGGGGTAATCGTCTCGCCCGGGGCTACCAGCGGCACACCCGGGGGGTAGGCCCAGATATACTCCGCCGCCGTCTCCCCGCAGGCATCAGCGATCGTCATTGGAATTTGCCGCGCAGGCCGCAGCAGGGCTTCGGCAATTGTACACGCGGTGTTTCCCGGGGCGGGCAGCAGGTGCGCGGGGGGCGCAGGGGCGATCCGGGATGGAGAATCATCCCAGTGGTGCAGCACCTCGGCCAGGCGGTCCAGCGCGTGGGTGTTGTCGCAGGGGCTGGTCATGGCCAGCACGTTCGGGCCGCAGACCATCTCCGGCTCAAAGCCGCTGGCCCGCAAAAACGCCGCGCCCTCGGCCCCGATCTGCAGCAAAATTTTGCCGCTGTCATGGGCAAAAAAATCCGGGTGGTCAGCCAGCGCATCCTGCCCAAAGCACATGACTTTTATATTGTGCAGATCGGCCACGGCGGCAGAAAACCGCTCCAGCCGGTCCCGCCAGCGGGCAAAGGCGGCGGGGCCGTCGGCGGCCAGCCAGTCGGTGCAGCCGTCCAGGCTGACCAGCAGCGGGTAGCTGGGGGAGCTTGTCTCAAACACATCCAGCTGCCGCTCCACCTCGTCGGGGTCGGCCAGGCCGCCGTTCAGCTGCAAAAAGGCCGTCTGGGTCAGACTGGGCAGGGTTTTGTGGGCGCTCTGCACCACCAAATCTGCTCCGGCGGCTACCGCGCCGCCCTGCCAGCCGTACCGGGCGGCAAAGGGCAGGTAGTGTGCCCCGTGGGCTTCGTCCACCAAAAGCGGCACATTGTGAGCATGGCAAATGGCGGCAATGGACGCAATATCGCTCAAAACGCCCTCGTAAGTCGGGCTGGTCAAAATTACGCATTTTGCCTGCGGATGGGCGGTCAGCGCCGCTTCCACCGCGGCGGGCGGCACACTGCCGTACACGCCAAAGGCGGTATCCACCGGCGGGGGCAGATAGTGGGCAGTCAGGCGCCCCAGCTCGATGGCATGGTACACGGCCTTGTGGCAGTTGCGGGCCGCGATGACCTCGCTGCCGAAGGGAGCCAGCGTGCGGATGCCCGCCAGCAGGCCCACGGTGCTGCCGCCCACCAGATACCAGCACCGGCGGGCACCGTACAGCGCGGCTGTGCGGGCCATGGCGTCGGCTAAAATGCCGTCGGCCTCGTGCAGGTCGTCGGCCCCGTCGATCTCGGTTATGTCCCAGGCATAGCAGCTCAGGCCGGGGGCGGGGGCCAGGTGGCGCTTATGCCCCGGCATGTGCAGGGGGTAGCGGTCCGCCGCCAGCTTTTCCAGCTGGTGCTGTAAAATCGAATCTGCCATCTCACTCCACCACGATCTCGGCCTTGCTGCCGGCGCGGGTCTTGGTCACGCGCACCTGGCGGGTCAGGCGGTCCTGTAAGGCTTCCACATGGGAGATGACACCGATCAGCTTGTCGCCGCCCGCCAGCCCGGCCAGCGTATCCACGGCTTTCTCCAGCGCGTCGGCGTCCAGCGAGCCGAAGCCCTCGTCGATAAAAAGCGTTTCAATGGTCACGCCGCCCGCGTTCTGCTGGATGGTATCGCTGATGCCCAGCGCCAGGCAGAGGGCGGCCATAAAGCTTTCGCCGCCGGACAGGCTGCCCACGGGGCGGGTCTTGCCCGTGTAAGCGTCGAACACGTCCAGGTCCAGGGCGGTCTTGCCGCCCACGGCCTCGCTTTTGCGGCGCAGCAGGCGGTACTGGCCGTCGGTCATGCGGGTAAAGCGCAGGTTGGCGGCCTCGACAACACCGTCAAAATAGAACGCTTGTACGTACTGTTCGAAGGGCAGCTTGACCTTGCCGGCCAGATTGCCGTTGATGGTTTTGGAAAGGTTGTCCCACATGGCGCGCTTGTCCCGGGCGGCAGCGCTCTGGCGCATCGTCTTGTCCAGCCCGGCCAGCGCGGCGCGGTTGGTGTGCAGGCGGTGCACGGCGGCGTCCCGGGCAGCCATGGCGGTGGCACGGTCCGCCCGCAGGCGGGAGAGTGCGGCCTGCAGCTTGGGCAGGGTGTCGGGGTCCTCCCGCTTGGGCATCGTCTCCTGCATCTGCTGCACGCGGGCGGCGGCAGCGGCGTGGCCCGCCTTGGCGTTGGCGCTCTTGCGGGTGGCGGCAAAGGCCTGCTTTTCCAGGCCCGCCAGCTGGCGGTTCAGGTTGTCCAGCTGGTCCGCCAGGGCGCGGGCCTTGTCGGCCTGCTGCTTGAACTTTTTGTGGTCGGCCTGCAATCCGGCCAGGCCGTCGGCCAGGCTCTTCTGCTGGGCCAGCAGGGTGTCCCACAGTTCGTCGGGGGTCAGCTCGGCGGCGGGCTTGCCCTCATATCGGGCACCCCGGCGGGCAAAAAAGGCATCGGCCTCCCGCAGCAGGGTGGCCCGCAACTCCGCCGCATGGGCGGCAGCGTCACCGGCGGCGCGGCTGGCGTCGGCGGTTTTGCGGCGCTGGGCGGTCAGGGTCTTTTCGTGGTCCTCCAGCGCTTTTTCGGTTACGTGGTCCTGGGGCAGGGCGGCGGGGTGCGGGTGATGCACTGCACCGCACACCGGGCAGGGCTGGCCGTCCACCAGCTCTTGGGCCAGCAGACCCGCGCGGTTGGCGTTCAGCTGGCGCTGCATGGCGATGTGGGCGGTCTCCAACTCATCCAAAGCAGCCTGGGCTTCGGCGTAGGCATGCTGTTTTTCTTCGGCGTCGGCCTTGGCAGCTTTGGCTTTGTCCAGATCCTGCAGCAGGGTGGCGCAGGTGGCGGTCAGACCCTCGGCCAGCTCGATACGGTGCTCGATCTTCAGCTGCTCGGCGTCGCTCTGGCCCAGGGCGGCGCGGGTGGCCTCGGTGTCGGCGATGGTCTTTTTCAGTGCGTCGCTGCGGGTCTGCAGCTCGGCCAGCATGGCGTTGATCTGGCGCTCCACCTCGGCGGCGCGCTTTTCTTCTTCGATCAGCCCGGCCAGCTTCTGGCGGCGGGCAGCGCGTTCCTCGGCAATTTTTACACCGGCGTCGCCCCGGGCAATCTTCTCGTCCAGGTCGTTCACGATGTTCTGCTGGCGCTTCTCGTTGGCCTCGTCAAATTCCAGCAGGCTCTTGCCCAGATCGGCGGCCGCACCGGCGGCGTAGGGGTCGCGGTCGGCCTGCAATTTTTCCAGCTGGCTGGCGGTGTCCTCGTCGGCGCCGCTGCCCATCAGGCTGCCGATCTGCATAAGCAGGGTGTCATCCAGACGGCGGCAGGCATCCTCGGCTTCGCGGGCATGCTGCACGGCGGCCTGGCCTAAACGCTGGTGGTCGGCAGTGTCAAAAATCTGGCGCAGAATGGCGGCGCGGTCGGCGGATGGCGCATTGAGCAGCCTGGTAAAGTCGTTCTGCGCCAGCATGGACACCTGGGCAAACTGCCTGGCGTCAATGCCCAGCAGCTTGGTGATGGCGGCGGTCACGGCGGAGGCACCGCTCACCGGCTCGTCCGGCTCACGGATGAGTTCCGCCTTGGCGGGGCTTTTCACAAAGCCGCTGCCACGCTTGGCGGCCCGCTGCTGGTCCGGCCAGCGGCGCACGGTGTAGCTGCGGCCCCGGTGGGTAAAGGTCAGCTCCACGTAGGTTTCGGCTTCGGGCGCGGCAAAATCACTGCGCAGCATCGTGGTTTTGCGGTTCTCGCCGGTGGTCTCGCCGTACAGGGCAAAGGTGATTGCGTCAAACAGGGCGGTCTTGCCCGCGCCGGTGTCGCCGCCGATCAGAAACAGGCCGCTGCCGCCAAAGACCGACAGGTCCAGGTCGGTGCGCCCGGCGTAGGGGCCAAAGGCGTTCAGGGTCAGGTGCAGGGGTTTCATTTGGAGGCCTCCTCTCGCAGGGCTTTCACGGCACGGGCTTCCTCCACGGTCAGCGGGCGGCCGTTCATCTGGGTGAAAAAGTCCTCAAACAGCGAGGCAAAGGGCTTGCCCCGCACCGATTGCGCAGTGTCGGCGGGCAAAATCTCGGCCCCCTGGGGGCGGTAGTCCAGCCGCATGGCGTTGGGGTAGGCGGCGCGCAGCATGGCCATGGCGTCGGGCTGGGGCGTGGGGTCGGTCAGGGTGGCCCAGATGTAATCGCCGGTGTCGGCGGGATGCTCCACCAGTTTGGCCAGCGGGCCGACGATATGCCGCATGGCGCGGCGGGGGTGCAGGGGCAGCGTGTCGATGCCGTCCACGCCCCGGCGGCCCAGGCGGACCAGCGTGGCGGATTTCTCCATGCCGCACTCGTCCAGATGGTAGCACAGCGGCGCACCGGCGTAGCGCACGGTGTCACTGCCCACCCGCTGGGCGCGGTGGATGTGGCCCAGCGCGGTATAGCTGAACCCGGCAAAGTGCGCAGCATCGACGGAATCCACGGTTCCCACGGTGAGGGGCGCGGTCTCGCTGCCGGAAAGCTGGGGCGGGCAAAGCCCGGCCACTACCATCTGATGGGCCACCAGCACGCGGCGCTCGGCGCTGGGCGCACAGGCGGACAGGGCGGCGGCGACGGCGCTGTCGTAATCGGGCAGGTCGGCCTCGGGCATGTAATGGCGCACGGTGGCGGCGCGCACGAAGGGCAGCAGCGTGAACTCCACGGGGCCGAAGCGGTCGTTGAGGACGATTTGCCGCGGTGCGCCCCGGAACTGCCCGGCGATGTATACGTTCTGGTTGGCCAGCAGCCCGGCGGCGTAGTCCAGCCGCTCGGCGCTGTCATGGTTGCCGGACACGGTCAGCACGGCGATGCGCCGGGCGGCCAGCTGGGTCAGGAACCAGTCCAGCAGGGTGCAGGCGGCGGCGGGGGGCACGGGGGCGTCGTAAATATCGCCCGCCAGCACCACGGCGTCCACCTTATTGCTGTCACACAGCGCTAAAATTTGTTCCAGGATGTAGCGCTGATCTTCCAGAAGGTCGAACCCGTTGACCCGTTTGCCCAGGTGCAGATCGGCCAGATGCAGAAATTTCATGGGTAAGTCTCCAAGGTAGTAGGTGCAAAATTTGAAAACCGTCAGCATCGGCGAACATGCGCCGACGATGCTGACACCTTTAGGGCAACACCGCACAATTCCCGCCTTCCGGCTTAAGCACCGCTTCGGCGGATCTCCGCGCCAAGAGCCGCCGCAAGCGGCGGTTGCGCTCCGAAGCGCCTCGCTGCGGCTCGGTGTGCGGCACGGCAACTGCGTTGCCAAAATGCTCGATAATGTCGGGTTGCGGTACCCGCATCGTGCTTCGGGGCAAAAGCCCCTCGCACTCTGCGACCGCTGCCCCTGCTTCGGTTCGCTGCATCCGCCACTGGCGGCGCTCACCTTTGCAGCACAAAGTATTATCTGCGCTTTTGGCTTAGCATCTGCCGCACCTCGCTCGCCGTATCGGCACTTAGAATTATGCGGTATTGCCCTAGAGCAAAAAAGTGCATTTTTGTGTCGTTAGGCGCGAAAATGTGCTTTTTTGCGACGGGGTGAATCCAAAGGAGGGGTTCGGGGTCGCGTCAGCGATGCAAGCCCCAGTGGGGCTTGCAACCGAACGAGCGGTGCCAGCTCTGCTGGCTGGCGGCCATTGTTTTGGCCGCCAAGCGGCAGGAGCGTGGCGCAGCCACAAGCGACGAACCCCTTCTTTGAGCGCGTTAGCGCCACAGCTTCTCCCAAGTGGTAATATCCAGCGTTGTGCCCGGCAAAACCTCCATCGGCACGGTCTCGGCCTTGCGGAAGCGGCATTTTTTGGCGAAGCCCTCGGCTTTCAGGTCACGGGCCCAGATGCGCAGGTACAGGCGGCTGCGGCCGTCGCCCTCGGCCAGCTTTTGGGCGTAGGCTACAATGCTGCGGCCGATGCCCTGTCCGCGGGCTTTCTCTTTTATAAACAGGCGGCTCAGGCACATGGCGCCGGCGGGGCCCAGGTCCAGGGCAAAGTAGCCCACCGGCTCGGTGCCCAGGTAGATGAGAAAATAGTTGATGACGCCGCTGTGGATCTCGTCATCGGTCAGGATGTCGCTCTGGTACTTATCGGCCAGGGCGGCGGCGACCTTGGGGGTCAGCTTGGTGTAGTGCTGCACAAAAATTTCCTGGGCCAGCTCGGCGACCAGTTGGACGTAGCGGGTCTTGGTGACCTGTTTAAAAGTAGGATTCATAAACGCTCCTTATTTTTCTTCTATGGTGATGCTGGTGCGGGCGGGCATGCAGGCCGCCCAGTCACCGGCGTTTTGCAAAATGCCGAACCCCTCGCACAGGTGGTCGGGGCAGGGGCTGTTCACAAAGGCGATGCCGCCGTTTTCCACATGCAGGTGGACGGTGTAGGTGCCGGTATCGATGTCGTAATCGCCGTTTTGGGATAAGTCGATGCGCTGCTCCACCTGGGGGTCGCCGTAGCGCACCACGGCAACATTGCCGGTACCGCGCCCGGCGTGAGTGCCCAGCCAAAGTCCCGCGGCCGCTGCCAGCACGGCGAGGGTGAACAGCAGTTCCTTTTTGTATTTGCCCATATTACCCCTCGTCAAATTCCAGTTCCAATTGCAGGCCGTCATACCCGGCTGCTGCTGCGGGGTATTGGGTCCGGGCGGCGGCCAGGCCGGGGGCAGGGTCGGTGACAGCGGCGCTGTAGTGGGTCAGCCACAGGCGGCGGACCTTGGCTTCGGCGGCCAGCGCACCGGTCTCCCGACAGGTAGCGTGGCCGTAGAGTTTCGCCTTGGGCAGGTCGGTGTCGTCGGCGTAGGTCGAGTCCATGCACAGCAGGTCCGCGCCCCGGGCAGCTTCCAGCACGGCGGGGCAGGGGCGGGTATCGGTGGCGTACACCACGGTCAGCCCCCGGCGGGGCGGGCCTAATACGTCGCCCGGCGCAAAGCCGCCGATGCTCTGCCCGGCCTGCAGCACCCGCCAGTATTTCAGCGGGATACCCGCGGCCTTGGCCCGTGCGGCGTCGAACCGCCCGGCCCGGGGCAGGTGCAGCCGGTAGCCGCAGCAGGGCACGCGGTGCTTGAGGGGGAACGGCGTGACCGTCAGGCCTGCTTCTTTGCATGTGCCCTCGGCGATCTTCCACGCGACAGGGTAGGGCAGCGGCCCGGCTAAGGCCATGATGGCCGCCGCAATACTCTCCTGCCCCGGCGGGCCGTAGATCGTCAGCGGTGCGGTGCGGTTCAGGCTGGCCAGTGTTTGCAGCAGGCCCGGCAGGCCCAAAATGTGGTCGCCGTGGTAATGGGTCAGCAGTACGGCATCGATGCGGTAGGAGCTCACGCCGTATTTCCGCAGGCTGACCTGGGTGCCCTCGCCGCAATCCAGCAGCAGGGTATGGCCCTGCACCGTCACAGCCAGGGACGCCAGCGCCCGGTCCGGCAGGGGTTGTGTGCCGCCCGTGCCCAATAGGGTAAGCTGCATCATATTCGCACCGCCTTTCTGCAGGCGAGCAATGCTCGCCCCTACAAATGTTTGCGTGGCCCGGCGGGCCGATGCAAGCATCGGCCCCTACAGAAAAGAGCAGCCGTCCAATCGCCAATTCCACACAATTTAACATCTTATTATAGCACAAAAATGGGCGCTGCAAAGTGGCTGGGCGAAATCTTGGCAAAACTTACTATATTTATAATAAGGTAAAAAGGCACAATCGTAAAAATGAAGTGCCCCCAAAAAGTTAGACAATAATTTGAAGCAAAAATTGTTCAAGCAGCCGAAAGGGCTTGCTGTCTGTGAATTGCAGGCGGCAAGCCCTTTAGCTTTGCCTTGATCCTGCGGTTGTTGTAGTAATCCAGATATTCAACGAGTTCCTGCTTGAAGTGTTCCATGGACTGAAACTCTTGTAAGTACAACAGTTCACTTTTGAGTAAGCCAAAGAAATTCTCTATCACAGCGTTGTCCAGACAGTTGCCTTTCCGGCTCATGCTCTGCCGGATGCCTTTCTCTCGGAGCATCCGTTGATACTGTTTATGTTGGTACTGCCAGCCCTGATCAGAATGGAGAATGAGGTTTGTTCCGTCTGGAATTTTTGCAAATGCCTCGTTCAGCATGGTTGTCACCATGCTGAGCACAGGGCGATCCGATATGGTATAGCTGACCAGATCGCTGCTGTGCAGATCCAGAATTGGAGACAGATACAGTTTCTCTCCAAACAAACTGAACTCTGTCACATCGGTGACCCACTTCTGGTTTGGCTTTTCGGCGCGGAAGTCCCGGCTTAACAGATTTGGTGCGATTTTGCCAACTTCACCCTTGTAAGAACGATACTTCTTCATCCTGACACGGCAAACTAAGCCCAGCTCCTTCATAAGCCGCTGGACAGTCTTGTGGTTCAGGAGGAAATTGCGCTTGTGAAGTTCTGCTGTAATGCGGCGATAGCCGTATCTTCCTTTGTTTTCGTGGTAGATGGCCGTGATCTCCGCTTTGACAGCTTTATACTTATCTGCACTGTTCATCCGCTTCAGATGGTAGTAGAAAGTGGCACGGGGTAGTTGAGCGATTGAGAGAAGAATATCCAGAGAATGTCTTTGCCTCAGCTTTTGAACTACCTGCGTTTTCTGCGCTGGCGTCGCTCGTCTTCCAAAACCAAGGCTTGCAAGTTTTTTAGGTAATCATTCTCCGCACGCAGTCGCTGCACTTCGGCCAGCAGCTCTTCTTCTACCTCTTTTGGCAGCTTCTTTGGCCGACCAGTGCTGCCGCGGCCCCGTCGCTCAACCGTCAAGCCTTCCGGCCCTTCTTCCAGATAAATGCGTTCCCAACGCTCTATAATTTTATGGTCGTTAATTCCGAATTCCTGCATCGTTGCATGGATACTCAGATGTTCTTTTTCCATGGTTTCTACAACCATTCTCTTGAATTCCGGCGTATATCGTTTGTTTGGTACTCCTTTTGGCATACAAAAACACCCCATTTCCTAAACAGTATACCATACTGTCTAACAAATGGGGTGCAGTTCATTGGTGAGGGGGATTTTGCTGTAAAAGGCTCCCCTGGAGGGGAGCCATTTGTACATATAAAACTTACGCGCCCAGGGTGGCCGCCATCACGGCCTTGATGGTGTGCATGCGGTTCTCGGCTTCCTGGAAGACGATGGACTGCGGGCCGTTGAAGACCTCGTCGGTCACTTCCATGGCGTCGCGGTTGAACTTCTCGCCCATCTCCTTGCCCACGGCGGTCTTGTGGTCGTGGTAGGCGGGCAGGCAGTGCATGAACACGGCTCTGGGCTTGGCCTTGGCCATCAGTTCGGCGTTGACCTGGTAGGGGGACAGGGCCTCGATGCGCTCGGCCCAGACTTCCACCGGCTCGCCCATGCTGACCCACACGTCGGTGTAGATGACATCCGCACCAGCCACAGCGTTGGTGTCCTCGGACAGGGTGATGGAGGCGCCGCTGCGCTCGGCAAACTCTTTGCACTTTTCCACCAGGGCGGGGTCAGGCCAGTAAGCCTTGGGGGCGCAGGCCACGAAATCCAGGCCCATCTTGGCGCAGCCGATCATCAGGCTGTTGCCCATGTTGTAGCGGGCGTCGCCCATGTAGGCAAACTTGAGGCCCTGCAGCTTGCCGAAATGCTCCCGCAGGGTAAGGAAGTCGGCCAGGATCTGGGTGGGGTGGTACTCGTTGGTCAGGCCGTTCCAGACGGGCACGCTGGCATACCTGGCCAGCTCCTCCACGATGGCCTGGCCGTAGCCGCGGTACTCGATGCCCTCAAACATGCCGGAAAGCACCTGGGCGGTGTCGGCGATGGACTCCTTTTTGCCGATCTGGCTGCCGGTGGGGTCCAGGTAGGTGGTGCCCATGCCCAGATCGTGAGCGGCGACCTCAAAGCTGCAGCGGGTGCGGGTGGAAGTTTTCTCAAAAATGAGCGCCACGTTTTTGCCGCGCAGCGTATCGTGGGGGATGCCGGCCTTCTTTTTGGCTTTCAGCTCAGCAGCCAGGTCCAGCAGGCTGCCGATCTCGGCCGGGGTAAAGTCCAGCAGCGTTAAAAAGTCGCGTCCGATCAGGTCCATGGTGGGGAACCTCCTTTAAATATATACTGCATAACTGAATAATTATACATGCTATTATACCACTTTCCGTGTGGGGTTGCAAGTGGTATAATAAAAAGTAAAGGATGGCTCCCCTAGAGGGGAGCTCCCGCGAAGCGGGTGAGGGGTGGCTACTTTAGCAACGAGCGGCACGTGGGCCACCCCTCAGTCGGCTGCGCCGCCACCGCTTACGCGGCCGGGCCCCTCTGTCGCTGCGCGACATCTCCCCGCACTGCGGGGAGTTACCCCTCAAGGGGAGCCTTTTATAACCGGGAAAGGAGGTGCCCATGTCCAAAATCTTTTTCCATGTGGATGTCAACTCGGCGTTTTTGTCGTGGTCGGCCATCAAGCATCTGCGGGACGGCGAGGACGTGGACCTGCGCACCATCCCGGCGGTGGTGGGCGGCGACGAAGCCCAGCGCCATGGCGTCGTGCTGGCCAAGAGCGGCCCCGCCAAGAAATACGGCATCAAAACCGGCGAAAGCCTGTTTGCCGCCCGCACCAAGTACCCGGGCATCAAGGTGGTGCCGCCGGACTTCGACTTTTACGTGCAGAAGAGCAAGGCGATGATCGCGATTTTGCAAGATTATACGCCCGATGTGGAGCAGTACAGCATCGACGAAGCCTTCCTGGACATGACCGGCACCGAGCAGCTCTTCGGCCCGCCGCTGACTGTGGCCCACGCCATCCGCCAGCGCATTTATAGGGAGCTGGGGTTCACCGTCAATGTGGGCGTAGCGCCCAACCGCCTGCTGGCCAAGATGGCCTCAGACTTTGAAAAGCCCGACAAGGTGCATACGCTCTTCCCCGAGGAAGTGCCCGCCAAGATGTGGCCGCTGCCGGTGGGGGATTTGTTCGGCGTGGGACCCAGCGCAGCGCGGCGGCTGAACGCCTGGGGCGTGTATACCATCGGTGAGCTGGCGGCCATGGACCGCGACACGGCGGTGCGGCTGTTTGGCACCCGGGGCGACACGCTGTGGAACTACGCCAACGGCCGTGAGGCCGACCCGCTGACCAAGCAGCGCGCCAGGGACAACAGCTACGGCAACAGCGTGACGATGCCGAAAGATCTGGAGAAGCCCGAACAGGCCGACGCTACGATGCTGGCGTTGTGTGACTCGGTAGGGCGGCGGCTGCGGCGGGACGGCAAGACCGCCCGCGTGGTGACGGTGCAGCTGGTGGACAACGCGTTCCGCCGCACCAGCCACCAGACCACGCTGCCCAATCCGACCAACTCCACCGACCGGCTGTACCACGTGGCCGTCGAGCTGATGCGCCAGATGTGGCCTGCCCGGCCGGTGCGGCTGGTGGGCGTCAGCGCCGAAAAAACCAGCACCGACAACTTTGAGCAGATGGATCTATTTACCGACACCGCCCGGCTGGACAAACAGGAAAAGCTGGACCGCACCGCCGATGCCCTGCGGAAAAAATTTGGCGGCGCCGTGGTGACCCGGGCCAAGCTTTTGATGGACGACGCAGAGAAGCCGAAAGCGCTTGGCGCGGCGAAAAATAAAGATTGATAGTTTGTGCCTGACCGGCCCTGCCTACCTTGCGGCAGGGCCTTTTATCATGGGATTCTCCCGCAAGACTTTCCTTTTTTGTGACCAAAAAAGGAAACGAAAAAAGTCTCGCTGTTCCGAGGCAGCGCGCTTGGCGGCCAAAACGATGGCCGCCATCCAGCAGAGCTGGCCCGCTCGTGCGGATCAAAGCCCCACTGGGGCTTTGATCGCTGCGCGACCCCGCAACCCCGGCCAAGGGGCTACTCGCCCCTTGGAACCCCAAAGAGGAGGGTCAGAGAAAAAAATCCTAAAAAGTGCAGGAGTGCTGCATTTTTCTTAACGGATTTTTTCCTCTTCCCGCATTGACCCCTCCGGGGCCTAAATCACTCTACTTCCGTAAAATTGGCCCCGGAGGGGCCAGACGGAGAGGGGCGGAAAAGCGTTAAGAAACGTGCAGCACTCCTGCACGTTTTAGCTTTTCCGTCACTCGACCCCCGCTTTGGGGTTCCTAGGGGCGAGTAGCCCCTAGGCCGGGCCTCCCGCGCTATCGGAAGTAGCGGGGACTTTTTCGGTTCCTTTTGGGTCTCCAAAAGGAACACATAAAAAGCAGGATGCTGTTATAAAGAAGGGCCACCGCAGGGTGGTGGCCCTGACCAAGCCGCAACATAAAATAAAAAGCAAAAAAAGAAACACCCCGCCGTTCCCGGCAGGGTGCCCCGAATAAGGAAAAAAGTAGGAGGAGATTGGTTAAGTTACTTGCCCAGGTGCCAGATGTCGGCATCGTACTCGGCAATGGTACGGTCGCTGCTGAACATGCCCGCCTTGGCGATGTTGATCAGGCACTTGCGGCGCCAGCCCAGCGGGTCGTAGGCGTAGTCGGCCAGTGCCTGGCCCTTGCGCACCACGTAGGCGTTGAAGTCCGGCAGGGTCTGGAACCAATCCTTGTGGATCAGCTCGTCGTGCAGGCGCTGCAGGTTCTCGGCATTGCCGGCGGCCAGCATTTCGGGGCCGGTCAGGAAGTCGATGGCGCGGCGGATGTTGGGGTCGCCCTCGTACCACTGGGCGGCGCAGTAATCGGCGGCCTCGTAACGGTGGATGACCTGGTCGGAGGTCTGGCCGAAGATGTAGATATTGTCGTTGCCCACCTGCTGGCTGATCTCGACGTTGGCGCCGTCCATGGTGCCCAGGGTCAGGGCGCCGTTCAGCATGAACTTCATGTTGCCGGTGCCGGAAGCCTCCTTGGAGGCCAGGGAGATCTGCTCGGACAAGTCACAGGCGGGGATGAGCTTCTCGGCGGCGGTGACGTTGTAGTTCTCCACAAACACCACCTGCAGCCAGGGGCTGACCTCGGGGTCAGCGGCGATGACCTTGGACAGGGTCAGCAGGGCGTGGATGATGTCCTTGGCGATGATGTACGCCGGGGCGGCCTTGGCGCCGAAGATGCTGACCAGCGGGGTAGCCGGGGTGTGGCCGGCCTTGATCTCGTAATACTGGTGGATGAGGTAGAGCAGGTTGAGCTGCTGGCGCTTGTACTCATGCAGGCGCTTGGACTGGATGTCGAACATGGCGTCGGTGTTGACGGTCACGCCCTGGGTGCGCTGCAGCCAGTCGGCCAGCGCCTTCTTGTTGTCAGCCTTCACCTTGGAGAAGCGCTGCAGCATGTCCACGTCGTCCTTGCAGGCCAGCAGCTTTTCCAGCTCAGTGGCATCCTTGCGGAAGCCGGAGCCGATGAGCTCCTCGATCAGGCTGGTCAGGGCGGGGTCGCACTCCAGCAGCCAGCGGCGGAAGGTGATGCCGTTTGTCTTATTGTTGAATTTCTCGGGGTACAGCTCGTAGAAACCGTGCAGCTCGGAGTTCTTCAGGATCTCGGTGTGCAGGTAGGCCACGCCGTTGGTGGAGTGGGTGAAGTGGATGTCCATGTGGGCCATGTGGACGCGGTCGTCCTTGTCGATGATGGCCAGGCTCTCGTCCTCGGTGCGGGTGCGGGCCAGCTCGTCCAGCTTCTCGATGATGGGCATTAGCTGCGGGACCACGGCATCCAGGTAGGCGCGGGGCCACTTCTCCAGGGCTTCGGCCAGGATGGTGTGGTTGGTGTAGGCGCAGGTCTTGGTGACAATTTCCACAGCTTCGTCAAATTCGATGCCCTTCTCGCCCAGCAGGCGGATCAGCTCGGGAATGACCATGCTGGGATGGGTGTCGTTGATCTGGATGGCGGCGTAGTCGGCCAGGTCGTGGTAGTTGCAGCCGCGGGCAGCGCACTCGGCCAGGATGAGCTGGGCACCGGCACTGACCATCAGGTATTGCTGGTAAACGCGCAGGCGGCGGCCGGCCTCGTCGCTGTCATCGGGGTACAGGAACAGCGTCAGGTTCTTGTCGATGTCGGTCTTGTCAAACTGGATGCCGTCATGGACAATCGTCTCATCGATGGTGTCCAGGTCGAACAGGTTCAGGGTGTTGGTGCGGCCCTGGTAGCCGGTGACGGCCAGCTTGTACAGGCGGGCGGTGTACTCCTTGCCGGCCAGCTCGACCGGGTAGGTAACGTCGGTCTTTTCGGCCCAGCTGTGGTTGGTCAGCCAGGGGTCGGGCAGCTCGTTCTGCACGCCCTTCGCGAAGGACTGGTGGAACAGGCCGAAGTGGTAACGCAGGCCCACGCCGTCGCCGGGCAGGTTGAGGGTGGCCAGCGAATCCAGGAAGCAGGCGGCCAGGCGGCCCAGACCGCCGTTGCCAAGGCTCGGCTCCGGCTCAACCTCCTCAATGTCGGACAGATTCTTGCCCGCAGCGGCCAAAGCGTCGCGGACGTCGTCGTACAGCCCTAAGTTGATCAGGTTGTTGGACAGCAGCTTGCCGATCAGGAACTCGGCGCTGATGTAGTAGAGCTTGCGGCCGGTGACGGGCCGGACCTTTTCGGCGCTCTGCTCGCGGACGATGTCCAGCAGGGCGAGGTAGATCTCCTGGTCGGTGCTTTCGGCCAGGGCTTTGCCGGTCAGGGCTTCGATGGCAGCGGTCATATTCATAACGTATCCCTCCATGTGGTTTGCGTTTGGCTTTCTGTTTGTTTGCTATGCTTAAGGTATACCACATTTTTAGGGTCGGATTCTTGCGTTATCCCTGCAACTTATGGTACAATCCTATCATGGAGGGCGAAAATATGGAAAATCAACCAACTTTGCGGGAGACCAAAAAGCACGGCGCAGCGTGGTTCCCGTTCAACATCTATCCCTGCGCCATCCCGCAGGATTTTACCCAGGTGGCCCTGCACTGGCAGGACAGCATGGAGCTGGTGTTCGTAAAAAAAGGACGCGGCATCGTGCAGGCGGGTCTGACCAGCTACACCGCCGCGGCGGGGGACATCTATGTGTTTGCCCCCGGCGTACTGCACGCCCTGCGCCAGCTGGACAATGAGCGGATGGAGTACGAAAATATCATTTTCGATTTGGAGCTGCTGGGCGGCAGCGGCGACGTGGCGGCGGAAAAATATCTGCTGCCCCTGCAAAGCGGCCGCCTGGCCCTGCCCATGCGTTTAACGCCCGATGATTGGAGTTATGACTGGGCGGCAAACTGTCTGCGCGCAGCCGAGGAATTTAATAAGATAAAGGACATTGGCTACGAGCTGTGCATAAAGGGCGAACTGCTGTTGTTTTTGGCGGCTTTAGTGGGCCGCGAAGGCGACCTGCCCCCCGTCGACAACGCCGACACCCGGCGGTTAAAGGCGGCTTTGCAGCTGGTGGAGGAGCACTACATGGAAGATATTTCCATCGACCGCGCGGCCGCCGCCTGCGGGTGCAGTGCCAGCCACTTTATGCGGTGGTTCAAGGCCATGACGGCTCAGAGCTTTACCGCGTTTTTGAATGAGCACCGGCTCAATGCGGCGGCGGCGGCCTTACGCGCGGGGGATGATACCGTGTTGGCGATTGCGGAAAGCTGCGGGTTTGAAAACCTTTCCTATTTTAATAGAATGTTTAAGAGGAAGTTTGGGTTGACACCCCGGGAGTACCGCGGGAGATAATAGGAATCGTGCGCCGCCCGGCGGTTGCCACCGTTCGCCCCTCTCCTTTTTTATCTTAACAACTGCCAAACAACTATATAAAGTTGTAAATACACCTTGATTTTTCGGTTGCGCTGCGCTATAATACCACTATAAGTTGTACACACCAAAACTGCAGTGAAAGGAAAAATCACATGGAAGAAAACCAAACTGTCCCGGCAATGATTCCCGAGGGGGATTTTGCGGCGTTTCTGGAGGGGGAGAAGGTGGAGACGCTGTTGTCGCCGCTGGGGTATGCCTATTGCGCCGAGGGCCAGGACGCCGACATCCGCGTGAAACGCCTGGAGCGCCTGGAAGTCACGGCCCGTCAGCGCGGCGCGACGCCGGCGCAGATGGAGGACTGGCACATGCTGCGAAACCGCGAGTTGGACGTCGAGTGGATGCTCAACCGCGACTCGGTGCGCAACAAGGCGCGCTGGGTGGCACTGCAGGGCAGCCCGCTGCAAACCATCGCCAGCGTGCAGCCCCGCGAGGCCGAGTATCTCGCGGAACCCTACCTGCCCCGCGGCATGATCACCATTCTGGCCGGGCACGCGGGCCAGGGCAAAACCACGCTGGCACTCTGGCTGGCCAGTCACGTGTCCAACGGCGACCTGATGCCCGGCGGCAAGCCCGGCAACGTCTACTATTTCACTACCGAAAACGACGAAAGCATCGTGCTGCGCCCCCGCCTAGAAGCCATGGACGCCCGGCTGGACAGGGTCATGGTCATGCGGTCCGATGCCCGCCAGCTGACCCTGACCGACCCGCGGCTGTTTGAGATGCACAAAATTTTCGATGGCAAGCCGGACCTCATCGTATTTGACCCTGTGCAAAGCTACGTGGGCAAAAAGCTGGACATGAACCGTACCGACGATGTGCGCTTCATGATGGATAACCTGAACAAGCTGCTGCACGCCACCAACGCCGCCGTGGTGCTGATTTGCCACACCAAAAAAGCCCCGATGGGCTTTAACGGGCGGCCCTGCGAGCTGATCAACGGCTCCAGCGATTTCGTCAACGCGGCCCGCAGCGTCTGCTTTTTGGGGCGCGACCCCGCCCGGCCGGACGTCTGCGTGGTAGCCCAGGAGAAGAACTCGCTGGGGCTGCCGGGGGCCAGCCTGGCTTTTACCATCGGTGAGGACGGCGCGGTGCATTGGAGCGACGAGGAATGTGAGCTGACCGCCGCGCAGATTTTGACCTACAGCAACGAAAAGCGCCAGCACGCCGCCCGCCCCAGCGAGCGGGCCCAGGCGGTGATGCGCCGGATGCTGATGGAGAACAAAACGATGCAAAGCAGCGATGTGCTGGCGGCCTGTGAGAAACAGGGGATCAGCCGCGCAACGGTCTACCGTGCGCGCAAGGGCCTGCCGATACAGGAAGAACGCAGCGGCAGGGAAAAATATTGGAGCCTGTCCGATGCGTCTCAAATGTCTCAACCCCCGGTGCAGGGGAAAGCTGAGACATGAGACATATTGATATAATACGTTGGTATGATGTTTATTACAAATAAATAAGTCTCATGGCTTATAAGATGAGACTTATTTTGCAGGGGCGTTTGCGTAGCCGCGCACTTGGCGGGCGCTTTGTGCGCCCCTGCAGCTATGTAAAAAATAGCAGATACGGTCGTTTCTCTATTGGCAATATGTCTCACTTTATTTTAGTTGAGACATAATAAATACATAGATGCGTATAATTCTCATGTCTCATTTCTCACTCTATCCAGCAATACGAAATGATACATATAAGGGCAGGCCGGAAAGCACTTTTACAGTTACAAGGTATAGGGTAATACCTTGTAACTGTAAAAGTGCTTTCCGCTTTCCACCGCCAGGCCACCCAAAACACGGCAAAAAGTAAGCGCTTTCGCTCGGAAACGGTTGCGCACGGGCGGGGAATCAGGTATAATGAAAGCATCTTGCACAAGCTTAAGGAGCGATTGCACATGAATTGGCAGCAAGCCTGCGAACTGCCTTACTATAACGGCACCGACCTGGGTGCCAACTACACGCCTGCGGCTACCACCTTTAAGCTGTGGGCCCCCACGGCGGCGGCCGTCACGGTGGAGCTGTTTGCCACCGGCACCGACGCCGAGCCAAACGCCCACCACCTGGGCGCACATCATTTGCAGTGGGAGCGGGACGGCGTGTGGAGCCTGACGCTTTCCGGCGACTGGAAAAACACCTACTACCTCTACCACCTGCAATTCCACGACGGCCGCACCGCCGATGCCGTTGACCCCTACGCCCGCACGGCCGGGGCCAACGGGCAGCGCGCCATGGTGCTGGACCTGGACGCCGCAGCCCCCGAGGGCTGGGCCGAGGACAAGCGCCCGGTCATCCCGCCCCACGCCCGCAGCGTGTGGGAGGTACACGTGGCGGACTTTTCCGCCGACGAACACAGCGGTGTGCCCGCCGAATACCGCGGCAAATTCATGGGCTTCGTACCCGGGGACACCACGCTGGACGGCGACGGCATGCACCCCACCTGCCTGAACTACCTGAAAGATCTGGGCGTCAGCCACGTGCAGCTGCAGCCCATTTTCGACTACGAGACCGTGGACGAATCCCGCCCCGACGGCGGCTACAACTGGGGCTACGACCCCCAAAACTACAATGTGCCCGAGGGCAGCTTCGCCACCGACCCGTTCCACGGCGAGGTGCGCGTGCGGGAGTGCCGCGCCATGGTGGCCGCGCTGCACCGCGCCGGGCTGGGCGTGGTGATGGACGTGGTGTACAACCACACCTACCACAGCGACAGCAACCTGGAGCGCACCGTGCCCGGTTACTGGAACCGCCGCTGGCCCAACGACCAGATGACCAACGGTTCCGGCTGCGGCTGCGACCTGGCCAGCGAGCGGCCCATGGTGCGGAAATACATCGTGGATTCGATACTTTATTGGGCGCAGACCTACCACATCGACGGCTTCCGCTTTGATTTGATGGCGCTGGAAGACGCCGGCACGATGAACGCCATCCGCGCCGCGCTGGATGCTTTGCCCGGCGGGCAGGACATCTTGCTTTACGGCGAGCCGTGGCAGGGCGGCAGTACCAACTTTGAGGGCGGCGCCCGCCCGGCGGACAAGCGCGCCCTGGACGTGCTGAGCGACCGCATCGGCTTTTTCTGCGATGACACGCGGGATTCCATCAAGGGCAATGTCTTTGACGCGGGCAACGCCGGCTACGTGAACGGCGCACTCCAACACGGTTACGAGGTGCTGCACAGCATCGGCGCGTGGCGCGGCGGCCAGCACGGCTACTGGCCCCGCCAGGCCGGGCAGGTGGTGCAGTACATCTCCGCCCACGACAACCTGACCCTGTGGGACAAGCTGGCGGCGGTGGGCCGCCGCAGGGACTACGACGCCCCCGATGCCGAGCTGCTGGCGCAGAACCGTCTGGCGGCGGGCATCTACCTGACCTGCCAGGGCCTGCCCTTTATGCAGGCGGGCGAGGAGTGGGGCCGCACCAAGCACGGCGACCACAACAGCTACAAAGGCCCGCTGGAGACCAACAAGCTGGACTGGACGCGGGCGCACCGCCCGGAATTTGCCGCATTAACGGCATTTTATCGCGGTATGCTGGCCATCCGCCGCACCTGCGCCCGCATTGCCGGGGCCTACGGCGAGCCGCAGCCCTTTGTGCTGGCACTGCAGGGGTGGCTCATCGGGTTCATCCCCGAAAGCCCCGACCCCAAGGATGTGGTGGTCGTCTACTACAACCCCGAGCGCACCCACCAGTGGGTCAGCCTGCCCATCGGCAGCTGGCGCAAGCTGGCCGACGGCGTGCACGCCGGTACGAACCCCTTTGGCCCGATCTATCGCGATGCCATGGAGCTGCCGCCGGTGAGCGTGACGGTGCTGAGGCTGGAACAGTGACATAAAAAATAGCAGCAAATAAAGGCTCCCCTTGAGGGGAGCTCCCGCGCCAGCGGGTGAGGGGTGGCTACTTTGGCCAACGCTGTGTGGATGCAATTACTCCGCACAAGGGCCACCCCTCAGTCACCTATCGGTGACAGCTCCCCTCCAGGGGAGCCTTTTTATTTGAAATTATTCCTCGTCGTCCTCTTCCAAAATTTCCTGGGCGATCTCGCCGCGGGGGCGGCGGGTGTCCATGGCCATTTTTTCGATCAGACGATGGGCCTCGGTCTCGGTGTAGTGCTTTTTCTCAATCAGGTAGCACTTGGCACGGTCCACCAGGCGCAGCTGCGCGATCTTATCCAGCAGCTTGGCGTTTTCGGCCCGCAGCACAGCCAGGCGCTTGTAGTTGCTGGCGGCCAGCTGCACGGCCTGCCGGAACTGCGCCCCGGTGAACGGTTTACCCAGCACCAGCACGCCGAACTCCTGCAATTTGTCGGCGATCTGGTCGGCGGTGGCGGTCTTGGTCAGCAGGATGACGCCCGCGTCGGTCTTGGTCACGGCATCGGTGCCCAGCTCATGGCCGAACTCATCCGGCAATGGCGTGTTGATGACGATGACCTCAAAGTCCTTGGCGTCCATCTGGCGGCGCGCCTCGCCGCCGCTGGCAACCATCGCGGGGCGGGTGTAGCCCAAATCAGCCATGTGCCGGGCCAGGTATTCGTTAGCATTGTTGCCCGCTGATACGATCAGCGCTCGTGGCATGGGTACGCCCCCCTTTCCGTGTAAATAGGTGTCAAATCACCAAAAATCCATGGGTGCGTTCCCAAACGGCGGGGTCGGGGGCGTTCTCGTAGCCGTGGCAAAGCTGGGTCTGGTACTCAAAATATTTGTTCTGCAGGGCCAGCGGCAGCTCGGCGGCGATAAAGTCGCTCTGGGCCGCCACGGTGATGGCCTCCCGCAAACTGTGGGGCAGGCTCTCCAAACCAACGGCTGCGCTGGGGTGGAACAGGTTGCGGTTCACCGGCTCCGGCAGGGGCAGTTTGTTCGCAATGCCGTCCAACCCGGCAGCCAAAATCAACCCTATAACGAGATAGGGGTTGCCGGCAGGGTCAGGCCCGCGCAGCTCCACACGGCACAGGTCGCCGCTGGCGCTGGGCAGGCGCACCAGCTGGCTGCGGTTCTGGCGGCTCCAGCTCACATACAGCGGGGCTTCGTTGGCGCCCAGCCGGGCGTAGGAATTGGGCACCGGATTGCAGAAAGCTGTCAGCTCCCGGGCGTGGGCCAGGATGCCCGCCACGAAATACCCGGCCTCGCTGTCGGGGGTTAGGTCGCCCTCAAACAGGTTTTTGCCGTCCCGGACAAGAGACATATTTACATGCAGGCCGTTGCCGCTCTGGTCGTGCAGGGGCTTTGGCATAAAGCTGGCATACAGGCCGTTGCGGGCGGCAATGGCTTTGACAGCACTTTTAAAAGTGTTTAAATTATCGGCGGATTTCAGCGCCGGGGCATAGCGGAAGCAGACCTCGTTCTGGCCCGGACCGCTTTCGTGGTGGCTGTGCTCGGGCTGCAGGCCCATCTCCTCGATGGACAGGCAGATGTCGCGGCGCAGGTTCTCGCCCTTGTCCAGCGGCGGGATGTCAAAATAGCCGCCGTGGTCCAGCGGAATATGCGTAGGATTGCCGTTTTCGTCCGTCTCGAACAGATAAAACTCGCACTCGCAGCCCACGTTGACGGTCAGGCCCATGGCGCGGGCGCGCTTGACCACGCTTTGCAGGTAGCCACGGCAGTTGCCCTCAAAGGGCTTGCCGTCGGGCAGGGTGATGTCGCAGTACATGCGCATGACGCGGCCCTCGGCGGGGCGCCAGGGCAGCACGGTGGCGGTGTCCGGGTCGGGCCAGAGGATGAGGTCGCTCTCCTCGATGTTCATGAACCCGGCGATGGACGAGCCGTCGAAGCTGATGCCCTGCTCGAACGCGCGGGGCAGCTCGCTGGCAAACAGCGAGACGTTTTTCTGGTTGCCGAAGATGTCGCAGAACGTCAGCTTGACGAACTTGACGTCGTTATCCTCGACAAAATTGAGGATGTCTTGTGCGGTACGTTTCATGGGGAACCTCCTTGGATAAAGGCTCCCCTCCAGGGGAGCCAATTAGAGGCGGACATACTCGAAAGGCCCACCGGGTTGGGGCGGGCCTTTCGAGCTGGTGTAAGAAATAGGAAAAGGAGAATGGCGTGATTAAGGAATCCTCTGCTTCGCCGCAAACCCGCGTTCGCGGGCCGACAGCAGAGGAAGCGGCCTTCGCTCTTCGCTCCGGCCTGTTGTTTTATACCGAGGTATTACTCGGTATAAAACAACATACGAGAGTAGCACGGCAGCGGCCAGAAGTCCTCGTCGACCAGTTCTTCGGCCTGGTCGGCGGCGGCACGCAGACGGTCCATGGCGGGGATGACCTCGTCGTGGAAGGCGTGGGCCTTGGCGGCTTCGTTGTCCATGTCGCTGACCTTGTCGGTCACGGCCTTCAGGTCGTCGGCGGCATCGGACATCTCATCGGTGTATTTGCTAAGCGCGACCAGCACCTTGCTCTCGGCCTTGGTGGAGATGCCCTCCACAGCGGCGGCCTTGGCGGCGGCAGAGCTGGCCAGCTCGCCCATGTAGGCGGAAGCGGCGGGGATCAGCTGCTTGTTGGCGATCTTCAGCATGGTGCGGGCCTCGATGTTGAGGATCTTGGAGTAGTGCTCCATCTCAACCTCGTAGCGGCTGAGCATCTCGGTCTTGGTCAGGACGCCGAATTCCTCCATCAGTTCGATGTTCTTCTCGTCCTTCAGGGCGATCATGGCGTCCGGGGTGCACTTGCGGTTGGGCAGGCCGCGGCGCTCGGCCTCGGCTTCCCAGGCTTCGCTGTAGCCGTTGCCGTTGAAGATCACACGGCGGTGGGCGTTCAGCGTCTTCTTGACCCAGGCAGCGGCTGCGCACTCAAAGTCGGCAGCGCCGGAAGTCTCGGCCACGAACTCCTTCAGCGCCTTGGCAACGGCGGTGTTCAGGATGGTGTTGGCGTCGGACAGGTTCTCGGCCGAGCCGGGCATACGGAACTCAAACTTGTTGCCGGTGAAGGCGAAGGGGGAGGTACGGTTGCGGTCGGTGGTGTCCTTGCTGAACTTGGGCAGGACGTCGACGCCCAGGTCCATCTTCATCTTGACGGGACCGGCGTAGGGAGAATCGGTGCAGACGGCGTCGATGACAGCCTCCAGCTCCTCGCCCACGAAGATGGAAATGATGGCCGGGGGTGCCTCGTTGGCGCCCAGGCGGTGGTCGTTGCCCGGGGTGGCGACGGAGGTGCGCAGCAGGTCGGCGTACTCGTCAACCGCCTTGATAACGGCGGACAGGAACACCATGAACTGCAGGTTCTCCATCGGGGTATCGCCGGGGTCCAGCAGGTTCTCGCTCTTGGTGCTGATGGACCAGTTGTTGTGCTTGCCGCTGCCGTTCACGCCCTCAAAAGGCTTCTCGTGCTGCAGGCAGACCAGGCCGTGCTTGCTGGCGATCTTCTTCATCATCTCCATCGTCAGCAGGTTGTGGTCGATGGCGACATTGGTGGTGTCGTAGATGGGGGCCAGCTCATGCTGGCAGGGGGCGACCTCGTTGTGCTTGGTCTTGGCGGGCACGCCCAGCTTCCACAGCTCCTGGTCCAGGTCCTTCATGAACTCGGAAACGATGGGGCGGATGGTGCCGAAGTAGTGCTCCTCCAGCTCCTGGCCCTTGGACGGGGCAGAGCCGAACAGCGTGCGGCCGGTCAGCACCAGGTCAAGGCGCTTGTCGTAGTCCTCTTTCTTGATGAGGAAGTACTCCTGCTCGGGGCCGACGGTGGTAGCCACGCGGGGCACGTCCTTGCCGAACAGATGCAGCACCTGGCAGGCCTGGTCGGAGATGGCCTGCATCGAGCGCAGCAGCGGGGTCTTCTTGTCCAGTGCCTCGCCGGTGTAGGAGCAGAACGCGGTGGGGATGCACAGCGTGTCGTCCTTTACGAAAGCGTAGCTGGTGGGGTCCCAGGCGGTGTAGCCGCGGGCCTCAGCGGTGGCGCGCAGGCCGCCGGAGGGGAAGGAGGAAGCATCCGGCTCGCCCTTGATGAGCTCCTTACCGGAGAACTCCATGATGGCGGTGCCATCCGGCTGGGGGCTGACAAAGCCGTCGTGTTTCTCACTGGTGATGCCGGTCAACGGCTGGAACCAGTGGGTGTAATGGGTGGCGCCCTGCTCGATCGCCCAGCGCTTCATCACGCTGGCCACGACGTTGGCGACCTCCAGGTCGAGGGGCTGGCCCTTCTCGATCGTCGCCTTCAGGCTTTTGTAGGTAGAGCTGGGCAGACGCTCACGCATCTCATGCTCGTTGAAAACTTTGCTGCCGTAAAGTTCCATAACGGTTGCTGCCATACTTCTTACTCCTTTATGTACCTAATTACAGAAAAAGGACGCTGCGAAAACACATTCGCAGCGCCCTTGCTGTTATGCCTTTATTATACGTTGTGCATCGCTAAATTGCAACTGGCGATGTGACGAAAACAGGAACGACTTTAAGTGGAAAACTGGATGTTTTGTGAACTGTGCGCGGGGGACGAATTGTGGTATACTTTTACTATAATAAGGAGGGGTCCCCATGGAAATCGAACGCAAATGGATGGTCACAAACTGGCCGGATGAGAAAAGCTTCCCGCTGACCGAGACTTATCAGATGGACCAGGGCTATATCAGTGTGCGCCCCACGGTGCGCATCCGCCGCGAGGCATTGCAGGGCGGCCGCACCGCGCTGGTGCTTTGCTTTAAGGGTGCGGGCACTTTAAGCCGCGAGGAAATTGAAACCGAAATCGATGCAGACCTGTTCGCCAGACTGGAGCACCTCATCGGCAAGCCCCTTATTAAAAAGGAACGCCGCAGCTATCGGCTGCCCGACGGCCTGACCCTGGAAGTCAACTGCGTGGACAAGGGCCTGCCCACGGCGTTCTGGTATGCCGAGGTGGAGTACAAGACCGAGGCCCAGGCCCTCGCCTGGGACCCCGCCGCCGTCGGCCTGGGGGACTACCTCAGCGACGAGTGCACTGGCAAGCCCGGCAGCAGCATGGGCGACTACTGGCAGCAGACCCGGCTTGGCGGTTGAACCTTATATTTGTAAAATCTTGCCGCCCGGCTTTACAAACGGTAACAAAACGGATACAATAATAAGTAACTAAAAAACCGAAAAGGGGAACTGTGAATGAAACGCAAGCTCTTAGTCCTGACGGCGCTGCTGTCGCTGTGCGTGCTGCTGGCGGCCTGCAAAAAATCGGATGACACCATCTCCACCCCCGCCTCCACGGCAACATCCTCTGCCGGGCCGGAGGCTACCCCGGAGCCGACCCTGCCGCCCTACGAAGCCAACGTGCTGACCGGCGAGCCCAAGGGTGCTGATTACCCCGAAGGCCAGCGCATCACCTCCGTGATGGTCAACAACATCGTGGCAGCCCGCCCCCAGCGCGGCCTGTCCAAGGCGGACATCCTCTTCGAGATCAAGGTCGAGGGCGGCATCACCCGCTTTATGCCTGTGTTCACCGACTACAAGACCATCGGTGAGATCGGCCCTGTCCGCTCCGGCCGTGACCAGTTCTTCCGCCTCATCCTGCCCTGGCAGGCCCTGTATATCCACGAGGGCCAGTCCGTTGTCATGCAGCAGTATGCCATCGACTTCAGCTACGGCAACCTGAACAACAACGACGGCGCCAACGGCTACCGCGACTACGGCCGCGTCAACTGGGCCGGCAAGAGCTACAACAACGGCACCCTGGCGCTGGAGCACACGATGTACACCAACTCCGACAACATCCAGGAGTACATCGACAACAACAAGGTGGACATGAACAAGACCTACAACTCCACCTTCTTCAACTTTGTGGACTACCGCCTGGGCACCACCCGCGACCTGTCCAACAGCATCGACAGCGCTTACAGCGATAAGTACGGCCCCGTGGTCGGTGACGGCGAGTATGTCGAGATCGTCCACAGCCAGTCCTACAAGACCCGCTTCATCTATGATTCTGCTTCCAACACCTACAAGATGCAGCAGAACTACTCCGACGGCCAGTGGCGCGATACCGTGGATGAAGCCGCCGATAACAAGGTGCTGACCTTCCCCAACGTCATCGTGCTGTACACCGACATCCACACCTACCCCGGCCACGAGGCCAAGGACCTGCAGTATGCGGAGTACGCCTGGGGCGGCATCGGCTACTACTGCTACGGCGGCAAGTGCGAGAAGATCTACTGGCAGAAGGGCACCCCGCTGGAGGCCCTGCGCCTGTACTACCTGACCGAGGACGGCCAGTGCAGCGACACCCCTGTGGAGATCAACACCGGCAAGAGCTACGTGGCCGTGACCGATGTGGACTTTGCCGGCAACTTCGTGCACAGCAAGCTGGACGGCGTTGACCTGAGCAGCGCCACCACCGTGACCTACGAGCGCAGCTATGTGGAGGATGACGCCAAGGCCGGCGACACCCTGGGCATGTCCACCGACGACCTGACCAACAACGCCACCGGCGCCGGCGAGGCCGAGGACACCACCTCCGGCGAGAGCAACACCGAGGACACCACCGGCAGCGAAGAAACCACCGGGGATACCACCGGCGGCGAGGAGCACGTTGAGCCTTCCGCCGACGGCGAAGAGACCCCTGCCGAATAACCCACGCACTCCAGGGACAGCGCAGCCCGCCCAGGCGGCGGGGAAGCGCTGTCCCTTTTTGAAGTATTGTAGGCACGCTGCGAAAGGCCCCCTCTGGGAGGGAGGCTTTCTCAGCATCTACAAACTAAAACCATCAGAGAGGAAAGTATATGAGAAAATTCCAGGCACTCAGCCTGTCTGCTGCCCTGCTGGCATCGCTGCTGCTGGGCGGCTGTGCCAATAATGCTGCATCTTCCGACGCTGCATCGTCGGATTCGGCTGCTTCCGAACCGGAAGCTACCCCGGAGCCGACCCCCGCGCCCCCGGCGGCCAACCCGCTTACCGGTGCGGCCGACGCTGACTATACCGGCAAGCGTCCGGTGGCCGTCACCCTGCGCAACATGACCGGCAGCACCCCGCAGTGGGGCATTGCCTCTGCCGACGTGCTGGTGGAGGGCGTGACCGAGGGCACCACAGCCAGCCTGATGGCGCTGTACGCCAACCCGGACAGCATCGCCAAAGCAGGCCCCGTCGGCCCGGCCCGCGACCTGCTGCTGCAGGTGGCCCTGCCCCTCAACGCCGTGCCGGTGCACATCGATAAAAACATCTACGCCAGCAACCTGCTCAACACCCTGGCCTACCAGGACCTGGACGGCTACCACATCGGCAAGACGGCCTTCGCCTTTGACCAGGACCGCCAGAACGCTGGCTACGCCGAGGAAAACTGCTGGTACACCACCGCCGAGCTCATCAACAGCGGCCTGGCCAGCTACGGTGTTTCGCTGAACGGCGATAACACGCCGCTTTTCCAGTTTGGCGAGCGCCCGGCGGTGGATCCTGCCGACCGCAGCGGCATGAACCTGACCATCACTTTCTCGCCGGACGACACCGATTGCCTGAACTATGACACCGGCACGGGCCTGTACGCGCTCTCCAACGGCGACGGCAGCCCGGTGCAGGATGCCGACAACGGCCAGCAGGTGGGATTCACCAACGTGTTCGTGTTCTATGCCTCCAGCGGCATTAAGGACGACGGCTATACCCGCCAGTACGATATGACCGCAGGCACCGGCCTGTACCTCCACGGCGGCGCGTGGGAGCGCATCAACTGGACCAAGGAGGATGCCACCGGCCCCTTTGCCATCACCAACGAGGCGGGCGAGACCCTGGTGGTCAGCCCGGGCAAGAGCTTCATCGCCATCTGGGGCGGCTACTACGGCCAGAGCATCTCCCTGACCGCCGCCGATGGCTCCGCCCAGACCCTGCCGGACAAACCGGCCCTGCTGGAAAGCGGCATCTCGGATGAAGCCGCTGCCGCCGCCGAGGCTGACTACAACGCCGCCCAGGAAGCCGCCAGCGCTGAAACCGAACTGGCCCGCGCCCAGGCAGAACTGCCGGACGCCCAGGCTGCCCTGGAAGAAGCCCAGGCCGCCCTGGATGCCGACCCGGAAAACCAGGACCTCATCACCGCCCGCGACAACGCCCAGGCCAACGTCGACGCCCTCAACGCCATTCTGGCGGCGGGTGAACAACAGGATGGACAGGCTGAATAACGGGGGTTCTTGTTCTTTCTTTACAAAGAAAGAACCAAAGAAATTCTAAACAAAAATGCGTGGTACGGTCTGCGACCGTACCACGCATTTTTAATTAAAAATTCTTTTGGTCCTTTTCTTATAAGAAAAGGACGAGAGCTCTCGCTGCTTAGCCCTGCTCTTCTTGCTGCTCAAACGCATCCAGATAGCCGTGGGGGACGACGTCGTAGGCTTCAGCGAGGTGGTCGCGCATCCACATTTCGGCGTCCAGACGCACACTGTAACCTGCGCCCGGGTCGGTCATCCACTCCTCCGGCTTGCGGAAGGGCAGGGCGTGCTGAGACAGCATGTTCATGATGACACCGCCGTGGGTCACGCAGGCGGCCTCCTCGGTGTGGGTCTTGAGCATGTACTCGAACATCTTCATCAGCATGGCCGAGGTGCGGTTAAAGAACATCTGCCGGTCCTCGGCACCCTGGGGCACCGTGCGGCTGGTCGGGTCCATCCACTGGGCGAACTCCGGGTCCTTCACCAACTGCTGCAGGGGCTTGCCCTCAAACTTGCCAAAGGCCATCTCCCGCAAATCGTGCAGCTCGATCTGCCGCACACCGGGGAATAAGATCTCCGCCGTCTGGGTGGCGCGCAGCATCGGGCTGGTAAACACCAGCGGCACCTGCGGGTAGTCAAAATCCTTTTTCAGCGTTTTCAGCTGGGCGCGGCCCTCCGCACACAGGGGCAGGTCGCTGCCGCTGCCAATATACAGGCCTTTCAGGTTTCCCTCCGTCAGGCCGTGCCGGATTAAATGCAGTTTGTAATATTTCAAAGCAATATCTCACTTTCTGTATCTGTATTATAAAAGGATACCGCAAAATAGCGCTTTTGACAACGATAAATGGTTACAATTCAGTTACAAAATAGGCGGAATATAACGGGCTGTATTTTTTCGCCCACAATATTTATACCCGGCGGGGCGGGGCTGGCCCAAATTATGGGGACATAAAAATCCTGCTCTGTTTTCGGGCCGAAAACACCGTCGAAACACGGGTTTACAAAGCGTTTTTTTGCGGATATAATATACATCACGTAGTATGTACACCGAGAAATGACGGTGTGAAAGAGGAATTATATGGCAAGCGAGTTCAACCGTATTCTTGCGCTGCTGCGCAAAGAACGCGGCATCACCCAAAAGCAGGCGGCGGCGGACCTGGGCATCAGCCAGGCGCAGCTGTCCCATTACGAGAAAGGCATCCGGGAGTGCAGCCTGGCATTTGTGGTACAGGTAGCTGATTATTACGGCGTCAGCTGCGATTACCTGCTGGGCCGCAGTGCCGACCGCAGCGGCCAGACCATCAGCGTGGCCGACCTGCCGGAAACCGGCGCCAGCACCAGTGGCAGCGTCTACCGCGGCAGTGTGCTGCCCACAATGTACAAAAAGCTCATCGAAAATTCGCTGGATATTTTGTACGACAAGCTGCAGGAAAGCAAGGATAAGCAGCTGGTCATCCAGATCAGCCAGTATTTGATGCTGGCTGTGTACAAAGTGTTCCGACGCTTGTACGATGCATCGCCAAAAAATGCGGTTGGCATGTTCCGTGTCGGCGCGGCGCGGTGGCAGGGCAATGCCGACGCCGCCATGCACGTGGCCGAAGCCGAGCTGGCTGCCGCCCTGACCGGCGAGGACGGAGGCAAGGACAGCCTGGACCCGGCGACGCTCTCGTTAAGCACCGAGCGCCTGACCCAGGACTACCCCCGCCACGCGACAAGCCTGTTGAACCTGGTGAAAAACGCCGAGGAATCCATGCGTGCGCTGCACCCGGCGGAGTGAGCCATCCATAAGAAACGCAGCCGGGCAGACCCCAACACCAAAAGGGCCTGCCCGGTTTTTGTACGTATTATGCCAGGAAGAAAATTGTAGGGGCCGATGCTCGTCATCGGCCCGCCGGTATGGCAGCACTTGCGGGGCGATGCAAGCAGCACCCCCTACAAAAGAGTGAATGGCTTTTCCTTATATCCCCTTTGCGTGTAAAACTATTGAAAGTTTCTTTGCCTACTTTCTTTGCAAAGAAAGTAGGTCATCCCTGCTCCTTTTCGGCCAATGCTCTCTGGCAGGCGGGGCAGACGGTTTTTCCGTACAGCTGTACCGAGCCGGGGGATACCTGGCCGCACAGGACGCAGGCATCGGCGGGGCGGTACTTGCGCAGCAGGATGGCATCGCCCTCGGTCATGATCTCCAGCGGCGTATCGGTGGTGATCTCAAAGGTGCGGCGCAGTTCCTTAGGCAGCACAACGCGTCCCAAACTGTCGATACTGCGAATAATTCCTGTAGAAATCATAAAGATTCCTCCTCTATTTTCTTACATTCCCCAAAAAATTTGCATTATATTTGGCATTGCTGGTGGTCTGTGACGGCTGGCCCAACAATCTGTAGTTATTATACGAGACATTGGTAAAACTGTCAATATTTGCCATTTTAATTTTCCCGGCAATCGCTCGACACAGGCTGACAATTTCCCGCCGGTTTCCGCAAAAAGGGCCAGCCTTGTTACAAAACTGACACAACCCTGTAACATCCCCCCTGTACAATGCACCTATACGCAAAAGGGGGAATCCGGTATGGTAACCAAAACCGCACGAACCAGGCAGCCCACGCGGGAAATGCAGCGCCGCTGCCGCCGCAAACGCCGGGCCAAAATGGTGCGGCGGCTGCTGTATGCGGCGGCTGTGCTGCTGGTGTCCGGGGCCGTGGCGATAGTGCTGTACGGCGGCAGCCCCCTGCACGCCAGCGCCGAGCCGCAGCCCGTTGCGGCGCCCGCTGATACGCCCGCGCAAGCGGAGCCGACCGCCCAGCCCGCCGCGCCGGGGCAGTATGTGGTGGCCATCGACCCCGGGCACGGGGGTATCAACCCCAACATCGGGGCCGAGGACTGGGGCAGTGAGGCCGACGGCGTGCGGGAGAGCGACGTCACACTGTGCACCGCCCAACTGCTGTACGAGAAACTGGCGGCGGATGGCCGCTTTGCGCCCCTGCTGACCGCCGACGGCAGCACCTACCTGAAGCCCAGCGAGCGTGCCGCCGCAGCCAAAGCAGCCGGGGCCGACCTGCTGCTGTCCATCCATTTAAACAGCGATGCCAGCGCCGCAACCAACGGGCTGGAATGTTACGCCGCGCCGCCCGCCCTGGCCGCCAACGCCGAGAGCGTGCGGTTCGGCCGGCTTGTGACAGCGGCTTTCCGGGACCAGCTGGGCCTGACCCTGCGGGGCTGGGACGGCGTGCGGTACTTATATTTTGACGCCAACAACACCCGCGTAGTCGCGGAATCGTCGGACACGACAGTGCGTTCCGACCCGACCTTTACGGTTTTGGAGGACTGCGGCTGCCCCGCCGTGCTGGTGGAGGAGGGCTTCATCACCAACGCATCCGACCGCGCCGCCCTATGCACCGACTCCGCCTGTGAACAGGCGGCGGAACTGTATTACCAGTGTATCATTGATTTTTTTGAATAAACAGCAAAAGGGTGTCACCACCATGCGGTGACACCCTTTTATAATGCCCTTGCAAATCGGCACTGTAGGGAGGGGGCTTGACCCCTCCTAAGCACTTTTCATTACAACACGTTGCGTCTTTTGTTGCAAACATAAAATTTAGATGTAGGGGACGGCGTCCTCGACGCCCCGGACGGGCCTTGCGTTATCGCCCGTGGAGGGATCAAGACCCCTCCCTACAAACCAACACAAACAACCGCCAAATCTCAAACGGTCAGTCACCCATACAAACTGGAATTGTTCTAAATCTTCGCGGTTGCACCTTCTTGCCCTTCGGACAAGGAGTCTCCCTCGTTCAAAGTTCTTACAAAATTTCTGTTTAACGATTTCTTTTCCCTGTATTCTCTGTCCCTCGGATTTCCTCATGATAGAAATAATCTACGATCACCGGATGTCCCTGCGGGACTCTGCCATAAGGCATTTCATTATCCACAAAGGGACAATCATACTTCTTAGCCATTTCCGCAGCTTTTACTTCAAGCACTTCAAAGTAGCTGCGGTTATGCTTGTTATAGATCTCATCGTAAAGCGGTACAAGATCAGGATATTTTTCGGCGATATAATCCATAATTGTCTTTTTGAAACCGCCTCGAAGATTGAGATTTTCGAGCCAGAACAGATCGCACTGATCCTTTACCCGCTCAAAGATGGCTTCAAAGTCCGTGATACCGGGGAATACCGGGGATACGAAACAGACTGTACGGATACCTGCTTCATATACCTGCTTCATAGCAGCAATACGGCACTCAATGCTAGAAGCAGAGTCCATATCGTTCTTGAAATTTTCATCTAGTGTGTTGATCGACCATGAAACGGTTACTCGTCCAAGCTTCTTCAGCAGATCAATATCTCGTACCACAAGATCCGACTTTGTGCAGATCAGAATATCTGCGTCACTGCCGATCAGCTGCTCCAGAAGTTTTCTGGTATTCCCGAATTGCTCCTCCTGTGGATTGTAGCCATCTGTCACAGAACCGATGACCACCCGCTGTCCGGCATATTTCTTCGGATTCTTAATTTCCGGCCAATGCTTCACATCAAGGAAAGTGCCCCATTCCTCCTTGTGTCCGGTAAAGCGCTTCATAAAAGAAGCATAGCAATACTTGCAGGCGTGTGTACAGCCTACATATGGATTGACCGAGTAACCGCCTACCGGCAGACTGGACTTGGTCATGATGTTCTTTGTTTCCGCCTCATTAATGAGGATTCCATTTATTACTTCTGCCATGAACTCTGTACCTCCAACACTTTATTGAATTCATCCGGCATTTCCTGAATCATATTTTCATTCCCTATGATAGGGACAAGATCTTCCTTCATAAATACCGGAATGTCAAGCATATGAGCCTGATCCGTCAGAGACCATGCCCATTCCGGCTCCGTATGAATCTTCCTGCTCTGAGCCCCGGTCATAGTGCCGACAACGATCCAGTTGATCCCGGAAAGATCAACTGAACCTGGATTGTCGAATAGCGGCTCAAAGGTAACATGATAGTGTTTTGCTCTGATGTTTTTCCGAAGGGCGTCGATACGCCACAGTTCGGCTTTCCTCGTCACCGTAACACCAAACCATGCGTTTTCCAAATCTGTATCAAAATCCAGCAGATCTGGTCGCTTTGTAAGGAACAGGAACTGATGCTGTGGATTTTCACGGATTTTTTCAAATACCTCGTCTCTCCATTCTGACTTCCAGCCGGAAAGATCGCTCATACCGGTAAGAAGAAAGTTCTGCGGACGTTTCTTTTCCATCATCTTGAGCTTACCCGGAAAGAATTCAGGGTCAGCAAAGTCATCAATCATATGCCAGCGTTTCACATTATTGCGGGCATAGCAATATGCACACCCCACTGTACATCCGATGACGATATTCATGTTTTGAATCTGATCTTTGATACAAATACTCATGATTTCTGCCACTCCTCAAGATTCTTTCTGATGCGGTCGAGGCATTCCTCAAACTGGGTAATTTCTTCCTCCGAAAAACCTTTGTAGTAAATACTGCCCATTTTATCAGATACAGAATCGTATTCGCCCTTTAAGGCATGTGCTTTTTCAGTCAGAAACAGGAGTGTTTTCCTTTTGTCCGTTTCAGACTGAACACGTCTTATCAGCCCTTGATTTTCCATTCTTTCCAGCATCGTAGTAAGAGAAGTTATCGCTAATCCACATTTAATCGAGAGTGACCTGATTGAGATTCCATCTTCCTGCCACAGTACATAAAGAATACGCCCTTGGGCTCCGTTAAACGCATCAATATTCTTTTCGCTGAGAATCTTCTCAAAGATTCGATCTCCAAGTTGTTTTATTTTGGTAACAAGAAATCCGCCATTCATGTTCACACAAAAACTCCTATATAGTATTTTATCAAATAATACTATATAGGAGTTTTACTGTCAACAGTTTGTATGTCTAAGTAGAAGTAAATCCCGATTTGTCCAATTAAACAAACCGGAAGTTGTCTTACTTCTTGTCATTGAAGTAGATGATAAAAGCACCCATTACTGCAATAGCAATGAGCAATCCAAACTCATCCCAATTACCTAAAAGTTCAAGTCCTACGACCGTACCTAAATAACCAACAATCAATGTAACAATTACTGCCAAAATCGCTTTACCCATATAATCACACTCCTTTGTCAAATTTCGATTTGTCACACCAGCTTTTCCATCCGCTCCACCGCTTTCCGGGCCCGGTCATGCCCGGCCTCGGCGGCTTTTTTGTACCAGGCCAGGGCCTGGGCGGCATCTTTGGGGCCGCAGCGGCCGTCCTCGTACCAGACGCCCAGCTCGTACATGGCGTCGGGCAGGCCCTCTTTGGCGGCGCGCTCGTACCATTGCTGGGCCAGAGGCAGGTCTTTTTTCACGCCGGTGCCGTTCTCAAAACAGCAGGCGTAGTTGTACATTCCCCGGGAATACCCACCCTCGGCGGAGCGGCGGTACCACTCGGCGGCTGCTGCGGGGTCGGCCTCGGTGCCGATGCCTTTCTCGGTGCAGTAGCCCAGGCAGCACTGGGCGCGGGGCAGGCCCTGCTCGGCGGCGGCGCGATACAGCTCTACCGCCCGGGCCTCGTCCAGCTCCACACCTTTGCCGAACTCATAGCACCAGCCCAGGCAGCACTGCGCCCGAGCGAAGCCCTGGGCGGCGGACTTGCCGTACCATGCGGCGGCCAGGGTCAGATCCTCCGGCACGCCCTGGCCGTACTCGTAACACCAGCCAAGGTTGCACTGGGCGGGGGCGTAGTTGGCCTCGGCGGCGCGGCGGTAATGGGCCGTGGCGGTGGGCCAGCTCTGCTCCACGCCGTCGCCCCGCTCATACAGGGCACCGATGCGGTTCTCGGCGGCGGGCAGGCCAAGCCGGGCTGCGCGGCGGTACAGGTGCAGGGCTTCCTCGGGGTTGCGGCGCACGCCAGCGCCCCGCTCGTAACAGAGGCCCAGATTCAACAATGCCTGGGGCAGCTCCTGCGCGGCGGCCATGCTGTACCAGCGGATGGCGTCCCCCCAGCTTTGGGGCGTGCCGGTGCCCTGCTCGCAGCAGACGGCCAGGGCAAACTGCGCCTGGGTGTCCCCCTGCCGGGCGGCGCGGGTGTACCACTGCACGGCCTCGGTGGGGTTGGCGGGTACGCCGCGGCCGCACTCCAGGCAGATGGCATAGCAGGCCTGGGCCGGGGCATAGCCCTGCCTGGCGGCGCGCAGGTAAAAGTCGGCAGCCAGCGGGGCGTTGGACTCCACGCCAAAGCCTTTCTCATAAAACTGGCCGCACATAAACAGGGCACGGGCGTCGTCCTGGGCAGCGGCCTTTTGGTACCAGGCCAGGGCAGCTTCGTCGTTTTTGGCGGTGCCGCGTCCTAAATGGATCATCTGTGCAAGGTTGCGCATGGCAGGCACAAACCCCGCCTGGGCGGATAGGGTATACAGCTGCACGGCGCGCACGGGGTCCGCTGCCACGCCGGTGCCGTTGGTGTAGCAGATGGCCAGGCAATACTCGGCCCGGGGGTCGTGCTGCAGGGCGGCTTCGCCGTACCAGCGGGCCGCGGCCTTGGCGTCCTGGGGCACGCCCTTGCCGAACTCATAACACCAGCCTAAATTGCACTGGGCCTGGGCGTGGCCCTGGCCCGCGGCGGCGCGGTAGAGCAGCACGGCATCCGGCCAGCTTTGGGCCACGCCCTCGCCGGTCTCGTAGGCCAGGCCCAGCATGCACTGCCCGGCAGCGTCACCCTCGGCGGCGGCTTTTTCAAAGTCAGAAAAGGCGTCATCAAAACGGCCGTCGGTTTTGGACTCGATGCCCAGAGCCACCCAATCGGCGGCGACTAAGTCGCTGCCATCGCTGGGCTGAAAGAACGCCCCGCCGCACAGCGGGCACATGTCGGGGACCGCATGGCGGGTCACAAACCGGCAGACCGGGTTCTCGCAATGATGGATCTCCATAAAACGCTTCCTTTCCCTCAATTATAAACATTGTAGCATAGCTGTGCGCCGAAAAAAAGGCTTCGCGGCGCTTTTTCGGCGCGGCGTGTCCCAGCGGCGGTAATTATTGCTGTTTGCAAAGCTTTATCGGGTTTCCCCGCTCTGCGGCAAAAACAAACGTCCGGGCGTGGTATGGTAATGGCACCGATCGGCATATAGATAAAGGGGGACATGCTGCTATGGCTACTTATTTGGGAGAAAAACTGCATACAAACGTACAACTGCCTGCTATCTTGCCCGGTGCCCGCGGGGCGGCGCTGCTGTGGCAGGGGGCGGCGGCCGCCACGGGGCTGGTGCTGGGGGCCGGGCAGGTCTACGGCGGGGCCGCACCCTTTGGGCTGGCCTTCACGATGGTCTGTCCGCCGCTCTACCTGTTTGCCGCGGCAGGTGGCGTGCTCATCAGCAGTTTGGCGTTTCAGCCTGCGGTGCTGGGGGTCAAGGTTATTGCGGCGCTCACGGCCACTGTGGCGGTGCGGCGGCTGCTGCAGGACAAGCCCAACACGAAAAACGCGGGCATCTGGGCCGGGTGTCTGGCGCTGGCGTTGGTCCAGGCGGCCGTACTTTTTTTCGCGGGCGGCTACGTCGACCTGTCCCAGGCGGCGGCCACCGGCACCACGGCGCTGCTGGCGGCGGGGTCTGCCTGGCTGATGCGCCGTTTCCCTTACCGGGAGCCGCGGGGGCTGTGCCTGTGGCTGGCCATCGCGGCCGCCTGCCTGCAGCGGTGTGCCCGCGGGCCGTTGGCTCCGGGCCTGGCGGTGGCCGCAGCAGCCGGGCTGTGCGCCGCCTTTGCCGGCACGTTGGAGGAGACCGCTGTGGTCAGCATCACGCTGGCGGCGGCCATCACGGCGGCCAGCCCGAACCTTTGCTACGCGGCGCTGGCGGTGGCACTGGGAAGCCTGGCGGCAGCCTGCCTTTACCCCGGCGAGCGCCTGCGCTGTGCTGGCGTTTTTGCGGCGGGCTGCGTGCTGGGAGCCTTGGCCGCCCCCGATGCCGCCGGTGTGCTGCCGCTGTTTGTGGCCGGGGCTGTGGGCCTCGGCGCGGCGCTGGCTGTGCCGGGGGCGTGGCTGCGGGTGGTGTTTCCGCCGCCCGCCCCGCCGGTGCAGACCCAGGGGTTAAGCGGTGCCGCCCGCCGCCTGGCCGGTGTGGCGGATACCTTAAGCGACATCGCTGACACGGTCAACGCCGTCTGCACCCGCCAGATGCCGCCCAAAGGGGAAAACTTTGACTTCGTGGTGGAGCACATCGCCCGCACCACCTGCCAGACCTGCACCCGCCGCAGCCGGTGCTGGGTGCGGGGCTATGCCACGGCCATGGACGGGCTGTACCAACTCAAGCCCATGCTGGAGAGCCGGGGCCGCGTGGAGGTGGAGGACCTGCCCGGGCAGCTGTCGGTGTGCATCCACCCGGCGGACCTGTGTACGGCGGCCAATCATGGGTATCGGCTGTGGCGCAGCCGCCGCCAGACGCGGGCGCGGGCCTCCATGCTGCGCACCGCCCTGACCGAGCAGTACAGCGCCATGGCGGGGGCACTGGCGCAGCTGGCGGGCAAACTGGGCCAGGCGGGCCTGCCCGATCCCAGGCGGGAGGAAAAAGTCGCCCAGCTTTTTGCGGGGCTGGGGCTGGATGCGCTGGAGTGCAGCGTTACCTCCGACCTGGCAGGCCGTCTGACTGCCGCCGTGACCATCGCCCGCACCCGGTTTACCGAGGAGGAGATCAAGGCCCTGACCGCCGAGGTGAGCCGCATCTGCCGCCGGGACATGGACCTGCCGGAAGTTACCCACTGCCGCACGGTCACAATGCTGACTTTTGGCGAACGGCCGTTGTTTACGGCGACGTTTGGCACCGCAGGACGCCCGGCTAAGGGGCAGAACGTCAGCGGTGACGCGCTGGATTGCTTTTGCGATACCAGCGGCCGCGCCCAACTGCTGCTGTGCGACGGCATGGGTACCGGCCGCGCCGCCGCTGTGGACGGCCAGATGGCCGCCCGCCTGACGGGCCAGCTGTTGCGGGCAGGCTTTGCCGCCGAGAGCGCCGCGCGGCTGGTCAACGTGGCGCTGGGCCTAAAGAGCGCCGAGCAGGAATCTGGCGCCACGCTGGACCTGCTGACGGTGGATCTTTACACAGGCCGGGCGGGGTTGTTCAAGGCTGGGGCCGCGCCCAGCTTTTTGGTGCGGGGCGGCCTGCCCCGCATGCTGGAGGGCGCCAGCCTGCCCATGGGCGTGTTGGAAAGTCTCGTGGGCCGCAGCACCACCTTTGCGCTGGACAGCGGGGACTGGGTGGTGCTGGTCAGCGACGGTGCGCTGACCGATGGCACCGAATGGCTGACGCAGCAATTGCAGCTCTGCGCCCGCTTGGGCCACACCCCGCAGCAGGCCGCCGAAACCATAGCCGATGCCGCCGCCCGACGGGCCGGGGAAAAACAGGATGACATCACCGTAGCGGTGTTTGCGCTTGGCAAAGCCGGGTGAACAGGCAGCAGCCCGGCCCTGCCGCAAGGTAGGCGGGGCCGGTATCCGCGCGCACCCCCACAAAAATACATTCAATATCTGTTTTCACAAAATATTTTCAGAAATTTCAAAAAAACTGTTTAAAATTCTGCAAATCTGTGGTAAAGTAGTATCAATCGGTGAGATGTGTTCAAATTCACCACTTAGAGAGCCTGCTCTCTGTAAAATTTAAAACGCCGCAGCGGGCACGCAGCGCATGGCGGGCCCCCGGCGCGAAAAGAGGTTTGATTGTTCCATGGACTATGCAAGCAAAGACATCCGCAACATTCTGGTCGCCGGCCACGCTGGCTGCGGCAAAACCACGCTGACCGAAGCCCTGCTGTACATGAGCGGCGCGACCGAGCGCATGGGCCGTGTTGAGGACGGCACCACCGCCAGCGACTTCGACCCCGAAGAGATCCGCCGCAAGGCATCGCTGAACTCCAGCGTTGTCCCCGTTGAGTACGAGGGCATCAAATATAACCTCATCGATGTGCCCGGCCTGTTCGATTTCGAGACCGGCGCAGCCGAGGGTATCATGGCCGCCGAAAGCGTGCTGATCTGCGTGTCCGGCCGTTCCGGCGTCACCGTCGGCGCCGAGAAAGCCTACCAGCTGGCCATTAAACACAACAAGGCGCGGATGGTCTTTGTCACCAAAGCCGACCTGGAAAACGCCGACTGCTTCAAGATCCTGGAGCAGATGAAGATCAAGTTCGGCCCCAGCGTCTGCCCCTGTGTTGTGCCGGTCCGCCTGGACGACGGCACCGTCGCCTACATCAACCTGTTCAGCCAGAAAGCCTTTAAGTACGAGGGCGGCAAGCAGGTCCAGATCGACCTGCCCGACATCGGCCACCGCTTCGAGGGTCTGATCCAGGCCATGAGCGAGGCCATCGCCGAGACCGACGAAGCCCTGATGGAAAAGTTCTTCGAGGGTGAGCCTTTCACCACCGAGGAGATCGTCCAGGGCATGGCCGCGGGCGTCCGCAGCGGCCAGATCACCCCCGTATTCTGCGGCAGTGCCGTCAACAACCAGGCGTTGGATATGCTGCTGTACAACATGAACGTCCTGCTGCCCGGCGCTGACACCGCCGCTGCCGTGGGCGAGGATAAGGACGGTAACCCTGTCGACATCACTGCCGATCCCGCTGCCCCGCTGTGCGCCTACGTCTTTAAGACCGTGGCCGACCCGTTCGTGGGTAAGATGAGCTTTATCAAGGTGCTGTCCGGCAAGCTGACCGCCGCCAGCAACACTGTCAACGCCCGCACCGGCCAGCCGGAGCGCATGGGCAAGACCCTCATCGTCTGCGGCAAAAAGCAGACCGACACGGCTGCCATCACCACCGGCGACATTGGCGTTGTCTCCAAGTTGGCCACCGCCAAGACCGGTGATACCCTGTGCGACCCCGCCCGCGTGGTGGCGCTGCCCGCACCCGCCTACCCCACCGGCTGCTACCGCATGGCCGTCAAGGTCGCCAAGAAGGGCGACGAGGGCAAGGTCAGCGGCGCGCTGGCCCGCCTGATTGAGGAAGATCCCGCCATCACCTTCGTGGTCGATCCCGAGACCAAGCAGCAGATCATCAGCGGCCTGGGCACCCAGCATTTGGAAGTCGCCCTTGCCAAGCTGAAGAATAAGTTCGGTGTCGAGATCACGCTGGAAACCCCGCGCGTGCCCTACCGCGAATCCATCCGCAAGAGTTGCAAGGCCCAGGGCCGCCACAAGAAGCAGACCGGCGGCCACGGCCAGTTCGGTGATGTCTGGATCCAGTTCGAGCCTATCGAGGGCGAGGACATCGAGTTTGCCGAGAACGTGTTCGGCGGCAGCGTACCGAAGAACTTCTTCCCCGCTGTTGAAAAGGGCGTCCGCCAGGCGGCCGAGCACGGCGTGCTGGCCGGTTACCCGATGGTCGGCCTGAAAGCCACCCTGCTGGACGGCAGCTATCACCCTGTGGATTCCAGTGAAATGGCGTTCATTATGGCCGCCAAGCTGGCCTACAAGGCCGCTGTTCCTGAAGCTGGCCCTGTTCTGCTGGAGCCCATCGGGTCCCTGCAGGCCCATGTCCCGGCAGACAACACCGGCGATATCATGGGTGAGGTCACCAAGCGCCGCGGCCGTGTGCTGGGCATGAACCCGGATGAGGACGGCCTGCAGGTCGTGGAGGCCGAGGTGCCCATCGCCGAGATGCAGGATTTCACCACCTTCCTGCGTCAGCTGACCCAGGGCCGCGGCTGGTACACCTTCGATTTCGTCCGCTACGAGACTCTGCCCCAGATGCTGGAAGCCAAGGTCATCGAGCAGGCCAAAGCCCTCGGCAACTTCGCCGACGAGGACTAACCTACTTTCTTTGGAAAAGAAAGTAGGCAAAGAAACTTTTAATATTTCCTAAAACAAAGAGCGATGCAGTGGGAAACTGCATCGCTCTTTTGTATGTTGATTATATGTTGTGAGGAAACGGAAAATGGGTTACTTCTTTTTACTATAATCTCTTGCCCCATAAATCGCCGTACCTACGCGCACAATCGTCGCACCTTCGGCAATGGCGGCGGCATAATCGTGGCTCATGCCCATGGACAAAATATTCATCCGGGCATTTTCGTACCCGCGGGCAGCGGCCTTTGCCAGCAATTCCCGCATCTCAGCAAAAAAGCGGCGGGTAGCGGTGTCATCGGCATCGGCGGGCGGAATGGCCATCAACCCGCGCACCTTGATGTGGGTCTTGGCGGCGGCAGCATCCAGTAGCGGCCACAGGTCATCCGGGCCAACGCCGCTCTTGCTTTCCTCGGCGCCGATGTTGATCTCCATCAGGATCTCCTGGGTGATGCCCAGCCGCTCGGCGGCGGCCTCGATCTTATCCAGCAGCCGCGTGCTGTCCACGCTCTGGATCAGTGCGGCGCGGCCCACCACCTTGTTGACCTTGTTGGTCTGCAGGTGGCCGATGAAATGCCCCGGCTTGCCGTTGTAAGCCCCGGCGTCGGTCTTTTCCACAAGTTCCTGCACGTGGTTTTCACCAAACAGGTCAATGGGTAAATCGGCGCTGTATCGCACTTCTTCCACTGTGCGGGTTTTGCAGGCGGCGCACAGCAGCACCTCGCCGGGATCGCGGCCTGCGGCCTTGGCGGCGGTGGTCATGTTCTCGCGGATCCTGGCAACGGCCTCGGCCATTGCCTGCTTCTGTGCTTCGTCCATCAACGCACCTCCGTGTCGCTGTACACCGCGCGGCTGCCGCCAATAAACGGCGGGCGGGTGCGGGCGCACAGCAAAATTGCTTCACCGATGTGATCCATCGACAAGCGCACCGGCACGGCTACCCGGCGCAGGTGCATGCCGATCAGCGTACCGCCAATGTCCATACCGGCGGCGGCTTTCACTTCCTCCACCAGCACAGGGTCCTTAAAGGTGCGCCAGCAGTTGGTGGCCCAGCTGCCGCCCGCGTGGGGCTGCGGCACGGCAGCCACGATCTGATAGCCGTACTTTTTGGCGGCTTCGCGTTCAATGACGATCGAGCGGTTCAGATGCTCGCAGCACTGGGCGGCCAGGTAGACGCCCTGCTCCTGCAGCGGGGGCAGCACCCCGGCCAGCACGGCGGCGGCAACCTCCATGCTGGAATCATGGCCGATGCGCCCGCCGCGAATCTCGCTGCTGGAGCAGCCGACGACGAAAACATCGCCGGTCTCCAGATGGGCGGCTTCCAGTAATTCTTCGGTGGCCTTGCGGGCCTGGGCAGTCAGTTCAGAAAGTTCCATAATAAACCTCCTTGATACGTTTTATTTTGTAGGCGGAAACGAGAACACGAAAACACTTCCACCGTTTTGCTAAGGTTATTTGCGGGCCGCGCAGGTCAGGTCCCGGATGGTCAGCCCGCGGCAGTACTGCACCGGCAGGGTCATGGTGCCGGTCTCGTTCTCCACGGTGATGCCGTCCAGCACCACGTCCCGCAGCTCGTGGCCGGGGGCGTCAAAGCCTGCCAGCTCAATCGGCTCCACGTTCTCAAAGCTGCCGTCCCGCAGGCCGCGGCCGGTCAGGGTCAACCGCTCAAAGCTCAAATGGCTGAATACCGGCTGGCGGGGGGCCGCTTCGCCGTCGTCGTTGTAGGGCACGGTGTGTACCAGCAGGCGGGAGGCGGTGCAGTCCCGCACCGACACGCCGCGCACATAGCCGCCGCGCTTGGGCGTGGCCTTGATCTCAATGCCCGACCAGCTGTTGGTCAGGTCGCAATCCCAAATTTGCACATCCTCGATGCCGCCGCTCATCTCGCTGCCCAGGCAGATGCCGTGCCCGGCGGTGCTGCGGCAATCGAACACATAAATATGAGCGCTGGGGCGGCCGATGTTGTTGCCCTCGGGATTTTTGCCGGACTTGATGGCCACAGCGTCGCCGCCGGTGGAAAACTCGCAGGCAAACAGCGTGCAGTTGGTGCTGGAGTCCGGGTCCCAGCCGTCGCCGTTCCACACGCCCTCGGATACAAAGCGGCAGTGGTCGGTAGTGATGTTGTCGCTGTAGATCATGTGCTGGTTCCAGCTGGCGCCGTTTTTCAGCGTCAGGCCGTGTACCCACACATTGCGGCAGTTGCTCATGTTGATCAGCCGCGGCCGCACCCGGCCGGGGATGGTCCGCTCGTTCTCGCACTCGGCCACCAGGGCGGCGTGCTCGGCCAGGTAGTCCTTCAGGTGCTCCTGCTCGTCGGCGATGATCTTCTCAGCCAATTCGCGGCCGCCGCTGGCAATGGTGCCCTTGCCGCGGATGACCACGTTTTCGCAGTTCGGCCCGGCGGCGTGGTCCAGCGTGCCCAGGTTCAAAAGGCTTGAGTAGCAGCGCATCTCGGTGCCCTCAAACCGGCTGGGGATGCGGGGCTGGTAGTCAACGATCTCGGCGGTGCCCTGCAAGATGGCGCCCTCGTCCAGGTACAGCTCCATGTTGCTGTGCAGCCGCAGCGCGCCGGTCAGGTAGATGCCGGCGGGAATGTACACGGCATCCCCGCCGCCGCAGGCGTCGATGGCACGCTGCAAAGCGGCGGTGTTTTTTGTTTTGCCGTCGCCCTTGGCCCAGAACGGTGCCTCGGTCACATCGAGGCGGTTCTTGACCGGTGTGGTGCGGAATACGCAGCTGCCCACGCACTGATGGCCGAAAAACACGTCGGCCTGGTAGTCGCTCTGGCTGCGCAGGTCGGTCAGGGTAAAGTGGGTGCGGCCGCAGGTGGCCACGGGCTGGCCGCCCAGATAGACGGTATATTGCGCCCCGGCCCCGGCAGCCGCAGGCTTATCCCAGTACAGCACGGCAGAATGTGCGGTACTGCGTGCAAAAACATGTGTTTCAAACATGGGGGTTCCTTTCGATGATGCAATGGTTTTTGTGCATATTCCTCATTCTCTGCCTTTATTGTAACACAGAAAACAACAGGCGAAAAGGTGCAAAACTTGCCAAGATTTGGGGGCCACCGGGGGCGGATTTTCGCTAGGGTGTATCTGATAAGTCAAAAGTGCTGGAAAATTCGCTGAAAAGCAACAGCTGCAAGGATGAGCAACGCAGCAGATGTGCTTTTTAGTAGAATTGAACAGCGCTGAGGACTTTTCAGATACACCCTAGGGTGCTGCCTCCAAAAAACAGCCCGGCTCGTGGGCATACAGCACGCCCACGGCCTGCAAATAGGCGTAAATGATCGTGGAGCCGACAAACTTCATGCCGCGCTTTTTCAAATCTTTCGAGATGGCGTCGGACAGGGGAGAGGTGGTCGGCCCGCGCTCCACCAGCGTTTTGCCGCCGGTCCACTGCCAAAGGTAGCTATCAAAGCTGCCAAACTCCTGCCGGATAGCAGCAAACGCAGCGGCGTTGCCTACGGCCGCCGCAATTTTGCGCCGGTTGCGGATGATGCCGGGGTCGGCGTACAGCGCGGCCTGCCTGGCCTCATCGTAGGCGGCGACTTTGTCCCAATCGAAATCGTCGAACGCCCGGCGGAAAGCCTCCTGCTTGTTCAGCACGCACTCCCACGAAAGCCCGGCCTGGAAGCCCTCTAAAATGAGCATTTCAAACAGCCTGCGGTCGTCGTGCACCGGCACGCCCCATTCTTCGTCGTGGTAGCGGATATACCGCGGGTTGCCCGGGTTCGCCCAACGGCACCTGCATTTTCCATCGGACCAGGTCATAGCATAGCTCCTTTGCCAGAGGTTGTAAGGGCCGCTTGCATCGGCCCGCAGGCACACACGGTGTGTCCCTGCCTATAATTATAGTATAACACGCTTAGCAAGGCTTGCACCCTGCCCCTGAATTGTGTATAATAAGATGTTACAATCACTATTCTGGGGAGGTGTGCCGTATGAGCCTGCAAAGCATTGGCTTTTTCGGCTTTTTGCTGATCGTGGCTGCGGTGTACCTGCACCTGCCGCAGCGCTGGCAGAATCCGTTTCTGCTGGCGGCCAGCTGGTACTTTTACGCCAAGGCCATGCCCGCCATGCTGCCTGTCACTATCGCCATTGCCGCGTGTACCTACGCCTGCGGCCGGGCGATGCAGCGGCACAAAACAGCGGCGCTGCGGGTGGGCGTGATCGGCCTGTTGGTAATTTTGGCTTTCTTTAAATATAACGGCGCTTTTGCCGCCGATGGCGGTTGGCAGGCTGTGGCTATGCCGCTGGGCATCAGCTTTTACAGCTTCGCGGCCATCAGCTACCTGATCGACGCTGCCCGCGGCGATTGCGAGGTCGAGACCAACTTCATCGATTGTGTGCTTTATCTCAACTTTTTCGCCACCATCACCCAAGGCCCCATCTGCCGCGCCGGGGACCTGCTGCCGCAGCTTAAGCAGGAGCATCGCTTTGACGCCGCCCGCACGGTGCGCGGCCTGCGGCTGCTGGCGCTGGGCCTGTTTAAAATGGTGGCCATCAGCGATGTGCTGGGCCTGGTGGTGGATGAGGTGTTCCCCAACTACCGCAGCTACGGCGGGCCAATGCTGATCCTGGCAGCAATTTTTTACACGTTCCAGCTGTATTTTAACTTCTCCGGTTACTCTGAAGTGGCGCGGGCTGTGGGCCTGCTGTTGGGGCTGAATCTGCCCGAAAACTTCAAGACCCCGTTTTTTGCCACCAACTTTTCCGGTTTCTGGAGCCGCTGGCACATCAGCTTTTCCTCCTGGCTGCAGGACTACCTGTTTATGCCGCTGGCCTGGGCCGATGTCTCAGGCCTGACGGGCGGAAAGATCCGGCGTCTTCCTGCAGAATTCTGCGTGTTCACGGTGTTTTTTGTCTCCGGCTTCTGGCATGGCAACACGCTGCCCTTTGTTATTTGGGGCCTGCTGCAGGCCTGCTACCGCCTGGGCGAGGAACTGATGCACCGCCGCTTCGGCAAGCCCAAAAAGAAAGCCCCGGCTAAAACCCTGTGGGCCAAGCGTGCGGGCGTGTTTGTGCTGTGGACCATCAGCATGGTGTTTTTCTGCGTGGGCATGTCCGGTGCGGGCTTAACGGCGGGGGATGCCTTCGCCTACCTGGGCGGCTGGTTCACCGGCTGGTCCCCGGCCCGCTTTGGGGCCGAGCTGTACGGCGCGGCCTACAACGGGTTCTACGCCAACACCATCATGGTGGCGGCCTACTACGCCTTTGTGGTGGTTACGCTGGCCCTGGGCTTTGCCCTTGACGCCCGCCGCGCCTTTACCTATAAAAATAAGCCGTCCGAAATTTGCCTGGCCAACGAAAAGCACCGCTGGGGGATTTACTACGTATTAGTAATTTGTTTGCTGGTAGGTTATATCATGCAAAACGGCGGCTTTGGCGGGGCATCCGGGTTTGGCATGTATGCAAACTTTTAACGCGCTTCGCGCTCAAAGAAGGGGTTCATCGCTTGTGGCTGCACCCCTCCTTTGGATTCACCCCGTCGCAAAAAGCACATTTTCACGCCTGACGACACAAAAATGCACTTTTTTGCTCAAGAGGTGTCAGCATCGGCGGCGCATGTCCGCCGATGCTGACGGTTTAAAAAGAAAGGAGGTTTTCGCCCAATGAAAAATATCCTGAAAAAACTGGCGCTGCTCTGCATCCCGGTCGTGGTGTGGTTCGTGTTTTTTGCGGCGTTTGAGCCGAACAACTACTTTGGGGTGAAAGCCTCCGCTACCTCCAGCCAGCCGGTGGCCCGGGTGCGGGCCTACCAGCAGGAGCCGGGCACCAACCTGATCCTGGGCGACAGCCGCCTGGCCCACTTTGATATGGCCCGGGTCGAGCAGGTCAGCGGCAAGGCGTGGCAAAATCTGGCTTTCGGCGGTGCATCGCTGAAAGAAACGCTGGACCTGGCCGATTACGTGCTGGATTCCGGCAATCAGGTGGACAGCCTGCTGGTGGAAGTCTCGTTCTACACCCTCAACGCTGGGTACAACACCGACCGCTTCCAGGCGTTGGAGGAAACGCTGAACAACCCTCTGGCCTACTGCCTGAATCTCGAATACAACGTCAACGCCCTGACCGTGGCGATGGACACCCTGAAGGGCACGCCGGATACCATTGAATCCGGCGATTGGACCGCCGCAGACTATCTGGCGGACGATGGCACTACCCTGCCGCTGCACCGCAAACTGTACGATTACCCAGCCACCATCACCCCCAAGTGCCGCAGCTGGACGCTGAACGAAGCCCAGCTGACCCGCCTGGCCGAGCTGGCCGCCCGCTGCCAGAACGAAGGCATCGCCTTGACCATCGTGCTGCCGCCCATGGCCGAGAATGTGCGCACCGAGGTGTGCGATCCGTTCGGCATTACCGAGGCCATGCAGGATGAGGTCTTGCCCGAACTGCACGCCATCGCCGCCGAGACTGGCTGCACCCTGCTGGATTACGAGTGGAACGGCAGCTGCATTACCGACGATGATACGCAGTTCTTTGATGGCTTCCACCTGGATGAAAAGTATGGCCTGCCGGACTGGACAGAAGAACTTTTTACGGATATAGGGTAAATAAGTAGACTGTTAAAGAGCCTCCCTCTGGGAGGAAGGTGCCCCGAAGGGGCGGAGGGAGAGAGCATTACCGGTATCCGAAGCATTGGCGATCAGGCGCTCTCTCCCACCCGCCTATGCGGGAGCCACCTCCCAGAGGGGGCCGAAGTAAATTGGCAATTAAATCTACAACGAGGCAAACCATGGCTTTAGACTTCCTGATTTTGTACGAGCACACTGTGCGCGAATATGAGAGCGACCTGCTGCTCAAGCTGGAGTTGGAGCGCCGCGGCTATACCGCCGAGATCCGCCAGCTGCTGGACCCCAAGCACCTGCGGCTTTTCGGCAAAGATAAGCCGGAAGTGCTGGTCGCCAGCTGCATGTATGATAACGAGGCCATCAACAGCCACGTCTACAACAACATCGGCAAATGCAACAAGATCGTCAACCTGCATTGGGAGCAGATGCTTTCCGATACGCAGGAGGAGGGTGACTGGTTCAACATGAACGGCAACGCCAAGCGCTGCGTGCAGACCTGCTGGGGCAAGCGCACCGCCGCCCGCCTGCAGGCCCACGGCATGGACGCCAAAAACACCCCCGTGACCGGCGCCGTCATGATGGATTTTTTGCGGCCTGAATTTAACGGGTATTTTAAGGATAAAGCCACCCTCTGCCGGGAGTTCGACCTCGACCCCAACAAAAAGCTGCACCTGTATATTTCCAGCTTCGGCTACGCCAGCATGAACAATGACGAGGTGGCCGAGCTTTCCAGAATGGCGGGCACCGACTTTACCGGCTTTGCCAAAACAAACCGTGTATCGATGAAAGAGACGCTGAGCTGGTTTGAACAGTACCTCACTGCCCACCCGGAGGTAGAGCTTGTCTACCGCCGCCACCCCAGCGAGTGGAACAGCCCCGCGCTGGAAGAACTGGCCAGGAAATGCCCCAACTTCCACGTGATCTTTGCCGATTCGGTCAAGCAGTGGATCGTGGCAGCGGACTCCATCTCCATCTGGATGAGCACCGCTATCGCCGAGGTGTACATGGCGGGCAAAAGCTGCCACATCCTGCGCCCTGTGCCCATTGAGCACGAGTATGACCCGGTCATCTACAAGAACGCCCGCTATATCACCACTTACGCGGACTTTGCCGCCGCCATGCAGCAGGACGACCCGCCGTTCCCCATTGCGCGCGAAGTCATCGAGGGCTACTTCGACCCCAGCGAGACGCCGGCCTACATCCGCATGGCCGATCTGCTGGAGAATGTCTACAAAAATCCCCCCCGGGACGAGCCGATGGGCGAGGGCTTTACCCCCCACTTTAACCTGCTGAAATTCTGTGCACTGGCGGGCGTACACTTTTTGTACCGCCGCGGCTGGGAGCCGAAAAAGGTGTTCGCCTTCTGCCCGCCGCTGGCCAATTTCGCCCAGCGCATCTACGGTTATGTGGATAAAGCCCATGTGACGCCCGAGCAGGTGGAAGCCATGACGGCCCGCATCAGGCCCTACGTGAAATAAGGCAATACCGCATAATTCTAAGTGCCGATACGGCGAGCGAGGTGCGGCAGATGCTAAGCTAAAAGCGCAGATAATACTTTGTGTATTATCGAGCATTTTTGCAACGCAGATGCCGTGCCGCAGCCGCCGGAGCGGTGCTTAAGCCGTTAGGCGGGAATTGTGCGGTGTTGCCATAAGTATAAAAGTTTCTTCGCTTCCTTCTTTTCAAAGAAGGCGGGAAAGGACCTCGAATCATGCCAGAGAAAAAATCCGCCGGGGAATCCTTTGCCGGCAACGTAATGAAATACTCGGTGGCAACCTACCTGGGTTTTGCCATCACCGGCCTGGCGCTCATCGTCAAGGGCCTGCTGCCTGCCGAGGTGCTGGGCGCGCCGGTCACCTTTATGACCTACACCGCCACCGTCATGAACCTTGGCATCCTGGGCCTGGACCAGACCCTGCTGCGCTTTTACCATGAGCCGCCCGCCGGGGCCGAACCCCGCCAGCTGTTTGCCGCCTGCACCCGGATGTCGGTGGTGTTCATGCTGGTGCTGGGGGCTGTGTGCAGCCTGTTCGCCGCCCGGCCCATGGCGGTGGCCTTCGGCTTTGGCGCTGACGGCCAGGGGCTGGTGCCGCTGCTGTTCGTGAACGCCGCGCTGTACATGCTGGTGCGCTACCTGAACGTGCTGCTGCGGCTGGAAAACGACCTGAAAGCCTACACCGCCGAGACGCTGTGGATGCAGGGGTGCTTCAACCTCATCTATCTGCTGCCCGGCTTCTTCACCTCCAACGTCTACCTGCTGGCCATGGCGGCCATCATCAGCTTCGGCGTGGTGGTCATTGCGTTTGGGTATAAGTACCGCAGCGCCTTCTTCAGTCCGCTGCCTGCCGAAAAATTCGGCGGTATCGCCAAGGTGGCTGTGCCTTATGGCATCGCGCTGGCCCCGGCGCAGATTCTGTTCAGCCTGTCCAGCGGCATCTGCCTGTCCTTTGTGGGCAACGAGTGCGGCGAAAGCGCCCAGGGACTCTTTGCCTTCGGCTACAGCCTGGCGCAGCTGGTCACCGCTATCCAGGCGGGCTTCTCCACCTACTGGGGCCCCTATGTGTACGCCCACTACCGCGAGGAACAGGAGCGCATTGGCCGCGTGCACGACGTGCTGAACCTGCTGATCTTCGGCTTTTTCTGCGTGCTGGTGATGTTTGAAGACATCGTATTCCTCATCTTCCCCAACAAAAAAGAGTGCCTGACCATCTTCCCGCTGCTGATGCTGGCGGTGGTGTTCAACATTTTGTGCGAGGGCACCGTCTACGGCAACTCCATCGCCCGCAAACCCTGGCATGATACCATTGGCATTGGCATCGGGGCGCTGTCTAATTTGGGGCTGTGCGCGGCCTTCGTGCCCCGCTTCGGCATGACCGGCGCGGCCTTTGCGCTGGCCGCCAGCAACGGTCTGGCATTTTTGTACCGCAGCGTTACCGGGCAGATGTACTACCGCACCATCCCCAGCTTTGCCAAGACCATCTCCGGCTTTCTGCTGGCGTTCGCCGTCACGGCGGCCGGCACGCTGCTGTGGCAGCATTTTGTCCTGAAATTCGTGCTCACCGGCGCGGTGCTGTTCATCTACTGCACCCTCTACCGCGCCCAACTGCTCAAACTGTGGAATATGGGGCTGGGCATCCTGCGCGGCCTGTTAAAGAAGTGAGGAAAACCATGAAACATTGCGGTACACAGGAACTGGAGACCGGGCGGCTGCTGCTGCGGCGGCTGACCATGGATGACAGCGAGATGATGTTCAACAACTGGGCCAGCGACCCCGAGGTGACCCGGTATCTGCGCTGGAACGCCCACCGCAGCTGGGCCGAGACCGCCGAGACGCTGAACGAGTGGGAAAAGCACTACGGCGACCCCACCTTTTACCAGTGGGGCGTGGAGAATAAGCGCAGCGGCGTGCTGATGGGCACCATCAGCCTGTTCCCCGCGCCGGAGCTGAAGACCGGCTGGCACCTGAACACCGAAATTCTGGGCTCTGCCTGGGAGACGGGCTACGCGCTGGGCCGCAAGTGGTGGAACAACGGCTATATGACCGAGGCCCTCTGCGCCGTGCGGGACTACTGGTTCAACACGGTGGATGCCCCCTGGCTGGTGGCCATCCATGCCAACGAGAATGTGGCCAGCAGCGCCGTGCTGCAAAAAGCCGGTTTCGTTTACGACCACGATGTGATCGACCACAAATTTGACGGCACGGCGGTGCCCTGTCGCGCCTACCACCTGGTAAAAGAGGATCTATGAGCGAGAATACGATCGATTTGGACTTTGGCACCACGGCCCAGAAACAGCAGGACGGCGAGAAACTGCCCGTCGTGCTGCTGGCGCTGGATCAGGGCAAGTACGATATGGCCCGCAGCCTGGACGAGCTGCGGGCGCTGGCTGACGCCAACGGCATGGAGGCCGTGGCCGAGGTTACGCAGAAGCGCGCCACCCCCGAAGCCGCCACCCTGCTGGGGGAGGGCAAGGTGGCCGAAGCGCGGCTTGTCTGCCAAAATTTGAACGCTGCGGCAGCTATTTTTGACGGCGAACTCACCGGCAGCCAGATCCGCAACCTGTCCGCCGCTTTGCAGGTGGAAGTGCTGGACCGCACGATGCTGATTTTGGAAATTTTCCGTGCCCGCGCTACCACCAATGAGGGCAAGCTGCAGACCGAACTGGCCACCCTGCGCTACCAGCTGCCCCGTTTGCAGGGCCTGGGTGAATCCCTCAGCCGCCAGGGCGGCGGCGGCGGGGGCGGCGGTGGTGCCCGCCGCGGTGCCGGTGAAACCAAGCTGGAGCTGGACCGCCGCCACCTGCACCACCGCATTGAACATCTCGAAGGCCGTCTTAAAGAGATGGAGAAGCGCCGGGGTGAGACCCGCCGCGCCCGCCAGAAAAACAATGTGCCCGTGGTGGCACTGGTGGGCTACACCAACGTGGGCAAGTCCAGCCTGCTGAACGCCCTGTGCGGCGAGCAGATCTTTGAGGCGGACATGCTGTTCGCCACGCTGGACCCCACCGCCCGCAAGCTGACCCTGCCCAGCGGCCTGCAAATTATTCTGGTGGATACGGTCGGCTTCGTCAGCCGCCTGCCCCACCACCTGGTGGAAGCGTTCAAGAGCACGCTGGAAGAAGCCGCCTATGCGGACGTTATCGTAAAGGTGGCCGACGCCGGTGACGACCAGGCTGCCGAGCAGCTGGCCGTCACCGATGAGGTACTGAGCAGCCTGGATTGCGAGGGCATCCCCCAGCTGGTGGTGTACAATAAGTGCGATACAGCGAATCTGCTGTCCTTTGACCCGGACATCCTGCTGACCAGCGCCAAAACGGGCGTGGGCCTGCCCGCCCTGCTGGCCAAGATCGATGATGTGCTGGCCCACCGTGTGCGGGGCATCGAGGTGCTGCTGCCCTACGATAAACTGGCGCTGGCCGACATCCTGCGCAGCCGCGGCAGCGTGGCCGAGGAAGAATACCGAGAGGACGGCGTCTACTACCGCGCCACCGTCAAGATCGACGATCTGCATCGGTTTGAGCCGTATCTTGTGTAAGGTTGACAGCGATTTGTCTTCGCTTTATAATGAAGTCGTTTGAGAACAAAAACATGTTTGTAGGGCCGAAGCAAGCACCGGCCCCTGCAATTTACGGGATACTAATTTAAAACAAAGGGGTTTTCACCATGTCTAACGTTCGTACCCGGTTTGCGCCGTCGCCCACGGGCTATATGCACGTCGGCAACCTGCGCACCGCACTGTACACTTACCTGCAGGCACGCCATAACGATGGTACGTTCATTCTGCGTATCGAGGATACCGACCAGGGCCGCCTGGTCGAGGGCGCTACCGACATCATCTACGGCACGCTGCGCGCCACCGGCCTGACCTGGGACGAAGGCCCCGACATCGGCGGCCCCGTCGGCCCCTATGTGCAGAGCCAGCGCATGGGCATGTTCAAACAGTATGCCGAGCAGCTCGTCAAGGAGGGCAAGGCTTACTACTGCTTCTGCACCGAGGATCGCCTGAACGAGATGCACGAGGCCCAGCGCGCCGCCGGTGAGATGACCCACTACGACGGCCACTGCCGCCACCTGACTCAGGAGGAGATCGACGCCAAGCTGGCCGCCGGTGAGCCTTACGTCATCCGCCAGAAGATCCCCGAATCCGGCGTGGCCGGTTTCGACGATGTGGTCTACGGCCATATCGAGGTCGACGTCAAGGAACTGGACGACCAGATTTTGATTAAGACCGACGGCATGCCTACCTACAACTTCGCCAACGTGGTGGATGACCACCTGATGGGCATTACCCACGTCATCCGCGGCAGCGAGTATCTGTCCTCCACCCCCAAGTACAACCTGCTGTACGAGGCTTTCGGCTGGGAAAAGCCCATCTACGTCCACTGCCCGCCGGTTATGAAGGACGCCCAGAATAAGCTGTCCAAGCGCAACGGCGACGCCAGCTATCAGGACCTGGTGGCCAAAGGCTACCTGCCTGCCGCTGTGCTGAACTATCTGCTGCTGCTGGGCTGGGCCCCCGAGGGCGAGCAGGAAATTTTCTCTCATGAGGAAATGATCAAGATTTGGGACCCTGCCCGCATTTCCAAGTCCCCTGCCATCTTTGACCCGCTTAAGCTGCGTGCCATCAACGCCGCCTACATCCGCGCCCTGCCGGCCGAGGAGTTCCGCCGCCTGGCCGATCCGTTCATCGACCGTGCTGTGCACCGCGACATCGACCGCGACCTGCTGTGCGCCAACCTGCAGCCCCGCTGTGAAGTGCTGGAGGACATCCCGCCGCAGCTGGATTTCTTCGACGCCGTGCTGCCCATCGATGCCGAGATGTACCGCAACAAAAAGCAGAAGACCACGCCGGAATCCGCCAAGGAGGCTCTGGCCGCCCTGCTGCCGGTGCTGGAAGCCCAGGCCGATTGGAACCGCGATGCCATCTTTGAGGCCTGCAAGACCCTGGCCGAGCAGATGGAGAAAAAGAACGGCTGGCTGCTCTTCCCGCTGGGCATTGCCCTATCCGGCAAAGCCCGTACCCCCGGCGGCGGCACCGACCTGGCCGCTATGATGGGCAAGGAAGAAACCATCGTCCGCGTAAAGGCCGCGCTGGAAAAGCTGTAAATTACCAATAAAGAATGCCCGTTGCACGGTGTTTGTGCAACGGGCATTTACTTTTAGGTGCGGTCCCCTCTGGGAGGAGGCTCCCGCGAAGCGGGTGGGGGAGAGAGCCTACGATTTGGCAGCAGCTAAAGATACTGTCTCTCCCTCAGTCAGCTTCGCTGACAGCGCTCCCCCTCTGGCACGAAGTGCCACCTCCCCCGTATCGGGGGAGTCTGTCTCGCAGAGGGAGCCTTTTAAATGTGTGTTACTCCTGATGCGCCTGCAGTGCGGCCAGCAGCGGCGGGATCAACTGCTTTTTACGGCTGACGACCCCCGGCAGCCAGGCCTTGCCGTCCTTCGGCTCTACATGGAACGCGTCGCGCACGATCTGTTCGGCAGCGTTGCCGCAGTACATCAGATCGGTGCTCTGGGTCTTCATGTCGGTGAACATGTAGAAGATTATCGGCAGGCCCTCACGGCGGCTGGCCTCGGGCAGGAACGGCCCTACCAGTGCCTCGGCGGCGGCACGGGATTTGTCCGTCATGTAGATGGACTGCCCCACGCCAAACTTGGCGTCGCCGCGGCTGAACACCTTGAAGTCGGAGCAGAACACATCCTCGGCGTCGCGGCCGGTCAGGTCGGCGCCCGCTTCAAACATCTGCTCAGCGTAGGTGGGAATGTCCTCGCCCGCCAGCGCGGCCAGCGCCTTGGCAGCGGCCTCATCCTGCGGGGTCGAGGTGGGGGAGCGGAACATCAGCGTGTCGGACAAAATGGCCGACAGCAGCAGGCCCGCGATCTCTTTCGAGGGGGTCATGCCCTGCTCGCCGAACATCTGGTACAAAATGGTGGCTGTGCAGCCCACCGGCACATTGCGGAAGTAGACCGGCCCGGTAGTCTCCAAATTGCCGATGCGGTGATGGTCGATGATCTCCAGAATATCGGCTTCTTCCAGGCCGTCCACAGCCTGCTGGCGTTCGTTGTGGTCCACCAGAATCAGCTGCTTGCGGTGCAGGTTCAACAGGTTACGGCGGCTGACCACGCCGCAGTACTTGCCGTTCTCGTCCAGAATCGGGAAGTAGCGGTGGCGCACGCTGGCCATGACCTTGCGGGCGTCCTCAATGGGCGTGTTTACGCTGAATTTCAGAAGCTCCTTAGTGCGCATAAAGTGGCGCACCGGCGCGGCGGTGGAGATGAGCCGCGCGGCAGCGTAGGTGTCGTAGGGGGTGGCCAGGATGGCGCAGCCCTTCTCCTGGGCGCGGGCCACGATGGTGCGGGGCACTGCCGAGCCGCAGCAGACGATGATGGCCCGGGCACCGCAGTCGATGGCGCACATCTGCGCCTCGTACCGGTTGGAGACCAGGACTAAATCGTCGGGTTTGACCAGTTCCTCCATGATTTCGGGACTGGTGCCGATGCAGATGTTGCCGCTGTCGATGCGGGTGTCGGCGTTGCCTACTACCAGCTCAGCCTCCAGCGTTTCCAAAAGATTGGAGTAGCGGGTGCTGGCGGCGGCCAGTACGGCAGTGTCAAACAGGTCCATGTTGGCATCGGCAATGTCCTTGATGGTGATAAGCCCCTGCAGCTCGCCCTCGTTATCCACGATGCACAGGGTGTCGATCTCGACATCGCGCATCAGGTTCCAGGCGGCGCGCACGCTCATTTCGCCGTCAATGCCCGCCTGTTTGCGGATGTCAATGTCTTTGATCTGGGGGCTGACATCAGTGCACAGGCGCGGCGGCTCCACGCCGAAATGCTGCAAAACAAAGCGAGTCTCGCGGTTGATATGCCCGGCGCGGCGGGCTTCGTACAGGCCTTCCAGGCTGCCGCGGTTTTTCAGCCAGGCATAGGCAAGGGCCGAGCAGATCGAGTCGGTATCGGGGTTCTGGTGCCCGATGATGTTGATGCGGCGCATCGGTTTTGTTGCCATGTGTTCTTTCCCTCTCTTGTCTTGTTTTTTGGGAAACTGCGTCCTTCCCCACGGAATGTACAAAATCCCTTTCAATTACTATCCAACATTTTATATTATAGCATACTATTTTATAATTTGCGATTCTTGACAAATACTACATGATAGCGTATTATAGATAAGTATGTGGATATTGGGGTTTATCCCCCTATAGATAGGCATTCAATCGCAAACCAATCAGAGAGGGAACGTATATGATTCAGGAAAATTTACGCAATGTCGCGATCATCGCCCACGTTGACCACGGCAAAACCACCCTGGTCGACCAGATGCTGAAGCAGTCCGGTGCTTTCCGCGCCAACCAGCAGGTCGCCGAGCGTGTCATGGACTCCGGCGATATCGAGCGCGAGCGCGGCATCACCATCCTGGCCAAGAACTGCTCCTGCGAGTATCAGGGCGTCAAGATCAACATTGTCGATACCCCGGGCCACGCCGACTTCGGCGGCGAGGTCGAGCGCGTGCTGAAGATGGTCAACGGCGTTCTGCTGCTGGTCGACGCTGCCGAGGGCTGCATGCCCCAGACCCGTTTTGTTCTGCAGAAGGCTTTGCAGCAGAACCTGTCTCTGGTCATCGCCGTCAACAAGATCGACCGTCCCGACGCCCGCATTGCCGAGGTCATCGATGAGATCCTTGAGCTACTGATGGATCTGGGCGCTACCGACGAGCAGCTGGACAGCCCGATGGTCTTCTGCTCCGGCCGTAACGGCACCGCCAGCTATGACTGGACCGATCCTTCCTCCGGCACCGACCTCAAGCCCCTGTTCGACACCATCCTCAAGTACGTGCAGCCGCCGGAGGGCGAGCCTGACGAGCCGCTGCAGATGCTGGTCTCCAGCGTCGACTACAACGACTTCGTGGGCCGTATGGGCGTTGGCCGTGTGCAGAACGGCGTCATCAAGGTCGGCTCCGCCATCCAGGTGTGCGACTGGCACAACCCCGATGTGCATATGAGCGGCCGCATCACCAAGCTGTTTGACTTCAAGGCCAACGGCCGTGAGCCCATCGAGAGCGCCCAGGCTGGCGACATCGTTGCCTTTGCCGGTCTGCCTGATATTTCCATCGGCAACACCATCTGCGATCCCAGCAAGGTGCAGCCCCTGCCCTTCGTTAAGATCAACGATCCTACGGTGGAAATGACCTTCTCCGTCAACGATTCTCCCTTCGCCGGCAAAGAGGGTAAGTACGTTACCTCCCGCCAGATCCGTGACCGCCTGATGCGCGAACTGCTGAAGGATGTTGCCTTGAAGGTCGAGGATTCCGCCACCAACGATTCCTTCCGCGTCATGGGCCGCGGCGAAATGCACCTGTCAATCCTCATCGAGACTATGCGCCGTGAAGGCTATGAGCTGCAGGTCAGCCCCCCGCACGTTCTGACCCACGAGGAGGACGGCAAGGTCATGGAGCCTATGGAGCGTGTCGTCATCGATGTGCCCGAGGTCTACCAGGGCAATGTTATGACCGCCCTGGGTGCCCGCAAGGCCATCCTGATGAACATGCAGATGATGAACAGCCGTTCCCGCATCGAGTTCCGTATGCCCAGCCGCGGCCTGTTCGGTTATCGCAGCCAGTTCCTGACCGACACCCACGGTGAAGGCATCATGAATACCATTTTTGATGGTTACGAGGAATGGTGCGGCGACATTCAGACCCGTTCCACCGGCTCTCTGATCAGCTTCGAGACCGGCGACGCCGTCACCTACGGTCTGTTCAACGCCCAGCAGCGCGGCACCCTGATCGTCAACGCAGGCGAGAAGGTCTACGCGGGCGAGGTCGTCGGCTACACCCCGACCGGTGAGGACATCACCGTCAACGTCTGCAAGACCAAGCACCTGACCAACACCCGCGCTTCCGGCAGCGACGATGCCCTGCGCCTGGTGCCCGTCAGCAAGTTCAGCCTGGAGGGCTGCCTGGAATTCCTGGCCCCCGACGAGCTGCTGGAAGTCACCCCCGAAAACCTGCGCATCCGCAAGCGCATCCTGGACCATGACCTCCGCATGAAGGCCGCCAGCAAGAAGAATAAGTGATTTTTTCACACTGAACCAAAGGAGGCTGCTGCACCGCAAACACCGGGCAGCAGCCTTTTGCGTTAAAAGGACAATGATATGAACAGCTTTCTGGACAAGATGCGTTCCTGGATACCGGCCCATGCCCCAGAGTGGGTGTTCAAGGCCAGCATGGCCGTGTGGGAAGCCTACAAAAACCTGACCATGCCGGAGCAGAAAAAGTCTTTTGGAAATAAAAACCCGGACAAGACTTTCTTCGTCATCCGTCTGTATCCCCCGGCAGCAGGCTTTTTGGCCGACTATAACTATGTGCTGGGCTATATGAAATATGCCTATGATAACGGCTGGATCCCTGTGGTGGATATGCAGAACTACCAGACCCTGTATAACGAGGACCATCCCATCCACGGCACGACCAATGTGTGGGAGTATTTCTTTGAGCAGCCGCTCGACCCCGCCACCGGCAAGCGCTACACGCTGGAAGAAGTATACCAGAGCAAAAACGTCATCCTCTCCAACGGCAGCGACCAGCGCTGTAACTTTACCGGCGATAAAGACCCGGAAGTGCTGAAATGGCAGCACGAGATGGCGGAACGGGCGCCGTTCAATGCGGAAATGCAGGCGTATGCTGACAAGGTAAAAGCCTCGCTGGATGTGCCAGAAAATATGGACTTGATTGGCATTGCTATGCGTGGCTCAGATCTAAACAAACGCTTTTACGGTCACGCAGTGCAGTTGACCGCTGACGAAGCTGTCCCGCTGCTGCAAGACCGTTTGCAGTGCTGGAAGAAGAGTGGCCGGGAACTTGGCGTTTTTGTTAAGTCCGAGGAACAGACGGCGCTGGACCTTATTGCATCGAAGTTCGATAACGTATTCTATTCCGATTCTGTCCGCTTCAAGTTGGGTGAGTCGAATCATGTGAACCGTTCGTCTGACTTGACGGATAAATCCAGTAAATACGAGAATACGCAACAATACCTGGGCGATATTTATCTACTGTCCCAGTGTGATTGCATTATCAGTACCATGAACAACGGCTATTACACCGCTATTATCTGGAACGGCGGCAAGTTCTCTCATCTGGAGACCATCGACAAAGGCCGTTACAAATAAAGCATCCATAGTACGAGGAACCCTATGAAAAAATTCAAACTTGGCGAATTTGAACGAAACAGCGCGATCGTGTTTGCCATCTCCATGCTAGCCAATGTCGTTACGTATCTATATCAAATCGTAATGGGAAACCTGCTTTCCCCGGCAGATTACGGCACCATCAACACGCTGCTGTCGCTGTCTATTGTTGTCGGTGTGCCGTCGGGTATCATCTCGACGCTGGTAGCTACTTACACGGCCAAGTATCAGGCTGTCGGCAAACCGGAATTGATCGGCGGCTTTATGCACAAAATGCTGCGTGCCAGTGTGCTGCTGGCTTGTGTGGTGTTCGCTGCAGGTGCGGCGCTGTCCAGTATCATCGCCAATGTTTTGCAGATCGAGGAGACCCGCTACATACTGGCCACCATGGTCGTGGTGGCGTTCAGCTGTGTGGCGCCGGTTTTCAGCTGTACGCTGCAAGGTGTTAAGCGATTCGTACCTTACAGCATAAACGGTGTGCTCAATATCGCTATCCGCCTGCTGCTCAGCATCACTTTTGTGCGGATGGGTTTCGGCATCGGCGGCAACCTGGCAGCTGTAATTTTGGCAGCGTTTGCCACGGCGGCGTTCTGCTTCTGGTGTGCACGTGACCTGTTCTTTGCACCCAAAATAGAGCAGCTGCATCTGGACCGTACCGAGATACGGCGCTACTTTGTCAGTACGTTCTGGTTTCAGCTATTTTTGCTGCTGATGGCCAACGGTGATGTGTTGCTTATCAAGACCTTTGCTGCTGACCCGGCGGAGGTGGGCATCTACTCCTCGGGCAGTGTCATCGGCAAAATTTCGCTGTACTTAGCCAACGCCATCGTGCCGGTGCTGCTGCCGATGGTGGCTGAGCGCCAATCCACCGGCCACGATACCCGCCAGCTGCTCAAGCGCGCCATGCTTTGGGGCGGCGGTGTTGCGATGCTGTGCGCCGTGGGCATGAACGTGGTGGGCCGCCCGATGATCGGCCTGCTGTTTGGCGAACGTTACCTTGCCGCCATCGACCTGCTGCTACCCATCTCGTTCTATGTGGTGCCGGTGGCCTGCCTGACGATCCTCATCAACTACCTGATGCCGCTGGGCCGTTCAGGCTTCTTCGCCGTCAGCATGACGGCGGGGTATCTGCTGATTTTTGTGCTGGTGTCCCGGTTCCATCACTCGGTGGCGCAGATGTTGTACATCATGGGCGGCGGCCTGCTGCTGGTGCTGGCAGCCAACCTGATCTACATCGCCCTTGCCCCGCAGAAAGAAAAAGCAACGGTATAAAACAAGCTCCCCATCCGGGGAGCTTTTTGCTGTTTATGGGGCCGGACATTGCACAGTTTTTGCGCGAATAGTATGATTTTTTTCTTGCGCTTTTGCACAAAGGGGGGTATACTATAGATGGAAGAGTCTGCACCGGTGGTTGCCCGCCGTGCAGCAAATTGAATGTGAGGTGTATCAGTTATGAAGGAACCTATGGTTATTACAATGGCACGTGAGTATGCTTCCGGCGGCAGCGAGATTGCCCAGGCCGTGGCCGATAAGTTGGGTATCCCGCTGTACAATAAGGAGCTGATCACCCTGGCCGCCAAAAAGAGCGGCCTGACCGAGGAGGCCATCGCCGCCAGCGAGAACCAGCGCAGCGGCAGCCTGATCTACAGCCTGTACATGATGGGCAATACTATGCCCCTGGCCGATCAGGTGTACATTCTGCAGAGCAACGTCATCAAGGAACTGGCCTCCCAGGGACCCTGCGTGATCCTGGGCCGCTGCGGTGACTATGTTCTGCGGGAGCGTCCCAATGTGTTGCGCACCTTTGTTTACGCACCGGTGGCCGACCGTGTGGGGCGCGCAAAAATCCGCCCCGATGCCAAGGAGATGCCCGACCGCATGTGGGAAAGCCAACTGGCCAAGCACGACCGTGCCCGTGCCAGCTACTACAACTACTATACCGAGAACCGCTGGGGCGAAGCCAAAAACTATGACCTGTGCCTGAATGCCGCGCTGGGTCTGGACACCTGTGCCGACCTGATCGTGGATGCCGCCAAGGCCATGAACAAGTAAGGAGCGTGCTGCTATGCTGCGCTATGTCAAAAGCGGAATGATGCTGATGAGCATCGCCTATATCGTGCTGGGGCTGATGCTGCTCATTATGCCGGAAACCAGTCTGCTGTGGATCTGCTACGCCTTTGGCGTGGTGGTGCTTATCACCGGCATTGTCTGTCTGATCCAGTACGCCCGCATCCGGGGCACCGGCTTCACCGCGCCCTTTATGCTGGTGGGCGGCGTCATCACGGCAGGGCTGGGCCTGTTCACTTTAGCAAAACCCCAGGTGGTGGCCAGCTTTCTGCCGGTGGTGTTTGGCATCTTTATCGTGGTGGATGGTTGCAGCCGCATCGGCTCGGCTATTGACCTGGCAAAGCGCAAAGGCGAAAAGTGGTGGATGCTGCTGCTGTTCAGCATTGTGTCCATTGCGCTGGGTGCGCTGCTCATCTGGCACCCGTTCGGCGCGGCTGTTAGTGTGGTGATGCTCTGCGGCATCCTGTTGATCGTCGAAGGTGCGTTGAATCTTGGCTGCATCCTGTATGCGGCCATGGAGCTGCGCACGCTGGACCGCATGGCCAATGCCGCCGTCAACGCGACCCTGACCGCCTTGGGTGATGCCCTGGACGAAGCCGAGGCCGCGGACACCGACATCGTGGACGCGACCCGGGACGGAGAACCTGTCGTGTACGATGCCGAGAGTACTGACGTGTCCGACGAGGACTCCAGCAAAACCTGACCGGGTGCCTGCACCCTGTTATAAATGTCCCCACATATTTTTAAAGGAGAGAACCCCCATCCATGTATGATCTGATCATCGTAGGCGCCGGCCCTGCCGGTATTTTCACCGCGCTGGAGCTGCTGCGCAAAAGCTGCAATCCCCACAAGATCCTGCTTATCGAAAAGGGCAAGCCTGTGGAAAAGCGCCACTGCCCCAAGGATAAAACCGGTGTCTGCGTAAACTGCAAGCCGACCTGCGCCATCACCACCGGCTTTTCCGGCGCGGGCGCATTCTCGGACGGCAAGCTGTCCCTGTCCTACCAGGTCGGCGGCGAACTGCCCGACCTGATCGGTGAGGACTTCGCCCAGGAACTGATCGACTACACCGATAAGATCTACCTGGAATTCGGCGCTGATCCGAAGGTAGAGGGCGTCTACGAAGGCCCCGACATCAAGGACATCCGCAAGCGCGCTATCCAGGCGGGCCTGCAGCTGGTCGATTGCCCCATCCGCCACCTGGGCACCGAGAAGGCCCAGCAGCTCTACCTGAACATCCAGAACTATCTGGCCGACGCCGGCGTGGAGATGCTGTTCAACACCGAGTGCGAGAACATCATCCTCGAGGAATCCGCCTGCAAGGGTGTGCGCATCCGCGAGAAGGACGAATCCCGCGACATCTACGCCAAGCAGGTGGTCATCGCCACCGGCCGCCGCGGCGCCGATTGGCTGGAGAAGCTCTGCGCCGAGCACAACATTGCCCACAAGCCCGGCACCGTTGACATCGGTGTCCGCGTCGAGTGCCGCAACGAGGTCATGGAGAAGATCAACCAGGTCCTGTACGAGGGCAAGCTGATCGGCTACCCGGCCCCCTGGCACAACAAAGTGCGTACCTTCTGCCAGAACCCCGGCGGCTTTGTGGCCCAGGAAAACTACGACAACGACCTCGCTGTCGTCAACGGCCACAGCTTCAAGGAGAAGAAGAGCAACAACACAAACCTGGCCATTCTGGTCAGCCACAACTTCACCGAGCCGTTCAACCAGCCCATCGCCTACGCACAGAAAGTCGGCGAGTTGACCAACATGCTGGGTGCCGGCCACATCCTGGTGCAGCGCTACGGCGACATCCTGGACGGCAAGCGTACCTGGGCCAAGGAACTGGCCCGCACCAACGTGCGCCCGACGCTGAAGGACGCCGTGGCTGGTGACATCACCGCCGCCATGCCCTACCGCGCCATGGTCAACATCATCGAGTTCATCAAGATGATGGATGAGGTCGTGCCCGGCTTCGCCAGCCCTGAGACCCTGCTGTACAGCCCCGAGCTGAAGTTCTACTCCAACAAGGTCAAGATGGATACCGACCTGGAGACGAATATCGAGGGTCTGCACTGCCTGGGCGATTCCTCCGGCTGGACCCGCGGCCTGATGATGGCTTCCGTTATGGGCGTACTGATGGGCCGCAAGCTGATGGAAAAGCACGGCTTTTGATTTGTAAACACATACTTGGCAGCCGGCCTTCGGGCCGGCTGTTTTGGCACCCCTGCAGTTTTGCCGGGGTGCTAAATTTTTTACAAAATCTACCGTCTCTCCTGGATTGTATTTTCTTTGACAAAATGATACACTATTCTTAATTAGTATCCCCTTAAAAGGCCTATCCGGGAGAGGGCTTTAAAGTCCAGTCATACATAAACGACTATACACATTTTTATATATAGACAAAGAGAGGGCATCATCGTGGCAGACGAACGCAAAGTATACCGCAGCCCGGCGCGTGCGCAAAGGGCTGTTTCCGGGGCTGGGCCGGCCCGGCAGCAGGGTGGGGCAGGTGTGCCGCCCCGTACACCCAAACAGCCGCCCAGAAAAACCAGCAAAAAACGCCGCAGCCGGGCTGTTTTGGGCCTCTGCGCCGCCTGTCTGGTGCTGGTCATTGTGCTGGCTGTGGTACTTACCCGCTGCTCGGCTGGTCCCACCGGGCCTGCCAAGGCAGACTTCGGCACCCCGGCGGCTGCCTGGCAGAAGAATGAACTGGGCTACTACTTTAATGAGAGCGGCGAGGCTATGCCTGCCGCCGTGCTGAAAGGCATCGATGTATCGAAATATCAGGGCGCGGTCGATTGGGAAAAGGCCAAGAGCAACGGCGTCGACTTCGCCATCATCCGCTGCGGTTTCGGCGGTGAGTGGGACGGCCAGGAGCAGGGATGGAACCAGGACGATCCCCAGTGGCGCCGCAACGCTGATGAGTGCACCCGTTTGGGCATCCCGTTCGGCGCGTACATCTACTCCTACGCTACCACCGAGGACGAAGCCCGCAGCGAGGCCGACCACGTTGCCCGCCTGCTGGGCCTGGTTGCCCCGCCGCAGGAGGGACTCGAGGACTACACCGCCGCGCCCTACCGGCTGTCCTACCCCGTCTACTACGATCTGGAGGACAAGAGCATCAGCGGCATCTTCCCGGATGAGATGGCCGCCATCACCAAAGCGTTTTTTGACCGCCTGACCGAGCTGGGCTACACCGGCAAACAGGGCATCTATGCCTCGCTGAACTGGGTGCGCGCCCGCTTCAGTGATGCGGCGTTCGACCCCTGGCGCGAGAATCTCTGGATCGCCCGCTTTGCGGACGAACTGGGCTACACCGGCACCTACGATATGTGGCAGTGCAGCTATTCCGAGCCTGGCGCGGACTACGGTGTCGAGAGCGAGACGGTGGATATTGATTTCGTCATGCGGCCGTTTGCTTTCGGCGAAATTTCCAGCTGTAACGGCAAAACGGCCACGCCGACGCTGCTCAACGACACCCGCCAGACGGAGCTGCATCTGGACGGTAAGGATGCCTACGCGAACCTGACCACCAACCAGCCGGACGAGGAAAATGGCGGGCAGAAAATTTTCTGGACCACCAGCGACAAGAGTGTGGCGACCGTGGATAAGCACGGCCTTGTGCGCGCCAAGGCCGACAGCGGCGAGTGTACCATCACCGCCACGCTGGCCGACGGCACCGAGAGCATCCAGTGCCTTGTGCGGGTGGGCGACATCACCGTGCCCATTTTTGCCACCGGCTCCCTGGCGGGCCAGCGGGCCAACGACAACGTCAGCCTGGCCGATGTGGCCGCGCTGAAAGCCAGCACGCCGGATTCGATCCTCGTGGACGCGGGCGGCAGCCTGCACGGCACCACCGTGGCCAGCATGACCGGCGGCATGGATATGCTCAGCAGCTTTTCCGCTGCCGGGTACGATCTGCAGGCCTTCGGGGCCGAGGACCTGGCCTACGGCATCTCCCGCCTGCGCAGCGACGCCAATATGGGAAGCGGTCCGTCGCTGGCTGCCAACCTGCGGGATTCTGACGGTGCAGCAATCTTCTACCGCTCTACCAGCTGGAACCGCAACCGCATCACCAACGGCATGAACTACGTAATCACCCGTGCGGGCTACCGCATCGGGTTCTTCTCGCTGGCCGATGCCGACACCGTCAACAACAAGATCAGCCTGGTCAACGAGGAAACGCCCTTTGCCAACAACCTGACCCAGACCGCCAGCGAACAGGTGGCTGCTTTGCAGGCCCAGGGCGTGGATGCCATCATCTGCATCGCCACCCCCGGCATGGACACCGCCGCGCTGCAAACCACGCTGAAAGACCTGGGCGTGACCGCCATCGTGGACGGCAGCAGCAGCGCCAGCGGCCAGGATACTCTCTATCGCGCCGGTGCGGCGCTGGGACTGGACGGTGTGGCCCGCTTTGACCTGGTGTTCACCCAGGGCGGCGGTGTGGCCGTGCGCGGGGCCGACACTGTGACCGCCGATACGTTGCAGGCCAGCCGCTCCACCTTGGAGAGCCTGACCATCACGACCGATGACACCCAGACCGGCGGCGATGCTGCCGACCCGGACAAGGACACCGAGGCTGTGGGCGGAAAGGATACCAGCACCCCCGCGGAGACGGTCGACGAAGCCCAGCAGCAGGGGGCCGAGGCCTACGCCTACGCCGCCGCCAAGCTGGCCGGGCTGGATGCCGACGACCAGAGCATCTACTACACGCCGCTGTTCACCTACGCGGCCAACCCGGACGCTGAAAAGACGATCAGCTTCGCCAACTATCTGGCAGCGCTGTATCAGGAAATCGCTGAGAACGACCGCGACCACTGGCCCGAGGGCTGGACCGGCAGCGAGTTCACGGCACTGGCAGGAAATGTGGGCGAGCCGGAGTACGGCGACATCAGCCGCGGCACGCTGCTGGACCTGCTGCCCAAGGCAGCCCGGGTGCAGCTGGTTTCGGTCAGCGCCGACACCGCCCGCACGCTGGCAGGCCTCGACGGTGTCTCCCGCACCTATCAGGAATCCCTGAGCGAGTACGAACCGGCAGGGGATACCGTGCTCATTGTTACCGACACCCAGACGTTGGCCACCATCGGCACCGAAAATTACACGGTGCTGCGCGATTACGGCGATGTGTACTGGGATGTGCGCATGAACATCAACGATTTGACCGAGAACTTTACCACCGATTTCATCCTGCCCGAAGCCCCGCGATATGGCGTCGGACGGAATAACAAGTAAAAACGGCAGCGAGCCGTAAAATTTGATCGTAGAAGAATCTAAACGATTTTCTATGGGGAGGCGTATTCTATGAAGCTTACCTTTTTAGGCGCTGACCGTGAGGTTACGGGCAGCTGTACCCAGCTGGAAGCTGCAGGACATCGTATCCTGATCGACTGCGGCATGGAGCAGGGCCGCGACGTCTACGAAAACGCCGACCTGCCCTATGCCCCCGGCACCTACGAAGCTCTGCTGCTGACTCACGCCCACATCGACCACTCGGGCCGCATCCCGTACCTGTACAAAAACGGCTACCGCGGCCCCATTTACACCACCGACGCCACCCGCGACCTCTGTGCCATCATGCTGGAGGACTCGGCCCATATCCAGGAGCAGGAGGCTGAGTGGAAAAACCGTAAGGCCATGCGCAGTGGTGCCGAGATGGTCGAACCCGATTATACCGTCGAGGATGCCGAGAAGGTCATGCAGCAGTTCGTGCCCTGCCCCTATGAGACCTGGCAAAACCTGTTTGATGGACCAACGGGTAAAATCGAGATGCGCTTTACCGATGTAGGCCACCTGCTGGGCAGTGCGTCCATCTCGCTGCGCGTGACCGAACCGGGCAAGCAGCCGGAGATCATCGTTTTCTCCGGCGATATTGGCAACACCCACCAGCCGCTCATCAAGGACCCCGCCAACCCCGGCCACGCAGACTACCTGATTATGGAGTCCACCTACGGCGACCGCAGCCACGGCCCCAAGCCGGACTACCTGGGCGAGTTGACCGATGTGCTGCAATCTACCTTTGATAAGGGCGGTAACGTGGTCATCCCCAGCTTTGCGGTGGGCCGCACCCAGGAGCTGCTGTATTTTCTGCGGCAGATCAAGGCCGAGGGCCGCGTGACCGGCCACGGAAACTTCCCGGTCTACGTGGACAGCCCGCTGGCCAGCAAGTCCACCACTATCTTCCGCGAGAATTTCAGCGAGTGCTATGACGAGGAAGCCCTGGCCCTGGTGCAGGCAGGCCGGAACCCGCTGCAGTTCCCCGGCCTGCACATCAGCGAGACCAAAGAAGAATCCATGGCCATCAACGGCGACCCCGTGCCGAAGGTCATCATCTCGGCGGCGGGCATGTGCGACGCGGGCCGCATCCGCCACCATTTAAAGTATAACCTTTGGCGGCCAGAGTGCACCGTGCTGTTCGTGGGCTACCAAAGCCCCGGCACGCTGGGCAACGCGCTGGTCAACGGCGCGCAGGAAGTCAAGCTGTTTGGCGAGCCGGTGCAGGTCAAGGCGAGCATCCGGCAGCTGAGCGGGCTTTCCGGCCACGCCGACAAGGACGGCCTGGCCGCTTGGCTGCACGCCTTTGACGAAAAGCCGAAGTTCGTCTTTGTCAACCATGGCGAGGATGCCGTGGCCGCCCACTGGGCCGAAAAGCTGCGGGCTGAAGGCTACGAGGCCGACGCGCCCTACAACGGCGCTGTCTGGATCGTCAGCGATGGCCGCGCCGCCTGCGCCGAGACCGGTAACACGCAAAAAATCGTCAAGACCCGCACCGAAGCCAATGTGCGCACCAGCGCTGCTTACGACCGCCTGGTCAATATGGGCCAGCGTTTGATGGAAGTCATCCGCCACAACCAGGGCGGTGCCAACAAGGACCTGGCCAAGTTCGCCAGCCAGATCGCCAGCTTGTGCGATAAGTGGGATAGATAAAATATGTGAGCCGTGCATCTTTGGTCCCCTCTGCGAGGGAGCTCCCGCGGAGCGGGTGGGGGAGAGAGCTTTAGGCAAGGCTCTCTCCCTCCGGCGCTTCGCGCCACCGCTCCCCCTCTGGCGCTTTGCGCCATCTCCCCCGTACCGGGGGAGTCTGTCTCGCAGAGGGAGGCTTTTAGAGATACGCTAAAGCAAAGATTTAAGGAACTTTCAATTTATGCCGATTCATCAACCGTTTACCCGCCTGCCGGTTTGGCTGCGGCGGGTGCTTACCTTGCTGGCGGTGGTGCTGCTGGCGGCGCTGCTGACCCACTGGCGGCAGAACGCCAGCACCTACGCCACCGGCTTTTGGGATACCGGCTCCCAGCCGTTGGTGTTTGGCCGGATGCTCCAGATGGAAAACCACCAATCCGCCCCCGGCGGCTTTATGGGGGTGTATACCCAGGACTGGAGCGACAGCCAGAACCGCACCTGGTTCCGGGAAAACACGCCGGTCAACGCCGAGGATTTCCAGGCCTACACCCACCAATCCGGCCTGCAGGGCTGGGCATTCGGGCTGCTTAACCGCGCGTTTCGTCTGGTACAGCCCAGCGGCGAGACGCGGGAGACCTGGCTGTACACCGTAAACTGCATCCTGTTTTACGCAGCCGAGCTGCTGCTGGCGCTGGCTGCCTGGCGGCAGGCAGGCCCGGCGGCTGCGCTGGTCTGGGTGGTGGCCGTTGTGTTTGCCCCCTGGCCCCAGCGGGGTATGAAAGACCTGTACTGGTGCCTGTGGACCTGGCTGCTGCCGGTGCTGGCGTCGTTGCTGCTTTGCCGCGTTACCGTGCGCAAAGGCCGCACGTCCGGCTGGTGCTTTGGGCTGGTGGCGCTGGCGGTACTCATCCGCTGCATGTGCGGGTTTGAGTTTGTCTCCACCTTTTTGATTTTGTGCGAGATCCCGCTTTGCTGCGCACTCATGCAATCCCTTTGCGTTGACCGAAACCTGCCCGCCGCCCGCCGCTGGCTGGGCCGCACGGTAGGCACCGGCGCAGCGGCACTGGGCGGCATGGCCGCGGCACTCGGGCTGTGGTTCTGGCAGGAGGTGCAGTATTTCGGCACCGCCGCCGAGGCTTTCGCCAGCATGACCCAGGCTGTCACCAGCCGCGTCAGCGTCAGCGATAACGCTGTGCGTGCCGTCACCATCCCGGAGGTGCTGTACCTCTATTTTGTGGAAAACAAGGAGCCGCTTTTGCAGTTCGGCCCTGTGACGATTACGCTGCTGCCGCTGCTGGCTGCGGTGCTGGCAGAGGGCATCCTCTGCGCCGTACTGCTGGCCCGCCGCGGGCAGCCGGCCAAACTGGCCCCGCTGGCCACGGCCTGGGTGCTGAGCTTGGCCGCGCCGGTATCGTGGATGGTGCTTTCCAAGGCCCACGCCGCCATACATACCCATCTGGTGCCGATGCTGTGGCACTTTGCGCTGGTGCCGGTCAGCTGCCTGGCACTGGTGGTCATGACAAAAGAAATCGTATCTTTGCTGTTCAGGAGGAGACCCGACCTTGTGGCATCCCATTAAACATTACAAAACGATCCACCACCACAAAATGCTGGTGATGCAAAACTGCTTCCGCTGCGGGCTGTACTGGCAGGGCCTTACCCACGATTTAAGCAAGCTGTCCCCGGTGGAATTCTGGGCTGGTGCCAAGTACTGGCAGGGGATCTGCAGCCCCAACAACGCCCAGCGCCAGAAAGAAGGCTATAGTGCCGCCTGGCTGCACCATAAGGGGCGCAATAAGCACCATCTGGAATACTGGATCGACTACGCACCGGGCGGCGACCACGCCATGGCCGGTATGCGCATGCCGGAAAAGTACGTAGCCGAGATGGTGTGTGACCGCATTGCCGCCAGCAAAAACTACAAAGGCAAAAACTACACAGATGCCGTTGCATGGGAATACTACGACCACAGCAAAGACCATTACATCCTGCACCCCGAGACAAGAAAGCAGCTGGAGACCTGCCTGCTGATCCTGCGCGATGAGGGCGAGGATGCATGTTTTGCGTATATCCGCAAAGAATTATTAGGCAAAAAGAAATAAAAAACGCCCCTGCCCAGGTTGGTTTTGAACCATCCCCAGGCAGGGGCATTTTGCTGTTTTATTTGTTTAAAGTTCTTTCGGTTCCTTTCTTTCAAGAAAGGAATAAAACTCCCGTAAATTACAGGTTGAAGTAGCGCTTGGCGTTGTAGTAGCTGATGCCCTCGACGATCTGCTTCAGGGCCTTGTCATCGTTGGGGTACTGGCCGTTCTCGACCCAGCCGCCGATCAGGTTGCACATCAGGCGGCGGAACAGCTCGTGGCGGGTATAGCTCAGGAAGCTGCGGCTGTCGGTCAGCATACCGATGAAGTTGCCCAGCAGGCCCAGGCGAGCCAGGGTCTTCATCTGCTGGTACATGCCGTCGTCGGTATCGCAGAACCACCAGGCGGAACCCAGCTGGATCTTGCCGGGGATCTCGTCATCCTGGAAGGGTCCCATCAGGGTGCCCAGCATGTCGAAGTCGGCGGGGTTCAGGCTGTACAGGATGACCTTCGGGCACTCGTCGGTCTCAGTCAGCTTGCTCAGCAGGCTGCTGATGGTAGCGCTGCAATCGGTCACGGCGATCATATCGTAGCCGGTATCGGGGCCGAGCTTGCGGTACATCTTCTCGTTGACGTTGCGCAGGCAGCTGTAGTGCAGCTGCATAGCCACGTTGTATTTCTTGTACAGGCGGCCCAGGGCCAGCAGCACGTAGGTGGTGTACTCGTCGCCCTCTTCCTGGGTCAGGGTCTCACCGGCCATGGCCTTCTTGAAAGCAGCGGTAGCCTTCTCGGCGTTGGTATCCACGTAGGGGATGTAATCCAGGCCGTGGTCAGAGGCGCGGCAGCCCATCTCTACGAAGAACTGCAGGCGCTCATCCAGAGCGTTGACAACGCAGTTGGCACAGGCAAACTTGCGGCCGACCACGTTCTCCAGCTTGTGGATGTAATCGGCAAAGCCTTCCTTGCGGATGTTCAGGACCTTGTCGGGGCGGTAGGAGGGAGCCACGACGACCTTGATGGACGGGTCAGCCTTGATCTTCTTGTGCCACTCCAGAGAATCGATGGGGTCATCGGTGGTGCCGACCATGGCAACATTGCTCTGCGCGATCAGGCCGCGGACAGTCAGCTTCGGGTCATTCTGCAGCTTCTCGTTGCACAGGTTCCAAACTTCCTCAGCGGTGTCGCCGTTCAGCACGCCCTCGTAGCCAAAGTACTTCTTCAGCTCCAGATGGCACCAGGTGTACATCGGGTTGCCGATGGCCATGGGCAGGGCCTCGGCAAACTTCTGGAAACGCTCGCGGTCGGGCTTGTCGCCGGTGATGTACTCCTCGGGTACGCCGTTGGAACGCATCACGCGCCACTTGTAGTGGTCGCCAAAGTAGTAGTCAGAGCCATCGGCCAGGACCTGATGGCCGCCCAGCCACACCTGGGCGATGTTCTCAAAGCGGCGGTTCTCGTAGATCTCCTGCGGGGGAATGTGGCAGTGATAGTCTACGATGGGCAGCTTGGCCGAATAGTCGTGATACAGGTGCTGGGCGGTAGGGGTCTCCAGCAGAAAGTCCTTGTCCATAAAAGCTTTCATGTACAAAACGCTCCTTACAGATAATATAGGTTGTGGCGGGCTGCGCCCCCGGCGCGGCCCTTTGGCAAGCGAACGATACTTGCACAGGGTTTTAACGCCGAAAGCACATACTCTGCTATTATTATACATAAAGAAAAGCAATTCAACAAGTTGTAAAAATTGCGGTATGCGCGTCAAAATTGCTGAATTTTGCAAGGTGAAGCTGTGCAGGGTGCCAAAGGAACATAGATAAAAAAATAACTTGCAAAATATGTGCGATTTGTTGAAAAAGAATCCCGAAAAGAACCTTGACGGCAGGCGGGAAAGACTCTAAAATGATAATTAAGCAAGGCGTGCGGTGCGCACGCTGAAACTATGAAGTGATAAGGAGAAAGCAATATGGAAACTCTGAATTACGAGGTTCTGAAAAAGTCCGGCTATGACGGTTATGTCCTGAAAGATGCCCCCGAAAAGGTCCTGCAGTTCGGTGAGGGCAACTTCCTGCGCGCTTTCGTTGACTACTGGTTCGACCTGGCCAACGAGAAGGCTGACTGGAACGGCAAGTGCGTGCTGGTCCAGCCCATCGCCCCCGGCCTGGCCAAGATGATCAACGAGCAGGAGGGCCTCTACACCCTGTACCTGCGCGGCAGCGAAAACGGAAAAAAGGTCGATGACAAGCGCGTGATCTCCAGCGTGTCCCGCTGCCTGAACCCGTATGAGAAAGAGGATTTTGACAAGATGATGGCCGTTGCCGCCAGCGACGACCTCGAGATCATCGTCTCCAACACCACCGAGGCCGGCATCGTCTACGACCCCGCCTGCAAGCTGGAGGACGTTCCCGCATCCAGCTTCCCCGGCAAGCTGACCCAGGTGCTGTATCACCGCTATAAGGCAGGCAAGAAGGGCATCATCATGCTGGCCTGCGAGCTGATCGACAACAACGGCAAGGAACTGCTGAAGTGTGTCAACCAGTACATCGAGCAGTGGGGCCTGGAGGACGGCTTCAAGAAGTACGTCAACGAGGACTGCACCTTCTGCGGCTCTCTGGTTGACCGTATCGTTCCCGGCCGCATCCGTGACCCGAAGGAAGTTGCTGAACTGGAAGCCAAGCACGGCTATGCTGACCCGCTGCTGGATGTCGGTGAGGTCTTCGGCGTCTGGGTCATTGAGGGTGACACCAAGCTGAACGACGTTCTGCCCTTCCGCAAGGCTGGCCTCGAGGATCACGTCTTCGTTACCCCCGATATGAGCCCGTACAAGAAGCGCAAGGTACGTATCCTGAACGGCGCCCACACCGGCTTTGTTCTGGGCGCATACCTGGCCGGCTACGACATCGTGCGCGACTGCATGCATGACGACACCATCCTGGGCTACATGAACAAGATGCTGCTGGATGAGGTCGTGCCCATCCTGCCCCTGGATCAGGACGACTGCAAGAAGTTCGCCGCTGCTGTGGAGGACCGCTTCAACAACCCGTTCGTCAACCATGAGCTGATGAGCATCTCCCTGAACTCCACCTCCAAGTGGCGTGCCCGCAACATGCCTTCCTTCCTCGAGTACATCGAGAAGAACGGCAAGCTGCCCACCTGCCTGACCATGAGCTTCGCTGCTTACATTGCCTTCTACAGCAACGATGTCCAGGGCTTGACCGACAAAGGCCTGGTCTGCAAGCGTGCCAAGGGCAACGAGTACACCGTCTCCGATGATCGTTGGGCTCTGGAATTCTACAACGAGCACAAGAACGACGATATCCCGACTCTCGTCCATGCCGTCATGACCAACGAGCAGATGTGGGGCCAGGACCTGACCAAGGTCGCCGGCTTCGAGGAAACTACCGTCAAGAACCTGACCATGATTCGTGAGCAGGGCGCTCTGGCTGCTTACAAGAGCTGCCTGTGATTCCTGCGCGGCAACGCATAAAATAAACCCCACTGGGGCCGGAGGATGCCCTCCGGCCCCAATTTTATTATAAGGCAACACCGCACAATTCCCGCCTAACGGCTTAAGCACCGCTCCGGCGGATCTCCGCGCCAAGAGCCGCCGCAAGCGGCGGTTGCGCTCCGAAGCGCCTCGCTGCGGCTCGGTGTGCGGCACGGCATCTGCGTTGCCAAAATGCTCGATAATACACAAAGTATTATCTGCGCTTTTGGCTTAGCATCTGCCGCACCTCGCTCGCCGTATCGGCACTTAGAATTATGCGGTATTGCCATAACTAGATTAAGGAGATAGTCTTATTATGCCCATCGCTATTAAGATCAACCCCAAAGATAACGTGGTCGTTGCCCTGCACCCCATCGCCAAGGGCACCGCTGTCCCCGTGGATAACACCACCGTCACCGCTGTTGAGGATATCCCCCAGGGCCACAAGATGGCCATCACTCCCATCAAGGCAGGCGAGAATGTCATCAAGTACGGCTTCCCCATCGGCCATGCCACCGCTGACGCCGTGCCCGGCACCTGGATGCACACCCACAACGTCAAGACCAACCTGTCCGGCGAGATCGAGTACAGCTACCATCCCGACGTACATCCCCTGACCCCGGCGGCCCCGGAGACTTTCATGGGCTACCGCCGCAAGGACGGCCGTGCCGCCATCCGCAACGAGATCTGGATCATCCCCACCGTCGGCTGCGTCAACGACTGCGCCAAAGCCCTCGTGCGGGACAACCAGGATCTGGTCACCGGCTCCATCGACGGCCTGTACACCTTCACCCATCCCTTCGGCTGCTCCCAGACCGGCCATGACCATGCCCAGACCCGCAAGCTGCTGGCTTCGCTGGTCCGCCACCCCAACGCCGGCGCTGTGCTGGTGCTCTCTCTGGGCTGCGAGAACCTGACCCATGAGCAGTTCCTGGAAGAACTGGGCGACTACGACGCTGACCGCGTCAAGTTCCTGACCTGCCAGGATGTCGAGGACGAGCTGGTCGCAGGCCGCGAGATCCTGAAAGAGCTGGCCGCCTACGCTGCCCAGTTCAAGCGCGAGCCGATCCCCGCCAGCGAGCTGGTCATCGGCATGAAGTGCGGCGGCTCCGACGGTCTGTCCGGCATCACCGCCAACCCCACCATCGGCCGCTTCAGCGATATGCTGTGCGCCCGCGGCGGTTCCACCGTGCTGACCGAGGTGCCCGAGATGTTCGGCGCCGAGGGGTTCCTGATGGATCGCTGCCAGAATGAGCAGGTCTTTGAGAAGGCTGTTAAGATGATCAACGGCTTCAAAGAGTACTTCATCAGCCACAACGAGGTCGTTTACGACAATCCCAGCCCGGGCAACAAGCAGGGCGGTATCACCACGCTGGAGGACAAGTCCTGCGGCTGCGTCCAGAAGGGCGGCTCTGCCCCCATCATGGATGTCATCGATTATGGTGAGCCCGTCACCACCAAGGGCCTGAACATGCTGTATGGCCCCGGCAACGACCTGGTCTCCGCCACTGCGCTGACCGCCGCCGGTGCCCACATGGTGCTGTTCTCCACCGGCCGCGGCACGCCGTTCGGCGCACCCGCCCCGACGCTGAAGATCGCTACCAACAGCCAGCTGGCCGCCAAGAAAAAGACCTGGATCGACTTCAATGCCGGTGTGGTCGCGGACGGCGAGCGTACCCTGGACGAGGCTGGCGCTGACCTGTACCAGCTGGTGCTGGATGTTGCTTCCGGCAAGCAGACCTGCGCCGAGAAGAAGGGCTTCCGCGAGATCTCCATCTTCAAGGACGGCGTCGTGCTTTGATTACGGGGGTTATGTTCCTTCTTTGAAAAGAAGAAACCGAAGAAACTTTTAAGGCAACACCGCATAATTCTAAGTGCCGATGCGGCGAGCGAGAAGTACAAGCTGCTAAGCAAAAAGCGCAGATAATACTTTGTGTATTATCGAGCATTTTTGCAACGCAGATTGTGCTTCGCAGCCGTAGCAGCGGTGCTTAAGCTGTAAAGCGGGAATTGTGCGGTGTTGCCTTAATATAAAATGCCCAAAAGCGTAAAACCAAGCGGGATATGACACGGGAAAGTGCGCGATGGGTTGAATAGAAGGTTGTAATATGGCTAAATTGACCGAGGGCGTCTACGAGAAGTATGGCGTCAACTACAAGACCCTGACCCTGACGGATGGCGACTATGCCCTGACCGTCACACCGGAAAAGGGCGGCATGGCAACGTCTTTCACCAAGGCCGGCGAGGAGTATCTCTGGCTGCGTGACAAGAACTTTGAATCCACCGACCGTCCCCGCTGCGGCGTGCCCATCCTGTTCCCCAACTGCGGCAAGCCGGATGGCGGCGCGCATCACTTCGGCGGTGCCGATCATCCCATCGAGGTCCACGGCCTGGCCGACCTGCTGCCCTGGCAGGTCAAGTCCGCCACCGAGGACGCCATCGAGCTGTCCCTGACCCCCAACGGCCTGACCAAGTTCGTCTACCCGTTTGATTTTGCTCTGACCATGCGCTACACCCTGGCAGGCAGCAAGGCGGGCCTGGCCCTGACCGTGAAGAACACCGGCGATAAGCCGATGCCGTTCAGCGTTGGCTTCCATCCCTATTTTGGTGTGACCAAGCTGGAAAATGTCAGCTTCGACATCACCGCTGCCACCTGCAGCGAGAACGCCAAGGGCAATCAGCCCGCCGCCCCCGCCCAGATCACCCTGACCAAAAAGGATGATGCCGCGGATTCCATCCGCCTGCTGACCGGCGTGAAGAGCCCCATGGTGCTGACCGATTCCGGCAATGGCCATAAGGTCACGGTCGCCTTTGATGAGGCTGCCTTCGGCAAGGGTGTCCTCTGGCAGCAGAACGCCGAGAGCTTCGTCTGCATGGAACCCTGGAACGGCTGGGCCAACTCCGTCAATGAGGAAGGCCGCCACGAGCAGCTGAACCCCGGCAAGAGCAAGACTTTCGCTTGGAGCATTGAGATCGGCTAAGCGGAAAATGTAGGGGTGACCATTGGTCGCCCGCAAACTTGGCGAAACAACACGTTTCCCGGAAAAGTTTTTTACATGGCAAACGGCCACGAGCTCGCCCTACAAAGCGTTTTAACAAATAAAAGAGGATGCAACCTTCCAGTTGCATCCTCTTTTTGGTATGCCTATGGCAACACCGCACAATTCCCGCCTAACGGCTTAAGCACCGCTCCGGCGGCTGCGGCACGGCATCTGCGTTGCCAAAATGCTCGATAATACACAAAGTATTATCTGCGCTTTTGGCTTAGCAGCTGCCGCACCTCGCTCGCCGTATCGGCACTTAGAATTATGCAGTATTGCCCTATATTAAAGTTTCTTTGCTTACTTTCTTTTCAAAGAAAGTAAGAGAAAGTTACCCCGGCTGCTTGCCGATGTAGGCCAGGATGCCGCCATCGACGTAGAGGATCAGGCCGTTGACAAAGTCAGAGGCCTCAGATGCCAGGAAGACGGCGGGGCCGCCCAGATCCTCGGCATTGCCCCAGCGGCCAGCGGGGGTCTTGGCAACGATGAACTGGTCAAACGGATGACGGCTGCCGTCCGGCTGGATCTCACGCAGCGGTGCGGTCTGCGGGGTAGCAATGTAGCCAGGTCCAATGCCGTTGCACTGGATATTGTACTGGCCGTACTCGGAAGCGATGTTCTTGGTCAGCATCTTCAGGCCGCCCTTAGCAGCAGCGTAGGCGGAGACAGTCTCACGGCCCAGCTCGCTCATCATAGAGCAGATGTTGATAATCTTACCGCCGCCCTGCTCGATCATGTCAGGGATAACGGACTTGGCCACGATGAACGGGGCGTTCAGGTCAACGTCGATGACCTGACGGAACTGAGCAGCGCTCATCTCAGTCATCGGGATACGCTTGATGATACCGGCGTTGTTGACCAGAATGTTGATGTGACCAACTTCCTCGGTAACCTGCTTGACGAGTGCCTTGACAGCGTCCTCGTTGGTGACGTCGCAGACATAGCCGTGGGCATCAATGCCGGCCTCTTTGTAGGCGGCCAGGCCCTTATCGACCAGCTCCTGTTTGATGTCGTTGAAAACGATGGTGGCGCCGTTGTTGGCCATAGCGGTAGCAATAGCAAAACCGATGCCGTAGGAAGCGCCGGTGATCAGGGCGACCTTGCCGGTCAGATCAAAAGATTTCGGGGTGCAAACAGACATGTTTAAAACCTCCTAAAATTCAATAAAAATATCCGAAACGCCTGCGGGGCAGACGCGGGAAACAAAAGCAGTTGCGCAAAATGCGCACATTTTTGCAGCAAAACTACCGCAAAATCGTTGCGTTTAGCGCAGGTCGGTGGTGGCGATGTTGTCCATATCATCGAACTCCTGGTTCTCGCCGCCCATGGCCCAGATAAAGGTGTAGTTCGAGGTGCCGACACCGCTGTGGATGCTCCAGGACGGGCTGATAACAGCGTCGTAGTTGTGCATCACGATGTGACGGGTCTGCTGCGGCTCGCCGCACATATGGAAGACCACCTGGTCATCCGGCAGGTCGAAGTAGGTGTAGATCTCCATGCGGCGCTCATGGGTGTGGCTGGGCATGGTGTTCCAGTTGCTGCCCGGCTCCAGGCAGGTCATGCCCATGGACAGCTGGCAGGTCTTCAGCACGCTGGGATGGATGAACTGGTTGATGGTGCGCTTGTTGCAGGTCTCCAGGCTGCCCAGGGGACGCTTGGCGGCCTGCTCCAGGGTGATCAGCTTGGTCTCGTAGCGGCAGTGTGCCGGGGCGGAGACCATGTAGAACTTGGCGGGATGCTCGGAGTCATCGCTCTTGAAGGTGACCTTCTGGGTGCCCTGGGTAATGTACAGGCAGTCTTTGACATTCAGGTGATATTCCACACCGTCGGCCGTGATGGTGCCGGAGCCGTCACCAATGTTGAAGATGCCGATCTCGCGGCGCTCCAGGAAGTAATGGGTGCCGAAGTTGGCCCAGATGTCGATGCCCTTGTCGATGGAAACTTCTTCATGTACAGGCATGCAGCCCAGGGTGACCATGCGGTCCACGTGGCTGTAAACGGCCACGACCTCATCAGCCTTGTACAGGCCGGTAATCAGCATTTCATCGCGGACTTCCTCGGTGGTGTAGCGCTTAAAATCGCGCTGATTGCAGGAATAGCGGATGTCCATAAAAGTGAATCCTCCTTACCGCCAAAGCGGATGTTTTTTGCCTTATTTCCTTTTTTTTATTATAGCGCGTTTGTCAAGGCTGGAAAATTAGCAATATTCCACAAAGATGCGAAAAGATTCTTGTGAACGGTGCCAATAACATTTAAACATGAAAATTATTCACTTTACAAATTAGTAAAACTCAACTATAATCAAGTATATCACAGCTGCAACGGTGCAGCCGATGCCCGATCCTGTACGCAGGGTCGGGCTGAACTATTGCAATTTCAAGGGGGAGCAGCCCAATGCTGACACTGGACAAGATCTACCACGCCAAATTCGTACTGAAAAAAGTCGCCCGCAAGACCGACCTGATCGCCGCGCCCCGGCTTTGCCCCGGCACAGATCTCTACTTGAAGACCGAAAACCTGCAGGTGACCGGCAGCTTCAAGGTCCGCGGTGCCTACTATAAAATCAGCCAGCTGAGCGAGGAAGAACGCGCCAAGGGCGTGATCGCCTGCTCGGCCGGCAACCATGCCCAGGGCGTGGCGCTGGCCGCCACCAGCATGGGCATTAAAAGTGTGGTCTGCATGCCCGACGGTGCCCCTATTATGAAAGTGGAAAGCACCAAGCGCCTGGGCGCGGAGGTAGAGCTGGTCAAGGGTACCTACGACGACGCCCACGACCGCGCCGTCGAGCTCCAGCAGGAGACTGGCATGACCTTCATCCACCCCTACGATGACGAGCTGGTCATCGCGGGCCAGGGCACCATCGGCCTGGAGATCCTGGACCAGCTGCCCGATGTGGATGCGGTCATCGTGCCCATCGGCGGCGGCGGCCTGATCTCCGGCGTGGCTTTCGCCATCAAGAGCCTGCGCCCCGAGGTCAAGGTCTACGGTGTGCAGGCTGCCGGTGCCCCCAGCATGGAGCACGCCTTCCACGACCACAAGTACGAGACGCTGGACCACGTAGACACCTTCGCCGACGGCATCGCGGTCAAGACGCCCGGCGAGACCACCTATGAGATGGTCAGCCAGTACGTGGATGACGTGGTCACGGTCAGCGAGGACGAGATCGCCGCGGCCATCCTGGCGCTGATGGAGAACCAGAAGCTGGTGGCCGAGGGGGCCGGTGCCACGCCGGTGGCGGCCGCACTGTTCAACAAGCTGCCGCTGGCAGGCAAAAAGACCGTCTGCCTGATCTCCGGCGGCAACATCGATGTGAACATCCTGTCCCGCGTTATCACCCGCGGTATGGTCATGAGTGGCCGCAAGACCAACCTGATGATCGCCCTGGAGGACAAGCCCGGCCAGCTGAGCCTGGTCAGCGACATTGTCTCGGCCTGCGGCGCCAATGTGGTCAGCGTCCACCACGACCGAAGCGATGCCAACATGGCCATCACCAGCTGCTTCCTCAAGCTGGGGCTGGAGACCCGCGATGCCGCCCAGATCGAGCAGATCAAGCAAAAGCTCACCGAAGCGGGATTTAAGCTGGTGACGGAGAGAGCGTGATGTGCAGGTAAATATGTAGGGGTCGATGCTTGCATCGACCCACGGGCGGATGCAAGCATCCGCTCCTACAGAAATCGCGTTATAAAATAAAAAGGCCCCCTCTGCAAGGGGGCACATCATTACACCTTCACACCCGCTGCCAGCAGTTCCACAAACTGCTTGGCTACGCGGGGGCTGCGGCCGCCGGCGCGCAGGGCAAAAGCCTGGCCTTTGATGAACAGCTGGTCGCTGGGCATCTGCACGCCGTACTGCTTGGCCAGCTCCAGCAAAATGGTGTCGTAGCGGTCTTTATCCGGCTGCTGGAAGGTCACCGTCAGGCCGAACCGCGCCGCCAGGCTCATCAGCTCCTGACGGGTATCGGCGGCATGCAGGTCGTCGCCACTGCGGTCGCTCATGCTTTCCTTGACCAGATGGCGGCGGTTGCTGGTGGCGTACACGGCCACGTTGTGGCTGCGGCCGCCCACGCTGCCCTCCAGAATGGCTTTCAGCGCGGCAAAGTTGTCGTCGTTGGCCGAGAAGCTCAGGTCGTCGATGAACAAAATGAACTTCAGCGGATTCTTCGCCAGCTCGTCCATCAGGGCGGGGATCTGGTACAGCTGGTTCTTCTTCACCTCGATCAGCCGCAGGCCGTCAGGCGCAAACTCGTTGGCAATGGCCTTGACCGTGCTGGATTTGCCCGTACCGGCGTCGCCATACAGCAGCACATTGTTGGTGGGCTTGCTCTCCAGCAGGGCGCGGGTGTTGGCAATGACCTTTTCCCGCTCCCGCTCGTAGCCGGGCAGTTCGCTCAGGCGCTGGGGATCGGGGTAGCGCACCGGCACAAGGCGGCCATCCTCGATTGTAAACACATGGTGGCGGGCAAACATGCCGTAGCCCTTCTGGCCCACGGCCGCGCGGCGCGCCTGGTAGGCGGCTGCATAGTTGGCGTCATGGCTTACCTCCCACCGCGGCAGAAAGGCCGGGGCTTCGGGGCAAAGGTCATCCAGCCCAGCAGTGCCAAGCTGCTGCAAAAATTCCAGTTCGTTTTCCAGTGCCTTTTCCAGCACCGGCCCGGCATCCCCGCCGGCAGCCGTGCGCAGGCAGAGATTCTCGTCCTCCAGCACGGCGTCCAGCAGGACTTCGGTCCAGTTGGTGCCCTGGGTAAACAGGGCGCTTTCAAAGGCGGCCACCGCGCCGGTCAGCCCGGCAGCATCTGCCGCCAGAGCCGCGCGCAGAGAGGCTAGCGGTTCGCTTTGCAGCAGGCCGCGAAACACGACCAGCCCGTCCACACGGGCGGCCCAATCTTTACGTTGCATAAACGCTTTATCATCCTTTCCCAAAGAGACTTACACACTCAGTATAAACGCCGCCGCAAAAAGTTGCAAGATTTCCACAAAAAAACTTGACAACCCTGAAAAATTGCGGTATAGTTTAACACAAATCTAAATGCTTGGATGGGAAGTTAGTAACAGTCACGTTCCCTGCAGAGAACTGCCGGTCGGTGCAAGGCAGAAGGAGAAACGAGCTGCGAACTGATCCCGGAGCAGATCACCCGAACGAAACCTATTAGGGGGATACGGGCGCACCCGTTACAGTGCCGGGCTTTGTTGGAAGCCCATGAGGTGGGAGCAGGCGCTCCAAAAAGAGTGGTACCGCAGAGAGCTGATTCACAGCCTTTGTCTCTTTGAACGAAAGAGGCAAAGGCTGTTTTTTATACCCGCAAGACTTTTTTGCCTTAGAGGCGGGCAAGTTCAGGAAGGAGCAAACACGATGAAATTGACCGGTTCACAGATCTTCGTCGAGGTCCTGGTCGAGCAGGGCGTGGATACCCTGTTCGGCTACCCCGGCGGCGCGGTTCTGAATCTTTACGATGAGCTGTACAAAAATTCTGACCGAATCCGCCACGTGCTGACCGCCCACGAGCAGGGCGCTTCCCATGCGGCCGACGGTTACGCCCGCGCCACGGGCCGCACCGGCGTGGTGCTGGCCACCAGCGGCCCCGGTGCCACCAACCTGGTCACCGGCATCGCCACCGCCTACATGGACAGCGTGCCCATGGTCGCCTTCACCGGCAACGTGGCCACCACCCTGCTGGGCAAGGACTCCTTCCAGGAAGCCTACATCGAGGGCATCACGATGCCCATCACCAAACATAACTACACCGTGCGCCGGGTCGAGGATCTGGCCGACACGATGCGTGCGGCTTTCCGCATTGCCCAATCCGGCCGCAAAGGCCCGGTACTGGTGGACATCCCCAAGGACGTCACCGCCGCGGTCTGCGAGTTCACCCCCAAAGAGCCGGAGCTGATCCGCACCGTTACCTCTTATAATGAGGAGGACGTGCAGAAAGCCGCCGCCATGATCAACGAGGCCAAGCGCCCCATCGTCTACTTCGGCGGCGGTGTGCGCAGTGCGGTGGGCTGCCAGCCCCTGCGCGACCTGCTGACCAAGGCCGACATCCCCGCTACCTACACCCTGATGGCTGCCGGTGTGCTGAGCTACGGCGAAGAGCATAACCTCGGCCTGCTGGGCATGCACGGCTGCTACACTGCCAACAAGGCCATCGACGAGGCCGACCTGGTCATCGCCGTGGGCACCCGCTTCAGCGACCGCGTGGCCCTGAACCCTGACGCCTTCGCCAAACGTGCCAAGATCATCCAGATCGACATCGACCCCAGCGAGCTGGGCAAGAACGTGGACATCGACCTGAGCCTGACCGGCGACGCCAGCTACGTTTTGCAGGCCATCCTGCCCCACGTTAAAGAGGCCAAGCACGCCGATTGGATGGATCAGATCCACGTCTGGCAGGCCATGGACTACAAACCTGTGGATAGTGACACCGAATTGAAACCCCATCAGATCATCAACGAGATCTGCGAACAGGCCGGGCCTGAAGCTGTTTATGTTACCGACGTCGGCCAGCATCAGATGTGGGCTGCGCAATATCTGCACCACACCAAATCCCGCGGATTCCTCACCAGCGGCGGCCTGGGCACGATGGGCTTCGGCTACGGCGCGGCCATCGGCGCGCAAATGGCCCTGGGCCGCGATGCCCGTGTGGTCATGCTCACCGGCGACGGCTCCTTCCACATGAACCTCAACGAAGGCTGCACCGCTGTCAGCTACGACCTGCCCATCATCACGGTCATCTTCAACAACCAGGTGTTGGGCATGGTCCGCCAGTGGCAGACGACCTTCTACGAGAAGCGCTACTCCGACACCGACCCCCACCGCAAGACCGATTTCGTCAAGCTGGCCGAGGCCTTTGGTGCCAAGGGCTACCGTGCCACTACTCCGGCGGAGTTCAAGGCCGCTTTCACCGATGCCATGAAGCAGCAAGGCCCCAGCTGGATCGACTGCCGCATCGGCAAGGACGAAAAAGTGCTGCCCATGATCCCCGGCGGCGGCACGATCGAAGACATCATCATGGAATGAGGTGAGCTGCATGGAACAGACACAAAACCCCAATAACCAGCGCCGGGTCATCAGCCTGCTGGTGGATAACAGCAACGGTGTTCTGGCCCGCGTGGCCAGCCTGTTCTGCCGCCGCGGCTTCAACATCGACAGCCTGACGGTCTCGGCCACCAACGACCCCTCCATCAGCCGTATCACGGTCACGCTGCGCGGCAGCGAGCAGGCCCTCAGCCAGCTGATCTTGCAGACCGAGCGGCTGGAAGTCACCCGCCAGGTCTTTGAGCTGGACCCCGAAAAGAGCCTGCAGCGCGAGCTGTTGCTTTTAAAGGTGGCTTGCGACAACCACAGCCGCGCCGAGCTGCGGGAAATTTCCAGCATCTACAAGGCCAAGATCATCGATCTGTCGCCGGACAGCATGGTCTTTGAGCTGACCGGCAAGCCCGATAAGATCGACGCGTTCCTGACCATGTTCAATGGCTACGAGATCTTGGAGCTCTGCCGTACCGGCGTAACCGCGCTGGAGCGCGGCGGCAAACACCAGCACATGCAAAAGCCCGCACAGGAAGTGCGGGATGCGCAGTTGCCCCTGCCGGGCACCCATTGCCCGCAGAAATAGCAAAAAGGTTGAAATCTTCCACCAATCCGTAGGGGTCGATGCTTGTATCCGCCCCTACAAAACGGTATCCACACAATTTGTTTTTCGTTAAAAATTAAAAATAAAAAAATTCAACATTAAAAAGGAGACACCCACCATGGCTATCAACAAGTATTATGATTCCGACTGCAACCTCGGCGTTCTCGACGGCAAGACGGTTGCTGTCATCGGTTTTGGTTCCCAGGGCCACGCCCACTCCGAAAACCTGGCCGAGAGCGGCGTCAACGTCGTCGTCGGTCTGCGCAAAGGCTCTGCCCACTGGGAGAAAGCCTCTGAGTTCGCCGCCACCCACGAGAACTTCAAGGTCATGGAAGTCGAAGAGGCTGCCAAGGCTGGCGACGTTGTTATGATGCTGGTTCCCGACGAGCTGTGCGCTGACATCTACAACAGCCAGGTCGCCCCCTACATGACCGAGGGCAAGGCCCTGGCCTTCGCTCACGGCTTCAACATCCACTTCAAGACCATCACCCCGCCGAAGAACGTTGACGTCATCATGATCGCCCCCAAGGGCCCCGGCCACATCGTCCGCCGCTTGTACACCGAGGGCGAGGGTTGCCCCTCTCTGATCTGCGTCGAGCAGGACTACACCGGCAAGGCTAAGGAGATCGCCCTGGCCTACGCTTCCGGCATCGGCGCCGGCCGTGCAGGCATCCTGGAGACCACCTTCAAGGAGGAGACCGAGACCGACCTGTTCGGCGAGCAGGCTGTCCTCTGCGGCGGCGTCTGCGAGCTGATCCAGGCTGGCTTCGACACCCTGGTCGAGGCTGGTTACGCCCCCGAGATGGCTTACTTCGAGACCTGCCACGAGATGAAGCTGATCGTTGACCTGATCAACGAGGGCGGCTTCTCCAAGATGCGCTACTCTATCTCCAACACTGCTGAGTACGGCGACTACCGCACCGGCAAGCGCCTGATCACCGAGGATACCCGCAAGGAGATGAAGCAGGTCCTGAAGGAGATCCAGGACGGCACCTTCGCATCCGAGTTCCTGACCGAGATGAGCCCCAAGGGCGGCCGCAAGACCCACTTCCTGGCACAGCGCCGCATGGCTGCCGAGCACCCCATCGAGAAGGTCGGCGCCGAGCTGCGTAAGATGATGAGCTGGCTGAAGAAGTAATTTTAACAAAACAACGCCTTCCCCCCTGCGGGGAAGGCCTTTTGGATAAACGGAGAGAAAAAATGAACAGCGATAACGTCAAAAAAGGCCCCGAACGGGCACCGAACCGCAGCCTGTTCTATGCTTTGGGCTACACGCCGGAGGAACTGGACCGCCCGCTGATCGGCGTGGTTTCCGCCTACAGCGAGATCGTGCCCGGCCACATGAACCTGGACAAGCTGGCCCAGGCCGTCAAGGACGGCGTGCGCATGGCAGGCGGCACCCCCATTCTGATTCCTGCCATCGGTGTCTGCGACGGCATCGCTATGGGTCATGTGGGCATGAAATATTCCCTGGCCAGCCGTGAACTGATCTGCGACAGCGTCGAGACCATGTACATGGCCCACCAGCTGGACGGCCTGGTGCTGGTGCCCAACTGCGATAAAATTGTGCCCGGCATGGTCATGGCGGCAGTGCGTATGGATGTGCCCGCCATCGTCTGCTCCGGCGGACCCATGCTGGCCGGCCGTTACGGCGGTGAGGAAGTCAGCCTGTCCAAAATGTTCGAAGCTGTCGGTGCCTACAAGGCCGGGCTTATCAACGATGAGCAGCTGGAGGACTGCACCTGCAACTGCTGCCCCGGCTGCGGCTCCTGCTCCGGCATGTACACGGCCAACAGCATGAACTGCCTGTGTGAGGCCATCGGCATTGCACTGCCCGGCAACGGCACCATCCCGGCGGTTTACTCCAAGCGTCTGCAGCTGGCAAAGCACGCCGGTATGGCCATCATGAATCTGGTCAAGCGCGGCGTCACTGCCCGCCAGATCATCAACGAGCGTTCCATCCGCAACGCCCTGACCTGCGATATGGCGCTGGGCTGCTCCACCAACACGGTGCTGCACCTGCTGGCTATTGCCCAGGAGGCAGGCTGCCCCATCGACCTGAACCTCTTCAATGAGATCAGCGCCAAAACACCCAACCTGTGCCACCTGGCCCCGGCGGGCCCCACCCATATGCCCGACCTGTACGAAGCAGGCGGCATCCCGGCGGTGCAGGCCGAGCTGGCTAAGGCTGACCTGCTGGACCTGGATGTTCCTACCGTTACCGGCAAGACCCTGGGCGAGAACATCCAGGGTGCCCATATCATGAACGACAAGGCCATCCGCTCCATCGACAACCCCTACTCCAAGACCGGCGGCCTGCAGATTTTGTGGGGCAACATCGCCCCGGACGGCTGCGTGGTCAAGCGCAGCGCCGTTGCGCCCGAAATGCAGGTCCACAGCGGCCCGGCCCGCGTCTTTGACAGCGAGGACACCGCCATTGCCGCCATCTATGCGGGCGAGATCCACCCCGGCGACGTGGTGGTCATTCGCTACGAAGGTCCTAAGGGCGGCCCCGGCATGCGCGAGATGCTCAACCCCACCAGTGCGCTGGCGGGCATGAAGCTGGATACCACCGTGGCCCTCATCACCGACGGCCGTTTCTCCGGTGCATCCCGCGGTGCGGCCATCGGCCACGTCAGCCCGGAGGCTGCCTCCGGCGGTCCCATCGGTCTGGTCAAGGAAGGCGACACCATCGAGATCGACATCCCGAATGCGTCCATCCATCTGGCCGTCAGCGACGAAGAGCTGGCCGCCCGCAAGGCCGCCTATGTCCAGCCCGAGCCGAACATCAAGACCGGCTGGCTGGCCCGCTACGCCCGCCTTGTCACCAGCGCCAACCTGGGTGCTGTGCTGAAATAATCGCAAATAAAAGCGACCTGCTCGTTGTACATTGACGGGCAGGCCGTTTTTTTGCTGAATGAAAAACTAGAGCAACACCGCACAATTCCCGCCTGACGGCTTAAGCACCGCTCCGGCGGCTGCGGCACGGCATCTGCGTTGCCAAAATGCTCGATAATACACAAAGTATTATCTGCGCTTTTGGCTTAGCAGCTGCCGCACCTCGCTCGCCGTATCGGCACTTAGAATTATGCGGTATTGCCCTAGAGTTTAGCAATCTGTGCATGGTATGCAGAAATGATTTTACCTGCAACTATATTTTCTATAGTATGGCAAGGAGCAACCAGAAAATCCCAACATAAAATGCTGCGTAAAACAGCTTTGATTTCCAGGAAAAATCATTTATTAAAAATGTATAGTCGAAAATACCATAGCTTATTAGAACTATATTGTGAATAAAAAGCAGCTTTGGTGAACCATCGCCAAAAAACATTTTGACAACGAAGGTGATGAATAACGGAGGCAGTATTGTTGCAACTGTATCAATTACTTCGTGTACATCCAACATTTGTGCCCGTTGCAATATTTTTTGTAGTGCAATATAAAAGAAGATACCAACTAAACTGCCAATTGTATTTACAATAAGGTCATCTATATCCACAACGCCTGTTTTAAAAATAAACTGTGCCATTTCAATTGAAAATGTTGTTAAGACCGACAAGCCGATTGCTTTATATATGCAAAATGTTTTCTGATAATAGCAATATATAATTCCGAATGGCACAAACATGACTATATTATAAAGCATATCCCATGAAATAGGACTGTGTCCATACTTTAAATTCTCTCTGATGCTATGAAAGGGTATCATGTTGACTGCATCAATTCTTGTTAGTGGACCGCCGACAAGAGTCATGATGATATTAAATCGAGTGATACACATACAGAATACGATTATAAAATATAATATTGTCATAAATTGGAAACTATGTTTTCTTTTAATCTTCATATCCCTAATGCTAGAACCCCTTCCTTTTTATTCTATGGTATAGCAACAAGTTCCTTACTTGTATTTCGGATGTGTTACGATTTCCGAATTGCCTACTTCACAGTATACGCAATTTTCTACGCATCGTCAACAAAAACAGCCGCCCGGTTCTGCGCCGGGCGGCTGTTTTGTTGTGAAAACTTACTTCAAAAATCCGTTCACAATCTGGTCCTCGGCTTCCTTTTCGGTCAGGCCAAGGGTCATCAGCTTGATGAGCTGTTCACCGGCAATCTTGCCGATGGCGGCTTCGTGGATCAGGCTGGCGTCCACACTGTTGGCGGTCAGGGCCGGGCTGGCAATGACCGAGGCGTGGTCCATGATGATGGCGTCGCACTCGGAGTGGCCCGCGCAGGCGCAGTTGCCGTTGATGTGGCTGATAAACTCCTGCTTGCTCACGTCCTTGGCCACGCTGCGGCTTACCACGTTGGCCGAGCAGCCCTCGCCGTTCAGGTCTACGTCAAAATCGGTCACAGCATGCTGGTCGCCGGTGGTCATGATCTTCTCGTGGATGACCAGGCTGGCGCCCTCGGCCAGATCACCGCTGGTTTTGCGCATGGTATCGTCGATACCGGCGATCTGGGTGGTCTCCATCTCCATCTGCGCACCCTCGGCCAGGTGCACGATGGTGGTGGGGTTCATCACCTGCTTGCCGCGGCCGTCGCCCTCGCCGTAGTGCTTTTCCACGTAGCGCAGCTTGGCGTTTTTGGCCAGATAGAAGGTGTGGATGCCGTCGTGCTGGGCGTTGCCGCCGCCGCAGTTGTGGATGCCGCAGCCGGCGATGATGGTCACGTCCGCGCCCTCGCCGATGTGGAAATCGTTGTACACCAGATCGGTCAGGCCGGTCTGGCTCAGGATAACGGGAATGTGCACGCTCTCGTTTTTGGTGAACGGGCGGATGTAAATGTCGATGCCGGGCTTGTCGTCCTTGGTCACGATGTCAATGTTGGCGGTGGTGTTGCGGCCCGCCAGCTGGCCATTGGCGCGGATGTTGTAAGCGCCTACGGGCAGGCTGTCCAGGTCGGCGACCTCCCGCAGCAGGTTTTGTTCAATTGCGTCGATCATTTGCGCACCCCTTCCACTTTGTCGGCCAGCACACTGCAGGCCGGGCTGCCGGCGTCGGCACTGCCCAGCAGGGCGGGCAGGATGTCCGCACGGGCGCCCTCTTTTTCCACCTGGCCGTTTTTAATAACGACAATTTTGTCGGCAATGTTCAAAATGCGCTCCTGATGGCTGATGATCAGGATGCTGCCGCGGGTCTGCTCGTACATCTTTTCAAACACGCGGATGAGGTTCTGGAAGCTCCACAGATCGATGCCCGCCTCCGGCTCATCGAAGATGGACAGCTTGGTGCCGCGGGCCAGCACCATGGCGATTTCGATGCGCTTCAGCTCGCCGCCGGACAGGCTGTCGTTCAGCTCACGGTCCACATAATCACGGGCGCACAGACCGACCTCGCTCAGATAGCTGCAGGCCTCGTTGACGCTGGTATTTTTGCCGGCGGCCAGGCTCAGCAGGTCCTTGACCCGCAGCCCCTTGAAGCGCACCGGCTGCTGGAAGGCGTAACTCAGGCCCAGGTTGGCGCGGTCGGTGATGGACATGTGGGTAATGTCCACGCCGTCCAGCAAAATTTGGCCGCTGGTGGGCTGGTAGATACCGGCAATGACTTTGGCCAGCGTGGATTTGCCGCCGCCGTTGGGGCCGGTGATGGCCACAAAACGGTCCTGCACAGTCAGGCTGACATCCCGCAGAATCTCTTTATTGTCGTCGGTCTCAAAGCCGACATGACGAAGCTCTAACATAAAAAGGTGATTCCTCCGTTAATAAATAATGCTCTGCAGTTTATTGTACCATGCCAAAACGCCCAAAACAAGATAAAACCCTATAAAAAGGTGGATTTTAGGCAAAATAAAATCCAAACGGTCTGTTAGCTAAAACTACCCAAAAACGCTTGACACGGCCCCAAAATGGTGCTATGCTTTAGCTGATAAAAGCGATGACCGGGAAAAGTACCGCCCAACATCCGCACAGAGAGCCCGACATCTGGTGTAAGCCGGGACGGGGACGGGGCGCGAAAGAACACCTGACAGCTGCAAACTGAAACCGCAGAGGAGTAGGGGATGCCGCAGGCCGTGCGTTACAGCGGCAGCGTTTCAAAGGTGAACGTGTACGGAAAAAGTGACCGTATGCCATTATTTCGGCTGCGGTAATTTAGGTGGCACCGCGGATCCAAGACAGCGATTCGTCCTAATGCAGGGCGAATGGGCTGTCTTTTTTTATTGCCGTTCGGGGGAATAACAGGTGTTGGAAATCTAAAGGAGTGTCACCAAAATGTGCTGTATCATGGGTTATGCCGGGCATGATCTGCCCAAGGAAACGTTTACTGAGTATCTGCTGCGCACCACCAGCCGCGGCCCGGACGACCAGCGCGTCGCCGAGACCGAGTTCGGCCTGCTGGGCTTCGGCCGCCTGGCCATTATGGGCCTTACGCCGGAGGGCATGCAGCCCTTCTTCCGCGGTGCCGATTGCGTTGCCTGCAACGGCGAGCTGTACGGCTTCCGCCCCGTCAAGGCCGAACTGGAAGCTGAAGGCTACACCTTTGAGTCAGACTCCGACTGCGAGATCATCCTGCCGCTGTACTACAAGTACGGCCTGGACATGTTCAAGCATCTGGACGCCGAGTTTGCCATGATTCTGTACGACAGCCGCAAAAAGCTGCTCATCGCTGCCCGCGACCCCATCGGCATCCGCCCGCTGTTCTACGGCTACAGCGAGAGCGGCCATATCGCCTTTGCCTCCGAGGCCAAAAACCTCATTGGGCTGTGCAAAAAGATCTATCCGTTCCCCATCGGCAGCTACTACTGCAACGGCCAGTTTGTGCGCTACTGCGACATCGCCGATACCCCGGCCTACAGCCAGGATGAACTGCCTGAAATTTTGACGAACATCCGCGAAAAGCTGGTGGCTGGCGTGGATAAGCGGCTGGATGCCGACACCCCCGTGGGCTTCCTGCTTTCCGGCGGCCTGGACTCCAGCCTGGTTTGCGCCATTGCAGCTAAAAAGCTGGGCAAGCCCATCCGCACCTTCGCCATCGGCATGAGCGAGGACGCCATCGACCTGAAATACGCCAAGCAGGTGGCCGATTACCTCCATGCCGACCACACCGAGGTCATCATCAACAAGCAAATCGTTCTTGAAGCGCTGGAAAAAGTCATCGCCATGCTGGGCACCTGGGACATCACCACCATCCGCGCTTCGGTGGGTATGTACCTCGTCTGCAAGTACATCCATGAGCACACCGACATCCGCGTGCTGTTGACCGGCGAGATCTCCGACGAGTTGTTCGGCTACAAGTACACCGACTTCGCCCCCAGCGCCGCCGCCTTCCAGACCGAGAGCCAGAAGCGCATCCGCGAACTGTATATGTACGATGTGCTGCGCGCCGACCGTTCCATCAGCGTCAACAGCCTGGAGGCCCGCGTGCCCTTCGGTGACCTGGATTTCGTCAAGTACGTTATGGCCATCGACCCCGAAAAGAAGCTGAACATTTATGGCATGGGCAAGTACCTGCTGCGCAAGGCCTTTGAAGGTGATTGGCTGCCCGAGAGCATCCTCTGGCGTGAAAAGGCTGCCTTCAGCGACGCTGTGGGCCACTCGATGGTGGACGACCTGAAAGAATACGCCGGGACCGTGTATACCGACCGCGAATTTGCCGAGAAGTGCGGCCAGTATACCTATTGCCGCCCCTTTACCAAAGAAAGCCTGCTGTACCGTGAAATTTTTGAAAAATACTATCCCGGCCAGGCGGAGATGATCGTGGATTACTGGATGCCCAACAAGGCCTGGCCCGGCTGCAACGTCGATGACCCCAGCGCCCGCGTGCTGTCCAACTACGGTGCCAGCGGCGTGTAAAGAAAGGGTAGGGGCGAGCAATGCGAACCTATGGGGAATGCGTAGGGGCGGATGCTTGCATCCGCCCGCGGGAGCATATAGAATGCTCCCCTACAGGGGTAGGGCAGCGCCCGTGCAGCCTGTTTTTGCAAAGGTGTGCTTGCATTTCTATCCATCCCGTGTATAATAGGCTTGTAACCCAATATTTTTTCGCAGAGTAGGGACACGCGCGTAAAGTGCCTGACCAACGGGGAGTTGTGGCAGGACGAAAGGCCAAAGCGGCCTGCGGTGCGGGTCCCGCATCCCACTGCTGCATAAAAGGTGTGCAACGGCGGGTGTGCCTGGCACACCTTATTATTGCCTCCTTGCTTGTGCGGCATCCGCATACGCAAGGAGGTTTTTTGTATGCAGGAAGCAAAATTGTCCGTCTTTTCACCAGCCTACTGGCGCACCGCCCGGGCGGAGTTCCGCAACGTCCGCGTGCTGGCTTTTGCGGGCCTGGTCTGCGCCATGGCCATCGTGCTGGAGGGTCTGCCCATCTACCTGCTGGGGCCAAGCCTTAAAATTTACTTCAGCTTTCTGGTGGTCGGTCTGGGCTGCATGTGCTACGGCCCCTGCGTGGGCATGATGGCCGGTGCCATCATCGACTCGGTAGGGTTTCTGCTCTCCAGCTACGGCGAGCCGTATTTCCCCGGCTACCTCGTCACGGCGGTGCTGTCGGGCTTCATCTACGGCGTGCTGCTGTACAAGCGCAAACCAACGCTGCTGCGCATTATTGTGGTGCGGCTTATTATCAATTACGGCAGCAACGTGCTGTTGGGCAGCGTGTGGAAGGCCATGCTCTACGGCAAGGGCTATCTCTACTACCTGACCTCCGGCGCCATCAAAAACACGCTGATGCTGCCGGTGGAAGTCTTTTTGATGTGGGCGGTGCTCAACGCCGCCGTCAACTACGGGCTGGACCGCAAGTACATCCACAAACGCTAAGCAGCACACCCGGCCCCGGAGCAGCCGCAAAACAAAGCAAAAGATCAAACTGCAAGCAAACGGTAAAAGTCATACTTTTTACACAAGTAAAGTATGACTTTTGCTTTTTTTGTTTGTGCGTCCTGCCTATTGGCGTGTGCGTGTGGGTAAAACATTTACGCCTTTCGCCAAAGTTTTTACAAAAATTTAAAAATCATTGCAAAGCGTTTGTAAAGTGGTTACAATGGGTCTTGCAAAGTAACGAAATGCGTCACTCCCCGGCAAAAGTCAGGAAGAATCGACGCATTTTTGCCGTTTTTATGCACACATAACAGGGAGGAACAACACACATGAAGAAACTGATGGGTATTCTGCTGGCCGCCTCTATGGTGTTCAGCCTGGCTGCCTGTGGTTCCACCGCTGACACTGCTGCCAGCAGCGCCGCCGGTACCACCGCTACTGCTGAGGGCAGCAGCGATAACCAGGCACCCGACGTCAAAGTCGGCGCCATCATCCTGGGCGATGAGACCGAGGGCTACAGCGCCGCGCACATCAATGGTATCAAGGAAGCCGCTGCTGAGCTGGGCATGAGCGACGACCAGATCGTCTGGAAGTACAAGATCCCTGAGGGCGGCAAGACTGCTGACGCCGCCGAGGACCTGGTCGGCCAGGGCTGCAACCTGATCATCTCCAACTCCTACGGCCACCAGACCTACATGGTCGAGGAAGCCGAGAAGTACCCCGATGTCAACTTCGTGGCCATGACCGGCGACTTCGCCGCCAACTCCGACCTCGATAACTTCTACAATGCGTTCACCGCTGTTTACCAGAGCCGCTATGTCTCCGGCGTTGTCGCTGGCATGAAGGTTAAGGAGCTGGTCGAGTCCGGCACCCTGACCCCCGAGACCCAGCCCGACAGCTTCACCGCTGACGGCAAGGTCAAGATCGGCTACGTCGGCGCTTACAACTACGCCGAGGTTGTCTCCGGCTACACCGCTTTCTTCCTGGGTGTCCAGAGCGTTTACCCCGATGTTGAGATGGAAGTCATGTACACCAACTCCTGGTTCGACATCGACAAGGAGGGCGCTGCCGCTGAGGCTCTGATCGCCAACGGCGCTGTCATCATCGGCCAGCACGCAGACTCCACCGGTGCTCCCGCCGCTACCCAGAAGCTGAAGGATTCCGGCAAGATCTGCTACTCCATCGGTTACAACATCGATATGCTGGCAACCGCTCCCACCGCTGCCCTGACCTCCGCCACCAACGTCTGGAAGGTCTACTACAAAGAACTGTTCGAGGGCGCCCAGGCTGGCAGCATCCCGCAGGATTGGTGCAAGGGCTACGAGGATGGCGCTGTTGCCATCACCGACCTTGGCCCCGAGTGCGCTGACGGCACCGCCGAGAAGGTCGCTGAGGTCGAGGCTGCTCTGAAAGACGGCAGCCTGCATGTCTTCGACACCAGCAAGTTCACCGTTGGCGGCGAGACTGTTACCACCGCTCCTGTTGACCTGACCTACTATGATTACAGCACCGGTTCTCCCGTTGCTGTCTACCAGGGCGAGACCAAGGAGGCTATCTCCGACGGTTACTTCCATGAGGGCGAGCTGCGCGCAGCCCCCACTTTCTCCCTGCGCATTGACGGCATCATCGAAGATGCTGACCCTGTTGCCTGATCGCTGACAGGTACCCAAGAGGGAAGACTGCGGCAAATCCGCAGCCTTCCCTTTTGGTGGTTTTATAAAATGTTTCTTCCTTTAAATAACTCAAATAACTCTGAAAAAATAACCTGTGAGAGGAGCCTGCAGAATGGCGCAGACCGAATACGCCGTGCGTTTGCAGCACGTCACCAAGACCTTTGGCCCTGTGGTGGCTAACAAGGATGTCTCGCTGAGCGTGCGCCGGGGCGAGATCCTGGCCCTGCTGGGGGAAAACGGCAGCGGCAAGACGACCCTGATGAACATGATCGCCGGCATCTACTACCCCGATGAGGGCGAGATCTACGTGGGGGACAAGGCTGTTACCATCCGATCCCCCCGCGATGCGCTGGATCTGGGCATCGGCATGATCCACCAGCACTTCAAACTGGTGGATGTGTTTACCGCCACCGAAAACATCGCCCTTTCCATGGGCGGCGGCAGGTTCGACCTGAAAAAGGTCCACGAAAAAGCCCGCGCCATCTGCGAAAAATACCAGTTTGCCCTGGATCTGGACCAGAAAGTCTACGAGATGAGCGTCAGCCAGAAGCAGACGCTGGAGATCGTCAAGGTGCTGTACCGCGGTGCGGACATCCTGATCCTGGACGAGCCCACCGCCGTGCTGACCCCCCAGGAGACCGAGCGCCTCTTCACGGTCATCCGCAACATGAAAGCCGACGGCAAGGCCGTCATCATCATCACCCACAAACTGCACGAGGTGCTGGCCATCAGCGACCGCGTGGCCATCCTGCGCAAGGGTGAGTATGTGGGAGATATTGCCACCAGGGACGCTGACGAAGCCACCCTGACCGCCATGATGGTGGGTGAAAAAGTGGAACTGAACATCGAGCGCCCCGAACCCGTGAACCCGGTCAAGCGCCTGGACATCCAGCACCTGACCGTCCGCAGCGCCGACGGCATCACCGTGCTGGACGACGCCAGCTTTGATGTGTACGGCGGCGAAATCTTGGGCATCGCCGGTATCTCCGGCAACGGCCAGAAGGAACTGCTGGAGGCCATCGCCGGATTGCAGCCCACCCAGCGCGGCGCCAGCGTGGAGTATTACGCTCCCGACGCTTCCGCCCCGGTGCAGCTCATCGGCAAAAGCCCCAAGGCCATCCGGGAGGCAGGCATCCACCTGTCCTTCGTGCCGGAGGACCGCTTGGGCATGGGTCTGGTCGGCTCCATGGGCATGACCGATAACATGATGCTGAAAAGTTACGGCAAGGGCCATTCGCCCATCGTGGACCGTAAGGCTCCCCACGACCTGGCCGAGACTATTAAAAAAGAGCTGAACGTTGTAACGCCGGATTTGAACACCCCGGTCTCCCGCCTGTCCGGCGGCAACGTGCAGAAGGTGCTGGTCGGCCGTGAACTGGCCGCCGACCCCATTGTGCTGATGACCGCCTACGCCGTGCGCGGCCTGGACATCAACACCTCCTACACGATCTACCACCTGCTGAACGAGCAGAAGAAAAAAGGCGTCGCCGTCATCTATGTGGGCGAGGACCTGGACGTGCTGCTGGAGCTGTGCGACCGCATCGTCGTGCTTTGCGGCGGCAAGGTCAACGGCATCCTGGATGGCCGCAAGACCACCAAGGAGGAAGTCGGCAACCGCATGACCAATCTGGTAAAGGAGGTTAAGGCATGAGTCAGTCCAGTACCGCAGTGCGTGAACCGCTGCTGCGTATTGCCAAGCGCGAGGGCACTACGATGCCCCAGAAGATCGCGGTGCGTGCCATTGCCATTTTGCTGGCATTGGTCGTAGATGCGCTGTTTATCTACTTCGTCACCGGTCTGAACCCGCTGGCCGTCTACGGCGTTATGTGGGGCGGCACCTTTGCCAACATGACCCGCTTCAGCTGGATGCTGCGCGACCTGTCCATCCTGCTGTGCGTCGGCATCGCGCTGGCGCCTGCCTTTAAGATGCGCTTTTGGAACTGCGGCGGCGAAGGTCAGATCCTGATCGGCGGCCTGATCGCCGCGCTGGTCATGGTCTACCAGGGCAACAACCTGCCCACTCCGGTGTTGTTTGCGACTATGGCCATCGGCAGTATGGCCGCCGGTGCGCTGTGGGGCTTTGTGCCCGCCTGGTTCAAGTCCCGCTGGGGTACCAACGAGACGCTGTTCACCCTGATGATGAACTACGTTGCCACGAGCATTGTTGCCTGCATGACCAACATCATGCGCGGCCAGGCCTCCAGCCTGGGCACCCTGAACAAGGCTACCAAGGCAGGCTGGTTCCCCATCATTATGGGCCAGCGCTACACCATCAACATCATCGTCGTCATCGTGCTGACCTTTGCCATGTATGCCTACCTCAAGTTCTCCAAGCAGGGCTATGAGATCAGCGTTGTGGGCGAAAGCGAGAATACGGCCCGCTATGCCGGCATCAATGTCCGCCGCGTTACGGTGCGCACCATGCTCATCTCCGGCGCGGTCTGCGGCCTGTGCGGCTTCCTCATCGTCGCCGGTAAGGACCAGACCATTGCCACCACCTCGGCAGGCGGCCGCGGCTTTACGGCCATCATCGTGGCCTGGCTGGCCAAGTTCAACACCTTCTATATGGCGCTGATCTCCTTCCTGCTCGTCTTTTTGGAGCGCGGCGCATCCGAGATCGCTTCGGCCTACTCGCTGAATGAGTATGCCGCCGACATCATCACCGGCATCATCCTGTTCTTCATTTTGGGCAGTGAATTCTTCATCAACTACCGCCTCATCCTGCGCGGCGCACATAAGGAGGGCAAGTGATATGCACAGCAGTTTAATTGCATGGATCATGCGCGCTATCCCCTTTGGCACCATCATTATGTACGGCGCATTGGGCGAGACCGTGACCGAGAAATCCGGCAACCTGAATCTGGGCGTGCCCGGCATTATGTACTTGGGCGGCTTTGCCGGTTTTGCCAGCGCCTGGGCCTATGAGAACACCGCCGCCAACCCTAACGGGCTGGTCAGCATCCTGATCGCCACGCTCTGCGCCATTGCAGCCTCGATGCTGGGCGGCCTGATCTACGCCTTCCTGACCATCTCCCTGCGCGCCAACCAGAACGTCACCGGCCTGGCGCTGACCACTTTCGGCAAGGGCGTGGCCAACTTCTTCGGTGTCTTTATCCTGGACGGTGCCAGCTACTCTGCTGCCCCTGTTGCCAACAAGGCCTTCGCCGCCAAGATCCCGGTGCTGTCGGGTCTGGGCACCGTGGGGCAGGTCATCTTCTCCTACGGCTTTCTGGTGTACGCCGCCATCGTGCTGGCGGTGGCCATGCACTGGTTCCTCACCCGCACCCGCGCGGGTCTGAACCTGCGCGCTGTGGGCGAGAACCCCGCCACCGCGGACGCCGCCGGCATCAACGTTACACTGTACAAGTATCTGTCCACCTGTATCGGCGCAGGCATCTGCGGCATCGGCGGCCTGTACTACGTGCTGGACTACAACCAGGGCATCTGGGCTACCACCGGCCAGATCGAAGCTTTGGGCTGGCTGGCCGTGGCGCTGGTCATCTTTACTACCTGGAAGCCGCTCAACGCCATCTGGGGTGCCTACCTGTTCGGCATGCTGTACTGGCTGTATCAGTTCCTGCCCACGCTGCTGGGCATCACGCTGGCCAGCTACATGACCGACCTGGTGCAGATGCTGCCCTACGTCGTCACCGTGCTGGTGCTGATCGCCGTTTCCATGCGCAAAAAGAAAGAGGACCAGCCCCCCGCACACCTGGGTCTGCCTTACTTCCGAGAGGAACGCTGAAACATTGCATGCAAAAAAGAGGAGCCTGCTGTCAGGCTCCTCTTTCTGTTTGCGGGCAGGGGATAGCTTAGTAGTTCTTGCTCTTCAGCTCAAAATAGCTCTGGGGATGGGCGCATACCGGGCACTTGAGTGGGGCGTGCTGGCCGATATAGGTGTAACCGCAGTTGCGGCACTGCCAGACCTGCTCGGTCTCGCGGGCGTAGACCTTGCCGGCCTCGATATTGGCGGCCAACTGCTTGTAGCGTTCCTCGTGGTCCTTCTCGATAGCGGCCACCATCGTGAACAGCGCGGCGATCTGGGTAAAGCCCTCTTCCTTGGCTTCGGCGGCCATGCGCGGGTACATCGAGGTATGCTCCTCGTTCTCGCCGGCGGCGGCCATCTTCAGGCAGGTCAGGGTGTCGGGAATCTCGCCGTTTTCCATCAGCAGTTTGAACCAGATCTTGGCGTGCTCTTTCTCGTTGTTGGCGGTTTCGGTAAAAATCGCGGCCAGCTGCTCATAGCCCTCTTTTTTTGCCTTGGATGCGAAGAAGGTGTACTTGTTGCGGGCCTGGCTTTCACCAGCGAAAGCCTCCCACAGGTTTTTCTCTGTCTTGCTGCCTCTCAGTTCCATAGTATTGCCTCCGTTTATAATATTTTTTAATTTTTAGGAATTTGTCTTGATTTGCTTCTATTATACCGAATTTTCGGGGCTTGTCAAGCCAAATTTCAGGAATAATTATTGGTTGCTTTGCACAAAGCTTGACAGCGGCGCGGCTTTCGTGTATTGTATATTTAAGATGAAATCTTAATTTGAAAGGAGTGCTTTCCATGACCCGTCAACGCGCCCTGATCTTAGACATCATGCGCGAGAAAAGCCCCCAGCACCTGACGGCGGACGAGCTGTTTAATGAGGCCCGGCTGCGGATGCCCCACATTGCCCGTGGCACGGTGTACCGCAACTTAAAGATGATGGAGCTGGACGGTGAGATCGGCCACCTGGAAATGCCCGGCGGCCCCGACCGGTACGATTACAACCCCAGCCCCCACGGCCACCTGCTGTGCGACGGCTGCGGCCACCTGGCGGACCTGCCGGTAGTGGGCCTGATGCGGGAGGTGGAGGCGGCCATCGGCACCGAGGTGCGCGGCTATACATTGACCATCCACTACCTGTGCCCCAAGTGCCGCGCGGCCAAGCCTGCGGATGAATAACAAGAAAGAAGGCTTTGCTATGGCCAAACAGCGCGACCCTGTGCTGGACAGTATGCGCGGCATCGGCATTGTGCTGATGGTGCTGGGGCACGCGGGGTTCCCCGGTTCCAGCTTTATCTATTTATTCCACATGGCGCTCTTTTTTATGCTCAGCGGGTGGTTTTTCTCTCCCCACACGGGCGAAAGCGCCCATCGGCTGGCCCGCTTTGCCAAGCGCAAGGTGGTCACGCTGTGGCTGCCCTTTGTGGCGGCCAACACGGTGTACACCCTGCTGACCAACCTGTTTTTAAAAGTAAACATCCTGACAGGGGACGAGCGTATCCTCGATCTGCCCGGCAACCTTATCACCACGCCGGTGACCATCAAGGACATTATCGGCCGCACAGCCCACTGGAGCGTTTTTGACGGCGGCACCCAGCTGGGCGGCGCTATGTGGTTCATTCAGGCGCTGTTCCAGATATCTCTATTGTATGCGGGCGTAGAGTTTTTGTTGAAAAAACTGCTGCGCAGCGGCGATACGCTGATCCCGCAAGGGCTGCTTGCCGGCGTGCTGCTCTGGCTCGGCTGGCAGGCCCAGCGCATTGGCTGGAACGTCTGGGGCCTGGGCATTGCGGCCAGCTGCTACTGCCTGTTTTACTTGGGTGTTGTACTACACCAGGTGCAGCATCCCCATGGCCCGGCGCGCGGAGCGCTGTGCTGCGCCGGGGCCTTTGTGGTGCTGCTGGTGCTGGGGCAGTTCGGCAGCGTAGGCCTGGCGGGCAACAGCTACCCCGGCCCGCTCTACCTGCTGGCGGCCAGCCTGGCGGGCTGGATGCTGGTGTATGAGGGTGCCCACCTGCTGGCGCGCGTGCCCGCAGTGAGCGGCGCTTTCAGCGCACTGGGGCGCGCCACGATGCCCATTGTGATCTTGCATTTCCTGGCGTTCAAGCCCGTCACCTGGCTGGGCCTGCTGGCCACTGGCGGCGAGAGCTATCTGCTGGCGGCATTCCCCATCTACTTTACCGGCGGGGCCTGGTGGGTGGCCTACACGGCGGCCGGCCTTGCGCTGCCGCTGCTGGCTTACGCGGTGTGGGTCCGCCTGAAAAAGGCGGTGCGCCGTGGCTAAGCAGTATTACCAGGGCGAAACCTTTGACAATGTAGCGCCGGATTTTCTGCATGATGCCGAGTTCAACGACTGCACGTTTATCAACTGCCGCTGGAGCGGTGCGCGCATTACGGCGTGCAGCTTTCTCGGCTGCACCTTCGACCGCTGTGCCTGGAGCGACGTGGTGTTCAGCTTTTGCCAGATGAGCGACGCCTGGCTGCTGCACTGTGCCTTCCGGTCCATTGCTTGGGGCGGCCTGCAGGGACGCAGTGCCCTGGTGCAGCCCTTTGGCAGGGCCGAGCAGTGCGAGTTCCGCTACAATGAGTTTTCCGGCATGGCGCTGAAGCAGTTTGATTTCAGTAAATGTACCTTTGGCGACTGCGTGTTTGACGATTGCAAACTGGCGGGCGCGGATTTCCGCGGCGTGGCCCTGAGCAGCACAGCGTTCAGCCGATGCGACCTGCAAAAGGCGGATTTCCGCGAGGCCACCGGCTACCGCATCGACCCCAGTGACAACCAGATGAAAGGTGCGCGGTTCAGCTTCCCGGATGTGATCGCACTGCTGAACGGGTTTGGGCTGGTCATCGAATAACTTACCTTTTCTTATGAGAAAAGGTAAGCGAAAAGAATTTTAATCGAACTTAGAGCAAAAGAGGAGCCTGCTGAAAGGTTCCTCTTTCCTGTTTTTATGCTGCAAAAAATGCGGAAAAAATCTTTCCCAAACCTGTTGACAAAACCCTAGCGGCATGGTATAGTATCATCGTTAGTTAAAACTAACCTATGACCCCCTTACAATGAATCTCCTGCAACCATAGCCCGCACAGTGCGGCTCTCTCCCCGTGCTGTGCGGTTTTATGGGGGTTGTAGTTAGTAAAAACTAACTAATGCGCTTTAAAGGAGCCGAGCCTATGCCTGCCCCCACTCACGTCACGGTCAGCCCCCGCAGCTTTGCCTGCGATCTTGCTACGATCTGCGCGCCTACCCTGGCAGGCCTCAAGCCCGCCAGCCTCTTCCGTTACCAGCCGGCCTCCGGCCAGGATGGTACGGCTATGGCGGTGGCCTGGCACGCCCTGCTGGCACCCCGCGGTGTGACCGTCCGTGTGCTGAAAGCCTGTCCCGTAACCGGCGCGGTGCTGGTCTATGTGTACCGCCCCACCCAGGTGGCTGCCATCTTGCAGCGCGGCGACGTGCAGGACTTTCTGCAAAGCGAGGGCTACACCCCCGGCAATGCTGAATCGATGCTGGCACAGCTCTCCCAGCGGCTTTGCTGTGAGGAGGACTTTCCCCACGAGATCGGCGTGTTCCTGGGCTACCCGCTGGCAGATGTCATCGGCTTCATTCAGAATCGCGGCAAAAACTTTACGGCCTGCGGCTACTGGAAGGTCTACACCGACCCCGCCGCCGCCCAAAAAGCCTTTGACCGCTATAAAAAGTGCGAGCGGATCTACGCCCGCTGTTATTACAACGGCACCCCGATCCGGCAGCTGACTGTGGCTGCCTGAACGTGGACATACTATTAGACATACTTATAGTAGCAACGAAAGGAAGAAACGATTATGAGCAAGATCGCAGTAGTTTATTGGAGCGGCACCGGCAATACCGAGGCTATGGCTGACCTGGTGGCAAACGCTGCACAGTCCGCAGGTGCAACTGTGGACAAGATGACCAGCGCTGAGTTCAATGCGGCTGACGCTGCTAATTATGACGGCTTCGCCCTGGGCTGCCCCGCTATGGGCGCTGAGCAGCTCGAGGAGAGCGAGTTCGAGCCGATGTATCAGGATCTGCGCGGCTCCCTGTCCGGCAAGCCGGTCGGCCTGTTCGGCAGCTACGGCTGGGGCGACGGCGAGTGGATCCGCACTTGGGCTGAGGATGCTCAGGCTGCCGGCGCCCGGCTGGTGGCTGACCCCGTTATGGCCAACGGCGCACCCGATGGCGATGCCACTGATGCCTGCAACGCCCTGGGCACTGCCCTGGCCAACGCCTGATACGCAAAGCAGCCGAGGCAACACCGCACAATTTCCGCCTGACGGCTTAAGCACCGCTCCAGCGGCTGCGGCGCACCGTCTGCGTTGCAAAAATGCTCGAGAATGTCGGGTTGCGGTACCCGCATCGTGCTTCGGGGACAAAAGCCCCTCGCACTCTGCGACCGCTGCCCCTGCTTCGGTTCGCTGTATCCGCCACCGGCGGCGCTCACCTTTGCAGCACAAAGTATTATCTGCGCTTTTTGCTTAGCAGCCGCCGCACCTCGCTCGCCGTATCGGCACTTAAAATTGCGCGGTATTGCCTCAAGTTTAAATTTTCCAACCATTGCCTTTCTCCTGAACATTGATCCTATATACAAAACCGGCGCACTGTGGCAGCAGCGCGCCGGTTTTGTTGTGGCGGGGCAGGGGAGTGGGCGGTATCCCCAAAGTGCCTGCTTGACAAAACCATGAGGTTAGTGTATTCTAAACACAGAATTAGCAAGTGCTAACTTGGAGGGAAGTATACCTATGGCAAATATTATTATTGTATTGATTTTGGTTGCCCTGGTCGGCTATGGCATTTACAGTTATGTACATCACCTGACCCACGGCGGCGGCTGCTGCGGCGAGCGTGACGCCGCCGCTAAAAAGGTCAAGGTCGAGGACCACAACAAGGCCCACTACCCCCACACCCTTGTGATGGGCGTGGACGGCATGACCTGCCAGAACTGCCAGCGCCATGTGGAAAACGCGCTGAACGTGATGCCCGGCACCTGGGCCGCCGTGGACCTGGCCGCCCAGAACGTCACCATTCTGACCAAGGACGAGGCTGACGAGGACGCCATCCGCCAGGCCATCCGCGATGCCGGTTACCTGCCGCTGCGCACCACCAGCAAAGTGTAAGGCTGCAACATTGTACCTGCGCCGCCGCCGAAAACGATGGCGGCATTTTTGTGTTTACGATAAAAGGAACTGCTTATGATGATCGACAAACGCCTCATCGGGATGATGGGAGACTCGAAACGGTACATCGCCAAAAACGTGGCGCTGCAATGGCTGGCTCTGGCCGCCAATGTGGCCATGATCTTTGCGGTCAGCCGTTATTTAGGAGCCTTGTACGACCAGCTGACCATCGGCGACACGATGGCCGGTGCCCCCAACCTGCCCTTGACGCTGGGCATCGTGGCGGCGGCGCTGCTGGTGCGTGCCGCCTGCACCCGCGGCGCGGCTGCGGCCAGCTACAACGCCAGCCGCACTGTAAAAAAGACGCTGCGCAGTGCGATTTACGAAAAACTGCTGCGCCTGGGCGGCAGCTACACCCAGGCTGTGCCCACCGCCGAGGTATTGCAGCTGGCAGGCGAAGGCGTCGAACAGCTGGAGACCTACTTTGGCGCGTACCTGCCGCAGTTTTTCTACGCCATGCTGGCGCCTGTCACCCTGTTTGTGGTGCTGGCCCCGGTCAGCGTAAAGGCAGCGGTTATCCTGATGATCTGCGTGCCGCTGATCCCGGTTTCCATCGTGGCTGTGCAGAAATTTGCCAAGCGGCTGCTGGGCAAATACTGGGGCCAGTATGCCGCCCTGGGCGATAGCTTCCTTGAAAACCTGCAGGGCCTGACCACCCTGAAGATCTACCAGGCCGACGAAGCTCGCCACCAGGCCATGAACCGCGAGGCCGAGCACTTCCGCAAAGTGACGATGAAGGTGCTGACCATGCAGCTGAACTCCATCATCGTGATGGACATCATCGCCTACGGCGGTGCGGCGCTGGGCATCGGTATCGCTGCGCGGGAGCTGGCGGTCGGTCATGTCAGCCTGAGCGGCGCACTCTGCATCCTGCTGCTGTCGGCGGATTTCTTCCTGCCCATGCGCGCGCTGGGGTCCTACTTCCATGTGGCCATGAACGGCATGGCCGCCAGCGATAAGATCTTTAAGCTGCTGGATCTGCCCGAAGCCGCCGGCAAGACCGCCGAGCCGGATGCCGATTGTGCCATCCACTGCCGTGACCTGCACTTTGGCTATGCTGCCGAAAAAGAGACGCTGCACGGCCTGAATCTCGACTTCTCCCGCGGCAGTTTCACCGCCCTGGTGGGCGAGAGCGGCTGCGGCAAATCTACCATCGCCGCCGTGCTGACCGGCCGCGCCGCGGGCTACACCGGCAGCGTGACCCTGGGCGGGCAGGAGCTTTCCGCCGTGAAGGAATCCGCCCTGCTCAGAAATGTAACGCTGGTCAGCCTGGGCAGCCACTTGTTCAAAGGCACGGTGGCCGAGAACCTGCGCATGGCCGCGCCCATGGCGGACGACAACACCCTGTGGGCTGTGCTGAAGCAGGTGCGGCTGGCGGACTTCCTGCGCAGCGAAAACGGGCTGGACACCCAGCTGAACGAGGGCGGCAGCAATCTTTCCGGCGGCCAGCGGCAGCGCCTGGCCCTGGCCCGCGCCTTGCTGCATGACAGCCCGGTCTATATCTTTGATGAAGCTACGTCCAATATCGACGTGGAGAGCGAGAACGACATCATGGCCCAGATCCAGGCATTGGCAGGCAAAAAGACTGTCATCCTGATCTCCCACCGCCTGGCCAACGTTACGGCGGCGGACAACATCTACGTGCTGGACCATGGCAGCCTGGCGGAACAGGGTACCCACGAAGCCCTGCTGGCGGCGGGCGGCACCTACGCCCGCCTGTGGACCCAGCAGCAAGAACTGGAAAATTACGGAAAGGAGGAAGCATCCCATGCCTGAGAATAAGAAAAAGACCCGCGGCAATCTGGCCGTTATGGGGCGTCTGGTAGGGCTGGTCAAGCCGCTGGCCCCCGTGATGATGGCCGCCGTGCTGCTGGGCGTGGCAGGCTTCCTCTGCGCCATTTTTATCACCGTGCTGGGCGCCTACGCGCTGCTGGACAGCATCCTGCCCGGCATGCCCATCAGCCTTGGCACCGTTTGCCTGCTGCTGCCGGTGCTGGCCATCGCCCGCGGCGTGCTGCACTATGCCGAGCAGGGCTGCAATCATTTTATCGCCTTTAAGCTGCTGGCCCTCATCCGGGATAAGGTCTTCGGCGCGCTGCGCCAGCTGGCCCCGGCTAAACTGGAGGGCCGCGACCGCGGCGACCTGATCGCCGTGCTGACGGCGGACATCGAGCTGCTGGAAGTGTTCTACGCTCACACCATTTCACCCATCTGCATCGCGGTCATCGTCAGCGCCATTATGGCGGCCTTTTTGGCGGGTTACCACTGGCTGCTTGGGCTGTATGCCCTGGGGGCCTACCTGGTCATCGGCCTGCTGGTGCCGGTGGCGGCGGCCAAGTCCGCCCGCCGCAGCGGCGAGGAATTCCGCGCGTCCTTCGGCGCGCTGAACGGCTTTGTGCTGGACAGTCTGCGCGGCGTGAGGGAAAGTCTGCAGTATGGCGACGGCCCCCATCGTCTGGCTCAGATCAACGCCCGCACTGATGAACTTTCGTCGCAGGAGCGCCGCTTAAAGCTGGCGGGCGGCACGGCCCAGGCTGTCACCGGCGGCATCATTTTGCTGCTGGACGCTGGCATGCTGGCGCTGGCGGCGGGCCTTGCCCAAAGCGGCACCATCGGCTTTGACGGCTGCCTGATCGCCGTGGTGGCGCTGATGAGCAGCTTCGGCCCGGTCATCGCCCTGGCCAACCTGGGCACCGGGCTGCAAAACACCTTTGCCGCGGGCAACCGTGTGCTGGACGTGCTGGACGAGCAACCTACCGTGCGGGAAGTGACCGGCGGCGAGGACATCGCCTTTACCGGCGCTGCCTGCCGCCGTGTGACCTTTGGCTATGGCAGTGACGTGATTTTGAACGACGTATCGCTGGAAGTGCCGCAGAACTCCGTCATCGGCATCACCGGCCGCAGCGGCAGCGGCAAATCCACGCTGCTCAAGCTGATGATGCGCTTCTGGGATACGGATCTGGGCAAAGTCGAACTGTCCGGTGTGAACATTAAAAAGATCAACACCGCCAGCCTGCGCAGCGCCGAGAGCTTCGTCGAGCAGGACACCGTGCTGTTCCACGACAGCATTGAGAAAAATCTGCGCATAGCCAACCAGAACGCCACCCACGAGCAGGTGGTGGGGGCTTGCCAAAAAGCGTCCATCCACGATTTTATCATGACCCTGCCCCAGGGCTACGATACGCCGGTAGGGGAGCTGGGCAGTACCCTTTCGGGCGGCGAGCGCCAGCGTTTGGGCGTGGCACGGGCTTTTTTGCACGATGCGCCGTATATCCTGCTGGATGAACCCACCAGCAACCTGGACAGTCTGAACGAAGCGGTAATTCTAAAGAGCCTGGCCGAGGAGCGCAAGGACAAGACGGTGGTGCTGGTCAGTCACCGCGCCTCCACCATGCGCATTGCGGACCGCACCTACTCGGTAGAGAACGGGAGGATGAGCTGATGGTCGCCAAAACACCCGCCCAAAAGCGCGAGCAGGAAAAACAGACCATGGGCCTGATGATCGAGCTGTACTGCCATGGCCACCACGGTACCAGGGGGCATGCCCTCTGCCCGGACTGTGAGGCTTTGCGCAGCTATGCCGATGCCCGGGTGGACCACTGCCCGCACATGGAGACCAAGACCTTCTGCAGTGCCTGCAAGACTCATTGCTACAAGCCCCAGATGCGGGAGGCCATCCGCCAGGTCATGCGCTGGAGCGGCCCGCGGATGATCTTCCACCACCCCGTCCTGGCGATACGGCATTTGATCGAGACGAAAAAACAGAAAAAGTAATATGCCCCTGCAAATAGGCGGCAACACGGAAAAGGCTCCCTCACAGAGGGAGCCTTTTCTGTGGAATCGCGCAGCTTGCGCCAATTCTACAAAAAGTTTTTGCAAATGCTATGGCAAACCCCTGCATAATATGGTATTATAATAAACTGAAGACTTGTAGTGTGTCTGTATATAATTGTTGAGGAGTCTTTCTACTATGAACGAAACTAAAAAACTGCGCGTTGCGCTGTTTTTCGGCGGCGTATCCAGTGAGCACGAGGTCAGCTGTGTTTCGGCCTCGACCTGGCTGCGCGCCCTGGCACAGGCCCCCTGTGCCGATCGATACGAGGTGTTCCCCGTGGGCATCACCAAGCAGGGCCGCTGGCTGGCCTGCAGTCCCACGCCCGAGGCCATGGCCGACGGCAGCTGGGAGAAGGGTGTCGACTGCACCCCTTGCGTCCTCAGCCCCGACCGCACCGACCACGGCATCTGGCTGCTGAAGGACGGCAAAGCCGAGCTGGTCCACATCGACATCTGCGCTCCCGTCATGCACGGCAAAAACGGCGAGGATGGCACCATCCAGGGCCTGTTTGAACTGGCCCGCATCCCTTACGTGGGTTGCGGCGTGCTGGGCAGCGCTGTCTGCATGGACAAAGCCGTTGCCAACACCATCATGGATGCCGCCAGTGTGCCCCACTGCAAGTGGGCCAGTGCCATCCGCGCCGAGCTGGAGGGCGACCACAAGACCCTGCTGGACAGCATTGAACAGCGCCTGGGCTACCCCATCTTCGTCAAACCCGCCAACGCCGGTTCCAGCGTTGGTATTACCAAAGCTACCGACCGTGCTGTGCTGGAGCAGGCCGTCGTGACCGCCCTGAAAGAGGATGACAAGGTCGTCTTTGAGGAGTTCATCGACGGCCAGGAGGTCGAGTGCGCCGCCATCGGCAACCCCGACGACCCCGCCACCGTCTCCACCACCCGCCCCGGCGAAATTCTGGCCGGTGCGGAGTTCTACACCTACGATGACAAGTACAAAAACGGTGTCTCTCAGACTGTCATCCCCGCCCATCTGAGCGAGGAAAAGTTGGACGAAGTCCGCACAGAGGCCCGCCGCGCGTACCTGGCCCTGGGCTGCGCCGGCCTGTCCCGCTGCGACTTCTTTGTGGAGCGCGGCACCGGCCGTGTGCTTTGCAACGAGCTGAACACCCTGCCGGGCTTTACCTCCATCAGCATGTACCCGAAACTGATGGAGCACGAGGGCTTGAGCTACGCCCAGCTGGTGGACCGCCTGCTGCAGCTGGCCCTGCACCGTCGGAAGGGGGCATACTGATGGACACCCGCCCTATCGGAGTGTTTGACAGCGGTCTGGGCGGCTTGACCGCCGTGCGCCAGCTGCGCCGCGTGCTGCCCGGCGAGGACATCATTTATTTTGGTGATACCGGCCGCGTGCCCTACGGCTCCCGCGGGCGGGAGATCATCCGCCAGTATGCCCGGCAGGACATCCGCTTTCTGCTTTCCCACGATGTAAAGTTCATTATTGCTGCCTGCGGCACAGTGTCCTCCACCTACCCGCCCGAGGAAGCCGCCCGTCTGCCGGTGCCTTTTACCGGCGTGGTGGGTGCTACGGCCCGTGCGGCGGTGGATGCCACCCGCAACGGCAAGGTGGGCATCATCGGCACGGCGGCCACGGTGCGCAGCGGTTCCTACGCGGCGGTCATCAAGGACATGAAGCCGGAGACGGAGATCGTCGCCCGCGCCTGCCCCATGTTCGTGCCGCTGGTGGAAAACGGCTATGTGAACGACGGCAACCCCGTCACCAAGCTCATCATCGCCGAGTATCTGCAGGAGGTAAAGGATGCCGGGGTCGACACCCTGATCCTGGGCTGCACCCACTATCCGCTGTTGAAAAAGATGATCGGCGATTTCATGGGCAGCGATGTCACCCTGATCGATTCCGGAAAGGTCACGGCCCAGGCGGCCGCGGCGGCGCTGGCGGATCTGGGCCTGCTGAACGGCCGCACCGAGGGCGGCAACGCCCATTACTACGTCAGCGACACGCCGGATAACTTCGACGAACTGGAACATCGCTTCCTAGGCGAATACGCCGGCGGCCCTGTTGAGCAGATCGCGATTGAAACTTACTAAGGCAACACCGCACAATTCCCGCCTAACGGCTTAAGCACCGCTCCGGCGGATCTCCGCGCCAAGAGCCGCCGCAAGCGGCGGTTGCGCTCCGAAGCGCCTCGCTGCGGCTCGGTGTGCGGCACGGCATCTGCGTTGCCAAAATGCTCGATAATGTCGGGTTGCGGTACCCGCATCGTGCTTCGGGGACAAAAGCCCCTCGCACTCTGCGACCGCTGCCCCTGCTTCGGTTCGCTGTATCCGCCACTGGCGGCGCTCACCTTTGCAGCACAAAGTATTATCTGCGCTTTTGGCTTAGCATCTGCCGCACCTCGCTCGCCGTATCGGCACTTAGAATTATGCGGTATTGCCCTAAATAAGCATCTTCTGCCAAAAGGCCCCCTCTGGGAGGGTGACTCCCCACAGCGTGGGGAGACGTCGCGTAGCGACAGAGGGGTCCGGCCGCGTAAGCGGCCCCGCGAAGCGGGTAGGGGAGAGAGCCTACCCTTAAGCACAAACTTATATTTGTATAAGGAAAAACCATGCAGGAAAATTTTCTCATCACCATCAAAGGCACCATGGAGCAGCGCGGCGACAGCGACACCGTCGAACTGATGACCCGCGGCTCACTCGTCCACAAAGAGGGTGCCTATTATATCGTTTATAAAGAAACCGAAGCCACCGGCTACGAAGGATGCACCACCACCGTCAAGGTGGCCGAAGATGCCCGTAAAGTATCAATGCTGCGTTACGGCAAGGTGCCCAGCCAGCTTATCATTGAGAAAGGCACCCGCCATCTCTGCCATTACGAGACCGGCTACGGTGCCATCAGCCTGGGCGTCGCCGCCGATGTCATCGAGCATGAACTGACCGAGGAGGGTGGCAAGCTGAAATTCAGCTATACGCTGGATTCCGGCGCCGAGAATTTCATCAGCCGCAACCTCGTGGACATCACGGTGGAAGCCCTGCCCAAAAACGCCGAAAACTAAGGCAATACCGCATAATTCTAAGTGCCGATACGGCGAGCGAGGTGCGGCAGCTGCTAAGCCAAAAGCGCAGATAATACTTTGTGTATTATCGAGCATTTTGGCAACGCAGTTGCCGTGCCGCAGCCGCCGGAGCGGTGCTTAAGCCGTAAGGCGGGAATTGTGCGGTGCTGCCCTAAGTCGTACAAAAGCAAAACTCCCACAGGAGGTAACCTATGGACTATAAAAACTACAACCCCCGCCAGGCCGCGCTGACCGAAGCCCGCGCCCTGCTGACCGATGCCGCCAAGGCCGCCGTGGCCGATGGCGCCCTGCCCGCCGCAGAACTGCCCGATTTCATCGTCGAGATCCCGGCGGATGTCAAAAACGGTGACGTAGCATCCAACATTGCCATGGCCGGTGCCCGTGCTTTCCATAAGGCACCCCGCCAGATCGCTGAGGCCATCACCGCCAAGCTGGACCTGAACGGCACGCTGTTCTCCGGCGTGGACATTGCAGGCCCCGGCTTCATCAACCTGTTCCTGGGTCAGGATTGGTTCACCAGCGTTGTCCGCGCCGCCTGCGCCAACCCGGAATACGGCCGCACCGACGCCGGTGCCGGCAAAAAGTATAACGTGGAGTTCGTTTCCGCCAACCCCACCGGCCCCATGCACATGGGTAACGCCCGCGGCGGTGCCCTGGGTGACGGTCTGGCCGCCTGCCTGGATTGGGCCGGCTGCGATGTCACCCGCGAGTTCTATATCAACGACGCCGGCAACCAGATCCAGAAGTTCGGCAAGAGCCTGGCCATCCGCTACCTGCAGCTGTACAAGGGCGAGGAAGCCTGCCCGCTGCCCGAGGAGTGCTACCAGGGCGCTGACATCATTCAGCGCGCCAAGGAGTTTGCTGAGGTCCATGGCGACAGCTATGTCAATGCCGACTTCGAGGAGCTGAAAGAGGCTCTCATTGCCGACGCCCTGCCCAAGAACATTGCCGGCCTGCAGCGCGACCTGGGCAAGTATCGTATCGATTATGATGTCTGGTTCCACGAGAGCGACCTGCACAAGTCCGGTGCGGTCCAGGCGGTTGTGGATAAGCTGCTGGAGATCGGTGCCTGCTACAAGGCCGAGGACGGCGCTATCATGTACCGCAGCGCCCAGTACGCCGCCAAGTACGGCGTCGTCAACAAGAAAAAGGCTGACGACGGCAGCGAGGAAGAGGCTAAGGACGAGGTCCTCGTCCGTGCCAACGGCATCCCCACCTACTTCGCCGCCGACATCGCCTACCATTATAATAAGCTGGCCGTCCGCGGCTTTGACAAGGCCATCGACGTCTGGGGCGCCGACCACCACGGCCACGTGGCTCGCATGAAGGGTGCTATGGATGCCATCGGCCTGGACGGCAATCGCCTGGACATCGTGCTGATGCAGATGGTCAACCTGATGCGCGACGGCAAGCCCGTGCGTATGAGCAAGCGTACCGGCAAGGCCATCACCCTGACCGACCTGCTGGACGAGGTGCCTATCGATTCCGCCCGTTTCTTCTTCAATCAGCGCGAAAGCTCCTCCACCCTGGACTTTGACCTCGACCTGGCCGTGCGCAACGACAGTGAAAACCCCGTCTACTATGTGCAGTATGCCCACGCCCGCATCTGCTCCGTGCTGAAAAAGCTGGAGAGCGAGGGCATCACCTTCAACGGCGTGGACGGTGTTGATGCCTCCGTGCTGACCGACCCCGCCGAGCAGGCCCTGATCCGCCTGCTGGCCGCCTTCCCGGCAGAGATCGTGGCCGCGGCCGATAAGTACGACCCCGCCCGCATCACCCGCTACTGCATCGATGTGGCCTCGGCTTACCACCGCTTCTATAACGCCTGCCGCATCATGGGCACCGAGGGTGCTGTCCAGCAGGGCCGCATTGCCCTGTGTCTCGCCGTGCGCGGCGTCATCCGCAACATCCTGACCATGTTCAAAGTCAGCGTGCCGGAAACGATGTAAAAGTGTGAAAAAATCCCTTGACAAGGCACGGTTTCTATGGTAAACTATTGCCTGTAAAAAAAGCAGCAACCGGCAGTAGGCCGTCGGCTCACCTTGCGGGCGCAAAGCCCCGGGTCATACCAGATACGCACTTGGTGCGCAACTACGTATGTTCGGCGGCTGCTTTTATGGCAGCCGCTTTTATCATTTATCATACACTTGTGGGAGGTGTGTTCCAATCGCCAGCAACAGCAATTCCAAGGAACTGGAAATCAATGAGCAGATCCGCGATAAAGAGATCCGCCTGATCGGGGCGGACGGCGCGCAGATGGGCATTATGAGCCCGCGCGACGCACTGCGTATGGCTATCGACAAAGATCTTGACCTGGTCAAGGTTGCGCCGCAGGCCAAGCCGCCGGTGTGCAAGATCCTGGATTACGGCAAGTACCGTTTCGAGATGCAGAAAAAGGAAAAGGAAGCCAAGAAGAACCAGAAAGTGGTTGAACTCAAGGAGATCCGCCTTTCCCTGAATATCGACACCAACGACTTCAACACCAAGGTGAACCAGGCTGCCAAATTCCTGCAGCAGGGTCACAAGCTCAAGGTGAGCATCCGGTTCCGCGGCCGTGAAATGGCACATACCAGCCTGGGTCTGGAAGTGCACAAGCGGTTTGCCGATGCGTTGGCAGGCAAGGCCGTCATCGACAAGCAGCCCAAGCTTGAGGGCCGCAGCATGATGATGTTCATGTCCCCCGCACCCAACAAGTAAGAAGTAACTCTTTAGGAGGAAACAACAATGGCTAAAATGAAGCTCAAGACCCTTTCCGGCGCAAAGAAGCGCTTCAAGATGACTGCTTCCGGTAAGATCAAGCGCAATGCGACCAAGCGCCGCCACATCCTGACCAAGAAGACCACCAAGCTCACCCGCGGCCTGCGCATGCCCAAGTATGTCGACAAGACCAACGAGGCTGCTGTCAAGAAAATGATGCCCTACGGCGGCTAATCGCCCCGCGGCAAGGTCAGTTAACTTAAGAGTGTATAAAGGAGATATAAACCATGGCTCGTATTAAAGGCGCTACCATGACGCACAAGCGTCGTGCTAAAACTCTCAAACTCGCAAAGGGCTACTACGGTGCTAAGTCCAAGCACTTCCGCATGGCCAAGCAGGCCGTCATGAAGTCCGGCAACTACGCTTTCGTTGGCCGTAAGCAGAAGAAGCGTCAGTTCCGCAACCTGTGGATCACCCGCATCAACAACGCTGTTCGCGCTCAGGGCATGAACTACTCCAGCTTCATGAACGGCCTGAAGAAGGCTGGCGTCGAGCTGAACCGCAAGATGCTGTCTGAAATGGCTATCCACGATCCCGCCAGCTTCAACGCTCTGGTCGAGACCGCCAAGAAGGCTCTGTAATAATTCTTGCAAAAAGACTCACGCGCACGCGTGAGTCCTTTTGTGTTTAAAGGGGAAAGCTATAGCACAGCCGTTTTACGGCTTACTGTGGGTAGCTTTCCTGCATAGGGAATCCCTATCGTTCATAAAACAACATTGATTTTACGGGAGAGGGGCGCTAAAATGGATATAATCACCAGCCGCGACAACGCAGGCGTAAAGTATGCCTGCACACTGCGCGATAGTGAGAAGCAGCGCGCGGCAGAGGGGCTGTTTTTTGCCGAGGGGCCGAAGCTTTGCCTGGAACTGGCCAAAAGCTGCACCCCGCGCACGGCTTATGCCACCGAGGCGGCTATGGAAAAGACGCCCGCGTTGGAAAGCTTGCGCCCCACGCTGATCGCGCCTCACGTGGCCGAAAAGCTGGCGGGCACCAAGACGAGCCAGGGCGTGTTTGTGCTGTTTGAACAGCCCGCGCCCCCGGTAGAGCAGCTGGACACCGCCACCCACATCCTGGCGCTGGAAGGCGTGCAGGACCCCGGCAATGTGGGCACCCTGCTGCGCAGCGCCGCGGCCTTTGGGTACGACCTGGTCCTGTTGGGACCGGGGTGCGCCGCACCGTTTTCGCCCAAAACACTGCGCTCCTCGATGGGCGCGGCCGGGCGGCTGCCGGTACTGCATGTGGACGACCTGCCCGCCACCCTGCAAGGCCTGCGCGCCCGGGGTGTAGCCTGCCTGGCCACCGCTCTGTACAACTCCCGCCCGCTGGGTGAAGCCGGGCAGGAGTTCCCGCAGGGACTCTGCGTAGTCATTGGCAGCGAGGGACAGGGCCTGACGGATGCCACCGTGGCCGCCTGTGACCTGGCTGTGCGTATCCCGATGACAGACCAGGTGGAAAGCCTGAACGCCGGTGTGGCCGGCAGCGTGCTGCTGTGGCAGTTCCGCAATGTGTAAAAACATAGTATAATAAGGGAAGGGGAGACGCGCGTGGATAAGACACTGGCCTGGCTTTGGCTGGCGGATGCCGTTGGTTCTGCCTGCCAGAACGCCCGCGATCTGCTGGCGCTCTACCCCGACCTAGAAGCTTTATACGAAGCCCTGTGCGCCGGGCGGGAAGCACCGCCCTACTTTTTGAGCGACCACGCCGTCGCCCAGCTGTGCGACACCACCCCCTTTGATTATGAGGAGCGGCTGGATCACTGTCTGCTGACCGGTGTGGAGATCATCACTCCCGATGATGCCGCCTACCCGGATCGCTTGCGGGACCTGCCGGATATGCCGCTGGTGCTGTACGTCACCGGCGAGTCCGCCTGCCTGAACGGCCACCGCTATGTGGGCATGGTGGGCACCCGCCGCCCCAGCGCTTACGGGCGGCAGGCGGCGTTTGACCTTTCGCTGGAGATGGCCAAACAGGGAGCCGTCATTGTCAGCGGTCTGGCGGACGGTCTCGACAGTGAGGGCCATCGCGCGGCGGTGGAAGCTGGCACACCCACCGTGGCGTTCCTCGGAACGGCCATCGATACGACCTACCCCGCCGCCAATGTCAAATTGCGCCAGCGCATCGAGAAAGGCGGCGGCGCCGTCTGCAGCGAGTACCCGCCCGGCTACCAGGGTAAGCAAAAGGGCACCTTTCTGGCCCGCAACCGGCTGATCGCCGGCCTGTCGGAGGTGCTTTGTGTGGCCGAGGCTCGCATCCGCAGCGGCACGCTGAACACCGTGTCCCACGCCGAAAGCCTGGGCCGCCCGGTGCTGGCCGTGCCGGGCAGTATTTACAGCGCCCAAAGCCAGGGAACCAACGAGCTGCTGCGCTCCGGCCGGGCCGGGGTGCTGTGCCAGGCAGCGGATGTGCTGGCCTGTATGGGCGTGGAAAGTGAAAGCGCCGCGCCGGAGCAATCGGCCTTTGCGGTGGAACAAACCAGCCCCGACGCCCAGGCCGTCTATGCGGCACTGGGCCCCACGCCCAAAGGCGTGGACGAGTTGGCCGCTGCCACCGGCCTGTCCGCCAGCCGGGTGCTGGCCGCCTGTACCGAATTGGAGTTGTACGGCGGTGCACAAAGTCAGCCGGGACGGCGCTATGTCGCCCTGTAAAATATAGAGTTAAGTTGAGGTAACCTATGCCGAAATTAGTCATAGTGGAGTCCCCCGCCAAAGCAAAGACCATCAGCAAATACCTGGGCCGGGGCTATAAAGTTACGGCCAGCATGGGCCACGTGCGTGACCTGCCCGCCAGCCAGCTGGGCATTGATGTGGACAACGGCTTTGCGCCGAAGTATATCACCATCAAGGGCAAGCAGAAACTGGTCAAAGAGCTGAAAGCCGAGGCTAAAAAGTGCGACGGCGTCCTGCTTGCAACCGACCCGGACCGCGAAGGCGAAGCCATCAGCTGGCATCTGGCCAACATTTTGGGCCTGGACCCCGCCGCCCCCAACCGCGTGACCTTTGACGAGATCACCAAAAAGGGCGTCAAGGAGGGTATGGCCCATCCCCGTGCCATCAACATTGATCTGTTCAACGCCCAGCAGGCCCGGCGCGAACTGGACCGCCTGGTGGGCTACAAGCTCAGCCCGTTCCTGTGGCGCAAGGTCCGCCGCGGCCTCTCCGCCGGCCGTGTGCAGAGCGTGGCGGTGCGCCTGATCCGCGACCGCGAGCTGGAAATTGAAAACTTCAAGCCCGATGAATATTGGAACATCGACGCCGCGCTGTACCCCCAGAGCAACAGCAAAAACGGCTTTACGGCCCGCCTGGCCGCTACCGCTGACGGCAAAAAGCTGACCGTCACCAACAAAGAGCAGGCCGATACCATCGTGGCCGCGCTGGATGGTAAAAGCTACACCATCTCCAAACTGGAAAAAGGCAAGCGCCGCCGCCAGCCCGCGCCGCCCTTTATCACTTCCACCCTGCAGCAGGACGCCAGCCGTGCCTTTGGCTTCTCGGCCACCCGCACAATGCGCGCTGCCCAGACATTGTACGAAGGCATGGACATTGCAGGCCACGGCACCGTGGGTCTGATCACCTACATGCGTACCGACTCGCTGCGCATCGCCGCCGAGGCCAGCGCCGCCGCCAAACAGTTCATCGCGGGCCGCTGGGGCGACAACTACGTCTGCAACACCCAGCGCAAGTGGAAGTCCCGCTCGGCCACGGCCGCCCAGGACGCCCACGAAGCGATCCGCCCGTCTATGCCGGAACTGACCCCCGATGAAGTGGAGCAGAGCATCAGCGGCGACACCGCCAAACTGTACCGCCTGATCTGGAGCCGCTTTATGGCCAGCCAGATGGCCGACTGCATCCAGGATACCGTCTCGGTGTCCATCACGGCAGGGGATTACCTCTTCCGTGCATCTGGCTTCCGCGTGTCTTTTGACGGCTTCACCGCCCTGTACGAGGAATCCACCGACGACAAGCAGAAAAAGGAGACCGCCCTGCCCCCGCTGGAGGAGGGCCAGACCCTCAAACTGCGCAGCCTGACGGCAGACCAGAAGTTCACCCAGCCGCCGCCGCTCTACACCGAAGCCACGCTGATCCACGCACTGGAAGAAAACGGCATCGGCCGCCCTTCCACCTACGCGCCCATCATCACCACCATCGTTGACCGCGGCTATGTGGAAAAAGACCAGAAAAAGCTGAAAACCACCCCGCTGGGTCAGGCCGTCAACACTGTGATGATGGAGCAGTTCCCCAACATTGTAGATGTGAAATTCAGCGCAGATATGGAGAAAAAGCTGGATATTATCGAGGCTGGCAAGGCTGACTGGGTCCAGACCATCGATGACTTCTACAAAGGCTTTGCCAAGAGCCTGGAGGACGCCGAGAAGAACATGGAGGGCAAGCGCGTCAAGGTCGAGGACATCCCCACCGACGAGATCTGCGAAAAGTGCGGCCGCCCCATGGTCATCAAATCCGGCCGGTACGGCAAGTTCGTGGCTTGCTCCGGCTTCCCGGAGTGCCGCAACGCCCACCCGCTGGTCAAAGATACCGGCGGCATCTGCCCGGAGTGCGGCGGCCACATGCTGGTGCGCAAAAGCGCGAAAGGGCGCATTTATTACGGCTGCAGCAACTACCCCAAGTGCAACTTTATGACCTGGGACGAGCCTGTGCCTGAAAAATGCCCCCAGTGCGGCCAGACCCTGTTTAAGAAAAAAGGCCAGCTCTACTGCGCCAAAGAGGGCTGCGGCTTTACGAAGCCTATCGAAAAGAAGTAAAAAATGGCGGAATAACGCCGAAACCATAACGGAGTGACTATGCAAGTAAACGTGATCGGTGCCGGTCTGGCGGGGTGCGAAGCCGCGCTGTGGCTGGCGGACGCCGGTGTGCAGGTAGACCTGTACGAACAAAAACCGGGCAAGTTTTCGCCCGCCCATAAAAGTGCCGGCTTTGCCGAGCTGATCTGCTCCAATTCGCTGAAAGCCGAGCGCCCGGACTCTGCCTCCGGCCTGCTCAAGCTGGAAATGAAGATGATGGGAAGCCACCTGCTGAAGGCGGCCGAGACCGCCCGCGTGGCGGCCGGCGGTGCGCTGGCAGTGGACCGGGATGTCTTCTCCGCCGCCGTTACTGAGATGGTGGAAAAGCACCCGAATATCACAGTGCATCGTGAGGAAGTGACCGCTCTCGACGAAAGCGCCCCCGTGCTGGTAGCCTCCGGCCCGCTGACCGAGGGAGCCCTGGCGGACGCCGTGGCCGGCCTGACCGGTGACCACCGCCTGAGCTTTTTTGACGCGGTAGCGCCCATCGTTACCGCCGAAAGCCTGGACTACGAGAAGGTCTTCGCTGCTTCCCGCTATGGCCGCGGCGAGGCCGATTACCTTAACTGCCCCTTTAACAAGGAAGAGTACGAGGCTTTCCACGCCGAGCTGATCGCCGCCGAGCGCGCGCCGCTCCACGATTTTGACGGCGATCTCACCGTCTACGAGGGCTGCATGCCCATCGAGGTCATGGCTGCCCGCGGGGCTGATACGATCCGCTTTGGCCCGCTGCGCCCGGTGGGCCTGCGGGACCCCCGCACCGGGCACCGCCCCTGGGCGGCTGTGCAGCTGCGCGCCGAGAACACCGCCCGCACGCTGTACAACCTCGTCGGCTTCCAGACGAACCTCAAATGGGGTGAGCAGAAGCGGGTGTTCAGTATGATCCCGGGCCTCGAGCATGCCGAGTTCGTGCGTTACGGCGTCATGCACCGCAACACATTTTTGGAAAGCCCCAGCGTGCTGACCGGGCAGCAATTTCTGAAAGAACACCCCAACGTGTTTTTTGCGGGCCAGATCACCGGCTTTGAGGGCTATATGGAAAGCGCCGCCAGCGGCTTGCTGGCTGCCCGCCAGATCTTGGCCCGCCTGCAGGGCCGTGAGCTGCCCCCGCCGCCCGCCAGCACGATGTGTGGTGCGCTGCTGGATTATATCACCACGCCCAACAAGGACTTCCAGCCCATGGGCGCGAACATGGGCATCTTGCCCCGCACCGAAGAAATCAACACCATCCGCGATAAGCGCGAGCGCTACGCCGCTCTTTCGCAGAACGCACAAAACGCCATGCACGCATGGGTGGAGGAATACAAATGAAAATTTTAGTAGATGCCATGGGCGGCGATAACGCCCCGCTGTGCGTTTTGCAGGGCGCTTCTCAGGCTGCGGCCGAGTTTGGCGACAGCATGGAGCTGGTGCTGCTGGGCGAAGAAGACGCTATCAAGGATTGCGCCGCCCAGAACAAGATTGACCTGGCACCATTCACCATTATCAACTGCACCGAGAATATCGACATGCACGACGACCCCGTCAAGGCTGTGCGCCACAAAAAGGATTCCAGCCTGGTCAAGGGCCTGACGATGCTGAAAAACGACGAGGCGGACGCCTTTGTCAGCGCCGGTTCCACCGGTGCACTGCATGTGGGCACCAGCCTGATCGTGCGGACGATCAAAGGTGTCAAGCGCCCGGCGCTGGCTACCCCGATGCCCGGCGCGAAGCAGAACTTTCTGCTGCTGGATTGCGGCGCCAACGTCGAGTGCCGCTCCGAAATGCTGAACGCCTTCGGCACCATGGGCAGCGTCTACGCCGAGAAGGTCATGGGCCGCACCGCCCCCAAAGTCGCGCTGGTCAATAACGGCGCCGAGGAGACCAAGGGCACGCCCATCTACCGCGAGGCCCACCAGCTGCTCAAAGCTAACCCCTGTATCCATTTCGCCGGCAACATCGAGCCGCGCTACATCATGGATGGCGAGGTGGACGTCGTCGTCTGCGACGGTTTCGTCGGCAACGTGGTCCTCAAGCTGACCGAGGGCGTCGCCAAAACGCTGCTGGGCATGCTGAAGAAAATTTTCCTGCAAAACCTCATCACCAAGCTCAGCTACCTGGGCATCAAAGGCGGCCTGGGCGAGCTGAAACGGATGATGGACTCTGAGGAAGTGGGCGGTGCACCGCTGCTGGGCGCTGCCAAGCCGGTCATCAAGGCCCACGGTTCCAGTCACGCTAAAGGCATCAAAAACGCCATCCGCCAGGCCAAGCTGTGCGTCGCCAACGACCTGTGCGGCACCATGCAGACCGCCCTGGCCGCTGTGGCCGAAAAGGCCGAAGCCGAGAAAGCCGAGCCTGTAAAAGAGTAAACGCTATCGTACTGTTGTTTTAAGAAAGGCATGAGACAGATGGCAAAAAAACCGGAAGAACTGCAGCAAGTACTGCATTATACCTTTAAAAATCCCGCGCTGCTGCGCATTGCATTGACCCACACCAGCTTTGCCAACGAGAGCAAGGTCGCCACCACCCACAACGAGCGCCTGGAGTTTTTGGGCGACAGCGTGCTGTCCGTTGTGGTGGCGGACTACCTGTTCCACCAGTCCGGCCGGCCCGAGGGCGAGCTGACCCGCATGCGCGCCAGCCTCGTCAGTGAGGATGCGCTGTTCCAGTTTGCCCAGGAGATCCACCTGGGCGAGTACCTGCGCCTGGGCCACGGCGAGGACCTGGGCGGCGGCCGCAACCGCCCCAGCGTGGTGTCCGATGCGTTTGAGGCCGTCATCGCTGCGCTGTATCTGGACGGCGGCATGGAGGCCGCCCGCAACTTCATCCTGCCCTTTATCACCGAGGGCAAGACCGCCGAGGAAGACTACAAGACCCAGCTGCAGGAGGTGGTCCAGCAGGACCCCAGCGCCGTGCTGCGCTATGAGGTCACCGGCGAGAGCGGCCCCGACCACGCCAAGAAGTTTACCGTTTGCGTATGGCGCAACGGCGAAAAGCTGGCCGAAGCCCCCGGCCGCAGCAAAAAAGCCGCCGAGCAGCACGCCGCTAAATTGGCATTGGAGAAACTGCGGTAAAATACGAATTCAACCAACCTACGCGAAAGGTTTTAACCATACATGCGCCTGAAAGAACTGGAAATCCAAGGTTTCAAATCCTTCCCCGATAAGACCAAGATCACCATCGGCGAGGGTATCACCGGCGTGGTCGGGCCGAACGGCTCCGGCAAATCGAATATTTCGGACTCGATCCGCTGGGTTTTGGGCGAGACCAGCTCCAAGCAGCTGCGCGGCTCCGGCAAGATGGAGGACGTTATCTTCGGCGGCACCCAAAGCCGCGGCGCCATGGGCTTTGCCTCGGTCGCGCTGACCATCGATAACAGCGACCACGGCCTGGACATGGATGCCGACGAGGTCACCATCGGCCGCCGCTACTACCGCAGCGGTGAGAGCGAGTACTCTATCAACGGCCAGAACGTCCGTTTGAAGGATGTCTACGAACTGCTGCTGGACACCGGCATCGGCCGCGACGGTTACGCCATCGTCGGCCAGGGCCGCATTGCCGAGATCGTCGGCGCCAAGTCCGCCGAGCGCCGCGAAATTTTCGAGGAAGCCTCCGGCATCGCCAAGTACCGCTACCGCAAAAACGAGGCGGAACGCCGTCTCGAAGCCGCCGAGGGAAACCTCGAACGCCTGCGGGATATTTTGGGCGAACTGGAAAAGCGTGTCGGCCCCCTGAAGCGGGACAGTGAAAAGGCCCAGCAGTTTTTGGAACTCTCCGAGCGCCGCAAGAGCCTGGAAGTCACTCTCTGGGTCGATGCCATCCGCCGCGCCAACGATACCGTGCGCGACCAGCAGCGCAAGTTTGAAGCCGCCCAGGCAGATTACGAACGCCTGAGCCGCCAGTTGGACGAGTTCGACGAAAAAAGCGCCGCCCTGCGGGAGGAAGCCCAGCAGCTTGTCCTGCAGGTCGAGCAGGCCAACGCCGACATCCGCGCCGTGACCGAGGCCAACGCGGGCAGTGAGAGTGAGATCGCCGTTTTGAAAAACGAGAGCGAGCACAGCCGCTTCCGCATCGACGAAGCCACCGGCGAGTTGGAGCGCGCCGGGCAGGGCCGCCAGTCCATCGAGACCGAGGCCGCCGGCCACAAAGCCGCCATCGAAAAACTGCACGGCGAGGTCGCTGCGCTGGACGCCCGCGTGGCAGAACTGCGCGCCGAACTCCGTGCGCTGGAAGAAAAAGCTGCCGCCAGCGGCCAGCGCCGGGACGTTATCGACGCCGCTATTGCCCGCCTGCAGGACACCGCCACTGCCGCGAAAGTGCGCGCCGCCTCGGCCCAATCGGCAAAAGAAGCCGCCGCCCAGCGTTTGGATGAAGCAAAGCAGCAGGCCGTAGAGCTGGAAAACTCCGCCGCCGCTGCCGAGGAAGAAAAGCGCCGCGCCGAGCGCCGCCTGAAGGATGCCGAGGAGGCCGTCACCCGCAACGATAACATCAAGGCGGGCCTAAAGCTGAAACTGGAAAGCCGCCGCCGCCAGCAGGCTGAAGCTGCCGACGCGCTGCAAAAGGCCGACAAAGAGCGGTCCAACACCTCCCAGCGCATCCACATTCTGGAAGACCTGGAGCGCAACATGGACGGCTACCAGCAAAGCGTCAAGGCCGTCATGCGCGCCGCTGCGGGCCGTCGTCTGCGGGGCATCATCGGCCCTGTGGCGGGCATCCTCACCGTCGAAAAAGGCTATGAGACCGCCATCGAGACGGCCCTCGGCTTTGCTTTGCAGAACATCGTGGTCGAGGACCAGGGCTGCGCCCGTGCGGCCATCGGCTTTTTGAAGGACGAGCGCGCAGGCCGCGCCACCTTCCTGCCGCTGGATACCGTGCAAGGCTCCCGCTTCACCGGCCGCCTCACCGGCACCGCCGAGGTCGCCGCCGATCTGGTTAAGTGCGACCCGCGCTACCAGCACATCATCGATAACCTGCTCGGCCGCATCATCGTGGTCGAGGATCTGTCCGAAGCCTCCACTGTGGCCAAAAACCTGGGCTACCGCAACCGCATCGTCACGTTGGACGGCCAGGTCATCAACGCCGGCGGTTCGTTTACCGGCGGCTCCACCGCCCGTAGCGTGGGTGTGTTCAGCCGCAAGCAGGAGCTGGATGAACTGCGCACCCGTCTGGTCAAGCTGGAGAAAAAGCGTGCCGATGCTGAAAAAGAGCTGGAAGCCCGCAAGGCCGAGGTGGATAACCTTACCGCCCAGCTCTCCGGCGCCGAGGCCGAGGGCATGAATGCTTCCTCCGAACGGCTGCGCGCCTCGCTGGAGCTCGATCGACTGACCGCCGCCGTAGCCCAGCATGAGGAAAATACCCGCAGTCTGACCGCCGAAATTGAGGCCCAGCAGGCCGCCGTGACCCAGAACGAGACCGCCTGCGCCGAAGCCGAAGCCACCCAGGGCAAGGCCGAGGCCGAGCTGAACACCTACAATGCCGAACTGGCCGAATTGGGCGAGAGCACAGGCAGTCTGACCGCCGAGCGGGAGCGCATCACCAACGAATTGAGCGAAAACCAGATGCAGCGCCTGGCCAACGAGAAGGACATCGGCCTGCATGAGGCCGCTTTGGAAGGCCTGCAAAGCCGCACCGGCGAGGCCGAAGCCCGCGCCCGCGAGCTGAACGCCGCCATCGAGGCCGCCAAGGCTAAGATCGAAGCCAACGCCTTAAAGATCGCCGCGATCGAGCGCACCCGCGGCGAGAACAAAGAGAAGATCGCCGCCGCCGAGGAGACCATCCGCACGGCCAACGCCGCCCGCATGGAAAAGGAAGTCGCCGTGGCCCGCTTAGGACAGGAAAACCGCGCCCTGACCGATGAGCGCGAGCGGATGAGCGGCGAGATGGCCCGCCTGGCCGAACGCCGCACTGCCGCCGAAAACGAGCTGAACGACACCAACACCAAACTGTGGGAGGAGTACCAGCTCACCGCCGGCGAGGCAAAGGAGCTCTGCGTTGAGTTTGAGTCCCTGACCGAGCTGCGCCGCAGCGTGGCCGAGGTGCGCGGCAAAATTCGCGGCTTGGGCAACGTCAACGTCGGCGCCATCGAGGAATATAAGGAGGTAAAGGAACGCTACGACTTCCTGAAAGCCCAGGTCACCGACGTGGAAAAGGCCAAGAGCGAGCTGACCCGTATGATCGCCGAGCTGTGCAGCGAGATGGAAGAGCTGTTTACGACGAGCTTCAAGCAGATCAACACCCACTTCCAGCAGATTTTCAAAGAGCTGTTCGGCGGCGGCCACGCACGCCTGTACCTCTCAGACGAAAGCAACGTGCTGGAATCCGGCATCGAGATCGAAGTATCGCCCCCGGGCAAGGTCATCAAGAACCTGAGCGCCCTTTCCGGCGGCGAGCAGGCGCTGGTCGCCATCTCGATCTACTTCGCCATCCTCAACGTCAATCCCGCGCCCTTCTGCTTCCTGGATGAGATCGAAGCTGCGCTGGACGACGTCAACGTGGCCCGCTATGCGCAATATCTGCGCCGCATGACCGACCACACCCAGTTCATCGTCATCACCCACCGCCGCGGCACGATGGAGGCCGCCGACGTGCTGTACGGCGTCACCATGCAGGAGGACGGCGTTTCCAAGATCCTGCGCCTTGACCTGGACAAGGTCAGCGCAGACCTCATTACCTGATATATAAGGGAGGCTTCCCATGGGATTTTTCAACTTTTTCAAGCGCAACATCTCGGAGCAGGAGTTCCAGGAGCAGCAGAAAATGAAGTACGGCCTGGAAAAGACCCGCACGGGCTTTTTCCAGAACATTGTCAACACGTTGACCCACGCCCAGATCGACGACGACCTGTATGACACACTGGAAGAACAGCTGATTTTGGCCGATGTCGGTCCCATGTGCGCTGTGCGCCTGGTGGACGAGCTGCGGGATGCCGTGGAGGAAAAGCACCTCAAGAACGGCCAGCAGGCATTGGACGAACTGCGCCAGATCATCTGCCAGGAATTGACCCCCCGCTACCAGATGGAGCTGGACGGTAAACCTGCCGTGATTTTGGTCATCGGCGTCAACGGCGTGGGCAAGACCACCACCATCGCCAAGCTGGCCCACCTGTATAAGGAGAAAGGCAAGCGTGTGATGCTGGCCGCGGGCGATACCTTCCGCGCCGCTGCCAGCGAGCAGCTGGAACTGTGGGCCGACCGCGCCGGTGTGCCGCTGGTGCAGGCCGGTCAGGGTGCCGACCCCGCCGCCGTCATCTTTGACGCGGTGAAGAGCGCCACCGCCAAGGGCTACGACATGGTCATTGCCGATACCGCAGGCCGCCTGCACAACAAAAAGGGACTGATGGACGAGCTGGCCAAAATTTCCCGCAGCGTCAAAAAGGCCAGCCCCGAAGCCAGCCTGGAAGTGCTGCTGGTGCTGGATGCCATCACCGGCCAGAATGCCATCAGTCAGGCCGAGGAGTTCTGCCGCGCCGCCGGTGCCACCGGTATCGTGCTGACCAAGCTGGACGGCACCCCCCGCGGCGGCTGTGCGGTCTCTGTGTGGGAGAACCTGGGTCTGCCCATCCGCTTTATCGGTGTGGGCGAAAAGATCGATGATCTGATGGAATTCGACGCCCAGACCTTCGTGGAGACCCTGCTGCCCGAGGAAGCACTGCAGAAAGAGGAAGAAGAAAAAGAGGAAACTTCCGGGGAGGAACAGGCATGATCGTATGTGCCGCCAGCAACAACGCCGGCAAACTGAAAGAACTGCGCCGCATTTTGGAGCAGATGGGCCACGAGGTCAAGAGCCTGCGTGACTTATGTATAGACCTCGACCCCGAGGAGACCGGCACTACCTTTGCCGAGAATGCCCGCATCAAGGCCGAAGCGTTCTGCAAGGCTAGCGGCCTGCCCACCGTGGCGGATGACTCCGGCCTGTGTGTCGACGCCCTGCACGGTGCCCCCGGTGTGTACAGCGCCCGCTATGCCGGGCACCACGGCGATGACGCCGCCAATAACGCTAAGCTGCTGCACGAGATGGCCGACGTCCCGGCAGGGCAGCGCGCCGCCAAGTTTGTCTCGGCCATCTGTTTTATGCTGCCCGATGGCCGCGCACTGGAAGTGGCAGGGGAATGCCCCGGCTCCATCAGCTTCGCCGAGACCGGCTCCAACGGCTTTGGCTACGACCCGCTGTTTGTGCCCGCCCGTGTGGGCCTGCCCGACGGCACCACCACCGAGAACACCGCCTGCCGCAGCTATGCCGAACTGACCGACGCCGAGAAGGACGCTATCAGCCACCGCGGCCGCGCCATGGAAAAATTGGCCCGGGAGCTTCCGGTGTTTTTAAAATGAATGTCTGCGTTTTTACAGTAACCTATTTATAAAAAGGAGACCATTATGGCTTTAACCAGCAAACAGCGCGCCGCCCTGCGCAGCGCCGCCAATACCATTGACCCCGTTTTCCAGATCGGCAAGGGCGAGATCGACGATACCCTGATCCAGGGCCTGGCCGATTGCATCGCCGCCCGCGAACTGATCAAAATCAAGGTGCTGGAAAACAGCGAGTATTCCGCCCGCGAAGCCGCCGACACCCTCTGCGAAGCGCTGGACTGCGAGTGCGTGCAGGTCATCGGCCGTAAGTTCGTGCTGTTCAAGAAAAAGAAGAAAGAAAGCGCCTTCGACGCTGTTTTTGCAAAATAATGGGCACGGTGCAAAAGGTTTTGTTGTACGGCGGCACGTTTGACCCGCCCCACAACGGCCACATGAACAACCTGCGGGCCGCGCTGGAACTGGTGCGGCCGGATAAGGCCATCGTGATGCCTGCGGGCATCCCGCCCCACAAAAAGGCCAGCACCACCCCCGGCAAAGTGCGGCTGGCCATGTGCCAATGCTTTACGGCGCTTAGCCCGGCGGTGGAAGTCAGCGATTGGGAGATCGCCCAGGGCGGGCGCAGCTACACGGTACACACGCTGGAAATGCTGCGTGATGCCTACCCCGGCGCAGAGCTGTACCTTTGTGTTGGCAGCGACATGCTGCTGACCTTTACCCAGTGGTACCGCTGGCAGGATATGCTGGCCATGGCCGCGCTGGTGGTGGAAAGCCGCGAAGCGGGGGACGAACCCGCTTTGCAGGCGGCCGCTGCCGACCTGACCGCCCAGGGCGGCAGGGTGCTGTTTGCCAGGGCCGAGGCTTACCCCTGTGCCTCCAGCGACATCCGCAGCGGCAAGATCCCGCCGGAACAATGGCCGGAGGTTTTGCCGCCGGAAACATTGTGCGTGGTGCAGGAAAACCATTTATACAGCGCAGAAAAAGAGGTTTGATACCATGACCTGCGAAGAAGCCAAGAAGATCGTGAAGCCGCGTCTGAGCGAAAAACGCTGGACACACACCAAAAATGTAAAAAAAATGGCGGTAAAACTGGCAAAACAGTGGGGTGCAGACTCGGAAAAAGCCGCTGTGGCGGCAATTTTGCATGATTCTGCCAAAGAACTACCCAAATCGGAGTTGTTGCAGATTTTTGCCGATAATGCTATAATAGCAGAAAATGCCCCTGCGCGCCCATCGCCCGTGTGGCATGGCATCGCCGCGGCCATCCTGGCCGAGACCCAATGGGGCGTTACCGATCCTGAGATCTTGTCCGCCATCCGCTGCCACACTACCGGCAAGCTGAACATGACCAAACTGGACAAGATCATCTATTTGGCCGATATGACCAGCGCTGAGCGTGACTGGCCCGGCGTGGAAGACCTGCGCAAATTGGAAATGCAGGACCTGGATCGGGCATTGTGCGACGCTTTGAAGCGCAGCATTGATTTTGTAGAAGAAAAGGGCGGCACGCTGGACCCTGAAAGCATGGCCGCATACGAGTATGCAAAAGAGCATTTGCAAGAACCGTAAGGGAAGCCAAAGTGCTGCTGCCGTATCTGCGGTATGTTGTTTTGTGGCTGTTCCCGCCAACTCCAAAAACAGGGAGGAAACATAATGAGCGAACCGCGTAAGCTCAATACCGGCAGCGCGTCCGGCGGATTTGACCAGTCCCAGTACGAGGCTGCCCGCCGCCGCGCCCAGGAGCAGGCCAACCAGAACGCCCGCCGCCGTATCATCCAGCAGCCCATGCGCACCCAGCAGCAGGCCCGGCAGATCCGCCAGCAGGCCCCCGTACAGGAACCGGTGCAGGAAGCCCCGCAGCCGATCCAGCAGGCCTCCGTGCAGGAGACACCTCGTGAGCTGACCCACGCCCAGCGCCAGGCCATGGCCTACCGCGCTGCAGCCGAACGCAAGTACGGCAACACCGTGCAGTTCCCCACGCGGGAGATCCAGACCCGCCGCCCCAGCCGGCCCGCGCAGCCGTCCCAGCAGCGCACCATCCACCGTGATGGTGCCGCCCAGACCCGCCGCCCGCGTGCGCAGGTGCAGCAGCTGGATGTGAACAAGGTGCAGGGCAGCCGCCCCGCCTTTAATTATGACGAGGCAGACCCCGCCGCCGGAGGCATCCAGATGGAAGAAACGCCCCGCACCCACAAGGCCCACCATAAGGACGAAGCCGCCCCCCGCACCCATCGCGCCAACGGCGGCGGCCGCAAGCCCCCGCGTGACGGTGCCCCCGCCGACCCCAAGCCTCACGGCAAAAAAAGCGGCAAGGGCAACGGCGGCAAAAAGAAGAAAAAGAAAGGCACCTGGTGGAAGATCCTGCTCATCACCCTGCTGGTGATCGTGCTGATCTTCGGCGGCGCGTATGCGCTCATCATGGGCGCTATCGCCCCCAAGGGCGGCAGCATCAAGCTGAACCAGCTGGTCAACACCCCCAAGGAATTCCAGGATAAAGAGCTGAATGTCCTTGTCACCGGCGTGGATCGTTCCTCCACCGGCGACCTGTCCGCCGGTGCCGCCAACGACTCCAACGTCAACGACGGCATGACCGATATGATCCTGTACGTCCATTTCAACAACGAAACGGGCGAATTGAAGATGCTGCAGATCCCCCGTGACACGATGGTCACCACCGACGCCAGCGTCTCCGGCAACTACCGCATCAACGGCGTGGCCAAGACCCAGGGCAGCGATAACAACAACAATATGGCCGCCCTGTGCGAGCTGGTCGCCGACCAGTACAAGATCCACATCGATGGTTATATCACCATCCGCCTGGAAATGCTGACTGAACTTGTCGACCTGTTCGGCGGTGTCGAGATCAACGTCCCTGTGGACGTGGATTACTCGGCCATCGGCCAGGGCGCCAGCGTTATCCACGCCGGTTACCAGACGTTGGACGGCGCGGCTATGGAGTTCCTGCTGCGTGCCCGTAAGGTCTACCCGGACGGCGACATCGGCCGTCTGAACATGCAGCGCCAGTTCTACGCCGCTCTGTTCCGCAAGCTCAAGAGCATCGGCAACATCTGGGACGTTGCTAGGCTGACCCCCGCCGTGCTGAACTATATGGAGACCGACCTCAACGCCTCCACCCTCATCAGCTTCGCGGTCAGCATGCTCAAGATCGATTCCAACAAGATCATGATCGCCCAGATGCCGGTCATCAGCGGTCCGAAGTATCAGGGCCAGGCGCTGCTTTACCCGGCACGGCAGGAGGACGCCGACCTGCTGAACCAGTATTTCCGAGAGAATACCGGCCCTGTGGACGCCAGCCAGCTGAACCTGTGCGATAACGTCGTTGACCTGTCCGGCTACTCGGCCACCGACCCCAACATCCAGGTGATGGGCGGTCTGATGAGCGAGGCCGACGATGCCCAGAAGAACAATAACCGCGACGGTTCCAACCAGGTTACGGACGTTATGGAAAATGATTCGGCGACTGCGACATCGGAATCCGAATCCACCAGTGAACCGGCCGCCTAAATAAAAGGAGAACCTATGGAAAGCAGAGAACTTGCCATCCGTCTGGCCCGTGCGCTGGACGCCAAAAAGGCTTTCAACATCCATATCCTGGAGGTTGAGGACCTGACCACCGTTACCGAGTATTTCGTCATCGCCACCGGTAACTCCACCACCCATGTAGGTGCCCTGGCCGATGAGGCCGAGTTCCAGCTGGGCCGCGAGGGCGTCCAGGTGCTGCGCACCGAGGGCCACGACGGCAAGCGCTGGGTGCTGCTGGATTACGGCAGCGTCATCGTTCACGTCTTTACCCAGGAAGCCCATGACTACTACGACCTGGAGCACCTGTGGGCCGATGCCAAGCCCGTGCCCGCCAGCGAGTGGATGCCGGAAGAAGCCGAGACCCCGGCCGAATAACCTTACAGAAAAACCCATTTAAATTATCAACGTGGGGAGAAAAGATAGAGTATGAAGTACGATTTCAAAACCGTTGAGGCCAAATGGCAGAAGGTCTGGGAGGATGAAGATACCTTCCACGCTGACATCGACCATTCCAAGCCCAAATTCTACGCCCTGGTCGAGTTCCCGTATCCCTCGGCCGCTGGCCTGCACGTCGGCCATCCGCGCAGCTACACTGCACTGGACATCGTAGCCCGCAAAAAGCGCCAGTGCGGCTACAACGTCCTGTACCCCATGGGCTGGGACGCTTTCGGCCTGCCCACCGAGAACTACGCCCTGAAGAACCACATCAACCCCGAAATCGTCACCGCCCAGAACGTGGCCCGCTTCAAGAGCCAGCTGAAAGCCTTGGGCCTGTCCTTCGATTGGGATCGTGAGATCAACACCACTGACCCCGAGTACTACAAGTGGACCCAGTGGATCTTTATCCAGCTCTTCAAAAAGGGCCTGGCTTATAAGAAAGAGACCACCGTCAACTACTGCACCGGCTGCAAGGTCGTGCTGGCCAACGAGGAAGTCGTCAACGGCGTTTGCGAGCGCTGCGGCAGCCCTGTTGTGCAGAAAAACAAGAGCCAGTGGATGCTCAAGATCACCGCTTACGCGGACCGCTTGATCGACGACCTGGACGATGTGGACTACATCGACCGCGTCAAGACCCAGCAGCGTAACTGGATCGGCCGCAGCCATGGTGCCGAGATCAACTTCGACACCACCGCCGGCGACACCCTGACCGTCTACACCACCCGCGCCGATACGCTCTTCGGCTGCACCTACATGGTCATCAGCCCCGAGCATGCCTTCATCAAAAAGTGGACCGACGCCGGCCTCATCAAGAATGCCGACGCTGTCTCCGCTTATCAGGAGGAAGCTGCCCGCAAGTCTGACTTCGAGCGCACCGAGCTGAACAAGGAAAAGACCGGTGTTGTCATCGAGGGCGTGCAGGCCATCAACCCCGTCAGCGGCAAGCAGGTGCCTATCTTCGTGTCTGACTACGTTCTGGCTACCTACGGCACCGGCGCCATCATGGCTGTCCCGGCCCACGATACCCGCGACTGGGAGTTTGCCAAGAAGTTCGGCATGCCCATCATCGAGGTCGTTAAGGGCACCACCGAGAGCGACCTGGACAAGGAAGCTTTCACCGATGTTGCTACCGGCACGCTGGTCAACTCCGGCTTCCTGGACGGCCTGTCTGTCGAGGATGCCAAGAACAAGATGTACGCCTGGCTGGAAGAGAACGGCAAGGGCCACAAGCAGGTCAACTTCAAGCTGCGTGACTGGGTCTTCAGCCGCCAGCGTTACTGGGGCGAGCCTATCCCCATGGTCTACTGCGACAAGTGCGGCTGGGTGCCCCTGCCTGAGAGCGAGCTGCCCCTGCGTTTGCCCGAGATCAAGGACTTTGAGCCGGGCGAGAACGGCGAAAGCCCGCTGGCCCGCCACACCGAGTGGGTCAACACCACCTGCCCCTGCTGCGGTGCCCCCGCCAAGCGCGAGACCGACACTATGCCCCAGTGGGCCGGTTCCAGCTGGTATTTCCTGCGTTACTGCGATCCCCACAACCACGATGCTATCGCCAGCAAGGAGGCCCTGGAGTACTGGAGCCCCGTGGATTGGTACAACGGCGGCATGGAGCACACCACCCTGCACCTGCTGTACAGCCGTTTCTGGCATAAATTCCTGTACGACATCGGCGTAGTGCCCACTAAGGAGCCCTACCAGAAGCGCACCTCCCACGGCATGATCCTGGGCCTGAACCCCCATGCCTTCGAGAACCAGCCCGATGCCGAGCGCAAGCGCCTGCTGGCCGATTACGGCGACGAGAAGGGCGCCCGCAAGGCCCTGGTCGAGAAGTACGGCGAGATGGCTGAGCATCCCATCGTCAAGATGTCCAAGTCCCTGGGCAACGTTGTCAACCCCGATGACGTGGTGAACGAGTACGGTGCCGACACCCTGCGCCTGTACGAGATGTTCATCGGAGACTTCGAGAAAGCCGCCCCTTGGAACACCTCCTCCATTAAGGGTTGCAAGCGTTTCTTGGATAAGATCTGGTCCATGAGCGAGAAGTTGGCGGACGGCGACGGCATCCGCCCCGAGCTGGAGGCTGTGGCCAACCGCACCATCAAGAAGGTCGGCGAGGACATCGACGCCCTGAAGGCCAACACCGCCATCGCCCAGCTGATGATCTACGTCAACGCCCTCAGTGACAAGGGCGGCGCCACCAAGGACGAGTACGAGGTTTTGTTGGAACTGCTGAACCCGTTTGCCCCCCACATGACCGAGGAACTGTGGCAGCAGCTGGGCCACACCGAGCAGCTGGCCTACCACGCATGGCCCACCTACGATGAGGCCAAGTGCACTGAGCAGACCATCGAGATCGCTGTCCAGGTCAACGGCAAGGTCAAGGCCCGTATCCACGTGCCCGCCGCCATCGAGAGTGCCGATGCCATTGCCCAGGCCAAGGCTGAGCCCGCTGTGTCCGAAGCCATCGCCGGCAAGACCATCGCCAAGGAGATCTACGTTAAGGGCAAGCTGGTCAACATCGCCGTGAAAGGCTAAGACTCTGTTCTTTCTTTGAAAAGAAAGAACCAAAGAAACTTTAATCAAAGGCAGGACGCAATGGTCCTGCCTTTTTGTTATGCTTTGTAGGGGCCGCTGCTTGCATCGGCCCGTGGGGTATCGACCTATATTTCCATTGTTTACAAAAGGAGAAAAGTACGATATAATAAAAGATACAAATTTGTCACGAAAGCAGGTCACAAACCATGCTCATCAGTCTGATCGTACCTTGTTATAATGAGGAAGAGGCGATGCCTCTGTTTTATAAAGAGGCCAGCCGTGTGGCGGCCGAGATGAAAACCAGCCACGGCGCGGATTTCGAGTTCATCTTTGTGGATGACGGCTCCCGCGATGGTACCCTGCGCGTAGCCCGCGAGCTGCACGCCCAGGATGACCGCGTGCGGTACGTTTCGTTCAGCCGCAATTTTGGCAAGGAGGCTGGCATCTACGCGGGCCTGAAAGCCGCTAAGGGTGACTACATTGCCACTATGGATGCCGATTTGCAGGACCCGCCTGCGCTGCTGCCCCAGATGCTGGATACGCTGCTGACCGGCGACTACGATTGTGCCGCCACCCGCCGCACCACCCGCAAGGGCGAGCCGCCGCTGCGCAGCTGGTTCGCCCGCAAGTTCTACCAGATCATCAACAAGATGTCGGACACGGAAATTGTCGACGGCGCGCGTGATTTCCGCCTGATGAGCCGCAAAATGACCGACGCCGTACTCAGCATGGCCGAGTATAACCGCTTCAGCAAGGGTATTTTCAGCTGGGTCGGCTTCAAAACCAAGTGGTTCGATTACGAGAACATCGAGCGCGTGGCCGGCACCACCAAGTGGAACTTCTGGGGACTCTTTAAATACTCCATCGAGGGCATCGTCGGCTTCTCCACCACGCCGCTGCTCATCGCCGCCGGAGTGGGCGTGCTGTTCTGCATCCTGGCGTTCATCGGCATTATTTTTGTAATTGTCCGTGCGCTGATGTTTGGTGACCCAACCTCCGGCTGGCCCAGCATGGTCTGCATCATCCTGCTGTGCAGCGGTGTACAGCTGTTCTGCACCGGCATCGTGGGCGAGTACCTGGCCAAGACTTACCTGGAAGTCAAGCACCGCCCCATCTATATTGTGGCCGAGACCGAGGAAGATCAATAACGCCTATGCGTGATATGACAAAGGGTGCCCCGCTGGGGCACCTGTTCTTTTATGCGGTGCCGCTGCTGCTGGGCAACTGGCTGCAGCTGGCCTATAATGCGGTGGATTCCATCATCGCGGGCCGCTTCATCGGGCAGGACGCCCTGGCGGCCGAGGGCATTGCCGGCCCGGTGATGAACCTGGTCATCCTGGCCGTCAGCGGGCTATGCATCGGCGCCGGTGTGCTGATGAGCGAGGCCTTCGGCGCGAAAAATGAGGAACGCCTAAAGGAAACGTTGGCTACGACCCTGCTGTTCGGCGCAGTGCTCTGCTGTGCCGTGGCACTGCTGGGCATGGCCGCCGCGCCGCTGATTTTGCACAGCCTGGCGGTGCCCGATGAAATTTTGCATAGTACCGGCATTTATCTGCGCATCACGTTTTTGGGCGCGCCGTTTACGTTTTTCTATAACGCGCTGGCGGCGGGCCTGAAAAGTGTGGGTGACTCCAAAACGCCGCTCAAATTTCTGGCGTTTTCCGCCGTGCTCAACGCCGTGCTGGACATCGTGCTTATCGGCGGACTGGGGTTTGGTATCGTTTGCAGCGCCGTCACCACCGTGGTGGCCGAGGCCGCCAGCGCCATCATGGCCGCTTGGTACATGATGCGCCATGTGCCGCAGCTTTGCCCGGCGCACAGCCAGTGGCGCATCCGCCCGGCGCTGCTGGGGCGCATTTTGCAGTATGGCGCTGTCACAGCCTTACAGCAGGCGGTACAGCCTGTCTGCAAGGTGCTGATCCAGGGACAGGTCAACGCGCTGGGTGTGCAGGCCATCGCCGCGTTCAACGCTGTCACCCGTGTGGATGACTTCGCCTTTACCCCGCAGCAAAGTATTGCCACCGCCATTACCACTTACATTGCCCAGAACCGCGGCGCCAACCAAAAGGAGCGCATCCGCCCCGGCTTCCGCGTGGGCATCCGGTTGGAGTTGTGCTACTGGCTGCTGGTGGGCAGCCTGACCTGGCTGCTGCGTGCGCCTGTCGTCAGCCTGTTTGTGGCAGGGGAGGGTGCCGCCGAGATCGTGACCCTGGGCAGCCAATACCTAGGCTATATGGCGCTGTTCTACGCCCTGCCTGCGCTGACCAATGGCTTCCAGGGCTTCTACCGCGGTATGGGCAAGATGACCACTACCCTCATCGGCACCTGCCTGCAGGCCGGCCTGCGCGCCCTCGGAGCTGCTCTGCTGGCCCCCCGCATCGGCCTGCCCGGTATCGCCTATGCCTGTGCCTTCGGTTGGTGCGTCATGCTCTGCTTCGAGATCCCGTACTATTTCTACACCTGCAAGAAACTAAAATTGTGAATATTGCAAAAGAGCCGTTGTGTCATGCGTTAGATGACACAACGGCTCCTTCTTTTGAACTCAAAAAGTAGAATATGCAATAATGCAGGGAATGCTAGTTAATCTTCGCCAACAGAATGAATTGTAGTACCCAAAACATCGGACATGGCACTTGCGCGCTCCTGAAGAAGAGTACGGAGTTCTTCATGTTCAGCTTCACTCAAGTCACCAGGATGGCTGTCGCAAAAATTGCGTACAGCTTGATCTGCGTTATAAAGGTCATCACCGTTTTTCATTTGTTGTAATCTCCTTCCTATGTTTTGCTTATAAATTTGAAAATTACAGATGCAGCACGCGGTCCTTGATCTCAGCGGTGCGGCCCTGGTTCCAGAACTGGGTGCCGATGTAGCCGCAGGTGCGGCGGGCAACGTTCAGCTTGTTCTGGTCGCGGTTGTGGCACTTGGGGCACTCCCAAACCAGCTTGCCGTCCTCCTGCACGATGCTGATCTCGCCGTCGTAGCCGCACACCTGGCAGTAGTCGCTCTTGGTGTTCAGCTCGGCGTACATGATGTTCTCGTAGATGAACTGCATCACCTTGATGACAGCCTCAAGGTTATCCTGCATGTTGGGCACTTCCACGTAGCTGATGGCACCGCCCGGGGACAGGCGCTGGAACTCGCTCTCGAACTTCAGCTTGGTGAAAGCGTCGATCGGCTCGGTCACATGGACGTGGTAGGAGTTGGTGATATAGTTGCGGTCGGTGATACCGGGCACCAGGCCGAAGCGCTTCTGCAGGCACTTGGCAAACTTGTAGGTGGTGGACTCCAGCGGCGTGCCGTACAGGCTGAAATCGATGTTGTGCTGCTCTTTCCACTTGGTGCAGGCATCGTTCATGTGCTGCATTACGTGCAGGGCAAAGGGCTTGGCGGCGGGGTCGGTGTGGCTTTTGCCAGTCATATATTTGCAGCACTCATACAGGCCTGCGTAACCCAGGCTGATGGTGGAGTAACCGCCGTACAGCAGCTTGTCGATGGGTTCGCCCTTCTTCAGGCGGGCCAGGGCGCCGTACTGCCACAGGATGGGGGCGGCGTCGCTCAGGGTGCCCTTCAGGCGGTTGTGGCGGCACATCAGGGCCTTGTGGCACAGCTCCAGGCGCTCGTCAAAGATCTTCCAGAACTTATCAAAGTCGCCGCCGCTGGACAGGGCCACATCCACCAGGTTGATGGTGACAACGCCCTGGTTGAAGCGGCCGTAATACTTGGGCTTGCCGTTCTCGTCCACGTAGGGGGTCAGGAAGCTGCGGCAGCCCATGCAGGTGAAGCAATGGCCCTCGCCGTTTCTGTCCACCTTGTACTCCAGCATCTTCTTTTCGCTGATGTAGTCAGGTACCATGCGCTTGGCGGTGCACTTGGCAGCCAGCTTGGTCAGGTAGTAGTAGGGCTGGCCCTCGTAGATATTGTCATCCTCCAGCACGTAGATCAGCTTGGGGAAGGCGGGGGTGATCCAGACGCCGGCCTCGTTCTTGACGCCCTGGTAACGCTGGCGCAGCATTTCCTCAATGACGATGGCCAGGTCGGACTTCAGGCGCTGGTTGTCGCCGGCCTCGTTCAGGTACATGAACACGGTGATGAACGGAGCCTGGCCGTTGGTGGTCATCAGGGTGACGACCTGATACTGGATGGTCTGCACGCCGCGCTTGATCTCCTCACGCAGGCGCTTTTCCACGATCTCAGAAATTTTCTCCTCGCCGGGATCGATACCCAGATCGCGCATCTCGGCCTCGACATCGCGGCGGATCTTCTTGCGGCTGACGTCCACGAAGGGGGCCAGGTGGGTCAGGCTGATGCTCTGACCGCCGTACTGGCTGGACGCTACCTGGGCGATGATCTGGGTGGCAATGTTGCAGGCGGTGGAGAAGGAATGGGGCTTCTCAATCAGCGTGCCGCTGATGACGGTGCCGTTCTGCAGCATGTCGTCCAGATTGACCAGGTCGCAGTTGTGCATGTGCTGGGCGTAGTAGTCGGCATCGTGGAAGTGGATGATGCCTTCCTCATGGGCCTTGACGATCTCCGGGGGCAGCAGCATACGCATGGTCAAGTCCTTGCTGACTTCGCCGGCCATGTAGTCGCGCTGCACGCTGTTGACGGTGGGGTTCTTGTTGGAGTTCTCCTGCTTGACTTCCTCGTTATTGCACTCGATGAGGGAGAGGATCTTGTCGTCCGTCGTGTTGTGGGTGCGCTTCAGGCTCTGCACATAGCGGTAGGTGATATATTTACGGGCAACCTCAAAGGCGCCGGTCTGCATGATCTCGTCCTCGACCAGGTCCTGGATCTCCTCCACGTTCATGGCGTGGCCGCGGGACAGGCAGCTGGTCTGCACATGGTCGCTGATCTCGATGATCTGCTCTTTGGTCAAACGCTGGCTTTCCGGCACGACATGGTTGGCCTTGGTAATGGCTGCAATAATTTTTGTAATGTCGAAGACGGCCTCACTGCCGTTGCGTTTGATGATTTTCATGCTGACACTCCTAACACTGATCTATCTGAAATATACAAACTGTATACAAGTTCCAAACGTACAAACTCCGTTTGGCGAGCAAATCTATCTTATCGCAGCGGGGGAAAAAAGTCAAGGGAGAAAACCACTATATATAGTGGTACTAAATTTCGACACGACAAAATATTGCATTTCGAACGTTCCAACGATGAAAATGCCGCGGCTACAACCGCGTAGAAAATAAGCTTGTTTTTTTGGCTATTTTGGGGAGATGTTGCCAATTGACAGGATTTGAGTCGATGCAGCGCGAAATATCGCGTGCTCTGCGTCAGGGCGGGGCTTGCAGTGGGCGGCATAAGCTGGTATACTGTTAGCAGATATTGAATCACCCTGGCACAAAAACACAAGATGTTGAGACGATACTGCATGTGCCGTTTATAAGGAGAGCCTTGCCCCATGAACTATGCAACCATCAAATACTGTGACATCGCCAACGGCGAGGGGGTGCGCACCAGCCTGTTTGTTTCGGGCTGCCGCCGCCACTGCCCCAATTGCTTTAACGCTGTGGCGTGGGATTTTAACTATGGCGAGCCTTTTACCAAAGAGGTCCGCAACAAAATTTTAGAAAGCCTGGCTCCGGGCTACATCAACGGCCTGTCGCTGCTGGGCGGCGAGCCGTTCGAGCCGGAAAACCAGCGGGAACTGCTGCCCTTCGTCAAAAACGTCAAGGCGCTGTACCCCAACAAGACAATATGGTGCTATACCGGCAACCATTTTGAGCAGGAAATTTTGCGGCCCGGCTGCGGCCGCTGCGAGGTGACCGACGAGTTCCTACAATATATAGATGTGCTCGTGGACGGCGACTTCGTGCAGGACAAGTACGACATCAGCCTGCGGTTCCGCGGCTCCAGCAATCAGCGCATCATTGATATGAACCGCACCCGCGCTGCCGGTCATGTGGTGCTGTGGCAGGATGATCCAATCTTCGCAGACCACAAGATGTAGTACATACAAGCCCGTATAGCAAACGGCCCCCGCCAGGAATCTATCCCGGCGGGGGCCGTTTTATGCGCAGATTTTATGCTTTTTCTTTCAAGGCTTCTTTTTCATCCTGGATGAACATGAAGCAGAGACTTACCAGCAGTAGTGCGCAGCTGAACCAGATGGTCCGGTTGCCGAACACCGCTACGGCCTGGGCACCCAGCCCGGCCCCGACGGCAAACAGCAGAATCACGCCGAAGTAGTGCAGTGCCTTGTACAGGATCTTGCGGTCGTGCAGGTGGAAGTACACCACCAGCGATTCCATGCCGCTGCGCATATTGCCGATGCACATGGTGCTGGCAAACGGGTAGCCGTGCACCTTGCGGAAGGCCTGTACCTGCATGGCACAGGCAAACGAAACCAGCGCGTTGGCGGCCAGATCCAGCGTGTTGGGCAGGAACCCTACCCCGAACAGCAGCAGAATTTCCACCACCAGCACCAGCTGCCGCCAGTGCAGGCGCTTGGCCTCGCGGTAGCGGATATGGATGGCCTCGGCCGCTGCTACGCCCAGCGCAAAGGAGAGCAGCGGCACCAGATAGTGCAGCACCCGCGCCAGGTCCCCGTCAAAGGCAGCCTGGCTCATCAGCACAATGTTGCCGGTCTGGGCGTTGGCAAACACTTTGCCGCGCCCGATATAGGTGTAGGCATCCTGTAAGCCGCCGGATGCGGAAAGAAACATCACGGTGCGGAAAGCTTCGCTCATCTGCCCGTGGTGATGCCATACTTTGTGTGCCATGGATAACCCCTCTTACCCTTTTATATATACAACAGGTACGCTGCCCATTATAGCGCGGCGGCCGCGCAGTGTAAAGCCGCAAAAAACAAAATACACAAGCTGTACCAAAAAATAAACGGAAGGCAGGGAACTGCCCAACCACTTGTCAACAGACGGCGATAACTTTTGTACAAAACGCAGAATCCTGAAAAAGGGTATTACACGGCGCGTACATTTGCGGTATACTTGCTTCACTTTCCAACGCAGTGAGACAACAGCCGCCAGGGCGTCGCAACGAGTTGAGCGACACCCCGGCGGCTGTTTTGCTTTTGGAAAAACCGTATCTACTTTTTATAATAGAGGAGTAATCAAGTATGCCGCAAACGAAAAAACAGGAAATCGTCTACACCGTCATGATGGTCTGTGTCATGGTCTATGGCATGGTCTGCTACAATATCGCTTTGGATGTGGGCGGGATGCAGAACTTTATCTTTCTGGCTGCTTTCAGTGAACTGCCCATCATGGGGGCAATTGCCTTTTTGCTGGATACATTTCTGGTGGGCCCCGTAGCCATGCGCATTGCTACGGGCTGGTTCACCCCCGGCAAGGATAAGCAGGTGTTTCTGATCATGGCCATCTCCTGCCTGTCGGCCTGGATGATGTGCCCGCTGATGAGCTTTTTCGCCACGCTACTGTTCAAGGACAGCCACAACGCCAACTTTGTGGCCATCTGGGTGCAGACCACCATGCTGAACTACCCCGCTGCGTTCCTGTGGCAGCTGGCAGCTGCCGGCCCGCTGGTGCGCACGGTGTTTGGCGCAGGATTGCGCTGCATCAAGAAAAAGTGAAACGCAGAGACACATTGTTAAATTTGTACTAATAAAACTGCACAAAAGAGACTTGCCATCTTTGGTGAAAGTGCTATAATACGGGACGAAACCCGGAAAAATCCCAATTCCAGAAATGAGGTGCATGGGATGAAAGATGTGAACGATCTGATGCAGGCAATCCTGGAGATGGACGCCGCCCAGCGTAAGGCCAGTGAGAAAGCCAAGGCCGAGCGCACGGCGCGGCTGGCCGCCCTGGATGCCCGCAAGCAGGCGATCGCTGCCGAGTGCGACGCCAAAGCCCAGACGGATGCCGAAGCTGCCGCCAAAGCAGCCGACGCCGCCAACGCCGAGGCCCGCGCCGCCTTAGACAAAGAATGTGAACAGGCTGCCGCCGCCATGACGGCCGCCGCCAAACAGCATGAGGCCGAGTGGACGGCAGAACTGGTACGCCGCGCCCTGGCCCAGGAGGCTGCACAATGAACCACGCGAGCGGCAAAGCCAGCAATGCTGTGCTGGCAAAGGCCCGCGCCCTGTATGGCCGCCGCCTGCGCGCCGAGGATTACCGCCGCTTAACGGATTGCCATACAATGACAGAGCTGGCCAACGAGTTGAAAGCTCTGCCGCTGTACGCCAACACGCTGGCCGAGGTAAACCCCACCTACGCCCGCCGCGCCCAGCTGGAGAACCTGCTGCGGCAAAGCCAGTACGAACGCTTCGACAGCCTGTGCCGGTATGACCGCAGCGCAGGCAGCAGCGTGTACCAGTACTTAACGCTTTGCTGCGAGGTCGACGAGCTGACCGCCGCCCTGCGGTGCCTGGATGCAGGCCGCCCCGGCGATTACCTGTACCGCCTGCCGGACTTTTTGGAACAGCGCTGCAGCATTGATCTGTACGCGCTGGCCAAAGCCACCGATCTGCAAAGCCTTTTGGCTGCGGTACAGGGTACGCCCTGGGCTAAGGTACTGGCCCCGCTGGCCAACGCTAAGCCGGACCGCGGCCTGACCGCCCAGGCGGAACCTCTGATGCAGGAGTACCGCCACCGGGCGCTGGTCGCTATGGCACCCAAGCCCGCCAAGCAGGGCGAGCAGCCCGGCCTGCGGGAGCTGATCGAGCTGGAGTGCGATACCTCGGCGGTGTCCAACGCCGCGCGGCTCATCCGCGTAGGGGCGCCTGCCACCACGGTGCGCAACGCCTGCCGCCGAGATTGCAGCGCCCTGACGGCCGCCGAGTGGGACTACCTGCTGGCCTCGCCGGATCTGCCTGCTTTCAAGCAGCGGTTTGCCCAAACCAGTTACGGCCCGCTGTTGGCTCACCACGATTACACCGTGCTGAAGGAAGGCTTCTTCCGCTACCGCACCGATTGGTGCCGCAAGTGGCTGCGGTTCTCCACCGAGCCCACGCTGGTCATGATGTGCTACATCTGGCTGGCCCAGTGCGAGGTGTGGAACCTGAACCACATCATCGAGGGCGTGCATTACAAGCTGCCCGCCGAAGAAGTCCTAGCCCTGCTGATCGGCTACGACGAACACGATTGAAAGACTAACTATTAAAAGTCAAGCCGAAATGAGTGGAAAGGTGAGGAAAATGTAGGCGGTCAAAAAAGAGTATAACAAAGCTGACGCCCTGTTGGACGCCTGCTTGAGCCTATGAGAATAAAGGACTTATGCAGCGCTGCTGTAGGGTAGCCTGGACTTCTCTAAGGCATAAATCAACCGAACCAACTTCTTGGCCGCATGGGAGAGCGCAACATTGTAGTGCTTGCCCTCAGCCCGCTTCTTGGCAAGATAGGCAGAGAAGATTGGGTCCCAATGGCAGACGTATTTCGTGGCATTGTAAAGAGCGTAGCGCAGGTATCGGGAACCTCGTTTTTCCATGTGGGAATATGCGCCTGTGAGTGACATCTGCCCAGATTGGTAGGTAGATGGCGACATCCCGGCGTAGGCAAGGATTTTGTCCGGTGAATCGAACCGGGAGAAGTCCCCAATCTCAGCCAGAATCATTGCGCCCATCCGAACGCCGATGCCCGGAATGGTAGTAATGGGAGAAGCGATTTCCTCTATCATCGTCTGGATGGCAGCTTCAATGTCCTGAATTTCGGAATCCAGTTCGCGGATCAGGCGAATCGTATGCCGCAGTTCTAGGGACTTGGCCGGCATGACAGAGCCGACAGAACATCTGGCGGCATCCCGAAGTGTTACTGCCATGTCTCGCCCGTAGCGGCCTTTGGAGGCGTCGTGTAAGACGGCTTTCAAATGCGTCAGGTGCGCTTCGGCAACCTGTTTGGCGCCAGGAAACTCGCTGAGAAGTGCGTAAACTGACGCCATGTGCAATGTCGGCACCAACTTTTCAAGCTCTGGGAACAGAATTGTGACCAACCGAGAAACGGACTGCTTCAGCTTCGCTCTCTCGCGGACTTTGTCAAACCGGTATCTTGTGAGTGACTTTAACTCCTCGTTGTGGTATGCTGTGTCTGTGTAGGACTTGAGGTCCACATCAGACAAGAGCATAGCTGCAATGGTTCGCGCATCGACACGGTCAGTCTTGGTTTTGCGAAGGCTCAGGCTTTTCCGGTAGAGGTTGGTGTGCAGCGGATTGATGACATAGGTTGGCAGGCCTTTATCAAGCAGAAATCCGAGGATGTTGTAGCTGTAGTGTCCGGTAGCCTCAAGTCCTACTTTTATTTTATCCTTTGGGTTGGTACAGCAACTAATCGTCTGCAAGAGTGTGTTGAAGCCCTCTGCATTGTTCTGGATGGTGAATACATCCGCTAGAACTTCGCCCTCTGAACTGAGGATGAAGCAATCGTGCTTGTCCTTTGCAACGTCAATTCCAACGCAAACCATGAGAATACCTCCGCTGTGTTTATTTGATGCTGATTCCACAGAACACTTTACTCTTGTAACCTTGTTCTACATAAACCGTCTGGCGGTATCTAACTGATCAACAATACTGTAAAGAGCTGTGGTTGGAGCCTTTCAAGAACCGTCTTGCGGTAGGAGCTGATAACCAATCTACAGCATCCCTTACAGTGTAGCACAGTCCTTGGAGAGGGACTTTAAAAACTACTATTTTATAATACAAGGAGTGTGAACGGATTGGTTGAAAAGATGAAGCTGGTGCGGGTACAAGGCACCCTGCCCCAGCTGAACGATTTCCTGGATGCCTGCTGTATGGACGGCCGGTTTGACCTGGAACCTGCCACCCGTTATATGTCGGATTCGCTGGGATACGCCGCCCTCAACGAGGAAAACCCCTATCCCGCCACCCGCGACCAGATCGAGACTATGGCGAAAGAGGCTGGCATGGAACTGCATAAAGAGCAGCGCCACACCGACCCGCCGGACGAGGAAGCCAAAGCCTATTTGAGCGACCTGCTGGAGCAGATCGATGACCTGTGTGCCGAGCGCCAGGGCCTGCTGGACCAGCAGAAGCTCTGCGAGGACGGCATCGCCCAGTACAGCCACTTCCTGAACCTGAAAGTAAATGTGGATGAGATCCTGGATTGCCAGCACGTCAAGGTGCGGTTCGGCTTCCTGCCCACCGAAGGCTACAACAAGCTGATGAGCAACTACGCCGATGATCCCTATATCCTGTTTGTAGAGTGCACCCAGACCAAGACCGGCTACTGGGGCATCTACCTGACCCCCCGCGAGAAAGCGCTGGAGACCGACGGCATCTTCTCGATGCTGTATTTCGAGCCGGTGCGTGTGCCCGGTGCGGCCGGTTCCCCTGCCGAGATCATCGAGCATTTTAAAGAGAACCTGGAAGTTGTCAAAAAGTCGGTGGATGATGTCAACGCCCGCATCGCGGCTTTGTGGCATGACCACGAAGCCAAGGTGCAGATGCTGTACGACACGGTGCGCTACTACGCCGCTATGTACGACCTGCGCCGCATGGCTGCCGTGAAAGGTTCCCATTTCTTCTGCGTCGGCTGGGTCCCGGCGCCGGATGTGGAGGAGATCGCCGGCAAGGCGCGGGCAGTTAAAGACCTGCGCGTTACCGTGGACGGCCCCGAGGCCGCCGGTAAGATGACGCCCCCCACCAAACTGAAGAACCCCTGGTGGAGCCGCCCTTTTGAGTTTTTCGTCGAGATGTACGGTCTGCCCGCCTATGGCGAGACAGATGTCACCGGCTTCGTAGCGCTCACCTTCACCGTGCTGTTTGGCATGATGTTTGGTGATGTCGGGCAGGGCATCGTGCTGGCGCTGTTCAGCACCTTTATGTGGAAGGTCAAGCACAACGACCTGTTCCATCTGATGATCCCCTGCGGCATCTCCAGTACGATCTTCGGCCTGGTCTATGGTTCCTTCTTCGGCTATGAGGATGCCCTGGACCCGCTCTACCACGCCATTGGCATGGCAGGCAAGCCCGTTTCGGTCATGGATTCCATCACCGGCATCCTGATGGTCGCCGTTTACATCGGCGTTGTCCTGGTGCTGGCGGCCATGGTACTGAACATGTACACCCACGCCCGCCACAAGGAGTGGGGTGAGTTCATCTTCTCCCCCAACGGTCTGGTGGGTGTCATCACCTACCTGTGCGGTGTGGATCTGGCCAGCGCTTACATGGGCGCGTTCACCTTCCTGCCGCAGGTGTTGGCTGCCATCGGCATGGTAGCGGGCCTGGTCCTGCTGCTGTTCGCTGAGCTGCTGGCCCCCATGGTGGATGGCAAGCCCTGGAAACCTGTCGGCGGCATGGGCAACTACCTGATGCAAAGCGTGTTTGAACTGTTGGAGACGGTGCTGAGTTACCTGTCCAACACGATCTCCTTCCTGCGTGTGGGTGCGTTTGTCATCGTGCATGCCAGCATGATGATGGTCGTCTTTACGCTGGCCGGCACGCCTAACAATATACTGGTGGTCATCCTGGGCAACCTCGTGGTCATCTGCCTCGAAGCGCTGCTCTCCGCCATCCAGGGCATCCGTCTGGAGTTCTACGAGATGTTCAGCCGTTGCTACAAAGGCGGCGGTCGCAAGTTTACCGCGTTTAATATCAAAAAGGCGTAAATATCCGCATTTGTCTGTAGGGGCGGGTGCTTGCATCCGCCCGCGGGTCGATGCGAGCATCGATCCCTATATAGAGGGAATTTCACAAAATAAAAATCATGGAGGGTATTCTTATGAAAAGCAAATTCAACAAGCTGTTCGTTACCATTCTGCTGGTTGTGGCTGTGACCTGCTGCGGCGCTTTCGGCGTCCTGGCTGCTGACAACACCGACGAGGCCGCTGCCGCCGCTTCCACTACCGAGACCACCGAAACCAACACCGACAACGACCACAACTCCTCCCTGAGCATCGGCCTGGTGGCTGCTGCTTTGGCAACCGGTCTGGCCGGTATCGGCGGCGGCATGGCTGTTGCTTCCGCTGCCCCCGCTGCTATCGCTGCCAACAGCGAGAACGAAAAGACCTTCGGTAAGAGCCTGATCTTCGTGGCCCTGGGTGAATCCATCGCCCTGTACGGCCTGGTCATCTCCATCATGATCCTGAGCAAGCTGGTGTAAGGCCATGCGGTTCTTTCTCATCAGCGATAACTCTGACGCCATGAACGGTCTGCGTCTGGCCGGTATCGAGGGCACCGTGGCCCGCAGCGAAGCCGACCTGCGCCAGGCGCTGGAAAACGCCGCCAAGCAGCCCGACATCGCTGTGCTGCTGGTGACCGAAAAGATCGCCGAGACCTACACTGAGGTGTTGGACAGCGCCCGTGCCAAAGGTACGCCGCTGCTCATCACTGTGCCTTCCACCGGCGGCGGTGCTGCCGGTAAGGACCGCCTGACCCGCTATATCCGCGAGGCCATCGGTGTTAAAATCTAAGAGGTGTGACCATGAATGAATTAGATACCCGCGCCGAGCGGTTCCTGGAATCGATCCGCGCCGAGGGCGAAGCCGCCTGCGCCGCCATCCGCACCGAGACCGATGCCGAGATCGACCGCCAGCTGGACGAGGCACGCCAGGCCCAGCAGGCCAAGGCCGAGCATACGCTCCACTTTGAGACAGAGCGTGCCCGCACCCGCGCCAACCGTGAGTTGAGCGCCGCCCGCATGCAGGCCCGCGCCAAGCTGGCCGCTCAGCGCCAGCAGATTGCGGCCGATACCTTCGCCGCCGCCCGCACCCAGCTGGCTGCCTTTGCCGCCGGCAAGGACTATGCCGCCTGGCTGGTCAAGAGTGCTACCGCCCTGGCCGAGACCATGGGCGAGAGCGGCACCCTGTACGCCCGCACCGCCGACCTGCCCCTGCTGCAAGGCAAGCTGCCCGCCGGTGTGGCCCTGACTGCCGATGACACCATCACCCTGGGCGGCCTGCGCGCTGCCAACCCCGCCACCGGCCTGGCTGCCGATGATACGCTGGAAGCCCGCCTGGACGCCCAGCACGACTGGTTCCTGCAGAACGCAGGGCTGGAGATCACGATTTGAGGGGCAAAGCTATGGAAAATAAAATTTACAGCATCAACGGCCCCGTTGTTACCATCAAGGGCAAAACCGACCTGGCTATGATGGAAATGGTCTATGTGGGCAAATCCCGCCTGGTAGGCGAGGTCATCCGCATGAACGATAAAGAGACCACCATCCAGGTTTACGAGGAGACCGGCGGCCTGAAAGCCGGCGAGCCTGTCGAAAGCACCGGCGGCCCGCTGTCCGTTACGCTGGGCCCCGGCATCCTGCGCAATATCTACGATGGCATCCAGCGCCCGCTGCCCGCCATCGAGAGCCATATGGGCAGCTTTATCGAGCGCGGTGCACACGAGCCTTCTCTGGATACCGCCGCCAAGTGGGATGTGACCGTCAACGTTAAAGCAGGGGATACCCTGACCGGCGGCCAGATCTACGCCACCTGCCCCGAGACCCCGGCCATCCAGCACCGCTGCATGGTCCCGCCGGAGGTTTGCGGTACCGTGACCTGGGCTGCCGAGAACGGCAGCTACACCGTCAACGACCCCATCGTCAAGCTGACCGACGCCAAGGGCAGGGAACACACCCTGACCCTGTGCCAGAAGTGGCCTATCCGTACCCCGCGCCCGGCGGCCGAGCGTATGACCTCGCCCCGCCCGCTGATCACCGGTCAGCGTGTTATTGATACTATGTTCCCGCTGGCCAAGGGCGGCGCCGCTGCCATCCCCGGCGGTTTCGGTACCGGCAAGACCATGACCCAGCACCAGATCGCAAAGTGGTGCGATGCCGACATCATCATCTACGTCGGCTGCGGCGAACGCGGCAACGAGATGACCCAGGCCTTGCAGGAGTTCAGCGAACTGGTGGACCCCCGCACCGGCAAGAGCCTGATGGACCGTACCGTGCTGATCGCCAACACGTCCAACATGCCTGTTGCCGCCCGTGAGGCTTCTATCTACACCGGTATCACGCTGGCCGAGTACTACCGCGACATGGGCTACCACACCGCCATGATGGCTGACTCCACCTCCCGTTGGGCCGAGGCTCTGCGTGAGATCAGCGGCCGTTTGGAGGAGATGCCCGCCGATGAAGGCTACCCCGCCTACCTGCCCAGCCGTCTGGCAGAGTTCTACGAGCGTGCCGGTTATGTCAAGACGCTGAACGGTGCCGAAGGTTCCGTCTCCGTCATCGGCGCTGTCAGCCCCCAGGGCAACGATTTCTCCGAGCCTGTCACCCAGAACACCAAGCGTTTCACCCGCTGCTTCTGGGCACTGGATAAGTCCCTGGCTTACGCCCGCCACTATCCGGCCATCAACTGGAACGATTCTTACAGTGAATACCTGGGCGATCTGGGCAGCTGGTACTACGATAACGTCGGCCATGACTTTATGTCCTGCCGTGAGCGCGTCGCCAACCTGCTGCTGCAGGAAAATAACCTGATGCAGATCGTCAAGCTGATCGGCTCGGACGTGCTGCCCGACGACCAGAAATTGACCATCGAGATCGCTCGTGTTATCCGCGTCGGCTTCCTGCAGCAGAACGCTTTCCACGCCGTGGATACCTACGTGCCGCTGGAAAAGCAGCTGAAGATGATGGAGACCATCCTGTACCTGTACGATAAGTGTGCAGCGCTGGTCGCCAAGCAGGTGCCGGTCAGCCGTCTGCTGGCCACCGGCCTGTTTGATGAGCTGGTCAAAATGAAGTATGAGGTGCCCAACGACGACTTCTCGAAGCTGGACGCCATGCAGAAAGACATCGATGCCAAACTGGCCGCTGTGGCCCAGGGCTGATGAGGAGGGAATAACATGATTCTGGAACATATCGGACTTTCCCAAATCAACGGCAGTCTGGTCGTGCTGGACGGCGTAAAAGGCGTGCAGTATGACGAAATGGCCGAGCTGCATCTGGATGACGGCTCCACCCGCGTGGGCCGTGTGGTTGAGGTCGAAGGCGACCGCTGCATCATCCAGGTGTTCGAGGGCACCCGCGGCTTAAGCCTGGTCAACAACCGCACGGTGCTGACCGGCCATCCCATGATGATGGACCTCAGCCCCGAGCTGCCCGGCCGTGTGCTGGACGGCCTGGGCCGCCCCATCGACGGTCTGGGCGACATTTACCCCACCGCCCGCCGCGATGTCAACGGCGCACCTATCAACCCCGTCAGCCGTGTGTATCCGCGTAACTACATCCACACCGGCATTTCTTCCATCGACTGCCTGGCCACGCTGATCCGCGGCCAGAAGCTGCCCATCTTCTCCGGCTCCGGCATGAAGCACAACGAGCTGGCCGTCCAGATCGTCCGTCAGGCCAGCGTGGCCGATGGCTCGGACTTCGCCATCGTCTTTGCCGCTATGGGCGTCAAAAACGACGTTGCCGCCTACTTTCGGGAGTCTTTCGAGAGCTGCGGCGCGATGGAGCGCGTGGTCATGCTGCTGAACCTGGCCAACGACCCCATCATCGAGCGTATCATCACCCCGCGCGCCGCCCTGACGGTGGCCGAGTATCTGGCCTTTGACCTGAACAAGAACGTGCTGGTCATCTTGACCGATATGACCAGCTATTGCGAGGCTCTGCGCGAGTTCTCCTCCTCCAAGGGCGAGATCCCCGGCCGTAAGGGTTTCCCCGGCTACCTGTATTCTGACCTGGCCAGCCTGTACGAGCGCGCCGGTATCATCAAGGGCAGCAAGGGTTCTGTCACCCAGATCCCCATTTTGACCATGCCCGGCGACGACATCACCCACCCCATCCCCGACCTGACCGGTTATATTACCGAGGGCCAGATCGTGCTGGACCGTGGTATGGACGCCACCGGCCTGTATCCGCCGGTCTCCGTGCTGCCCAGCCTGTCCCGTCTGATGAAGGACGGCATCGGCGCCGGTTACACCCGCGAGGATCACGTCACCCTGTCCAACCAGCTGTTTGCCTGCTACGCTAAGGTGCAGGATGCTAAGGCTTTGGCCAGCGTTATCGGCGAGGAAGAACTTTCCGAGTCCGACAAGCAGCTGATGGCCTTTGGCCGTGCCTTTGAGCAGGAGTTCATCGGCCAGGGCAACACCGACCGCACCATGGAGCAAACGCTGGACCTGGGCTGGGAGCTGTTGGCTGCACTGCCCCGCGCCGCGCTGGACCGCTGCGATGATGCTACGCTGGACAAGTACTACGAGCCTGCCAAGGCCCGCATTGCCAAGCACGCAAAGCAATAAAAGGAGTTTACCATGGCACAGCAGGTTTTCCCCACAAAATCAAACCTGATGGCTACCAAGCGCAGCCTGGCGCTGGCGGAGCAGGGCTATGACCTGATGGACCGCAAGCGCAACATCCTTGTGCGCGAAATGATGCAGCTCATCGACCGCGCCGCAGGCATCCAGGACCGCATCTCGGCTGCCTACGCCGAGGCGTATGACGCCCTGCAGAAAGCCAACATCATGCTGGGCTCGGTGGGGGAGTACGCCGGCGGCGTGCCCGTAGAATACGGCCTGCGGCTGAGCACCCGCAGCGTCATGGGCGTGGAACTGCCCACCCTCTCGCTGCAGACGACCTCGCCTTTGGGCATTTATTATGATCTGGAGTCCACCAACGGCACGCTGGATGTGGCCTACCTCAAATTCAACGAGGTCAAGACCCTGACGGTGGAGCTGACCGAAGTGGAGACCAGCGTCATCCGCCTGGCCGAGGCCATCCAAAAGACCCAGAAGCGTGCTAACGCCCTGGGCAACGTCCAGATCCCCCAGATGCAAAAGACCATCAAGTCCATCGACGAGGTGCTGGGCGAGCGCGAACGCGAAGAATTCAGCCGCCTGAAAGTCATCAAGGCCCAAAAAGAAAAACAGGCTGAAGAAGCCTGATTTTCCCTGATTTTGCAGATAAAAAGACCGCCCGATTTTGCGCCGGGCGGTTCTTTTTTTGCTGTTTTTTAAAAACCGCCAAAATCTGGCAAAAACCTCTTTCCAAAGGCATAAAAACTTGCTATAATCAGGAATGTTCGCCCCAATGCGGGGGTGTTGTGTAAGGAAAAATTGAGGAAATCGGAACCATGAAAAATGCAAAAACCCTGACCGAGGGACCGCTGGCGAAGCAGATCCTCCTCGTCAGCCTGCCGCTGGCCCTGTCCAACCTGCTGCAGGTGCTGTTCAACATGTCAGACGTGGCGGTCGTCGGGCGGTTTGCTGGGTCTACGGCGCTGGGCGCGGTGGGGTCCACCAGTATCTTTGTCACGCTGTTCACCGGCTTTTTGATCGGCCTGAGCAACGGCATCAATGTGCTGGTGGCCCGCTTTTACGGCGCCAAGCACCCGGGCGATGTCAAAAAGACCGTCCATTCGGCACTCATCATCAGCTTTATTGCGGGTGTCATTCTGCTGTTTGTCGGCCTGCTGGGGTCGCCTGCGCTGCTGGAACTGCTCAACACCAAGCCGGACCTGCTGCCCGGTGCTATTTTGTACCTGCGCGTGTACTTTTTGGGTATGCCCGCCCTGGCGCTGTATAACTTCGGCAACGCGGTGTTCAGTGCCATCGGTGACACGAAAAAGCCGCTGGTCTACCTGTCTATCGCCGGTGCGCTGAACATCGGCCTCAACTTGTTTTTCGTTATCGTCTGCCAGCTCAACGTCATGGGCGTGGCGCTGGCCAGTGCCATCTCCCAGTGCGTGTCTGCCGGGCTGATTCTGCGCGCACTGACCAAAGTGCAGGATTGCTACGCACTGGACCTGCACGCTATCAAGCTGGACCTGGGTATGACCAAGCGCATCCTGCTGCTGGGTGTGCCTGCCGGGTTCCAGAACGCAGTTTTTGCCATCGCCAACCTGTTCATCCAGGCGGGCGTCAACTCCTTTGACTCGCTGATGGTCAAGGGCAACTCGGCCGCTGCCAATGCCGACGCCATGATCTACGACGCTATGGCCGCCTTCTACATGGCCTGTGCCAGCTTCATGAGCCAGAACTACGGCGCGGGCAAGGTCGACCGCGTGAAGAAAAGTTACTTCATCAGCCTGGCCTACGGCTTCGGTGTGGGCCTGGTGCTGGGCGGCGGGCTGCTGCTCTTCGGGCGGCAGTTCCTCGCGCTTTTCACCACCGAGCCGGACGTCATCGACGCCGGCATGAAGCGCATCATGGTCATGGGCCTGGCCTACTGCATCTCTGCCTTTATGGACTGCACCATCGCCGCCTCCCGGGGCCTTGGCAAAACCGTGGTACCGACCATCATCGTTATTATGGGGTCCTGCGTCTTCCGCGTGGCGTGGGTCTACACGATCTTCGCCTGCTTCCACACCATTCCGGCGCTGTATCTGCTCTACCCCTGCTCCTGGGCGTTGACGGGCTTTGCCGAAATTATCTACTTCATCCACTGCTACAAACAATCGATGAAAATTTTCAATCAGCAGCCGGTGACGGCGTAACAACGCATATTGTAAACAAGTCAAACAGGGCTGGCATCGCACAGGCAACGCCAGTCCTGTTTTGGCAGATGTTGTCTTTTTCCCCCGGCGGGAGTATAATCAGTGGGTGTATTTTGTTGCCTTGGGGAGGTCGTCTATGAAAAAAATCTTGCGGTATCTGCGCAGCAGCCTGGGGTACCTGTATGTCTGTTTTAAATGGGTGATCCTGGCTGCGCTGGTGGGCTGTGTAGTGGGGCCGTTTGGCGCAATGTTTGGGCTGGCGCTCAACAAAGTGACCGCCCTGCGCACGGCTGACCCGCGGTTGATCTATCTGCTGCCGCTGGGCGGCCTGGTCATCGTGTTCCTGTACCAGCATTTTGACCCTGATGGCGGCGGCTCCACCAACCAAATTTTTGTCGCGGTGCGGGAGCATAAGCCACTTTCCCTTCGTACCGCCCCGCTCATCTTTGTAACTACCGTCATCACCCATTTGTTCGGCGGTTCCAGCGGCCGTGAGGGCGCTGCCTTGCTGCTGGGGGGTTCACTGTCCGGGCAGATCGGCAGGAGACTGCAGCTGGAGGCCCGGGACTGCCGCCTGATGACCATGTGCGGCATGGCGGGGGCGTTTTCCGCTGTATTTGGTACGCCGCTGGCCGCTACCGTATTTACGCTGGAAGTCGTCGACGTCGGCTCCATGCAGTACGCAGCGCTGCTGCCCTGCCTGATCTCGGCGCTGATCGGCGTGTGGATCAGCAGCGGTATGGGGCTGGCCCCCACCGCCTTTGCGGTGGCCGACTATGCCGCCCCTACGCCGGGCAACCTGATCCGTGTATTGCTGCTGGGCCTGCTGCTGGCCGCGTTGAGCATTGCTTTCTGTGAGGTGATCCACGCCGCGCCGAAGCTGTATAAAAAGCTGTTCCCCAATGCCTATCTGCGGGTGGTGGTCGGCGGTGCGCTTATCATCGCGCTGACCACCCTGCTGGGCACCACCGATTACAACGGCGCGGGCGCCAATGTTATTGCAGCCGCCATCGCCGGGCAGGCGGTGCCGTATGCTTTCCTGCTCAAGATGCTGTTCACCAGCATCACACTGGGGGCCGGGTTCAAGGGCGGCGAGATCGTACCCATCTTCTTCACCGGCGCGACCTTTGGCTGCGCGGTGGCCCCGCTGCTGGGGCTGGCCCCCGGCCTGGGCGCGGCGCTGGGCATGGTGGCACTGTTCTGCGGCTGTACCAACAGCCCGCTGGCGTCCATCTGCCTGGCCATCGAGGTGTTCGGCGGGCAGAACATTGAGCTGTTCGCCCTGGCCTGTGCCGTCTCCTACATGATGTCCAGCTACTTCAGCCTGTATCGCGAGCAGCACTTCCTCCACTCCAAACTGCGTGTGGTGGGCGTGCAGCGCGTCCACGGCAAATGGTCGGAGACCGATTCCGACGCGGAAAACTGATTTTCTGTCATTGTACAGCCAGGGAAAGTGTGATATAATAAATTTTTAAAGGGTAGGACAGGGAGAATAGGCTATAAAGGGGTGAATGGATATGAAGTTTGAAAAACATTGCTGGGCTGAGATCGATCTGGATGCACTGCGCCACAATTTCGCATACATCAGGCAGGCGGTCGGCGGGCCGGTCTGCGCCGTTGTCAAGGCCGATGCCTACGGCCACGGTGACGTAGCCACCGCCAAGGCGGTACAGCAGGCAGGCGTTGCCGGTTTTGCGGTAAGCAGCTTGGGCGAGGGGCATCATCTGCGCCACCATGGCATTACGATACCCATCCTGATCCTGGGTTATGCAGACCCTGCCCACGCTGCAACGCTGGCGGAGGATGATATTGCCACCGCCTGCTTCTCTACGGAGTACGCCCAGGCGCTTTCGGCCGCTGCTGTGCAGGCCGGGGTGCGGGTAAAGGTTCATATTAAAATCGACACCGGTATGGGCCGCATCGGCTTTGCGGTACGCTCGGGTTTCGAAGAGACCATCCGTGAGGTCGAGGCGCTGTATGCTTTGCCGGGCCTTACGATCTGCGGCATCTTCCAGCATTTTGCCGTGGCAGACAGCGATGCACCGGATGACCTGGCCTATACGGAGGAACAGTATGACCTGTTTACCCGCGTGGTGGACCGCCTGCAGGCGGATGGCTATGCCACCGGCACGGTGCACTGCGCCAATTCGGCCGCGCAGCTGCGCCACCCGGAATGGCGGCGGGATATGACCCGCGCAGGCATTATCCTGTATGGGCTGGACCCCAGCGAGGATGCCCACTTCCCGGAGCTGCAGCCTGCCCTTTCTCTGCATTGTATCGTCACTTTTGTGAAAGAGCTGCAGCCCGGCCAATGTGTGAGCTACGGCCGGACCTTCACGGCGGACCACCCCATGCGGGTGGCAACGGTTTGTGTCGGCTATGCTGACGGCTATCCCCGCGCCCTGTCCGGTGGGCAGGGCCAGGGCGTTATGTGCATCCACGGCCGTCCCGCCCCCGTGGTGGGCCGTGTCTGCATGGATCAAACGCTGGTGGACGTTACCAACATCCCGGAGGTAAAAATGGGGGATGAAGTGGTGGTATTTGGCTCCGGTGCAGGGGATACCGCCGACACCATCGCGAAAAAGACCAACACCATCAACTATGAGATCGTATGCGGCCTGGCACGCCGCGTGCCCCGCGTATATAAAGAAAACGGCACCGTCTGTAAGATCTGGAACGATTTGGAGGAAACCTGATGGCCCGCAAAAATATCCGAAATTTCTGCATTGTTGCCCACATTGACCACGGCAAATCCACCTTGTCTGACCGCATGCTGGAGTTGACCGACAGCGTCGACAAGCGCACCATGACGGACCAGGTGCTGGACAACATGGAGCTGGAAAAGGAGCGCGGCATCACCATCAAGGCCCGCGCCGTGACTATGCGCTATAAGGCCGACGACGGCGAGACCTATGAGTTCAACCTGATCGACACCCCGGGCCATGTGGACTTCCAGTACGAGGTCAGCCGCAGCCTGGCCGCCTGCGAAGGCGCGGTGCTGGTGGTGGACGCCAGCCAGGGCGTGGAGGCACAGACGCTGGCCAACTGCTACCTGGCGCTGGACCACGACCTGGAAGTGGTGCCCATCCTGAACAAGATCGACCTGCCCAGCGCCGACCCCGACGCCGTGGCAAAAGAGGTTGAGGACGTCATCGGTCTGCCCTGCATGGAAGCACCCCGCGTTTCGGCCAAGCTGGGCATCGGCGTTAAGGACGTGCTGGAATGTGTGGTCCGCGATATTCCCGGCCCCACCGGCGACCCCGACAAGCCACTGAAAGCACTGATCTTCGATTCCATCTATGACAGCTACAAGGGCGTTATCGTCTACGTGCGCGTCTTTGATGGCACCGTCAAGCCCGGCGATACCATCCGTCTGATGAGCACCGGCGCGGAGTTCCAGCTGGTGGAAGTCGGCCGCATGGGTGCCACTCAGCTGAGCCCCTGTGAGAAGCTGGAGGCTGGCGAGGTCGGCTACCTGACCGCCAGCATCAAGACCGTGCGGGATACCCGTGTGGGCGATACTGTTACGCTGGCCAATAACCCCACGCCGGAGCCGATGCCCGGTTTCCGCACCGTCACCCCGATGGTGTTCTGCGGCATCTACCCGGCAGACGGCGCCGACTACCCAGACCTGAAGGACGCACTGGAAAAACTGCAGCTCAACGATGCATCGCTGAGTTTTGAGCCGGAAACCAGTGCCGCCCTGGGCTTTGGCTTCCGCTGCGGTTTCCTGGGCCTGCTGCACATGGAGATCATCACCGAGCGGTTGGAGCGTGAGTTTGACCTCGATCTTATCACCACGACGCCGGGCGTCCAGTACCGCCTGACCCTGACCGACGGCACGATAGAGGTCATCGATAACCCCTCGGCCTACCCCGACCCGACCCGCATCGTCAAGTCTGAGGAGCCATTCGTCAATGCCCACATCTACACCCCCAACGATTACGTCGGCCCGCTGATGGACCTCTGCCAGGCCAAGCGCGGCGTGCTCATTGACATGAAGTATATGGATGAAACGCGCGTGGACCTGCATTACCAGATACCTTTGGGCGAGATCGTCTACGACTTCTTTGACGCCATCAAGTCCCGCAGCCGCGGCTACGCCAGCTACGACTATGAGTGGGAGGACTGGCACGAGAGTAAGCTGGTTCGTCTGGACTTTTTGCTCAACGGCGAGGTGGTGGACGCGCTGTCCATGATCGTTTTCGCTGACAACGCCTACGCCAAGGGCCGCCGCATCTGCGAGAAGCTGAAGGAGAACATCCCCCGCGCGCTGTTTGAGATCCCCATCCAGGCGGCCGTGGGCGGCAAGGTCATTGCCCGCGAGACCGTCAAGGCCATGCGCAAGGACGTGCTGGCCAAGTGCTACGGCGGCGACATTACCCGCAAGAAGAAGCTGCTGGAAAAGCAGAAGGAAGGCAAAAAGAAGATGCGCCAGCTGGGCAGCGTGACCCTGCCCAGCGAGGCCTTCACCGCCGTACTGAAGCTGGATTCGGATTCCTGATTTTCATAAAGGCAATACCGCACAATTCTAAGTGCCGATACGGCGAGCGAGGTGCGGCATCTGCTAAGCCAAAAGCGCAGATAATACTTTGTGTATTATCGAGCATTTTGGCAACGCTGATGCCGTGCCGCAGCCGCCGAAGCGGTGCTTAAGCCGTAAGGCGGGAATTGTGCGGTGTTGCCTAAACATAGTAAAGGGAGCTGCCCTGCCGGGGCAGCTCCCTTTGCGTTATATTTTGTTCTTTAATTCTTCCAGCAGCGCTGCGCACCCTTCGGTCACATCCCGCCAGGTGGCATCAAAATCGCCGGTGTACCACGGGTCGGCCACATCGCCGGGGCGGGCGGTGTGGTCCATCAACAGGCTCACCTTTCCCGCTGGATCGCTGCCCACAAACCGCTGCATGTTGCGCAGGTTGCTGCGGTCCATGGCGATGAGATGATCGTAGTGCTCGTAGTCCTGCTGCGTCATCTGGCGGGCGGTTTTTCCCGCGCAGCCTATGCCGTGCTCGGCCAGCTTGCGCCGTGCAGGCGGGTAGACCGGGTTGCCGATCTCCTCGGTGCTCGTCGCCGCAGACGCGATCTCAAATCGTTCTGCCTGCCCGGCTTTCGCCGCCATGTCCTTCATCACAAACTCGGCCATTGGGCTGCGGCAGATGTTACCGTGGCAAACAAAAAGCACTCTAAGCATAAAATTTTCCTCCTGAAATGCCGCAAACTGCCGTAAACAGGCACGTTTTGCGAACCTTATAACGATTGTGATTTTTATTGTTCCTACACTATATCGCAAATTGCGGCAGAATGCGGCAATTCACAGCACTCAAACGTAGTCGTGTAGTAGTCGGATACGGCCTGTCCGTATACCCTTTTTCTGCCTGAGCAATCGTTAAAATGTATGCACACTCCCCAATAGTGGGTGCATACGTTCTAACGATTGATTTTTTCTGTTTGCTAAATAAATAAACGGGTTAAAACAAGCGATTCCTGCAAAAGATTTGATAATAATGTTTCCTATTATTATATGGCAAACTGCCGCTGACATCAATCCCTAAAAAAAGCACACCCGGACTGCTCCAGGTGTGCTTGCGATATATCTTATTCTATTTTAGACGGCTCGGAACATACTCTGAGTCACTGCTTTCGGTTTCTCTGTTGTCTTTTCGACTTCTTTGCGGGCATCTTCCAACTCCTGCAGGCGAATCATCTCGTCCTTTGCATCATCCAGTCCAAGATGCGTATAAGTGTTCATGGTAACGCTGATATCGCTATGACCCATCAGATACTGCAGCGTTTTCGGATTCATCCCCGCACGGGCCATATTGCTGCAGTAGGTATGCCTGCAAACGTGCGGTGTAATGTTTGGCATCTGAACCCGGTAAATATTATTGTATCGGCCTACCATACTGTTGAACCGGTGTTCCCAGTGCATGGCCACCAGCGGCATTCCGTCTTTGTCTCTGAAAAGGAATCCAATATATCCATCCACCATTTTCTCAGGAAGATCGGTTGGCCTGTCCTCCAGAATGGCTCTGAACATCTGATACACTTCCTCCGTCATAGGAATTTTTCTCGTTCCGGCATTGGTCTTGGTGGAAAAGATATGATACTGTCTTTTTGAATCGCGTTGCAGCTGATGATCGATTCATGCGGATTGAATTTCATCAAGAATTCCTCCAATCTGCTCCGGAGCATCCCTCCTTTCCGATTAGTAGGGATAGACTTCTCCCTCTGGCAGTTATGTATTGCGATTCTGCCTTTTTCCGTTTTGTGAGCCACGTCTATATAAAAATTTCCGCTATATTTTTTCCTATATAAAAGGAAGTCCCGTCCGCAGGTCGTGTGCCTGTGAACGGGACTTTTTCTGTAAATCGGAAAATCAGCGAACTTCAATACATATCTGCTGTCGAGGGAAGAGCGAAAAATATTTTTCAGGAATCTACTCACAAAACGGAAAAACAGCTTTCCCAAATACATAGCTGTCAGAAAGGGATAAGCCTTTCGGAAATGGAGGTGCTGCAAAATGCAGGATGCGATGCGAGAAAACACACAGCCGCTTGAGCCGGACGCAGTTGATGATGAACTCATTGATGTTCTTATCACCATCAGCGTGGTAGCCAAGAGGCTGGCAGAAAAACTGAAAACCAAAGCAGAAAACGACAAGGAGTAATGACCATGAGTAAAATGAGCGAACTGTCGTTGGTACTCGATGACATGATTACCTGCGGCGAGAACATGATCAAGGCAGCAAATGCCCTGAAAGACATCTTTTCTTCTCCTACAGAAGAAACTACAGCTGCTCCGGCGGTAAAGACGGACAAGCCTGCTGAACCGGCAGCCGAACCGCCAGCCAAGACCTATGAATTCACCGATGTGCGAAAAGCATTCTCGGCAAAGTCCCATGAAGGATACACCGAACAGGTCAAGGCTCTCATCACCAAATACGGGGCAAGCAAACTCAGCGACATCAAAAAGGAAGATTATCCACACAATGACAAAGGCGGAACTTCTCCGTTTTGCAGATGAGGTGCTTGCACCTACTGCACAGCTTGCCTTAAAGGGCAAGGGAGATTTCAAAGCCGGAAGTCACTGTCAGTTCTGCAAGGCAAAAGCAACCTGCCGCAAGCGTGCCGAATACAATCTGGAACTTGCGAAATACGACTTTGCGATGCCTGCAGAACTTGAGGATTACGAAATCGATGCAATCCTTATGAGAATCGGCCAGTTCATTTCTTGGGCGGCTGATGTAAAGGAATATGCATTAAACCAGGCTCTGCTCGGTACGGACTACGGTCACTTTAAGGTGGTCGAAGGCCGCAGCAATCGAAAATATGTAAGTGACGCTGATGTTGCATCGGCAGTCCAAAAAGCCGGATATGACCCATACGAGAAAAAGCTCTTGGGCATTACGGCAATGACCTCGCTTCTCGGTAAGAAGAAGTTTGAGGAACTGCTTAGCAGTTTTACTTATAAACCGCCGGGCAAACCAACCTTAGTTTCTAAGGCGGACAAGCGTCCGCCAATGAAAAATACAGCAGAAAATGATTTCAAAGAGTAAAGGAGACCACGATTATGAAAACTTTCACTAACCCCACTAAAGTCGTAACCGGCATCTGCATCTTCAGCTACCTTAACTGCTGGGACCCGAAGTCGATTAACGGCGGCACCCCCAAGTTCAGCGTTTCGCTGATTATCCCGAAGTCCGATACCAAGACCATCGAAAAAATCAAGGCGGCAATCCAGGCAGCCTATGAGGAAGGCCAGGCAAAGCTGAAGGGTAACGGCAAGAGCGTGCCTGCTCTCTCTGTCCTCAAGACCCCGCTTCGTGACGGCGATGCAGAGCGTCCCGATGATGAGGTCTACAGAAACAGCTACTTCATCAACGCCAACTCCGCTACTGCTCCCGGCATCGTAGATGCTGACCGCAACCAGATCATTGACCGTTCGGAGATGTACTCCGGTGTCAAGGGTCGTGCTTCTATCAACCTCTACGCATTCAACTCCAACGGCAACAAGGGCATTGCCTGCGGTCTGAACAATCTCCAGAAGATTGCAGACGGCACTCCTCTCGGCGGCAAGTCCCGTGCAGAAGATGACTTTGCAACTGCGGACGATGAGGATTTCCTCAACTAATAGCAATCGCAACTATGACAATCCGGGCGGCATGGAAACCTGCCGTCCACTATCAGAAAGGTAAGGTGACAACCTATGACAATGGAACTTGTAAACACCCTGATTGACGCAGCCATCCGGGGGACACTTCTTGGAATCACGATGTTTTTCTGGGGCTGCGCTCTGATTGCAGTATGGAAATGGCTCTTCGGACTTGCAAAGAGGTTCTTCCACTGGCTCTGCCCCAACTTCCGTAAAAACAAATCTGACAAGCAGTAATCCACACGGGGCGGCAGCAAAAAAAGCTGCTGCCCTTATTCTATTAGACTGGAGGCAATCATGAGAGAAAAAATACAATCCCTGAGTATCGACCTTGAGACCTACAGCAGTGTAGACTTGAAGAAATCGGGTGTATATCCCTATGCGGAAAGCTCGGATTTTGAGATTCTTCTGTTCGCTTATGCGGTAAATGAAGGCGAGGTGCAGGTCGTGGATATTGCCTGCGGGGAAGAAGTCCCCGATGAAATTTTGCAGGCACTGACCGATGATACGGTTACCAAATGGGCATATAACTGCCAGTTCGAGCGTGTATGCCTGTCTTACTGGCTGAGGAGAAATTATCCTCAGTATTTCAGCAGCTACAGCATTGCGGAGGACTCAGTCGGAAACTATCTTAACCCGACTTCGTGGAAATGCTCCCGCATCTGGGGTGCCTATATGGGGCTTCCATTATCCTTGAAGGGTATTGGTGCTGTCCTGAAACTTGACGAACAGAAGATGGAGGAAGGCTCTGACCTTATCAAATACTTCTGTAAGCCATGCCGTCCCACTAAGAAGAACGGTGGTCGCACTCGGAATCTGCCGATGCATGACCCCGACAAATGGACACTGTTCAAAAAATATAATAAGTGCGATGTTGAGGTGGAGCTTGCCATCAAAGAAAAGCTGGCAAAATTTCCTGTGCCAGATTTCGTATGGGACGAGTATCATCTCGATCAGGAAATCAACGACCGGGGCATTTTGCTGGATATGCATTTTGTAGAACAGGCCATTGCAGTAGATGCACAGACCAAGGTTTATCTCCGCAGCAAAATGCAGGAGCAGACAGGACTTGAAAATCCCAACAGTGTGGTGCAGATGAAAGGCTGGCTTTCAGATAACGGCGTGCAGGCAGAATCTTTGGATAAGAAAGCTGTAAAAGAGCTGATCTCCGACAGCGAAGACCGTATCGCTGATGTGCTATCCTACCGACAGCAGCTCGCCAAATCCTCCGTCAGCAAATACACCGCCATGCAGAACGCTGTCTGCGCCGATGGCAGGGCAAGGGGCATGTTCCAGTTCTATGGTGCCAACCGTTCCGGGCGCTGGGCAGGCAGGCTGATTCAGCTGCAGAATCTTCCGCAAAATCATATGGATGATCTGGAAGAAGCACGAAACCTTGTCCGTGACGGCAACTTTTCTGCATTGGAAATGCTCTATGATAACATTCCAAATGTACTGTCGGAGCTGATCCGCACTGCTTTTATCCCCAAACCGGGATACAAGTACATCGTTTCCGATTTCAGTGCGATTGAGGCGCGTGTGCTTTCTTTCCTTGCCGGGGAGCAATGGCGCGTTGATGTATTCAAGGCAGGAAAAGACATCTACTGCGAATCGGCATCACAGATGTTTGGCGTGCCTGTCGTGAAAAATGGCATCAACGGTCATCTCCGACAAAAAGGCAAAATCGCAGAATTGGCGCTTGGTTACGGCGGCTCTGTCGGTGCATTAAAGGCAATGGGTGCTTTGGACATGGGACTTTCTGAGGACGAGCTGCAGCCACTGGTGAATGCCTGGCGTTCTTCCAATCCTCACATCACACAGCTATGGTGGGATATTGATGCAGCGGTCAAAAAAGCTGTGATGTATAAAACCTCTGTACAGTCACACGGTTTCAGGATTTATTATAAAAGCGGTATGCTTTTTATTGACCTTCCGTCCGGCAGACGGCTTGTGTATGTAAAACCCCGTATGGGTACAAACCAGTTCGGTTCTGACTCTGTTACCTACGAGGGCATCAACACAGGCAAGTGGACGAGAATCGAAAGCTACGGTCCCAAATTTGTGGAGAACATCGTTCAGGCGGTCAGCAGGGACATTCTCGCTTATGCAATGAAAACCCTCTCGCACTGCTTCATCTGCGGTCATGTCCACGATGAACTTATCATCGAATGCAGTCCTGATGTATCGCTATCTGCAGTGTGTGAACAGATGGGCAGAACCCCTCCGTGGATTAGTGGCTTGCTGCTCCGGGCAGACGGCTACGAATGTAACTTTTATCAGAAACAGTAAAAAACGGCAGCAGTGCTGACCTAAGTTTGGTCGGTACTGCTGCCGCTTTTTTATATTTATACTTTTCCTGTTATTCTGTCTTAAGTTCATCAGCAAGTACTCATGAGAATTCTCATAGCAAACCGTTTTACGGAAGAACTTGTCTTAGTGCTTCAGAAGCCCCGTCAAGATCATTGCCTAAAATTAGTTCATAGTAGTCCAAAGAATCAACAGCTAACGGAAGTGAAACAGTTTCTGTCGCATCCATAATCTTGGCACAACTGTTGACACCCGGAAAGACAAAACCACATCGTTTAACATCTGTCAATAGGACATAAGATAACAGTTGATGAGTATCTGATCTCGCACTTCGAGTATTAGGTTTGTATTTCGCATCAATAACAGCAACCGGTTTTTGGCTTTCAATATCTCGAATAATAATATCGGGAATGCAGTACGGCATTAGGTGAATGCCACGCTCTGCCTCCGCAATTTCATTAACATCGCGCTGTATATAAAGTCTCTTAGAATAACGATCCAATGAATACTTTTCCGTATTCATTGTTCGCTTCAAGACAATTCTTGCATAAAATTCAAACAGCGATTCCATGTTTATCATATATGGAATCGTGAATACGCTTTTGGCTACTGATTGCCCTTCCTCGTTCTTAACAGCGTAGTATTTTTGCCCATAAATACACCGGGCTTGTTGCAAAAGAGGCTTATAATACATATAAAGCCCCGATGCATCCGCATCATTAAAATCGCTCGCTTTAATTTGAACAAACTTTACACGCCGAAATGCATTCTGACAATATGCTATTCGTTTTGACACTTCTGAAGTCGGAGGAAATTTTCTGCCTATTATGTCTTTACATCTCAATAAAGTTCCCTTGAGGATTCGGTTTTCGACATTATCTTCAGTAAAGTCAATATATTTGCAATAAACACGATCACTTCTCCCTCTGCAAGTATTCATACGAATGTTTTTCTTAATCTCAATTTTCCCTCGGACCTTTGAAGCATAATTTTCTTCTTGATGGAACATCGTTTTCTTTAAGCCTTTTCTGCAAAGGCTATAGCATGAAGTGATAAAGCTTAGGGCATATAATAATTCTCCGTCTTGTTCTGTATCTTGAGATAGCTTAATCAACGGCTGATCATAAAACACATGAAACAGAGCCTTTCCCTCGGCATCCATTTCCGCAATATAGTCATCATATTCATCATCCGTCATTACCGTTTCAAGCATCTGCCAAGGATTCATTCCATACTGTGATGTAACAGCAATAATATGTTCCTTTCCTCCTGTCTGAAGATAATGCCCATTTTTATCATACAACCTTCCCACTCCCACATATCCACTGCTCCATAGTTTTCCCTGAAATCTATGTATGCCAAAGTTGACCTCCGGTGCGGAGAGATCTACCTTTGTCCATACCTCATCTTTGCTATTTAGCACAGACCAATCATTTACTTGATGAATTATTACATCTCGTACCATAACATCACTTTCCTATTAATATCCTATTTTTGTGCGCACCTCTTCAATAAAAGTCCCCACATATTCATTGTCAATGCACTTTCCAGACCTTGTCATGTTCCCAAACTCTTTAGCATACAACATTATATTATCACTGATAAAGCGAACTCTTTCACCACGGTCTGCAGCATCACGAATTTCCGAAGGAGTGTGCTCAATAGCTTTCAAGTCCTCAATGGTATCTAAAATCCCATCTTTTACGTATTCCCTTAAAATAGGAATAATTTGAAAAACGAAGCGTTCAACGAAATCCTCCTCGTATCCTTCTTTTCTTTTTCTGAGAAAATAGGTATGCCCAAGACGAACATCGCTTTTTTGATACTCATCATTAAAGTAGCTTTCATTATCAAAAATTGCTTGTACTGCATCAAACACCAACAGTTCAATAGAATTCTCATCATCATTTTCAGAAGCATTTTTATAGCAGCTGATAACGACATTACGATCTGCAGGGCTATCAACAAAAAGGAAACGCCTACGAATAGCGTAATCAATTGAATCAATAGATTTATCAGCGGTATTCATTGTGCCAATAATAAATAGATTCTTTCCAAGAACAATGTCCTTAGTTCTTGACACGGAATCAGTTACCTTGTCCTCGACCTCATAAGGTGTAGATACTTTGCTGTCACGATATTCGAGACCATAAATCAATTCCCCAAATACTGTAGCAATATTTGCTCTATTAATCTCATCAATAACGAGATAAAACTTCGGAGGTACATCTGGCTTTTTCTTTTCAGCAAGTTTTGCAAATTCAGCAATCTTGCCAAGAATTCTATTCACACTGTTATACGATGGAAGTCCTCCATCAGCCTTCACCTCAATGCCTCTTATGAAGTCTTCATAACTGTATGATGGATGAAACTGTACTAAATCCCATCCACCTGTGAGCAATTTCTCTGAATTCTCCGGATTCGAATAGTCTTCTTCTGATAACTTATAAGTATCAAGTGCAGAAGAAATATCTTCCTGACTCACAAAACGTTTTGCTAAAACTTCCGAATCCGGATTCAACTGTTTAAGCACAAATCTTTTACTCTCAAAGGTTTTTGATGTGCCAGGAGGTCCCTGGAATATCATCTGACGAACCCCGATATTTTCCATAATCTGCTGATAATCCTTTAAGTCAGTCATTTTTACCACTCCTTTTATTTCTATGCCTTTTTCTTCACCATTTGTGATGTTATAAATATCTTCATATGCCCCAACGCTAAAGGGTGTCAAACCCGAAATTAGATTTTCATATTTCTGCTTATCGACTTTGACTGTTTTTCCTTGCTGTGTCCACAGAGTTCGCAATTGTCTCATTCTTGTGCCGAAATAATCAATGCGTGCTTTTTCTCGTTCTGTTTGTGAAGCTGCATTAACATTTCTTAATGTATCATGCAGGGAAGATAGATACTTTATTTCCAATGAAATCAATTCATCTAAATCCATATAAGACTCATCGTGTCCCTTTATCAGTGATACGTTCATCTCATATACCTTCAAATAGTACAGCAAGAGTCGATATAAAGATCCATATATTTCTGCTGGGTTATTATCTTTGCATACATTATTTGTCGTAAAAGTATGTAGTCTTAGTCCATTCAAAGGAAGGTAGGTGTCGCTCGGTGAACCATCTGTATATGAAATCTCATATGCTGCAACATCTGACCGTTCAGCCCATCTTCCCACATTACCCGGCCGAGTAGAATAATATGCATGAGGATTACGCCTATTTTTTCCTTTTACAGCAGTTTCATAATAGTAGCTCGGAGCATCCTGCGCTTTTACCAAATAAGAGGCATATGCTACTGGCACAGATTTGCTTGGTACAGATGCAACCTCTATGTTAAACAAGAGAGATTCTGTTGCTATATCACTTGGAAACACCCCATTTAATATAACTGCATCAATTACACTTTCTAACAAACCTTTATAATCAGAACAGTGATTCGGGATGATTTCTCTTTCATAATAGTTGATTGTATCCTCCAAAGAGTAAGGGGCAACCCTATCTCCCGAATTGACCATAACCTTCCGTATGTCTGAAATACGATTCAGCCCTGATACGCCTGTATTCAATTTTGAGGAAAGTGCTTGCTCAAAAGACTCTACATTGCCACTAATAATCCCCATTGAAGAAAGATAGTTCAGAAAAGGGAATATCTGATACACCAATTTCTGTTTAAACTTGTCCAACACAAAATAGGAAGTCCCTGTGCGATCAACCATAAACATTCCATGTCCTGGCATATATTTTTCGGCAACATCAAGAACTCCGGGTGCCGCATTAGAGGACAAAAATTCCCTTATACTATCGAAGATATCTGTAATAATCCTACCCGCATTTGCATTAACTGCATCATAATATCTTTCGATTATTCCTCTATCAGCTTTTAGTTCGGCAACATAATCCATTCTCCTACGCAATGCATAATCTAAATGGCCAAAATGGAATTCTCTACATTCTGTGAATATTAGAACAACATTGTTTGGAATGCATAAATTTGAGCCGTCAGCAAGTGGAACAGATTCATTACGGAATTCCATAGCATAGATAAGATTACCCAATAATGCACCTGCGTCAAGCCTTGAAATATCATCAAATATCACTGCATAATATTCTTCTGACAGCCTTGCTCTATCACATAGTTTTTTTATTCGTTTCTCCACATAGTCTACAGTCATTGAACCTGTGGCTTTTATGTCGATACCATAAACGATATCTTCATATGTCATGCTCGGATGAACCTGAATAAATTCACATTTGCTACTGTTTATGAAAGTCTCAATCTTATCCAAATCCTCATAGATGTTCTTCGATTGGAGACTATTTATATTTAATTTTTCATGGCACAGGTAATAGGCCGCTGCTCTTGCAAGAAAAGTTTTTCCTGTAGCAGGATTACCTGTAAACAGTAAATTTTTCATATATAATTATTCTCCAATATTATCTGTGGTCAATATATTCAAAACCAATCTGGCAAGGAAATAAGATACCTTCGGCGGCACAGCATTACCAATCTGCCGACTTATTGATCGCTTGTCTCCATAAAAAGTGTAACTGTCCGGGAAGCTCTGAATCCTTGCTGCTTCTCTTGGCGTTAATGTCCTATTCTCATCAGGGTGGATAAATCTTCCTCCAGCTGGAGTATCAAATCTTGTAGTTATAGTCGGAGCTTGCTCATCCCAACATAGTCTGCCATACGAACCGCTATGAATCGAATTAATTCGTTCATTAAGAACCGTGTAATTTTCACCATTTTTTATTTGTTTCATTCTTTCAACGGCAACCCTTGAGTGCTTAGATTTGATGTGATTTGTTATTGTTTCTGTCTCACAAGAAAGATATTTTTCATACTCTGTTTCAGGAATAGGGTTCCGAATAACTCCGTCTGAGGTTGTCATTGGCAAATTTCCAATAGCATCCCATACCGTGACAGCATCAAAATAGGTTGGGATTTCAAGCAAAATATCATTCTTTGTTTTTTCCCACAATGCGTCAATGTCGACATCTTCAATAAGCGTGCCAAGAATTATCATTCTTTCTCTACGCTGAGGAACTCCAAAATCAGCAGCATTAATTATCCTATGGTATATATGATAAGGCTTACCACCCAATGCTTCTGAGTCTTGAAATACTCTCTGAATTTCTTCAAATATTTTCCCATCTTGCATGGTAGCTATACCTTTTACATTCTCCATAATAAATATCTTTGGCATAACTTCCTTCACCACATTAAAATAGTGCTTAAAAAGGTAATTACGTGGATCATCAATGAATCCATGTCTGATTCTTGCACCAGCCATAGAAAATCCCTGGCACGGCGGTCCCCCAATGATGATATCAGCATCTGCACCTTCAAAGTTTCCAGAAGTATCTATATTCTTAATATCATCAACAATCATTTTGACTTCAGGATGGTTAAGTTGATATGTGTTTGCTATAACTGGATCAAATTCCACCGCCTGTTCAACATCACATCCTGCTTGCCTAAAGCCAAGTGACAAACCTCCGCATCCTGCAAATAAATCAATTACTTTCATCCGCATCAACCCCTCCACTTGTTCTGTATCTGATAGCAAATGACTTTATATATTCACTTTCAGATTTAGTTAGTCCATATGCGGCATTTACAAAATCATCTATCGCATGAATTTCTTCCAGGCAATTGCGATGTTTGTATTCATACTGAGTTTGTTTTGTTCCTACATATACTTTGGTTGCCTCAAGTCTATCTATCAGTGCTGTTGCTAAATTGGTAGCGTTATCAACTTTTTGTATTACAGGCATTCTGAAGTTGTTAAGTGTCTTGCTCACGTGCCAACAATCTGAAACACAAATCCAATACCACCAAAAAAGCGATGAGTTTATTATGCAATAACAAAAATCAGCCTCTTTGGCGGTTGCAAAACTAAACACCTTATATTCTGGGTCATCAACTTTTGTTCGATATGCCTTCATCCAAAATGCCTCTCGGCGATTCAAATATACCGATTCATTTCCATTCCGTGAAGCTTCATAAATAGGTGTAGTAATTGTAGGATTAGTGACCTTCTCAAAAATATCAACATCCATCTGATTGCCCAATTTAGGGATAAAATCATCACATTGGTGAGTATTTCTTATCACCTGCAAATTTTGAAAAAGAAATTTCCTTTCATTCTTGTACCAATATTGATAATTTCCGGTATACAAGGTTATCGGTATACGCTTGTCCTTACCAATAAAAATGCATAATTTCTGATGCACAGAATCAAACAAACAGTCTGGTCTGTCTGCAAAACTCATAATATATTGTTCTGGAAGTAGTGCAGTCAAATCTTCTCGAAGCTGTTTCATGCGCGGAGTTGATGTATATGACAATGGAATGATAAAGCCCATTGCCCCGTTCTTCTCCAAGTGTTCAGAGGCATTGATAAGCACATTTGCATAAATATTTCCATATCGCTTATTTGGAGATAAACCACTTTTTGAATCCTCAACATATGGAGGATTGCCTACTATGATATGATGCTTAATCTGCTTCTGTACCTTGGTTCCTACAAAATCGTATGTTGTAAATCGGCGATTCATAATCTTCCCCAAACCATAGCAATATTCTATCCCGCAGAATTCCGCAACACCAAGTAATAATCTTAATTTTGTGATCGTCACTGAGTCACAATTAACATCGTTTCCATATATAGTTGAAACAATCTTTGTAATATCAGTATTTGACAATACTTGTTTGTTCTGTTTCAGCAACGCCAATTTCATTTCAAGAGTGGCAAGCAAATACTCTCCTGCACCACAAGTTGGATCGAAAACTGTCTTTTTGTAGCAAAAAGATTTATATGGAATGCTACACAAATCCATATCAGATATATTATCTTTAGTAAGCTTTCCAAATAAAGATTTTACGCTATTGACTAAGATAAACCGTACAACATCGTTTGGTGTGTAATAAACCCCCTTGTTTTTTCTTATGGTTTCCTTCTCGTTAATTTTAGAAAGATTTTCCTGAACCTGAGCATATGTATACCTGCTTTCGTTTTTTTCATCTGTATAAAAGTCAAAATCTTTAATTTTTGCAATGATTCTTAACTCATTACAGATTTCTGCGACATCCTTGTTAGAATATCGACTACATATATATGAATAAACAAGCCGGATTGCAGATGCTATTAAATCATCCGCTCCTCTTGGCTTGGCACCATCAATTCTATTCATCGTTGGTGTCATCCTTTCTATCTCTCCAATTTCTTCCTCTGCAACCTTCTAACAGGATTCGTGATATCAACCACATAACAATTTAGTTCATCGCAAATTTCTATGAGATTGTCTTCTTCGCCAATTTAAAAGCTAAGTTGAACAAGCTCTGGCATACGGCGGCAAAACTCTTTGCATTTGCAAATTTGTGTCTTTATTTTCTGTTGCTATTGTTTGTTAACCTTTCTGTATTATGCTGCCGGGATATGTCCCCACAATACACAAGTTGCATCCCACAGCTGTTTTTCAAAGCCAATGTTGGCATTTGTTTTGTCCGCCATTTGTATATGCCTCACTTTTCTTATTTTCGTTCTTCGTTTTCCTCAGTGCCTATTTCAGGATCATCTCGAACAAATTCCATGATATCTCCGACATCGCAATTCAATGCATTACATATCTGAAGCAAAACCTTGGAATTTACATTTCCTCCATGTCCGAGCTTCGCAATCGATGTGGCACTGATTTCTGCCATTTCACACAGTTCTTTTTTCTTTATATTTCTATCAATCAATAATTTAAAAAGTTTGTTATAACTGAACCTCATAACTGCCTCCTGTCTATTTGCACCAGTTACTGCTGTTCCTCTATATCATTCCAAGTGCGTCCGAACAACGCACCCTCACCCGGACTAAGCTGTAAGACCTTGCTGCTTTCCATGATTTCCTGCGATCGTTTCGTATAAGAGCCTTCTTTATCCATTGCTATAAAAACTTGCTTTGCCGTTCCTTCATAAAGTCCCAATATCTTTTCAATCGCATCATCTTCAATCTGCTTTAGCATGACGGAATCATGAGCAATAACAGGCAATTTAGTTAATGTAAGCATCGCCAAATCAAATACAACCAGTCCCTTATACTGTGCCCCCGTTCCGCCATCACGCGGAGTAAAAAATGTATAGTGCGAAGCATCTGTGATAGTAAGTGTTGGGGCGGTCTTTCTACCGCCGTAAATTTCATTGTTAATGTCAAACATCTCAGAGTTAATCTTCTGCTGCATAATTGCAATCTGTTCTACAACTAAACGATTCAATTCAGCCTCATATGCCTTTGCTGTATTTGAAAGTTCTGTCGTTTTAACATAGTTCTCATTTGCAGAACGCAGTGTTTTTAATTCTTTGTCGATTTCCGCATACTGCTCCAGCACCGCTTTTGACAAATTGGTTACTCTGGCTATCTGCGAAATTTCCGCCTCAATTTTTGTAATTTCCTCTTCTACAAGAGCAAGTGCTGCCTGTAAATTTTGTTCTGTTTCGATAAACTCTTTTTTTAATATTCCTGCCAACTGTTTATGAAAGCTCTCAATGTCTTCTATTCTTTGAAGGTCTACATCCGGGAAAAATTTAAGCAAGTCATCATAGTTTCGTTTGAAGCCTTTCTTTCCCAAATCCCTATCTACACGAATTGCTCTCAATTGGGAGCGCAAACGCGACCTTTGCCTCTTAAAGTTTGACAGTTTCCCCTGTAGAACAGAAAGCTTTTCTGCCTGCATAGAATCCAGATCAAGAAGCCCATTTGAACTCTTCTTTGCCAATTCTTCCGCCTGTGCATTCAACTCCGCAATTCGTTCTTCGTTTGCATCATATTCCTTTTGTTTCCCCACAGACGGAATATATCTATATTTCTGAGCCTTCTTAAATGTTGAAAGCTGATCCTTTGCCTCTGCTGTAGTTTTGGACTGTGCCTCAATACCAGAGTATAAATCCGTCAACTTCAGCAAGCCTTCAATTGCTGCGGCTGCCTTTTCCTGTTTTGCTTGATGAAGCGGATGTTCTTCATCGAGTGTTTCACGCTTATACACACGCATAGATCGACCAATAGCATTTCTGAATGTCAAACCAGGCAAGTCCATATCGTAGTGGGACTGCAAAAACGACAGAAACTGGTTTATGGACATTAATCCGTCTGGCAGGGGATGATACTCTTCATCACATTTTTGAACATTCTTATAATCGATGTTTGACCGCCAGAAATAATGCATGCCATCAAGGAATTTATATGCAAAGCAGATTCTGTGTTCGCCGACCTCAGTCTGCACATCCGTCAATTTTTCGACATAATCGTCCCCACCAAAGACAAAATCGACAATCATAAGAAATGTAGATTTACCGATAGAATTAGAGCCCGTTGTGCTTCCCATAACTGTATTAAGCCCAGGATGCAGTGCAATCCGTCCGCGTGGATTTCCGTGATCTTTGAATTTATCACACATAATCTCAACCAACATAATGCAACATACCTCCTTCCTCATATAATTCAATCTTGCCTAAAGCATAAAGACAATCCAATATTTCTAAAAACTCACCTATATCAGTCATCTTGGATTTCACTTTTTTGTAGAGAATATCAGGTCTCATATCTTCGTTTTCCAAGCAACTTAAGACCACAGGAAATTTGGCCAGTATACTTGCCTGATACGGTGTTACCTTACTCGGAAATCTCATGAAACACCTCACAATTCTGTATAAAATATGCAACCACAATATGGCATGCCCGCATATTTTTATTTCCCACTCCAGATTTATTTTTTATCCATTCAGCCAACTCATTGACAACTTCATCCTGTGAAAGCTGGCCATTATCTAATCTTTTATATGTAGTCTCTATTTCGGATGCAATCAAATCGAAGTCTCCGGTTCCATCACGATTCATCGCAGAAAACAGCTCATCAATATAATTGTAATATCGTAATACCCGTGTCATCTCGTCATTTTTCAGGAGATGATTCTCTGGAAGGATTTTTTGGTCTAACCGCAAAGCATCTAACGGAAGTTCTTTCAATTGCGTATCGTCCGTTATTCCGGCCAGTCCATACAAAACATCTTGTATTTCTTCTTCGAGCGCTGAATCATTTATATCGATGCGAAGAGCATATGTATCGGATGCGCGCTTTTTAATCTCGAATAGCGTTGTATACTCTTCCACTGTAGGCTCAATTTCATACTCTTCGGCATGATCTCTGCACAAAGCAATTCTATTGGATGGAGCATCTATACGCTTAGGTCTTGGAATCGAAGCAAACTCCGATCCATCAAGGCTTATATTATTGGGGAAAATACTTACTACCTCATATTTTTTTACGGGAGTACTTTTAATATATTCTACGAGTGGCACGTGACATATTGGACATTCATAGCCAACTTCTGCCAATAGCGGTATATCTTCGCTCAAAACAGGTGTATTAGACAGCCTATTCTCTCTGTTAATTACATAAATCAATAGTGTCCCAAGGAACTCAGCTTCTTTCCCATCTTCGAAAAAAGCTGCCAGTTCCTTTTTCTTTTTTGATGCAATGATGCTGTCAGCATCAACACATTTTTCGATAGCCTCGAACATGTCATCGCTTACTATAGGATTCAAATACGGAATCAGCTTATCCGCACAATGCTTTATAGCATCTTTAATTATTTTTCGAGTTGAGCAGGAACTCTTGATAGCCTTCGGCACATCCACTTTTCTCTTTAAGAGATCGCTAATCAACGATGGCGCGAGATTAACCGGATTTCCTCTTTTATCCACAACATTAGGCATATCCGTAATCCACCCCAACAAAAGTTCAACGACATCTTTATCATCATTGGGCGGCTGCATAGCGCCTTGTATGCACTTCGCAAATTCTGCAAAACAAAGTTCCGTCAACGCTATTTCTCCTCTCCAACTCGAATTTTTCTCGAATTTCACTCTAATTCCACGTTAAATACTTTTCGACCTATTCCTCTTAAAATTATATATGTAGCAAGGCCGAGAAAGCATCACAAATACACAAGGTTCTCACTACGTATTGTATCATAAGCCTTTGCAAAATTCAATGTTATTTAGCGTTCGCAAAATTATTTTCATTGTAACATTTGAATTTTTGTGAAAAAGCTATGATATAAAACCGGCATTTGACGCATCTATTTGATCACAGATGGCTCATATCACTTGACGGACAACTGAATACGAACAGCGAATCGATGAGCAGAGGAGCTGCAATCTGGGATGGAGAATATCTCCATGCGGACTGCGGTACGGATTTTTATTGCCTTTTCGCTGATTTGTCATGGATACCTCCATTCCCCACACCGAATGGAGGTATTTTTCATGGCAAGCAGAGTAAATTCAATCACACGCAATTACAACAACGAACCACTGAAACCGGGCGAGGTTCTGGTTCCAACCATGTACGATGCCGCTTTTGCCAAGGCACATTGTACAAACCCTGACTGCATCAAGAGCATCAATGTTGCAGGTAGAAACTTCAAGGTGCTGTATATGGCAGTTCCTGAGTCCGTTGCCAAAGCTGCTCGTAGCTCCTTTGATTTGGCACTGAACGAACAGCTCGGACATTACGCGGTACCAAATTCCGTATCCATTGACCAGCTGACTGATGACTACGACCTCGACCTTGCAAGCGTTCCGTCCCCGGAGGATATTATGATGGAGTGTGAAAGCAAAGCAGAAACTGCTGCGATGTTTGCAGACCTTGTTCATCACCTCATCGATCGTTCACCGAAGCACGGTCTCGCAGCACTGCTTCTGCTCACCGATGTCAAAGGTGCAGAATTTCACGAAAAAATGCATCTTGGACACGATGCGGCGAACACCGTCCGCAAGCAGTCTGAAAACTTTCTGAAAGCAGGTCTTGCAAATATTAACTTGGATGGACTTCATGTGAAGCAGTCCAAACACAACGAGTATTATCGCGCTGAAGCATATCGCCTGTTGGATGCACTCCTGAAACTGTACAACGTATAAGAAAAAGATTCTCCGGGGCAGCACTTGCCTCGGAGATTTTTGTGATTAGACCGTAAACTTCACATCAAAAACAAATATTATCCTACCTCTTGGTTGATATCAGAACACCTTAACCGGAATATCCTCCTCTGGTTTCTTCCCGGAAAAATAGTGTTCCTCAAGATACTCATTAAATTTCTCTCTATGGATCATCCACCGGTTATCATTCCTCACAGCAAAGATGTTCTCGCCGTCTTCTGCGATTCGCCGCATTTTCTTGATTCCAATGCCGTAATACTCAGATGCCTCCAGTATCCGCAGCATATACTTTTCATTGATGTTTAATTTCTCTGCCATACAGCAATCAGCTCCTTGGGTTTTATGGTACTGACATTAACGCTCTACTCTGGGCAGAAGTCAACTTAATTCTCTCGATATGCGGCAATACTTTTTAACGGTATTATCGTTATAAAGTTTGCACCCACCTATAAAAAGACCCGGCTTTTCATCCGGGCACTTGTACATTTTTCTTTTTTAATCGTCCGAAACGTATACGAACAGTATGATCATTGCTTTTGCTCTGCCGCAGGAAGCACCAGTTTGCCGCATTTATCTCTGATTTGAGGCATTTATCAAAGTCCTTCCATGGCAGATAAAAAGCACTTTGATTTTCTCTTTCATCGCTTAAAGTCCTCATGTTTTCGTGATTTTATCAAGCGGCACGCAGGCGTCTTAACGCTTCTTGTACAGCACCAGTTCCGGGGCTTCGCCCTCGGGACCGTAGGTGGAGATCAGGATAAAATCCATCCCGGCCAGCACGCCAAAGCAGCGCTCACCGCCGAACTCCGATTCCAGCTGGGTGCCCAGATAGGTTGTCTGGTCGTTCAAAAAATTTACCGCCGCACCGCTGGGCAGCGGATAGGCCAGGTTCACATACCGCCCCACCAGCGCGTTCAGCTTTTCCACTTTGGGCAGGCCCTCCACGTGCAGGTCGTTGATCTCCTGTATCAGCTGGCGCTTGAACGCCTCAAACTGACCGTTGTCGCTCAGCTCGTCGTAGCGTTTCCAGTAGTCCAGCGTAGGCAGCAGGTCCCGCATGTAGGCGCGGGCCTGTTCCTCGGTGAAGTGTTCGTTGGTCATGTGCCGGACGCATGCGTCGATCAAATCGTCCATGCTGCTGTAGGTGTAGGTGCCGTCGGCGTAGCACCATTTGCAGTAGTCCTCGTTGGGGGAGCCATCCTTGTTGTGGCTGATGATGGCATCCTCCAACGGCATGCCGCAACACTGGCACACCAGCTGCCGCGGTGTGCCCAGCAGCGTGTTGATCGATACATCGAACTCTTTGGATAGGAGCTTCAGCGTTTCGGTGTTGGGCACGGTCTCTCCGTTTTCCCAGCGGGATACCGCCTGCCGGGTCACCAGGATGCGCTCGGCCAGTTCGTCCTGGGACAAGCCTTTTTGGGTGCGCAGCTGTAAAATCACATCTTTTGTTTCCATCAGGGTCACCTCCGTTGCTTTTATTATAGCGGAAAGGCGGGCAGAGGAAAAGCAACCCGCTGTTTCCCCGCTTAGGGCAATACCGTACAATTCTAAGTGCCGATGCGGCGAGCGAGAAGTACAAGCTGCTAAGCAAAAAGCGCAGATAATACTGGATGTATTATCGAGCATTTTTGCGACGCAGATTGTGCTTCGCAGCCGCAGCAGCGGTGCTTAAGCTGTAAAGCGGGAATTGTGCGGTGTTGCCTTAGCTGCTTTTCCCTTCCAGTATGCTATAATTGCCCCCGCGCGTCAAGAGGTGCGAACGGTTTAGAAAGGAGTTTACGGACCACGAAAATATGGAACAAGATCCTGTGCGCTACTACGAAGCCGCAGAGCCTCCTGTGAGGGCTGCTGTTGGCGGCAGTGACTTTTTACGGGCAGTGTCAAATGTAGACCTTACGGATGCGCTGAAAGAAGCGCGGCCTGATGCGTATAATGATTTAGTACACAGCTTGCAGAGAAAATGGGCAAGTGTGTACTAAAGTGTACTTGAAAAAGAAAATGCCGTAGATTCTAACGAATCTACGGCATTTTGCTGGTCGAGGTGACAGGACTCGAACCTGCGGCCTCGTGGTCCCAAACCACGCGCGCTACCAACTGCGCAACACCTCGGTGTGTATGCCGGGGCGAACCCAGCTCTCTTATTATAATACCGGCGGCGGGGTGCGTCAAGCATTTTGGCGGCTTTTATGTGGCGGGGTGCTTTCTTTTTGCGGTGGGGTGTACTATAATGGATGACGGTGTGAAATAACAGCAAAAGGAAACTGAAAAATGGAACAGGAAAAGAACAAGCCCTGGGCGTTCAGCCGCAGGGTGTTTTGTGACGGCATGCGGGACGGGTTCCCCATTGCACTGGGATATTTCGCGGTGGCGTTCTCGCTGGGCATTGCCGCGCGGCACGCGGGCTTTACCCCGATGCAGGGCTTTTGGGCCAGCCTGCTGAACAACGCGTCGGCAGGGGAGTACGCCGCCTTTACGCTGATTGCGGCCAAGGCCACTTACTGGGAGGTGGCGGTCATCACGCTGATCGCCAACGCACGCTACCTGCTGATGAGCTGTGCCCTGGCCCAGCGGTTTGCGCCGGGTACGCCGTTCTGGCACCGGCTGGTCATTGGGTATGACGTAACGGACGAGCTGTTCGGCATCACCATCGCCCGGCCCGGCCATTTAAACCCCTATTACACCTACGGCGCGATTTTGCTGGCAGCGCCCGGATGGGCTGTGGGTACGGCGCTGGGCATTATGGCGGGCAATGCACTGCCGCTGCGGGTGGTCAGCGCGCTGAGCGTGGCGCTGTACGGCATGTTTTTGGCGATCATCATCCCACCGGCGCGGAAGAACCACATCATTGCCGGGCTGGTGGCGCTGAGTTTCGCGCTGAGCCTTGCCTGTAATTATCTGCCGGGGATTTCAGCCATGTCTGACGGTACCCGCACGATCCTGCTGACGGTGGTCATTTCGGCAGCTGCGGCGGTGCTGTTCCCGGTGAAGGACCAGCTGGCAGAGGAGGGCGGCAGCGATGAATAATTATATCTACATTGCCGTGATGGCCTTAGTCAGCTACACCATCCGCATCCTGCCTTTGACGCTGATCCGCAAGCCGATCCGCAACCGGTTCATCCAGTCGTTTTTGTATTACGTGCCCTACGTGACGCTGGCGGTCATGACCTTCCCGGCCATCATCCACGCCACCCAGACGCCGATCTCCGGCGCAGTGGCCCTGGCGGCGGGCATTGTGGCCGCCTGGCTGGGAGCAGGGCTGTTTCCGGTTTCGGTTCTTTGCTGCGTTTTGGTGTTTGTGATTGAGCTGTTTGTTTGAATTCTTGATTTTATTTTAAGGGTCTGCCTTGCGGGCGTCACCACCATGCGGTGACGCCCTTTTATAATGACAGGATGCCGTAATAAAAAGGCCCTGCCGCAGGGTGGGCAGGGCCGGGGTGGCAGCACATGATCCAAACAAACTTCAAACAAACTCCCGCCAGGTCTCCTCGGCCGACGATTGGAATTCGCCCAGTTCCTGGCAAAGCTTCCTCGCACCGGGGCTGGCGGCGGGATAATCTTTTTCGGCCCGTTTGCAGTCCAGCACGCCCTGGCCGCTGCCTTCGGCCAGCATGGTGGCCAGGTTGCGGGTGGACTTGTCCATCATGGTGCGGGTGCGGATGCCCATGCTCACGCTCATGCGGGCGGCAGCGCTCTGGCCCTGGGCCTCGGCCCCGATGGCATCCAGTGCGGTGTGGGCCGCCTGGTTGATGCGCCGATACTCCCGCTTCTGGCGCATCATCTCGTCTTTCAACCGCTGGTCGTGGGTCAGGCCCATCAGCTCGTCCAACGTGTTTTTGCCCATCTCGGTGTTCTGCACGATCTCCTGGAGCATTTTTTCATTATCGGTTTGCATAACAAAATCCCCCTTGTGTACGTGGTGGTCGGTCAACCATAGTATGTACACAAGGGGGATGTTTTTATGCAAAGATCACAGGCGCTGCTGGGCCAGAGAGAACATCATGTCCCAGGCCGGGGTCTCGCCCCATTCGGCGCTGGCCAGCTGCACGGTAAAGCTGCCGCGGCGGGACAGGCTGATGCTGAACTCCCGGCGGGAGTTGTCCAGCGCGTCCTGCAGTTTGCGGGCTACCTGGGCGGCGGGGGTACCCACCGTTACCACGGCGAACAGGCCGTCTTCCAAACGGGCCAGCACGGCGGCCTTGTCGTCGGTGCCGACAGACAGCTGCAGGATACCGGCGGCCGTGTTCAGGCAGCAGTCGGCCGCATTGGCGGACTCGTTCTGGCGCAGGCTCCAATACTCGTTCACGCGGGCCATCACCACGCCCACGGGCTTGCCGGCCTGGGCCTGGGGCTCGGCGTAGCGGCGGTACTCGGTGTCCAGATAGCGGGCATTGTACACGCCGGTCAGGTAATCGCGGCGCAGCTCCTCCTGCATCTGGGCCAGCACGCGGTTAAAGGAATTCTCGGCCCCGGCAGAGGATTGCAGATTGTGGGGCATGCAGCAGTGGAAAGCCAACACGCAGGGGCGGGCGTCCGCCTGGATGCCCTGGTACAGCACCAGCTCCGGGCCGTCATCGGCCTGGGCCAGCTGCACGCCGCGGCCGGTCTCATCCAGCGCGGTCAGTTCCTCGGCTTTATCGGTGGGCTGCAGGGTGGCGGGGTCCAGCACGGTGCCCAGGTAGGGGTCCAGTACACTGACCTTGCCGTAGACCTGCTCCAGCGCGGTGATCGCGGTGGACAGTTCAGCGAGGGTATACTCAAATTTCATGTCAGTTCCTCATTTTTAAAACAAAAGATCCCTATTAGGAAAATAACTTTCAAGTACCAAACTATTGTATCACAAAATACGATTGCTGGATAGTTCTGCCTTGCACAAAGAATTTGCGCACCACAGCGCAAAACATTGTTTAGGTTCACAAAAAAAGCAGATGCTGCGTTATAGAAAACACCCCGCACGGTCCCTGGCTGGATACGCGGGGACCATGCGGGGCTGTTATGCGATTATTTCCGGGTGGCCGGTGCGCGGAAGTACCGCACGGTCATGGCCTTGATCTCCCTGGCCAGGGCGGGGGTGAGCTTCTTCTCATCCACGCGCCACTGCCAGTTGCCCTGGGCCACGCCGGGGGTGTTCATGCGGGAGGCAGACGGCTCCTCCAGCCAGTCGGCCATCGGGATGATGGCCAGGGCGGCGGTGCTGGCCATCACGCCGCGCAGCATGCCGCGCAGTTCGCCTTCGGCCTTGTTCAGGGCAAAGTATTCACGGGCCTGCTGGCGGTATTCGGGGGTCAGCTCCTCGCCAAACCAGCCGGCCAGCGTATTGTTATCGTGGGTGCCGGGGTAGGCCACGCAGTTGCGGGGGTAGTTGTGGGGCAGGTCGACGCTGTCCTCGCCGGTAAAGGCAAACTGCAGCACCTTCATGCCGGGGAAACCGCTGTCGGCCAGCAGCTGGCGGACCGAGTCAAACATCTCGCCCAGATCTTCGGCCACGATGGGCAGCTCGCCCAGGGCGTTGTGCAGGGTGCGGAACAGGTCCATGCCGGGGCCGTTCTCCCAGCGGCCGTTGCGGGCGGTGCTTTCCCCAGCCGGGATAGCCCAGTAGGTGTCGAAGCCGCGGAAGTGGTCGATGCGCAGGATGTCGTAGATGAACAGGGCGTGGCGGATGCGGCGGATCCACCAGGCGTAGCCGGTGCGGCGGTGGTAGTCCCAATCATACAGGGGGTTGCCCCACAGCTGGCCGTCGGCGGCAAAGTAGTCCGGCGGGCAGCCTGCCACGCGGCGGGGCTTGCCGTCGGCGTCGGTCTCAAACAGTTCGCGGCCCGCCCAGGCATCGGCGGAGTCGGCGGCAACGTAGATGGGAATATCACCCATGATGGATACGCCTTTGCTCTTGGCATAGGCGTGCAGGGCGCGCCACTGGCGGTCGAACTCGTACTGGACAAACGCCCAGAAGCCGACCTCCTCGGCGTGTTCCTCTTTAAAAGCAGCCAGGGCGGCGGGGTCGCGCAGGCGCAGGGCCTCGGGCCACTGCTGCCAATCCACCATGCCGTTGTCCCGCTTGATGGCCATGTACAGGCAGTAGTCGGGCAGCCACTCGCAGCTCAAAAACTGGAAGCGGTACCAGTCATCGGGGTAGGGGGTGTCGTAGCCGGGCACGGGGCGCTGCTTTAAAAAGTTGGCGTAGGCCTTGCGCAGCACGTCGAAGCGCTTCTCGTACAGGGTGCCGTAGTCGATGTGGGCCGCGTCGCCGCCCCAGTGGATCTTGGCAAAATCCCGGCGGGTCAGCAGGCCATCCTTGACCAGCTGATCCAGATCAATAAAGTAGGGGTTGCCCGCAAAGGCGGAGCAGCTCTGGTAGGGACTGTCGGCATAACCGGTGGGGCCGACCGGCAGGATCTGCCAGATCGTCTGCCCGGCGACAGCCAGGAAATCCACAAACTTACGGGCGGGTGCGCCCATGCTGCCGATGCCATAACCGCCCGGCAGGCTGGAAAGCGGCATAAGAATACCGCTGCAACGTGCAAAACCCATTTGCTATCCTTCTTCTCTTTCGCTAGTGTTTTTAATGTACTCTTTATTCTGCACCCAGGGCTGCCAAAGCGGCCTGGGTAAAGGCAGTGCGCTCGGCCTTGCCGCGTGTGCCGCCCTGCAGGGCCTCCTCGTTGGCCGTAAGGGCCTGGGCCGCTGCCGCCGTGGGCAGGTCGATGCCCGGCAGGATGGCGGTGTTGACCTGCTCCACCTGCATCGCGCCCAGCGTGGTGGTGTCGGACGCGGTGTTCCACGGGGTGATGACGCCCAGCGTGTTGGTCAGGGCTTTTTCGCCATCGCCGCTGGAGTACAGCCAGAGCACGGCGCTCTCGGCGGATTTCAGTGCGGCGGCATCGCCGGTGTCCTGAAGGGCGAAGCAGCCCGCATTGGCCAGGATGGGGTAGTCCAGCAGGCCGGTGAGGTTGTACTCCTCGGTGGTCAGATCGCTGTCCTCCAGGTTGGTTTTGAAGGGGATCAAAACCAAATCCTGGCAGGCGTCGGCCCCGTAGGCGGCCAGCAGGTCGGTCAGCCTGGCCCGGCGGAACAACCCGCCCTCGGCACTGTCGGCCATGGCGTCCCATTCCAGCGAGACGGCGCTGTAGATGCCGTTCAGCGGGCCGGTCAGGGCGTCGGCCGTATACTGGCCGTCCGCCGCCAGCACGGCCACAGTGTAGCCGCTGGTGCGGTCCAGCGGCGGGGCAAATACGCCGGTGGCGGTCAGGGCTTCGGGCCGGGCCTCCGGCAGGGTGCGGTCGGCGCCGTTTAAGGTGACGGTGGCGGCTTTCGGCTCGGCCAGCCAGTCCTGCAGGGTCTCCACAAAGTCGCTCCACTCGTCCCAGCTGGCATTCTGCAGGGCTTCGGCAGCGCCATCACCCAGCAGGCTGTTCAGCAGACTGCCGCTGACCCAGTAACCGTACAGGCTGCGGCCTGCGGGCAGGGAGGCGGCACTCCCGGTAATATTGGCGCGGGCGGCGGCTGCGGCCAGCAGGGGATCGCTGGTCACATCCAGGGTGGTGCCGTCCGGCTGGTGGTCCAGCGCCAGCAGGCTGGCGGTGCTGGCATCGTCCGTCCAGTTCAGGGCCACGCCCTGGGCATCGGCATAAGCCTGCAGGGCGGGGGCCAGCCCGTCAGCGGCATAGGCGGTAAGCACCTGAGGAGCAGGCTCGGGGGCCGTCTCCACCGTGGCAACGCTTTCCACCGGGGCCGCCGCGCAGGCGGTAAGCAGCAGCGCCGATAACGCCAGCGCCGCCGGGGTGATTTGTTTTTGCATAGGTTTGAAGTTCTCCTGGTAGGAAATGATGGGCACAACAGGGAAGTGACCTACTTGTAGGGGGCGATGCTTGCATCGACCCGCGGGCGGATGCAAGCATCCGCCCCTACAGAGGGCGAGCCCTCCTAAATTTCAGCCCATATATTTCTTATTATATAGGAAATGAAAGGTTTTTTCCACACCTGTTTTGTGTTATAATAAGAAAAATCTGATTTTTTTGAAAGGAGTCTCCTTTCTGTGACGCAAAAGTTATACGAAACAGACGCTTATGTGCAGGAATTTGCTGCAGCCGTGCTCTCCTGCACCCCGGCCAAGGGCGGCTATGCGGTCGTGCTGGACAGGACTGCCTTCTTCCCTGAGGGCGGCGGCCAGCCCTGTGACCTGGGCACGCTGGGCACCGCGAAGGTGACCGACGTGCATACCGACGGCGCCACCATCACCCATACCACGGACGCTCCGCTGGAGCCGGGCACCGCTGTGACCGGTCGCATCGATTGGCCCCGCCGCCTGGATGCCATGCAGCAGCACACCGGCGAGCATATCCTCAGCGGCACCCTCCACCGCCTGTTCGGGGCCGAGAATGTGGGCTTCCACATCGGCACCCCCTACGTGCGGATGGACACCAGCATCCCGCTTTCCGCCGCCCAGCTGGCCCGGGCCGAAGCCGAAGCCAACGCCGCCGTGCGGGCCGACACCCCCGTGAACTGCTACATCCCCGACGCCGCCACCCTGGCCGCCACCGAGTACCGCAGCAAAAAGGAGCTGGACGGCCCCGTGCGGCTGGTGGAAGCCGGCGGCGACTGCTGCGCCTGCTGCGGCACCCATCTGGCCCGCACCGGCGAGGTGGGGCTGATCAAAATCATCTCTGCCCAGCACTACAAGACCGGCATGCGGCTGGCTGTGGCCTGCGGGCAGCGCGCCTATGACGCCGTGGCCGCCATCTGTGCCGACGCCGAGGCCGCGGGGCGCGTGCTCTCTGCCCCCGCGGGCAGCCTGACCCCGTCGGTGGAGAACCGCCAGAACGGCGAAGCTGTCCTAAAGCAGCGCATTGCCGCGCTGCAAAACGCCCTGGCGGATGCCTACGTGCAGGCTGCAGCGCCCGACCGGCCCGCCGTGCTGTGGGCCGAGGGAGCCGACGGCGACGGCCTGCGCCGCATTGCCATGGCGGTCTGCGCGGGCACAAATCAGGTCGCCTGCGCCCTCGCCCCCGGCGGGCAGGGCCTATCCTACGCGCTGGCCGCCCCCGATGGCACCGATGCCCGCGCCCTGGGCAGGGCACTGAACGAAGCCTTTGCAGGCCGGGGCGGCGGCAAGCCTGCCTTCTGCCAGGGCAGCCTGGCTCAACCAGGCCTTACGCCCGATGTCGTCCGCGAGAAACTTTCTACATTATTATAACAGGAGACACTCCCATGAGAATGCGTTTTAAACCCTATGCCCGCCCCGAACTGCTGGCCTGCGACTTCCATGTGCACGAGCCGCTGACCCACGGCGGCCACTGGCACGAGACCTACGCCCGCCCCGACCAGCCCTGGCACCTGGAGCTGGGCTGTGGCAAGGGCGGTTTCCTGGCGCAGCTGGCCCCCCGGCACCCGGACATCAACTACCTGGGCATCGACATCACCGACAAGGTGCTGATCCTGGCCAAGCGCAAGGTCGAGGCCGCCTATGCCGAGCGCGGCATGACCCCTGATAACGTCAAGATCGCCAGCATCGACATCGAGCGCCTGAGCAATGCCTTCACCCCTGCCGACCGGGTGGACCGCATCTACATCAACTTCTGTAATCCGTGGAGCAAAAACGCGGGCAGCAACAAGCACCGCCTGACCCATCCCCGCCAATTGCTGCAATACCGCCAGCTGATGGATGAGGGCGCGGAGATCTGGTTCAAGACCGACGACGATGACCTGTTCCGGGACAGTTTGCATTACTTCCCGGCGGCAGGCTTTGAGATCACCTGGCAGACCTTTGACCTGCACGCCAACGAGCCGGATTGGAACCTGCGCACCGAACACGAGGGTATGTTTACCGAGATGGGCATCCCCATCAAGGCGTTGATCGCCCGCAAAGGTCCCGACAGCACCGTGACCTGGGTGGAGCCCAAGACCCTGGCCAAAGAGCTGGAAGCCGAGGAAGAGGAGGAAGCCGCCGAAGCACCCGCCCCGCAGGAGGACGCCGAATGACCCAGACAGAAATCTTTTCATTTGTCGTACAAACGCTGTATTGGTTCTTCCTCTACGGCTGTATCGGCTGGGGTGTCGAGGTCGTCTACGCCGCCATCAAGGAGCGGCGGCTCGTCAACCGCGGGTTCCTCTGCGGCCCCATCTGCCCCATTTACGGCTGCGGCATGGTGGTGCTGAACTGGACGGTGGCCGCGCTGGCCCCCTCCGGCGAGGGGAAAAGCGTCAGCACCGTGGCGGTGTTCTTTGTGGGCATGGTGCTCACCACCGCCATCGAGCTGGTGGGCGGCTGGACGCTGTTCAAAATTTACCACATCCGTTGGTGGGACTACTCCAACATGAAGTTCAACATCGGCGGCTACATCTGCCCGCAGTTCTCGCTGCTGTGGGGCCTGGGCAGTGTCATCATGGTCAAGGTGGTGCACCCGGCGCTGGCCAAGGCCAGCAGCCCGCTGTCCATGAAGGTGCTGGTGCCTGCCGAAGCCGCCGTGCTGGCGCTGTTTGTGGTCGACCTCATCGTCTCTGCAGCCGCCGCCACCGGTCTGAACAAAAAGCTGAAGGAGATCGACGAGGTGCGCGCCCGCCTGCGTGTGACCAGCGACAAGCTGACCACGGTGCTGGGCGTCAGCGCCATGACCGCCGATACCATTTTAGACGAGCAAAAGCTGCAGCTGGCCCTGGCCAAGCTGGAAGGCCGCGAGAACGCCGCCGAGTTGAAGCTGGAAATGCTGCTGCGTGCCAACGAAATGCGCGCCAAGCTGCGTGACATCAGCGTGGATAAGATAGGCACCCGCCGCTTGCTGCGGGCCTTCCCGGATATGAAGAGCCTTACCTACGCCGAGACGCTGGCCTCCACCCGCGCCGGCGTCCGCCGCCTGAACGAGCTGGCCGCTGCCGCCAGGACCGCTGCCAAAGAGATGGCCCAGACCGCTAAGGAGACCGCGCAGACCGCCGTGGGTACAGCTGCCGCCGCCGCCCAGACGGCAAAAGAAACGGCTGCCAATGCCGCGCAGTCTGCGGCCCAGACCGCCAAAGAGGCTGCCGCCTCGGCGATCCAAACGGCCCGGGAGACCGGCATCAGCACGCCCCAAAGCACCAAGCCCGCCAAAGACGAACCGGGCCAATAAAGCCAATAAGCATGCGCTTCGCCACGCCCGGCGGGGCGCATCTTTTTTGCGACGGTGGTTTCTGGCAAAAACAGCCACCCCTTTATCAAAACTGCGGAACTACGGAAGTACTTATATAAATTACATAGATATGTTAATTATAACTACTTCCATAACTCCGGAAGTAGTTGGAAACACCAGGGTACTTCCGGAGTTCCGCAGTATATATACCGGGCGGAAATACCCGGAAGTAGTTCTTTGACTGCCGCAAAATCCATGCGCTGCGGCACCCCTATCGGCAGCAAAAAAGCAGCAGGGCTTTCCCGACCCTGCTGCTGACCTTATATACTTTATAAATAAGCTGGCATCCCACTCGCTGGGACACCTCCTGGATGGCCCCCTCTGGGAGGGGGCTCCCGCGAAGCGGGTGGGGGAGAGAGCCTGAGATTTGGTAGCAGTTAATTTGCTTGTCTCTCCCTCAGTCTGCGCTTCGCGCAGCCAGCTCCCTCGCAGAGGGAGCCTTTTTACCTATAATCAGTTTAACTTCTTCCCAAAGAATTCCAGCTCCGGCTTGATGACCTTCATCAGGGCGTCGAACTGGTCGGGCGTCAGGCTCTGGGCGCCGTCGCTCTTGGCCTTGGCCGGGTTGTTGTGCGTCTCGATCATCAGGCCGTCCGCGCCCACGGCCACGGCAGCCTGGGCCAGCGCGGGCACCATAAAGGCGATGCCGGCAGCGTGGCTGGGGTCGATGACCACAGGCAGATGGGTCATCTTTTTCAGCATCGGCACGGCGGAAATGTCCAGCGTGTTGCGCATGCTGGTCTCAAAGGTGCGGATGCCGCGCTCGCACAGCACCACGTTGGGGTTGCCCTCGGCCATGATGTACTCGGCGCTCATCACCAGCTCCTCCAGGGTGGAGGACAGGCCGCGCTTCAGCAGCACAGGGGTCTTCAGGCGGCCCACGGCTTTCAGCAGCTCAAAGTTCTGCATATTGCGTGCGCCGATCTGGATCATGTCCACGTGGGCATCCTCAAACAGGTGGATGTGCTCGTTGTTCATCAGCTCGGTCACGATGGGCTGGCCGGTCACAGCGCGGGCCTCCTGCAAAAGCTCCAGGCCCTCGGCACGCAAACCCTGAAAGCTGTACGGGCTGGTGCGGGGCTTGAACGCGCCGCCGCGCAGGATGCTGGCACCCGCGGCCTGTACGCGCTGGGCTACATAGGTGATCTGCTCCTTGCTTTCCACGCTGCAGGGACCGGACATCACGGCAAAGTACCCGCCGCCGATCTTGTGCCCGCCCACGTCCACGATGGTGTCGTCCGGGTGGAACTTGCGGTTGGCTTTCTTGTACGGCTCGGTCACGCGGCGGCAGGTCTCCACCACCGGGTTGGCCAGCACCCAGCTTTCGGCCAGGGACTTGGTGTCGCCGATCAGGCCCAGGATGTGGGTATCGCTGCCCACGGAATCGTTGATCTGGTAGCCCATATCCTCCAGCTCGTGGCAGAAGGAGTCGACCTGCTCGGCCGGGGCGTGCTGTTTTAATACGATGATCATAATGTGTCTCCCATTTAAACTTTTGGATTCCTGGCGCAATCGTCGCCGGCGTTCGTGTTTTTTATCGAATGATGACAGTCTAACACTTTAAATCGCTAAAGTCAACCCCTCTTGCCAAAATTTTGCAGGGGACGTATAATGGACATATCTTAAGGCAATACCGCATAATTCTAAGTGCCGATACGGCGAGCGAGGTGCGGCAGCTGCTAAGCCAAAAGCGCAGATAATACTGGATGTCTTATCGAGCATTTTGGCAACGCAGATGCCGTGCCGCAGCCGCCGGAGCGGTGCTTAAGCCGTTAGACGGGAATTGTGCGGTGTTGCCTTATATAAAGGGAAAAGCACAAACCTTTGTAGGGGCCCGCTTGACGGCCAAAACGAAGGCCGCCAGCCAGCAAAGCTGGTCCGCTCGTGCGGTTCAATGCCCCGCAGGGGCATTGATCGCTGCGCGACCCCGCAATGCTTGCATCGGCCCGCACCCTATACTATATAATAAAAGAGGTCATCTCAAATGGCAAAAGAAGCAAAAACCAACGCCATGCGCATGCTGGAGCGCGCCAAGGTCAACTATACCGCCCACGAATACCCCCACGAGGAAGGCCAGGCCGTTGACGGCGCCAACGTCGCCCGCCTGACCGGCCAGGACCCGGCCCGCGTTTTTAAAACGCTGGTCACCCAGGGGGCAGACCATAACTATTATGTGTTTGTCGTGCCCGTGCTGGCCGAGCTGGACCTGAAAAAGGCCGCCAAGGCCGCGGGCGTCAAAAGCGTGGCCATGATCCACGTGGCCGACATCAATAAAGTCACCGGTTATATCCGCGGCGGCTGCAGCCCTGTGGGCATGAAAAAGCAGTTCGTCACCGTCTACGATGAAAGCTGTCTGGCCCAGCCCACCATCATGGTCTCCGGCGGCCGCATCGGCACCCAGGTGGAGTGCGCCCCTGCTGATCTTATCAAGGTGACCCGCGGCAAAACGGCGGCCATCACCCAGGAGCACCAGGCATGATGCGGCTGGATAAGTACCTGGCCGAGCGCACCGGCATGACCCGCAGCGAAAGCCGCAAGGCCATCACCAAGGGGCGCGTGATGGTCGCGGGCAAGATCTGCCGCAAGGCGGATACCCAGTTGGACGAGACCGCCGCGCAGATCGCGCTGGACGGCGCGCCGTTGGCAGGCGAATATAAAAAGTATGTGTATATCATGCTCAATAAGCCGGAGGGCGTCGTCAGCGCCAGCCGCGACAAGCGGGATACCACTGTGGTGGACCTGGTGGCCGCGGACTACCCCCGGCGGGAGCTGTTCCCGGCGGGCCGCCTGGATAAGACCAGCACCGGCTTTGTACTGCTGACCGATGACGGTGCCCTGGCCCATGACATCCTGGCCCCGGCCCACCATGTGGACAAGCAGTATTTGGTTACGCTGGACACTCCGCTGACCGAGGAGATGCGCCGCGGCTTTGCGGCGGGCGTCACCCTGGCCGACGGCGAACACCTGGCCCCCGCCGAGGCCGAACCGGCCGAGGATGACCCCTGCACCGTGCGCGTCACCCTGCACCAGGGCGTCTACCACCAGATCAAGCGCATGTTCGGCGTCTACGATGCCGGCGTCAACACCCTCCACCGCCTTTCCATCGGCGGCGTTGCATTGGATGAGGCCCTTGCCCCCGGCGAGTACCGGGAACTGACCGAGGAAGAACGAAAACAATTGCAGAACTAAGGCTGCCCTAGAGTGGCGACTCCCCGCAGGGCGGGAAATTTGTAAAAAAATCTGAAAAAAGGTGTTGACAAACGCTTACGGCGATGGTATTATATACAAGCTGTCCGGCGGGACACCCCGTAAGGAGAGCGCAGCAGGACCTTGAAAATTGAACAAAACTGAAACTTGTGGAACCTTGAACGTGGGTTTGGAAACCCACGATAATCAATTCCAAATTTACAAGTAATTCATACAGGACGCAAGCGATTGTGTCTGAGTGATTACAGAGATTTAACGCTTTTGAATGGCGATTAAATACCATTTATAAAGAGTTTGATCCTGGCTCAGGACGAACGCTGGCGGCGCGCCTAACACATGCAAGTCGAACGGAGCTGAGAGGAGCTTGCTTTTCTTAGCTTAGTGGCGAACGGGTGAGTAACGCGTGAGTAACCTGCCCTGGAGTGGGGGACAACAGTTGGAAACGACTGCTAATACCGCATAAGCCCACGGTATCGCATGATACTGAGGGAAAAGGATTTATTCGCTTCAGGATGGACTCGCGTCCAATTAGCTAGTTGGTGAGGTAACGGCCCACCAAGGCGACGATTGGTAGCCGGACTGAGAGGTTGAACGGCCACATTGGGACTGAGACACGGCCCAGACTCCTACGGGAGGCAGCAGTGGGGGATATTGCACAATGGGGGAAACCCTGATGCAGCGACGCCGCGTGGAGGAAGAAGGTTTTCGGATTGTAAACTCCTGTCGTTAGGGACGATAATGACGGTACCTAACAAGAAAGCACCGGCTAACTACGTGCCAGCAGCCGCGGTAAAACGTAGGGTGCAAGCGTTGTCCGGAATTACTGGGTGTAAAGGGAGCGCAGGCGGACCGGCAAGTTGGAAGTGAAATCCATGGGCTCAACCCGTGAATTGCTTTCAAAACTGCTGGCCTTGAGTAGTGCAGAGGTAGGTGGAATTCCCGGTGTAGCGGTGGAATGCGTAGATATCGGGAGGAACACCAGTGGCGAAGGCGACCTACTGGGCACCAACTGACGCTGAGGCTCGAAAGCATGGGTAGCAAACAGGATTAGATACCCTGGTAGTCCATGCCGTAAACGATGATTACTAGGTGTTGGAGGATTGACCCCTTCAGTGCCGCAGTTAACACAATAAGTAATCCACCTGGGGAGTACGACCGCAAGGTTGAAACTCAAAGGAATTGACGGGGGCCCGCACAAGCAGTGGAGTATGTGGTTTAATTCGAAGCAACGCGAAGAACCTTACCAGGTCTTGACATCCGATGCATAGTGCAGAGATGCATGAAGTCCTTCGGGACATCGAGACAGGTGGTGCATGGTTGTCGTCAGCTCGTGTCGTGAGATGTTGGGTTAAGTCCCGCAACGAGCGCAACCCTTATTGCCAGTTACTACGCAAGAGGACTCTGGCGAGACTGCCGTTGACAAAACGGAGGAAGGTGGGGATGACGTCAAATCATCATGCCCTTTATGACCTGGGCTACACACGTACTACAATGGCGTTTAACAAAGAGAAGCAAGACCGCGAGGTGGAGCAAAACTCAGAAACAATGTCTCAGTTCAGATTGCAGGCTGCAACTCGCCTGCATGAAGTCGGAATTGCTAGTAATCGCGGATCAGCATGCCGCGGTGAATACGTTCCCGGGCCTTGTACACACCGCCCGTCACACCATGAGAGCCGGGGGGACCCGAAGTCGGTAGTCTAACCGTAAGGAGGACGCCGCCGAAGGTAAAACTGGTGATTGGGGTGAAGTCGTAACAAGGTAGCCGTATCGGAAGGTGCGGCTGGATCACCTCCTTTCTAGGGAGTCAGACGTTCAGCTAAAGCAGGTCTTTGGCTGAACGGACAGGAAAGCAAGTTTCAGTATTGTTCAATTTTGAGGGCCGTGCAAACGGAACCTCAAAGCATAAGGGACACAGCGAAACCCGAAACGTGAAAACGCGGGGGTATAGCTCAGTTGGGAGAGCACCTGCTTTGCAAGCAGGGGGTCAAGGGTTCGAATCCCTTTATCTCCACCATTTGGGCTGATAGCTCAGCTGGTTAGAGCACTCGGCTGATAACCGAGAGGTCGATGGTTCGAGTCCATTTCAGCCCACCACTGGTAATCCAGTGCGCTGGGTTACCCAAAGCCTTATGCGATGTACCTTGAAAACTGAATATAGAACTGCGAAATGAGATTTTATTAGCTATGTAAAATTCCTGATTTTAAATTAAAATCTATAATTTCACCAAGCGGAACTGAAGCTTAGTAATAAGCGACAGTAAAATGGTAAAATCTCGTTGGCAAATGGAGAATCTGAAATAAAGATATGTTTTGCGAAAGCGAAACAACGGTCAAGCTACAAAGGGCGCAAGGAGAATGCCTTGGCACTGGGAGCCGATGAAAGACGTGATAAGCTGCGATAAGCCTTGGGGAGGAGCAAATATCCATTGATCCAGGGATTTCTGAATGAGGAAACTCACCGAAGCTCATACTTCGGTACTGCACACTGAATCCATAGGTGTGTGGGGGGAACCGCCTGAACTGAAACATCTAAGTAGGGCGAGGAAGAGACATCAAACGAGATTCCGTTAGTAGTGGCGAGCGAACGCGGAAGAGGGCAAACCGGAAGGAGAAATCCTTCCGGGGTATGGACCGCTTTTAGGACTTAAGTTGCTAGCTGAATGGCATGGGAAGGCCATCCAAAGAGTGTGAGAGACACGTAAGCGAAAGCGACGAGAGCTGCGCGAGTTCCAGAGTACGGCCAGACACGTGAAACCTGGTCGGAAGATGGGGGGACCACCCTCCAACCCTAAATACTACCCAGTGACCGATAGCGTATAGTACTGTGAAGGAAAGGTGAAAAGGACCCCGGGAGGGGAGTGAAAGAGAACCTGAAACCTTGTGCCTACAAGCACATAGAGCACATCAACGTGTGATATGGTACTTTTTGTAGAACGGTCCGGCGAGCGATTGTATGTTGCGAGCTTAAGCACTTAAGGTGTGGAGGCGTAGCGAGAGCGAGTCTGAATAGGGCGTTCAGTAGCATGCAATGGGCCCGAAACCGGGTGACCTACCCATGATCAGGCTGAAGTGAAAGTAAAATTTCATGGAGGGCCGAACCGACCTCCGTTGAAAAGGCGGCGGATGAATTGTGGGTAGCGGAGAAATTCCAATCGAACTCGGAGATAGCTGGTTCTCCCCGAAATAGCTTTAGGGCTAGCCTCATATTAGATACCCGGAGGTAAAGCACTGAATGGCCTAGCGCCCGAGAGGGTAGCGAAGCCTATCAAACTAAGAATGCCGGAGTATTGATGTATGGGAGTCAGACAGTGTGAGATAAATCTCATTGTCAAAAGGGAAACAGCCCAGATCTACAGCTAAGGTCCCAAATTGTATCTAAGTGGAAAACGATGTGGAAATACGCAGACAACCAGGATGTTGGCTCAGAAGCAGCCACTCATTTAAAGAGTGCGTAATAGCTCACTGGTCGAGCGTCTCTGCGCGGAAAATTTAACGGGGCTAAGATACAAACCGAAGCTTAGGCTGCAACGAAAGTTGCGGGGTAGGGGAGCGTTGTGTAAGCGGAGAAACAGTAGCGTAAGCGGCTGTGGAGTTTACAGAAGTGAGAATGCCGGAATGAGTAGCGCGAATGTGGTGAGAATCCACATGGCCGGAAACCTCAGGTTTTTGGAGGAAGGTTCGTCCGCTCCAAGTTAGGCGGGAGCTAAGGTAAGGCCGAAAGGCGTAGCCGATGCACAGACGGTAGAGATTCCGTCCCCACCGAAAGACTTAAGCACAGGGACACTTTCAGAAGGTCGGAGCCAGGTGTTGGTTCTGGTAGTGATCGAGGGAAATATAGTACCGAAGTCCGGCTGGAAGAGAGGCGAGAAAAGCTGTGTGTATGTTTAAGGTGCCCGTACCGCAAACCGACACAGGTAGGTAGGAAGAAGATTCTAAGGCCAACGGGAGAAGGGTTGTTAAGGAACTCGGCAAGTTGACCCCGTAACTTCGGAATAAGGGGTGCTCACGAGAGTGAGCCGCAGAGAATAGGCCCAGGCAACTGTTTACCAAAAACACAGGTTTGTGCTAAATCGAAAGATGACGTATACGAGCTGACGCCTGCCCGGTGCTGGAAGGTTAAAAGGAGATGTGCAAGCATTGAATTGAAGCCCCAGTGAACGGCGGCCGTAACTATAACGGTCCTAAGGTAGCGAAATTCCTTGTCAGGTAAGTTCTGACCCGCATGAAAGGCGTAATGATCTGGGCACTGTCTCAACAGCCCGCCCGGCGAAATTGTAGTACCGGTGAAGATGCCGGTTACCCGCGACAAGACGGAAAGACCCCATGGAGCTTTACTGTAGCCTGATATTGGGTTTCGGTGTTGCATGCACAGGATAGATGGGACGCTGGGAAAGAGTCGCTTTGGCGATTCTGGAGCGGACGTTGGGATACCATCCTTGCGACATTGGAATTCTAACCTGCGCCTCTGAATCGAGGCGGGGGACATTGTCAGGTGGGCAGTTTGACTGGGGCGGTCGCCTCCTAAAAAGTAGCGGAGGCGTTCAAAGGTTCGCTCAGCTTGGACGGAAACCAAGCTAGAGAGTGCAAACGCAAAAGCGAGCCTGACTGCGAGACTGACGGGTCGAGCAGAGACGAAAGTCGGAGTTAGTGATCCGGTGGTATGTGAGTGGAAATGCCATCGCTCAACGGATAAAAGTTACCCTGGGGATAACAGGCTGATCTCCCCCAAGAGTCCACATCGACGGGGAGGTTTGGCACCTCGATGTCGGCTCATCGCATCCTGGGGCTGAATTCGGTCCCAAGGGTTTGGCTGTTCGCCAATTAAAGCGGTACGCGAGCTGGGTTCAGAACGTCGTGAGACAGTTCGGTCCCTATCTGTCGTGGGCGCAGGATATTTGAGAGGCGCTGTCCCTAGTACGAGAGGACCGGGATGGACGAACCTCTGGTGCACCAGTTGTCACGCCAGTGGCACAGCTGGGCAGCTATGTTCGGATCGGATAAACGCTGAAAGCATCTAAGCGTGAAGCCGGCCTTAAGATAAGATATCCCACTGAGTCAATCAGGTAAGACCCCTTGAAGACTACAAGGTTGATAGGCACAGAGTGTAAGCGGAGTGATCCGTTCAGCTAGTGTGTACTAATAGGTCGAGGGCTTGACCCCATCTTTATGAGATACTCTATTTGCTAAAGCAGTTCGATATTCAGTTTTGAGGGTACATCCTCAGAAAAAAGAGACGGTCGGTGTCGATGACGGTGAGGTTCCACCTGTTCCCATTCCGAACACAGAAGTTAAGCTCACTCGTGCCGAAGATAGTTGGCTGGAGACGGCCTGTGAAAATAGGTAGATGCCGACTTCTCTTTTAAGCAAAGCGCCTTATCCCGCAAGGGGTAAGGCGCTTTTGCTATTATAAAATAGCAGCAAAAAAGCCGCCCCTGCGGGCGGCTTACCATACAATTATGCGTGGGTATATGTATTCTGGCGGGGCTTATCCAGCTTGGCACCATACTTATTATAAACATCGCGTAAAATTACGGTACGGCGGACCATGCCGATGAAGACATTGCGGTCGTCTACCACCGGGACAAAGTTCTGGTCGATGGCGGCCTGCAGCAGACTGGGCATGTCGGTGGTGACGGTGACGGCCTTGTAGTCGCGGCGGCGGGGGAAACTGGAGATGGGCACGTCCTCGCTGGCCTCCAGGTCAAGGCCGTGCAGGTTCTTGATGCCCCACAGAATGTCCCCCTCGGTGATGGTGCCCACATACTCGCCGTTGCGTTTCAGCACGGGGATGGTGGCAAAGCGTTGGTTCGCCCATTTTTCCAGCGTTTGACGCAGGGTGAAATCCTCGTAAATGTACAAAACATCCTGTTTGGGAGTAAGGAAAAACAAAAGGTTCATGCGAAAATGGCACTCCTTTTCTTGTGTGATGGGAAATCAGTAACCGAATTGTCTTACTTTTAGTATATACGCTTGCAAAGCAAAAATTGTGAAGCGTTTGTTAAAAAAGCGTAACGGCACAATTTTATCGCAAAGCCACTGTTCAAGCGGGTAAAAAAGGTGTATAATTACAATGATTAACGTGGTATAGCCCACAAAGGAGGATCGCAGATGATCACCAAGGTCAATCCTTACGGACATATTTCTCTGACCAACGATTATTTCTCCGGCTTAGTGGAACAGGCCGCCAAGCAGTGCTACGGCATTGCAGCCATGGGCCAGGCCCCGGCCGAAAGCGTGGTGCGCAATGCCCTGCGCACCGGCAGCCTGCCCCCCAAAGGCGTTACCGTGACGCAGGAGGAAGGCCGTCTGGTCATCGCACTGCATATCAAAGTTGGGTATGGTCTGAACATTTCCACCATCACCCAAAGCATTACCCACCGCGTAAAGGACGAAGTGGAACATGCCACCGGCCTGAAAGTGGCACGCATTGACGTGTTTGTCGACGACATTATCGCTGACTGATGGGCGTTTAACAGAAAACATGAGGTGTAATAAAAACATGATTACTGGCCAGACCCTGCGCGACGCCATTCTTTCCGGCGCCAACAACATTGCTAACCAGCGTGTCCGTGTGGACGAGCTGAACGTTTTCCCTGTGCCCGATGGCGACACCGGCACAAACATGAGCATGACCATCGGCGCCGCCCGCGGCGAGCTGGAGGCTCTGCCCGACACCTGCACCGTGGCCGAAGCCAGCAAGACCGCTGCTTCCGCCATGCTGCGCGGCGCCCGCGGCAACTCCGGCGTTATCACCAGCCTGCTGTTCCGCGGCTTCTCCAAGGCCCTGAAGGGCAAGGATGAGGCCAGCGCCGAAGACCTGGCCAACGCCCTGAAGATGGGTGTTGAGGCTGCTTACAAAGCCGTTATGAAGCCCACCGAGGGCACCATTCTGACCGTCTCCCGTCTGGCTGCCGAGAAGGCCGCCGAGTGCACCGAGATGGAGATCCCCGCCATGTGGGACGCCACCCTCGCCGCCGGTCAGGCTGCGCTGGAGGATACCCCCAACCTGCTGCCCGTGCTGAAAAAGGCTGGCGTCGTGGATGCCGGCGGTCAGGGCATCATGTTCATCTTTGAGGGCATGAAGCAGGTCTTTGACGGCGGCGAGATCGTTGCCGGTGCCGAAGTGGCCGCTAAGCCGAAGGTCTCCAGCGAGGCTGCCGGCAAGGGCGTCTTCACCGACGACCTGATGAAGGTTGAGGACATCAAGAACGGTTACTGCACCCAGTTCCTGCTGCATAAGGATCCCGGCGCCAGCGTGACCCGCCTGCGCGCTTTCCTGGAATCCAACGGCGATTCCGTTGTGGTCATCGAGGATGACGACGTGGCCAACTGCCATGTGCATACCTCCGACCCCGGTATGATGCTGAGCGAGGCTATCAAGTATGGCTACCTGACCAACTTCAAGATCGAGAACATGCACGAGCAGTTCCTGGCCCGCCAGAAGCAGGCCAAGGGCTTGGAGAAGCAGGCCGAGGCCGAAGAAAAGAAGGACAGTGAGTTCACCTACGCTGCCGTTGACCCCGAGCGCGAGTACGGCTTTGTGGCTGTGGCCGCCGGCGAGGGCCTGAAGAATGTGTTTGCCGACCTGGGCGTTGACGCTGTCGTCAGCGGCGGCCAGACGATGAACCCCTCCACCGAGGACATCCTGGCGGCGATCCAGAGCGTACCGGCCAAGACTGTGCTGGTCCTGCCCAACAACAAGAATATCATCATGGCGTCCGAGCAGGCGCAGAAGCTGGCCGACCGCAAGGTCATCGTGCTGCCCACCCGCACCGTGCCCCAGGGCATGACCGCCATGCTGAACTTTGACCCCGAGCTGAAGCCCGAGGAGAACGCCGTTGGCATGATGCAGGCTGCTGACCATGTGAGCACCGGCCTGATTACCTATGCCGCCCGTGACAGCGAGTTTGACGGCAAGCCCATCAAGAAGGGTGAGATCATGGCGCTGGAGAACGGCAAGATCGTGGCCACCGGCACCGACATCGTCAAGATGACCTATCGTCTGGCCCGTTCGATGAAGAAGAAGGACAGCCAGTTCATCACCGTGATCTCCGGCTGCGATGTCAGCGACGAGGACGCCGAAAAGACCACCGAGATGGTGCGCACCAAGTGCGGCAGCAGTGTCGAGGTCAGCCATATCAGCGGCGGCCAGCCGGTTTACTACTACATGATCAGTGTGGAGTAATTGACGTTATAACATTGGAAAAAGGCGAATTTGGGATGAGACCGAGTTCGCCTTTTTTGGTATATCTTTGTTATTGATTTTTGCTTGCGGCTGCCGTTCCGTGCCACCCTGCGGCACTTCACGCGCTTTAACGGCGTGTTGCCTTTATGTGTTCCTTTTGGAGACCCAAAAGGAACCGAAAAGGTCCCCGCTACTTCCGATAGCGCGGGAGGCCCGGCTTAGGGGCTGCTTGCCCCTAAGTACCGGCGGCGACTGCTGCGGTTTTCATTTTTCAAAAAGCAATCCACAGAAAATCGTTGGTCCTATGTATCAAATAGTAAGGAGCAAGCCGAATGGAAAAGCGATACGGCATCTTGATACTTGGCACTTTTGCCTGTGCCGCATGTTTCCTGTTATCCGACTGCGCAGGGCCAGCTGCGGAACAGTCATCCGTTCAGCCACCCTATGACGGGCAGACCCAGGATGCCGATGTCTTTATCGACATGCCGAACCTGCGCCAGTATGGCGGCTACACCTGCGGGACCACCTGCGTGCAGATGGTGATGAACTGGCTGGACCCATACCAGGCCGATTGGAACCTTGCCGCCTATGAGGAAGAACTTGGCACCAACGAGGAAGCCGGAACCCCGCCAGGCAGCATTGTCAGCTTTTTTGAGGAAAACAGCGTAACCGTCACGGCAAAAGAGAACCGAACCACGCCAGAACTGGCTTCGGCTCTGTACCAGGGGCACCCTGTGCTGCTCTGCATTCAGGCATGGGCCGCGGCAGAGGATGGCTACAACACCCAAAATTCCGATGATGCGGACACCTATTTGGCCGAGGGGCACTGGGTCATCTGTGTCGGCTACCAGAAGCAGGAGCTGGGTTATGTATTTTACTTTAACGATCCGGCGTGCGTTGGCTATTGCATGATGAGTGAGCAGGATTTGAACAACCGCTGGATCGATATGGATACTGAGGGAAATGTTTACGACCACTACGGCATTGAAATCACTGCGGACGGAACGAGTTATAACCCCGATGGGGTGTTTTATCTGGAATAGGAAGTATTTTCAATATGAAACCATCATCTAAAGCAGTCATGATTGGATGTATCAGCTTTTTTGTTTTCTTATATGGAAATCTTCTATTCGGTGGACTTGTTGGGTCACTGATTCCTAGTGGAGATGACTTTATAAACTCTTATTTTTACCCACTTTATACAGCAGTCACACTGTTAATCTCTCTCATTATTTCCTGCACATACTTGATTCTCAAAAAAATCAATCTGCTTTTAGACAAAATGGAAGAAAAATAAACTTGTGTTTCGAAAATCGGAAGTTGTGAGGAAAAGGTGAATGAAAAGGCGAATGGAGCAAAAAAAGTAAAAATCCGATTTTGATTAAAAGTTCTTTGCCCCGCTTTCTTTCAAGAAAGCGGGAAGAAAGGAGGTCCCGTATGGCGATGATCGACAGTTCTATCCAATATTTAAAGGGCGTCGGCCCGGCGTTTGCTAAAAAGTTTGAAAAGCTCGGCGTTACCACCATCCGGGATCTGCTTTTGTGCTACCCCCGCAAATACATTGACTACACCAAGCCCTACACCGTAGTCAGCGCACCTTACGACGTGGACAGCTGTGTCCGCGCCACCGTGCTGCAAAAAGAACCGGTCCGCCGCATCAAGGGCGGGCGGGCGCTGGTGCGGGTGCTGGCCGCGGATGACTCTGGCGTACTGGGGCTGTCCTGGTTCAACACGCCCTACGTGGCCGATAAACTCATCATCGGCCAGACCTACTACTTCGAGGGCCGCATCGGCGGCACCATGACCCGCCGTGAACTGCTGCACCCGCTGGTGCGCACCGAGGCGCAAGTGGCTGCCAGCCCCTTTGTGGCCGTCTACCCCGGCACCGAGGGCCTGCCCGCCGCACGGCAAGCCGCCTGCGCCTACGCGGCGCTGCAATACGTGGACGAGCTGGCCGACCCGCTGCCGCCGGAGCTGCTGACCCGCTACCGCATGCCCACCAAGGCCCAGGCCGTGCGCAGTATCCACGCCCCGCAAAGCGCCGAGGACCTGGCCGGGGCGCGCCGCCGCCTGATCTTTGAAGAGCTGTACATGCTCCAGATCGGCATCTTTTTGCTGCGCAGCCACGGTCGGCGCAAGACCAGCGCACCAATGCACGAGATGGACCTTGCCCCGTTCTGGGGCAGCCTGCCCTATGCGCCCACCGGCGCACAAAAGCGCTCTACCGAGGAAATTGTGCACGACCTGTGCGGCGAGGTGCCGATGAACCGCCTGCTGCAGGGTGATGTCGGCAGCGGCAAAACGCTGGTGGCTGCGGCGGCCATCTGGTTTGCCGCGCAAAACGGCTGGCAGAGCGCCATGCTGGCCCCCACCGAAATCTTGGCCCGGCAGCATGCCGCTACACTGGCCGACCGGCTGGAACCCTTCGGCGTCAACGTCACGCTGCTGGTGGGCGGCATGAAAGCCAAAGAGAAAAAGGTCGCGCTGGAAGCCATTGCCGACGGCCGCGCCGGGCTGGTGGTAGGCACCCACGCGGTGCTGACCGATTCGGTCGAGTTCAAAAACCTGGGCCTGGCCATCGTGGACGAGCAGCACCGCTTCGGCGTGCGGCAGCGCGGCCTGCTGGCAGGCAAGGCGCAAAGCCCCCACCTGCTGGTGATGAGCGCCACGCCCATCCCGCGCACGCTGGGCCTGCTGATGTACGGCGATTTGGACATCTCGGTGCTGGACGAACTGCCGCCCGGCCGCAAGCCCATCAAGACCTGGTTCATCACCGGCAAAAAGCGGCGGGACATGTACGGCTTTATTGAAAAGCAGCTTGCCGCGGGGCATCAGGCCTACGTGGTCTGCCCGGCCATCGAGGAAAACGAGATGGCCGCAGATATGCAGGCCGTCAAAAAATATTACACCGAGACCGTCTGCCCGCTGCTGCCCAACCGGCGCATCGGCCTGCTGCACGGCAAGATGAAGCCCAAAGAAAAAGACGAAGTGATGCTGAAATTTAAGGCGGGGGAACTGGACGTGCTGGTCTCCACCACTGTTATCGAGGTCGGCGTCGATGTGCCCAACGCTACAGTTATGGTCATCGAAAACGCCGAGCGGTTCGGTTTGTCGGCGCTGCATCAGCTCCGCGGACGTGTCGGGCGCGGAGCGGCGGATTCCTGCTGCATCCTGATTTCCGACAACGAGAACGACGCCGTTAAAGAGCGGCTGCGCTTCCTGTGCCACACGTCAGACGGTTTTGCCGTGGCAAAATATGATCTCGAAAACCGCGGCCCCGGTGATTTCTTCGGCTCGGCCCAGCACGGTCTGCCCACGCTGCGGGTGGCGGACCTGGTGCAGGATACCCGCACGCTGAAAGTGGCCCAGGAGGAAGCCAAGGCCCTGCTGGCTGTTGACCCAAATCTCGCCATGCCGCAGCACCGCGCCCTGTCCGATGAGGTGGACCGCCTGTTTGCCACCGCCGGTGCGATGAACTGATTGTAAAAATCCCAGTTCACACCCTTTTATTTTCCCTTTCAATTTGCTATACTAATACCGTATATCAACCAAAAGGAAACCATGCCTATGAAAAGATTCTGCGCGGTGCTGTGCGCCTTTGTGCTGGTGATCGTGCTGGGGCTGCCGGTGGCGGCTGAGGGGATCAACGGCTCGGCGGCGGATATTGCGCCCGACATCATGGCCCCTGCGGCCTACGTGGTCAACCTGGATACCAATATCGTGGTCTACGAGAAAAACAGCGAGACCCCGCTGCAGGCCGCCAGCCTGACCAAGATGATGACCACCCTGCTGCTGCTGGAGAACTATCAGGACCAGCTGGACACCATCAGCGTGACAGCCCCCAGTTATATCTACGACCTGATCTGGGAGAAGACGACCAACGCCTCCACGGCGGACATCCGTAAGGGTGAGACCCAGACCCTGCGCAACCTGCTGTACGCCATGATGCTGCCCAGCGCCAACGAGGCTGCCTACATTGTGGCCGACTATATGGGCGGCGGCAGCATTGATAACTTTGTGGCGATGATGAACGAGGAAGCCGCCCGCATCGGCTGCACCGGCACTACCTTTGCCGACCCCTGCGGTCTGGATACCAACAACGTCACCACTGCCCGCGATGCCTACCTGATCCTGCGGGCACTGACATCCTACGACATCTTTGCCACGGTCGTGTCCACCCCCAGCTACGATATGGGCACCAACGACCGCTACACTACCCCCGGGACCTATGTGATCCAGAACACGGACAAAATGCTGAACGAAGGCAGCGCCTACTACCGCAGCTATGTGCGCGGCGGCAAGACCGGCAGCCTGGGCGAGTGGCAGAACTTCGCGGGCTGGCACACCCAGGACGGCATCAGCTACATCAGCGTGGTGCTCAACGTGCCCTATGAGGCCGACCCCGATCAGGCCCGCCCGGCTCTGTACGAGACCGCCCAGCTGATGGACGTCATCTTCGATTCCTTTACCATCGCGGCGGCGCTGGACCCCACCCAGCCCATCACCGAGATCCCGGTGGATTACGCCACCCAGTCCGATACGGTCATGCTTTACCCCACGGACAATATGATGACCCTGCTGCCCAAGGAGGGCGGCGCTGCTCTGACCGAGCAGACCTTCAACCTGCCCAAAAGCATCGCGGCCCCCGTCAGGCAGGGGGATGTGGTCGGCACCGTTACGCTGACCATTGAGGGCGAAGTCATCGGTACGACGGACCTGATCGCCGGCAGCGATGTGGCCCGCAACCAGGTGCTGTACACCATCGCCCGCGTGGGCGAGTTCTTCTCCAGCACCTATTTTAAAGTTGTTGTTATGCTTACGATGATCGTCGTGGCTGTGTACGCCTTCCTGTTCGTTCTGGCAGCATTGGGCGTGCTGAAGCCAATTGAAAAATCATCGAAAAAGCGTACAAATAAGTAAAAACCTCAGGAGGGGTTATCCATGTTAGACGTAAAGCGCAACCTTACGACCATGACAGATTTCTACGAGTTGACCATGTCGGCCGGCTACCTGGATGAGGGGTATGTGGACAAGATCGCCGTCTTTGATATGTTCTTCCGCCGCGTGCCCGATGGCGGCGGCTACGCCATTATGGCTGGTCTGCAGCAGTTCATCGACGCCGTGGACCACCTGAAATTCACCCAGGAGGACATCGACTATCTGCGCACCACCGGCGCATTCAATGAGAAATTCCTGAACTACCTGGCCAACTTCAAGCTGCACTGCAACATCTGGGCCATCGAGGAAGGCATGCCTATCTTCCCGCAGGAGCCTATCGTTACCGTGGAAGGCCCGGCCATTGAGTGCCAGCTGCTGGAGACCCTGCTGCTGGTCACCTTCAACCACCAGTGCCTGATCGCCACCAAAGCCAACCGCATCGTGCGTTCTGCCGCCGGCCGCCCGGTCATGGAGTTCGGCGCCCGCCGTGCCCAGGGCTATGACGCCGCCTACTTCGGCGCCCGCGCCTCCTACATCGGTGGCTGCGGCTCCACCTCCTGCGTGATGGCCGCCCGCGACTTCGGCATCCCGGCCTCCGGCACCATGGCCCACAGCTGGGTGCAGATGTTCCCCACCGAGTACGATGCCTTCAAGAAATACGCCGAGATGTACCCCGACGCCTGCGTGCTGCTGGTGGATACCTACAACGTGCTGCGCCACGGTGTGCCCGATGCCATCAAGGTGTTCGACGAGGTCCTCAAGCCCATGGGCAAGCGCCCCAAGGGCATCCGCATCGACAGCGGCGATATTGCCTACCTGTCCAAGAAGGCCCGCAAGATGCTGGATGAGGCCGGTTACCCCGACTGCACCATCTGCGCCTCCAACAGCCTGGATGAGTACATTGTCCGCGATCTGATCCTGCAGGGTGCCCGCGTGGACAGCTTCGGCATCGGCGAGAACATGATCACCGCCAAGAGCGACCCTGTCTTTGGCGGCGTGTACAAGCTGGCCGCTGTGAAAGAGGACGACGGCAGCTACACCCCCAAGATGAAGCTGTCTGAATCTGCTGAGAAGATGACCATTCCCTGCCTGAAGAAAGTCTGGCGTATCTACGACCAGGACGGCAAGGCCATGGCCGACCTCATCACGACGGCTGACGAGCAGGTCGAGACCCAGCACGGCATCACCCTGTTTGACCCCATCGAGACCTGGAAAGAGTGCACCTACGTCAACTGCACTGCCCGCTGCCTGTCCACCCCGATTTATGAGAACGGCAAGCGCGTCTACCAGTCCCCGAGTCTGAACGACATCAAGAAGTTCTGCAAGGCCCAGGTCAACACCCTGTGGGACGAGGTCAAGCGCTTCGAGAATCCGCACCGCTACTACGTTGACCTCAGCCAAAAGCTGTGGGATACCCGCAGCGCCCTGCTGAAGAAACTGTCCAAGTAAAACATTACAAATTGGTTACAACGCACCCCTTCCGCACATACTATGGCGGGAGGGGTGTTTTTATGTTAGAGCCGATCATATTGTTTGCCCTGGGCGGGGCCGGGTATCAGGCCATCGAGCTTGCCTGGCGGGGCACCACCCATTGGACAATGTTTGCCGCAGGCGGGGCATGCCTTTGCCTTTTGCAGCAATTGGCCCGGCGGCGCAGCCTGCCGTTGGGGGCAGCGGCGTTATGCGGCGCTGCAGCCGCCAGCGGGGTAGAGCTGGGCGTGGGCCTGGCCTGCCGCTACCTTTTGCACCTGGCCGTGTGGGACTACAGCGCCCTGTGGGGCAACGTAGCCGGGTTGGTCTGTCCGCTGTACAGCTTTTACTGGTTCTTGCTTTGCTTTTGGGTGCTGCTGGTGCTGCGCGGGGCCGAAAATTGGGCTAAAAGACCGCTTTATCGTATCACGAAATGGGCTGCCGAGCCTTAAAGTCCAAATTATGGTACTTGCCATCCTGTATAATGGAAGCATAACAAAGCTCAACCAAACAGGAAAGGCGGTACACATCATGACGCAGCAGTTTCGTTACGTAGCAGGCCACATCGAGGTCTATTCTGAGTACGGCGAGTTCCTTTTCTCGGCCGATACCATGCAGGAAGCATGGGAGGAACTGTCCGCGTGATGCGTACAGATGCAACCCAAAAATATACAACATGCCGAAATAGTTTAAAATATACAAATAACTTTTGTAAGTTTGTACAAAATGCAACTTGCAAAAGACGGACTTATCGCATATAATAAAGACAGAAAAAGAAAAGCGATACCGCCAAGGCGAACAGCCCGCAGCAGCGGCATCGCCCCCCAAAAAGACCCGCCAATATCGGAAAGGAGATGGGTTGTATGTTGAAGCTGCACACGTTAGCCGAGTGGATGTATGGTTTTCTGGAGCCTGCCCCGCCGTACGGCCTGCCGGAGGAAATGTATAACGACGTGATGCCGTCTGGCGTCCACCGTTATAACCGTTATAATGACGGATTGTAAGGCAGCCTCTTAAAACACGGTCTCCCCCAAGGCCGCGGTGTAAGAAAAGACCTCCCAGCAAGCAGCCGCCCGGTGCCGACATGCAAATGTTCGGCACCGGGCGCTTTTTGTCGTTCCGCTTGCATTTTGGGCCTAAAGAGCGTATGATATATACTGTCCTTTTATGACCTGGCGCGGCAGTTTGCCGCAGCGGTGCACAAAAGCCTGCACTGCTCCCAGGCAAACCACACAAGGGGAGACTATTTATGAAACTTATCACCTTTACCGTGCCGTGCTACAATTCGGCCGCTTATATGGACCACTGCATCGAGACACTGCTGCCCGCCGGCGAGGAAGCCGAAATCATCTTGGTGGATGACGGCTCCAAGGATGACACCGGCAAGATCGCCGATGCCTACGCCGAAAAGTACCCCACCATCGTCCGCGTGATCCATCAGGAGAACGGCGGCCACGGCGAGGGTGTCAACCAGGGCATCCGCAACGCCACCGGCATGTACTTTAAGGTGGTCGATTCTGACGACTGGCTGGACGATGACGCCCTGGCCAAGGTTATGGATGTGCTGCGCGCCCAGGCTGCCGCCGAAAAGCCGGTCGATCTGGTCATGGCCAACTATGTGTACGAGCATGTGGCTGATAACACACGCAATATCGTGGATTATACAGGCATCCTGCCCGAGGGCCGCGTCTTTAAGTGGAGCGAGATCGGTCACTTTCCGCCGAACAAGAACATCCTGATGCACAGCGTCATCTACCGCACCGAGGTGCTGCGTAAGTCCGGCATGGTGCTGCCCAAGCACACCTTCTATGTGGATAACATCTTCGTCTACCAGCCGCTGCCCGAGGTCGAGACCATCTACTACCTCAACCTGGACCTCTACCGCTACTTCATCGGCCGCGATGACCAGAGTGTCAACGAGAAGAACATGATCAAGCGCGTCGACCAGCAGCTGCGCGTCACCCGCATTATGATGGAGGCCGTGGATGTCTACGCCCTGCCTGTCACCCAGGACAAACTGCGGGCCTATATGCTCAACTATTTCTCGATGATGATGGCCATCTCCAGCATCTTCCTGACACTGGACGGCAGCCCCGAAGCCATGGAAAAGCGTAAGCAGCTGTGGGCCGACCTGAAAGCCCATGATCCGCGCCTTTGCCGCCGCTGCCGCCTCTCGGTAGCCGAAGCCTGCAACCTGCCTGGCTGGCTGGGCTGCAAGCTCAGCATCGGCGGCTACCGCATTGCCCAGAAGCTGTTCAAGTTCAACTAAGGGGTGCCCATGCAGTACAAAACAATTCTATTTGATCTCGACGGCACCCTGACTGACTCCGCCCCCGGCATCCTCAACTCGGTGCGGTACGGCTGCCGCAGGATCGGCATCCCCGTGCCCGACGAAGCCACCCTGCGCCGTTTCCTCGGCCCGCCGCTGATCGATTCGTTCCACAATCTCTGCGGCTTGAACGATGCCGACACCGACTGCGCCGTGGCGGCCTTCCGGGAGTATTTCCCAGACAAGGGCCTGTTTGAGAATGAGGTCTACCCCGGCATCCCCGCGCTGCTGGCCGACCTGCACGCCCGCGGCTGCCAGCTGGTGCTGGCCACCAGCAAGCCCGAGGAGTACGCCCGCCGCATCATGGAGCATTTTGATCTGGCGCAGTACTTTACCGCTATCTGCGGTGCGACTTTGGACGAGACCCGCACCGACAAGGCCGAGGTCATCGCCTACGCGCTGGACACCATCGGCCTGACCGATAAGACCGGCGTTGTCATGGTCGGTGACCGTGAGCACGATGTCATCGGCGCGAAGAAAAACGCCCTGCCCTGCATCGGCGCCTTCTACGGCTACGGCACCCGCGAGGAACTGCGATCCGCCGGTGCCGCTGCCATCGCGGATACCGTGGAAGACCTGCATAAACTGCTGCTGGGATAAATCAAATGGGAGACAGCCCGCGCTGTCTCCCATTTTTTATTGGTCCCGATCGTTGTAGTAGAGATACCACCCGCGGAAGCCGTACCCGATGCCAAGAGCGCCCAGCACCAGCAGCATAGCCGCCTTGTCGGGCCAAAGCGGCATATTCCGGGTGCAGACCCAGACCACCGCCAATGCAAGGCATACAAGCACCGGCAGACCGTAGTGCAGAAATCTCTGCACCCGCAGCCGCTTCGGGTCGCCCTCTACCGCCAGCGCCGATGGATCGCACACCTCACACCGCACCCGCAGTATCGGGATATTGCGCACATGGCTCGAATACCGCACGGCCCTGTACTCAATGCCGTCAAGCATAAAATGCGGGGTCATGCTCTCCCGGGTCATGTTCACATCCACGCCGTTTTCGTCTGCCCAAGCCAGCAGCGCCGCCGTAAATTCCTGCGGGGTTACAATGGCGGTGTCCGGCGTAAAGGTAAACTGCCGCTTATGCTCGGCAGACGCCATTTTCCGGTAGTCCTGCACCCAGCCGGTAAACCAGCCGCCCGCCTGGGCAGGGGAGTCCATCCGAGCCAGGCAGTCGTCCACATCCAGCTCTGCCGCCGTTCGGTCGCCGGCGGCCAGCTCCGTGCAGAAGGCTGCGGCCGCTGCCAGCTTTTGCTGCTCGGCCTCCAGCTGTCGGCGCTGGCGTTCAGCAGCCTCGGTCAGCGGCAGTGTACCGCTCAGTACCGCGCGGATATCCTCCACTGGCATATCCAGTGTGCGCAGCACGCGAATCAGTTTCAGCGTCCGCACATCGGCATCCGTATAGATACGGTAGTCGTTCTCTGGGTTGCGTGCCGGGGTCAGCAACCCCGCCTGCTCATAGTAGCGAATGTTCCGCGCCGATACGCCCGACGCATCCGCTGTCTGCTTGATGTTCATAACATCACGCTCCTTTCCCGGTTATCGTACACCCTGCACCCACTGGAAGGTCAAGGCTTTTCCTGAAAATAAGCGACAACTTATAATATTTTGATTTCTACAGTTCGCCCGCCCAGGTTCTCATAAATTCTGTGGGACACTGACAGTACCGTGCGACCCTCGGACGCCCGCCGCAGGGCCTCCAGCACGCGGGCTTCGGTTTCGGCGTCCAGGTTGGCGGTGATCTCGTCCAGCAGCAGCACAGCGGGGTCTGCCGCGGCGGTGCGGGCGATGGACAACAGCTGCCACTCGCCCTGAGAGAACATCCCTTCACTGCACGGGGTGTCGTAGCCGTCGGGCAGCGCTTCGATGGCCCCGTCAATGCCCGCCAGTTGGGCCGCATGTTTGGCCATCTCGGCGGTGATCTGTGGATCGCCCAGCGTGATCTGGTCCAGCACGGTGCCGGGCACGCGGGCAAAATGCTGCTCCACACAGCTGATGCAGGTGCGACGCTCCCGGTCGGTGATGTCCGCCACCGGTACGCCGCCGATGGTGACGGTGCCGCTTTCGGCCGGGTACAGCCCCAGCAGCAGCTTGAACACGGTACTCTTGCCCGCGCCGGTGCGGCCAATCAGCGTGACCTGCTCGCCCTGTTTCACGGTCATCGAGAAATCATTCAGCACATGTTTCTTGCCGTAGCCAAAGGTGACGTGGGAAAGTTCCACATCGCCCCGGGCCGCCCTGGTACGCTGTGCGGAAATTTCCCGTTCCGGCTGGGCCAAAAACGCATCAATGCGCTTCACGCCCGCCATGGCAGACTGGATGGTCTGAACCTCCATGCCCAGGCTTTCAATGGGGGCGAAAATGCGCGATATGTAGTTGATAACGGCTACCGAGGTACCGACGGACATGCCGAACAGCTCCAGCACCACCGCGCTGCCGGAGGCCGACAGCAGCATAACGATGCCCACCACCACGGCGTTCAGCAGCAGCACAGCGGGGGAGTAGACGGCATCGTAAAAGTTAGTGCGCTCCATGGCGGCGTAGCCCGCGCCGATGCACCGGTCATAGCGGCGCTCCATGTACTGCTCCATGCCCAGCGCGCGGATGGTGCGGATGTTGTGCAGCGTCTCGGGCACCTGGCCGGAGACGGCGGCCACAGCCCGGCGGTTGTCCAGCTGAGCGGCCAGCATGCGGCGCTGTACACGACGGGTAAACACCGCGAACAGCGGCAGTACCAGCAGTAAAATCAGCGCCAGACCGGGATTCTTTGCGGCGATGACCGCCATAATGGAAAGGATGCGGCAGGCGTCTGCCACCATGCTGATGATGCCGGAGGTGAACAGCGCCTCCACCGTGTCCACATCGCCGGAGAACCGCGCGGCCACCTCGCCGGGGTTCTGGTCCACCAGCGTGCGTGCAGGCAGCTGCGTCAATTTGTGGGACATCTCGGACCGCAGCGCGTGGGTCATCTTTTGCCCAAACAGCACCAGCAGACTTTCCTGCGCCGAGGACAGCACCCCCTCCAGCGCCAGGCTGGCAAAGTAGACAAGCACCGCCCAGATCGTCAGCGGCAGGCCCGCCTCCAGCCCATCAATGATGCGTGCCAGCAGCAGCGGCGGCAGCAGCGAGGCGATAACTGACGCCGCCACGCATAAAAGTGTGCCAACAGTCAGCGGGTAGTGTGCCCGGGCCGCCATGCGGAGGGCTGCAAACACGCCGATTTTATTGTTCGTTTTCATGCTGCTGCCCTCCTGTCTGGCTTTCGTACAGCTGGCGGTAGGCCGGTACGGCCGCCAGCAATTCCTCGTGGGTGCCCACGGTGGTCTTGCCATCCTCCATAAAAATTACACGCTGCATCTGGGGAAAATGGTACAGCCGGTGGGAGATGAGGAAGACGACCTTATCCTTGGCGTACTCCTGCAGGTTAGCAAACACGGTATCCTCGGTGCTGCGGTCCAGCGCCGAGAACGGGTCGTCCAGCACCAGCACCGGCCGGGGATGCGCCAGTGTGCGGGCCAGCGCCAGCCGCTGGGCCTGCCCGCCGGAAAGCCGCGTGCCGCTGGGACCGATCACGGTGTCCACACCGTTCTCCATGGCTTGCACTTCGTCTTTCAGCGCCACAGCAGCCAACCAGGGCATCGGGTCCTGCTTGCTGCCGCACAGCACGTTGTTCTGCACGGTGTCGGCGCTCAGCTCCGGGTCATGCCCCAGGTAGCCGACGGTGGATGCAATTTCCCGCGGCGTCAGCGCAGAGAATTCTTTGCCGCCGAACCGGGCCGAGCTGCCATAGGAAGCTTCACACAAAAATACACGCCCAAAAGTGGATTTTCCGCAGGCCACCGGCCCCGTAATGCCGATGATCTCCCCCGGATGGGCTGTCAGATCCAGCCCCGCAAAAATCGGCTCCTCGGTATACCCAAAGGACAGATCCTCTAGCGTTACATCGGCGGGGGCGGGCACAGCCAGCTCGTCCGGCTCCTCCGGCAGTTTCATCAGCGGTTTGATGCGCTTCCAGGAGACTTCAGCTTTCTGCACCGCGTTGAACAGCTTCGCTGCTTTCGAAGATTTTACCGTCAGCTTGGTAAAGCAGGAGAGGAACGTAGTAAACGCCGCAATGTCCCAGGCCTGCCACCCGGTGCCCAGCACGTTTTTGGCACCGAACCACAAAATGAACAGCACGCCCGCTTCGGACACCGCCAGATACAGCGGCGGCAGGGCCGATTGCCACACGTTGCTGCGCACGGCGGTCTTTTCGTAGGTGGTCAGCACGTCCTCGTACCGGGCCTCGCGGGCGGTCTCGCAGCCGTAAATGCGGTAGGTGGCGGCGTTCTGGGCACGGTCCAGCGTGGCGGCGCTTAACGCACCGGCGGCCTTTTTGTAGGCGGCGCCTTCGCGCTGCACCGGCTTTTTCATCCACGCCGCGCATAGGTAGGAGACCGGTGTAAACAGCAAACTCAACAGCGCCAGCCGCCAATCATACACCAGCAGCATCACGATGTAACCTACCAGCGCTACGCCGGTATCAAAAATTTCGGTGGTGAATTTCCGCATGCCCTCCACGCAGTCGTCCACGTCGGAGATGGCCTTGGTCATCAGCTCGCCCGCACCCTCTTTTTCCAGCGCGGCGCGGCTCTGGCGCACCAGGTTGGCGTACAGGATGCCCTTCATCCGGCGGTTGATGTTATTGGCAAAGCGGCGCACGTAAAAGCGCTTGATGAACCGCGCCGCCTGCACCACCAGCGTAACCAGCACATAGGTCAGCACCAGTATGGCCATGGCCGCGGCGGTGGCGCTGCCGCCCAAAATATCGGCCAGGCATTGGGCCAGCCGCCCCTCAAACCAGGGCGTGGCCAGCAGACCGATGTTGTAGATCAGGCCCGAAACGGTGACCAGCGCCAGCAGCAGCCATTCGATGCGGAAGTAGGCGCCGATGCGGTCCGGGCGGAAGTTCTTGTCATTCTGCATGTTCCGCTTCACCCTCTGCGGCTTGTTTAAAGTGCGGGAACCCCGCGCGGCTCTCGGTCTTGGAGGCCGTGTACAGCTTGTGCAGCGTAGCCGCAAAGGCGGCGGCCTCGTCGGCGGGCAGGGCACTGGTCAGGTACTCGTAAAATTCGGCCTCGATCTCCGCCTTGGAAGATTTCAGGCTTTCGGCTTTCTCGGTGGGGTACAAAAGCTGGCTGCGGCGGTCATTGGGGCTGGCCTTGCGCACCAAATAGCCTTTCGCTTCCAGGTTTTTGGTGCGCCGGGCGATGGCCGCCTTGTCGGCGTGCAGCAGCTCGGCCAGCGCCGCCTGGGTGCAGCCGGGGTGATGGCGCAGCGCGTGGATCAGGTCGATCTCCGCCGTGCCAACGCCCTTTTCCCGCAGGGTAAGCAGCACCAGCTTCTCTGCCTCGCGGGCAATTTTGGTAATTTTGCGTTCGGTAATATCCATGGTCGCCTCCGTATCCGGGTAAACTGGTTGCACCTACATCGTTGTACATACAACCATTATAGCCTGCTTTCCGCCTCTGTCAACAAAAGCAGAAAATTTATCCCCGCCGCGCAGTACAAAAAACAAAATAGGCATACCCAACCGTCCCATTTTGTGCTATACTTATTTTATATTATGGTTTAAGGAAGGGTTCCTGTTATGTATCAGATGGGTGACAGTAAATTGGAAGTCCGCGAACTGCTGGTCAAGGCGTTCGCCAGTGCGTGGGAGGCCGGAGATAAAACGGTCGACCGCGATACGTATATCAATAGCAGCATCAACGTGATCGACTCTCTGCAGGTCGGCCCCGAGATGATCTATGGCGAGGAAGGCCAGGGCCTGCTGGAGGGCGAGCTGGACCACCTACCCGACCTGCTGCGCGCCGACGGCGCCTGGGTCTACTACGAGGTCCCGGCCGAGAACTTCTTCATCCTGACCTGGATGATCGACGCCGACAAGGCTGCCGAGAAGGTCGCTTCGCTGAAAGATGAGGAAGGCAGCCTGGCCTGCATCGTTGATCTTTCGCAGGAGTGGCACCGCGCCTAATACACCACCAAACCAGGGAAAGGGGGACAGCACCATGAACCGGGACAGCATCTATCTGCCGCGGGATGTCATCGGCCTGCTGCAAACGCTGCAAAGCGCCGGGCACACTGCCTATGTGGTGGGCGGCTGCGTGCGTGACAGCCTGCTGGGCCGCACCCCCGGGGACTGGGACATCTGTACCTCGGCCCGGCCGGAGGAAATGCGCCGCCTGTTTGCCGGCCATCAGCTGATTTTGACCGGCGAAAAGCACGGCACGGTGGCGGTGGTGCTCCACGGCAAACCCTACGAGATGACCACCTACCGCCTGGACGGCAACTACCACGACCACCGCCATCCCGACGCGGTGCAGTTCGTGGACGACCTGCCCAGGGATCTGGCCCGGCGGGATTTTACCATCAACGCCATGGCCTACGCCCCGGGCAGGGGCATTATTGATCTGTACGGCGGACGGGATGACCTGGCGGCGGGCATGATCCGCTGTGTGGGCGACCCGGCCCAGCGCTTTGCCGAGGATGCTCTGCGCATCCTGCGGGCGCTGCGCTTCTCGGCCCGGCTGGGCTTTGCTTTGGACGAAGCCACCGCCGCCGCGGCCCTGCAGGCGCGGGATACGCTGCAAAGCGTGAGCGCCGAGCGCATTTATACCGAGATCGACGGTCTGCTCGGCGCCCCCAACGCGGGGCCGACGCTGGCCAAATACGGCGAGATCCTGGCCGGTGCGGTGCCCGAAGTGCAGGCCTGCATCGGTTGCACCCAGCCCGGCCGCTGGCATTGCTACGATGTGTGGCAGCACTCGGCCGTGGCGGTGGAAAAGCTGGACCTGCGCGGCCAGGATACCCGCGGCGCGCGGGTGCTGTGCTGGGCAGCGTTTCTGCACGATATTGCCAAACCTCAGTGCCGCAGCGTGGGCGCGGACGGTGCGACCCACTTTAAGGGCCACAACCAGCGGGGCGCGGCGATGGCCCGCACGATTTTGCGCCGCCTGAAAGCCCCCGGCTATCTGATCGAGGGGACTGCCGGACTGATCGCCATCCATGATGCCCCGGTCCCGGCGGGGGACACCGCCATTTTAAAAAGTCTCAACCGCTACGGCGCGGTGTTTTTGCACCGGCTCTGCGCGCTGAAATATGCCGACCTGGACGCCCACGCCGACACGCCGGAGGTCAAAGCCCGGAGGAACGAGGTGGCCGCCTTTGAGGCCCGGATGACCGAGCTTTCCAAGACCGCCTGCTACACCATGCGCCAGCTGGCCGTAAACGGCGGCGACCTGATGGAAGCCGGCCTGCCCGCCGGCCCCGCCGTGGGTGCTACCCTGCAGCGACTGCTGACCGCCGTTATGGAGGGCCGCGTGCTGAACGAAAGAGCCGCACTGTTGGAGTTTGCGTTGAGTTGAAACGAAAAGGGTGAAAGTATGATCTTCGGCATCGGCATCGACCTTTGCGCGGCAGACCGCATGGCGGCAAAGCTGCAAAAGCCCGCCTTTGTGCAGCGTGTTTTTTCCTCGGAGGAACAGGCCCTGCTGAACGAGCGGGGCGGCACCCACCGTGCCGAGACAGCCGCCGCCAACTTTGCCGCCAAGGAGGCTTTTTTAAAGGCCGCAGGCACCGGCCTGGGCGGCTTTGCACTGACAGATTTAACGGTATTGCGTAAAGAAAGTGGCGCACCTTATTTTGCCCTGACCGGCCCCGCCGCCGAATGGACCGCCGCCAACGCCCTGACCCCGCACCTGAGCCTGACCCACGAAAACGGCCTGGCTTGCGCGTTTGTAATTCTGGAACAAAACAAATAACTGCCTTTTACGGGCGGCCATGGGCCGCCTTATTTTGTAACAATCGGAAAGGAGGTCCGCCGTGCCGACAAAAGCCCCCCGCGCCAGCAATCTGGAACTGCTGCGCATCCTTTGCATGCTGCTCATCATCGGCGACCACCTCACCGGCCAGGGCGGCATTGCGGATTATTCCACGCTGCCGTCCTCCTTCGTGTTCTGCCTCATCGGCTGCGGCTCCCGCATTGCCTGCACCGTGTTTGTGCTGGTGGGCAGCTGGTTTATGTGCGAACAGCCGTTCAAAACCCGCCGCCCGTTGTCGCTTTGGCTGTCGCTGTGGCTGTACACCGTGCCGGTCACGCTGCTGTGCAGGCTGGCCGGGCTGGATGTCTCCCTCGGCGCACTGCGCTGGGCGGCGTTTCCCGCCGGTACGCGCCAGCTGTGGTTCATCTCGGACTATCTGGTGCTGCTGCTCTGCGTGCCGCTGCTCAACCGGCTGCTGCACGGGCTGCCCCGCCGCGCCCACAAAGGCGTGCTGCTGGTGCTGGCTGTGCCGCTGGTCGTTTACCCCACGGTGTTTGGCCAGGACGGAATTTTGGGCGATACGGCGTGGATGTTCCTCTACGATTACCTGCTGGCTGCCTACCTGCGCCGCTGGCCGGATAACCGCCTGTCCCGCCTGCTGAACCGCCCCGCCGCGGCGCTTGTCCTCGGCCTGGGCCTGCCGCTGGCCAACACCGCCATCCGCGCGGTGCTGGAATACCGGGGCGCGACCGACAGCAAGGCGTTCCAGTACATTGCCTACTACCGCACGGCGCTGGGCGCACTGCCCGGCCTGCTGGCGGCGCTGGCGCTGTTCCACTTCTTCAAAAATCTGGACCTCGGCAGCAACCGGTTCATCAACGGGCTGGCGGGCACGACGCTGGGCGTTTACATCCTGCACCAGGTCCCCGTGCTGCGGGACTTTTTGTGGAACGGCATCTTCCGCGCCCAAGCGCACCACGGCTCGGCGGCGTACACGCTGCTGGTGATCGTGCTGACTTTCGCGGGCTGCGCGGCCATCGACACGCTGCGTACCAGGTTTATCATACAGCCCTTGCAGCGCAGCCGTGCGTTTACGGCTTTTTGCGTCAAAGGCGACGCGCTGGCCGCAGAAATCGAAAAACAGAGTGATTAAAAAAACCTCCTCTCGCTTATACTCTAGGTAAGCAAACGAGAGGAGGCTTTTTCTATGGAAGTGCACAGAGGCGAGGTTTTTTACGCCGACCTAAGCCCCGTCGTGGGCAGCGAGCAGGGCGGGATACGGCCGGTACTTATCATCCAGAATGAGATCGGCAACCGGCACAGCCCCACGGTGATCGCGGCGGCCATCACCAGCCGGCAGGATAAAAACCGCCTGCCTACGCATATCAGCGTGCGGGCCGACCGCTGCGGCCTGGCCAAGGACAGCATTATTTTGACCGAGCAGATCCGTACCCTGGATAAGCGCCGCCTGCGGGAGCGTGCGGGCCGCATCCCCGAGGATGACATGCGCCGCGTGGATGAAGCCCTGGGCGTATCCATGGGGCTGGAAAGCCAGAGCACCCACCAGGACGGCGGTTATTTCTGAGGATCGGCGGCATCTTCCTCCACACTGACGGGCACGCCGCGGTGCTCCACGGGTGTGGAGAACACGATTTGCGTGCGGGTGCGGCCAAACTGCTGCAAATGGTTGATGAACTGGTCCAGCTCCTGCGTGGTGGCAAACAGCACCTCGATCAGCATGCTGTAATCGCCGGTCACGCAGTTGCACTCCACCACATGGGGGCAGCTTTCAATGTAGGGGTAAAATTCCGGCTTGCGCTGGGGGTCCATGTCCAGGTTGATGAACGCCTTGACCATGTACCCCAGCATCGGCGCGGCCACCTGGGCCTGATAGCTCATGATCGCGCCGGAGCTTTCCAGCCGGGCCATGCGGGCCGACACCGCAGGGCTGGATAAAAATACACGGTCAGCAATTTCTTTCAGCGGTGCGCGGGCGTCCTTTTGCAGGATGTCCAAGATTTTTCGATCGATACGGTCCATAGCTTCCCCCTAAAAATACCCTCTAAAAAACAGACACGACCCCCACCAACGGCGCGTCATTGCACCGCAAGCAGGGGTCGCTTTACTATGTAAAGTATTCTAGCACACAAAACCAAAAAAGTAAAGTGCCGGCTGAAAAAAATAAAATGGGTGAGAGGGTGCGACACTTTGGCCCCTCTGCGAGGGTGACTCCCAACAGCGTGGGGAGATGTCGCATCGCGACAGAGGGGTCCGGCCGCGTAAGCGGTCCCGCGAAGCGGGTGGGGGAGAGACTATGCCAAGACTCTCTCCCTCCGGCGCTTCGCGCCACCTCCCTCCCAGAGGGAGGCTTTTAGCGATTCCACTCCGGCATATCCGGGAACACATCCCTTGCACTGAACAACCGCTCGTTATAATACATCTCAAAATGGCAGTGGTTCCCGAAGGAGTTGCCGGTATTGCCCACATAGCCTATGACCTGCCCCTGCTCCACCACATCGCCTACGTGCACCGCCTGGGCCGACATGTGGGCGTACAGCGTTTGGTACCCGTTGCCGTGGTCGATCTTCACGTAGTTGCCCCAGCTCCAATGGCGGGTACATTCCACCACGGTTCCGGCGTCGGCGGCGTAAATTTCGGTGCCGTAGGGTGCGGCAATGTCCGCGCCACGGTGATAGTTGATTCCGGGAGTAAAGTTCGCCCAGCGGGAAATGTGCCGGTAGGCGGGCACGGGCCAGATGAAACTGCCGGTGCCCAGCTTGCCGATCATCCCGCTTTGCAACCGGGTGCCCCGGCGGATGACCTCCGGCACCGGCTCGGCAGTGCGGGCTACATCCAACACGCGGCTGTCCACCTCGGCGCCGTTTTCGTACACTACCTCGTAGGTCACGGTCTCGCGGCCCGGCACGCCGGTCTGCACGGTCTCGCTTTTGCCAAAATCCAGCGTGTCGTCTTCCACAATTTGGGTATCGTAGGCAAGCTCCTGCTCGTACCGCTCCCGGCGGCGGATCTGTACCCGCAGCAGCTCGCCGTCATTGGCCTGCAGGGCGGATACAACCTCGGTATAGGGACTGACCGACCCGGTCAGGTAAATGCCGTCTGCCAGCGTCAACTCGTGGGCAAACACCACGCGGCTGTCGGCGTCGGTGGGGTCCATGTAGGGACGGCGCACCGCGGCCAGCAGGGTGCGCAGGTGGTCGCCCTCGGTGGTCACAAAGCGCAGGGTGCCGTCCACGTAGACGGCGGTGCCCGCAGTAATTTCACTGCCGCTGGCCTGCAAAATGGCGTTGGCCACCTCACCGGGGGTCATCGTGTCGGCGCTGACGGCCAGCGTAAAGGCCGGGTCCAGGTCCCAGTTGGGCACGTCGGCCCCTGCCGCTTCCAGAAGGGTGCGGGCGGTGTTCACGCGGGCCTGCACATCGGCACGGGCGGTGTCAAAGTCCTGCTCGCTGGCCACATAGCCCACCACGGTGCCATTTACTTCCACCCGCAGGGCAAAGGGCTGGCCAAGCCAGGTGCGCACCAGCCACGCAAAGGCCAGCGATCCCGCCACCGGGACCACCAGCCCCAGCCATGCTTTGGGGCGGCGCAAGGCCTGCCGCAGCTGGATGCACCCCAGCGCGACGGGGCGCAGCACCGCTGTCAGCAGCGTACCCAGCACCCGGACAAACCAGCGGGTAAAGGCGGCCAGCCCGCGTGCAAGGCAGAGCAGCCGATACTCTACATAAAAGCCAAACCAATACAAAAAGTCGTTACTCATTGCGGTACGTAAGCCAGCGGGTTCACGCGGGCGCGGTTGACCCGCAGTTCCAGGTGCAGGTGATAGCCGCCGCCCCCGGTGCTATACACGTTGCCGGTGTTGCCTACGTAGCCGATGACCTGCCCCTTGGTCACAGCGCTGCCCTGGCTGACGACAATGCTGCTCAGGTGGGCATACAGGCTGTCGTAGGTGTTGCCGTCGTCGGCCGTGCCGTGGCTGATCTGCACACAGTTGCCGTAGCTGTACACGGCGGCGGCCGCGCTCACGATGCCATCAGCAATGGCGTAGACCGGCGTGCCGCCCGGCGCGGCAAAGTCGGTGCCCCGGTGGGGGATGCCCCAGGGGTCGGCCTCGCCAAACTGGGTGGTGATGCGCCCGTAGCTGTCCAGCGGGCAGCGGAAGGCAAGGCTGGTCAGGTGCAGGTCGGCGGTGGTGTACTTGCTGCTTTGGGCGCGGGCGTAGGCGTCCAGATCCGCCGTGGCCTGCAGATAGGCTTTGCGGGCGGCCTCGGTCACCACAGCTTGTGCCTGTTCGGCGGCCTGCTGCTCGGTCAGGGCGGTGTTGGCGGCTTGTAAGGCGCTGCCCAGCTCGTTTTGTGTAGCTTCCAGGGCGGTCTGCTGGGCATCCAGCGCCGCGCGGGCGGCCTCGGCTTCGTCAGCAGCGGCTTGGGCCTCGGCGCGGGCGGTGTCCAGGGCTTCGGCCTCGGCGTTCAACTGCGCCAGGGCGGCGCTGCTGTGGTCGGCCAGCTCCCGCAGGGTCTCGGCAAAGGTCAGCATCTCGTACAGGCTGTGGGCCTGCATCAAAAGGGTAATGCTGCCGCCGCCGTCCAAAAGCTGCATCGCGCCCATCTGGCTTTTGCAGCGGACCAGGCTGGCGTCGTACTCGGCCTGCTTGTCCGCCAGCGCCTGGGCGGCCTGCTCGGCGGCCGCGGTGCGCTCGTCCAGGGTGCGCTGGGCCTCCTGCAAGGCTGTATATATGCCGCTCAACTGGGCGGCGACTTCGGCGCTCTGCCCCTGCAATTGGTCGATCTGGCTCTGGGTCTCGCTTTGCTGGTTTTGCAGTTCTTCCAGTTCTTGCTGGGCTTCGTTGTAGGCCTGCTGGGCTTGATTCTGTTTTGCCGATAATTCGTCCTTTTTGCTGTCAGCATACGCGCCAAACGGCGCAAAAAGGGTGCAAAAAAGCAGCCCCGCCGCCAACAGGGCGGGGCCGGGGGAAGAATATTTCATAGGAGTGTTACCTTATTATAGGGTAGACAGGAGTTCACAAACCGTCTGCGGGTCTACGGGTTCGCTGTTTTTCAGCACTTCCCAATGCAGGTGGGGGCCGGTGCTGGCCCCGGTGCTGCCGCAGGCGGCGATCTCCTGGCCTTGCACGACCTGCTGCCCGACCTGCACCTTCACGCTGCCCAGGTGGCTGTATCGCGTCTGCCACGAGGCACCGTCGTCCATGCCGTGGTACAGCACCAGATAGTAGCCGTCGTCCTCATTATAGTCGTACTCGGTCACGGTGCCGTCGGCGGCGGCCAGTACGGTGGTGCCCTCCGGGGCCGCCAGGTCTACGCCGGTGCAGTTTTGGGCGAAAGTGCTGCTCATCCGCACATCGTCAGAAAGGTCGAGCGGCAGCGAAAAGACAACGGCCTGCGCCCCCTGGCCGCCCAGTGCTTCATCCATCGTGTGCATGGCATCGTATAGCTTGGCGTCGACGCATCGGTCAATGAGTTCCTGCCGCTCCTCGTCGGTCGGCTCGGCGCTGTCGCCCTCCCCGTGATAGGCGGTAAACCAGCGCGGAGAGGTCAGGGTGTTATCCACATATACTTCAAAATGACACTGGTTGCCGGTGGTTCGGCCGGTGCTGCCTACGTAGCCGATGATCTGCCCCTGGATAACATGCTGTCCGACTTCCACAGTATAGCTCTGCAGGTGGGCGTACAGGGTGCGCCAGCTGTAACCCTCGCTGTTCGTGCCGTGGTCGATGACCACAAAATTGCCCCAGCTGTAATGCTCGGCGGCCTGGACGACAACGCCATCGGCCGCGGCCAGCACATCGGTGCCGGGGGCGGCACACAGATCGTCACCGCGGTGGCCGTTGCCCATAAAGCGGGAAATGTACTTGTAATCCGGTACAGGATCGATAAACAGCGGGCTGTTGTCGGGGTCCTCCAGCAGCGGCAGCTGGGCGGTGTTGACCACAGCGGTGGGTGCCTGCGTCGGTGCGGGGGTAGGCGTGGCCTCCGGCTCAGCGGCTTCGGCGGTCTCCGGCGTGGCGGCGGGGGCGTTTTCCAAAGTAGGGCGCACCATGCAGGCCGTCATGCTGGCAGCGATGACCACGGCGCAGACCACCATGGCCCCGGCCCCCAGGCGGCGGTAATGCAGCAGATGCACGATGCGGGTCTTAGCGCTGCCCTGACCAAAGGCCAGGCTGCCGGGCACGCCGCGCCCCTGCATGGCAAACCGCAGAATGCTCTCGCAGTAGGCGCTGCAGGCGGCGGAAGATTGGCCTCGCACGGCAGCTTCGTCGCAGGCGGCCTCCATGTCGCGCTCAAACTCGCGGAAGGCCAGCCACGCCAGCGGGTTGAACCAGTGCAGGCAGGCCACGGCGTAAAACAGCGGCTTGGTCAGCGGGTCGCCCCGGCGGATGTGGGTGCGCTCGTGCAAGATAACGGCGTCCCGGGCGGGGCCGACCAGCCCGGCGGGCAGGTAGATGCGGGGCCGCAGCAGGCCCAGGGTAAAGGGCGTGGGCACACAGGGGCCGCTGAAGCAGCCATCCGGCGTTTTGCAGGCCAGCGCCACCTGGCGGGACAGGCGCAGGTAGCCCCACACGGCACGCACGGCCAGCAGTGCCACGCCCACAGCCCATACCGCCGCCAGCAGATGCCACACGGTCAGTGTGGTGTACCAGGGCGCAGGCGCGGCGGGGGCGGCGGGAACCATGGCAGGCAGGTCCGGGGCGGTAAGCTCCGGCTGGGTCAGGGCCTGCACAGTGTCGGCGGCCTCGGCCAGTTGGGTGTTTTGCGGGCGGGGCAGGGCAAGCGGGATGCCAAAGGGCAGCACGAACCGCAGTCCCACGGCCAGCCACAGCCAGCACAAAAACCGGCTGGGCGCATGGGCACGGCGCAACAGGCGGCAGACGACCCAGGCCGCCAGCGCCGCCGCGCTGCCCCACAGGCTGAGCAGCAAAAACGAAAGCACAGTGCTGCGCATAATAGTCACCCCTCTTTCGATTGGGCCGCGTCCAACAGGGCGCGGATCTCGGCCGCTTCGGCGGCGCTGATGGGCTTCGAGTTCAAAAATGCGGCCACGAAGCGCGGCAGGCTGCCGTCAAAGGTCTTGTCCACCACGGCGGCGCTCTCGGCGCACTGCACTTCCTCCTTTTTTACCAGGCTGGTCACAGTGCCGCCCTCGTTTTGCAGAATGCCGCGCTCGCACAGCTTTTTCAGCACGGTATAGGTGGTGCTTTTTTTCCAACCCAGCTCGGCGGCGGAAAGTTTGACCAGCTGGCCGCTGGGCAGGGGCTCGGTGTCCCACACCAGGCAGGCAAACCGGTATTCAGCTTCGGCTAAATGGTTCATGGTTTTCTCCTTTGGTCTACATGGATAGACTTCTTTTATTTGTAGTCTATCACAGTAGACCAAAATTGTCAATAAAAAATGCTTTCCCCTGCTTAGGTGGGGGAAAGCAGAAATTAAATTACCTTATGCTCCATCCATTTGCCGCTATAAAACCGTACCCCAAACAAAATACTCCGGCAGATCCAATCCACAAACATGCCAAACCATACGCCGGTCAGCCCCATGTGCATCTGCAGCACAAAGAAATAGCTTAAAATCACGCGGAACACCCACATGCTGGCGATACTGACGAGCATCGTAAACTTGGCATCGCCGCCGCTGCGCAGGGCGTTGGGCAGGGTAAAGCTGGGGGCCCAGAACACCACGCAGAACACGCTGAACCAGTGCACCACCACCGTGCACATGCTGGCCGCCTCGGCCGACAGGTGGAACCAGGTGATAATCTCCGGCAGCAGAAAAAACATGGCCAAATTGGTCAGCCCCAGGCCCACGATGGCAATACCGGTCAGCTGCAGGGAGTACTTTTTCGCCTGTTCCTTGTCCCCGGCACCCAGACAGCGGCCCACCACTGGGATCATGGCCAGGTTCATCGTAGCGCCGGGCACGTTGGCCGCCGTGCAAACGCTGTTGGCCACGGCATTGGCCGCAATGGCGGCGGTGCCCAGGGTCGAGGTCAGGCTGCTGACGCACAGCTTGCCGATTTGGAACATGCCGTTCTCCAAACCCGACGGCACACCGATGGCCAGCACCTTCATGATTGGCTCCTTGCGGGGGCGCAGGTCGGCAAAACCGGCCACCCGCAGCGGGTTGTGGATGTTCTGGTTCTGCCACAAGATCCACACTGCCGCAAACACGCGGCCGATCAGCGTAGCCAGCGCCGCGCCCACAACGCCCATGCCAAAGCCATAAATCAACAGCGCGTTGCCGCCGATGTTGATGACATTCATCACCAAACTGGCCAGCATGCTGATGCGGCTGTTGCCCTGGGCACGGAACAGCGCTGCGCCGCCGTTGTACAGCCCAATGAACGGGTAGGAGATGGCGCTGATGATGAAATATTGCTGCGCGTAGTGCATGACCTCGTCGTCAATGCTGCCAAACACCCCGCGCAGAATGGGGCGGGACAGCGCCAGGCACAGCACGCCCACCGCAACCGTGGAGATGGCCAGCACGCTGTACAGCTGGGCCGCGCTGCGCTGGGCGCTCTCCTGGTCGCGGCGGCCCATGTACTGGCTGGCGACCACCGCGCCGCCGGTGGCCAGTGCCGCCAGGATTTGGATAATCAGAATGTTCAGGCTGTCCACCAGCGACACGCTGGACACAGCCGCCTCGCCCACACCGGCCACCATCAGGGTGTCAGCCATGCCCATCGTCACGCTTAGGGTCTGCTCCAAAAACAGCGGCCAGATCAGCGCCACCAGCGCAGACCGCGTAAAAAGCGGCGCCTTTGCTTGCGTTGCGGTACCCATACCGGGAGTTCCTCCTTCATTTTCCTAAACCCAAAGGGCATAATATCTGCACGAATTATGTATCATTATAGCCCAACATCCGCGGTGATGCAATTGATAAAAAGCAAGACAAACAGGCAAAAATTGCGCAAATTTGCTGTCCGGCTGCCGATGGCACAAAATTTGCAATCGGATGGATATTGCCCGGTTTGGGGCAGCAAAAAAACCGGGCCCCGCAGCGGGGACCCGGTTTTTTGGTATAAAGTTTAGAAGTCGACCTCGGTGTCGTAGTAGCAGCACTTCAGCAGCTTTTCCATTTCTTCCTGGCTGGGCTGGCGCGGGTTGGAGCCCGTGCAGGCGTCGGCGATGGCGTTCTTGGCGATCTCAGGCAGTCTCTCCAGGAACACATTCTCCGGAACAAAGCCCTGCTCGCAGGGGTAAGAGTCGGGGCCGTAGTGGCCGATGCAGTGCGGGATGTTCAGGTCGTCGTTCATGCCGCGCAGGTACTTGATAAGCAGGGCGACCTTCTCGTCGTCGTTGGCGCCGCCCAGGTTCATCTTGTCGGCAATCACACCGTAGCGGGCTTTGGCGGTGGGGTCTTTGGCGTTGAAGGCGATGACCTTGGGCAGGTACATGGCGTTGGCGGCACCGTGGATGATGTGGGCACCGTAATCCGCAAAGGCCGCGCCAGTCTTGTGTGCCATGCTGTGCACGATGCCCAGCAGCGCGTTGGAGAACGCCATACCGGCCAGGCACTGTGCGTTGTGCATGGCGTCGCGCTTATCCATATCGCCGTTGTAGCTGCCAATGAGGTTGGCCTGGATCATCTCGATAGCATGCAGGGCCAGCGGGTCGGTAAAGTCGCAGTTGGCAGTGGAAACGTAAGCCTCGATGGCGTGGGTCATGGCGTCCATACCGGTGTGGGCCACCAGCTTTTTGGGCATGGTGTGGGCCAGCTCGGGGTCGACGATGGCGACATCGGGGGTGATCTCAAAGTCAGCGATAGGATACTTGATGCCCTTCTCATAATCGGTGATGATGGAGAAGGCAGTCACCTCGGTAGCAGTGCCGGAGGTGGAGGAGATGGCGCAGAAGTGTGCCTTGCGGCGCAGCGGCGGGATGCCAAAGACCTTGCACATATCCTCAAAGGTGATGTCAGGATACTCGTACTTGATCCACATGGCCTTGGCGGCATCGATGGGGGAACCGCCGCCGATGGCAACGATCCAGTCCGGCTGGAATTTCTCCATTGCAGCCGCGCCCTTCATGACGGTCTCAACGGACGGGTCAGGCTCGATACCCTCGAACAGCTCCACTTCCATGCCGGCTTCTTTTAAGTAAGCCTCGGCACGATCCAGGAAGCCGAACCGCTTCATGGAGCCGCCGCCGACGCAGATCATTGCGCGCTTGCCGGGCAGGGTCTTCAATGCCTCCAGGGCTTTGGGGCCGTGATACAGGTCACGAGGGAGAGTAAATCTTGCCATAAAATTGCCTCCTTTATAGCTTGACAAATTATTGTCAAATTCATTACTTAACATTTTACGCTGATTCCGTTTAAAGGTCAATTGACGTTTGAACGAATTTGCGACCCAAATTTCGGCATTTTGCCAGATTGCGTTTCATAGCTTGAAAAGAACTGAACTACGCTGAAAAGGGGGCTTTTCTCATGCGTCACCTTTCACCTTTGCAAACCAAGGGGATGCGGCTGCGCATCCGGCTGCTGGCAGGTGTGCTGGCTGTGGGATGCCTGGGCGGGCTGGTAGGGCGGCTGGCCGTGCTGCAATTGGTGGACGCCGACGGTTATGCCGCCCGAGCCTCCGACCAGCAGCTGCGCGGGGCCACACTGCCCGCCGCCCGCGGGGAGATTACCTCGGCTGATGGCACGCTGCTGGCTGCCAGCGAGACCTGCTGGACCATCCGTGCCGCCCCGCGGGAGCTGGCCGACGAGCTGGTGGAGCCTGCCGCCAAAGCGTTGAGCGGGATCCTGGAACTAGACTATGCGGAAACGCTGGAAAAATTCTCGGTCCGCACCTCCAACGACTGCCTGCTGCGCCGCCGCGCCAACCGGGAGATGGCCGACGCCGTGCGTGCCTGGTGTCAGGAGCACAATGCCCAGGGCATCCAGATCCGGCAGGATACCCGCCGCGTCTACCCGCAGGGAGATTTTATGGGCGGCCTGCTGGGCTTTACCGATGTAGACAACGCGGGCCTGTGGGGGCTGGAACTTTACTATAATAAGGAGTTGACCGGCCAGAACGGGCAGATCTTAACGGCCAAAAACGCCTGGGGCTACGACATGCCCACCCACTACCAGACCCTGCAGGAGGCCGTGCCCGGCAACAGCCTGACGCTGACCATCGACGCAGAAATTCAGCACTGGCTGGAAAGCGCCCTCTCCGCCGCCGTGCAGGAGCACCATGTGGCCGAGCGGGGCGTGGGCATTGTGATGGATGTGCAGACGGGGGCTGTGCTGGCGATGAGCTGCCAGCCGGACTACGACCCCAACACGCCCCGGCGGCTCATCGATGACGATGCCCGCGCGGCGGTGGATGCCCTGACCGGTGAGGAGCGCAGCGCCGCCCTGCAAAAGGCCCAGCAGGCCCAGTGGCGCAACAAGGCCATCAGCGACCTGTACGAGCCCGGCAGTGTATTCAAGCTCATCACAGCGGCCGCCGCGCTGGACAGCGGTGCCTGCAAGCCCACCGATTACTTTGTATGCGCGGGCAAGATCAGCGTGGCAGGCACACGGTTCCGCTGCGCCAACGGCCACGTCCACGGAGCCGAGACTTTCGCACAAGGGCTGGCTGTCAGCTGCAACCCCTGCTTTATCCAGATCGGCGCACGGCTTGGAAAAGAACGGTTCTGCGATTATTTTGCCGCCTTTGGCTTGCGGGAGGCTACTGGCATCGACCTGCCCGGCGAGATCAAGCGCAGCGAATATTATACAGCCGACCGGATGGGCCCGGTAAACGATTTTGTATAAGAAAAAGAACGCGAATTTATTTGATTTTTTGGCTAAAATGCAGTATCATGAAAGCAAAAAAGATGGGACATGGAGGCGACTATGAAATCACCTGAGGTGCAGTTCACGCCGGAAGATCGGCTGATATTGGATTCCTACTGCCAGATGCTGGACGGTCTGGCACAATATTTGGGCACAGGCTATGAACTGGTGCTGCATAGCTTGGAAGACCTGGAACATTCGGCAATTCGGGTGATGAATAGTCACACGGGCCGCAGCGAGGGCGCACCTATCACAGAATTGGCCCTTACGATGTTGGGACGTATCCACGCACAGACCCAGGGGGATACGGTCTGCTATTCCAGCACAAACCGCGATGGAAAACCGCTGCGCTCTTGTACGATCGCAATCCGGGGCAGTGAACAGCGAATCATCGGGTTACTGTGTATCAATTTTTATATGGACACCCCGCTTTCGCAGCTTCTGGAAACGATTTCCCCCGCACAGAGCCAGCCTGTAGCGGAAACCTATGTACAGAATTCTACAGAAATGGTGCAGGCTGCCGTACAGCGTGCGGCAGCAGAAACCGATGCAGAAGGGCTGGCGGGAAGTGTACTGCGTAACAGAGAAATTGTCAGTAAGTTGTATGCCTCGGGCATTTTCAATATCAAAGACGCAGTGATTCAGGTGGCAGACTGCCTGAACATTTCAAAAAACACCGTGTACCTTCATTTGCGCCACTGCAAGGGACTTGAATAAAAAAGTTAAGTCTTTGCAATGAAATACTTTTCATTCTTAGTTGCAATTTGTAGCAGGAATGTGTATACTATAGATAGTTCAGAAAGGCAAGGACGCCAGCCGGGCAGACAACCCGGCTGGCATCTTTTTTGCGTAACAGCATAAATATGACGATTTTTGCTGCAGAATCCGTGACTCGTCAGACTAAACAAAAGAAAGAAGAAACTTTCCTACAACTTGCCAATAGACTGAAAAATAGTTTATTGATATAATGAGGACAACGAGCAATGAAAAATATTTCATTGCAAAAAGAACGAATTTTTTAAGGAGGACTATCTTATGAAAATCATTGCAACGAACAACGCACCCGCAGCCATTGGCCCGTATTCTCAGGGCATCGTTTCTGGAGGTTTCGCTTACTGCTCCGGCCAGATTCCCGTAAACCCTGCTGATGGTACGATCCCCGAGGGCATCGAGGCCCAGGCTCACCAGAGCTGCAAAAACGTGGCGGCTGTGCTGGCGGCTGGCGGCACCGGCATCGATAAAGTAGTAAAGACCACCTGTTTTCTGGCAGATATGGCAGACTTTGCAACCTTCAACAGTGTTTACGCACAGTACTTCACCAGCAACCCGGCCCGCAGCTGCTGTGCCGTCAAGGACCTGCCCAAGGGTGTGCGCTGCGAAATCGAGGCTGTCGCGGAAGTATAATGGACTCTATCCGCGCCCGAAAGATTGACAGCAGCACAACTGCTGTTAGAAAAGCGAGGAAAATTTCATGGATATCAAAACAAAGATGAATGCCCGATTTAAGGACCTGCAGGGCGGCTTATTCCTAAATGTCAGCAAGGCGGATGTAGGCGAAGGTGCCAGCGTATTCCAGAAAGCAGGCGGCGATGTAATGGCCTGGGCAGATATGTTTTACCCAGACCCGTCTATCCCGGAATCGGTGAAAAAGGCTACGATGGAAGCGGTAAAGGGAGGATTCCCGTCCCACTATACCTTGCCTGTCGGTATGTACGAACTACGCTGCGCGCTGGCCGAACATATCCATGAGCGGACGGGCCTGGCAATCGATCCCAGTCGGAATGTAATTGTGACCCCGGGTTCGGACTCTGGCCTGCTGTTTGCGATGATGCCGTTCTTGGAAGCCGGTGACGAAGTGCTGGTCCCTGACCCCAGCTATCCCAGCAACTATTTGAACTGCAAACTCCTTGGGGCTAAGGCTGTTCATGTGCCGACCTGGTATGATGACAATTATCGTATTCATATCGAGGAACTGGAAAAGCGTGTTACGCCGCACACAAAAATGGTGCTGCTGACACATCCCAACAATCCCACTACAGTTGTATATCGTAAAGATAACCTGGAAGAATTGGCGAGGTTTATTGTTCGCCATGATCTGGTTTTGGTTTGTGATCAGGCGTTTGAGGACCATATCTTTGATGGAATCGAGTTTGTGTCCCCCTGCACTCTTCCTGGCATGTGGGAACGCACGGTTACGGTTTGTTCGCTGTCTAAGGGCTACGGTCTGAGCGGCTATCGTATGGCGTACCTGTATGCAGATGATCACATCATGGATGTATTCTACGGTGCTGCGGTGAACGTTCTGGGAGCACCCTGCACAGCCTCTACCTTTGGTGCGATTGCAGCGCTGAAGGATAAGACAATTTTGCCGGAATACTATGAGAGATTGGATCGCCGACGCAGATTGGCTTGTGAAATTCTGGGCTCTGCACCGGGCGTCAAGATGCGCATGAGTGAAAGCGGCATCCTTTCCTGGCTGGATGTGAGCGCCCTGGGGACTTCGCAGGAAGTGGCTGATTATCTGATGGAGCACGCCAAAATTATGGTAAACCAGGGCACCCCTTATGGGGAGCAGGGCGCAGGTTTCATCCGCATTGTAACAGCCTGCTTTGCCAAAGATGAAGATGCGGTACAGCGCTTTGAACGTATTAAGGCAGCTTTCACTGAACTGGCCAGACAAAAGGGGTTAATAACCTGATATTCCGGATATAAGGAGGAATCAAATTATCATGGACGAAACAAGGAAAAAACTGACATTTCGCGGCGGAATGTTTTTCTCGTTGGTGCCAGTTGTGATTTATGTCTTTTTCTGTGTTGTTCTATTCATTATTTTCAAGGCGTTCAACATGGAGGCCCTGGCGGTAGGCGGTTTCATTGCATTGTTGGTAGGCGGATTGTTCTGCACCAGCTACAGCGAATTCTGGGACAGCGCCGTGCGGGGGATAAGCTCCATTACATCGGTTTCGGTTGTGGTAATTCTTCTCCTGACGGGTATGTTCAGCCAGTTGATTAAGATCTGCGGTTTGTCTGGTGGTTTTGTCTGGCTGGCAAATTCCTTCGGAATCCGTGGGGGGTTATTTGTTGCCTTTACTTTTCTGGCAACCTGCATTGTCTCTACGGCGACCGGTTCCTCTATTGGAACCATGTTTATTGCGTTTCCGATTTTTTACCCGGCAGGCTTGATTCTGGGCGCAAATCCTATGTGGATGGCTGGCTGCATTGTTTCCGGCGCTGTGTTTGGTGACAACCTTGCCCCTATCTCTGATACTACGATTGCATCTTCTTCCACGCAGCAGTTCCATGATGGCCGCCCGGCAGATATTGGCGGTGTCGTCAGCAGTCGTGTGCAGTATTCTGCAGTTGCTGGGCTCATTACCATCGTGTTCTTTGCTATCGTTGGCGGTATCGGCGGTACTTATCAGGGCGGCGAGATCGATGCGGTATCGAATCCGACAACACTGGTCATGCTGCTCCCAGTTGTAGTAATGCTGGTTGTTTCTACCAAGACCCGCAACATCTATGCAGGTATCGGCGTTGGCCTCAGCCTGGGTACCGTTGTGGGACTGGCAGCAGGACTGTTCACTTTTGCCGATGTATTTGCTAACGATGCAGCGAACAACGCGGCTGTGGGTTTCCTCATTGATGGTGTGAACAATATTCTGCCTACCTGTGCGCTGGTCATTTCGGTTTTTGGCATTATGGGTGTATTGAATGACGCCGGCCTGTTGGATTATCTGGCGGACAGTATTCTGCAGAGCAAGGCCGCCAGCACCGAGCGCGGCGCTGAACTAATTTGCATGCTTGGCATTTCCCTGACAACGATCCTGTTCGGTGGTGTTACCAGTGCTTCGATTCTGACTTTTGGTCCCATCTTGAACCGCATTGGCTCTGCCAAGAACATTCATCCCTACCGTCGTGCAAACCTTCTGGATGGTACGGCAAACAGCCTGCCTGCTATTGTGCCGTTTATGAGCGTGTTTGTATTTATCGGTGCTGCTCTGACCGGACTTTCCCCTGTAGAAGTGGCAGGCGGAACAGTATACGCCTTTGCACTGTTTGGCACCTTCCTGGTTGCGGTCATTACCGGTTGGGGCCGTAAACACGAAGATGAACCTGCGAAAAAGTAATCGCTTTACAGTAACATAAAAAAGCGTCCTGCATCCAATCCATGGATGTGGGACGCTTTTTTGTCAGTACTTTATTTCTGTGGCCGCAAACTCCTGTGCAAATTGTCGCGCAGGTTTTGCGGCAAATCTGGCAGGGCATCCCCGTTGCCGGCGCTGCAGCACAGGGCAATCAACCCGCCGGTCACGGTGCAGAAGATCGAGGTGCGGCAAGCGTCCATCGTTAAGTCGGGGTCGATCTCCCCGGCGGCCTGCAGGCGGGCCACCAGCGCATCGGTCAGGGCAGTCAGCTGGCTGCGACATGCGTTGGTACATTCGGGCAAAGCGGCCTGCTGGCCAAAGCTGACGGCCAACAGCCGGTAGGTGCTCATCCGCTGGGCGGCATCCTCCTGCAAATAGTCCACCAGCTCATTCTCCAAATCGACCAGCGTGCGGCAGCGGTCAAACCGGGCGGCGATGCGCTCGTTCTCCTGCGCAAAGCAGTAGCGGGCCACGCCCTGCAAAATCTCTTCTTTCGAGGAAAAATATTCGTACACGGTGCCTTTGCCGATGCCCGCGGCGTCGGCCAGCTGCTGGATGGTCATAGCGGCGGGGCTGACGCCCTGAGACGTTAAGGCCAGTGCGGCTTCGTATACTTTGGCTTTGCGCTGTGCATGGCTGTCAGGGGTCATTTCGCATCCTCCTTCGGGGGCAGCAGGGTGGTCTCAAAAGTGGGTTCCGCTTCGGCGTCGGCGGCAGGCTGGGCCGCACCGGCGCGGCGGGCGGCAAACTCTGCCGCAAATTCGGCGGCGTCATCGGGCAGATCGTCCATGCCATCGTCGCCCACGTCAATGTTCACAGGCGGCTTGCGGTAGAACAGGTCGTACATCACGGGCACGATGAACAGCGTCATCAACGTGGCATAGGTCAGGCCGCCAATGATTACGATGGCCATACCCTTGCTCATGTCGCTGCCCACATCCTGGCTGAACAGCATCGTTACCATAGCCAGCACGGTGGTCAGGGTGGTCATCAAAATGGGGCGCATACGGGTACGGCCGGTGGCTACCAGCGCGTCGGTACGCTCCAGCCCGCCAATGCGCAGCTGATTGACGTAGTCCACAAAGACGATGCCGTTGTTGACGACAACGCCCATCAAAACCAGGAAGCCCATCAGCGAGATCAGCGAAAGCTGTTCGCCGGCAATCATCAGCCCCAGCATGCCGCCGGTAAAGGCCAGTGGAATCGTAAACAGCACGATGAAGGGCGACAGCAAACTCTGGAACTGTGCCACCATAACAAAGTAGACGAAGATCAGCGCCAGGGTCGTCATAAGCACCATCTGCTGCAACATCTCGGCCACCTGGGTAGTTTCACCGGCCAGCTCGGCGGTCACGCTGTCGGGCAGATCCAGCGCGGCCAGCTTCGGCTCCACCTCGCGGGAGAGCAGGGTGGTGTTGTAGCCGTCCACGGTCTCGCTGGTTACGCTCATCTTGCGGGAGCCATTCTCGCGGGCGATGGAAACAAAGCCTGCGCTGGTGGTGCGGGTGGCAAACTCGCCCAGGGTATGGGTCTCGGTTACACTGCTGCCGTCCTCATCGGTGGTGGTCGTCTCAAATTCCATGTTGAACAGGCTGTCCAGATCCGGCGTTTCGGTCTTGTCCACGATGGTCACGGTGTAGTTGGTGCCGTTGGCTTTCAGTGTGGTGGCGGTGGTATCGGTGGTCAGTTTGGCGGCTACCTGCTGGTAGACCTGCGCTACGGTCAGGCCCATCCGCATGGCTTTGTCCTTGTCGATGGAGATGTTGATCTCCTCGTCGCCGTTCTCCTGGCCATCGCTGGCGTTGGCAATGCCGTCCACGCTGTTCAACAGGTCGACCACCTGCTCCGCGGCAGTGTTCAAATCGTTCAGGTCGCTGCCGTACAGGTCGACCTCGATACCGCTGCCGGAAAGTGCGCTCATGTCCATCATGCCGTTGGCATTCACGGTCACTTCGCAGGGCAGGGAGGCGGTGGCATCGGTGATCTGTTCTTGAATTTCGCTGCCCCGGCGGGCACCCTCATCTGTCAGCAGTACATAATAGGTAAAGGTTGTGTTGTCCACGGCGGCATCACTGCCCATCATGGACACCATGCTGTTGCCGCCGGACATCGCGCCCACGGTCTGTACGCCGTCAAGGGCGCTCACGGCGTCCATTACAGCATCGGCGGTGGCAAAAGCGTCGTCCTTGGCGGTGTCGTCGGCCACGTCCACGGTGATTGAGAGCTGGTTGCTGCCCATATCGGGGATCATGACAATGCCCATGGTGGCAATGCGCCACACCGACAGCACCAGCAGGCTGATAGCCAGCCCCAGGGGAAGGGCCTTGACTTTCAGGCAGAAGCGCAGGGCTTTCTCGTAGCCGTCCAGCAGCTTGTCAAACAGCGGGTGCTTGACCTCTTTTTGGGTGCGCAGTACGGTGGAACCCGCGCAGGGCACCACGGTCAACGCCACGATCAGCGAGGCCAGCAGGCTGAAGGTGATAGTCAGTGCCATATCGGTGAGCAGTTCGCGCACCATGCCGGTGGAGAAGATCATCGGCAAAAATACGCAGATGGTGGTCAGGGTCGAGGAGATGATGGAACCCGATACCTGCCGGGCACCCTGAACCGAAGCCCGCGGGGCCGGTACGCCGCGCCCGCGCAGACGGTAGATGTTCTCGATGACAACGACCGAGTTATCCACCAGCATGCCGATGCCCAGCGCCAGGCCCGACAGACTGAGGATATTGAAGGTGATGCCGGTGAAATACATCATCACGATGGCAAACAGCACGCTCAGCGGCATCGAGATGGCGACGACCAGCGTTGGGCGCAGGTCCTTCAGGAACAGTGCCAGCACCAGAATGGCCAGCACGGCGCCTTCCACCAGGTTGGACAGCACGCTCTTGACGATCATGCGGATGTAGTCGCCCTGGTCCATGATGGTGGTCAGGTGCAGGCCGTCCTTGCCGTCCATCAAAGTCTGCATGGCGGCGGTGCTGGCGGAGGACACGGCTGAGGTGGACGCGGTGGAACTCTTGTAAATGGAGAGCAGCACCGCGCGGTTGCCGCCCACCTTGGCGTAGCTGTCATCGGCGTTGTCGGTGATCTCTACGTCCGCCACGTCGGAAAGGCGCACATCGCCGATGCCGTCAATGCTGCACAGCACCATGCTTTTCAGTGTGTCGGCGCTGTCGAAGGTGTCGCCCACCTTTACAATGTAGCGGTTGTCATCGCCCTCGCCGCCCTCAATATACCCGGCGGGCATCGAGAAGTTCTGGGCGGAGATCAGCTGTTTCAACGTGTTCATGTTCAGCAGCTGGTCCAGGTTGGCGCTTTTCAGCGCTTCTTCGCGGGCAGAATCGTATTCTTCCTGCGCGGCGTCCAACTGCGCTTTGCCGGATTCCAGCTGGGTACGGCCGCTTTCCAGCTGGAACTCGCCCAGCTGCAGCTGGGCCTCGCTGCCGCTTAAAAGCAGCTGTACGGCCATATCGGCCAGGCTGGGGTCCACAGGGTTCTCTTCCAGATTCTCCAGCATCGTCTGCAGCTTGCCGCGCTGGTCGTTCAGCTGGGTCAGCATCGTCTGGGCCTTGGTCAGCTGGTCGTTCAGGCTGGAGATGGTGGATTGCAGCGTCTTGCGCAGTTCCTCGGTGCTGCTGTTCAGGCTGGACTCGGCGTCCTTGCGGGCGTTCAGCAGCACGGTGGCGTTCTGCAAAGCGGTGCGGGTGGTGGACAGGGTATTCACCATGTCGCTGTAGCCGGTCAGGGCATCGCGGTTGGCGGTGGCCGTGGTCAGCTGGGCCTGCAGGGCGGTCTGCTGGTCGCGCTTGGCCTGCAGCTCCTCGTCGGTGGCACCGCCGTTGATGCCGTTGGCGATTTCATTGTCCAACTGCTGAATTTGCAGCGTAAGTGCCGTGATCTGAATGTTCAGCGCGGCATTGGCCTGCTCGATGGTGGCATCGCCGGTCAGCGGCGCGGCAGCGGCCTGGATGGCGGCATCGGCGCGGTCGATGGAGGCGATCATGGCAGCCATCTTGTTAAGGTCTCTCTTGGCTTCTTCCAGATTGGCGGGCAGGGCGGCGGCGTTGTACTCGCTGTCGTACTGGGCCAGAATTTGCTTGCAGCTGGCAAACAGCGCGTCGTCGATGGGCAGGGTGACCTCCGGCAGGCTGGACGGATCGGTCTTCAGGCTGCCCAGCTGTTGGTTGGCCTTGTCCAGCTGGCCTTTCAGGTCGGCGATCTTCTGCTCCAGCGTGGGAATCTGGTCGTCCAATTGGGTAATGGCGTCCCGCAGCTGCTGGGTGATGTTGGATTTCTGGGTGTTCAGCTGGCTTTTGCCGCTGTCCAGTTGCGCTTGGGCGTCGTCCAGTTGGGCCAGACCTTCGTTGATCTTGGCGCGGTTCTCGTCCAGCTGGTCCTTGGCTTCGGCCAGCCGGTCACTGACTTTCACCAGCAGCTTGTCGTTCACCTCATCGATCTTGTCCTGATCGAGGGTGATCTGCACGGTCTGCTTCACCAGGCCGGTGGTGGAAACGCTGGCTACGCCGTCCACGCGCTCCAGTTGGGGCAAGATCGTGTCGTTGATGTAGTCGGACAGCTCGTAGATGTCCATGCCCTCGCAGTCCACAGCCACGTACTGGGTGGCCATCATATCGGGGCTGATCTCGATCAGTGTGGGAGTGCTGGCCATGTCGGGCAGGGTGTCGCCCAGCTGGTTCACGGCCGTGCTGGCCTTGACCATGGCGCTGTCCATGTCGGTATCTTCCTGGTATTCCAGAAAGATAAGGCTGTAGTTCTCGTTGCTTTGGCTGGTCACGTTTTTCACGCCGTTCAGCGTGGAAAGGCTGTTTTCCAGCGGCTGGGTCACATCGGCCTCCACCTGTTCAGGGCTGGCGCCGGGGTAGGTGGTCATTACCAGCAGGTAGGGCAGGTTCATCGAGGGCAGCAGATCCGTTTGGATGCGCAGCAGGCTGACCACGCCCAGCACCAGCACCAGGATGACCGCCACCAGAATGGTGAAGGGCTTTTTGACACTGTATTTCGGCATAGGTTGAAAAGATCCTTTCCGTGGGCTTACAAAAACCGACCGACCGGTCGGTCGGCAACGATGCCAGTATAGCACAAACGTTAGCCGTGTACAACGGAGGAGAAAAAAATTCACATTTTGGGTGGCACTTGCGGGCCGATGGCGAGCATCGGCCCTTACAATACAGCAGCAGCTCTTGCCATAGGGGCGGATGCTTGCATCCGCCCGCTTTTATGCTATAATACCTTAGGCAACACCGCACAATTCCCGCCTAGCGGCTTAAGCACCGCTCCGGCGGATCTCCGCGCCAAGAGCCGCCGCAAAGCGTCGGTTGCGCTCCGAAGCGCCTCGCTGCGGCTCGGTGTGCGGCACGGCAACTGCGTTGCCAAAATGCTCGATAATACACAAAGTATTATCTGCGCTTTTGGCTTAGCATCTGCCGCACCTCGCTCGCCGTATCGGCACTTAGAATTATGCGGTATTGCCCTTATATAATAGACAAAGGAGAACCCCATGGTACGCGAACTGATGAAAGATACGGTATTCCTGGCCCAAAAAGCCCAGCCCGCCACGGCTGATGACATCCCCACGGCGGACGACCTGCTGGACACCCTGCGTGCCCACGCCGATGGCTGCGTAGGCATGGCTGCCAACATGATCGGCGTCAACAAAGCTATCATCGTGTTTGATGACGAGGGCACCCTGCGGGAGATGTTCAACCCCGAGATCGTCTACCGCAAGGGCCTCTATCTTACCGAGGAAGGCTGTCTCTCCCTGCAGGGCCAGCGCAAGACCAAGCGCCACAAAACCATCAAGGTGCAGTGGCAGGACCGCGAAATGCACACTCACATCAAAAACTTCACCGGCTGGACCGCCCAGATCATCCAGCACGAAGTCGACCATTGTAACGGTATCATCATCTAAACTACACCTACCCAGAAAGCCGAGCGCCCCGCCGCGCCCGGCTTTTTGCATGCCGCGAATATCCTTTTCGACAAAAATTGATAATCCCCCGCCGCGTATATATGACAATCCCCTCCCGTTCGTACCTGCTCAAAAATATCATCGAGTCCGGCGTTGATATAGACAAATCCAGCTACGACGACCTCTGCCACTACATGCTGGACAGCGACGGCATCATCCAGGCCATTGAGCTGGCCCCGACGGTGTGGTCGAGCAGGTCTATCCGCTGGCTAACAACGAGCAGGCCGTCGGCCTCGACCTTATCCATGACGAGGAGCGCGGCAAAAACACCACCTTGGCCAAAGACAGAGGCCGGCAGGCCATCGACCTGTTTGAGCAATCCGCCCCCCGGCGAGTACGATGCCATCCTGATGGACGTGATGATGCCCAACGTGGACGGCTTGACCACTGCTCGCATCATCCGTGCATTGGACCGCCCCGATGTCGAGACTGTGCCCATCCTGGCCCTGACGGCTAACGCCTTTGCCGAGGATGCCCGCAAATGCCTGGATGCGGACATGAACGCCCACCTGGCTAAGCCGCTGAATATGCCGCTGGTCAAGGCGACCATCGCCAAGTTTACCCAACATTAGACAACTGTATAAAGCCATGGAAAATTGAACCATGCCCCACAGCGCCCCTGCGGCCGGAACTTACCGGCTGCGGGGGCGTTTTGTTGTGCCCCAAAAATCCTGACAATTTCACAAAATCTGTTGTGCGAGAGAAAAATGCAAACATTTTCGTAAAAATTTTCTTTGCGAAACATGTCGAAAACGGTCGATGCAGCGCGACAAAAGTCGACACAAACCTTGAAAAAATCGCGACATGTTATTAAAATAAAATAGACCTCAATAAAAAATAGCAGCCCTGTAAAACCCCACAAACTGGTGGAAAAACAGGTGCCGCGTACCTATACATAGTGGCAAGAGGCAAACACCACCACATAGCAAAACCGATATAAGCATGATTCCAAAGCAGCGCCACCCAGCCTTGTTACCGGCGGGGTGACGCTGTTTTTGTGTCTGCATAAAATCCCCGCAGCCTGCCCACCCTTATAGATAGTGATATTCTGTAAGGGGGGCAACCACATGCAAGAGATGTTTTGTTTCCAGTGCCAGCAGACGGCGCACAATACCGGGTGCGATGGTAAGGCCGGGGTGTGCGGCAAAAAGGCTGATACCGCCAACTATCAGGATGAAGTCATCGGCGCGCTGATCGGCCTTGCGCAGGCGGTGCAGGCGGGGACAGCCACCGAACGCACCGACGAGCTGATGCTGAAAGGGCTGTTTACCACCATCACCAACGTGAACTTCAATAACGAGACGATCCTGCAAATCAAAAACGATATAGAGAAAGAGAAAGCCGCCGTCAGCACCACCCACTTTGCGGATTATGATATGGCCGAGCTTTGGCGGGCAGGGGAGGACGTTCGGTCGCTGAAATCGCTGATCTTGTTCGGCCTCAAGGGCATGGCAGCCTATGCCTACCACGCCCGCGCCCTGGGCAAGACCGACCCCGCCGTGAACCGCTATTTCTACGAGGCACTGGCCGCCCTGGGCGAGGAAAAATCACCGGATGACCTGCTAAAACTGGTGCTGAAAACCGGCGAGGTCAACCTGGCCTGCATGGCCCTGTTGGACGCCGCCAACACCGAAGCCTACGGCGACCCGGTGCCCGTCACCGTGCCGCTGACGATTGAAAAAGGACCGTTTATCGTGGTAAGCGGCCACGACCTGCACGATTTAAAGCTGCTGCTGGAGCAGACCGAGGGCAAGGGCATCAACATCTACACCCACAGCGAGATGCTGCCTGCCCACGGTTACCCGGAGCTGAAAAAGTACCCCCACTTAAAGGGCAACTTTGGCACCGGATGGCAGAACCAGCAGACCGAGTTCCACAATATCCCGGCGCCCATTCTGTTTACCACCAACTGCCTGATGCCGGTGCGGCAAAGCTACTGCGACCGGGTGTTCACCACCTCGGTGGTCTCCTACCCGGAGATCCCCCACATCGGCGCGGACAAGGATTTTACACCGGTCATTGAAAAGGCGCTGGAGTGCGGCGGCTACCCGGAGGACCATCCCATGACCGGCATGAACGGCGGCCACACCGTCACCACCGGCTTTGCCCGCAACGCCGTGCTGGCCCATGCGGGGGAGATCGTGCAGCTGGTGAAAAGCGGCAAAATTCGCCACATCTTCCTCATCGGCGGGTGCGACGGCGCGGCTCCCAGCCGCAGTTATTACACTGACTTTGCCCGCATGACCCCCGCAGATACGCTGATTTTGACCTTGGCCTGCGGTAAATACCGGCTGAACGATATGGACCTGGGCAGCATCGGGGGCATCCCGCGCATCTTGGATTGCGGCCAGTGCAACGATGCCTACAGCGCGATCCGCATTGCCATGGCCCTGGCCGAGGCCTTCGGCTGCGGGGTCAACGACCTGCCGCTGACGCTGGTGCTCTCCTGGTACGAGCAGAAAGCCGTCTGCATCCTGTTGACGCTGCTCTATCTGGGTCTGCAGCACATCTATTTAGGCCCCACCATCCCGGCGTTTGTCTCACCAAATGTATTACAATTTCTGGTGGAAAACTACCACCTGACCCCCACCAGCGACCCCAAAACCGACCTGAAGGCCATTTTACACGAATAAAACCATCCAACGGCAGCACAATAAACAAACGTGCTGCCGTATTTTTGTAAATTTCTGCAAATATTTTTGCATTATTTACCTACTAACATATTGACATAGTAGGTAAATAGGTGTATGATACAGCCAATGAATCCGAACAGGAAGCACGAACAAAGACGAAGGGAGAAATGTGCCATGTATACCATCCATGCCATCGCCGCCGTCCGCATGTGTTGTCGAATGTTTTGCTCCCAGGCATATCCGTATGGCCGGGCACATTCGTCTTGCTTGTGCTTTGTCGATGTTTAAAGTGTAACTGTACAACATCGTTTGCTGTGTGCCTGGGAGCCTGTAAAAGCCCCCGGGCTTTTGTTTTACCTGTTCGGGTACGTTGAACCGCCGAAACGAAACACAAGAACATAGAAAAATGACAGAGGGGAAACTACCATGAAAAAAATCTTGAAAAAGTCCGCCGCTGCGCTGGCCGCACTTACCTTGACCGCCGCCCTGGCCGGCTGCGGCAGCAGCGCTTCTTCTGCAGCAACTTCTACCGACACCACCGCCTCCACGGCTGAAACCTCCGGTGAAAACAAGCTGGAAAAAGTCAAGGCCGCCGGCAAGCTGGTCATCGGTGTCGAAGGTACCTACCCGCCGTTCACCTACCACGATGATAACGGCGAGCTGACCGGCCTGGACGTGGAACTGGGCAAGGCCCTGGCCGAAAAGCTGGGCGTCGAGGTCGAGTTCCAGGAGGCCGCCTGGGACTCGCTGCTCATCGGTATTGACACCGGCCGCTTTGATACGGTCATCAACAGTGTCAGCATCACCGACGAGCGCGCCGAAAAATACGACTTCTCCGACCCCTACTACTACGAAGCCCGCCGCGTGGTCGTGCGTGCCGACGATGACAGCATCAACGGCCCCGAGGACCTGAACGGCAAGAAGATTGCCACCAACACCACCAACGCCTTCATCCCCTGGTACGAGGAGAACGGTGCCGAGGTGGTCGGCATCGATACCAGCGCCGAGGCCATCGACCTGGTCCTCTCCGGCCGCGCCGACTTCCTGGGCATCAGCGTTCCGGTGCTGAACGCTTACCTGGATGAGCACCCAGACGCCGCCGATAAGCTGAAGGCCGCCTTTATCATCCCAAACTCCGAGGATGTCATCGCCATCCCCGTCCGCAAGGGTGAGCCGGAGTTCCTGGACGCTATCAACGCTGCGCTGGCCGAACTCCGCGAGGAAGGCACCCTGAAAGAGATCTCTGAAAAATATCTGGGCGGTGATTACACCAACTCCGCTTACAGCAATTGATTGCAGGTGATTCGCAATGACGCAAAGACTGCTGGATATTCTGGTATCCTCGTTTCCCCGGCTGGTCCTGTACTGTGTGCAGGTCACCATCCCCCTTACCGTGTGCATCTACATCCTGAGCCTGGTGCTGGGTTTCCTGCTGGCGCTGATTCAAATTCAAAAGATCCCGGTGCTTAAGCCGCTGGCCCGCGTGTATGTCTGGGTGTTCCGCGGTACGCCGCTGATCGTCCAGATGTACATCATCTTCTTCGGCCTGCCGTCCTTAGGCATCACGCTGGATGCGTTCCCGTCGGCGGTCATCGCCTTCTCGCTGAACTACGCGGCCTATATGTCCGAGACCATCCGCGCCGCCATCCAGTCAGTGCCGGAAGGCCAGTGGGAGGCCGGGTACATGATCGGCCTGAGTTCCGGCCAGATCATGCTGCGGGTCATTTTGCCCCAGGCTGCACGGGTGGCCTTCCCCACGCTGTTCAGCACCCTCATCGGCCTGACGAAGGACAGCTCGCTGGCCGCCAGCATCACGGTGGTGGAAATGTTCAAAGCCGCCCAGCAGATTGCCTCCCGCACCTTTGAACCCTTTGCGCTGTATTGCGAAGCTGCCTTTGTCTACTTAATGCTCAACACGGTGCTGACCCTGCTGCAAAGCGTGTTGGAAAAGCGCCTTGCCTGGAAACAGCCGAAACGGCAATCCGCCGTACAAAAACAACTGGAAAAGGAGCCTGCGTAATTATGGCAAGAATCAGTGAAATCAACATCGATACCGCCCCCGAAAACATTAAAAAGATCGTGGCCGACCATGTGGCCGAGGGCCATACCATTACTGCCGAAAAGCGCACCCTGCTGCACAATGCTGCCGCCTTCAATGCGGTGGAGGCTGGCTCCTACGCACTGGATGACGAGCTGGCCCGCCTCATCGGCAAGCGTGCCGCTGATTTTTACGAGTACGCCATCTCCCAGGCCAACGGGTGCCTGGTGTGCAGCATCTACTTCCGCAACCTGCTGAAAAAGAACGGCATTGACTTTGATACCTTCGAGTTCACCCCCGAGGAGCAGGTCCTCATCGACTACGGCCGCGCCATTGCCAACGACCCCAAGCACGTGCCCGAGGGGCTCTTTACTAGGCTCAAGACTTACTTCAACGAGGAGCAGATCGTGGTCGTCACCGCCATGGGCGTGATGATGATCGCCAACAACTACTTCAACGATATTCTGGACGTCACGCCGGATCATCTGGCGTGACCCAAAGCAAAGGAGCACATCACCATGCTGGAAGTAAAAGACCTGCATTGCAGCTACGGCACCACCCAGGTGCTGAAAGGCGTGGACCTCAATGTCAACAAGGGCGAGGTCATCTCGATCCTGGGCAGCAGTGGCTCCGGTAAAACAACGCTGCTGCGCTGCATCAGCTTTTTGCAGAAGGCCGACAGCGGCACCATCCGGTTCGATAACTTTGAAAAGGGCATCACCCAATTAAAGCACAGCGAAATTCGTGCCCTGCGGATGAAGATGGGCTATGTGTTCCAGAACTTCAACCTCTTCCGCAACATGACCGTCAAGCAGAATGTGCTGGAGGGCCTTATTACCGCCCGTGGCGTGGACCGCGCCACCGCCGATAAGACCGCCGACGAGGTGCTGGAAAAGGTGGGTATGCTCCACCGCAAGGACTTTTACCCCGACCAGCTCTCCGGCGGGCAGCAGCAGCGCGTGGCCATCGCCCGCGCCATCGCCTTCAAGCCCGAAGTGCTGCTGTTTGACGAGCCTACCTCCGCCCTTGACCCGGAGCTGACCCGCGAGGTGCTGAACACCATCACCCAGCTGGCCGCCGACGGCCTGACGCTGGTGGTCGTCACCCACGAGATGGGCTTTGCCCGCAACGTGTCCGACCGCATCATCTTTATGGAAAACGGCGTCGTCGCTGAGGAAGCCTCCGCAAAAGAATTTTTCCTGCACCCCCGGCAGGAGGCAAGCAAGCGCTTTTTGCGGACCGTCACCGATGACTACGATTACAGCATTTAAGTGTAAGGGAGGAAGCAGGCCATGGCGGGTATTGTACATTCCATCGAGGAATTGGTGGGCCACACACCGACATCGGCCTGGCCGCCTTCGCCGCCGCCCGCGGGTATAAAATGGAGATTTTCCTCGAGAGGGGAGCGTCCCTCGAACGCCACCCTGACCCAGGCGTTGGAACAGCTGGAGCAGGCAGTAAACGAAGCTGTATAAATAAAGCAAAAGGCTCCCGGCGAGGGAGCTTTTTTGTTTTGCAGGTACTTCCGACCTTTTCCGCCCCCTATTATACTCCGGAACTCCGGAAGTACGTTCCTCTATAGACAAATAAACAAGAAATAACATATATACGTATAAATTACTCTTTTTTATAAGTATGTTATATAATTTAACATAATGTATAATAAGAAGTATATTTTTACTTTTTGACGTATATATGTAACTTATTGATATAAAGATTATAGAGGAAGTACTTCCGTACTTCCGGAGTTATTTGGGTATGGGTAGTTCCGGAAACACTTCCCCTCATCCCTTATTTCTCCCCCAAAAGAGAAATAGACCGCCTTATTCTGCTAAAATCATCCTGTATTCCTTCCCCCGCGGCCGGTATAATAAAGCCATCATCAGCGAAGGAGGAATGTATCAATGATGATTGCTATTCTTATCGCCGCCATTGTGGTGGCACTGGTCGTGTTCTCGCTTCTCTGCTACAAAAAAGCCCCGCCTACCCAGGCTATCGTGGTAACGGGCTTTGGCCTGTCCCGCCCCAAGGTGGTGTGCGGCCGCGGCGTGTTTGTACTGCCCGTTGTACAGCGTGCCGACCGGCTGAACATGCGCCTGCTGAAAATCGACGTAAAAACGCCGGAAACTGGCGTAAAAACCAAAGAGGGCGTCTCCCTCTGGCTGGACAGCGTCGTCACCGTGCAGGTCTACAGCGAGAACTCCACCGTCTCGGACGAGGAAGTCCGTAACGCCGGGTACGATGACATCAAAAAGTACATCAACAGCCGCCAGCAGGCCGCCATCTCCAACTTTTTGGGCATGGACGAAGCCCACATCAACGAGAAGATCAACGATGTGCTGCAAGGCAACCTGCGTGAGATCGTCAGCGAGATGACGGTCGACCAGATTCTGACCAACCGCAAGCAGATGGCCGTCAGCGTGGTGGAAAACGCCCGCCCGGACCTGGCCAAGATGGGCCTGGAGGTTGTCACCTTCAACGTGCAGGATGTCAAGGACGCCATCGATGCCCAGGGCCACAACCACGGCGTCATCGAGGCCATCGGCGTGGAGCAGGAGGAACTTGTAAAAAAGCGTGCCTCCATTGCCAAGGCCGAAGCCGAGCGCGATGTCTCCTGCGCGAAGGCTGCCGCCGCCATGGCCGCCAACGAGAAGGAGATTGAAGCCCAGACGGCCATCGCCCAGCGCAACAACGAGCTGGAACTGGCCAAGTCCAAGCTGAAAGCCGAGGCCGACAAGGCCGCCGCTGACGCCCAGGCCGCCGGTATGATCCAGACCAACCTGCGTGCCAAGGAGGTCAAGGAATCCGAAGCCGACGCCGAGATCGCCCGCCAGAAGAAGATGGTCGACCTGGCCGCCCAGGAGGCCGAAGTGCAGCAGCGCAAGCTGGATGCCGAGGTGCGCAAGCAGGCCGACGCCGAGCTGTACCGCCGCCAGAAAGAAGCCGAAGCCCAGAAGTACGAGGCCGAGCGCGCTGCCGAGGCCGCCAAGTTTGCCAAGCAGCAGGAGGCCGAAGGCATCGAACTGGTCGGTAAAGCCGAAGCCGAGGCCATCCGCCGGAAAGGCCTGGCCGAAGCCGAAGCGATGAAGCAGAAAGCCGAAGCCTACAAGCAGTACAATGATGCCGCCGTGGCCGAGATGATGATAAAGGTGCTGCCCGAAATCGCCAAGAGCGTGGCCCAGCCCCTTGCCAGCATCGACAAGGTGTCCATCATCGGCGGCGATGCCTCCGGTGTGTCGGGCGTGTCCGGCAACGTGCCCGTGCTGATGGCCCAGACCATGGAGGCCATGAAGGAAGCCACCGGCATTGACATGAAAGAGATTGTCCGCGCCAACAGCATCCAGGCCAAGACCGACCGCAACATCAACGTGACCGGGTTAGAAAATTTGCAAACCCCGCAGGCCTCTGCACCTACTGCAGAAACCACCGCGGACCATGCCGCTGTAACCGAATAACAGCTACATAAAACCAGCGCCCCTGTGCCGACCGTGCAGGGGCGCTGTGTGTTGCCGCACAACCGCATACCGCCAACAAAATTTTTACATGGCATGCAGTAAGAAGAACTCCATGCATCAGAAAGCAGGGAAAAACAAACAGTTGACAACTTCCGCCCGGAATGTTACCTTTTTAATAAACCACCGCGAAAGGGGCACGCCGCCATGTTTACTGCACAGGAGCTGAAAAGCCTGAACGAGCTGGAGATGCTCGTCTACCAGTATGTCACCGAGCATCGCTCCGCCGTGCCCTATATGCGCATCCGCGAGCTTGCCACCGAAGCCCACGTCTCCACCACCACGGTGCTGCACTTCTGCAAAAAGATGGGCTGCGAGGGGTTCTCCCAGTTCAAGTGGAAGCTGAAAGAGGAAAACGGCATCGACACCCAGGACAAAGACATCCCCGATGCTTTAAACGAGCTGCAGACCTTTTTCTGGCGTGTGGGCACGCCCGCCTACCGGGAAAAGCTGGAGCAGGCCGCCGCTATCATCGCCCGCATGGAGCGCATTTTTGTGGTGGGCATCGGCAACTCCGGCAGCATTGCCAGCTATGGTGCGCGGTACTTCTCCAACCTGGGCAAGTTTGCCCTCAGCGTGTCCGACCCGTTTTACCCCATCACGTTAACGGATTGCACCAGCGCCGCCGCCCTTGTCTTTTCAGTTTCCGGCGAAACGCCCGAGGTGCTCAAACTCGCCCACGATCTGCGGGAGCGGGGATGCACCCTGCTGGCTGTCACCGGCAACGAGAGTTGCACCCTGGCCCAGGTGTGCGACCTGACCCTGCCCTACTACACGGCCACTCGCCGCAGCGGCGTGGAAAACTACGATTTGACGTCGCAGATCCCCGCCGTTTACCTGCTGGAATCCCTGGCCCGCCGGGTGCATAACCGCCTGAACGAGTGACGCCTTGCCCGGCGCACAACAAAACGTACAAAAAACAGCGTGTTACTTCCCAAAAACAGGTTACTTTGGGGTGCGCGCTGTTTTTTTGCGCCCCAAAACTGCTGACAAGCCGTACTTTTGCGGATATAATAAAGCCAGTTCCCAAAGCGCGCAGGGAACGGGGTACAAACCACTACCACTCCGTTAAAAACGAACCGTGAAGGAGAAATCACTATGGCTACCAAGATCCGCGATTATGCCAAGCTTGCGGCCGATATCCGCGAAGCCGTCGGCCCCGATAACATCATCAGCGCAGCCAACTGCGCCACCCGCCTGCGCCTTGTGCTGAAAGAATCCCCCTCTGCCGAGGTCACCCAGAAGATCTCCGAGATGCCCGCCGTCATCAAGGTCATGGAGAACGGCGGCCAGTACCAGATCGTCATCGGCACCCACGCCAAGGATGTCTACGAGGAGATGGCCAAGTTGATGGGTGACACCGCTGGTGCCGAAGCGGCCGAGGTCAAGCAGGGGCTGTTCAACCGCATCATTGCGGCCATGTCGGCTGTGTTTGCCCCGTTCATCTACATCCTGGCTGCGGCCGGCCTGGTGCAGGGCATGCTCATCATCATCACCCACTTTGTCCCCGCCTTTGCCGAGACCGGCACCTACGCCGTACTTAGCTTTATCAGCTGGACGCCGTTCACCTTCATGCCCATTATGATCGCGGTCACGGCCTCCAAGCATTTCAAGTGCAACACCTTTATTGCCATGTGGTGCTGCATGGCGCTGGCTAACCCCGATTGGGGCAGCATCGCCGCTCGCATTGCCGACGGCGAGACCATCAGGTTCCTGGGCCTGCCCATGGCACAGACCACCTACACCTCCAGCGTGCTGCCGCCACTGTTTTTGGTATTGGTGCTGTCCTACCTGGAGCGCTTCCTGAATAAGTACGTCCCCGACATCGCCAAGGCCTTGGTCGTGCCCTTTATTAGTGCCATCGTCATGGTGCCCCTCACCATCCTGGTCATCGGTCCTGTGTCCGATGCCGTGGCTATGGGCATCGCCAACGCCTACAACTTCCTGGCCAACAATGTGCCCGCCGTGGCAGCTCTGCTGGTCGGCGGTATCTGGCAGGTCTTCGTCATCTTCGGCGTACATTGGGGCGTTACCCCGATGAACGTTGCCAACTTTGCCAAGTACGGCTGCGACTCTTTCCAGGCTTTCCAGACCTGCGCCGTTATCGCCCAGGCCGCTGCCTGCTTCGGCGTTGTGCTTAAGACCAAGAAGAAGGACATGAAGAGCGTTGCCCTCTCCGCTGGCCTGACCGGCATCTTCGGCATCACCGAGCCCGCCATCTACGGTGTCACCCTGCGCCTGAAAAAGCCCTTCGTGGCCGGCTGCATCGGCGGTGCCATCGGTGCGCTCGTCATCAGCTTCTTCAACACCAAATACTACGTCTATGCCGGTCTGCCCGGCCTGCTGACCACCGTCAACGCCATGAGCGACGCCAACCCCGGCTCCTTTACCGGCATGATAATCGGCGTGCTGGCCACCATTATCATCACCATCGTGCTGGTACAGATCATCGGCTGCGATGAAAAAGAAAAATAACAGAGGTTTCAACCATGCTTCCTGAAAACTTCCTTTGGGGCGGTGCAGTCGCTGCCCACCAGCTGGAAGGTGCCTGGGACGCCGACGGCCGCGGCCCCAGCGTCAGCGACGTGATGACCGGCGGCAGCGTCAGCACGCCCCGCCGCATCACCGATGGCGTCCTGCCCGGCGAATACTACCCCAACCATACCGGCATCGACTTTTACCATACCTACAAGCAGGACGTGAAACTGTTTGCCGAGTTGGGCTTCAAGTGCTTCCGCACCTCCATTTCCTGGAGCCGCATCTTTCCCCGCGGGGACGAGCAGCAGCCTAACGAAGCGGGCCTGCAGTTCTACGATGACCTGTTTCACGAACTGCTGAAATACGGCATCGAGCCGGTCATCACCCTCTCCCACTTCGAGATGCCCTACGCCCTGGCGAAAGAGTACGGCGGCTGGGTCAACCGCAAGCTGGTGGACTTCTTCGTCCATTACGCCACCACCGTGATGGAGCGCTACAAGGGCAAGGTCAAGTACTGGATGACCTTCAACGAGATCAACAACCAGTCCAACACCTCCAACGACATCTTCGGCTGGACCAACTCCGGCGTGCGCTACTCCACCTTTGCTAACCCCAAAAAGGCGCTGAATCAGGCCGTGCACCACGAGCTGGTGGCCTCGGCTCTGGTGGTGGCCAAAGGTCATGCCATCGATCCCGGCTTTAAAATCGGCTGTATGTGCGCATTCGTGCCGTTCTACCCCTACTCCTGCAACCCGGACGATATGATCATGGCCCAGGAATCCATGCACGAGCGCTATTATTTCAGCGATGTCCACTGCCGCGGCCACTATCCCGCCTATGCCCGCAAGCAGTGGGCGCGGGAGGGCACCGCCCCCGAGATGCTGCCCGGCGATGAAGAGATTCTGGCGGGCGGCACGGTGGACTACATCGGCATCAGCTACTACATGTCCAACTGCGTGCGGTCGGACGTGGAGGTGGAAAACGCGGGTCTCAGCGGCGGCAACGCCCACACCGTGCCCAACCCCTACGTCAAAGCGTCGGAGTGGGGCTGGCAGATCGACCCGGTGGGTCTGCGCTACAGCCTGAACGCTCTCTACGAGCGGTACGAGCTGCCCATCTTCATCGTCGAGAACGGCTTCGGCGCCATCGACGAGCTGAAGCCCGACCACACTGTGGACGACAGCTACCGCATCGACTACCTGAAAGCCCACATCACCGAGATGAAGAAAGCCATCGAACTGGACGGTGTCGACGTGATGGGCTACACCCCCTGGGGCTGCATCGACGTGGTGTCCTTTACCACCGGTGAACTGCGCAAGCGGTACGGCTTTATCTATGTCGACCGCAACGATGACGGCACCGGCACCGGCAACCGCTATAAGAAAAAGTCCTTCAACTGGTACAAGCAGGTCATTGCCACCAACGGCGAGACCTTATAACCCAAAACGGCAAGGCCGCTCTCCCCACAAGCAGGGGAGGGCGGCCTTTTGCGGTTGATGGATATACTTAAATAACATTATCACAGATCGCAGCTTTGCTTTCCATGGATTTTTTCAAGAACAGCATGCAAAAATTCCGGCTCTTTGGGCGGGGAAGATCTGTCAAACACAACTTGAAAAAGTGCAGATTGTACAGGAAAAATGACATGGTCGGCGCGGCGGGGGTACGTTATCATTTAGGTAAACCACTGCAAATGTACCCATTACCCGCTGAAATCTAAAGAGAGGATGAAAAACCATGAGAAAAGCAAAACGCAAGGGTCAACGCGTTCTGGCGGCCGCCCTGTGTGTCGGCATGCTGGCAAGCATGGTCCCTGCCCAAGCGTTTGCCAACGATGAGCCGATAACGGCCATCGTCCAGCAGGAGGATACCCCTGCTGATGCAGACGCCCCGGCCGAGGACACGAACGCCGGGCAGACCCCTGCTCCCACTGAAGCCCCGGCCGCATCTGAAACCGAGACCCCGGCCGGGAAAACTCCCGACGAAGCGCCTGACGTGGAGGAAACCCCGGCACCTACGGAAACGCCTGCTGAAACCGAGACTCCGGCCCCCACCGAGGCACCCGCTGCAGACGAGACTCCCGCACCGGCCACCACCATCCAGGAGAGTGGCGACGCCGACGCCACGGTGACCACTACCCATATCGCCACCAAGGTGGGCGAAGTGCCCGCCGTGCTGGCAGACGTGGACGGCGTTACCGCCGATACCTTCAAGACAGCCTTTGAGACCGTGAAGGTCCAAAAGGGTGATGTCACCTACACCGTCGAGGTCATCCCGGCGGATACTGTCTACTTTATTGACAGCGTCGCTGCCAGCGGCAGCAACGGTGCCATGGACAGCGTGCAGTCTACCGAAGCCTACGCCGCCGCCAAGGCTCTGCTGGGCGACCGGCTGCTCAATGGCAAGTCCGACCAGTTCTACCAGGGCGATGCGACCTGGGGCCTGGTGGATACCGACGCCCAGACCAAGGGCTATAATGGCACTACCAGCGACAAGACCTACACCGGCGTATACGGCCAAAAGAATGAAAAAGGCGAGACCATCTCCTACAAGTTCACCCTGCCTGCCGGTAAGTACAGCATTACCACCGCCCACCGCGAGTGGTGGAAAGGCCAGAACCGCGCCATGGACCTGAGCCTGACCACAAGCGACGGCGCGAGCGTCTATGCTTCTGTGCCCAAGCAGGACAATGGCAAGGTCACCACCAAGACCGGCGAGTTCACTATCACCACCGAACAGGTCGTGACCTGGACTGCCACCGCCACGGGTCAGCATGCCCCCGCTGTCAGCTGGCTGGCCGTGGAGCGCACCGGTGATGTGGAGACCCCGGACACCCCTGATGAGAACGAAAACTTCGGCAAAGCGCTGGAGGATGACGAACTCGTCACCGTCCGCAACGGCGCCTCCCTGACGGATACCATCACCGGCGGCAAGCAGGTCAGTGTTACCTCAGGCTGGATCAGCGGCGGCAACTCCGCCATGGACGGCGGCGCAGCCATTAAGGAGGCCGACAGCTTCTTTAAGCGCAGCAGCTTCACCCTGTATGCAGACATCAAGTTCAACGATGCCCACGACAATACGTCGGCCATTCTGGTTGGCCCGGCAGCGGATGCCCATTTCCGCATCATCCCCCGCAAGACCGATGGCACCGCTGTGCTGAAAGTCAACAACAACCAAGAATACAAACTCTCCCAAAGCCTGGAAGCAGGGGAGTGGAACGCCCTCGCCCTTGTGTATAACGAGAACGACACCGAGGGCAACGTTGCCGTCTACCTGAACGGCGAGGAGGTCCTGCCCGCTACCGGCGTGGGCTTCAAGCTCAGCGAAAAGACCGGCATCATCGGTGCGTTTGGCGCTACCTTTGGCACCGGCTTTATGCGTACCGGCCTGTACGATAACATCGTCGTGACCGGCAAGGCTGACGCCGACGCCGCCAAGACCGAGACCGCCTCCCGCAAGGATGCCTTTGACGGTATCGTTGATGTGGATGGTATCGTTACCCTAAATGGCTCTGAGGTCGAGGCTGCCGCCGAGAACGTCAACGGCTGGACCTACAAGGGCCTGGGTATGCTCAACGGTAACGCCACCAGCAACCTGCTGCTGGACTACAAGGCCGAAAACCCGCAGGCCTACTGGGCCATGATGCAGTATCTCTTTGGCAGCGAGGACGGTTACCCGCTGTTCTCCAACATCAAGATGGAGATGGGCAACGACGGCAACAACTCCACCGGCGCCGAGGCCTGCACCATGCGTTACGAGAACGAGGAAGCCGACGCTTCCCGTTCCCCCGGCTTTGTCATGGCGGCCGATGCCAAAAAGATCAACCCCAACGTCAAGGTCTCCATCCTGCGGTGGGAGTATCCCAACTGGGTCAAGGCCAAAGCCGACGGCGATGAAAAGTACGCCGCTATTTATAAGTGGTACAAAGAGACCATCTTTGATGCCTACGAAAAGTACGGCTATGTCATCGACTATATCGACCCCGATAAGAACGAGACCCAAAATCCCGATGGCGAGATCATCAAGTACTTTGCCAACGCGCTGAAGAACGAGGGCGAATTCCCCGATTACTTCACTGGGGAAGCCATTGCCGCTTATCACAACATCAAGATCGTTGCTTCGGACGAGAACAAGACCTTGAACATTGTTCCCTTGATGCTTCGCGATTCTGGTGTGTATGATGCAGTGGATGCCATCGGCTTCCATTACCGCACCAACGCCACCGATGACTACATCATGATGGCCGATGTGAACGACAAGGAAGTCTGGTACAGCGAGGGCTGCGCCACCTTCGGTTACTCCGAACTGCAGGAGAATAAGACCACCGAGTACGGCGCAAACACCATCGGTGGCTACCAGAGTCCCCTGGCCCTGCTGGACAGCATCCCCAACGCCTTTGTGGGTTCCCGCCGCACCATGTACATGTTCCAGCCTGCCATCGGTTCTTTCTACGAGGGAATCCAGTACGGCCACAAGGAACTGCTCTCTGCCCGCGACCCCTGGAGCGGCTACATCCACTATGACCCCGTCCTCTACATGCTGGCTCACATCACCCAGTTTGCCAAGACCGGCTGGGAGAACGATACCAACACCAACGGCATCTGGCGCGTGCTGCCCAATGCTACCTTTGCGTCCTTTGGCGCCAGCGATAACGAACACGCTACCGCCGGTATCGATGGCAGCGCCAGCTACATGACCCTGGCTGCCCCGGATAAAAAGAACTTCTCCACGGTGTTCATCAACAACACCCGGAATGAAAAGACCTTCGCTATTAAGGTCGCAGACGATATGGACATCTCCGCGAGGGCCCTGCACGTCTGGACCACCGTGACCGACATCTACCTGCAAAAAGGCGAGGATGCCGCCATCAAAAACGGCATCGCCACCATCACCGTGCCTGCCTACAGCGTTGTGACCGCTACCACGCTGAATACCACGCCCGCCCGCTTCCCCACCGAGAAGGATGACGGCGATTACATCCAGACCGGGACCCGCAGTGTGCTGGATACCGATTCCACCGGCAAAAACGCCGATACAACCGACGAGTACCTCTATGCCGATAACTTCGAGTATGTCGAGGAAGGCAAGGTGGCCGGATATAACGTTACCACTAACGAGGAGACCCAGCAGGATTACATCGTTTCCCGCGGCAACGAGCCCCGCTACATGCTGGATACCCATGGCGCCTGGATCGTCGAGGGCGGCCGGCTCAAGCAGGAAAATGAGTCCGGCGTCAACCAGTGGAACAGCGGCGACCCTGCCACCATCGTGGGTGACTGGCGCTGGATGGATTACAGCGCTTCCATCGATGTCACCCTGCCCAACGCCGAGGCGGGCCGTTACGAACGCCTGACTATCCGTGCCCAGACCGGCATGAACTGGAACAACAGCGGCTACACGCTGGAGATCAACGGTGCCGGCAGCTGGAAGTTGTTCCGCATCGGCACCCAGGTGGCCAACGGCACTGTGGCTAAGAACGCCGAGGGCAAGTACAACCTGAAGCTGACTGGTCTGGGCAGCACCGTCTATGCTTACATCAATGATGTGCGTGTTGCCAAGTACAATGATGCCAACCCGATGCTCTCCGGCCGTGTCAAAATCAGCTCCAACTGGAAGCAGGTCTACGCCGACAACCTGGAAGTCAAGACCGTCAAGGGCGGCATCCCCTATGCCACCGCCATGATCGACGGCCAGGACGACGGTGTCAAGTACGAGGGCAACTGGACCATCAACAATCCCGGCGGCGGCAGTGCCGATAACTGGTACCGCACCATTTCTTCCTCCAGCACCGCCGATGCAAGCTTTACCTTTACCGCCAACGGCAATGGTTTTGCCATCATGGGCGGTAACGATGGCTCTGCTGTCATCGATGTCTACGTGGACAGCCAGCTGAAAGTTGAAAACGCAGCCACCAAGGCAGCCCCCACCCGCGGCGAAACCTACATCCTGTCTGACCTGGCGGCCGGGAACCACACCATCAAGGTCGTGCTCAAATCCGGCACCCTCAAGGTCGACGCACTGAACACCATCGGTGCCCGCCTGGAATCCGTCAGCGGTTCTGTGACCGAAGTGCTGACCGAACTGCCTGCCATGGACTACTACGTGACCGGCAGCGGTGTGTCCGGCCTGCCTGATGAAGTCAAGGTCAAGCTGGCTGACGGTACCACCGATATCATGGCTGTCGAATGGAATGTGGACGAGGATGCCCTGGCAGCCAACGCCTACAGCTCCGGCTCCATCAACGGCAATGTAAAGGACGCTGTCAACTCTCTGGGTGAGCAGCTCACTGTCAGCGTCAACATCAACGAAGTCATCCCCGGCGATACTCTTTACTTCATTGATTCTGTTTCCGGCAAGATCACCGATGTGGCCGGCGGCACCACCGAGACCTACAAACTCTACAAAAAGGCACTGGGCGGCCTGCTGATGAACGATGCGTTCGACCAGTTTAAGACCGACGCCACTACCTGGGGCTTGGTGGATACCGATGCAGGTACCAAGGGCTACAGCAGCACTGCCGATAAGACCGCTACCGGCATCTACGGCCACGACAACAAGGCGGGCGAGACCCTGACCTACGCCCTGACCCTGCCCGCCGGTACCTACACCCTGACCAGTGCCCACCGTGAGTGGTGGAGTATGACCCGCCCGATGACCGCTGTTGTCACCGATACGGAGGGAACCGCCTTGAGCGATACCGCTGACTTGAACCTCTCCGGCAGCAGCGGCGATATCATCAATAAGGCAGACTTCACCCTGGATAAGGAGCAGGTCGTCTACTACACCGTTACCGCCACCGGCACCCAGGCCCCTGTTATCAGCTGGCTGGCTGTCAAGGGCAAGACCGCAGAGAGCGGCTCCAAGTTCTTTGACCAGGTGCTGGAGGATAACGGCGGCCTGACCCTGGCGGCCAACGCCGCAACCCTGACCGATGAGACCTGGGGCACCATTCTGAAGGTATCCACCCAGTGGAACAATAAGAACGAATACCACGCCGCCATCACCGATGGTCAGAATCTGTTCGGCCGTACCCAGTTCACCCTGCTGGCCGATGTGATGATCGAGAAACCCGGCAGTGATGCGAGCAAGACCGCTATGCGCTCCGCTTTCACTATCAGCACCGGAAGCAACCGCCTGCACCTGCTGACCTATGACGGCAAGGTGGGCTACGGCGTTGATGGCTCTAACGCCGGCATCAGCAAGAACGAGATCAGCCTTGGCAATGTGGCCGTTGGTACGTGGAACTCTGTAGCCTTCGTCTACAATGAGCCCAACGGCGGCAATGGTTCGCTGACCGTTTACCTCAATGGTAAAAAGGCTGGCGAGATCGCCGACATCGGCTTCAAACTCAGCGAATCCAAAGACATTGCCGCTACCGTGGCCCGCAACGTCGGCACCAATTACCTGCTGACCGGCCAGTACGATAACATCATGGTCAAGCGCAATGCCCTGAGCGAGAGCGCCGCCGTCAAGGAGACCACTGCCCGCTATGATGCCAAGAACCCCTCCGATGCAGCCCGCGCAGCGCTGGCCGCCAAGATCAAGGAGATCCGCGCAGCCCTGGCAGCCGACAAGGCAAACGGCATCACCTACGCAACCGAAAAACTGGAAAACTGGCAGTACACCGGAAACAAGGCAGGCACGGCCGACACCTTGCCCGAAATGAACGAGGCCCTCACCAAAGCCGACACCCTGGCCGCTGATGAAAAGGCTGCGACCGATGAACTGAACAGCTGCGTCAAGGCGCTGGATGCCCAGTACAAAGCCCTGCGCACCCTGCCAAAAACCTATACCGACATCCCCGGTACCGCTGCCACTGTCATCAAGGCCGACACAGGTCTGCCCATGCAGGCCCACGGCGGCTCTGCCATGACTCTGAAAGAGGGCACCGGCGACGGCTGCGTCAACTACGATCTGGACGGCGATGGCTCCATCACCGAGGGTAAGACCGTTTACCTCTGGTTCGGCGAGGATAAGACTAACAACACCCGCCCTGTGGACGGTGTGCGCTGCTACAGCTCCACCGACCTGTATAACTGGACCGACCACGGCACCATCCTCTACACCCAGAGCACCATCCTGCCCATTGAGAAAGGCACCGAAAAGGCCATCACCTCCAGCGTGGGGGCCAACGGGACCGGCACCACCCAGGGATACAACGTCATGCAGCGCAGCAAGACGAACCTGGAGACCTTGAAAGCCTGGGGTAAGCTGTCCACCGCACCCGAGGGTGTGACCGAGAGCGAGTTCCGCAACGTCAAGAACTTCCTGCGCGCCTACGTGACCGAGTACGAAAAGGCACCCACGGATCTGAACGACATCAGCTGGACCGCTAAGACCTACGATGAGGAACCCATCACAGCCACCAGCCTGCTCTACCCGGACAGCACCGATGAATCCGTGCGTAACGTGACCACCACCCGCCTGCAGCTGGCTTTCGAAACCCTGTACGGCAGCTACTGCATTACCGAGCGCCCCAAGATGATCTACAACGAGAGCACCAAACAGTTCGTGCTCTTATGGCACGCCGATGGCCCGCTGTACAACAGCAAAGACCTGAGCGGTTGGGTGGCCGGCGGCTGCGTTGGCAACTGCCCCGCCAGCCGCTACAGCCGCGCCATGGTCGGCATCGCCACAAGCGACAGCCCGTTCGGCCCCTTCACGGTGCAGAACGTCACCCGCATGAACTATGACGCCGCGCTGAACGCCAACCGCCTGGGTGAAGCCCGCGACATGACTGTCTTTGTGGATACCGGCGTAGACAAGAACAACGATGGTTCCGATGACGCTTATGTTATCTACTCCAGCGAGATGAACGCTAAGCTCTATGTCTCGCTGCTGAACAAGGACTACACCGGCCTTGCTGCTGAGGCTGACCAGGCCGATGACACCCAGTTCGCCGCTCGCATTGTCACCGACAACAGCCGCGAAGCCCCGGCCATGTTCAAGTACGGTGGCTATTATTACCTGATCACCAGCGGTACCGATGGCTGGAACAGCACCGCCCACATCTATTATCGCAGTAAAAATGTGCTTTCCGGCTGGGAAAAGATCGGCAACCCCGCCAAGAACGATACCGGCAAGATGTTCAATACCCAGGTCACCTACGTGCTGCCTGTGGATGCCGAGAACGGCAAGTTCATCTACATGGCTGACCGCTGGAACGGCAGCAATCTGACCGACAGCCGCACCATCTGGCTGCCGATCCAGATGAACACCGACAGCACCCTCTCCGTCCTGGGCGAGAAGAACTGGACGCTGGACCGTCTGGATCAGCTGCTGCCTACCACTGTTAATACCGAACTGCCCAAGGTCGTCTGGTCCGACGGCAGCAACCTGCCCAAAACCGTCAATGTGACCACCCAGGGCAAGGACGTGACCAGCAAGGTCGAGTGGGATACCGATAGCCTGAAGAACTTTGGCACGGTTTCCATCACTGGTACGCTGACGGAGTGCAACAACATTTCAATCAGCACCACCGCTACCGTGGTCCCGAAGAACCTGCTCTACTTTGCCAACCCCACCAAGACCCCTGTCAGCAGCGACTATACTGCCATTGTAAACGCCAGCGCCGAGACCCTTAAGAATTCGGCTGTCAACGATGGCGCCTATAATGCCGAGAACGGCTTCGGCTACACCGGCACCGCCGGTACCCTGCGCAACACCAACGCCGACATTTACGAAAGCATGCGTTACGCTGCCAATAAGGACAGCATCACCTACCGCTTTGACAATCTGACCGGCAGCAGCTACACTGTCTACGTTGGCATGTTCAACCCCACCGGCTGGGTGGAAAACGGCAAAGTTCGCCTGGCCGACATCAAGATCAACGGTGAGACCGTGCAGACCGGCTACAACTACAACACCAGCTGCACCGGTAAGGGCGATACCCTGGCCTTCACCGGCCTGAGCGCCGATGAAAACGGCACCCTGACGGTGGAGATCGCCGCCAACGCCAACACCACCTCGGCCGTGCAGGTCAGCTTCATCATGGTGGCTGGCACCGAAAAGACCAAGCCGGAACCCACCGTGACACCGAATCCGACTACGAAACCTGATCCCACCCCGGCCCCGACCACCGAGCCTACCGCCACCCCGGAGCCTACTGCTAAACCTACCGCGACCCCGGTCCCCACCACGGCACCTACTGCCACCCCGAAGCCTACTGCTAAACCTACCGCTACCCCGGTTCCCACGACAGAGCCCACAGCAACGCCTGAGCCGACTGTGAAACCGACGGAGACCCCGGCCCCGACCGTGAAGCCGACCGAGACACCTGCCCCCACCGCTAAACCTACGGAGACGCCTGCGCCTACAACAGCTCCCACGGCCACCCCGGCCCCGACAGCCAAGCCCACCGCAACCCCCGCTCCCACGGCTGCACCTGTCAAGACCGAGGTCATCAAGGAGGAACTGACCGCCGACAATATCTCTCAGGAGCTGCAGGACAAGGGCTTCACCACTTCCGAGAAGGTCAAGTCCGCCCTGAAAGAGGAGATCGCCAAGGAACAGCCCGCCGAGGATGGTAAGACCGAATTCTACGAAGTTACGCTGAGGATCAAGAACGAGGACGGCACCATCGGCGAGGAAGTCACCAAGGAGAACTTCCCGCAGGAAGGCCTGGAGGTCGCTTTCGACCTGCCCAACGACATCAAGGCCGAGGAGGCAGACAACTACAACTTCCTTATCGCCCACCTGAAGAACGACGGCAATACCGAACTGCTGAAGCCTGCCCTTAAGGATGGCAAGCTGGTCGTAACCGTCCATAGTCTGTCGCCCTTCGCCGTAAGCTGGAAGGCCAAGGAACAGCCCGCCCCGACCGAGAAACCCACCCCGGCCCCGACGGAAAAGCCCACTGCAACCCCCGCGCCCACCAGCAAACCCAATAGCAGCAATAGCAACAACAGCAATTCCACTTCCAACAGCGCAGCCGGCACCGCCAAACCCAGCCAGGCAACGCCCGCACCGGCCAGCACTACCCGCGTCCCGCAGACGTCGGACAGCTTCCCCATCGTGCCGCTTGCCGCTGTGGCCCTGCTCAGCCTAAATGGCCTGATCGTGCTGATCCTGCGCAAGCGCGAGCAAAAGCACAAGTAATCCCCAACGGATCTGAACAGGATCCTGTTTGCAGCAGCCCCCGCCCGGCAACGAGCGGGGGCTTGCTGTATCCCCGGCAAGGCAAAAAAGCGTCCCGCATATCGTAACAGACATGCAGGACGCTTTTATTTGTATGCGGATTACGCTTCGGTGCCCCAGGCTTCGATCTGGGTCAGGGCCGGGAAGGGGCTGGGGTCATCGGCCTTTTTCAGCTCAAACAGTTTCAGGCTCTTTACAGTGCGGGGCTCAATGGCAAAGGTCTGCGAGGCGGCGGTCTTTTGCAGGTCCAGTACCTCGCGGCTGCCGTCGTCAAACTCCACGGTGGCCTGGGTCCACCAGCTGTCGTGGGGGAAATCCGCCCGCAGGGTCAGCCGCAGTTCATCCAGTAGCACAGTGCGGCCAAAATCCAGCGTCAGGGCGGCGTTGGGGTCGCGGTTGATGCCCCAGCTCTGGTAGGGCCAGGTGCCGTGGGCATCGTTCTCGTATACACCGTCAATGGCGTTGCGGGCAGCAAACACAGCCTCGCCGCGGGTCTCCACATTGGCCGAAGCATGCGGATAAAAACCGGTGTCGCCATGTTCATCGTAAGGGTTAAAGGCCAGGTTGCGGCGCGCGGCAATCTCCTCTTTGGTGGCAAAGCGGGCGCGGATGATGTGGCAGGTCCCGGCAAAACTCTTGGGGCTGTAGGTGATGGCCTGTTCGTCGAACGGGATGTGGAAGTTGATCTCCCGCTTGACCACATACACCAGCACGGGGGCCATCGTGTCCTCAAACTGGATGACCACATACTGCCCCGGTGTGCCGATCTCCAGCGCCACGCGGTCGCCGGGCTTGTAGGCATTCATGTATACAAGACTTACCTGCGCTGCGCCGGGGGCAGTCATCAGGGTTTGACCATCGGTGTCCAGAATTTTCAGCTTCAACAGTTCCATTTACAAATTCTCCTTTTGGCATTGCTGCACCCACGCCAGCACGGCGGCGGCAGTCTCGGCCTGTGTCAGACGGTCGGTCTGCAAAAAATCCACGAGGGGTTGTGCGGCAAACCACCGTTCTTTCGCGGGCAGCAGGTGTTGTACGGTGTAGTCAAAAAATCCGCGGTCGCGGGTGGCGTCGGCTTCTTTGCGCTGCCGTAGAACAGGAACGGACGCATGCAAAAACAGCGTGCGGTTGATGCGACAACGGCGCAGGGAGGCCAACTCCGCCGCCAGTGCCTGTTCCACGGGCCAGTCCTGCCCAAGGGTGTGGGGATAGTACAGGGTGTAAAATTCGATTTCCTGCGGGCCTAGATCCAGCAGTGCGCAGGGGCAGTGGGCGGCGAGGGCATAACGGTCCAGTTCTTGCTGGATGAACGCCCGCTGGATTTCGCAGTAGTCCGCAAATTTGTGCTTGTCCAGCCCGCGTCCCCGCAAAGCAGCAAGGGCGGGGGCGTTGTCCTCAAAAAATACAGTCACAGCGGAGGCATGGGCCGCTGTATAGCGGGCAGCGGTTGTTTTGCCCACGGCCATACCGCCCTGCAAGGCCAGTACCATCAACGCACCTCCACGGTCAGTGTGCTACGAAAATACACCCGCGTGCGGTACAAGGTATCCGGCCAGGCTTGACGCAGACGGGAATCCGTAATTGATACGGCTTCAGCGGCAATGCGTACAGTGCCATTTATGTGTGCAGTCGCCAATGCCCCAAACTGCACGTTATGCCCCACTATAGTGGGCTTCTCCGCGCTCATCAGCGTCAGGGCTGTGGTGCCGGGGTAGTCGGTTTCCTCCTGCAGAGTCAGGCCGTTCGCACTAAGCTGTACCCGGCGGCGGTAGAAGCCCAGCCCCGGCACAGCGCCGTAGGCGGGGGCAATGTCCATCGTGATAGCATCCAGTGCATCACTCACAGCCACATCCCGGGCGGCAAACTCTAAACCGGGCTGCTGCTGGTATTGGGCACTCTCCGGCTCAAACTCCGGCAGGTTGTGCCAGCTGGATTGCATCGTCCAGATCTCGTATCGCTGGGGGCTGAAGGTCTTTTTGCTGTAGGTCTCCACCCCCACGTCGATCAGCAGCGGCGCACCATTTTTGTACAGTGTCACGCTGCCCACATCGTTGTGGTTGTGGCTGTCGGCGTTATTGCCCGCTTTGGCCCCCAGAGCGTAGGCCCCACGGCGGCAGACCAAAATGCCCACGCTGGGGTACCACATATCGCGGGGCAGGGCAGGGGCGGCGCTTTGGGCAAAGGCCAGCACTTTCTGCTCGGCCAGTGTGGTCTGGATGTGGTAATACAGGTTGATGCCCTCGCTGTCGTCCGGGTGGTGCAGTCGGTCGGGATCAGGCTGCTGCAATGCGTCCGCCCAATCCCGGGCGGCCAGCGTCATCAGCGGGGCACTGGCTACGCGCTGACCAAACAGAAACTCCCGCACGCCGCGAGCTCCCGCCAGGGGGCTGCAATCGGCAAAGTTCAAATAATAGGGCCCGGCAATGTGCATGTTGACAATGTACTCGGCCATGTTGCGTATCTTCGGCTCGGCCCACACATCATCAAATACGCCGGGGGCAATCCGGCACAACAGGACCAGCGCGTTGAACATCGTCAGCGCGGCGTGGCGGTAATACTGTGCACCCTCGCTACAACAGCCGTCCTCGCCGTAGTCCTTCAAAAAGCAGTCAATACTGTAGGCGGCCTGCTTTACGTAAACGGGCAGTGTCTCCGTCGGGGCACACTGGGCGGCGGCCAGCAGCACGTTCTGGGTACACCAGGGGGTCCAGTTGCACATTGGCTCCTCACCGTTGCCCATCCACCAGAAATGCGCGGTGCGGTAGGGGGCCAGCACCCGGCGCTCCACTTCGCCTTTCAAACGGACGGAAAATCCGGGAGCGTAACCATCCAATGCAGCGCCTAACAGGCCATACACGGTGGCAATCAGCGCACCGGTCTCGGCGGCAAACAGGTCCACGATGGGCCGGGTTACGTCCGGCAGCGGCAGCTGGGGCGTATCCCGGATATAGCTGTTGTGGGCGGGCAGCTGCCAGGCGCTTTCCTCGCAGATGGCCCAGGCTAAATCCGCGATAGCGGGCAGGTAGGAGCCCGCCCCGGTCACAGCCTCGGCCATCACCAGTGCGCACAGGGTGCGGCGGCGGGCAAAGTAGGCATGCTCCCAGACGGTGCGGTCCCCATTTTGGGTAAAACGCAGCCAAAGGGAGAGCGGCAAGCGTGGTAGTGTATCCGCATCCTGCAAAGCCGCGTCGCCCGCCGCTTTCCACCGCGCCGCGCCGGGCAACGCGGCCCAAGCGGCACGGTCAGCGTAAGGCGGGTACAAAACCGGGTACACGGTGGTAAACTCAGATCCCGGCATCATCTTTTGCGTCAACATAGGAACCCTTCATTCTCTGAATATACTCGCGGGGGCTGACACCCTCCAATTTTTTGAACACCTTGCTGAAATAGAAGGCGCTCTCAAACCCGACTTCATTACTGATCTCGTAGATCTTCATGTCGGTGGAGGCCATCGTCTCCTTGGCGGCGGCAATGCGGGTGGCGGTGACAAATTCCACAAAGCCGCTCTCGCTGTTTTGTGCAAACAGCTGGCTTAGGTAGTTGGGGCTGAAGTTGAACACTGCGGCCACCTCGTTCAGCGTCAGGCGCTCGGCCAGATGTTCGCGGATGTACTGCTGCACCTGGGCCACTACCTGGGCGCGGTGGTCCAGCGGCGTGTTGGGCCGCTCGTGGTAGAACACCACCGGCGCATCGCTGCGCAGCAATTGCAGGGTGGCAAAAGCATCCTTCTGGCTTTGGGCTACCTGCAAAATGTCCTTCACCGGCCGCCCCACGGCCCAGTAGATGGGCGAACTGAAATAGTTGTACAAAATCTGCCCGGTGGCCTGCAGGGCAGGGGCCAGGGTGGCTTCGGGGTCCTCGCCCTCCTGCAAGGGCAGCAATACCGAGAAGTGCCGCAGGTCCATGCCGGTTACACGGCAGGGGTGGTACTTGGGCAAGGTCTCGGCGGCCATGCGGGTCACACCGGTGCTCAAGGTCAGCAACTGGTCGGTGGCCTGTTCCGGCACCTGCAAACTGCCCAGCGCTACCACGTACTGCGGTGCGTCAAAGTGCAGATCCAGCTCGGCGCACTGGCGGTCAAACCGCGCGCGGTCGGTCAATGACCCACTGTACAGCTGCAAAAACAGCCGATCGCGGTAACTGTCCATGCTTACCGCCGGGGCAGAAGGCTCCTGCAGGCGGCGCTCTTTCTCTACCACCGTGCGGGCTTTGTCCAGCGCGGCGGCGAGGCCCTCAGCGGTCAGGTCGATCTTGACCAGATAGTCCACCACACCCAGCCGCATACTGCGTTTCACGTAATCAAATTCTTCATAGCTGGTCAGCATAATGAACACCGGCAAAGCTGAGCCATCCTTGTGGCAGCTTTCCGCCAGGGTAAAGCCGTCCATCACCGGCATGCGGATGTCCGATACCACAATGTCCGGGCGCTTTTCCTCAATGGCTTTCAGCGCTTCGGCCCCGTTGCGGGCGGTGCCGGCTACCTCGTAGCCCAGTTCGCTCCAGTTCAGCATGCCCTGCATGCCAATCAGCACCAGCGGTTCATCATCCACTAAGAATATCCGTGTCAAAAGATCACCTCATTGCTGTGCGGGCGGCCCTGGCAGGCGCACCATGACGGTAGTGCCTACGCCAGGCTCGCTTTCGATACTTAACCCATACGCTTCGCCAAAGCTGTATTGCAGGCGCTTGTGGACGTTCCACATGCCCACGTGGCGGTATTTGGCGGCGGCTTCCTCGGGGCCCGGTTCCTGCAGAGCCTTGGCAGCCTGTTCCGCCGTCATGCCGATGCCGTCGTCCGTTAAGCGGATCAGCACATCGCCGTTGGCAGTATCCCGCTCGACCCGCAGGGTGACCTCCCCGGCGCTGCCCTTCGGCTCAATGCCGTGGAAGATGGCGTTCTCCACCAGCGGCTGCAAGGTGAAGCGGGGAATCAGGCAGCTGTGGTTCAGCTTTTCATCCTCGATATAGCTGACATCCAGCGTGATGGTGCCGCCGTAGCGGTACTGCTGGATCGTGAAGTAGTCGTTCAGCAGGGCAAACTCCTCATACAGGGGCACCAGTCGTTCGTTGCTTTTGGAGACGCTTTTCAGCAGGCGGGACAGCGCCGTGACCATCTCGGCGATGCCGGGGGCATGCTGGATGGTGGCCATCCACTTGATGCTGTTCAGCGTATTATAAATAAAGTGGGGATTGATCTGGTTTTGCAGCATGCGGTATTCCAAATCCTGCTTCTGCTTTTCGTCCTCCAGGCGGTGGTCCATCAGGGCGGTGACGCTGGCCGACATGCTGTTAATGCCCCGGCCAATGTCGCCCAGTTCGTTGTTCCACTCAATGGCAGGGTCAAAGGAAAAGTCGCCGCTGCTGATTTTGGTTATGCGGTTCTGCAGTGCCGTGATGGGCGGTGTGATCATGCGGTGCAGCAAAAATGCCAGCAGCAAGCCCAATACCAGAATAGCCAGCAGACTGATGACCAGCGAATCCGACAGGTAGGGGATTTGCCGCTGCAGCGGCCCGTTGGGGATGATCTCGATCAAGTACAGATCGTGTACACCGATGGGATACCGCACCATCAACTGGGCATCGTATCCGGCTGCAATGGAATAAACCTCAGTGCTGTCATCCAGCATGTCCACATCCAGCTGCTCGGCCGGGATATCGGACAGGGGATCCTCGGTCAGGATATTGCCGGTGATGCCGTAGTACCGCCCGCCCATCTGCCACAAAAGGCTGCTGCCCTCCGGCATCGTAAAGCCTTTCAGCGCGGCCGTGATCAGGGCAGGGGAGACAAAGGCGCAGATGTGGGCCTCGCGGCCGGTGCCGCTCAGGGTCAGCTTGCGGGTAAGGGGGATGGTGTCCAACGCCTGGGAGGGCAGGGCCATCGGGTCCCGCATAATACAGGACCAGCCGGAATATTCCTCGTCATAACCGGGGATGCGGGCCAGTACCTCCGGCGTCATGGCTACGGTGTTGGTAACGGCTGTACCAAAAACCATCTGGCGGCCTTTGGCATTGATGAGCATAAACCGCTGTACATACTGCATGGTGCGCAGTGTGCTGTACTTGGCCGATATAGTGGGGTACATCGAAAGTGCCTGGTTGTTGCTGCTGACATCCGTTAATAAATAGGTACGCATACTGGGATTGTAGGCGCACCAGCTGGCCAGGTCGTCCACCTCCTCAATATCCCGGTGGATGGCAGTGGCGGCGGTCTGTAAGGCATACTCGGCATTCAATAAGGTGGTGCGCTCCCACTCAGCTGCCATCTGGCGCATGTTGCCAATGGCGATAACGAGGGAAACGCCCAAAGTAAACAGCAGCGTCAGCGCCAGCACGCGCACCTGGATACTGCCATGGCGTAATTTATATTTGCCCATAAAGGCTCCTTGTGATAAAATTTTAAAGAAATGCTACGTAAGGCCCCCTCTGCAAGAGGGCCCCGCGAAGCGGGTGGGGGAGAGGCGCACCGCGCTTTTCTTATTAAAAAGATACCGTATCCATTCGGTTCTGTCAAGAAGAAAACTGTATAAATTCGACAAAAGAATGTGCTTTTCGAGTGCCGTAACTGTAGGAAAGATAAAAATTACAGGTTTCGTAAAATAGTACATGTTTTTTGTGCAGCTTTTTGAGAACTGCCGTAAAAAGTGCAGACTCAACCCAAAATAAACCATCCATTTCACCATCGCAAAGGTGTATGATAATGGCAACGAAAGGGACAGGCCCTCTACAGAACGAAACGCCTTCCCGAAAAAATGATTTCTACTTAGGAGGAGAAACATTATGCGTAAATTGCAAAAACTCGCAGCCCTTGGCCTGGCTGGTTCCATGGCTCTGAGCCTGGCCGCCTGCGGCGGTTCCGCTGCTTCCAGCAGTGAGGCTGCTGCCGACAGCACCCCCGTTTCCGGCGAGGCTACTGCCGAGAGCACTGCTTCCGGCGACGAGGCCGTCACCCTGAACTGGGCCCTGTGGGATAAGGATTCCACCGCCTACTGGCAGGCCCTGGCCGATGGCTACATGGAGAGCCACCCCAACGTCACCATCGAGATGACTGACCTGGGTTCTACCGATTACATGACCCAGCTGGCTACCCAGCTGGCCGGCGGCAACGGCGAGTTGGATGTCCTGTCCATCAAGGACATCCCCGGTTACTCCAACCTGATCAACCTGGGTCTGCTGGAGCCCCTGAGCGGCAAGCTGACCACCGATGAGAGCAAGTTCAACGGCGTTCTCGACCAGCTGACTGCTGAAGACGGCAACTACTACGCAGTTCCGTTCCGCTCTGACTTCTGGGTCGTCTACTACAACAAGGACATTTTCGATCAGGCCGGCATTGAGTATCCCACCAACGATATGACGATGGAGGACTTCGATGCTAAGATCCGCGAAGTCTACGAAAAGACCGGCGTTTACGGCAACATTTACCACACCTGGCGCTCCACCACCACTCTGTTCGGCATCCTGGATGGTGAGCACACCGTTATTGACGGCAACTACGACTTCCTGAAGCCTTACTACGAGCAGGTCCTGTCTGAGCAGGCTGACGGCGTTATCCCCAACTACGGCGAGCAGAAGACCTCTGGTCTGCACTACTCCGGCGCTTTCCAGAACGGTCAGGCTGCTATGTGCAACATGGGCTCCTGGTTCATCGCTACTATGCAGAAGTACAACGAAGAGGCTGAGGGCAACGGTGTTGAGCCTGTCAACTTCGGCATCGTCAAGTATCCTCATCCGGACGGCGCACCTGCCGGCTCCACCCTGGGCACTGTGACCAGCCTGGCTGTCAACGCCAACTCCGAGAAGAAAGATGCTGCCCTCGACTTCGTGAACTGGTGCGCATCTGAGGATGGCGCCAAGTGCGTGGCCGCTGTCGGCACCTTCCCCGCCGTTGCCAGCGACGAGACCAACGCCATCATCTCCAGCACCGAAGGCTTCCCCTCTGACGACGCTTCTCTCGAAGCTCTGAACACCACCGCTATCTACCTCGAGATGCCTCTGTCCGATAAGGCTTCCGAGATCGAGACCATCCTGAACACCGAGCATGACGCTATCATGACCGAGAGCGAGACCGTTGACGAAGGCATCGCCAACATGAACGAGCAGGTCGCCGCTCTGCTGGGCTGATTCACCAGCTACACTTTTTCATAAGTTTTCCTTCTTCCGATAAGGGGCGGGCGGGCGCGCCTGCCCCTATCTTATTGCCAAAAATCTGCCATTGACCCCAAGGAGGTATGACCCATGGCTGAAACTACGCAGGCTGTGCAGGCAAACCCCAAACGCGGGATGAAAAAATCCACGCGGGACAGCCTGATCGCCTACAGCTTTATCGCCCCGAACTTCATCGGGTTCTGCGTGTTCACGCTGGTACCTATGATCTTCGCCATCGCGCTTTCCTTCTGCAACTGGGACGGTGTTCACCCGGTCGAGTTTGCAGGCATCAGCAACTTTGCTGCGCTGCTCAGCGATAAGACGTTCAAAGCCGCTTTTGTAAACACACTGGTCTACGCCATCGGCACCGTGCCCCTTACGCTGGTATGCAGCCTTGGCCTGGCCATGCTGCTGAATCAGAAAGTCAAATGCCGCAACTTCTTCCGCACAGTTTCGTTCTTCCCCTATGTTGCTTCGCTGGTCGCCGTTGCTGCGGTGTGGAACATGATTTTCAGCCCCTCGATGGGTCCGGTCAACCAAATCCTGGCGTCCCTGGGCGTTGAGAACCTGCCCAAGTGGGCCGCCGGTAAAGACACCGCCATGTTCACGGTCATCTTGTTCAGTGTGTGGAAGAACATGGGCTACTACATGGTCATCTACCTGGCAGGCCTGCAGGGGACCAACCCCGAGCTGGAAGAAGCCGCCGAACTGGACGGCGCCAGCAAGTGGCAGATCTTCTGGAATGTAACGCTGCCCCAGCTGAAGCCCACCACCTTCTTCGTGGTCATTATGCTGACCATCGCCTCTTTCAAGGTGTATGACCAGATGTACATGATCACCCAGGGCGGCCCCGGCAATGCGACCATGACCCTTGTTTACTACATCTACAATGTTGCCTTTGTCAACACGCCCAAGTACGGTTATGCAAGTGCCGTGGCTATGGTGCTGTTCGTGCTGGTGCTGGCCGTGACCATCGTCCAGTTCAAGGGCTCGTCCAACAACGACTAAGGAAAGGAGGAACACAAAATGGCTACTACCGCTGTTAAGAAAAAGACTGGCTCGATGAAAGTGCAGCATGTCGTCAGCCGTGTGCTGATCTATGCGCTGCTCATCATTGTGGCGGCACTGATGCTTGTCCCGTTCCTGTGGATGCTGTCTGCATCCTTTAAGATGAACAAGGACGTTTTCACCTTCCCCATTGAGTGGATCCCCTCCAACCCGCGTCCGCAGAACTACATTGACATCTGGACCAAGATCCCCCTGCTGACCTTCGTGAAGAACACCGCATTCCTGACCATCGTTGTCACGATTCTGCAGGTGCTTACTTCCTCCTTTGCTGCCTATGCCTTCGCCAAGCTGAACTTCAAGGGCAAGAACGTGCTGTTCCTGGGCTACATCGCCACCATCGCAGTGCCCTGGCAGGCTTACATGGTGCCCCAGTTCATGATGATGCGCTCCTGGCACCTGAACAACACCCATCTGGCCATCATCTGCCTGCAGGCGTTCAGCGCCTTCGGTGTGTTCATGATGAAGCAGTTCTACGAGGGCGTCCCCACCGAATTGTGTGAAGCTGCCCGTATTGACGGCCTGTCTGAGTACGGCATCTACGCCCGCATTATGCTGCCGCTGTCTCTGCCCGCTGTCTCCACGCTGGTCATCTTCACCTTCGTCAATACGTGGAATGACTTCCTCGGCCCCCTGATCTACCTGACCAAGACCGAACTTAAGACCATCCAGATCGGCCTGCGTATGTTCATCAGCCAGTATTCGGCTGAGTACGGCCTCATCATGGCGGCATCTGTCATCGCGCTGATCCCGGTGCTGATCGTGTTCCTGTCCTTGCAGAAATATTTCGTGCAGGGCGTTGCATCCTCCGGCCTGAAGGGCTAAGCTGAAAGTAAAAACGAACACCCAATCCGGCGGGGCACAAGGCGAAAAGCCCTGTGCCCCGCCCTTGTTTTTGAAAGAGGTCCCTTATGTTGAAAACCTACCCCAATCCTGTCCTGACCAAGGCACAGGCCGAACAGGCCCTGGACACCGCCGCCTCTCTGGTGCGCCGGAACCTGCCGTTGTATACCGACCACTGCCAGAACCACTCCAGTGTCCACGACATCTACCCCCAGTGCGAGAACAACCAGTGGACCTGCGGCTTTTGGCCCGGCGAAATCTGGCTGAGCTATGAGCGCACCGGCGATGAAGCCTTTAAAAAGGCTGCCCTCACGCTGGTGGACAGCTTTATGTACCGCATCGAGCATAAGATCGAAGTGGACCACCACGACATGGGCTTTTTGTACAGCCCGTCCTGCGTTGCCGCCTATAAGCTGACCGGCAGCGAGACCGGCAGAAAGGCTGCCATTCTCGCCGCCGACCAGCTCTGCACCCGCTTCCAGGAAAAAGGCGAGTTCTTCCAGGCCTGGGGCGCTTTGGGGGCGCGGGATAACTACCGCTATATCATCGACTGCCTGCTCAATGTGCCGCTGCTTTACTGGGCCAGCGAGACCACCGGCGATGCCCATTACGCCGACCTGGCCCACAAGCATGTGACCACCTGCCTGGGCAACTCCATTCGCGCCGACGGCTCCACCTACCATACCTTCTTTATGGATCCGGAGACCGGCGCCCCCGTGCGCGGCGCTACCTGCCAGGGCTACAAGGATGACAGTTGCTGGGCCCGCGGCCAGGCCTGGGGTGTCTACGGCACAGCCATCAGCTACCGCTACACCAAGCGGCCGGAATATCTGGATGCATTCCGCAAGGTGCTGGCCTACTACCTCGACCGCCTGCCCGACGATCTGGTTCCCTACTGGGATATGACCTTTACCAGCGGCGATACCGAGCCGCGGGATTCCTCCTCGGCCTCCATCGTGGCCTGCGGCCTGCTGGAAACCGCCAAATACGTGGGCAAAGAGGAAGCTGCCGAGTACACGACCCTGGCCACTCAGATGCTGGGCAGCGTGGCGGAGCACTACGCCGTCAAAGAAGGCCCCCAGGGCATCGGTCTTGTCCGCCACGGCACCTACAGCAAAAAGAGCCCCTACAACACCTGCACGCCCGAGGGCGTGGACGAGTGCGTGAGCTGGGGCGACTACTTCTACATGGAAGCCCTTACCCGCCTGACCAAAGATTGGGAACTGTATTGGTGATATTATGGAACTGCATACAAAATCTGATTTTACAGCGCTGGCACGCAAAATCTTGAACCCGCTGCTGCCCCTGTACTCCGCAGGCGGTGCACGGCTGCATTTGGGTGATACCGGCGTGACCTACCCCGCCCGCACCATTGAGATGGAGGCGTTCTCCCGCCCGCTGTGGGCGTTAGGCCCCCTGTGGGCAGGCGGCGGCCGGGCCGATGACTTTCTGGCCATCTACCAAAAGGGTCTTGCCAACGGCACCGACCCGCAAAGCCCCGAATACTGGGGCGCCCCCAACGATTACGACCAGCTGTTTGTCGAGATGGCCGCCCTGGCCTGTGCCATTCTGGAAACACCGGAAAACGTCTGGGCACCCTTGACCGATGCCCGGAAAGCCAACCTTGCCAAGTGGCTGGACACCATCAACCACCACGAACTGCCCGGTTGCAACTGGCTGCTCTTCCGCGTACTGGTCAATCTGGCGCTGGATTCGGTGGGCATGCCCTGCGATATGCAAAAGGCCGCCGCCGATATGGCCGAGGTGGACAAATGGTACGTGGGCGACGGTTGGTACTCCGATGGCCCGGCAGGCATCAAGCCCCAGAAGGACTACTACAACCCCTGGGCCATCCAGTATTACACGGTGCTGTACAGCGTGTTTGCCGCCAAGCGGGACCCCGCCCGCGCAGCGCTCTACCGTGACCGCGCCACCAAGTTCGGCCGCCAGTTTGCTCGCTGGTTTGATGCAAACGGCGCGGCCCTGCCCTTCGGCCGCAGCCTGACCTACCGCATCGGGCAAAGCGCCTTCTATTCTGCCTGCATCTGGGCCGGGCTGGAACCGCTGCCCCTGCCGGTGATGAAAGGCATCATCGTGCGCAACCTGAATTGGTGGCTGGCAAAGCCCATCTTTGACCGGGACGGTGTGCTCACCATTGGTTACGGCTACCCGCAGCAGTACATGGCCGAGCAGTACAACGCCCCCGGCAGCCCTTACTGGGGGCTGAAGGTGTTCCTGCTGCTGGCCCTGCCGGAAGATCACCCCTTCTGGACTGCCGAGGCCGCGCCCCTGCCCGCGGAGCTGGCTGCGCCGGGTGTCGTCAGCCAGCCCTGTTCCGACCTGCTGTTGCAGCGCCTGCCGGACGGCCAGCTGAATGCCTACTCTCCCGCCAACTACGAGAAGGGCGACCACGGCCAGTTTGTGGAAAAGTACGGCAAGTTCGTCTACAGCACTCGGTTCGGCTTCTCCGCCAGCCGCAGCTATGTGCAGCTGGAGCAGGCCGCTCCGGACAGCATGCTGGCCTTCGTCATTGACGGCTGGACCTTTGTGCGCCGCCATAGCGATTGCTTCATCCTGATGGGCGACCGTATGCTCAGCCGGTGGAGCCCGTTCCCCGGCATCCGCGTGACCACCGAGCTGATCCCCACCGAGTGGGGGCACGTCCGCAGCCATACGATCGAAAGCACCATCGCCTGCACCGCTTACGATTGCGGCTTTGCTGTGCCCAAGTTTGCGCCGGGCTTTACCGCCGCGGCCGAGGGCGGCCACGCCACTGCTCAAAATGACAACTGCAGCTGCACCGTGCAGGGGGCGGCAGGCGAGGGCTTCTTGGTGAACGCCTACCCCAACACCAACGTGTACGACCCCAACACGGTCATCCCTGCCGTGAAATACAAGATCCCGGTGGGGAGCATCAGCCTGACCACCACCGTGGAAAGCCACGCCCAATAACATGTGTAGGCATGCGCGGGGGAGAGGGGAAAGCTCCCCCGCATCTTTTGAAGCATCCGAATTATAGAGAGGTGTTTGTTATGTATCCGCAAACCAATGCTGCCCGCAGCGTCCGGGACCTGTCCGGCGTGTGGGATTTCCGCTTCAATGCCAACGACCCGTGGCAGCCCATCGCCGTGCCCGCGTCCTATAACGACCAAAGCCCGGACCCGGAGTTCCGCCGCCACTACGGCATGGCCTACTACCGTACCCACTTTACTGTGCCAGAGGGTGCCCGCCGTGTGCTGCGGTTTGACGCCGTGACCCACAACGCCGCGGTGCGGCTGAACGGGGAGGAGATCGCCACCCATCGCGGCGGATTCCTGCCCTTTGAGGCGGACATCACCGCCCTGGCCCAGCCCGGCGAGACCGTGACGCTGGAAGTGGAAGTAGACAACCGTATCGGCCACAGCACCCTGCCCGTGGGCAACGAGGGCGGCACTGCTTTCTTTGGCTCCGACAACGCGGGCATCCCGGCGGTGGAAGCTGGCAAGGCCCGCCAGCAGATGCAGGGCGTCAACCTGCCCAACTTCGATTTCTTCAATTACGCAGGCATCACCCGCCCGGTGCATCTGTACACCACCCCGGCAGCTTACATTGCTGATATTGCCCTGGCGCCCGCAATGGATGGCACACTGGACTACAAAATCAACACGATCGGAGACGGACTTGCCAGCATTGAGATCTTGAACGACGAAGGCAAGGTGGTAGCGGATGGCAAGGGCGAGGGCGGCACCCTGCATGTGGAAGACCCCCACCTGTGGCAGCCCCGCCCCGGCACGCCCTATCTGTACACCGCCCTAGTCAAGTTCGGTCAGGATGAATACCGCCAACAGTTCGGCTTTCGCAGTGTCGAGGTGCGCGGCCACCAGTTCCTCATCAACGGTGAACCGTTCTATTTCAAAGGACCCTGCAAGCACGAGGATTCGGCTTTCCGCGGCCGCGGCTATGATGCCTGTGTGACCGTGACCGACCTGAAGCTGTACCAGTGGCTGAACGCCAACTGCCTGCGCATGAGTCACTACCCCTATGCCGAGGAAGTCTACGACCTCTGCGACCGGCTGGGCATCGTGGTCATTGATGAAACGCCTGCCGTAGGTATTGGCGCGGGGGCGGCCTGCGACCCGTACAAGACCTTCCCACTCAAAGCCTACCACAGCGCCGTGCTGCGCGCCATGATCGACCGCGACAAAAACCACCCCTGCGTGGTGCTGTGGAGCCTTGGCAACGAGCCGGACACCGAACACTTCCCCCAAAGCGCCTACGATTACTGGCGCCCGCTGTATGAGCAGGCCCACGCCCAAGACCCGCAGGACCGTCCGGTCACGATGGTCTGCTGCCAGAACGACTATACAAGGGATATTACCACCCGCACGATGGACGTAGTCTGCATCAACCGCTACTACGGCTGGTATAACCTGAGCGGCGACCTGGAAAACGCTGCGTATGCGTTCCAGCAGGAACTGGACTTCTGGGCAGGCATCGATAAGCCGCTGGTCCTCTCCGAATACGGCGCGGATACGGTGGCGGGCCTGCACGGCACCGCCCCCGAAATGTTCACCGAGGAATTTCAGGTGGAATATTACAAAACCATCAACGCCTGCCTTGACAGCCGCCCCTTTGTTGTGGGAGAATGGCCTTGGAACTTTGCGGATTTCTCCACCCAGCAGGGCCCCATGCGCGTAGGCAGCTGCAACCGCAAAGGCCTGTTTACGCGGGAGCGCACCCCCAAGCTGGCCGCCCACTACTTTAAAGACCGCTGGGCCAAAAAACAGCCCAATGACCGATAAAAGAGGATGACACTATGACACCCGAACTGAACTGGCTGACCGACCCCACCGTGTTTGCCGTGAACCGGCTGGATGCCCACTCTGACCATGTCTGCTATAAAACCGAGGCGGAGGCCGAAACCGGCCTGACCTCGCTGCGGCAGTCGCTGGACGGTGCCTGGCGCTTCGCCTGGAGTGCTAACCCCGCCGCACGCCCGGCGGATTTCTATAAGCCGGATGCCGACCTGACCGCCTTTGGCACCATCCGCGTGCCCGGGCACATTGAACTGCAGGGCTACGGGCAGATTCAGTACACCAACACCCTCTACCCTTGGGATGGCCGTGCCGCCCTGCGTCCGCCGCAGATCAATTGGGATGATGACCCCGTAGGCAGCTACGTCAAAGAGTTCGACCTGGACGAGGACCTGCGCGGCCAGCGGGTGTGCGTCAGCTTCCAGGGTGTGGAGCAGGCTATGTACCTTTGGTGCAACGGCCGGTTCGTCGGTTATGCCGAGGATACGTTTACTCCGTCTGAATTCGACCTGACACCCTATATTCAAGAGACCGGCAACCGTCTGTGTGTCGAGGTCTACAAGCGCAGCAGTGCCGCTTGGATCGAGGATCAGGACTTCTTCCGCTTCTCCGGCATCTTCCGCTCAGTGTATCTCTACGCTAAGCCCAAGGTGCATGTCCGGGACATCTGGCTCAAAGCCGAATTGCTGTCCGGCAACACCACCGGCCAGCTGACACCTGTCATCAAGCTGGACGGCGAGACCGAGGGTGCCAAGGTGCATCTGCGCCTGACTGACCGCGAGGGCTATGCCCTGTATGATGACTTTACCGATGGCAGCGCCATCACGCTGGAGGGCATCCACCCCTGGAGCCACGAAAAGCCGATCCTGTACCACGCCGTGCTGACCCTGCAGGATGCCAGCGGCGCTGTGCAGGAGGTCGTGCCCTACGACATTGGTTTCCGCCGGTTCGAGATGCTGAACGGTGTCATGTGCTTAAACGGCAAGCGCATCGTGTTCAACGGCGTCAACCGCCACGAGTGGAACCCCAAAAAAGGCCGCGCCATTGATGCGGACGACATGCACGCCGCCATGGCCGTGTTCAAGAAAAACAACATCAATGCCGTGCGCACCTGCCACTATCCCAACCAGAGTTTGTGGTATGACCTGTGTGACCAAAACGGCATCTACATGATCGACGAGACCAACCTGGAAAGCCACGGCAGCTGGCAAAAGCTGGGCACCGTGGAACCCAGCTGGAACGTGCCCGGCAGCCTGCCGGAATGGCGGGACTGCGTGGTCGACCGCGCCCGCAGCATGTTTGAACGGGACAAAAACCACGCAGCTGTGCTGATCTGGTCCTGCGGCAACGAGAGCTACGCCGGCAAGGACATCCGTGCTATGGCGAACTTCTTCCGCGCCAATGACCCAGGCCGCCTGGTGCATTACGAGGGCGTCTTCCACTGCCGTGAGTTCGATGACATCAGCGATATGGAAAGCCGCATGTACGCCAAGCCGTCCGAAATCATCGCCTACATGGCCGAACACCCGGCTAAACCGTTCATTTTGTGTGAGTACATGCACGATATGGGCAACTCCCTGGGCGGCATGGAAAGCTATGTGGCCCTGATCGAAAAGTACAAAAAGTACCAGGGCGGCTTCATCTGGGATTATATGGACCAGGCCCTTTGGCACCCAAATACCCAAAATGACAGTATACTGGGATATGGCGGCGATTTTGGCGACCGTACAACAGATTACAACTTCAGCGGCAACGGCATTGTCTATGCCGATGGCACCGAGAAGCCTGCTATGCAGGAGGTACGCTACTGGTACAACACCCCTGCCCGCCGCAATGCCCAGGATGCCCGCAACAAAATGGAGGTTGCCCGCAGTGCCGCCGCCCTGCGCACCGCCTGGGATAAGCGCCGCCGATTGCCCCTGACCGTGATCTGCGGCGATGGAAACATCGGCGTAAAAGGCAGCGGCTTTGAGTTGTTGTTCTCCATCCCGGAGCAGGGGCCTGTCTCCCTGCGCAAGGACGGTAAGGAGTGGCTCTGGCGTGCCCCGACTCCGGCGTTCTGGCGTGCCAGCACCGATAACGACCGCGGCTGCGGCTTCCCGCAGCATGCCTCGGCCTGGATGGCGGCAGACGTGTTCCTGCGCAAAGAGGGCTGCACGGTGCTGGAAAAATCCGAGCAGCGGGTGCAGATTTGCTATAAATACAGCGTGCCGCTGGTGCCCGGTGCCGGCGTGGAGATCACCTATACAGTAGAGCCCCAGGCCGCCCTGCGGGTGGATGCCGTCTACCATGGTGTGCCCGGCGCGCCGGAGCTGCCTTGCTTCGGCGTGAAATTCCAGACCTTTGCCCCCGTGGCCCGCGCCCAGTGGACCGGCCTGTCCGGCGAGACTTATCCCGACCGTTACAAGGGCGGTGTATTCGGCTGCCACGAGGAAGTGCCCCACATCGCCCCGGCGCTGGTTCCCCAGGACTGCGGCCTGCACATGGACACCCAGCAGGTGGTTTTGCAGCTGGCAGACGGCAGCGAACTGACCCTGGAACAGACCGGTGAGCCGTTCGCCTTCAGCGCCCTGCCCAACACGGCCCAGGAAATCGAGGCGGCGCAGCATATTTCGGAATTGCCCAACACCGGCCGCACCAGCATCACGGTGCTTGGCGCAGTCCGTGGTGTCGGCGGTATCGACAGCTGGGGCACTGATGTAGAGAAGCCCTACCACATCCCCGGCGACCGCGACCATAGCGTGAGCTTCCGTATCGTATTCTAAAAACTGATTTTATAGAAAAAATGTCTTTGCTCTGTTTTGCAGAGCAAAGACATTTTTTGTGAGTGCGCCCGGCATGGGCAACAGCTAGGTGGTGAAAGACCACTACGCGCTCGGCAGTAGGAAGCGTTAGCCGAATGGCTTGTTAGTCAAAAAAGTTTACTGAAATTATTGGATCTCTTGTTCGAGTTCATCAAAAATCTCACAGGAGAAAAAATCACCCAGGGTAATATCTAATCCATCACAAAGTTTTTTATTGTGGTGATGCTCCGAGAGAAAGGCATCCGGCAGAGCATGAGCCGGAAAGGGAACTGTCTGGACAATGCTGTGATAGAAAATTTCTTTGGACTGCTCAAGAGCGAACTGCTGTACTTGCAGAAATTTCAGTCCATGGAACACTTCAAGCAGGAACTCGTTGAATATCTGGATTACTACAACAACCGCAGAATCAAGGCAAAGCTAAAGGGCTTGCCGCCTGCAATTCACAGACAGCAAGCCCTTTCGGCTGCTTGAACAATTTTTGCTTCAAATTATTGTCTAACTTTTTGGGGGCACTTCATTTTTGGTGGTACAGGGGGATTTTTGCATACGGATTTTTCTGTTGTGCCCTTAGGCTGAAACCATGCTCTCGGCTTTCAAGTGAGGAATCTCACCAAGGACCTGCTGGCCGGTGCGGATACGCAGGGTCATAGTGCCGTGCTCTAGGCAAGAAAGCAGACAACTGCGGCCGCTGGGCAGATACCAGGTGGCAACCTCGGTGTTGCGCCGGGCTACCACGATGGAGCCGTGCTCCATTTCACAGTATAAAGCGGCGCTTCCGTGCCCTTTTTTGCGAAAAGGAAAGCCTTTTTCATCTATGCGCCACCAATTCCAGCTTCCAATCTGGCGGCCAAAGACTGCGGCTGCAGGGGCATAACTGCAAAGCTCCTGCAATTCCCCAAAAGCGGACGGCATGGGCAAAACGGCAGTAGTTGGCTGCCCCTGGGGCTGCAAAAGTGCAAGCAGCAACAGCGTGACCAACTCGCGCCGCATCTGGCTCAATGGTAGGGTCAGGCATTGCACAGTGCTGTTGCTGCGGTAATAGACACAGCAATCTTCTATCAGCAGTTTTTTGGCGCAGCAAAGGCAGAGAATGTCCCGCTGGTGCAGGCATTGGAGTTGTAGCGATGCATTGCTGGAAAATTGTAGATATAAGATCTGCTGCCCGATGCGTCCCAGCCAGGTGCCGCCATCGGTCTGCGGAAAGAAAAGAAAACGCTCCGGCAACACAGAAGCCGCGCCGGCTAAAGCGGTGCGGCATGCAGCCGGCAGTGCCCGGGCAGGGACCAGGCAGCAGGAAGCCGGCAGGGGATTATTCATACAGGATGAGTGCGATCATCTCGACCGGCTCGTTACCCAGGCATTTCAGGCCGTGGCCCTCGCCGGGGGCGCAGTAGGTCACGTCACCGGCGCCGATCTCTACCTCGGTGCCGTTGTCGTTGTACAGGCCCTTGCCGCTCAGGATGTAATAGGTCTCGCTGTCGCCTGTGTGGATATGGTAGCCGATCTCACTGCCGGGGTAGACGGTGGTGTGGCCAAACACGCGGCCCTTCTGGCTCATTTCCTCGGGGCCGTTCAGCAGGCTGCGGACGGTGATTTCGCCCACGCCGTTAAACGGGGCGGGCTTGCGGACGGATTGCTTTTCTTCACTGCGACGGATCATAGGTGCTCTCTCCTTATAAATAAATGTTGTGGTGAAAAATTGGTGGCTGAAACATGGTGCAATTTATTTGCAATCGGTTTCAGCACTATACGCTTAATTGTACATGGCTCGACAGGGATACGCAAGTGTCAAACCTAACAAAAACCGGATACCAAATGCGTGCATTATCACGGAACGGCTGCAATTGCAATCTGAAAATAGCCGGCATATCGTTAAAAACGTAAACAAGTGAGACGGTTGTGCAGGGACGACTAAGAAACCTGCAACGATTGAAAGACCAGAAAATCGGACAAACAACAAGGACAAAAGAAACGGAACATGGACGAATGATGTATAATATAATACGGATGTCATAAGGTAAATTGTCAACATGCACAAAAGCACAAAGCTTGATTCATGAAAAACAGAGAATCTGACGGGAAAACCCTGAAAACCCATTGACACGGCGCTGACGAAGTGCTACCCTATAGGTGCAATCGATTGCGAGATGCGCTCCCGCAATCCAAAAAAATCAGCCAGCGGTCTCTACCGCAACCAAGAGAAACAAAGGAAGGAAAGAACTTATGTCCAGCAAAAAAACACTGCGGCAGATCCTGGATGCATCCGATAAATGCTTCCTGGTTCCCTGCGTTTATGACTGCGCTTCTAACCATGCCGTTGAGATGTGCGGTTTCCCTGTGAGCCTGCTCTCCGGTGGTGAGGTTTCCATCTCCCGCAACGGCGTGATTGACTATGGTTTCACCAACCTGACCGACCTGGAAGAGGTCATCAGCCGTGTTGCCACCACCAGCGCCATTCCCCTGATTGCTGATATTGAGGATGGCTTCGGCGGCCCTCTGGCCGTTTACCGTGCAGCCAAGCGTCTGGCCGCTGCCGGTGCCGCTGCTGTGCAGCTGGAGGACTCCGCTGATATGGAGGAATCCACCAAGATTCTGCCCCGTGATAAGTACATGGCCAAGGTTCGCGCAGCGCTTGAGGCTCTGGAGGGCACCGATTGCCTGCTGATTGCCCGCAGCAATGCCGATCCCGCCGACCCCGAGCAGATGAAGGAAGGCTGCGAGCGCCTGCAGGAGGCTATCGACCTCGGCAAAGAGCGCGGCATGTACGTCCTCGCTATGATGGTTCTGGTCGGCAATGTAGAGCAGGCCACCGAAATGGCCAAGATCGTCACCGGCCCGAAGATTTTCGCTGACGTTCGTGCTTACAAGGGCGAGGATGGTCATTATCATCCGTCTGTCACGATGGAAGAACTCACCCCGCTGGGCTTCAAGATGTGCAGCAGCCACTACACCATGAAGGCAGCCATGGAAGGCATGCTGGAACATGGCCTGGCCAACTTCAAGAATCAGAGCGTTGCCTACAGCTTTGAAACTGCCCCGGCTTCTCATATCGAAAGCTTCTCCGCTTCCGGCATGTGGGACCCGCAGGCTTACCTGGCCCTGGAGAACAAGTTCACCGGCGGCGACAAGGAATACACCATCGTCGGCCACCAGGTCGAGGATTACCCGAAGGGCTTTGCCCGCTTTGATATCAGCGAACGTCTGTAAGATAAGGAGGATGCACCATGATCTTACCGTATATTCTGACACCTGAAGCAAAGGTGCCTGCCGCCGACCGTCTGCGTGCGATGTTCAACGATGATAAAGTCCGTATTGTTCCGGAGCTGGCCGACTGCATGGGAGCCAAGGCTGCCGAAATGAACGGCTTCGAGGTCATCATGGTTTCCAGCGGTGACCTGGCCTGCGCCATGACCGGCATCCCCGATCTGCAGCTGCTCTCCATCGACGATTTCGTCCGCGTGACCGAGCAGATCACCCACATGACCCCGATGCCCCTGATTATCGATGCCGATGACGGTTTTGGTCTGGGCCGCGCCCTCAACGCACAGTATGGCTGCATGCGCATCATGCAGGCTGGCGCTGCCGGTGTTCTGGTCACCGATACCTCTGAACTGGGCCGTAAGGGTCAGCTGCCCATCCCTGATGCCTGCCTGCGTTTCCGCGCAGCCCGCGCCGGTCTGGACGCTAACGGTCAGCATGGTTTCCTGATTGCCCGCTGCGACAGCGACATCATCAACGACTTTGAAGAGACGGTCGAGCGCTGCGCTGCTTATATTGACGCCGGTGCTGATATGCTCTGCGTGCTGTGGATGCACAAGATTCACAGCCGCACGCAGAAAATCGAGGCCATGCGTAATCTGCGGGATGCCCTGAACGCCAAGGGCGGCAAGTACGCAAACTTCCCGATGTGGTATCCTGACCTGTGCGGCAAAGCACACGATCCCGAAGAGGTTTCGATGCAGGATCTGAAAGATTTGGGAGTCTACAAGCTGACAGGTATCCACTTCAGCTGCCACGCCGCTATGCTGGCTATGCTGGATGTCGGTCGCCACGTACTGATGGAGCAGAGCAACGACTACGTTGATTACCACTTTGATGACACCGGCTACAAGACCTTCACCACGATGAGCATGTTCGGCCTGACGGACGGCAGCTGGGTCGAAGCAGAGAACGCCTTCGTGCGTGAGCCGCAGGACTCCATTGCCCAGCGCAATGCTGACTACTTCGTCCGCGAAGAGGATGTCCACAATCCCGACAAGCAGTCCTAAAGGAATAAGGTGCGCGGACCGCGTACCTATTTATAAAGAAAGAAGCATCAAACAGGAGGAAAACAAAATGAAAAAAATTATTTCCCTGGCCTTGGCAGCCGCTTTGACGGCCAGCCTCGCAGGCTGCGCATCTTCCGATGCAGCCAGCACCGCCAGCTCCACGGCTCCGGCAACCTCTACTGCCGAGTCCACTGCTGACGGCTCCGCTTCCAGCGGCGATACCATCAAGATCGGCGTCCTGACCGACCGCTCTTCCGCTGCAGCCGCTACCGTTACCTGGGCTGAGGCTGGTGCTATCCTGGCCTTGGAAGAAGAGAACGAGGCTGGCGGCCTGAACGGCAAGCAGTTCGAACTGGTCTACCGTGATACCGCTTCCGACTCCGCCAACGTTGCCCAGAAGGCTACCGAACTGGTCAACGAAGGCTGCATCGCTATCCTGGGACCCAAGTCCGATGGCGAGGCTCCCACCGGTGCAACTTGGGCCGAGGAGAACAAGTTCCCCATGGTCACTCCCTGCACCATGAACACCCGCGTTACCATTGAGAATGCTTCCAAGTACATGTTCTCCTGCGGTTTCGTTGCATGGCCCATCGCCAAGATGAACGCCAAATATGCCGCTGACCAGGGCTATAACAGCGCATTTTTCATCGGCAACGATGGCGGAGCTTCCGGCGACAGCCGTGACTTCTTCTACTATGAGCTGGGCGATGGCTTCCAGAACCTCGGCTCCAACCAGGTTTCCAGCAACTCTACTGAGTTCTCCACCATCATCTCCTCTGTCGTTGGTAAGGATCCCGATGTTATCATCGGTGCCGTTGCAGGCCCCAACTTCGTTTCTCTGGTCAACCAGGGCCAGCAGTTCGGCCTGTGGGATATCTGCGACTACCTCGGCTGGTACACCTGCGACTCCACCAACACCCAGTCTCTGGCTGAAGCTGGCAACTATCCTTATGGTAAGGTTCACGGCGTTGACCTGTGGCCTTTCTGGATGGATGAGATCGACGGCAATGCTGAGTTCGTCCAGCGCTACTCCGAGATCGGCAAAGAGTACTTCGACAAAGACATTCTGCCCTCTGACATGGGCTACACCTGGTACGTTGGCATCAAGGCAATCTGCGAAGCTGCCAAGACAACTGCTGATGACCTGAGTCCCGAGGCTATGACCAACGCCCTGAGCACCGTCCACTTCAGCACCCTGTACGGTGATGACCTGTACTTCCGTGATTTCGACCATACCATGGCTCACGCTTACTACTACGTCACCGCTGTTGAGGACACCACCGGCAAGTGGAGCATCCCCGTTGGCGATGTCTACGCTGTCTACGAAGGCGACGAAATGCTGCCCACCAAGGAAGAGATGGAGGAGTACGCTTCCAAGAACAACTACACCTTCACCGACCTGAGCGCGAAGTAAGATAACAATCCGCTTCGTTACCACAGTACAACGGTCTGCGGCAGGCAGCTGATCCTGCCTGCCGCATTTTATGTTTGGCTTGTCGGACAGCCGGCTGGCCGGGCACCCGGGAAAATCGTAAATGCCGCTGTGTGGTACGAACACATTTTAACAGAGGAAACGGACTATGACAGTATCATTCTTTTTCCAAACGCTGATCACTGGTATCAGCAACGGCATGGTGGCCTACCTCATGGTGGCTGGTGTATCCTTGATCATCAGCGGCATGAACATGGTCAACTTCGGCCAGGGCGCGTTCTACGTTCTGGGTACCTACCTTACTTATACCATCGCCGCAAAGCTTGGCTTTGTACCCGCACTTTTCATCGTACCGCTCATTGTGGCTGGTATTGGTTACTTTGTTGAGAAAGCTACCCGTCCACTGTTTGGTAAAAACATGCTGTATATTATGCTGCTGACCTACGGCGTTGCCTACATGGTCTGCGACATGATGGTTATGATCTGGGGCTACAGCATCCGCCTGCTGGCGCTGCCCAAGTTCCTGCAGGGCGGCGTCCAGATGTTCGGCATCAGCTTCCCCATCTACTACCTGTTCGAGATCGCTGTTTCCGCCGCTATTGCGTTTGCTTTCTGGTTCATGATCAATAAGACCAAGCTTGGCATGCTGACCCGCGCTATCATCAGTGACCGTCCCATGGTTGCCAATCTGGGCGTCAACGTCAACCAAATGTTCAGCATCCTGTTCATGATCGGTATCGGCATCGCTGGTTTGGGTGGCGTCCTGAACGCCCCCGTCACCGGCCAGAGCCCCAAAGAAGGCTTGTCCGTCTTCGGCAACGTTATGCCCATCCTTGTCATCGGCGGTCTGCGCAATATGGATGGCTGCCTGCCTGCTGCACTGCTTGTCGGCCTGGTCAATGCTTTCGGTGCCATCTATCTGCCGCAGTACTACAATGTTCTGCCCGCTGCTCTGATGGTCATTGCCATGGCAATCAACCCGCAGGGTCTGTTTACCAAAAAGGAGGGCCGTTGAGATGCTTAGTTCCTGGAAGAAGATTCCGCAGATCAAGCGGCACGCCATTGTGGGTGCCATCATCTGCCTGGGCATGCTGATCTACTCTTTCTTTGCCGTAGATTCCGTGCTTGACTTTATGAGCCGCACCGTTATCATGATGCTCTTTGCCTCCGCACTGAACATCATCCTCGGTTTCGGCGGTCTGCGTCCCCTTGGTATGGCTACCTACTTTGGCATGGGCTCCTATGCCTACGTTATCCTTGTCGTCCGCCTGGGCTGGGCGAAACCCCTTGCCATCATCGGCGCTATGGCGCTGGCAATGCTTATTTCCCTCGGTGTCAACATCCTTTGCCTGCGCGCAAACGATGACCTGGCCTTCGCCTTTATGAGCATGGGCATCAACACACTGCTGTTCACTATGGTGTACAAGATCCCCTACGTGGGCTCCGATACCGGCCTGACCGGCAACGTCCGACTGGCGTTCGCCAGCAGCTCCCGCGGCAACTTCTATCTCAGCTTCGGCATCAGCGTGGTCTGCATCGTGCTGATCTACCTGTTCTACCACAGCCCCTTTGCTACTGTCCTGAAAGGCAGCCGTGATAACCTGGAGCGTCTGACCTTCGTTGGCATGAACACCCAGAACGTCCGTTTGTTCGCCTGCATGGTCTCCAGCTTCTTCGTGGCCGTTGCCGGTATCCTGTATGCAATGCGCAACATGGGTGCTTTCCCGGTCATGTTCTCCACCAACACCTCCACCGAGGGCCTGGTCATGTGCCTGATCGGCGGTATGCAGGCGTTCTTTGGCCCCATCCTGGGCGCTGTGATTGTCACCTTCATCTCCACCCAGGTCTCTATCCTGACCAACTACTACCAGTTCATTCTGGGCGCTATCATTGTGTTCTGCGTTCTGTTCCTGCAGAACGGCCTGCTGCGCGACGATGTGACCCGCAACCTAGATGAGCCTGAAACCAACAAAAAGGAGACTGCCAAAAAATGAGTGAACCGATTTTGAAGGTTGAACACCTCAACCGCTATTTTGGCGCTCTGCATGCCACCAAGGATGTTTCCTTCGAGGTTCCCGAAGGTCAGGTCCGCGCCATCATCGGCCCCAATGGTGCCGGTAAGTCCACCCTGATGGACCTGATTACCAACCGTACCACCCCCAGCAGCGGCAAGGTTATCTTCCGCGGCGAGGATATTACCGGTCTGGCCCCCAACAAAATTGTGCATAAGGGCATGACCAAATGCTTCCAGATTTCCAAACTGTTCAGCAATTTGACTGTTTACGAGAACGTGCAGATTGCCCGCATTGAGATGAACAAAAAGACCTTTAGCATCCTGCCGGTGCGTGACGCTTACCTGAAGAAGGAAGTTCTCACCTACCTGAAGTTGGTTGGTCTGGAAGATAAGATGAACGATGTGGCCGCCTACCTTTCCTATGGTGACCAGCGCCGTCTGGACATCGCCATTGCACTGGCAATGGACCCGAAGCTGCTGATTCTGGACGAGCCTGCCGCCGGTGTGGCCCGCGAAGAAGCATACACCCTGATGCAGCTGATCCGTGACCTGGCTACCAAGCGCAACATGACGATCATCTTCATCGAGCATGATATGGACATCGTCTTTAACTATGCAGACGAGATCTCCGTCCTACGTGACGGTGAGCTGATCGCCAGCGGCACCCCGGACGAGATCAAACAGAACGAATACGTACAGCAGGCTTACCTGGGAGGTGACATGTCATGATTCTTGAACTGAAAGATGTACAGGCTTATTATGACAAGAGCCATATCTTGAACGGCGTCAACCTTAGCGTTGAGGAAGGCACTTCTGTCTGCCTGCTGGGCCGCAACGGTGTCGGCAAATCCACCACGATGAAAACCATCATGGGCATGCTGAACCCGAAAGAACACTGTAAGACCGAAGGCTCCATCACCTTCAACGGCAAAGAATTGGTCGGCATGCAGAGCCACGCAATCGCCCGCCTGGGCATTGCCTACGTGCCCCAGGGCCGCCACATTTTCCCCACCCTGACCACCGAGGAAAACCTGCGTGTGGCAGCACGTAAGGGCGTGGACGGCAGCGATAAGTGGAACCTGGAATCTGTGTACAAATTCTTCCCCCGCCTGGAGGAACGCAAGGACTCCAAGGGTGATAAGCTTTCCGGCGGTGAGAAGCAGATGTTGGCGGTTGCCCGCGGCCTGATGCAGAACCCCAAGATGATGCTGCTGGACGAGATCACCGAAGGTCTGGCCCCCATCATCGTGGACCAGCTGGCCGTCATGGTACAGAACCTGCTGGCCGAGGGTGTTACCATCCTGATTGCCGAGCAGAACGTTAAGTTCGCTACCAAGGTCAGCAGCGATTGCTACATCCTGGAGCGTGGCGCCGTGGTCCACCACCAGGCTACGCAGGATCTGTCGGAAGAGACCCGCAAGCAGTATCTGGGCCTGTGAGCGCCCCGCAAGTAAAAGAAAAACAGACCTGGCGGGACAGGTGGATCGAAAAAGATCGGGCCTTTTACCGCCAGGTCTTTTTGGTAGGGCTGCCGGTTGCGTTCCAGCAGGCCATCAACATCGGGGTCAACCTGATGGATACGGTGATGGTCGGTGCGCTGGGGGAAAATGCCCTTTCTGCATCCTCGCTGGCCAACCAATATTATTATCTGTACTATGTGCTTTGTCTGGGAATTTCCGGCGGAGCCTGTGTACTCAGCGCCCAGTACTGGGGTGCGGGCAACCACAAGATGGTCAAACAGGTGTGGCGGCTCTCAATGTATATCTCCGGCGGTGCGGCGCTGCTGTTTGCCCTGGCCACGGCGCTTTTTTCGGCGCAGATCATGGGGATCTACACGAATAATGCCGAGATGATCGCTTTAGGCAGCCGGTATTTGCAGGTCACCGCCTGGGTGTTTTTCTTCCATGGGACCAGCCTTATCATGGTAAACCTTATGCGCACCGCAGGGGTGTTGTACCTGGGACTGGCGGTTTCAGGGCTGTCCTTTGTCAGCAATATCTTTTTCAATTATGTGTTCATCTTCGGCAAATTCGGCGCACCCTGCTTAGGTATTGCCGGTGCGGCGGTGGGCACCCTCATCAGCCGCATATTGGAATTTGCGATCACCTTTGGCTATCTGTTCCTGGGCTGCCGTCAGATCCGTTTTACCCCGCGTAATCTGGTGGGGCGGCTGGATGCCGCCATGCTGCGCGCCTTTATGAATACGGGCATGCCGCCCATCATCAGTGACGGCATGTTCACAGTAGGCGACAACATTTTAAGTGTGATCCTGGGCCACATGGGGGTGGCGGTCGTCAGCGGCCAGGCCATCACCCTGGCAACGATGCGGTTCTGCACCGCATTCATTCTGGGGCTGTGCAACGCCTCCTCGGTCATGGTCGGCCAGGCCATCGGAAGGGGAGAACGCGCTGCCGTGGAGCGGCAGAGTCGGACCTTCTTCCTGCTGTCAGTAGCAGGCGGTCTGCTTGGCGGTGTCATCATCGCCGTAGTAAGCCCCTGGATCGTGGGCATGTACGACCTGTCGCCGGAATCCCGCGATGCTACGATGCAGATGCTGCAGGCCATGAGCCTGCTGATGGTGTTCCAATCAGTACAGTCCGTCATGAGCAAAGGCGTGTTGCGGGGCGGCGGGGATACCCGCTTCCTAATGTTTGCAGACCTGATCTTCATGTGGGGGTTAAACATCCCCATTGGTTATCTGGCAGGACTGCGTTGGGGCTGGTCCCCATTCTGGGTGTTTGTCTGCCTCAAGCTGGATACAATCTGTAAATCTTTTCTCTGCCTGTGGCGGCTGGTCCGGGGTAGATGGATCAAAAATGTCAACGAAACGACCTGAATCTCAGGGGGTGCACACCATGCTGCTGCGTCATCCTCAGCGGGTGCTGAGCCGAGAACTGGCCCGCTGTGATCTGTAAGGACTTTCTGCTATAAGAACTACAACAAACCAAAACCATAAGAAAGGTTGATTTGATTATGTCTGCAGAACATTCTATCCGTGGACTTCTCGAAAAAGGCGAATTCGTTTGGGCACCCTGTGTCTATGACTGCCTGTCTGCCCGCTGCGCCGAGTTGGTCGGCCACAATGCCGTGCTGGTCAGCAGCTGCGAGCTGGAGTATGCCATGAACGGCATCCCCGCTGGTATGTATAACTGGGAGGAGTACATCTACGCCGCTGAGCGTATCTGCAACTCCACCAAGCTGCCCGTCATCATCGATGGCGAGAACGGCGGCGGCACCCCGATGCAGGTCTACCGCAACGTCAAGCGGCTGGCCGAGGTCGGTGCGATGGCTATCTCCATCGAGGATACCAACAGCGGTGCTTTCGCCACCGGCTACACCTACGCCAGCGGCTACGGCTATATGGATGCCGAGCGCTGGGCTGCCAACGTCCAAGCTGCCGTTGAGGCCACCAAAGGCACCGACTGCATGATTATCGCCCGTACCGATTGCAAGGGGGGCGGCGCACCCCAGACCGGTGCTATTGCCAAGTTTGGCGGTATGGGCCTGGAAGAAGCCATCCGCCGTGCCGAGATGGGCTACCAGGCAGGCGCTGAGATCACCATGATCCAGAACATCTGCCATGCTGACTGCGAGGACGAGTGCCGCGAGATCAGCCGCCGCCTGTCCAAGCCGGGGCGCTACCTGTTCTATCCCGATGTCCACGCCACCGATGGCAAGCCCGATGCTACGCTGGAGCAGATGCAGGAATGGGGCTTCCACCTGGTCAGCAACCATGTCGCCATGAAGGGAGCTGCCCGCGGTATGCTGGAATTCTTCCGCGAGAACTTCAAGAACAAGAACACCGTTTATAGCGAGAACCACGAGATTGATCCCTCTGGCGAGTTCGACATCGGCCATGAGTTCCACCTCTTCAAGTTCGAGGATTACATTGCCTTGGACAAGAAGTACCGCGCTTATGAGGAAGAACTCCGCGCAAAGAACAGCAAATAATCTGAAAAATCAATAGCCCTTTCTTTCTCAGCCGGGCCATCTGCGCTTTGCGCTGACCGACTGGGATTTTTTATAAAACATCTTGCACATCTTCGCGCGAAATGTTCATCTTTAGCAAAGCAAGGAAGATTTAAGTTGCAATTGGTTTTGGAATATACTACTATTTATTTAGCTATCCCGAAGGAAAAAATATCCAGCAAGTGAGAGTATGTATGACGATTTACGATATAGCCAAAATGGCAGGTGTTTCGGCCAGTTCGGTTTCCCGTGTGGTAAACGGGAAACCGGGGGTCAACCGCGCGACACGGGAAAAAATTCAGGCACTGCTCAAAGAGCATAACTACGTGCCGGATACCAACGCCCGCAACCTGGTAACCCAATCCAACCGCACCATTGGTATTCTGACCGATGACATTGATACCTTGCACCAGGTGGAGGGCTGCCATCGCGTAGAATATGAGTTGATGCGCAATGGCTATTACTGCTTCGTCAAATACATCGGCAACGGACCGGATGCCATAGAAACCGCAATGCTGGATCTGGCACGGCATCGTGTCGAGGGTGCCGTCTGCCTGGGCAGCGCGTTCCGCGATGCCCGCAAGGTCACCCGCGCGGTGGAACACCACCTGCCCAACACGCCGGTGGTTATGGTGCATAATACGCTGACCTTTCCGCGACCAAACATCTACTCTGTTGGTGCCGACGAAGTGGCAGGTATCCAGAGCTGTGTGGATTATCTGACTAGCCGCGGCCGCCGCCAAATGCTGCTGGTCATCAACGAAAATCGTGTCAGCGGTGCGTTGATCCGCAGTGCCTTTGAATCTGCGGTTAAGCGGTATCCCCATGTGCATAGCACGGTTTATACAGGCGTGCCGGTTTCGGTCGATGGCGGCGAAAGCTTTGCCCTGCGTATGCTGCGGGAACAGCCTGATACCGACGGCATCATCTGCGCCAACGACCTGATCGCTATTGGTGTACTGAACATTCTGAAAGAGCAGGGCATCCAGGTGCCGCAGCAGATTTCGCTGATGGGCGAGAACAACTCCTCGTTCTGTGAGACCTGCCGCCCGCGGCTGACCTCGCTGGATACGATGGTTTCGATGTCCAGCATCATGGCGGCCCGCACCTTGCTGGATGTGTTGGAGGGCCGCGAACCCAGCCATCATGTCACTCTACAGATGACCATTGTTGAGCGCGGAACCACCTGATAACGCAAAAATCAAACTGCCTGCCGCTGTACCCGCGGCAGGCAGTTGTTATGCGCAGCATAAGGCAGCGGCTATAACGGCCATGTTGCATTTTGAGGGAATATAGGGTATACTAAAATAGAGTTATTGTGCGGCAGGGTATGGTTGCCCTGCCGCTCATTATCTGCTGCAATAAATCACAAGCAAAAGCGCAAAGACAAGGGGATAATCCATGAGAGAAAAAACCATCTCCCGCTCGGTGGAAAACGACGAAGTAAATCCGCTGCGGGTGGAGAAAGAGAGCAAGCTGATCGTTGACTTTGCGGTGCCCTGCATCATCTCGATGCTGGTGACCTCGCTGTATAACATTGTCGACCAGATCTTCATTGGCCAGGGCGTGGGCATGCTGGGCAATGCGGCTACCAACATTGCGTTCCCGCTTTCCATTGCCTGTACGGCCATTTCCTTACTGCTGGGCATCGGTGCGGCGTCCAACTTCTCGCTGCATCTGGGTGCAGGGGAGGAAAAGAAGGCCGTTGAGTATGCCGGCACCGGTTTATGCCTGATGGCAATTTGCGGCATCGCGCTGTTTCTGGTCACGACCCTGTTTTTAACGCCGATGCTCAAATTCTTCGGCGCAACCCCGGACGTGTTGCCCTATGCCGAGGAATACACCCGCATCACGGCTATCGGGTTCCCGTTCCTCATCGCCAACACCGGCATCAGTAAGCTGATTCTGGCGGACGGAAGCCCCCGCTACTCGATGACCTCGATGCTGGCGGGTGCCATCGTCAACACTATTCTCGATCCGCTCTTCATCTTCGGCATGAACATGGGCATGCGGGGCGCGGCGCTGGCGACGATCATTGGCCAGATCGTCTCGTTCTGCATCAGTCTGCGGTATCTGTTCCACTTTAAAACCGTGAAGCTGCACAAGGATTGCCTGCGCCTTTCCTGGGACCGCACCTGCAAAATTTGCAGCTACGGTGCCAGCGCCGGTTTCAACCAGGTGGCCATGGCCGTGGTGCAGATCGTCATGAACAACACGCTGGCCCACTACGGGGCACTCTCAGTCTACGGCAGCGACATCCCGCTGGCCTGTGCGGGCATCATCTCCAAGGTGAACATGATCTTCATGTCCTTTGTCATCGGCATTTCGCAGGGCATCCAGCCCATCATCGGCTACAATTACGGCGCTAAGCTGTACCACCGCGTTAAGCACACCTATCTGCTGGCGCTGGGTACGGCCACAGTGCTGTCGATGATCGCGTTTCTCTGCTTCCAGCTGTTCCCGCGGCAGATCATCAGCGTGTTCGGATCGGGCAGCGAGATGTATTTCCAGTTCTCGGAGCGCTACTTCCGCATCTATATGTTCCTCACGCTTATCAATGGCATCCAGCCTGTCACGGCCAATTTCTTCAGCTCTATCGGTAAGGCGCAGCTGGGCGTGTTTATGTCGCTGACGCGGCAGATTTTGTTCCTGCTGCCGCTGATCGTCATCTTCCCGCTCATCTTCGGCATCGATGGCGTTATGTACGCCGGTCCCATCGCCGATGCCGCCACTGCCATTGTCTGCGGCTTCTTCACCCTCCGCGAACTCCGCGAGCTGACCCAGCTGCAAAAGCAGCAGACAGCCGCCGCATAAAAATAAAGACAATATAAAAGTTGCCGTGTGAATGGCCTCATTCACGCGGCAACTTTTTTGGTTTTAATAGATAGTGGAAAAGTACTTTACTGCGCCTGCAAGAACTCCAGGAAAGTCTGGATCCCACCGCCCAGATGCTTTACCTGTTCGGGTCTTACGCCCTCCAGGTCAGAGACATCGTAAAAATCACCGCTCTTGGTCTTTTCGGTTAGCATACCGGCATCACTGCCGAAGATGGAATCCGTAACGCCGATGAATTCATCCCCCCAGAAGCAGCAATCCTCGGCAGCAAAGCCGAAGTGCGAAAACAGCGCGTCTACGTTGTCGCGCTTGCCGGTGGGGCCGACTTCCAGATATTTTGCATCGGTCGTGGCGCACAGCGGCATTTCCGGCGTACCGAAGGATTCTGCCATCGCAATGACCGTTTCGATGCTGTCAATGCCGTGCTGCTGCAAAATGTGCTGCAGGCGGGCAGCCTCGCCCTCCTGCAAAAACAGATTCTCGCCGCGGTTATTGGCGGGCATCAGGTCGATCTTGCAGTAATTCGGGCGGCTGAAAACAATATCGGTGTTCATGCCGTATTTTTCCAACAGCTCGCGGTGGATGCGGTAGCAGGCATCGTGTACGGCAAGGATGCCCTTGGCATCCGGCACACGGTCAACAAGGATAGTCGGCTGCCCTGTAGCATCATACCCATAGTCGAACGCGCCGCGCCCCAGACCAAGGTACAGGTTTTCCAGCTGCTTCGGCGTAAAGTAGCTGTGCAGCTTGCCGCCTGCAATGTTCTCGTAGGTCGTACCGCTGACGATGCAGAGCTTTACCCCTTTATCCAGCAGGGGGCGCATGGCGTTGACGGCATCCTCTACAGGCGCTTTGCGGGAGAGAACCGCTGTGCCGTCCCAATCAAAAAAGATTGCTTTATAGTGCTTCATGGCAGGTTGCCCCTTTCTCGGTCAGTTTGTAAGGCTTGCCCTCGACAAGGAAGTTGACGGCATCGCCGCTTTGCAGCGTGATGGTCCAGCCATCCGGCAGCACATCCACTGCCAGCACGGATCGTTTGATTTTCACAGTGAAGTGATAGCCGTTCCATGCTTCGGGAATATAGAATTTGAACTCCGGCACGCCGTTTACAAGACGCAGACCGGCAAAGCCAAACACAATGCTCTGCCATGTGCCGGCCATATTGGCGGCATGGATACCAGCGTAGAAGTTGTCATGGTAATCATCCAGATCCATCCGGGCAGACTGGGCAAAATAGGTGTAGGCGTCCTCGTGGCGTCCGATGCGGCTTGCCAGAATACCGAAGATGCAGGTGGAAAGCGAAGAATGATGCAGCGTTACGGTCTGATAGAAGTCGTAATTGCGCAGCAGTTCCTCATCGGTAAACAGCGCACTGTACAGCATCATACCCATGATGGCATCGGCCTGCTTGCTCATTCGCTGGCGGTAGATGAACAGCGGGTGATAGTTTTCGTACAGAAGGTGCCGCTTTTCCGGCGGAATACGGGAATCGTCCCACGGCTTGCGTAGCATAAAGCCATCGTCCTGCAAATAGACCTGCCGCTTTTCATCATAAGCAAAATACATAGCATCGGCAGTCTTTTTCCACAGGGCAGGCTCGTCCGGATCGAGCTGAATTTTTTCGATCAGCTTTTGGTAAGCATCGGGGCGCTGTTCCTTCAGCGTTTCCAGCGCGTTGACGGCGGCATACAGGTTCTGCTGCGCCATCAGATTCGTATAGAAGTTATTGTCCACAATGGCATTATACTCATCGGGACCGGTCACGGAGCAGATGCAGTATTTGCCGCCGCGGCACTCGGCAAAGCAGCCTACATCCGCCCAGACGCGGGCTGTTTCGCACAGAACCTCGGCTGCTTTGTCGGCAAGGTAGTCAATATCGTTGGTGACAGCAACATAGAGCTGGAATGCATAGGCCACGTCCGCATTGATGTGGTACTGCGCCGTACCCAGCGGGAAATAGGTAGATGCTTCCTCGCCGTTGATGGTGCGCCAAGGATACAATGCACCGATGGGATGCCCCAGTACACGGGCGCGGTCGCGCGCTTTATCCAAGGTGCTGTAGCGGTAGTCCAGCAGACTGCGTGCAAGCTCCGGCTGAGTATAGACAAAGACTGGCAGAACATACATTTCGGTGTCCCAGAAGTAGTGACCCTCATACCCTTCGCCGGACAAGCCTTTGGCACCCATACCCGTTCTGCCATCACGGCCCGATGCCTGCATGATATGATACAGGTTGAAGCGCAGTCCCTGCTGCAGAGGCACATCGCCGTCCACGCGAATATCGGCAGTCTCCCAGAAATGCTCCATCATGGCAGCGTGGGCGGCAAACTCCTTATCATATCCGTCAGCGGCAAAGGCAATCAGTTCCTCATTCACAAACGGGAGCATGGCGTCCTTGTCCATATCGAGGGAGTCGGTGTAGACGGTCAGCTTTTCCAGTGTGATCGTGTGACCCTGCTTGGCGGCAAAATCGTATTCGATCCAAGCATCGACATCGTTTGCCTGATGCCGGGTCGCAGCTGCTGCCTCCGAGACCAGATGCACCGAACCGCAGGCCATCGCCAGCTTGCTGTTGACAGCGGTGCTTTGGCAGGTCATCGTGGTGTCGTCTGCCGTCAGTGCATCGGGCAGCAGATGACGCCCAAACGGGCCGTAGTCCACCAGCGGGTTTGTAGTACGGGTGTGGTTTTCCACATCGGCGTCCAGTGCGCTGCGCAGCGTCAGCGTGCCGCTGAAGTTCACGGGGGTAACGCTGTAGCGCTGTGCCATGCGGTTTTTGTGTGCAAGGCTGACAAAGCGGGTATTTTCCACCCGTACCGTTTTGCCGTTGGGGGCGGTCCATTCAAAGCTGCGCACGACCTGACCGCGGTTCATATCCAGTGTGCGGCGGTAATTTTGCAGTGTGCCGGTACGGATGTCCATAGGCTCACCGTCAACCGCAAGACGAATCGTCTTACAGTTCGGCACATTCAGGATTGTCTGGCTTTCGGTCGGGAAGCCGAAGTTCCACTCGCCATAGCGGACGTGCTCTTGCTCATACAGACCATTGAGGAAATTGCCCTCCAAGCCGTGCTGCTCATCAAATTCGTAGGCTTCCTCATGAGTGCCGCGGGTGCCGATATAGCCGTTGGAAAGCGCAAAGGTCGTTTCGTTGCGGTAGTTCATCGCAAGGTCAAGGTGATCTTCCGATACATTCCAAGGCTCAAAAGGATAAATAGGCTTTTTATTGGTATCCATTGCAAATTCTCCTTACAGGTCTACTTTCCAGAATACCTCGTCTGCTTTTACAAACGAATACAGAAAATCCACGGCATCCGGTTTTAAGGCCGTTTTATGGCAGGAAATGGCGCGGTGCTTGAGGTTCTGCGCCAGATCTTCGTTCAGCATTTCCTGCGGGACGGGCAAAATAATGCGGTCATCCCAACGCAGGGTACTGGCGGCCTCCAGCCCCTCCGGGCAGGTCAGCGGACGAACACCGTCACGCAGCGGCCAGTTTTCATCCCCAGCGGGCGAATGGACAATGCCGGTATAGAGGGTCGGAACTTTTTTGCCAGCCTCACGGCGGCTGCGCAGTTCATCGCAGATAAACTGGTACAGCTCACTGTGGTCACCGTGGGTATCGCAAAGTGCCGTGGTAATGATGCTGTCCGGTTCGATTTCGTCGAGTACGGCTTTCAGATCCTGCACAAAGCCGGCTTTTGTATACGGCGCAGGCTTACCGAAATGCTGCGCGTGGAAATCCGGCTTTTCGGGCAGACCGTAGGTCTCCGTGCCGCAGTGGGAGGGATGAACCTTGTTCTCATCGGTTTCGTCATACAAGCCCGCAAGAAAGCTCTCCGCCCGCGGCATACCGGTGTCAGCATAGCCAAGAAATGTCACCTGCTCATTCGGAACCCCCAGCATTTCCACGCCCGCCAATGTTTCACGCAGACGCGCATAGCCTACGCTGTGGTCGTGACAGCCGTAGTCGCCGTTGGTCACCATTACCACATGGGGGTTCAGCCCCGCATTGGCAGCCGAATACAGCACACCGGCCGTCAAAAGCAGCTCATCGTCCTGATGGGGAACGATCACCATGATTTTACCAAAATCTGTGATTTTCATTTTCAATTACCCCTTCACAGCACCGGCAGCAACACCGGCAATAATATACTTCTGCATGAACAGATAGAAAATCATCAAAGGTGCAACGCCCAGCATCATCATCGGGAACATAGCAGTCCAGTCAGTGGAGAACTGACCGATGTTGCGGGAAACCTCCTGCAGGATGACATCGTTGGCACGGCTCTGCAGGAAGAGCAGCGGGGTCATAAACTCGTTCCAGACATTCAGCGTAACGATGATGATAACGGTAGCCATTACCGGCTTGAGCAGCGGAAATACGATGGTGAAGAACTTTTGCATCGTGCCGCAGCCGTCGATTTCAGCAGCCTCCTCCAGTTCAACAGGCACCGTAGAGTGAACGAATTCACGGAAGAGGAACACCGCCTGCGGCATATTCACAGCCACATCGACAAGAATGACGGCGAAGGGGCTGTTCATCAGATGCAGCGCCTTGACGATTTTGTACAAGCTGACAATGTTCATCTGAAATGGCACGACCAGACCGGCCAGAAAGAACAGGAACAGTCGGCCGCCGAGCTTGGAGCTTGTGCGCGCCAGTGCATACCCGGCCATACTGCCGAACAGCACGATGAGAAAGACGCTCATTGCCGTGATAAACAGTGTGTTGGCAAACGCACGGGGAAATTCCATCTTCTGCCATGCGTCGATATAGTTTTGCAGATTGATAGCACTGGGCAGCGCCAGCGGGCTGGCGGTAGCCTCCGCGGGGGATTTCAGCGTTGTGACGATCAGATAGTAAATAGGGACAGCCCAGAGAACAGCGAGCAAGACCATCAATGTTTCGGTAATGATCAGGCCGCGTCTTTCAAATTTACGCGTATTCATTGAATAGAGTCACTCCATTTCTGCATAATCGTGTTCATGATAGCACTCAAAATCATAACGACAACGAAGAAGCAAACGCCGAACGCCGCGCCCTGATTGTAGAAGCCGTCCGAGATGCCCTTGCGCATCATGACCATCATAACGGTCTGGGTGGCATCGCCGGGGCCGCCGCTGGTCATCGAGTAGATGACATCGAATGCCTTCATGCCGCCGATCAAACCGGTGACCGCCACGATCTTGACCGAGGGGCACATCAGCGGCAGGGTGATACGGAAAAAGCGGGTGAAGCCGCTGGCACCGTCGATCTCAGCTGCCTCGTACAAATCGCCCGAGATGCTCTGCAGGTTGGCAAGGAAGATGACCATAGCCCAGCCGGTCCACTGCCAAATCTGCGTGAGCAGGACAGAGTAAAGTGCGTTTTGCGAGGTGAAAAAGTTGAAAGTCGGCAGCCCAACCTTAGCAAGCAGGTTGTTGATAAGACCGTAGTTGGAGGAGGAAAGGATGAAGTTCCACAGGTAGCCGATAATCAGCGAGGAGAATACCGCCGGGAAAAAGAAGGTTGCGCGCAGCAGATTGCGGGTGCGCAGCTTCATATTCAGGATGACAGCCAGCGGCAGACCCAGCACGACCTGCGCCCCGGTCAGCACCACGGCGTAAATCAGCGAGTTTTTAATAGCTGTGCGCATCAGCGGGGAACCAAGGACTTTTATGTAGTTTGCAAGACCCGTAAAGTGCAGATTTACGGGGTTCATATCGGTATAATCGGTAAAGCTGTAATAGATCGTAAACAGGAACGGCACAATGCTGAACACCAGATACACGATCAGCGCCGGTGCCACAAACATGGCGAAGTATCTGCCCAACGAACCGGGCACATACTTCTTTTGGGTCTTAGTAGGCATTTCTGACCTCCGTTTTTTGAAAAAAAGAGCCTCAAACCCTCGATTGAAAGTTTGAGGCCATGGTTACGGATCGGATTACTTGCTCAGCAGCTCAGCAACGGCAGCATCGACATTGGAGAGTGCTGCGGAGAGGTCTTCCTCGCCAAGCAGGTACTTCTGCATCTCGGTGCCGTAATCCTCGTGGGCACCGGCAGCAGAACCCCACTCGTTCCAGGGGCAGTAGACATTGCCGGCATTGATGGCGGTGGAAATGCTGGAGTAGACCTCAGGCAGATCAAAGGAAACACCGCTCATGTAGGAGGAACCGCCCTGGTTGTTCTCCCACAGGGCCTTCTGACCTTCCTCGGTAGCGATAGCAGCCAGAACCTTGAGGGCTGCTTCCTTGTTGGCGCTGTTCTCGTTAACGGCGAAGCCGCAGCCGGGGCCGCCGATCAGCCAGCCGGCGCTGGCCTTGGTGCCGTAGAAAGGCATCATGTTGAGGTTGAGGTCGGGGTTCTTGGACTGGATGGCCTCCAGATCCCACGGGCCGGAGCAGAACATAGCGGCATTGCCGGTGGCGAACTCTTCCAGAGCCTGATCGTGGTCGATACCGGTCATATCGGTGGTGTAAACACCGCTGGTGATCATCTCGCTCCACTTTTCGAGGTACGGATTCCAAGTGCCGTTCAGAGTAGCCTGACCCTCGCGATATTTGCCGCCGAAGTCTTTGCCCTCATCAGTGGAGAGGTACTCGGCAGTGACAAACGCCATGGAGTTCTTCAGCATCGGCTCCCAAGATTTCAGACCGGCAGCCAGCGGCTTGATGCCGAGGTCTTGGAACTTCTTGCAGACATCCAGATACTCGTCAAAGGTGGTGGGCAGTGCAATGTTGTTCTGCTCGAACAGATCAACATTGTAGTAGATGCCCTCGAACCAGGAGATGCCGGGCAATGCGTAAGTCTTGCCGTCATAGCTGTAAACGGAAGTGCCGGCATCAGAGAACTTCGCGCCGAGGTCGCTCACATCGGCCAGATAGCCAAGTTTTGCGTGCTTCAGGGCAGAAGCGGGAGATTCGCAGATGATGTCGGGACCTTCACCGGCAGAAAGCTGGGTATCCACGATGGTGTCGTAGTTGGAGTTGTCGATGAACTGATACTCGATCTGAACATCGGGAACAGCCTCGCCCAAATAGTCAAGCAGCGCCTTGACGGTGTCCTCGCTGTTCCAGTAGGTCATGCGCAGCGTAACCTTGTCACCGGATGCGGTGCTTTCTGCCGTAGTGCTGCTGGCAGTGCTCTCAGTGGCGGTGCTGCTAGAGGTGGCGGTAGAGGAGCCACCGCAGGCGGCGAGGGACAGAGCCATCGACGCTGCGAGCACGGATGCGATTGCTTTTTTCATGTTTGTTTTCCTCCTTGCAGTGTGTTCTGCTTTCGATGGCTTTATTGTACCCGAAATGTCCAAAATGCGAAATAGAACATTTTTTCGAAAACTAACACTATTTTACAGAACACCCCACCGACAGAAATTGTATCGGTGGGGTGCAATCAGGCTTCAGTGGGTGTTTCTTTTTCCAATGTGCGGTTCAGTTTTAAGGTGAAGCAGGTCTCGCCGTCCTCTGTGACAGAGGGGAAAAGTCCGCTGCCGGGACCGTAATACAGTTCAATGCGTTCACAGATATTATAGATGCCGTACCCCGTGCTGGGGGTGCGCATGACTTCGGCCACCTTTTGCAGGTCGATAGCGCCGCCATTGTTGATGACGCGGAACACGATGAACTCATCCTCGCCGCGGCATTCGATGCGGATATGCCCTTTTCCGTCCTGCTCTTCATACTCTAAGCCGTGCTTGACGGCATTTTCCACGATGGGCTGTAGCATGAAGTTGAGCATCCGGTAATCAAGCTGGCTTTCCTCAATGTCGTATTCGGCATCAAAGCCGTTGTCATGGGTCAGCTGTTGGATACGCACATACGCCTTGATGTTTTCCAGCTCCGAACGCACCGTGGTTAAAGGCTGACCGTTGTTCAGGCAGGTGCGGTAGAATTTTGCCAGCAATCCCGTTATCTCGCTGATGTCATCATTGCCGGAGCGCAGCGCCTTCCACTTGATGTTGGACAGACTGTTGTACAGGAAATGTGGGTTGATCATCGCCTGTAGGGCGCGCAGCTCACTGGCTTTCTTTTCGATCTCCATCGTATAGACCTGATGGATCATATCATTCAGCCGGTGCGTCATCTGCCCCATGCTGTTTGTCACCACGCCGATTTCATCGGTATCCGTGGTAGAAAGTTCCTTATCCAGATGCCCTTCTGCCACATATTCTGCGTACTCCTGTAATTTCAGGATGCGGCGGGTCAGGGCTGTAGCCAACAGGTTAATGACTGCAATGGAAAGGAACAGGCAAATCAACACCACCAAAATCGTTGTATTCAAAATCGGCTGCAATTCTTTCGTGATGTTCGCTTTGTCCAGATAGTAATAAATGCTCCAGCCGCTGACTTCCATCCGGCTTTTATAGAGCACCCCCTGCTCAAGCGCGGCGGTCTCGCTGCCATCCTCGGCCAACAGGCGCATGGCTTCGTCCAAAGCATCCACACCGCTGTTGCGGGCATAGACGGTCTGACCGGTTTCGTCCACGATACGGATGCCGTTGTCCAGATAATTCATACTGTCGGTGGCATCTAACAGCGAGGCCGGATAGCAGAACATCCGCAGCACTGCTATGACCTCACTGCTGGAATTCGTATCGAGAATTGCACGATTGGCACAAATCTCTACCCCATCGTAAGTCCAGTGGGTGGCATAGCTGTCCAGCGCCTGCCGGTACCAAGCCTGCTGGCTGACGGTATCATCCACCGGCAGCAGGAAGTTGCCGATTTTGTCGCGGACCTTTGTGGAGTAGACCTCCATTCCCTTGACATAGGAATCCCCTGCAATGAAGTACCAGAAGGTCGGCTCGACTGAGGTATTCATGACCTGCGCCATCGTCATGGCGCTGGCGCCGCTGTTTTCCAGCGCATTGCGGAAGGTCAGGTTGTACGCAAGAAACCGCACCGTGGAGGCTTCCCGCTGGAAACGGGTATCCAGTTCCGAGGTCAGACGTGCCAGATTGCTTTCCATCGTGCTGCGGATCTGGCGCTCGGTGTTTTCCTTCGACTGCTGGTAGCTGTAAATGCCCAGCACAAGGATCGGCACCATAACCAGAATGCTGAAGCTGATCAGCAGCTTACTGCGAATAGGCAGCTTATAGGCGAACCATTTATACAATGCTTTCATCGCGTTCGCCCTCCCTGTACTGGCGGGGCGTTACGCCGAAATAGTTCTTGAACAGCTTATTGAAGTAGGAGGGGTTGTCGTAACCGCAGTTCTTAGCAATTTGGGAAATTTTCAAATTGCCATCTGCTACCATGCGCCGCGCCTTGTACATACGCAGATCTGTGATGTATTTGATAAGATTCTGCCCAGTCATCTGCTTAAAGATGTAACTCAGGTACGAAGGCGTAATATATACTTTTTCCGCGATGTATTCCAGACTCAACGGTTCGCCGTATTCGGCATCCACAATTTTCTGCACCTGACGAATGATAGCGGAGCTGTCCTCCGTTTGCGGTTCTGGTGTTCCCTGCAAAGATGCCATGATTTCTTCCAGCACACCGCACATGGCTGCTGCCGTATTACAGCTTAAAATCCGATTGATACCGCGCCCAATCTCGTTGCGGTCCTGTATGCCATAAGCACGGTACATCTGCGCGAGCAGATCATACAGGACATGATACATATACATCTTGCTCAAAGAACGGTTCTGCCCAAGCTGCTGTATCAGGCGTTGTACCGCGGACAGAAAAATCTCCGGGTGATGTTCATTCAATGCGGCCTGCACCTCGGCACGGAGCTTTTCTATGGCTTCTGCATAGTAGCTGACCGACTCACCGATCTCCTTCTCCAGCAGGAGCGCATCGGGTGCTTCATACAGTTCGTTGCGAATTCTTGACAACGCTTGCGCACGGGCAGAGATATTCTCCAAGCCGGTGAAATCTATGCCCAACAGCAGCGATGCCTCGCAGCCATTCTGTCGGAGTTTTTCCTGTATGCCTTTCAGCTTATCGCCCAGACGATCAGACAAATCATATTTGCTGTAAAAGAGGACGAATGCTTCATCTGGGTAAGTATTGATGTATTCAAACTTATATTGCGTACAATCCTTCAGCATTTGACAAAACGCATCTTCATTTGTAGCAAAGTAGTCATTCTCGGTCTGCACATGAAGTAAGCAAAGCGTCTGTCCAGAAAACCATTCTTCCGTAATGTGTGCTTTCCCCAAGCCTGTTCCTGTCACAAGGCGGAATAAAAGCTGTTGACGATATTCCTCGCCGCGCTGCTGCTCGTCTTTTTTCTTCTCGGAGAGCTCATCGCACTGGGCAATGATCTGCGTCATCACGCGCTGGAACTCGTCCACCTCGATAGGCTTCAGCAGGTAGCTGACCGCCTGGGCGGCCATCGCCTTTTTGGCGAACTCAAACTCCCCGTAAGCGCTGAAAACCAGAATGCGCACATCCGGGTATTTCTCAAACGTATGCCGCGCCAGTTCCAGCCCGTCCATCTGGGGCATCTTTACATCGGTGAGCAGGATGTCGATGGGATGGGTGCGCATATATTCCAGCGCCGTTTTCCCGTTGGTCGCCTGGGCAACCTCCAACGGAAACTTGTACTTTTCAATGAGGAAAGAAATTCCCTCACGTTCAATGGATTCATCATCAACAACTAAAATCTTGTACATAATACACCTGCTGCGTCTGAAAATTATGAAAAAATATTTTATCCTTTTCTCCAGTATACAGTACGTTTAAAAATATGCAAGCGATTTTGCAAAATTCTATACAATTTGCCGTACGGCGAAAGCAAAACAAAAGGCACCATGTGAATCGTTCATTCACACGGCACCTTTTACTGTTACACGTTTATTGCATAAATAAAGCTGCTGTTATGACGAAAAAATTACGCATCCGAGCGGGAGTACGCATTCTTCATCTGACTGCTCAGCTCAAACAGGACCTTATCCAGGGTGTCGGCGGCGTGGCGCTTCAGGTTGGCGGCCAGGGTGTCGTTGGCCTGCACACGCAGGGCGGCGCGGGCAGCGGCATCCGGTTCGGTGGCCAGCTTGGCGTCGTAATCGTTCAGGATGGCGCGGCTCTCAGACAGCACAGCCAGCTCATACCGCTCCAGATGGAACTGAGACTTGGCAAAGGAGGCATCTGCCATGGCGGCGATCATACGGCTGGCCCAGTAGAAGCTGTCGGTGGAGACCTCGCCGGTGGTGTTGGCAAGGTAAGCGGGGGTGGTGTCGATGTTGGCGTAGAACGGCACCATCGTGTTCAGCGCGTTGGAGGCGTAGGCGATCCACTCAATGGCGCGGGACTCTTCCGGCATATCGGGACGCAGCTGCAGCAGGGCTACAAAATCGTTGCGGTTGATGCCGATGGAGCGGTAGGCGCCCTTCATGCTGCGCTCGCCATAGCTGGCATACGGGTCGTAGGGCGTGCCCTGATAATGGGACGACAGTACGTACTTTACATCCTCCGGCGTGATCTTCTTCTCCGGCACCAGGCACCAAGGCAGGTCATCAGAGCGCGGCGTAAAGTCGGCTTCCGGGCCGTCCCAGTTCATGGTGTGGGGGTTGAAATAGCGCAGCATGTACCAGGCGCGGGGCGTGTTGTACACATGGTCAGAGTCATCGTGGCTGCCAAAGGCGTCACGCGGGTTCAGCACACCGTCCTGGGAGAGGTCCAAATGGTTCTTGGCGATAAACTCCCGCAGATCGGCGGAACACATGTACTCTTTCTGCTCGCCCAGCGCATCGTCCAGGTCTAGCTCGTCGATGCCCAGCTGGTTGGGCATGACCACGTACACGTCATCGGGCACACGGCGGGCCATCCAATGGTGGCCGCCGATGGTCTCCAGCCACCAGATCTCATCCACGTCCTGGAAGGCGATGCCGTTCATCTCGTAGGTGCCGTAAGTCTCCAGCAGGGAACCCAGGCGCTGCACGCCCTCGCGGGCGTTGTGGATGTAGGGCAGCACAAGGTAGACGATGTCCTCCTCGCCGATGCCGCCCTGCACCAGCGGGTCAGCGCCCAGCACGCGGGGATTGGAGGTAATGGTCTCGGTAGCGGTCATGCCGACGTTGGCGGCGTTGATACCGGCCGCCGCCCAGATGCCTTTGCCCTCCACAGCGTTGGGCATGGCGGTAAAGCGCATGGCCCCGGCGGGCATCGGGATTTCCACGTGAGAAATCACCGACTTATAGGTGGCGGGCAGGTCCTCCGGGTGGACGACCGTCCACTTTTTAGCGGTGAAATGCCCGGAACCGGAATCGTCGTTGCGGGCAATCATGGTAGAACCGTCGTAGGAGGCATTTTTGCCGACAAGAATAGTAGTGCAGGCCATTTTACAAAACTTCCCTTCCTTATATAAAATATAAAGTTTTCTCTCCTGGGTGCATTGTAGCACCATTTGCCCGGCGGTGCAAGCGTGGGCGCATAAAAGCTGCCAAAGGAGCGAAAAACTGCGAAAAACTGCGCCAAAATTTCCTAAAATTTACAACCGGCCCCAGATTTGGCGCAATTATACGGTTTTGCCCATTGACACCTTATAAAGGGAACGCGTATACTGGTATCGTTCCTTTTTATAAAGGAATATTGCGGACTAATTTCATAATAAATTAGGGAGTGTGGAATCATGAAAAACAACAACATCAAAACCTTCGTTGCCGTTGGTATCGGCGCAGCTCTGTTCTTTGTCCTGGGCCGCTTTGTGGCCATCCCCAGCCCGGTGCCCAACACCAACATCAGCCTGCAGTATGCCGTGCTGGGCCTGTTGGCTGCCATGTACGGCCCTGTGGCCGGCGGCCTGATCGGCTTCATCGGCCATGCGCTGATCGACCTGTCCTGGGGCGGCATCCCGTGGTGGAGCTGGGTCATCGCCTCTGCCTTCACCGGCGTGGTGGTCGGCCTGTTTGCCAAAAAGCTGAACCTGCAGGAAGGCGACTTCAATAAAGGCAAGGTCATCACCTACACCATTTCCAACGTCATCGCCCACCTGATTGCCTGGATCGTGGTTGCCCCGGTGCTGGACATCCTCATCTATGCCGAGCCTGCCAAGAAGGTCTTCGCCCAGGGCGCTTTCGCAGCGATCTCCAACATCATCACCGCTGTTGTCGTCGGCGGCCTGCTGGTGCTGGCCTACACCAAGACCATCGCCAAGAAGGGCTCTTTGGACAAGGAGTAAACCCGTATATTTCCCTTGTGCCTTCCCACATAGGCGGGAAGGCACTTTGTTTGTGAGGTGCCGCATGGCTGCAAAGACCCCCATCATTTCCTTTAAAAATTTCTCGTTCCAGTATCGGGCACAGAAAAAGCCTACCCTGCAGGACATCAACCTGGATATTTACCCCGGCGAGCGTGTGCTTATCGCAGGTCCCTCGGGCAGCGGCAAAAGCACGCTGGCCGCCTGCATCAATGGCTTGAACCCCTTCTCCAACCCCGGCGAGTGCACCGGCACCCTGATGGTGGACGGCGTGGATGCCCCCCATAGCAGCATTTTTGACCTGGCGGGCCACGTGGGCACCGTGCTGCAGGATCCGGACGGCCAGTTCATCGGCCTGACAGTGGGGGAGGACATTGCCTTTTCGCTGGAGAATAACTGCACCCCGCAGCCGGAAATGAAGGAGATCGTGCAGCATGCCGCCGAGCTGGTGGGCATCGAAAATCACCTCGGCTTTGCCCCGCATGAGCTTTCCGGCGGGCAGAAGCAGCGTGTCAGCCTGGCAGGCGTCATGGTGGACGATGTGAAAATTCTGCTGTTCGATGAGCCGCTGGCCAATCTCGACCCCGCCACCGGCAAGCAGGCTATCGAGCTGATCGACACCATCCAGCAAAAAACCGACACCACCGTGTTGATTATTGAGCACCGCCTGGAGGATGTGCTCTGGCGCAATGTCGACCGCATCGTGCTGGTCAACGAGGGCCGTATTTTGGCTGACATGCGCCCGGATGACCTGCTCTCCGGCTCGCTGCTGGCCGAGAACGGCATCCGTGAGCCGCTCTACCTTACGGCCATGCGCTACGCGGGCATTGCCGTCACGCCCGAAAAGCACCCCGCCCACATTGACTCGGTAGTGCTGGACAAGGCCGACACCGCCCGCCTGCACAGCTGGTTCCAGGCCGAGCCGCTGCCCGCCCCCAAACCGGCCCCAGAGCCGCTGTTGGAAGTACGCGACCTCTGCTTTGGCTACAACAAGGGTCAGCATACGCTGCAAAACGTCAGCTTTTCCATCGGCAAGGGCGAGATGGTCAGCATCGTGGGTCGCAACGGCGCGGGCAAATCCACGCTGTCCAAGCTGATCTGCGGGTTTGAGACCCAGGACTCCGGCGAAATTTACCTCAACGGTAAGGACCTGAAAGATGAAAACATCCGCCGCCGCGCCAAGCACATTGGCTACGTGATGCAGAACCCCAACCAGATGATCTCGAAAACGATGATCTACGACGAGGTCGCCATGGCCCTGCAGGGCAGCGGTTTGACGGAGGAACAGATTCGGGAAAAGGTCGAGGATACGCTGAAAGTCTGCGGCTTGTATCCCTTCCGCAAGTGGCCGGTCTCGGCATTAAGCTTCGGCCAGAAAAAGCGCGTTACCATCGCCAGCGTGCTGGTACAGGACCCTGAGTTGATTTTACTGGACGAACCTACCGCCGGCCAGGATTTCCGCCATTACACCGACATTATGGAGTTTTTGCAGGGTCTTAACACCCGGGGCGTGACCGTGGTGATGATCACCCACGACATGCACCTGATGCTGGAGTACACCCCCCGCGCACTGGTATTCTGCGACGGTCAGCTGATCGCTGACCGCAGTGCTTCGGCCGTGCTGTGTGACCCGGAACTCATCGAGCGCGCAGCGTTAAAGGAGACCAGCCTGTACACGCTGGCCAACCGCTGCGGCATTGCCCCGGCCGAAGATTTTGTGGAGCGGTTCATTGCCGCCGACAGGGAGGTGCGCGCCCATGGCTGCTAAGACCGTTTTAAACTACCTGCCGCGCAAAAGTGTGGTGCATCAGCTTACCGGCACCACCAAGCTGGCGTTTTTTCTACTGTTTACCTTTGCCAGCATGATCACCTACAACACCTGGGTGCTGCTGGGGCTGATGGCCGTCAGCTTTGCGGCGTTCAAACTCAGCCACATTAAAATTAAGGAAGTCAGCTTTATGCTGGTCTTCATGCTTGTTTTTTTGATTCTGAACGACCTGTTCATCTTCCTGTTCGACCCCAACCAGGGCACCACACTGTACGGCACCCGCACGGTGCTGTGCCACCTGTTCTGGCGGTACGATGTCACGGCCGAACAGCTGTTTTATATGTTCAATATCTCGCTGAAATACTTCGTGGCGCTGCCGGTGGCAATCCTGTTCATCTCGGCTACCGACCCCAGTGAGTTTGCGGCAAGCTTGAACAGCATCGGTGTATCGTACAAAATCGGCTACTCGGTCGCCATCGCACTGCGTTATATCCCCGATATCCAGCGCGACTACCACAGCATCAGCCAGGCACAGCAGGCCCGCGGCGTGGAGCTTGGCCGCAGTGAACCGTTCTTTAAGCGGTTGAAAAACTCGGTCAACATTCTGTTGCCACTGATCTTAACGAGCCTTAACCGCATCGACGTCATCTCTAACGCGATGGAGCTGCGCGGCTTTGGCAAGGGCAGCAAGCGCACCTGGTACGTTCGCCGCCCCTTCGCCCGGCGTGATTTCATCGCCCTGGCCCTTGGCGTGGTATTGCTGCTGGTCAGCCTGACTGTCACCATCAAGTTTGGTCGCTTTTATAATCCATTCGTATAATGACAAATAAATAATACAAAACGTAAAAACAAACTGCCTTGCAGGGAAAACCTCCCCACAAGGCAGTTCGTTTTTACTTATCTATTATAGTAGGCTTACAGCCAGATGGGATTCGTCCAGGCGCGGCGGCCTTGGTGGTCGACGACCTCGGCGCGGACCCATGTCTCGCCGCCGTGCAGTGTGTGCAGGCCATGGGTCAGCGGGCTTTCGTGCTGCAAAATCGTCTCGCTGCCGCCTACGAGCCCGCCCGCAATAAAGTTGATGCGCGCGGCAGGGGAGCAGGTCAGGTACACTTCGTCGCCATCCACACCCCAGGCAGTGATCTCCGGCCCGGAGGAGGCGTAGTAATCCCCGGCCAGCAGGTGGTTTACGATAGCCTCGTGGGTCAATTCCTCAGACTTCACACAGACCCAGCCTCCCAGTGCGTCAAAAAACTTGGCAGGGTTGTGGTTATCGTCCGAAGCAAAACAGCCTGTCTGCGTGCCTTTCTGCAGCATCGTGTTCCAAAAGGCGGTGTCGCAGCCCTCGCCGCACTCTACCTCGGTGCCATAGTTATATACTTCCACGGCCCAGACCCCTTGCAGGCCGACAACATCGGCCATCTCCACGCGGGACCATGTGGGGTGGTTGTAGGTGGTAAAGCAGCCGCGGCTTTTCAGGTAGTCGGTCAGCTGCTGCGCAGCCTGCAAACCGTCCCAATCGCCCACGGCCACCGGCGGGGTCAGGCGTTCGCCGTGGTGCAAAACATTGTCTCCGGCCGCCCTTTGCATGGCTTCGTTGCCCAAGATGCCGTGGATGTGGTGGGTCTTGCCCAGTCCGGTCCCATGGGTGCAGCAGAACTGCACCAGTTCGGGCATCGAGGCATTTTTCTCTTTCAGCGCTGCCAGCTCCTGCAGCGCGGCGGGGTCCTTGGGCGGCTGTACCAGCCAGCTGGAGGCTTCCACGCCGGGCAATAAGATGAAATCTTCACGGTCCAATTCGGCCCGTAGGTCGGTGTAGTAGTCGTGCTCGCTCAGGCACAAAAAGCTGTAGCCGTACTGGCGGAACAGCGCCACCGCCTGTGCCGGGGTCAGGTGTCCGTCCGAGTTGGTGGTGTGGGAGTGCAGATTGCCCTTGTACCACTGGCCGGGGCCGCCGAAACAATCCTTTTTCATACGGCTTCCTCCTCCACATGCAGGCAGTTGCGCTTTTCCAGCGAGAGCCAGACCTTGCTGCCGTTCTCATAAATCGAAAAGCTGCGGAACAGCGTATCGGCGGAAAGCTGCACACCGTTCACATCCACCTTGTAGCGCAGTACATTGCCGCGGGGCGTGCTGTCGATAACGGTGCCCTCAATATCGTAGGTGCCGGGTAAATTCTGCTTTTCGCGGGCAATATTCAGCACCTCGGGCCGGATGGCAATGGGCTGCGCGGGCAGGTCGATGTCCCCGGTCACACGGCCAAATTCCAGCGGCTCCAGCACATTGTAGCTGCCGATGAAGCCCGCCGCAAACTTGGTGCGGGGGTGGGTGTAAATGGCAATGGGGGTATCCATCTGCTCGATCTTGCCGCAGTTCAGCAGGCAGATGCGGTCGGACATGACCATGGCTTCGTCCTGGTCGTGGGTGACAAAGATGGTGGTAATGTTCAGTTGCTTCTGGATGCGGCGGATCTCCACCTGCAAACTCTTGCGCAGCTTGGCATCAATGGCGCTCAGCGGCTCATCCAACAGCAAAACTTTTGGCCGGGTGACGATGGCGCGGGCCAGTGCTACACGCTGCTGCTGGCCGCCGGAAAGCTGGGCCGGGTAGGCGTCGGCCTTGTCCTGCAAGCCCACCATGGCCAGAGCTTCGGTGATACGGTCGTTGATCTCGGCCTTGCTTAAGCGCTGGATCTTCAGCCCAAAGGCCATGTTCTGCTCAACCGTCATGTTGGGAAACAGGCTGTACTGCTGGAACACCATGCCAATATGTCGCTGGCGGGCATCCAGGTCGGTGATGTCCCGCCCTTCCAGCAGAATGTGCCCCTGCTGCACCTGCTCCAACCCGGCCAGGCAGCGCAGCAGCGTACTTTTTCCGCAGCCGGAAGGCCCCAGCAGGGTCAACAGCTCGCCCTCCTCCACTTCCAGGTCAATGCCTTTCAGCACTTGGGTTTTATTGTCATAGCTTTTGCAGATGTTTTTAAAGGTAATGTAAGACATGGCGGACTCCTTAGGATACCCGGTCGGCCGGGTCCTGACTTTTGTGTACAAGATAATTGATCAGCAGTGTGATAAGCAGCAGAATGACCACGGCGGCGCTCAGTTCCTGGGTGTCCTGGGCGCGGTTACGGTACAGGTAGGACTGGGCGGTCTCAAACTGCGAAGACGCGATGATTTTGATGATGGCGAAATCGCCGAACAGCCCCGAAAGACACATCAAAGCGGAGTTGCAAAGTCCCGGTAGGATGGCCGGCACTACGATGGTCAAAAAGCTGTGGAACCGCCGCGCACCCAGCATCTCGGCGGCTTCCAGCAGACCGCGGGTGTTTACCGCGTACAGACTGTTGCGCAAACCCTGATAGGTCATGGGCATGATGAACACGCAGTAGATGAAGCTGAGCATCACAATGCGGTTGGCCAAAAGGGTGTTGGTGCCCGCATACGTGCCCAGCACCGAGGTAGCCAGGATAATGCCGTTGAGCGTAGTGGGGATCAGACAGAGCAGCTGCACCACTTTTTCCAGCCTCGGCAGGTAGACGATGACCACATACAAGGCCAGCAGTACGCTGACATTGGTGATGACCACCGGCACAAAGGAGATGAGCAGCCCGCGCCCGATGCCAAGTAAAAATTTCTGGTTTGTCAGCGTGGTGGCGATGTAGCGTAGGGTGAAGCCCTCTGGCAAAATGTGCACCCACCGGGCCGAGAACGCGTAGACGACCGTGACCACCAGCGGCATCAAAAGAAACACGGCAACGATGGTTTTCCAGATCGCTTTGGGGAGTGTATGTTGGTTCATGTTACCGGTTCCCTTTCTCAAAATGCCGCTTGACCAGGTTACTCAGGCAGATTTCCAGTACGACAATGCCCAGCAATACCAGCGAAAGGGCACTGCCCAGTTCGGGCCGCTGACGGGTATCGCCTACAAACATATCCACGATTTTGATGGGCAGCAGCGCAATGCTGTTATTGATGAGCAGGTACGGCGTCGCGTAGGCGGCCACCGCGTTGGCAAACAGCATATTGAAGGTGCCCAGAATGCCCGGCATCATCACGGGAATGCCCACCTGCAGCCAAAAACGGATGCTGCCTGCGTTCATCAGGCGGGCGGCTTCTTTCCACTCCCGCCGCACCTTGTCCACGGTGGGCAGCAACAGCAGCGTACCCATGGGGATCTGGAAGTAGGCGTAGATAATGAACATGCCGGTCATCGAGTACAGGTTGTAGTTGGCCAGCAGGCTGATGCCCAGCTGCTTGCCCAGCAGCACCAGCACACCGGAAGTGCCCATCATTGTGATGAACGCGATGGTCAGCGGCACACCGGAAAAAGTGGAGGTCAGGTTCAATAAAGAAAGATAAAGCGTCTTTTTGCGGCCATGGTCGCCATACAGCGCCAGCGCCAGGAAAAAGTCAATGACCAGCCCCACCGCGGTGGACAGCAGCGTTACCCACAGGCTGTTGATGATGGCCGTGCGGTACACCAGCTGGTGGGCAATGGTGCCGAACTGCGCCAGGCTGAAATGCCCGTTTTCGGAAAAGGCTTTCACGAACATGCTGACCAGCGGGACACACTCAAACAGCAGCACGATCAGCCCCAGGGGCACCAGCAGCAGGCAGCGGCTGCCGGTGCGTTTGATTTGTTGCAGCATAGCAAATTGCTCCCATCAGCCCATCAAGGGGATGATCTCTTCCTCCCAGCGGGTGGCGATCTCGGTGCAGGCGGCGGTCACGGCATCGTTGTCGGTCAGGGGGATGGTGTTGGTGTACTCCTCGTCCGGGATCATCTTGGCGGAAAGTTCAGCAGGCAGTTCCACATCGCTGCGGATGGGGCGGGCATAGCCCTCGGCACGGTTGATCTGAACCTCATCGCTCAGCAGATATTCCACAGTGGCTGCGGCCGCGTAGGGGTGCGGGGCGTACTTGTTGATGACCAGCGCATAGCCGGACTGTAGCGCGCCATCCTTCATGACGTGGCACTCGATATTGGCATCGGGTACACTGGCCTTGGTCAGGTCACGGTACTGCAGGGTCAGATAATCCCAGGTCAGCAGCACATCGATCTCGGCGCGGTCCATGCGCTCCTGACTGTAGGTGCCGGCATCCAGGCGGCCCTCCTGGGCCATCTCTTTAAAGAAGTCGAAGGCCGGATCCAGGTTGTCCATGCCGCCGCCCAGCGCATAGGCGCAGGACAGCACCGTCATCTGGGAGGACGCACCGCGCACCACGTCGCCAATGGTGATGGCGGCGCCGCTGTCTTTCAGCGCCTGCCAGGAATCAATGGTGGTGGAAACGCGGTCCGCGTTGACCATGGCGCTCATAGTGCCCACGTAGCTGATGCACCACTTGCCGTCCGGGTCCTTGGCCCAATCGGGGATGGAATCCCAAGTGCTGGCCTTGTAGGGCTGCACCACGTCCATCTCCACGGCGGTGGGGCCGAACGCCTGGCCGACATCGCCGATGTCCTTCGTGGCGGCATCCTTCTCCGTCTCAAAGGTGGAAAGCTCCTCGGCAGAGCTCATGTCGGTGTCCTCATGGGTCAGGCCGTACTTCTCGCTCACAGCGGCCCAGCTGCCGCGCCAGTTGGCCCAGTCATCCGGCATGCCTACCGAGTTGATCTGGCCTTCCGCCTTGGCTTTTTCAATGATGGTGTCCAGCGGCACTTCCCGCAGGTCAACGCTTTCGGCAGTAGAAGCGCCGCCGCAGGCGGTCAGGGACAGGGAGGCAGCCATCATTGTGCTGCACAGAACGGCAACGGCTTTTTTGTGGTTGTTTTTCATGGTGTTCTCCTTTGAACATTCGTCTCATATTTCGTCGGAACATCTCTAACTATACGGAAATTCACCCCGCCAAACAACCAAATCCCCGCCAAGTTTGCGTAAAGCTTTGGCGGGGCGCGGGGCGTTATTGTAAAAATCCGGTGCCGGCCAAATTGGTCAGAACGGCCCTAACCATATGATACGGCGTTGCTTTTTGGCCCGGCGGGCGGGCTGACGGGCCGTGACTGGTAAAGCAGATGTAAACGGCGGGTAACGTTTACACACAAAACAAAAGGCTCGCAGTAGCAGGATACTTTAGTATCCTGAACTACTGCGAGCCCTTGTGAGTACCAATTTACCTTGTTATAGTTATCGAAAAATGCAAACCCTTCAGCAGTTTCCCATGGCATAGGCCATATCCCAAAAGCGCAGATCGAAAAGACAGCACTTCTCAAACAGCTCGCACAGGCGATTTTCCTCCTGCGGGGAAATGGACGCCGCCAGCGCGTCGATGCGGTCGATCAGATCCTGGTTGGCTTTGCGGTATTCCTCCGAAAGATAGCCTGCAAACCAGGCACCGTAGATCTTATTTTGCAGTGCCTGGGGATAGCGCTGAACCATCTGCTCGGCAATGTACGCATAACTCCAGGAGCAGTTCAAAAGCGCCACCAACCCGGTCAGCACATTTCCGTTCTGGGTCTCGCACAGCATATAATGACTGTAAGCACAATTGTCAATGTGCGTGTGCGCCTGGCGAATCTCCTCTTCGGTGATGCCAAGGCGCTGCATGTAGGGAATATGGGTGCGATAGGTTTCGCCGAGGGTGCTTTCGATCTCACCGCTCAAAAAGCGGATCTGTTCAAACGTATCAGCCTTTTGCAAAATCGCCGCTAAGATCTTTGTGTAATCCCGCAGGTACAGGTAATCCTGCAGCATATAATAGCGGAATTTCTCTAAAGGCAGGGTGCCGTCTGCCATATGGGTGATAAAAGGGTGGCAAAGATACCGCGGCCAGAGCTTTTCCGCAAGGACAGCGATCTTTTGCGAGAGTTTCCCGCTTGCTTCTATCTTCATTTGCGGGCAATGATGGCAACATAGCCGCCGCTCTGGTAGCCGGGCACAGCGTCCTCGACATCCTCGTTGGTGTACATCGGGTTCTTCAGCAAAGTCTGGCAGTAGTCAAAGTCATGGAAACCGAGGTCTTTCAGCACATTGATCTTCTCCTCGGTGGAGTGCCATACACCGGCGCTGCACAGCTCCAGCGGGTAGGGCAGCTGGGGCATTACCCCGTTCAGATAAGGATGGTCAAAGGTGCCCAGATTCTTAGCCAGCAGATACATAAAGCCGAAAGCACTCTCTTTGGGCACATCCAACGAGATGAAGCGCCCGCCCGGTTTCAGAGCCTTTTTGCAGACAGCGAAAGCCTTGTGCAGATCCTCCATATAGCTGGAGCTGCCGTTGAGGTAAATCACATCGTAGGCATTTTCCTCCAGGTCGGCATCCTCGATAGCGCCGAAGGTGATGACGTTCACACCGCGCTTCTGGGCAATCGCGCCCATATCGCGGGAAGGCTCGATGCCCTCGATGCCGCTGTGATCGATCATGCTCTCAAACAGGCCGCTGCCACAGCCCACAGAAAGCACGCGCTGGCCGGAAATATCCCCCAGTGCCCGCTGGAACAACCGCAGCTCACTCTGGAACAGGTTGTCGTTTTCCATAAACCAGGCATCATATTGGGCTGCATAACCATCAAATTTGGGTTTCATTTTAGAAGGTTCCTTTCTTTTTTAGCGTGCCGCGCCGGATTTTTCCACCCCGAGCGCCGCCATTTTACAGGCTAAATTATAGCATAAACCCTATGCTGCCGCAATACGGGATGGTGCCTTTGCGGTGCAGATGCACGTCATAGTGCCGGACGGTGTCTGCGTTTTTGCCCGCAGGGGGCGTAAAGTCGCCGACTGCGTGTGCGATACCTACGATTTCGTACTTCATTTTGTACCCTTACTTTCTTTTTCCGGGGCGTTTTGCTTGCCCCCCTGTGTTTTGGGAACCAACTCGGTTTTTGTTGGTGACATAAGAGTACAACTTTTACTGGTAAATCGGAAAGCCTGAAGCATTTCCTTTTTCATAAAAATCTGTTATAATAGACAAAAACAGATGTAAGTGGGGCGTAACAGATGAAAACAGGGCTTGTACTAGAGGGCGGTGCGATGCGCGGCATGTTCACGGCAGGCGTTATGGATGTGCTGATGCAGAACGGCGTGGATTTTGATGGCGTGATCGGCGTATCGGCGGGCGCGGCGTTTGGCTGCAACTATAAGTCAAAACAGATTGGCCGTGTTATCCGCTATAATACACGCTTCTGCGCCGATAAGCGTTACGGCGGCTTTGGCTCGCTTGTCAAAACCGGCGACATTTATAATACGGATTTTTGCTATGGCACGGTGCCACTGGAACTTGACCCCTTTGACTTTACCGCCTACGATGCCAACCCGCAGGAATTTTACGTTGTCTGCACCGACATCGAAAGCGGCCAGCCAGTTTACCACAAATATCTGGGCCAAAGTGACCACGGATTTGATTGGATACGCGCCTCGGCTTCGATGCCGCTTGTCTCGCGCATCGTTGAAATTGAGGGCCGCAAACTGCTGGACGGCGGCATTGCCGATTCGATCCCCGTGCGGTACTTTCAGTCCATCGGCTACGACCGCAATGTGGTGGTGCTGACCCAGCCTAAAGGCTACCGCAAAGGGAAAAACAGCATTATGCCGTTGATTCGCCGCAAGTATAAGCGCTATCCTAACCTGGTTACGGCGATGGAAAACCGCCCAGCCATGTATAACGAAACGGTGGACTACATTGCCCAGGAGGAAACCGCGGGCCGCCTGCTGGTCATTCGCCCGCCCCAGGCGCTGCCGGTGGACCGGGTAGAGAAGAACCCGGAGCACCTGAAAGCTGCTTACAACATCGGCCGTCAGGAGGCGGAAAAGCGCTTGGCTGAGGTGAAAGCCTATTTACTGGACTGATCTTTGCCGTGCGGCTCCTGAAAGGCAAACTGTATCGTTACATGGCGGTCGGTATCCACGGTAATACGTTTAATAAACTGCTGCAATTGCACCTTGTTTAGGGTGGTAAATTGCAGCAGTTTTTGCATTTCTTCGCATAGCGATTCTGCGTCAGCGGCAGGGGAGGGAGCATCGGTCAGCGCCTGCAATCGCTGGGTCAGTTGGTCTTCTTCTTTTCGTAAATCGGATGTTATATCGCTGAATTCTTCTCTCGTCAATAACCCGTCAGTCAGGTCTTTGTAGGCCGACAGGCGGGTCTTTTTTGTTTTGTTTAGCTGGGCGGTCAGTCGGTCACGTTCGGCTTGCACGGTGTTGCTGCCCTTGGCCATTTGCCGCAAGCGCTCCTGCGCAAAGATAGGCAAATCAACTGCACCATCCGCCAGTGCCCGCAATTGATCGCAGATCTGCGATTCCAGCCAATCCTCCCGGATGGCGTGGCTGGTGCACAGATGCTGCCCCGGCCGGCGGCTGTAGGTGTAGCAGGTCAGGTAAAAATGCCCGCCTACCTTGTGGGCAAACAATTTGCCGCCGCAATCGGCACAGTAAACCAGCCCGGTCAGCCGGTGGGCTTGCATGTCGGGCGCGGTGTAACTGCGGGTTTCCAGCAGCTTTTGCGTCTGCAAAAAATCGGCTTTGGTCACAAGCCCCTCGTGGGTTCCCTCGACCACGATCCAATCAGTGCTGCCCAGGAACCGTGCTTTGTGGACCTTGTAACTTACCATCTCGCGGGTGTGCTGGGTCACTGCGCCGTAGTAAGTGGGCAGGGTCAGAATGCGCTTTATCGTGGTGGGGGTCCACTCGCCGGTAAAGCGACGCCCGGTCATCCCTTTGGTGCGGGCCGGGCAGGGGACTTGTTCCTGCATCAGCAGATGGGCAATATGGGTGCGAGTCTCACCTGTCAAAAATAGTGCGTAGATACGCTGCACAACAGGCGCGGTGTCCGGGTCTGGCACCAGGTGATATTTGTCGGCTGGATCCAGCTTGTACCCGTAAGGGGCTGAGCCTAGGTACTTGCCTTGGCGCTGTAAAGTGCGCTTGGCGCGCAAAACTTTGTTGCTGCAATCCCGCGCGTAGATGTCGTTCATCAGGTTTTTGAACAGGCTGGGATCGATGCTGCCGGTGTCGGCACGGGCACTGTCGTACCCGTCATTGACCGCTATGTACCGCACACCTAGAGCAGGAAAAGTCTTTTCCTGTAAAAGCCCCACTTCCAGGTAGTTGCGCCCAAGGCGGGAGAGGTCGGTGGTGGCAAAGGTGGTGATGCGTTTTTCCTGCAGTGCGGCCATCAGCGCACGGAAGCCGGGCCGCTCAAAGTCGGTGCCCGTGTGACCATCGTCCAAAAATTCGGCCACGATCTGCCACCCCTCCCGCGCCGCCCATTGGTGTAGATAGCTGCGCTGGTTGCCGATGGAGTTGCTTTCAGCTTCGGTGCCGTCGGCGGAACTCAGGCGCAGGTAGATGGCAATCTCCCGACTGGCTGTCGCGCCTTTTTTACGTACCGCCATGCTGTTACACTGCCTGCCCCGGCAGGGCCGCGGTGCGCAGCAGAGTCTTTAAAAGTGCTTCGAGCGTAGGGCCGTTGGGGGTGTAAGTAAAGGTGACCTCTGCTTGCCGCCGCACCTTGCCAGAAGCCTTGTTTTGCTGGACCACCTGCTCACTTTTCATGCAAATGCCCTCCTATTTCAGGTTTGTCCATTTCTATGCCCCACCCCAACAAAAAATGCCGCAGCATTTCTACTGCGGCATTTGCCTCCTGTGCGGATGTGCAGATGCGCTGGAAACCCGGCACATCGACACATCTGCACAACTTTTCAGTCAGCAAATTTGAATTACGGATCATCTTCTATGCGAAGAGATTGGAGAGCTCCAGGATAAGGCTCCCAGGAAGCCAAAAATCTACGGCGGGTGCGTTCAAATACATGATAGTCGGCAATGTTACTTATGGCATTGGCTAGTGGCTGAATTGCTGGGTTCCCTAGAATTTCTTCGTCAGGAACAACGTAATCATCATCTCCTGGACCTAAACGGGAGACTGTTTTGCTTTTGTGAAGAAACTTGTTATACAAAATAATCGATGTTAAAATTAAGAGGTACTTATATGGATAACACAATTTCTTATACCAGACGGCGGGAAGACAGTGCAGTCTACAAAGTTACGATCCGTAAACAGCTTACAGCAATACAGATGCGGAGTGTAAAAGGCCACCTGTACAACAACCCTTACTACGAATGGGAAGAGGATAAGCAAAGATATCGCCTTGGGGACGGCTTGTACATGCGCTTTGGAGCAAATAACGACCAAAGTGTTTATTGGGACATTGTGCGGGAAAAGGACGAGGATGGTGAATACGAAGAACTCGACTTTTACGGCTACTCGGATCCGAAGAGCAGCATCCGTGACCTAATGCGGGAATGGGACTTGCATAGTTACGATCCGGCCCAGCAGTTCTCGGTGCGGTCCGTAACATTGCAGGCAATGGTGGAACTGGATACGGATATGGACCTTTCCTGGTATTTGCTGCTTATCTGCAAATCGGTGTGTGACAGTAACTACAAGGTGCAGGAACTTACGCCGGACAAATGTGTGATTGGTTGCAAATCACACAAGCTTACCGTAAAAATTAAACGAGATTACGGCAATCAACGCTTGATTTTTAAATTGAAAGAGGGGCGGCGCGCCATCAAGGACTACAATCAGGCCGAAAAGGTTATAAGCCCCTATGAAACACTAAATCACTATTACGACAATGGGGAAGATCTTATCTCTGCCTTTTGGCGCATGGTGCTGAAGAATACCGGCGATTATCTGCACAGAGATGACTTGCAAAAAAAGCTGCGGGAGGTTTACCCTAAGCGGGCCAGCGAGTTGGCAGAAGTTGCTGATCGGTGGAATTCCTATGCCGACAGGGAAAAGGCTGAAATGAACATCCTGGCCGATATTGTCGCAAAAGGGCGAACCCCGGCGGCAGCACGGAAAAAACTGACAGACTACCGGGAAGCCTTTGTGAAGTGCCCCCAAAAAGTTAGACAATAATTTGAAGCAAAAATTGTTCAAGCAGCCGAAAGGGCTTGCTGTCTGTGAATTGCAGGCGGCAAGCCCTTTAGCTTTGCCTTGATCCTGCGGTTGTTGTAGTAATCCAGATATTCAACGAGTTCCTGCTTGAAGTGTTCCATGGACTGAAACTCTTGTAAGTACAACAGTTCACTTTTGAGTAAGCCAAAGAAATTCTCTATCACAGCGTTGTCCAGACAGTTGCCTTTCCGGCTCATGCTCTGCTGAACACCTTTCTTCTGGAGCATTCGCTGGTACTGCTTGTGCTGGTATTGCCAGCCCTGGTCAGAATGAAGGATCAACCCGGTTCCATCCGGTATCTTCTCAAAAGCCTTATTCAGCATAGTCGTAACCATACTCAGAACAGGACGGTCGGAGATGGTATAGCTGACCAGATCGCTGCTGCACAGATCAAGGATGGGCGAGAGATAGAGCTTCTCTCCAAACAAACTGAACTCTGTCACATCGGTGACCCACTTCTGGTTTGGCTTTTCGGCGCGGAAGTCCCGGTTTAACAGATTTGGCGCAATTTTGCCAACTTCACCCTTGTAAGAACGATACTTCTTCATCCTGACACGGCAAACCAAACCCAGCTCCTTCATAAGCCGCTGGACAGTCTTGTGGTTCAGGAGGAAATTGCGCTTGTGAAGTTCTGCTGTAATGCGGCGATAGCCGTATCTTCCTTTGTTTTCATGGTAAATGGCCGTGATCTCCGCTTTGACAGCTTTATACTTATCTGCACTGTTCATCCGCTTCAGATGGTAGTAGAAAGTGGCACGGGGAAGTTGAGCGATTGAGAGAAGAATATCCAGAGAATGTCTTTGCCTCAGCTTTTGAACTACCTGCGTTTTCTGCGCTGGCGTCGCTCGTCTTCCAAAACCAAGGCTTGCAAGTTTTTTAGGTAATCGTTCTCCGCACGCAGTCGCTGCACTTCGGCCAGCAGATCTTCTTCCGCCTCTTTTGGCAGCTTCTTTGGCCGGCCAGTGCTGCCGCGGCCCCGTCGCTCAACCGACAAGCCTTCCGGCCCTTCTTCCAAATAAATGCGTTCCCAACGCTCTATAATTTTATGGTCGTTAATTCCGAATTCCTGCATCGTTGCATGGATACTCAGATGTTTTTTTTCCATGGTTTCTACAACCATTCTCTTGAATTCCGGCGTATATCGTTTGTTTGGTACTCCTTTTGGCATACAAAAACACCCCATTTCCTAAACAGTATACCATACTGTCTAACAAATGGGGTGCAGTTCATTGCCCGTGCCGGGGTATCTATGGTCTACCTGCCGGATGATGTACCTGTGGCGCAGATGCCATCGGTCTGGACGCTGCTGGAGGGTGAAAAAAGAGCGAGCTATGAAGAATTCAAGAGAAAATTACAGGAAAGCTATGAGTCGACGTTGATGGAACGCCTGCGCAACGGCCCCTGCGATGGGGAATGCGAACAGTGCCAGAAGAAAGCCGAAGAGGAATACGAGGAACTTTGCAACAGTTAAAACTGCCATGACCGTATTTCTATAAAAAATAATTGTATATTATTTTAGTAGAACAGAAGGCACTGGAAACGGTGCCTTCTGTTACTTTTTATACAAGGAGGAAGTCCCATGAACGACCTGTGCTGAGACGGATTGCAAGCTGCCGGCAGCCATTGCGGAAGCCTTACTGACTTTGGCAGTGGCTGTCGTGACAGAAGTAATCAAAAACATGAGCGAATGAAATCAGAAAGGAAATGCGATCATGAACGAAAAGACCCAACCCTGTACCCACTGTGGTGCCGTGCACCCCCGCGTAAACCTGACCGGGATGGGCAGTGCCGAACTCTGCCCGGAATGCCTGCAACGATATACGGTATGCTGCGATTGCTGCGGCGAACGCATCTGGATGGCAAACGACTACGGAACTCATTATCTGCATCTTTGCGCGTCCTGCCGTGCAGACAATTATGTTACCTGCGAAAACTGCGGCGCACTGATTCCGCAGGAAGATGCCCACTACAATGACGAGGACGAAGCTTATTGCGACAGCTGCTATGAGCGCGGTTACGGCGGAACGATTCACAATTATTCTTACAAGCCGGAACCAATCTTTTACGGGGATGGACCACTCTACCTGGGTGTTGAGCTGGAGGTGGATGAAGCAGGCAAGGACAACATTAATGCGGTCCAAGCGCTGCGGGCGTTTAACCAAGAAAATGTATATGGCTATGTCAAATCGGATGGCAGCCTAAACGATGGATTTGAACTGGTGACACATCCCTGTACGCTGGAAACACACTTACAGCAGGTGCCTTGGCGGGAAACGCTGGAAGCCTTGCGCGGCATGGGCTACCGCAGCCACGCACCGGGAACCTGCGGGCTGCATGTCCATGTCAGCCGTAAGGCATTGGGTAAAGATGTGTACGAGCAGGAAGAGACAATTGCCAAACTGCTGTACATTTTCGAGCGCTTCTGGCAGGAGATTTTGCGCTTCTCCCGGCGAACAGAAAGCCAGATCAACCACTGGGCTGCGCGGTACGGCTACAAAGATCGCGGCGAAGAGATTTTAAAGGAGGCAAAGCACGGAGCTAATGGTAGATACGCCTGCATCAACCTGACTAACACGGACACGATCGAATTTCGTGTGTTCCGCGGAACTCTGAAATACAATACAGTAATTGCCACCCTGCAGTTCGTTGCGAACCTGTGTCGGGTGGCAATTTCTTTGCCGGAATATCGCATCCAAGAGTTCAGCTGGCCGGCGCTGATTGAAGCCCTGACGCAGGATAATTGCCCGGAACTGGTGCAGTACCTAAAAGAACGGAACCTGTATGTCAATGAGCCGGTCACGGCAGAAAGAGAGGTTTAACCTATGTGTGGATTGTTTGGATTTAGTGACCTGCAGCACAGTCTGACGGAAAAACAGGCTAGCGCCCTTGCCAATTCGCTGGCCCGCGCCAGTGGCAGTTCGTGGGCAGGATGCAACAGGAATTGCCTACGTACAGAGTGGAAAACTGCGTATATACAAGCGCCCGAAACCTGCCGCGCGGATGCAACTGCGGCTCCCCAAAGGCACGACCCAACTGCTGGGCCATGTGCGGATGACGACCCAGGGGAGCGAGAAGAAAAACTATAACAATCATCCGTTCCGCGGTGCATTGCCCGGCGGAGACTTTGCATTGGCCCACAACGGTGTACTGCATAACGAAACGAGCATTCGCCTGCGATTTAACCTGCCACAGACGGCGGTGGAAACAGACAGTTTTGTTGCCGTCCAATTGCTGCAAAGTTATGGCGCGGTGACACCGCAGACCATTGCTGCTATGGCAGAACAGTTGGAGGGGACGTTCACGTTTTCGATTCTGACTTCCGGAAATGATCTGTACCTTGTGCGGGGCAATAACCCGCTGTCAGTGTGGTATTACCCGGCCACGGGGGTGCATCTCTACGCAAGTACGCCGGAAATTTTGGCGGCGGCAGTGATTCCGCTGCCATATTTGCGGGGAAAAGTACATCAGACCGTTAAGGTGGCTGAGGGTGAGATACTTTGCATAACGGCGGAAGGGAAAATGCATCGCAACCATTTTTCAACGGAACGAATCGATTATAGGCGTTTCTGGCAGTCGCTTTGCTGGCCGTATAAGAAGGACACCCAGAAGCAACGGAGAGATTTGACCGTGACGGCCCATAACATGGGCTTCGACCCGGCGGATGTGGATTGGCTGTCGGATTGTGGTTACGGCGAGGAAGAAATCGAGGCAGCTCTGAACGACAGTGATGCGTTCCGCGCATTGCTGTCCGATGCCTGTTACGAGATGTTATATTACTGAGGTGTGCTTATGAAAGAAGAAAAAATCCGTGTTCTGGCGTTACTGCCGACTGAGTACGCCAAGATGGTTACAATCGATAACACACTGGAAGCCATGCAGCAATTTGTCGGTGGCCTGATTGAGTGCCTGCCCATGGATGACCCGGAGGCAGATATTGTTCTGGTATGCAACGATGAGGGAAAATTGCTACAGCTGCCGCCCAACCGTTGGCTTTGGGGCGGCCAAGACCTGCTGGTCGGCCCGGCTTTTATCGCCGCAGGGGACGAGGAGGGCAACCTGTGTTCTTTGTCCGATGCCATGTTAGAAAAGTACACAAACCTGTTTAAGGAACCCATGTTCCTGGCCTGGTAACCCAAAGAGGGGACAGCATTAAGCTGCACCCCTCTTTTTTGCTATAAAATTGTGCGTTTTTGCACCACAACATTAGCCATTACTTGTCAGTATGGCGAAATATTATTTGCAATGTCCCCGAGACCCTGTTTACAATTGAAATAATTTGTCGAATATGGTAGAATTGCTGCATATAGAATCGAAAAGTGTAGAAATAATTAGAGAGCTGTCGATAGAGCGGACCAGGCATAGTACTACATATAGAAAACGTATATATACAATGATTCTAAAATGAATACGGAAATGACAAGGCGAGGGGGAGAAGACGATTGGAGTCTTCAGGAGGATACCCGCTCTTTGTGTTGGCCGAGATATTGATGAAAAAATTGAGTGGGATTGTGGAAAAAATTTATGAGTAAGAAACTTGCGATTGCGATGTTCGGACAGAAGCGATTATCGAGAGAAGGCGGAGTAGAAATCGTTGTCAAAGAGCTCTGCACCCGAATGGCACAGAGTGGCTGTGACGTGACCTGTTACAACAGGGCAGGCCATCATGTGAGTGGTGCAGAATATGACGATGCTGGTAAAACGGAGTACGAGGGAATCCGTCAGAAGTCTGTTCCGACCATTGAACGGCGTGGGGCTAGAGATATAATACGCGGCTGTCATAATAGGGACAAGGGTACGGCAGAGAATGAAAGGCTCCGCAACCTGAAGTTCATATTTTCTTACCCGAAGAATGAACGACTGATCTTTTTGGGTGGCAGAAATGCCACGCAGGAAGAAATCTCGACCATGAGGGTGGGGTGACAGCCAGCGGACAGGTGCACGAGCCTATCCGCTCTTTGTGTTGGCTGAGATGTTAATGAAGAAATTGAGTGGGATTGTGGGAAAGATTTATGAGCAAGAAACTTGCGATTGCGATGTTCGGACAGAAGCGATTATCGAGAGAAGGCGGAGTAGAGATCGTTGTCAAAGAGCTCTGCACCCGAATGGCGCAGAATGGCTGTGACGTGACTTGCTACAACAGAGCAGGCCATCATGTGAGTGGTGCAGAATATGACGATGCTGGTAAAACGGAGTACGAGGGAATCCGTCAGAAGGCTGTTCCGACCATTGAGCGGCGCGGGGCTAGAGATATAATAGGGTCAACCAAGAAAACCTACGATAACTAAATGGTTTTGACGGCTTGAGTTGTCCTTCAAATGTTTTATTTGTTGAAAAACTGCAAGAAGCGGGAAATCCTGAGGGTTATATGTAGGTGGCTTTTGGAAGCTCTGTTTTGACCCACAAAAAGGAGCAGCAAATAAAGATTGCAGGAGAGTTCAAGCCTACGGTGGATTGCCTTTGTGCGACCCGCCGTGGGTTTGTTGCTGTTTATATAGAAAAAGTGAGGAGTGCAGAATGTACATGAATGACGGAAATAAAACGAAAATCAATCTGAGAAACAAGAGCGTTTTTATCACGGGTGTAGCTGGTTTTATCGGCTCTAACCTTGCAAAGAGACTGCTCTCCACCGTAGAGGGTGTCAAGGTCGTGGGTTTGGACAACATGAACCACTACTATGATGTACGTCTGAAAGAAGCTCGTTTGAACGAACTGGAACAGTTTGAAAATTTCAGTTTTGTAAAAGGTAATTTGGCAGACAAGTCTGTGATTGAAGCTATCTTTGAGCAGTATAAACCGGAAATTGTGGTGAACCTCGGTGCGCAGGCAGGGGTTCGGTATTCCATTACGAACCCTGATGCTTATGTGGAAGCAAACTTGATTGGCTTTTATAACATTCTGGAAGCCTGCCGCCATTCTTACGATGAAGGACATACCCCGGTGGAACATTTGGTTTATGCGTCTAGTTCTTCCGTATATGGTAGCAATAAAAAAGTGCCTTACAGTACGGATGACAAGGTGGATAACCCGGTATCGCTGTATGCAGCGACCAAGAAGTCCAATGAACTGATGGCACATGCCTATTCTAAACTGTACAACATTCCTTCCACGGGTCTGCGCTTCTTCACAGTATACGGCCCTGCTGGTCGCCCGGATATGGCGTACTTCGGCTTTACTAACAAGCTGCTGAAAGGCGAAACGATTCAGATTTTCAACTACGGTAACTGCAAGCGTGACTTTACTTATGTGGATGATATTGTCGAGGGAGTTGTCCGTGTGATGAAGAAGGCACCGGACAAGAAGAACGGTGAAGATGGTCTGCCGATTCCGCCGTATGCAGTTTACAACATCGGTAATCAGAACCCTGAGAACCTACTGGACTTCGTGCAGATTCTGAGCGAGGAGCTGGTTCGTGCAAAGGTTCTGCCGGAAGATTATGACTTCGAGGCACACAAAGAGCTGGTTCCGATGCAGCCGGGTGATGTACCTGTGACCTATGCAGATACCAGTGCGTTGGAGCGTGACTTCGGATATAAGCCCTCTACCAGTTTGCGCGAGGGTTTGCGGAAGTTCGCTGAGTGGTACGCAAAGTTCTACAAATAATGAAGAATAGGAAAATAAACCGATGAAGTGTGTTGAGGTTTACAAGGAATTATATCATCAGGAGCCGTTTGATGTGGCGTTCTGCCCGTACCGTATCAGTCCGCTTGGAGCGCATATCGACCATCAGTACGGAAAAATCAACGGTCTGGCAATCGACAAGGGAATCCACATGGCCTACCACCCGAAACAGAATGGTGTGGTGGAGCTGCAGTCGCTGAACTTCCCGAAGCGTGCCCAGTTCTTTGTAAATGCAGTGCCGGAAGAAAAGCAGGGAGACTGGGCTGATCATCTGCGTGGTGCGGCAAAGATGCTGGGAGAAAAGTACCGCCTGAAAGTTGGTCTGTCTGGCATTATCGAGGGTAGCCTGCCGATTGGCGGTTTGTCCTCGTCGGCTTCGGTCATTATTTGCTTTTTGTCTGCACTGTGCAAAGTGAATGGTATCCATCTAGAGCCGATGGAGATGATTCTCACGGCGAAGGCCGCAGAAAACCAGTATGTTGGTGTTGCTTGCGGCAAACTCGATCAGAGTTGTGAGGTGTATTCCAAGAGAAATCACTTGTTGTACCTTGACACGAAAGATGATAGCTATGAGTTAATTCCAACCAGTGGGAAAATGAAACCTTATAAGGTGGCGATTTTCTTCTCCGGTTTGGAGCGCTCTTTGAAAAACTCTAAGTACAATCTGCGGCAGGATGAGTGCAAGGCAGCGGCCTATGCACTAATGGGCTATGCAGGGATGGACTATGACACCTTTGCAAATACCCGGCTGCGCGATGTGCCGTATGAGGTGTTTGAAGCCTATAAAGACCGTCTGCCAGAATTGTGGCGTAGACGCGCAGAACACTATTACAGCGAGTTTGCTCGTGCCGAAAAGGGTGCAGAACTGTGGCGTAAAGGTGATTTGGAAGGCTACGGTCAGCTGGTTTTCGAGAGTGGCAAATCTTCTATTTATAATTACGAGTGTGGCTGCGATGAATTGAAAAAACTGTATGAAATTATGGCTGACACTGATGGTATCTACGGTGGCCGCTTCTCCGGTGCGGGATTCAAAGGCTGCTGCATGGCGCTGATTGACCCAGACAAGGCCGAAGATATTGAAGCAAAGGTCACAGCAGAGTATCTGAAAGCGTTCCCGGCATTGGAAGGAAAATATAGCTTCCACTTGTGTGAGAGCGCAGATGGTGTTGAGTTATAAGAGGAGAGTACAGATAGATGAAATGCTTGATTTTAGCGGCGGGTTACGCCACACGGCTCTATCCACTGACCGAGAATTTCCCGAAGCCGCTCCTGAAAGTGGGCGAGAAGTCCATCCTTGATTGGTTGGTGGATGATCTGGTGGACACCACCGACATTGACGAATTTGTGGTGATTTCCAACCACAAGTTCGCACAGCATTTTGAGGATTGGAAAAGTAATAAGCAAAAGACGCGGCCTTATGAGATTACTGTGATCGACGATGGTACAAGCACCAATGAAACTCGTCTGGGAGCAGTCAAAGATATTCAAATGGCAGTAGAAAAACTGAATTTAGCTGATGATTTGCTGGTTATGGCTGGCGACAATGTGCTGAATTTCAGTCTTTCCAAGTTTGTGGAGTTCGCAAAGGAAAAAAATACCTCCTGTGTGATGTGCCATGAGGAAAATGAACTGAAAAAGCAGCAGAAAACGGCAATCATTACGTTGGATGGCAATGACCTGATTACCAGCTATGAGGAGAAGCCGAAAGAGCCGAAAGGAAATCTGGCTGTGCCGCCGTTCTACTGCTATCGTGCCTGTGATGTAAAGCGGATTCAGGAAGCACTGGACAATGGTTGCGGTTATGACGCACCAGGTAGCTTTGCCGCATGGCTGAGCAAGCAGACCCCGATGTACGCTTACGTTATGCCGGGCAAACGGTATGACATTGGCGATATTAACAGCTACGAGTATGTAAAGAGTGTGTTCTCAAGAAAAGTATACAAGGGAGAAAGTAATAATGAAGGAGTTTAAAGATTTGAAAATTGCCGTGGCCGGTACGGGATATGTTGGACTTTCGCTGGCAGTGTTGCTGGCACAGCACCATCAGGTAACGGCTTTGGATATCGTCCCTGAGAAGGTGGAGATGATCAATAACAAGAAATCTCCGATTCGGGACGAGTACATTGAGAAGTATCTGGCAGAAAAGGAGCTGGATCTGACTGCAACTCTGGATGCCAAGGAAGCGTATTCTGATGCTGATTTTGTTGTCATTGCAGCTCCTACCAACTATGACAGCAAGAAAAATTTCTTTGATACCTCTGCAGTTGAAGCGGTTATCAAACTGGTAATTGAGTATAACCCGGAAGCAATTATGGTGATAAAGTCCACGATTCCTGTTGGCTTCACAGCAAGTGTCCGCGAAAAATATCACTGCGACAATATTATCTTCAGCCCGGAATTTCTGCGTGAGAGCAAGGCTCTGTATGATAACCTTTACCCTTCCCGTATCATCGTTGGTACGGATGTAGAAAACGCTCGGCTAGTAAAAGCTGCACATACTTTTGCTGAATTGCTTCAGGAAGGTGCAATCAAGGAAAACATTGACACTCTGTTCATGGGCTTTACCGAAGCAGAAGCGGTTAAGTTGTTTGCTAATACTTATCTGGCTCTGCGTGTTAGCTACTTCAATGAACTGGATACCTATGCAGAGATGAAGGGACTGAATACTCAGCAGATTATCAACGGCGTCTGCCTTGATCCGCGTATCGGTACTCATTACAACAATCCCAGCTTCGGTTACGGCGGGTACTGCCTGCCCAAGGACACTAAACAGCTGCTCGCAAATTATGCCGATGTACCGGAGAACTTGATTGAAGCAATCGTTGAGAGCAACCGCACTCGTAAAGATTTTATTGCGGATCGGGTGCTTGAAATTGCTGGTGCTTATGAAGCAAATGATAGCTGGGATGAGAGCAAGGAAAAGGAAGTTGTGGTTGGCGTTTACCGTCTGACGATGAAGAGCAACAGCGATAACTTCCGCCAGAGTTCTATTCAGGGAGTTATGAAGCGTATTAAGGCAAAAGGTGCTACGGTCATCATTTATGAGCCTACCCTAAAAGACGGGGATACATTCTTTGGTAGCCGGGTTGTTAATGACTTGGATGACTTCAAGAAAAAGAGTCAGGCTATCATCGCAAACCGCTACGACAAGTGTCTGGATGATGTGAAGAATAAGGTTTATTCACGCGATATTTTCCAGCGCGACTAAAGGAGAAATAGATGATTATAAAAATATATCGTTTAGAAAATTGGTTATATAATCATCACCTAAAAATATTAGCAATAATAGTAAAGATGCTTGTTAGGGTGCTGTTTAGCGCAGTTATTCCGCCGTCAGTTTCCATTGGAAAAGGGACATTTATTACTTACCACGGTTTAGGTGTTGTAATGCATAAAAACACAGTGATAGGTAAGAATTGTTGCATTCGTCAACATGTAACAATTGCCGGCGGTCGGGGGGGGGTTCCCATAATAGGTGATAATGTAGAAATCAATGCAGGTGCAGTAATTGTTGGACCAGTACACATTGGAAATTATGTGCGAATAGGTGCAAATGCGGTTGTAATTCAAGATATTCCCGATAACTGTACCGCAGTAGGGGTTCCAGCTAAAGTAGTAAAGGTGTATGAACCCGAAAAAAACACGTTTTCAATTTAAATTATATTTGGAGGATATTAAAATGAAAAGTATTATGGTAACCGGCGGTTGTGGTATGATTGGCTCTAACTTGGTGAAGCGTCTAGTCAAAGAGGGATGGGATGTTTATGTGGCTGATAATCTTTGGCGAGGCAAGTTAGAATATCTAAATGATGAAAATGGAAAACCTGTCATTGATTTGGACACACATTTCTTTAAGAAAGATCTTTCTGTGTTTGAAGATGCAGAATCTGTTGTAGGTATTACAGACTATGTGGTCCATTTGGCAGATATTGTTGCCGGCATTGACTATGTATTTAGCAATCAAGGTGAATTGTTCCGTGTAAACAATTTGATTAATTCCAACTTATTTGCGGCATGCCGCAAGGCTGGGAAGGAAAAGGTCAAGGGTCTTCTGTACGTTGGGACAGTTTGTAGTTTTCCTCTGACTCGTCAGAATACGCTTAATCCGGAACCTTTGCATGAAGATGAATTATTTCCTGCATTTCCAGAGTCTGCATATGGCTGGAGCAAGCTCATGGGTCAGCTGGAAATTGGTTATTTGGAGAAAGAAACAGGCATCCCGTGTTGCACACTGATGTTCCATAATGTTTATGGTACGCCAACTGATTTTGGCGTACGCAGTCAGGTGATCCCTGCATTGATTCGTAAGGCTGTAAACTATCCGCAGGAGGACTTTGTGGTTTGGGGTTCTGGTGAGCAGGGACGTGCTTTTATTCATGTGAATGATATCGTTAATGCATTGGTGCTTGCACTTGATAAAGGCTGGGGACATGGCTGGATTCAAATTGGACCTTCTTACTGCACCAGTATTAAGGAAATTGCATATAAGGTTGCAGAAATCAGCGGAAAGGGAATTGAACCAAAGTTTGATACGACTAAGCCGGAGGGCGATAAAGCTCGGTGTGCAGATTACACGAAGGCCAAAGAAGTTCTTGGCTGGGAGCCAACTGTATCCTTGGAAGAAGGCCTAAGAGAATCCTATCGCTGGATAGAAAAACAGATTAAAGGATAATCAGGTAAATCAGTATAGGCTTCAGCCGTTAAAGACTGAAGCCTAAGTCTGTTTATTTCAGAAGAATATGAGGATTGATGATGAATACAGATATGATATATCAACGAAAACGAGATTTTGAAGTGTGCGGTGTGGTAGGCGTTTGTGCAACGACTAAACAAGAATTTGTAAAAGAAGTATTTTCAATGCCTACAACACCAGTTAGTGCCACGGTGGATCTAGTTGGCGTTCCGGCCATTATTTCAGCAAAAGAAAACCCTAAAATTGCGGAGATGTATAATAAATCTTCTATGGCAGCAATAGATGGCATGCCGATTGTAAAAATCGGAAGACGAAAAGGCCTTTCTTGTGATCGCTGTGCAGCACCAGATATTATGGGAGATGTATTTGCAGAAGGGATAAAGCAGGGAAAAACTCATTATTTCTATGGAGGAAAAGATGATGAGGTTCTTAAAAAATTAAGAAGTAATCTTGAAAAAGATTACCCAGGCATTCAAATTGTTGGAATGTATTCTCCGCCGTTTAGACCTCTTACTGAGGAAGAAGATAAGAAAATTTGTGATGAAATCAATAAACTTAGTCCGGATTTTCTTTGGGTTGGAATAGGAGCTCCTAAGCAGGAAATGTGGATGTGGCAACATCAAGAAAAAATACATAATACAGTAATGTTTGGTGTTGGAGCAGGATTTAATTTTTTTGCTGGAACATTAGATAAAGCGCCAGAATGGATGGAAAAGGCAAGCTTGGAGTGGTTGTTTAGGCTTTCTAAGGAACCCAAAAGGCTATGGAGAAGATATGTATTAGGAGGGCTCAAATATTTGTATTATACAGCAGAATATAATCTGAAAAAGACACGGTGAGGATTTTCATGGAAAGAAATATAAATGCCCCAAAAGTTCTAATGGTAGGTCCTGGGCGAGATGTAATGGGAGGAATTTCCACGGTAGTAAATTCATATTACGAATTAGGCTTAGAAAAAAAAGTGGAACTGCGTTATATTTCGTCCATGGAAGACGGAAATAAAATAAAAAAAATGATAGTTGCCTGTAGCTCGTATGTGAGTTTTTTGCGGCATGTAAACGAATATGACATTGTCCATATTCATATGGCGGCTCAGGCAAGTTTTACAAGAAAAAGTTTCTTTGTAAGAAAAGCAAAAAAAGAAGGTAAGAAAATAATCATACATCAGCATTCAGCGGATTTTGATGATTTTTATTTCAAACAATCTGATAGAAAAAAGCAAAATCAGATTAAAGAAATTTTTGCAATGGCAGATGTTGTGATTGTGCTTTCGGAAGAATGGGCTAAGTTCTTTGGAGATAATATTTGTGATTCCAACAAAATCGTTATCCTATATAACGGCGTGATTATTCCCAAATATGTAAAAGAAGATTATGCGGACAGAAAAGTGCTTTTTTTGGGGCGACTGGGCGAACGAAAAGGTTCGTATGACCTTTTAAAAGCGATACCTGCTGTTTTGCAAAAAGTGCCAGATGCACATTTTTATTTGGGCGGTGATGGTGATATTGCCCAAAGCAAAAAAATAATCGATGAAAATGGTTTGAGTGACTATGTTGAATTGCTTGGTTGGATAAGAGATGCAGAAAAAGAAGCGTATTTAAAAAAATGCAGTACATTTATTCTCCCTTCATATCATGAAGGAATGCCGATGTCAGTGTTGGAAGCAATGAGCTATGGATTGGCAACAATATCCACCAATGTTGGTGGTATTCCTCAAATTATTGAGAATAAAATAAATGGTGTTATGATTAACGCAGGTAATGTTACAGAAATAATAGATAGTTTGGTTGAAATCTTGTCAGATTCGAAAGTAAGAAGCAAATATGGAAAGGCTGCATATCAAACTATCAGAGAAAAGTTTAATGCGGAAGGTAATATTGAGAGGATGGTTAATATTTATAGTCATCTGATAGAAGAATAAAAAGCAGGTGCAAAAAATGAAATTAAGCTTAATTACAATGCAAGGAGTTTATAATTATGGCTCTGCATACTGTGTCAAACAGAAAGAGGAAAAGAACTGTTGTCACATACCCATATAGTTACAAAACCAGTAGATATGGATAATGCTATTGCGCATAATCACCAGCTAAATACACCATCACAAAAACCTGAAAATCGAAATGAATTTTTTGAGATGATTAAAAGTGGAAAGGCTTTTAATTACGCAGTATTTAAATGCTTTCCGAAAGAATGTATAAAACAGGAAGTAAAGAAAGTTTTAATACGTCTCCGATTAATAGGGGGGTAATGTGAATTGCGGGATACAGATTTATCAAAAAATACAGAGGAACACGAAATGAAAAAATATCATTTGTAATCTATGCCCTTAATAATGGTGGCGCAGAAAGAAGCTTAGTAAATTTACTGACAGAAATTGATTTCACTAACAGAGCAGGGAGAACTGGCAGATTGGGAATATTTAGCAAAGAAAAAAGAGATTCGGCAGAAAAGGCTTCGTATAACATCGTTTAAAATGGATACTCCCTAGAAGCACATCTGCAATTGCTTACAAAAGTATATGAAAGAAAGGAAGATCATGGTGAAACGAATGAAACGGATGGATGCTGACGCGTCAGTTAGAAAAGTCTGTTTTATTATGCCCAATATGGTAGGTGGCGGTGCAGAAAGAGTGGTCAGTGTTTTGGTCGGTCAGTTTGCCGATATGGGAATCGATACGACGCTGTATCTTGTAAAGCAAAATCTTGTGGAATATCCAATTAATCCGCAGGTCAAGCTGGATGTTTCGCGGTGCGGACGAAAAAAAAATCCAATCGCGCAGATTATGGACATTCGGAGCATAATGAAAGAGAATCCGGATGCAGTCTTTGTTTCTTTTTTGCCGTATCAGAATGTATACCTTGCGGCAGCGAGTGTGTTTTTGAAAAACCGAATTGTAGTTTCTCTGCGAAATGACCCACAGCGTTTGGAAGATGGAAATAAAATGCTTCAATTTGCCACAAGGATTGCTTTTAGGATGGCGGATGGTATTGTTTTTCAAACAAAAGATGCGTTGGATTTTTATTCAAAGGCGATTCAAAAAAAAGGCCGCGTTATCTTGAACCCTTTGCAAAGCAATTTCCCGGATTATAATGTACAAAATACAGAGAAAAAGATTATTACATTTTGTCGATTACAGCCTCAGAAGAACCTTCGGATGGCAATTAGAGCCTTCAAAGCGTTCCATGATGAAAATCCAGAGTATACCTATCATATTTTTGGAAAAGGCGAGGAAAAGGCAAATCTTCTGAAATTGATCGAAGAACTTGATTTACAGAAATGCGTTTTTATTGAAGCTTTCAAGAAAAATATTCTGGAAGAAGCGAAAAATTATCGTGCGTTTATGCTTACATCGGACTATGAAGGACTGTCTAATTCGATGATCGAGGCAATTGCCATGGGAATACCCTCGATTTGTACAGATTGTCCCATTGGCGGCGCACGGATGATTATTGAAGACGGCAAAAATGGTTTTTTGGTGCCTGTCGGAGATGAAAAGACACTCGTTCAAAAGATGAAAAAGATAACGGAGATGGATACATGTGTAGCTGTTTCGGAGAAGGCGAAAAAACTGAAAGAACAATTGGATGCGTGTGTGATTGCAGAACAGTGGTGCGAAGTGCTTTTTTCTTGAAGAATCGGAGAGGGAGAGAATGTTGAAAATATGGAATTATTGGTTGTAATGTCAGGCCTGAGCGGCGGTGGAGCAGAAAAGAGCCTGGTGTCCTTTTTGGCGACCCTTCAAAAAACACATGCAAAAGATGTCAATGTGGATTTGCTAGTTTTCAGACCGGAGGGACTGTTTCTGTCTCAGGTTCCGGAGAATGTTCATTGGATCTTCGAACCGAAAGAATGCTTTTGCATGAGTTATTCTATCACATCGGAAATGTTCTGGAAAAATGTAACAGGACGAGGTCTTGCGGGGAAAATCAACCACTATGTGGCGAATGCGCTAGAGAAGAATGAATCTGAACTAGATGACATCCAACGGATGTGGAAGCATTGGATCCCTTATATTCCAAAGTTAAAAAAGCATTATGATGTCGCAATTTCCTATATGCACGGTGCTACCAACTATTTTGTGATTGATAAGTGTAATGCGGATAAAAAATACCTTTATGTCCACCATGAGTATGAAGAGTTGATGGCAAATCAGGATTTTGACAGAGCATATTTTTCAGCGGCTAATGGTATTATAACGGTTTCGCCCAGATGCGTGAGCAGCATTCTGAAAGTGTTTCCGGAATTTAAAGAAAAAGTAGTATCAATCGACAATATTTTTTCACCGAGTTTGATTTGTAGCATGGCAGAAAAAGAGTATCCTGCGGAGTATAAAGATATCCCGAAAGATATGGTAAAGCTGGTTTCAATCGGACGGATGAATCCAGTGAAAAGATTTGATCGGGCAATTGAGGCTGCCAAAATTTTGAAAGATCACGGAATTGAGTTTAGATGGTTCCTGGTGGGAGAAGGCGAAGAAAAAGAAAAATTACAGGCGCTTGTTGAAAAGCTTGACTTGTTGAAAGAGTTTGTGTTTGTGGGAGTAAAGAGCAATCCGTATCCATACATAAAAAATGCAGATATTTTTGTTCAGACATCGGATAATGAGGGAAAATCGCTGGTACTTGATGAGGCAAAAATTCTGCACTGCCCAGTCGTAGTAACAAACTACATGACAGTGGCAGACGCAGTAAGCAACGAAAAAAATGGATTGATTGCAGATTTTGATCCGCAGTCAGTGGCGCAGTGTATTATGCGGTATGTACAGGAACCAGAACTATACAACAGGATTCAGAGAGAACTGGCATCCCATGAATATGGCAATGAGTCGGAAATTGAAAAATACATGATGCTCTGGAAAAAGTGAAAGCGTGAAAAAATGAAGCATTTTATCATAACAGTTGATACGGAAGGCGATAATCTTTGGATGTGGCATCCGGGTGATGATATAACAACGGAGAATGCAAAGAGTATCCCTCGATTTCAAAACCTCTGCGAAAAATATGGGCTGATTCCAACCTATCTGACAAACTATGAAATGGCCTGTGATGATAGGTGGGTCACTTATGGAGCTGCAAAAGCGAGAGAAGGAAAATGCGAAATTGGAATGCATATTCATGCATGGAATTCTCCGCCTGAATTTGCGCTGGAAAATAGATACGGCGGGAATCCGTACATTACAGAGTATCCAGAAGAAGTTGCGGCAAAAAAGGTGCAGGAACTGATGAAACTTCTGCAAGAACGCTTTGAGATGAATATTACATCCAATCGTTCAGGACGGTGGGCAACAAATGATGCATATTTTAATATCTTGAAACAGGTAGGAATCAAGGTGGATTGCTCTGTTACACCACAGTTGGATCTTTCGAAAATTCCGGGATATATGAAAAATTGCGGGAATGATTATCGAAAATATCCGCTTAAGCCATATTATCCTGTTGAGGGGCTGCTGGAAGTGCCGATGACGACACGGCATATTCGATGCATGACAGGCGGCTCGTTAAAACATAAGGTCAAGACGGTACTTTTAGGGCAAGAAATATGGCTGAGGCCATTTACAAAATCGATGAAGGATCTGTTGAGACTTACCAGAGCTGTGGAAAAGGATGGGGTAGAATACCTGGAATTTATGGTACATTCTTCAGAGCTTATGGCAGGAGGTAGTCCTTATTTCCGAGATGAAGAGGAAATAGAACTGCTTTACTCGATTTTGGAGAGGTATTTTCAGATGATCGCTGAAAATAAATATCAGGGAATTGGGTTGTCTGACTTTGAAAGGAAGTATAAAAATGCTGAATAAAATCAAAAAAATCTTTACTGATTCGCATAAAGAAGCTCTGAAAGCTGGTATGGTAGAAGGTGAGCGTGTTAGTGTGATGGGGGGGGGTAAACTTTGGCTCGGAACCCTATCTAATCAAGCTAGGAGATGACGTTCGTATTTCGTTTGATGTTACGTTTGTGAACCATGATGGAGGAACATGGGCATTCCGTGACAGGAAAGAATATAGAGATGTAATAAAATACGGAAGAATTGAAGTAGGAAATCGCACATTTATAGGATGCAAATCAATTATTATGCCAGGAGTTCATATCGGGGAACGGTGTGTGATCGGTGCAGGCAGTGTGGTTACAAAGGATGTTCCCGATGGAATGGTAGCATGCGGAGTACCGGCAAAAGTAATAATGACAACAGAAGAATATGCGCTGAAAAGTCTGCATGAAATGGAGCCTTATGATAAAGATGCCTATCAGGCAGACAAAAAAGTCTATTTGAAACAATACTTATTTAAAAAATAAGTGGTTTGTAAAAATGAAATAATGAGAGGAAGTGAAAAAGTGGTAAAAAAGAAAACAATATACTTGTTTTTTGCGGCAGTTGTGCTGTTTGCGATTTTGGAACCGACGGCGTTTATTGGTACGTGGGTACATTCTTTCTGCGGATATATTAGAAGCGCTTCCTTCTTTTGCTGTGTAGTAGTCTATCTTTTGGATCGGCAGTATCAGGAGGTGGAAGGCAATATTATTTTGCTTTTTTTGGTCGTCCTTGGAATTACGACGTTTTCCTATCAGGGAAGTTTGACGGCAGACTATTCCTATCTGTTTCGATGCACATTTACAGGAATCGTGGTTCTTCAGTATTTTATGAAACGGGATCCAACCGGGATCTGCAAAACGATGGGTATAATGCTCTCTGTTTTTTTGCTGCTAGATGCCATGACATTCATCTTGCCAGGATTAGATCTGGGTTATGTAACAGATGAGGTCATAAACTGCTTCATAGGTTCTAAAACGACGATTACATATTACATGATTCCGGCGCTTGCGTTTGATTACACCTATTTGAGCATTTGCCCGAAGAAAGATAAATGGAAAGCAAAATTTTGGCTTTTACTGGCAGTTGGGAGTACGATCGCTTACTTGATGCAAATCTTCATTTCAACGGCGGCAGTTTGTCTGGTGTTGATGATCGGAGCAATGTTTGTTGTATCAAGGTCTAAAATGATCTCAGAAGTTATTGTCGAAAATGGATTCTGGGTTTCTACAGTGTTGATCGTTTTGTTGATGGCAGGTACGTCTGTTGGATTCGTGAACTACTTTGTTACTGCTGTGTTGGGCGAAAGTGGTGACTTTAACGGGCGGACACAGATATGGCAGATGGCATTTATCAAGATTATAAACAGACCATTTTTAGGGTATGGACTTGGCACAAAAGTTTATTTGGCGGTTTGGCAGCCAACAAATAGGAGTGCACATAATTTGTTTGCTGGCATTTTACTTCGTTCCGGCATCCTTGGAATGGCGGCATATTCGTTGATTATTTTTATGTGCTTTAAAACAAATCAGAAGCATAAAAAATATTATTTACAGGGATTTATGCTGATGACACTTGTGGTCATGAATATTATGGGATTTTCAGAAGAATTTATTGGATATTCGATTATTTATTTCTTATATTTGCTTATTGCGGATTCTCACAAGTGTTTGGAAAAAAGACAAGAATATGCCGTTTCTAGCGCGATAAAATAAAGAAAAAAGGGGAGAAAAATGGATCGTAAAATCGGTGTATTAACATTTCATCGGACTTCCAATTTTGGCTCAAGCCTTCAGGCGTATGGTCTGTATGAAAAAATAAGAGATTTGGGGTATTCGTGTGAAATTATTGACTATCGGTGCCCTGCAATCGAAAAAAGAGAAAATCTAAAACCGGAATTAAGACTGTCCGACCCGAAAGGAATCGTTCGTCAGTGTCTTTATGGTCCGGCGATCAAACGAAAAGCCCAAAAGTTGGAGCAGTTTGGGAAAGAAAAAATGATGCTGTCCAAACCATACGAGCCGGATAATATTTGGGAAGCGGAGCCGGATTACAGTAAAATCATTGTAGGCAGTGATATCGTCTGGGGCAGAGATATTACAGAGGATGACTATACTTATTTTCTGGATTTTGTAAGAGATGATTCCAAAAAATATGCATTTTCTTCGTCCGTAGGAAACTGTGACATTCGGGAGAATGAAGAAAAACTTTCTGGATTACTAAAGTCTTTTCAAAGAATTGCAGTTCGGGAAGATGAAGCAGTATCATGGGTGTGGCAAATCTCTGGCAGAGAAGCAGAACAGGTATGCGACCCTACATTGCTCCTGACGACGGAAGAGTGGGAACGAGCGATTCCGCCCAGCAGTTATCCAGAGGATGACTATGTGCTGGTTTATTTCGACAGTGATGACCATAAATGCCTGCATGATGCAATTTCTTATGCGAAGGCAAATAATAAAAAAGTATATTACATCAATTATTACAGACCGGCAAAAAATGCAAAAAATGTAAAGCCCACTTCACTGGAGCAGTTTCTGGGCTTGATCAAACATGCCTCCATGGTCTTTACGGCATCTTATCATGGAATGCTGTTTTCGATATATTTCCATAGACAGTTTTTCTTTTATACGAGAGCCCATAAGTCGAGGGTGATCTCGCTTGCAAAGAGATTGGGTGTTTTGGATCGCTGTGGTGATGAACTGGATGTGAGAGCGTGTAAAAAGATAGATTACGCCATCGTGGACAGAAAACTTCAGGATTTCCGACAGGAGTCGGTTATAGTTTTGAAGGAAATGCTGAAAGCCTGAATAATGGCAACCTAGTTTTTATGTGAGATCAGTAGTATGAGGTTGCAGATTGTAAAATGCCGTTTTGGCTGCACGGAGTTTTGGGAGTACAATAAATAAGTCTAAGATGGAGAAAAAGGATGAGAATAATCAGCTTACCGGAACATAATAGGTGCACCGGTTGCATGGCATGTCTGAGCGCTTGCCCTAAACATGCCATTTCGGTCTCAGAAAATGAGTATGGTGAAGAGTTTCCGAAAATTGACGAATCTTTGTGCATCCGATGCGGAAAATGCCAGAAAGTGTGCCACCTGAACAACAGCTTCTTCCCAGAAAAGCGGGCAGAAGAAGTTTATGCGGCATGGAGCACCGATGCAGACACGCGCAGAAAAAGTGCTTCCGGCGGAATTGCAGCGGAATTGTATCAGTTTGCTCTGAAAAATGGGATGCATGCGTTCGGCGTTAAATTGGACAAAGCGCATGAGGCACATTATTTTGAGGTGCAAAATAAAAAGGATATAGAAGCCTGCCAAAATTCCAAGTATGTATTCAGTAAAATGGGGGATACATATGCATCGATTGCGAGATACTTGAACGCAGGAGAAAATGTTTTGTTTATTGGATTGCCCTGCCATGTTGCCGGTGTTCGGGCATATCTTGGGAAAGAATATGAAAATCTGCTTTTGGTGGACATCATTTGTCATGGAACCTGTTCGGCACGGTACCTGAAGGAACATATCCACAGCATCGAGGAAAAGAAAAACGAAGAAGCAGAAACTGTTTTCTTTCGCGATCCGCAGTACGGAACAAACAGTTTCATTTTTACATTGCGCGGAGGAAATCGAGTCTTTTATTCTGCACCAGTGGAATATCTTGATTCGTATCAGGTGGGATACCATAAGATGCTGACTTACCGGGAAAATTGCTATCATTGCAGATATGCAAGAGCAGAAAGAGTGGGAGATTTGACGATCTCCGATTTCAGCGGGTTAGGCAGACTGGAACCGTGGACAGAGGAGAACAGGTCGGTATCTTGTGTTATCCCATCTACTCCCAAAGGCCGATTTTTGCTGGACACCCTTCAGCAAAAAGAAAAAATCCAACTGTATCGCAGACCTGCCGAAGAGGCATACCGGTTTGAAAAACAACTGCGGGGCCCTTCAGCTCCGAATGTGCACCGAAAAGAGTTTCTCAAGCTATATTCGGAAGGAAACGGATTTGATGCTTCGGTTCAGTGCGCCTGCAAGAAGGAAATGCAGCGCTATTTTGTGATACGTACATTGCATGTGAAGGAAATACGGTTGGCGTGCCGAAAACTGGTGCCGACAAAACTTAAGAAAATAATCAAAAAGGGAGCAAAATATTTTTCCGCGTAACAAATAAGGAAAAGAAATCATGAAAAAAATCAATAATTCGTCAACAAGTAAGGCGTTGTTTAAAAATACCGGTATCATTGCGATCGGCCAGGTCAGTACGAAAATCGTAAACTTTTTGCTGCTGCCGCTGTATACAGCACTGCTGACTACCGAAGAATATGGTCTGGTAGATCTGTTGACTACATATGCGTCACTCATTGCGGTCGTGATTGGTTTGCAAATGAGTCAGGCGGTATTTCGCTTTCTCGTTACCTGCCGGGATGATGAGCATAGACTGAGAGAAATATCTTCTACGGTCATTCTGGAAACCATAGTGATATTTGTTGGATATATCATTGTTTTTTTGCTGGTGCATCCCTTTATCACGATCGATTATAAGTGGTTCTTGTTGATCTATGTGCTTGCATCCATTTTCTTGCAGACTGCTGCTGGAATTGCAAGAGGTTTGGGAAACAACACGGTCTATGCGGCAGGCAACTTTATCTCAGCATTCGTGATGATCGTGCTGAATATCCTCTTTGTTGCAATTATGCGTTTGGGTGTTTCGGCAATGCTCGTGTCGCAGATCGTTGGACCGTTGATCGGCGGCACATACATTTTTGTGTGTACAAGGATCTGGAAATACTTTGACATCAAGGCTGCAAACAAAAAAGATATGAAAATGGTGATGAACTATGCGATCCCGCTTGTTCCGAATGAGCTTTCCTGGACGGTGATCCATTCTTCAGACCGCATGATCATTTCTACATTTGTTTCGATTGCAGCCAATGGACTGATTGCAGTTGCAGCGAAGATATCTACGATTTATACGACATTTTTCTCGATTTTCAATACGTCGTGGACAGAGCAGGTCGTACTTCATTATAAAGATGAAGGCGGACCAGAATATGTCTGTGAGATGTTCGATAAAATGATCACCTTCTTTGCAAGCATTGCAATTGGTATTATCGTATGCATCCCATTGATTTTTACAATCATCGTCAATGAGTCTTTTACAGAGGCGTACGGCTTGATTCCCTGGTATATGATTGCCGTGTTCTTTAACGCAGTGATCGGTATGATCTCGGCAATTTATCTGGTTGAAAATGAAACAAAGCAGGTGGCGTTTTCGACAATGGCTGCGGCTGTGATTAATGTCGTGGTAGACTTTGCACTTGTAAACCAGATTGGAATGTATGCGGCACCGATATCCTCGATTTGCGGATATATGGCAATCAGTTTCTGGCGTCTGTGGGATGTAAACAAGCGTCACTGCCGTATTACGATGTCATGGAAAAAACTGTTGCTGTTGATAGTGATGCTGGCAACTGCAATTGCATCGTACTATTCCGGAAAAATTTGGGCAGAAGTCGCAGGATTGATATTCGTGGCGGCAGTGGCTTTGGCATTAAACTATCGCTTCTTGATGGAGTTTGCAGGAATGTTTAGAAAGGAGCGTGGAGAATCAAAATGATGGTAAAAAGCGGAGTGCTGTCCCAAAACAGAAGCTTTCTGTATGGAATTGCAGCGGTTTTTGTGTTGCTCGTTCATTTTGGAGGGTATCTGCCTTCTGAAACCGGGGGGGGGTATAACAATTCTGAGCAAACTGCTCCGATATGGGCAGTTGGGTGTGCCGATTTTCGGCTTTTTATCTGGAATAAGCTGCTATTATTCCTTGAGCAGAGGAACACCCCGAAGTGTATTCTGGAAGAACAGAATCAAAAGAACGTTCATTCCCTACCTGATTATATCGGGAAGTTGTAATTTTGTTCTGGACATTCTGATAAAACGAGATATCATGGCATTTTTGATGGATGTTTCAACGCTTTCCTTCTGGCTTTATCATCATGGGCCGTGGTATCTGGCAATGCTGATCCCGGTTTATTTGTGTATGCCATGGTATGGAAAAACCATCGATAACACAAAAAATCGAGGAAGAGCAACATTGATCGCTGGAAGCATTTGGCTGCTTCTGGGTGCTGTTCTTTATTATACAAGCCCCGAACTTTATGATCACCTGCATTTGCTGCATCAAACGGTGTTTATTATAATGATTGGATACTGCTGCGGCAAAAAGGTTAGAACCGATATGCCCGTTCCGTTAAGTGGTGTCGTGGCGATATTCATAGTGTACGTTGCACAGGTGGTGTTCCGCAAAGCTGGATTTGGAAGCGACTACACAGAAAATATATTTTTTTCCCTGCTGAGCGTTCCATTTTGCTTTGCGGCATCGTATGCAGTCGATTTTCTTCCGAAATGTGTGGTTGCTTTTTTAAAAAAATTGGGAACAGTTTCGTTGGAATGCTATCTTTTTAATACTTACTTCGGTTTTCTGCTGCGAGAATACCTATTTGTTCGCTTCCCCCAAACAACATTTGCTGGCGGGTCGGTGGCATATATATTTTGTGCCGTGCTCGAAATCCTGCTGGCATTGTCCACAATAAAGATAACGGAGATGATGTATAGAAAAATTAAAACATAATGAAACGATTCTGTAAAAATATGAGGAGAAAACAATGGGAAAGTATTTTGGAACCGACGGCTTCCGTGGAGAAGCCGGTATTACATTAACAGCGGATCACGCCTATAAGGTTGGCCGCTTCTTGGGCTGGTATTATAACGCACTGCGTGAGCGCAATGGTGATACTGACCCTGCTCGCATTGTCATCGGCAAGGATACCCGCCGCAGCTCCTATATGTTTGAATATAGTCTGGTTGCAGGTCTGACTGCTTCCGGCGCAGACGCCTACCTGCTGCACGTCACTACTACGCCCAGCGTGGCTTATATTGCTCGTGTGGATGACTTTGACTGCGGCATCATGATCTCCGCCAGCCACAATCCGTACTACGACAATGGCATTAAACTGATTGACTGCTACGGCGAAAAAATGCCGGAGGAGACTCTGCTGTTGGTGGAGGATTATATCGATGGCAAGCTCCATGTCTTTGATAAGGACTGGCCGGAACTGCCCTTTGCACACCGTGAGCATATCGGCTGCACGGTGGACTACGTGGCTGGCCGCAACCGCTACATGGGTTACCTGATCTCTCTGGGCATCTATTCCTTCAAGGGTGTCAAGGTCGGTCTGGACTGCGCCAACGGCAGTTCTTGGAACATCGCGAAGAGCGTTTTCGATGCTCTGGGTGCAGATACCTACGTTATCAATAACAAGCCGAACGGTCTGAACATCAACAACAATGCTGGCTCCACCCACATCGAGGGTCTGCAGAAGTTCGTAGTGGAGAAGGGCTTGGATGTTGGCTTTGCCTACGATGGTGACGCCGACCGCTGCCTGTGCGTGGACGAGAAGGGTAATGTCATCACTGGCGACCATATCCTGTATATCTATGGCTGCTATATGAAAGAGCGTGGCAAGCTGCTGACCAATACTGTGGTTACGACTGTCATGTCCAACTTTGGTCTGTACAAAGCGTTTGATGAGCAGGGCATTGGCTACGCTAAGACTGCCGTTGGCGACAAGTATGTCTACGAGTACATGGCCAAGAACGGCTGCCGTATCGGTGGCGAGCAGAGCGGCCATATAATCTTCTCCAAGTACGCCAGCACCGGCGATGGTATCCTGACCAGCCTGAAGATGATGGAAGTCATGCTGGCTAAGAAGAAGCCGATGAGCGAACTGGCGGCACCGCTGAAGATCTATCCGCAGGTGTTGGAGAATGTTCGTGTGACCGATAAGAAGGCTGCACAGAATGATCCTGCTGTGCAGGAAGCCGTGTCTAAGGTTGCTGAGGCACTGGGCGATACTGGTCGTATTCTGGTGCGTGAATCCGGTACTGAACCGGTGGTGCGTGTCATGGTGGAAGCACCTGACCATAATACTTGCCAGAAGTATGTTGATGAAGTGGTCAATGTAATCTGCGAAAAGGGATATAAGGCATAAAGTCAATGACGACTCTGGCAGTTCCCAGAGTCGTTTTGCATAAAAGGGAAAGGATAATAGATTAAATAACGGGAGGGATAAACCTATGTGTGGAATCGTTGGTTTTACAGGAAATCGACAAGCAGCACCGATCCTGCTGGATGGTCTGTCAAAACTAGAATATAGAGGATATGACTCGGCCGGACTGGCTGTCCGTGACGGAGAAAATCTGGCACAGGTCGTGAAAGCGAAGGGACGCCTGTCCAATCTGATCGAGAAAACAGATGGCGGCAAGGCATTGAAAGGAACCTGTGGTATTGGTCATACTCGTTGGGCAACTCACGGTGAGCCGAGCCAAACCAATGCACATCCGCATGTTTCAGGTAACTGTACCCGTTCTGGTTCCGGCACAGTGGAGTCTGAGGTCGTTGGCGTACATAACGGCATCATCGAGAACTATACCGAACTGAAAGAAAAGCTGCTGAAGCACGGTTATACATTCTATAGTCAGACGGATACGGAAGTGGTCATCAAGCTGGTGGACTACTATTATAAAAAGTACAACCTCGGTCCTATTGATGCCATTGCCAAGACGATGGTTCGTGTGCGCGGTTCCTATGCGCTTGAGCTGATGTTCCGTGATTATCCGGGCGAGATCTGGGTGGCACGTAAGGATAGCCCGATGATCATCGGCATTGCGGATGGTGAGACCTATGTGGCTTCGGATGTCCCGGCAATTCTGAAATACACTCGCAACGTGTATTACATTGGCAACCTTGAGTTCGCAAAACTGACTCCGGGTGAAGCTCATTTCTATGACTTGAACGGTGATGAGATCGAGAAGCAGACCACTGAAATCAAGTGGGATGCCGAGGCTGCCGAAAAAGGCGGCTTTGAGCATTTCATGATGAAGGAAATCCATGAGCAGCCGAAAGCTGTTCAGGATACCATTAACTCCGTGATTAAAGACAGCGCCATCGACCTGTCTAGCATGGAGATCACCGAGGATGAAATCAAGAACTTCGAGCAGATCTATATTGTTGCCTGCGGCTCCGCATGGCATGTGGGCATGGCTGCTCAGTATGTACTGGAAGATATGGCCGATATTCCGGTGCGTGTGGAACTTGCATCTGAGTTCCGTTATCGTAAGATGCCGCTCAACCAGAAGGCACTGGTGATAGTTGTCAGCCAGTCTGGGGAGACAGCAGATACACTGGCAGCACTGCGTATGGCAAAAGAAAAGGGCATTACCACAATGGCAATCGTCAATGTAGTGGGTAGTAGTATTGCCCGTGAAGCAGACAAGGTGTTTTACACACTTGCTGGCCCTGAAATTTCTGTTGCTACGACCAAGGCATACAGCGCACAGCTTGCGGCCATGTACTGCTTGGCTGTTCAGTTCGCAAAGGTGAGAGGAAAAATCACGGAGGAGCAGTACAGCTACTATATTTCTGAACTTCTGACTCTCCCGGAAAAGATGCAGAAAGCTCTGGAAGATAAGGAACGCATCCAGTGGTTTGCTGCGAAGTATGCCAATGCACACGATGTGTTCTTCGTTGGCCGTGGCATTGATTATGCAGTCTGCTTGGAAGGCAGTTTGAAACTGAAAGAAATCAGCTATATCCATTCCGAAGCATACGCTGCGGGCGAATTGAAGCACGGAACCATCAGTCTAATCGAGCAGGGAACACTGGTCATCGGTGTGCTTACCCAGAGCGAACTCTACGAAAAGACTATCAGCAATATGTTGGAGTGCAAGAGCCGTGGAGCGTATCTGATGGGGCTCACTACTTATGGTAAGTATGAAATTGAAGATCAGGTAAACTTCACGGTATATGTTCCAAAGGTGGATGAGCACTTCGTTGGTAGTTTGGCAGTGATTCCGCTGCAGTTGCTTGGGTACTATGTATCTGTTGCAAAGGGACTTGATGTTGATAAACCGAGAAATCTTGCAAAGAGCGTTACTGTAGAATAAATAGGGTAAAAGACCATATTTAATTATTGAGATACAAAGCTTAATTTTTTGAAAGAATATATGGTAGAAATTACTGAGAAGCATGTATTTCCAGAGCAATGAGCGAAAGCGAAGATCAATTGATGAAGTTGATATAAGAAAAAACTGGAAAGGAGCAGCTAATGAACCAAGAACTATTTAACCCACAGTCTTCTTACGTAAGTTCCTCCCGAATCATTTACACCCCATCAACCTTTGCCAGAACATCCTTGCTCCATCTGCAGGAGGTAGGTTCTTTGCAGGCTGTTCATCCACATGTATCCCAGAGAGAGAATCTAGTGTCGTTCCTTTGCCTTATCGTTCTGTCTGGCGAGGGAGAACTCTCCTATGAGGAGCAAACATATCATCTGAGCGAGAGAGACTGTGTGTTCATCGACTGCCGGAAAGCGTACAGCCATTCGACCTCAGATGACCTTTGGTCGCTCCAGTGGTGTCACTTCTATGCACCATCTCTTCCTGCCGTATATGAAAAGTATAAAGAGCGTGGCGGATGCCCCGTATTCCACCCGGAGGATATCAAGCCATTCACGGATTTACTTACGGAACTTTATGATCTTGCTTCTTCATCCGATTATATTCGAGATATGCGGATCAATGAGAAGCTGGGAATTTTGCTCACCTTACTGATGGAGCAGTCCTGGCATCCGGAGAGCGTGACGATATCTCGAAAGCGGTTGGAACTGGCAGCTGTAAAGGAGTATCTGGATGAGCATTATACGGAGAAAATCGCACTGGATAATCTGGCTGAGCACTTCTTTATCAATAAGTTCTACCTGTCCAAAATCTTTAGAGAAACATACGGAACAACGGTCAATAACTATCTGATCTCAAAGCGAATCACCAGAGCCAAGCAGCTGCTTCGCTTCACAGATATGACTGTAGATGAAGTTGGTGCTGCGGTCGGCATGAGAGATGCGAATTATTTCAGTCGGATGTTCCGAAAAGTAGAAGGCATCAGTCCAAGAGAATATCGGAAACGGTGGTGACACAGGGGAGACCCTGTGTTTTCCTAAAAAGCATATAGTTTGAAACGAAAACAAAATGAGAGATGCAACGATGGATACAAGGCAGACGAAGCCAATAATACTCACAGCCCCAGCCTTTGAAGACTTCAGAGGATATCTTGCCGTGCCTTACGACCAATCTATAAATTTTACTGTTCGACAGATTAACCAAGGATACAGCAAGAAAGCGTTCACGCTGCGTGGTCTGCATTTTCAGGAAGGCGAACACGCCCAGGCGAAGCTGGTGTTCTGCCTACATGGTTCAATCTTCAATGTGGCTGTGGATCTGCGTCCAGGAGAAACCTTCGGTCACGCATACAGTGCGGTGTTGTCGTTTGAAAACCGGAAGCAGATGTATATACCACGAGGCTTTGCTCATGGGTATCTGACGTTGGAAGATGATACCTTGATGCAGTGGTGTGTAGATAATGATTTCTGCGGTAAAGCCGCCAAGACTGTGCGGTATGATTCGGATTTTATTTGGGAAGGTGAGCCGTGGCCTGATGGGGAGTACATTGTTTCAGAAAAGGATCGGAATGCTATGAAGTTGGAGGTGCTCGGTGGGAGATAAAAGACCATACAAACCAAGAAAACCCGGCGCAGGCCGGAAGCCGCTGAAACCAGGCTACGATGCATCCGTTATCCTACGGGAGCAGATGGAAGCGGCTGTGGCTCTCTATACAAATAACTCCCTTCAGACAATCGCAGACACACTATCTCTCAATCCCATCAAGGTGCGAAAGCTATTGATCACGGCCGGTGTTTATAAATTGCAGATGTGGTGAACGCTTCTTTTGAGGAAAAACAGGGGATGTCTTATAAAGAAGCATTGGAAGCGGCGGCTGCAGAACTGAATTTGTCAAAAGCATCTGTGACTTCTTGTTTACCTTATAAGAAAGGCGTGTATTTCAGAGAAAACTGCGAGAGGGAGCAAACCAGCGTTGTGGCAGAGGGACTTCGACGAATGCGGCAGAGGAAGAAAGCAATTGAAGCGTTGCAGAGCAGTCATGATGAACAGCATCTCTGGAAGTGTGTGGTAGCTTTTCAAGGATACCGGTTCAAGACGATATCAGGATTGCCGTTTCCCTATAAGATCAAGACCGGGCGGAATGGAGAAATGACCAAGGAACTGTGAATCAATCGTCGAGAAAGCAGTAAGAGCCTGACGTGGAGTTCGGTACTGCTTGCTTTTGAAAAGACGGAAGGAAAGCCGCTGGTAGAACGGCCAAAAGCACTGGGAGATATCCGTGGCGTGTCCTATATTTATGGGACGTTCTATAGTTTTGAGCTGATTGAGGTACCACAGGGGAAAGTTTAAAGGATTTTTGAGCAGCACATGCCTTGAATGGATACAGCTAGGTATATTTCATGAGCACCAAAAACCAATATTGTGCTAATAGAACACTGCTTTTGCCCTTTAGAGAAGGCACTCTAACCTATAAAATATAATTGTACGATAAAATTATACTAAATTCATCAAAAGATAGATCATTTTTCGGAGAGGAATAAAACACATGAAAAAAGCACTTATCACTGGCATCACCGGTCAGGACGGCTCTTATCTGGCAGAGTTTCTGCTGGAGAAGGGCTATGAGGTCCACGGCATCGTCCGCCGCGCTTCCATCTCCAACACCGCCCGTATCGACCACCTGATCGAGAAGAACGCTATCACCCTGCACGACGGTGACCTGTCCGATTCCTCCGGTTTGATCCGTCTGGTGGGCGAGATCAAGCCCGATGAGATCTACAATCTGGCTGCACAGAGCCATGTTCAGGTTTCCTTCGACGCCCCCGAGTACTCCGGCGATGTGGACGCACTGGGCGTTCTGCGCGTGCTGGAGGCTGTCCGCGTTTGCGGCCTGACCAAGACCTGCAAGGTGTATCAGGCTTCTACCTCTGAGCTGTACGGCAAGGTCGAGGAGGTTCCCCAGCGCGAGACCACCCCGTTCCACCCCTACTCTCCGTATGCCGTGGCCAAGCAGTACGGCTTCTGGATGGTCAAGGAGTACCGCGATGCTTACGGCATGTTCGCTGTCAACGGCATCCTGTTCAACCATGAGTCTGAGCGCCGTGGCGAGAACTTTGTCACCCGTAAGATCACGCTGGCTGCCGGCCGTATCGCCGAGGGTCTGCAGGATCATCTGGAGCTGGGCAACATGGACTCCCTGCGCGACTGGGGTTACGCCAAGGATTATGTCGAGTGCATGTGGCTGATCATGCAGCAGGATAAGCCGGAAGACTTCGTCATTGCTACCGGTGTGCAGCACACCGTCCGCGACTTCACCGAGAAGGCTTTCGCCGCCAACGGCATCACCATCCGCTGGGAGGGCACCGGCATCGACGAGAAGGGCTATGATGCAGCTACCGGCAAGATGCTGGTCTGCGTGAATCCTCAGTGGTTCCGTCCCACCGATGTGGACAACCTGTGGGGCGACCCCACCAAGGCAAAGACCGTTCTGGGCTGGAATCCGCAGTCCACTACTTACGAGCAGCTGGTGGAGATCATGGCCAAGCACGACCGTGAGCGTGCAAAGCGCGAAAAGGCCCTGAAGAACATCTGATGCAGGCAAAGAATCTCTGCTTTTACCTGTCGGATCACGGCTTCGGGCATATCGCCCGGAATATTCCGCTGATCGCAGAAGCGGTGCGCAGAATCGATGCGTATGTTTATGTGGTGTGCGGGAAGCGGCATCTGGAATTTGCAAAAGCCAATCTGCTGGAGCTCCTTACCCCGGAGCAGTTCTCCCGTATCCGGTATCGTGCAGAACATACCGACATTGGATTGATCCTTCAGCAAGGCACGCTGCTGGTCGATACGGTTGCACTGACCGATGCCTGTGAGCAGTATCTGGCTGAACTGCCAAAACGGGCAAAACGGGAGGCAGAATGGCTGCATCAACAGGAGATTGCCGCTGCCCTTTGCGATATGCCGCTTTGGTCGATTTCAGCCTGTGAGCAGGCCGGTGTGCCGATGCTCTATGTGGGAAATTTCACATGGACGGAGCTGTACCGGGAGTTTTTGCCGGAACACATCTGGAAAGCGTATGCCGCAGAGTACCGGAAGATACGGTACGGGATGCTTTATGCGCTGCACAACCCGGAAATGCTGGAATTTCTGTCTCAGGCAGAGTTGAGCGAAGCTTCACTGGTGGCGCGCCCCTTCCACCCGGACGAAATTCAGGTGATTCGTGCGCACCATACCTGCCCGATCGTGTTTGTGGCCTTGGGAATGTCGGCACAGTTCACACAGCCTGTCTCGGTAGAAGGCGTGGAGGCTCATTTCTACGTCACAGAGGGCGTTCCGCTGACGGGAAGCAATGTGACGGTGATTCCCTATTCAACGCTGCACACGCAGGACTATGTGGCAGCCGCAGACTACGTGATCACCAAGGCGGGCTGGGGCACGGTGGCCGAATGCCTGCTGGCGCAAAAGCCAATGGCTCTGTTTGCGCGTGACAGCGTGTTGGAAGATCGCACGACCATCCGTTTACTGGAACAGAAAAAGCTGGCGATAAAAGTCACCTACGAGCAGCTGACGGAAATGTCAGACTTGCTCGAACAAATGAAACAGATCACCTATCCGGCAGTGCCGGAATATCACAACGCAGCGGCCGGAATCGTTTCAAAGCTGCTGACGCTGACTGAATAAAGGAGCGTCTTATTATGATGGAAAAGAATGCTAAGATTTATGTTGCAGGTCATCGCGGCATGGTGGGCTCTGCAATCGTCCGTGAGCTGCAGCGTCAGGGCTACACCAATATCATCACCCGCACCCACAAGGAGCTGGACCTGACCCGTCAGGATGCTGTGGAAGAGTTCTTCGCACAGGAGAAGCCGGAGTATGTGTTCCTTGCTGCTGCCAAGGTCGGCGGCATCGTGGCCAATCAGGAGGCCTTGGCCGACTTCATGTATGACAACATGACGCTGGAGATGAACGCCATCCACTCGGCTTGGAAGAACGGCTGCAAGAAGCTGGAGTTCCTCGGCTCCTCCTGCATCTACCCCCGCATGGCTCCTCAGCCCATGAAGGAAAGCTGCCTGCTGACCAGTGAGCTGGAAAAGACCAACGAGGCCTATGCACTGGCAAAGATCTCCGGTCTGAAGTACTGCGAGTTCCTGAACCGCCAGTACGGCACCGACTACATCAGCGTCATGCCCACCAACCTCTATGGCCCCAACGACAACTATCACCCGACCCACAGCCATGTGGTCCCGGCACTGATCCGCCGCTTCCATGAGGCCAAGGAGCAGAATCTGCCCAGCGTTACCTGCTGGGGTGATGGTTCTCCGCTGCGTGAGTTCCTGTATGTGGACGATCTGGCAAACCTGTGCGTCTTCCTGATGAACAACTACTCCGGCAATGAGACCGTCAACGCCGGTACCGGCAAGGAGCTGACCATCAAGGAGCTGACCGAGCTGGTTGCCAAGGTCGTGGGCTACACCGGTGAGATCAAGTGGGATACCACCAAGCCCAACGGCACTCCCCGCAAGCTGCTGGATGTGTCCAAGGCCACCAATCTGGGCTGGAGCTACAAGACCGAGCTGGAGGACGGCCTGCGCTTGTCCTACGAGGACTTCCTGAACAACCCGATGCGTGCAGAGCGCTAAACGCAAAAGCTAAAATAAATAAACGATTTGAAAGGGTCGTGTGTCCGTGCAGGGCCACGGCCCTTTTTGCTAAGGTGTATCTGAAAACAAAGAAAATGACGAATATTTCGCAAGCACAAGCGGGATTTAAGGCAAATGGCCGCAGGAATCCTTTGTGGATTTCAAGGCCGTTTAACGCAAAATCCAGCTGTGCTTGTAGAAATAGACTAAATTTTCGACTTTTCAGATACACCATGGACGACAGGAGAAAAATTATGAATCTGGTGTTATTGTCCGGCGGTTCCGGCCAGCGTCTGTGGCCGCTTTCCAACGATATCCGTTCCAAACAGTTTATCAAGATCTTCCACCGGGAAGACGGCGAGCTGGAATCCATGGTGCAGCGTGTCTACCGTCAGATCAAGGCGGTCGATACCGATGCAACGGTCACCATTGCTACTTCTAAATCGCAGGTTTCGGCCATCCACAATCAGCTGGGCGAGGAAGTGGGCATCAGCGTGGAGCCTTGCCGCCGGGATACTTTTCCGGCCATCGCACTGGCAGCAGCCTACCTGAAGGATGTGCAGGGCGTCGGCGAGGAAGAATCCGTGGTCGTCTGTCCGGTAGACCCCTACGTGGAGAACGACTACTTTGAGGCGCTGAAAGCGCTGGGCGACCGTGCCGCCGTCAGCAGCGCGAATCTGGTCCTGATGGGCATTGAACCGACTTATCCCAGCGAGAAATACGGCTATATCATCCCCATCGGCAAAGAGCAGGTCAGCAAGGTATCCATGTTCAAGGAAAAGCCGACGCAGGAAGTGGCAAAGGATTACATTGCAAAGGGTGCGCTCTGGAACGGCGGTGTGTTCGCCTTCAAGTTGGGCTATGTGCTGAACCGCGCCCACGAGCTCATTGATTTTGTAGACTACGATGATCTGTTCAATAAATATGATACCCTGAACAAAATCAGCTTCGACTATGCTGTGGTGGAGCATGAGTCGGAGATCGAGGTCATGCGCTTTGCAGGCACTTGGAAAGACCTCGGTACTTGGAACACTTTGACCGAGGCAATGGACAGTCACGCGATCGGCGAGGCACTGTTCAATGAGAAGTGCGAGAACGTCCATGTGGTCAATGAGCTGGATGTGCCCATCCTCTGCATGGGTCTGAAGGATGTGGTGGTCTCTGCCAGCCCGGAGGGCATTCTGGTCTCGGATAAGGAGCAGTCCAGTTACATCAAGCCCTATGTTAACACGCTCGACCATCGTGTCATGTTTGCCGAAAAATCGTGGGGCAGCTTTAAGGTCATCGACATCGATAAGGCTTCCATGACCATCAAAGTGACCCTGAATGCAGGCCATCAGATGAACTACCACAGCCATCAGCACCGGGACGAGGTCTGGACGGTCATTGCCGGCGAGGGCAAGACCATTGTGGACGGCATGGAGCAGAATGTGAAGGCGGGCGACGTCATCACCATGTCCGCAGGCTGCCGCCACACCATCATCGCCGAGACCGAGCTGAAGCTCATCGAAGTGCAGCTGGGCGAAGCCATCGACGTCCACGACAAGCAGAAGTTCGAACTGGAATATTGAGACACCGCAGGAGGCAGTTATGCAAAACAAGAATAAGCCTCTTTTGCTCCGGCCGTCCGGCAAGGATTATCTTTGGGGCGGCAGTCGTTTAAATGATGAATTTGAAAAAAACATCGACCTGACTCCGCTGGCAGAGACATGGGAGTGCTCCACGCACCCCGATGGCCCCAGCTATGTGGTAGGCGGGGCCTTTGATGGACAGGAATTGGCAGCGGTGCTGAGAACTCACCCGGAGTATCTGGGCGAGCGCCATAAGGGAAAGAATGCGCTGCCGATCCTTATCAAATTCATCGATGCCAAGAAGGATCTGTCGGTGCAGGTGCATCCCACCGACGCCTACGCACAGGAGCACGAAAACGGCCAGCTTGGCAAGACCGAGATGTGGTATGTGCTGGATGCCGGACGGGATGCAAAGCTCGTGTATGGCCTGAAACGGGAGCGCACCGAACAGCAGATGCGGGATGTCATTGCCAAAGGAACCCTGATGAAGGACTTGCAGTGGGTCCCGGTCAAGAAGGACGACCTGTTTTTTATTGAGGCAGGTACTATCCATGCCATCGGAGCCGGTGCACTGGTGGCCGAAATTCAGGAAAACTCCAACCTGACCTACCGCCTGTACGATTATGACCGTGTGGGCAAGGACGGCAAAAAGCGGGAGCTGCACATCGAAAAGGCATTGGATGTAGCGAATCTGAAAGGCAGCGCAGAGCCGAAGCAACCGCTCCGTGTGTTGAAATACCGGCAGGGCGTTGCCTCTGAGCTGCTGACCCGCTGCAAGTATTTTGAGGTGTACCGGATGATCGTCAACACCGAGCGGCGGCAGAAGGTGCACTACCGCGCGGATGAAATCGCCTTCCGGGTGTTGCTCTGCGTCAACGGCTGCGGCACGATCTCCTATGAGGATGGCAGCATCTTGTTCTATAAGGGAGACTGCATCTTTGTCCCGGCAGATTCCGAGACACTGACGATACATGGACAGGCACAATTTCTCGATGTAAGAGGGTAAACAATATGGATATCAAAAAAGAATATGAGCGCTGGCTGGCAAACGCCACCGCAGATGCCGATGTAGTGGCGGAACTGAAAACGCTGGATGACGCCAAAATCGAGGACGCTTTTTACCGTGACCTTGCCTTTGGCACGGGCGGTCTGCGCGGCGTCATCGGCGCAGGCACCAACCGCATGAACATCTATACCGTGGCAAAGGCTTCTCAGGGTCTGGCAGACTATTTGAAAAAGAACTTTGAAACGCCGTCTGTGGCCATCGGTTACGACAGCCGCATCAAGAGCGATGTGTTTGCAAAAGTCGCCGCCGGTGTGTTTGCAGCGAATGGCGTCAAGGTCAACATCTGGACTGTCCTGATGCCGGTTCCTACCGTGTCCTTTGCGACCCGCTATCTGCACACCTCTGCGGGTGTCATGGTGACGGCTTCCCACAATCCCAGCAAGTACAACGGCTATAAGGTCTACGGCGCTGACGGCTGCCAGATTACCACCGAGGCCGCTGCGGAAATTCTGGCTGAGATCGAGAAGCTGGACATCTTTGCCGACGTCAAGACCAGCGATTTTGAAGTAGGCGTGGCAGAGGGCAGCATCCGGTACATCCCGGACGAGGTCTACACTGCCTTTGTGGAGCAGGTCAAGAGCCAGTCTGTTCTCTTTGGCGAGACCGTCAACAAGGATGTGGCCATCGTGTACAGCCCGTTGAACGGCACCGGCCTGAAGCCTGTGACTCACACCTTGAAGGAGACGGGCTACACCAACATCACCGTGGTCAAAGAGCAGGAGCAGCCGGACGGTAACTTCCCGACCTGCCCGTATCCCAACCCGGAGATCAAGGAAGCCATGGCACTGGGCATGGAGTATGCCAAGAAGTGCAACGCCGACCTGCTGCTGGCCACCGACCCCGACTGTGACCGTGTGGGTATCGCTGTCAAGAACAAGGCAGGGGAGTACGAGCTGCTGACCGGCAACCAGACGGGTATGCTGCTGCTGGACTATATTTGCAGCCAGCGCGTCAAGCACGGCAAGATGCCTGCCGACCCGGTCATGGTCAAGACCATCGTGACGATGGACATGGGCGAGCAGATCGCTACTCATTACGGCCTGCGTACCATCAATGTGCTGACCGGCTTCAAGTTCATCGGTGAGCAGATTGGAAAACTGGAACAGCAGGGCAAGGCAGACAGCTATGTGTTCGGCTTTGAGGAGAGCTATGGCTATCTGACCGGCTCCTACGTCCGCGATAAGGATGGTGTGGACGGTGCGTACATGATCTGCGAGATGTTCAGCTACTATGCGACGCAGGGTATCAGCCTGCTGGACAAGCTGGATGAACTGTACAAGACATACGGCTACTGCCTGAACACTCTGCACAGCTACGAGTTCGACGGCAGCGCCGGTTTTGCCAAGATGCAGAGCATTATGCAGGCATTCCGTGGTGATATCAAGGTGTTCGGCGGCAAAAAGGTCGTCAAACTGCTGGACTACGCACCGGGTCTGGATGGTCTGCCCAAGTCCGATGTGCTCAAGTTCCTGCTGGAAGACAACTGCTCTATTGTGGTGCGTCCCTCCGGCACCGAGCCGAAGCTCAAGACCTATATTTCTGTCAGTGCAGAGAATAAGGAAGCCGCCGAGAAGGTGGAAGCAGAAATCTGCAAGAGTGCGGAAGAGTACCTGAAGTAACGCAATCAGATAATTTTTCATCACAAGGATGATTTAAAAATGAACTTGTGATATACTGGGAGCGTGAGCTCCCATTGCTGCTCGAAACTTTGCACACCTCTCCGTGGTGGGCAGCAGGCAACACAGTAAGAGTACTGTGGCTAAGGTGCAGCGGGGTTGTTGATTAAGACTGAGGTAATAAAATGGCTAGTTCTTTTTTTGAAGCAAGTCAGTCTGCATGTCAGGAAATCACGAAAACATTTGATATGGTGTGGGCCTTAGATGCAGGATTGTGGAATTTGAGGCAAGATGCAACAGAGTTTTTTGTCAACAATCCTGGAGAAAATAATAATGCGGCCAAGAGTGCGGTAGTTAAAGGGTTGTATATACACGGATTAAATTTAGAACGAATCGCACATGGTTATACATGGGAGCAGGAAGAAGAATTCATATCAGAAATTTTACTAATTAATGCGACAGCGATATTCGACGCATGGGTTGATGACTTTGTTTGTAGCGTATTGACCTTGGTGTCAAATAGAAAGAAAAAGGATATTGCTTCAGATATGAAAAAAGGAGAGTTTCTTTCCTTTGAAACGGAACTCAAAAATGAGCCGACGTCTCAAATAAAAGGATGCTTTAAAATTACAGGGCGTAGCACATATTGCGATAATCTCCGGTTGATTTATAAGTACTTTAAGAGTTGTCGGAACTGTTTGGCTCACGGAGATAAAGTGTTTTCAAAAGTTGCGGCAGATAATTACTCTGTGATAGCGACATTAGCCAAAGAGGACTGTGGACTAAAAGAAGTACCGCAGATGATTGTTACTGTTAAGGATGAACCATTCAAACTCAAATTGCGTGGAGTAGTGGGCTTCTATGATATTTTAATCAGGATTATTACTTATTATGACAAACTGGCCGCCGATAAAATTGGGGTAGACAACGAGATACTTCGAAGATGGCAAAAATTGCTTAAACAAAAAAAGATGAGCGAAAGTGATAATAACAATATTAAAGTAAATGACCGTGGGCTAGAAACAGAAAACTACACACTACTTATGTCGCATAGCAAGGATAGAAGAGAACTGGCTATTAGAAATTACTTTAAGTCCATCAGCATTTATATTCCGTTAAAGAATAAAACGGATGTAGTATATACATTTTTAGAGAATAATGGAGGAGTTCGCCTGAGCTGATATTGCTCTTATCATCTCACAGTGCTATACTTAAATCAAATTTACTACAGAAATGAGGTCGCTCACCATGTCTAGAACGAAAGGCAGCAAAAATCGTCCCAAACTCACTACTGATTTTACATCCCAGATTGCAGAAAAGCAGGAATCTATTGCTTCCCTCACTTCAGAAATCGATTCCACCGTCGCCAACATCGACACTCTGAAAGCTGATCTGAAAGATAAGAAAACTGCTCTTAAGTCTGCCCAGAAAGAGTTAGCAAAGTTGGAGGCTAAGAAAGCTGCTGCCGATGCCAAAGCTGCAGAAGAAGCAAAAAAGACAGAAGCGGAATCCGTTCTGAAAAAGCTGCTTGCCGAAGGCATGAGTGCTGATGAAATCCTCGCAAAACTGAAATAACACGAAAAACCCGTGATGGACAGGCATAACGCGCCGTTCATTACGGGTTTTAGAGTTATAAGAATATAAGTTTATCCAGCGGCAACATCAAACTGAAAATGTGCCGGAAGATGGAACTGTTTGATAAACGCATGATGTTGGGCGTGGTAGTGACGCAGATTGTACCCCAGATGATGCAGTTCCAGCAGCTTCACCAGCACCAGATTGAGGTGGATTCCCTTAGCAGCGGCAATCTGAGCAGCGTCCAACCCACGCTTTGTCATTTGATAGACTTCATCACTGTCCAGCATCAGGTGGGATGTGAAAGCGTTATGCTCGTAAAGAAGGATGTGCTTATCCTTAATGGTCAGAAACTTGTTCAGGGTATGCAAGTCCATGAGCAGCTGATGCTCCAGATAATGTCCTAGCGCATAGCCGCACACCATCTGCTTTGTCTGTTTGTCCAGCTGGCGATTGATAAGGATCAAAGGCTTATCAAAATAGAGTGAAAGCAAACCCAACATATCTTTAATGCGGGATGTTTCACTGATGTCCAGACTGCAACTGCGCGCGATCTGTTTGATGTTGCGAGTTCCGGCAGTTTGGACAAGTTCGTTGGTAGCTTGGTGAATAAACGCAGAATCCATAATGTGATCTCCTTCCGGGGATGGCATAGTGAATAGAACAGTGGTTCACAGGTTCATTATTCGTTCCTTTTCTCGTTTTTGTTCTCGGTACTTAAAATAGGCTTTGTGCATTTCATACATGATGCCGTCCATATCCTGCGGGGTCAAATCTCCGCTGGCAAATAGCTCAGTAAGCTCGAATGCGAGATGCTGGGCTTCTATTTTGCCCTTTTTTCCGTAGGCTTCGGCGGCGCGTTCAATAAATAAAGACTGATCTGGCTGTAAATAGGTCAGAGGTACATGGAATATATCGGCCATCTTTTCAAGCATTTCAATGCTGCGAGGATAGCGGCCATCACGCTCCCATCCGATGATCGTTCGTTTGTTGATACCCAGACATTGTGCCAATTCGTCCTGTGTTAAAGAATGTTTCTTTCGTAGATCGCGAACTTTCTCTCCAAATTTCATGTTTGCAACCTTTCTATGGAGTAGTTATCGTGTTGTAACAATGTGCAATGGAATTTGTAAATATTCAACCTTGAAGATGCAACAAATTTTCACATTTTCCTCTTGACACGGCGACACGACTTGCTTATAATATATGCTATATTCTATCATCTTTTGGATTATTATACCGTAAAAAATGTGAATATGCAAGCTGAAAAAGGTGAAAAAAGAGCGGAAGTTCAAAAGGTGAAATTGAATAGAAAAAAGAAACTCAAACCAACACAAAGGAGGCCGTGAGAAGATGAGCAACGGAGAACATGAAATCCGCACCCCAAAGGGGCTGCGGATCGGGAATCGCAGTGTCGTTGATGGAAAGAATATGCTTCAGATCAAGCGTGGTGGCTGTGAAGATTATATTTCTGCTGAATCTCTGGTGGAATGTATTCACGGCCTTCCCGTGAAGAGTATCGAATTTTTTACAGCAGAGAACCAACGGAAAGAAGCCTGAAGCAGAGTGCTTCATCGGACACTGAAAGCGCAGAGGTGGAATCTTAGGCGGCACCTGGTTAGCCGACCAGCTCCACCAGACGTTCTTTTGGGTCTACAATATAATATCTGTTTGTTTAGAGCGATACCGTAGCAATATGTGATATAGGCCGGAACAGAATGAGCGAATGCAGCGCAGTAGTGCGCCTGCAAGTAGTTCATCCTGTTTCGGCTTTTTTATTTGAAAGTTTTTTGAAAAAAGTGGTTGCCAAAACCCTTATTTAGAATGCTATAGGTATAGGCATAATTTTAATCGAATGGAGCTTAGGCTCCCCGTTCAAAAAAAAAACGGGTGGGTCTGAGGTCATTTCTGCTGTTCTTTCATAGAAGACTCACCTGTTGCCGAAAGGCAGGAAGGTGGTTAAAATGAATTTTATTACTTTGAAAGAACTGAAGAAGATGGTTCCTGTTGCAAGTGAATTTAAGCGAGTGCCGGGTTTGAAGAAGATATTGGAAGATGGTATAGAAGTGATTCTCCGAAAACAGATGGAGAACCATGCGGAAGTAGTCGTCTATAAAAATGGATATGTTTCCTACCATGCACACGAAAGATATACGGTGTTTGCACTTCATAACTGTACACACTACTACTATGAATCGCAGGGAAATGAGCATCAGACAATTCCACATAACCATTTTGAGGATATGGAATGGCATATTCGTCTTGTGCTGGAGGGAGAGGATCGACTTGTGCGTAATCTTGAAGCACGGGAAAGTGAAACTTTTTCGTATGCGGCGGATGTGAATCCGGAGTATAACAATGAAATGGAAGATCCGCGTATAAATGTTATGGATTTTGTGTTGAATAAAGAATTTTTGAGAAAGGCAAGCGAACTGCTGAAAAAGCACCAGTGGGAAATGATTTGTCGCCACTATATTGAGGGAATGACGCACCGGGAAATTGCTGCTGAGATGGGAGTATCACATCAATATGTGACAAAGGGAATCAAAAAGGGGCTTCACCGCATCCGTTGCACTTATACATAATATAGAAAAACTGCCGTAGGGACTTAAAAATCCCTGCGGCAAATTTTTTTTGAGAAAATTTGAAAAAGTGGTTGCCAAACACCCCTTTCAGAATGCTATAGGTGTAAGGGTTATACAACAAGCCCTCACAAAAGTTCTTTGACAACTGAATAAGCCATCCCAGAGAGATACTTCTGGCACTGAATGTGCATCCTGCGCGTCTTACCAGAGAAAACGCCGCTGAAATATGGGGCAGGAACGGGCTGGGGCGGAATGGCAAAGCTCAAATAACAGCAGATACACTGCGGTGGAGCAAGGAAACGTGTTCCACCGTAGGAATGTACTGTTATTTCCAATAGTGCAAATCCAATCCGATAAGGGGGTGATGAATTTACATGGAGTACCCGTATTTCAAAGGTCTGGAAGCAGACCGATACAGCTTTTACCGTGTGCCGAAAGCACTGGTCAAGGCTGATCTGTTCCAGAAGATGTCTGGGGATGCCAAACTGCTGTATGCTGTGTTGCTTGACCGTATGAGCCTTTCCATTAAGAACGGCTGGCAGGACAAGCACGGCAACGCCTACATTATCTGCACGATAGAGGAAGTCATGGACTCTATTCATTGTGCCAGACAAAAGGCAGTCAAACTGCTGGATGAACTGGAACAGGAGTTTCAGCTTATCGAGCGGCGCAGACAAGGACTTGGCAAACCCAATCTGCTGTATGTGAAAGACCTTTATGCGGGGCTTTCACAATCGAACTACTGGAAGTATGAAAATCATACTTCCGACGGTTTGAAAACCGAACTTCCGGGAGTTCCAAAATCAAACGGAAGTAATACTGAGAAGATAAATAAGACAGATAATAGTGAGACTGATCTTATCTATCCGGCTGAACTGCAGGAAGAAGAACAGTACCGCCGCTATTTCAAGAATGTTCTGGAACTGGAAATTCTGGAACAGGGCTATCCGGCAGATAAAGCGGTCCTGTATGAGATTCTGGAACTGCTGGTGGAAACCGTCACCAGCAGAAAGAAGTTCCTGCGCATTTGCGGGGAAGAAAAGCCGAAAGAGGTGGTGAAAAGCCGCCTGATGAAGCTGGATTCCTCGCATATCCAGTACATATTGGAGTGCTTAAAAGAAAACAGCACTCAGATTCGGAACATCAAGCAATACCTGCTGGCAACACTCTATAACGCACCTGTGACCGTGGATAGCTATTATTCCGCACAGGTTCGGCATGAATTTGGTTGGGGCGGCAGAGTAGATAAAAACTAGGAGGACAACCCCATGAACATCGTATTCATGAGTATGGACACGCTGCCCTCTACGCTGTGGGCGCGTGATCTGTATGACCAGATGCACATTCGCAGCGATTTCCGCAAGTGGTTCCCGCGTATGTGCCAGTATAGTTTCATCGAGGACCGCGACTACGAGTATATGCCCCGTGTCCGGCTGCAGGACGAGGGCGGGCGCACGGTCCAGCGGTATGTGAAAGACTACCGTATTACGCAGGACATGGCAAAGAAGCTCTGTAAGCTGCATCACACGGCAGTCGGCGCGGCGTATCGTCCGCAGCCGTTTGACTGGGATACACTGCTTGGCCTGCTGCATAAGAAGCCGCCGCGCCGGAGCAGCTACGAAGCGCAGTTGATTGATTCGGATTCGCTGGTTACGACCACGCAGATCGCCAAAGAGTACGGCTGCGGAGCAAAGGTGTTCAATCGGCTGCTGCATCTGCACGGCATCCAGTACCGGGTCAACGGCCAGTGGGTGCTGTATTCGGAACACCACGGGAAGGGCTATACGTCCAGCCTGACGTTCCGGCTCCAGCGCAGCGATGGCTCCGAGGTGGAAAAGCTGCACACGGCATGGACGCAGAAAGGCCGGAAGTTCCTTTACCATACGTTGAAGCGGCGCGGTGTGCTGCCGCTGGCTGAACAGGGAGGTTAAGCCTATGAATTTTACCGATAATCCGTTTGAACGCATGATGCGCCAGCGTCCGGGAACGGACAGCGGCCATCCCTGCAAGCACTGCCGCCACAAATGGGAGTGCGGCTATCTGCTGCACCAGTGCCGTAAGAAGTTCCGCTCGGTGCTGGGAGATACCGCGCCGCCTGCGGCCGGGGCAGTCCGCCCCTGATGCAGCGGCGATAGATGGGAGGTGAACAGCCGTGCAGGAAGAAGTCAACGAGAAAACCATTTCGCTGTGCATCAAAGGAGGAAAAATCACTGCACAGATTTTGAAAGCAGCCCTGATAAAGTTGCTGGCAGAAATGGACAAGAAAAAGCAGTGTGGGAAAGGAGAAAAAAGCCAATGTAAGAAAACAGGTCGGCAGAGCATCAAGAGCCTGCAAAAGAGCGGCGCGCAGATCACGAACATCGTGGTTACGGACAATAATATCAAATCCTTCGACCGGGTGGCCCGGAAATATGGCATTGATTATAGTCTGAAAAAGGTGGAACAGGAGGGAAAAAGCGAATATCTGGTCTTTTTTAAGGCCAAGGATGTGGATGTTATGACCGCCGCCTTTAAGGAATACACCAGTGAAACGCTGAAAAAGCAGAAACGCGAATCGGTGCGTCAGAAGCTGGAAAAGGTGAAAGAGGAACTTTCCAATCACCGTCAGCTCAAGAAAGAAAAAAAGAGGGAGCAGGAACCGACACGATGAAGAATCTGAAAAAACCTGCCCGCCTGCCGCGCAAAGCACCGTCCAACCAGACGGGCGGGACGGCATGGGGCAAAAAACTGGCTGCAGAGTTCAGCAAGATGGTGCAGTCAGCGGATATGAAAAAGCTGATCCTGCTGAATTTTCCGTACATCATCGCCTTTTACATGGTGGAAAAAGCCGCATGGCTCTACCGTCATTGCAATGGCGATTCCGTGGTGGACAGGCTCATGGTTCTTTTTATGAACTTTGGCCTGGCCTACAAAAGTGTCTTACCCAGTTTTCACCCGTTCGACCTGATGGTGGGGCTGGTCGGCGCAGCTGCGCTGAAAGCAGTAATCTACTTCAAAGGGAAGAACGCGAAGAAGTATCGGCAAGGCGAAGAATATGGCTCTGCCCGATGGGGCAACCAGAAGGACATCGAACCTTTTATTGACCCGGTATTCGAGAACAACGTCATCCTCACACAGACCGAACGGCTGATGATGAGTGGTAGACCAAAGCATCCGAAGTACGCTCGCAATAAAAACGTCATTGTGATCGGCGGCAGCGGCAGCGGCAAGACCCGATTCTACGTTAAGCCCAATCTGATGCAAATGCCCCAAAAGGTAAGCTATGTCCTAACCGATCCCAAGGGTACAATCATTATCGAGTGCGGAAAGATGCTCTCGGATGCCGGGTATAAAATCAAAGTCCTGAACACCATCAACTTCAAAAAATCCATGCGATACAATCCGTTCCATTACATCCGCAGCGAAAAGGATATTCTGAAACTGGTCAATACAATTATCGCCAACACAAAGGGGGATGGCGAGAAGTCCGGCGAAGATTTCTGGATCAAAGCGGAACGGCTGCTCTACTGTGCATTGATCGGCTATATCTGGTATGAGGCCCCGGAGGAGGAGCAGAACTTCTCCACCTTGCTGGAGTTCATCAACGCCAGCGAAGCCCGCGAGGATGATGAAGAATTTAAGAATCCTGTGGATGAACTGTTTGAGGAACTGGAACAGAAGAAGCCGGAACATTTTGCAGTCCGTCAGTATAAGAAATACAAGCTGGCTGCCGGTGTTGTATGCTCTAAAAGACTTCTTAATCAAGCGGTTGGGAAGTCTCTTAGAACACACAACCTAAAACCGAAGAAAGGAGCGCAAGTTATGAGAAAAAACGAGAAAATCACTGCTCTGTACGAACGACTGAGCCGTGATGACTTTGGCAAAGATGATGACCAACAGCGTGAGAGCAATTCCATTTCCAATCAAAAAGCTATGTTGGAGGAGTTCGCCGCACGGCAGGGCTTTACAAACATTGTCCATTTCACAGACGATGGCATTAGCGGCACCTGCTTTGACCGCCCCGGATTTTTGGCAATGATGAAAGAGGTTGAAGCCGGGAATGTGGAGTACCTGTGTATCAAGGACATGAGTCGCATGGGTCGTGACTATCTGAAAGTCGGTCAGATTATGGAAATCCTGCGTCAGCGTGACGTTCGCCTTATCGCCATCAATGACGGCGTGGACAGTGCCAGAGGGGACGATGATTTTACCCCTTTCCGCAACATTATGAACGAGTATTACGCCAGAGACACCAGCCGTAAAATCCGTTCCACTTTCCAGTCAAAAGGCAAGTCCGGCAAGCACCTCACAGGCACGGTCATTTACGGCTATCTCTGGAACGAAGCCAGAGACCAATGGTTGGTTGACCCCGAAGCCGCTGATGTGGTCAAGCGCATCTTTGCCATGACGATTGACGGCTACGGTCCGTATCAGATCGCCAGCAAACTGAAATCGGAAAAGGTGCTTATTCCGTCTGCTTACCTTGCCCAACACGGCGAGGGCGTGAACAAAAACAAGACTTTCAAAGATGTGTACGGCTGGGGTTCTTCCACCATCTGCAACATTCTTGAAAAGCGTGAATATCTGGGACACACCATCAATTTCAAGACCCGAAAGCACTTCAAGGACAAGAAAAGCCATTATGTCCCGGAGGACGAATGGACAATTTTCGAGAATACCCATGAGCCTATCATTGACCAGCAGACCTTTGACCTTGTGCAGAAAATCCGTGGGAATGTCAGACGCTACCCGGACGGCTGGGGCGAAGCAGCTCCCCTCACAGGCTTGCTTTATTGTGCCGATTGCGGCGGCAAGATGTATGTCCACCGTACCAACAACGGCAAGCGTATTTCTCAATATACCTGTTCCCAATACAGCAAAGTCCCAGTTGGAAAGCTCTGCACGACACAGCACCGTATCAATGAAGATGTGGTACTGTCCCTTGTCTCTGAAATGCTCAAAGCCATTGCCGAGTATGCGAAGCATGACCGAGCCGAGTTTGTCCGTGTGGTGCAGGAAGCGCAGTCCAGCCAGCAGACAGCAGAGGTTAAGAAACAGCGGATACGCCTTGCCACCGCAAAGCAGAGAGTGTCCGAGCTGGAAGTCCTGCTCTGTAAAATCTATGAGGACAACATTTTAGGAAAGCTGTCCGACAGCAGATACGCCACTCTGGACGCTCAATACGAAAAGGAACAGTCCGAGCTTACCGCCGAAATCTCTACTCTGGAAAAGGCTGTCAAGAGCTATGAGAAGCACGAAAAGGACGCTGATCGTTTTATCGCTCTGATTGACAAGTACGAGAACTTCGACAAGCTGACCATTGCCATGCTCAACGAGTTTATCGAGAAAATCCTTGTGCATGAGCGTGACCGCAAAGGCAGTATACAGACCACACAGGAGGTCGAGATTTACTTCAATTTTGTTGGGCGATTCGTTCCCCCGGCGTTTGGAGAAGTGGAGCTGACCCCGGAAGAATTAGAGGAAATCCGCAAGCGTGAGGAACGCAAGGACAGGCTTCATCAGAACTACTTGAAGCGGAAAGCCAGCGGAGCGCAGAAGCGATACGAGGACAAAATCAAGGGGAGAAAAAAGGCAGAAATCGAAGCCAAGAAAGCCGCCATTCGTGCGGAGGACATTGCAAAGGGAGTGTTCGTTCCCGTCAGCAGTTTACCGCAGAGAGAGCCGATGAAAGGAGTACAAACAGCATGAATATCACTTACACACAGAACGGTGATTATCTTATCCCGAACATCATTATCCGCAAGACAAAGCCCCTCGGACACTACGGCAGACTCCGCAAGGCGTATCTGGAAATGCACCGCCCGATACTGTTCAATGAGCTGGTGCTATCCGATAGGCTCTTTGAGCATTGCGCCGAGATTGACGAAGCGGCACAAAACCGAATGGAGCTGATCGTGCCGCAACTGGCAAAGCAGTACGGCGTGACCGAAAGGCTGAAAGCCGAAAACCAAATGGAATGGGTGCGGCAGATGAACGCTTGCAAGGCACAGGCAGAGGAGATTGTGAAAGCGGAATTGATTTACGATTGAGCGAGGAAGTCCGGGCAGAAAACTGTTCGGACTTTTCTCATATAGTCCAAAGTTGCGGTAGAAATGTTCACAAGTTTTATGGTATAATTTGAATACGAAAAGTGAGCAACAAATCGGAAGCTGAGGAGATAGACTATTGAGAACATATGAGAATAAAGACGAACTTAAAAACGAGATAAATAAAAGCTTTGCAAAATATATTTCAGAATTTAATGATATTCCGGAGCATTTAAAAGATAAGAGAATTGATGAGATCGATCGAACTCCGGCAGAAAATCTTGCTTATCAGGTTGGCTGGACAACTCTTGTTATTAAATGGGAATCAGACGAAAGAAAGGGTATTCCTGTCAAAACTCCTTCGGATAATTTTAAGTGGAATCAGCTTGGCGAATTATATCAATGGTTCACAGATACATATGCTCAGCTGTCACTGCAAGAATTGAAAGACAGATTGAATGAGAATATCAACTCTATTTATGCAATGATTGATTCTCTGAGTGATGAAGAATTATTTAAACCACATATGAGAAAATGGGCTGACGAAGCAACTAAAACAGCTGTCTGGGAAGTATACAAATTCATACATGTTAATACAGTTGCTCCGTTCGGAACCTTTAGAACCAAGATTAGAAAATGGAAAAAGATTGCACTATAACTTCCAGTTTGGCGAACTGATAAAATCCCTTTAGGAACTAAAGGGCGCACTTCTATACTCTCCTATCGAGAGTAGTGCGTCCTGCGGAGCTTCATTCCCGGTCAGCAGAAGAAAACTGCATGACCGAGAATGTTGCGTCACTTCGTTCCGTCAAGGTGGCTACACCCCCTTGCGCCGCTAATGCGGCTATCCCCTGTGGACTTGCCGTCCGCAAACAGCATAAAATGCTGTTCGCCGCCAGCAAGTTTGAAAAACTGAATACCGAAAAACTGACCGTTGACTGGTCGCACTATGCGAAAAGTTGACGGTCTTTTTTTATCCCCAAAATCAAAAAAGGAGGTCAATCCCAATGACAAAACCGAAAACCCTCGACCAGCTCCGAGCCGAAAAGGAACGAGCTGAGACGCAGCTTGCACAGGAACAGCACAAGCTGGAGCGTCTGGAGAACAGAAAGAAGTATCTGGAGAAAGGCGAACGCACCAAGCGCACCCACCGCCTTTGCAATCTGGGCGGCACGATTGAGAGCCTTGCCCCAGAGGTCAAAGATCTCACACGCACCGAAATGACAGAGCTGATGGAACACATCTTTTCCCTGTCCGAAGTCCAGCGAGCCGTCCGTCACATGGCGATTACCCATATCAGTCAAGCGAACAGAGAAAAGGAGTTGAAAGCCGATGGCACTATTTCATCTGAGCGTCACGCAGACTAAGCGAAGCGCAGGACAGTCCGCTATTGCTTCTGCCGCCTACCGTGCCGGGGAGCGATTGTATAGCGAGTATTACGGCGAATACAGCGACTACACCCGCAAGGGCGGCGTGATCTGCTCCGACATTCTCCTGCCGTCCCATGCACCGCCAGAATACGCAGACCGCCAGACCCTATGGAACGCCGTGGAAAAAGCCGAGCGTGGAAAGAACGCCCAGCTTGCATACAGCTTTGACATTGCCTTGCAGAATGAATTTTCCCTTGAGGAAAACATCGCTCTTGCAAGGCAATTTTTGTTGGAGAACTTTGTGAGCCGTGGCATGGTGGTTGACTTCGCCGTACACCAGCCAGACCGGGAGGACGGCGGCATACCAAACCCGCATTTTCATGTGCTTTGCCCTATCCGCCCCATCGATCAGAACGGCAAATGGGGACTAAAGCAACGCCGGGTGTATGAGCTGGACGAGGACGGCAACCGTATCCGAGACCAGAACGGCGAGTTTGTTTTCAACGCCGTTCCCACTACCGACTGGGGCAGTCCCGAAACGCTGGAATACTGGCGGCAGACATGGGCGGAGCTATGCAACGCCAAGTTTGCGGAAAAGGAGCTTGACGTTCGTATCGACCACCGAAGCTATGAGCGTCAGGGCGTGGAGCTTCTTCCCACCGTCCACGAGGGCGCAACCGTCCGGGCAATGGAGAAGAAAGGCATACGCACCGAAAAGGGCGAGTTCAACCGCTGGATCAAGGCAACCAATGCCGTTATCCGGGACATCAAGAAGAAAATCGCTCTCCTGTTCGATTGGATTGCCGAAGCAAAAGCAGAGCTTGCCAAGCCGCAGGCCCCCGACCTTGTTTCTCTGCTGAACGCCTATTACACCCAGCGCAGAGCCGGGGCGTATTCGCAGAAAGGCAAGGTCAGCAATCTAAAGGAGATGAACGAGACTTTCAATTATCTCCGGGCAAACGGCATTTACTCCCTTGAAGATTTGGAAAGCCGTGTCAGCGAACACAGTGCTGCCACAGAGAGCTTGAAGAAAACGCTGGACGAACAGACCGCCCGAATGAAAGCAATTAAGCAGCTCTATGACAGCTCCGCTGCTTTCCAGAGCTTGAAGCCTGTCTATGACGGCTTGCAGAAAATCAAGTTTGAGAAGCCCAGAGCCAAGTACAAGGCAGAGCATGAAGCGGAACTGAAACAGTTCTACGCCGCCAGACGCAAGCTGACCGGAGAGTTCCCGGACGGCAAGGTGGATATGAAAAAGCTGACCGAAGAGTATGACGAGCTGGAACTGGCGCACAACACCACCTACGGCGAGTTTAAGACCGTCAGAGACGATTTACACCGTCTTTGGAAGGTCAAGTCGTGTGTAGATACTGCCGCCCGATTTAACGAGCGTACAGAGGAACAAATGCTCCAAAATCGACCCCAAACACGACACAAAAAGGAGGATATGACACGATGAAAAAATACGACTGGAAGAACGAGTACAACCCCATCCGCAGAACGGCAAAACGCCTTTTGAGCGGAGAAGCTTTGACCGATGGCAGACCGCTTTCCGACCTGATCGAGCTGGACGAACACACCCGGAAATGCCTTGCCTTTGAAGCCACCCTCACCGACCGCCAGAATGATATGTTGCAGGAGCTGGGCTATCTGCCTGTTATCATGAGACAGTACGGCGAGGAATGTGCGAACTGCCCCTACACGCTGGACGAGCGTGAGCATGGCATTTGCAGACGATGCGCTGTTTTCAAGAAGTAAGGAGGACGCCCATGCAGTACACCCAAGCGCAGATTGACCGGGCAAACGCCGTCAGTCTGGAAGATTTTCTCCGCACACAGGGAGAGACGCTTATCAAAAGCGGACGGGAATACCGCTGGAAAGAACATGACAGCCTGACCGTCCGGGGAAACAAGTGGTTTCGCCACAGCCAGAGCAAGGGCGGCTATCCCATTGATTTCGTCATGGAGTTTTACGGCAAGTCCTTTCCCGAAGCTGTCCAGATGTTGACAGGCGAAAACGGCGAGGGACAGACCGAAGCCACCACAGCACCGCCCACAGCGTTCCACTTGCCCTTGCACAACAGAACAGCCGACAGAGCAATTCAATATCTTTGCGAAAGCCGAGGTCTCAACAAAACGCTTGTTGAGACTTTTCTTCTTTCCGGGGATATTTACGAGGACGCAAAGCGGCACAATGTTGTGTTTGTCGGCAGAGACCGAAGCGGTACGCCGAGATACGCCCATGTGCGAGGAACGGCAGACCCATTCAGACAGGACATTGCCGGGGCTGACAAGTCCTATCCGTTCCGCTATGAGGGAAACGGCAATCAGCTCTTTGTCTTTGAAGCACCGATTGACCTGTTATCATTCATCTGCCTTTATCCGCAGGACTGGCAGAAAAGAAATTATCTTGCCCTGGGCGGCGTTTCGGGCAAGGCTCTTGACCGTTTTCTTTCTGAACGCAAGGACACCCAAAAAGTGTTCCTCTGCCTTGACAGCGACACCGCAGGAAGCGAAGCCTGTACCCGACTGGCACAGTCCATTCCCAGCGAGATCGCCGTCATTCGCCTTGTCCCGGCAAGGAAAGACTGGAACGATGTTCTCCGTCGGCAAAAGGACATTCCGAGCCACAAATTCATAGCCGAAACAATCACGCTGCGAGAGCTGCCCACCGCCCAGCCTGTTCCCATGCTCCGCATGGCAGATGTGGAGCTGACGAGCGTGGAATGGCTATGGTTTCCCTATATCCCCTTTGGAAAGCTGACCATCATACAGGGCAACCCCGGCGAGGGCAAGACCTACTTTGCCATGCGTCTTGCGGCGGCTTGCACCAACCGAAAGCCCTTACCCGGTATGGAGACACTTGAGCCTTTCAATATCATCTATCAGACCGCCGAGGACGGTCTGGGCGATACCGTTAAGCCCCGGCTGATGGAAGCTGACGCAGACCTTGAACGAGTGCTTGTTATTGACGATAGAGACACGCCGCTGACCCTTGCTGATGAGCGCATCGCAAGAGCAATCCGAGAGAACAACGCAAGGCTGGTTATCATTGACCCGATGCAGGCGTTTCTGGGCGCAGATGTGGACATGAACCGGGCAAATGAAGTCCGTCCCATCTTCCGTAGTCTGGGAGACATTGCACAGGCTACCGGATGCGCTATCGTGCTGATCGGACACCTGAACAAAGCCGCAGGAACGCAAAGCACCTATCGGGGATTAGGGTCTATCGACATTACGGCGGCAGTCCGCAGTCTGCTTTTTATCGGCAAGCTGAAGGACAGCCCCACAACGAGGGTGCTTATCCATGAGAAAAGCTCCCTTGCGCCGCCCGGACAGTCCCTTGCCTTTTCTCTGGGAGACGAGAAAGGCTTTGAATGGATAGGAGCTTATGACATTACCGCTGACGAGCTTCTTGCCGGGACAGACACCGCCAAGACCGAGAGCAAGACCGCACAAGCGCAAATGCTCATTCTGGAACTGCTGGCAGATGGAAAGCGTATGCCAAGTGCAGAGCTGGAAAAGACGGTCAATGAGCGTGGGATTTCCTCACGCACCATGAGAACGGCAAAGAGCCGTATCGGGGACAGGCTTGTGACCGAGAAAGACGGCACAGTATGGGTCTGCTATCTCCGAGACTGACAACAGGAACACGGCAAGCGTGGCAAAGACGGCAAGGTTTTTATAGATACCTTAATGTTGCCGCCTTGCCTTGTTCCCTCATACCGACATCGCCCGATGATGAACAGTCACCGGGCATTTTTCATTTACAGGAGGATTTTGAATGAACAATACCGCAACCAACACCGCCCCTTGCCCGACTGTCAGAAAGCAGATCGGAAAGACAACCTATATCGTCCGTGTGCATTTCAGCCAGACCGCAAAAGAGACGATGGAGGACAAAATCAAGCGTCTGCTCCGTGAGGAAGTCCGCAAAATGTAACTTCTTTTTGAATTTGATGAAAAAGTCCTTGACTTTTCGTCTCTGGCAAAACGGCTAAGTCGATTCTTATTTCCTGCGGTGCCAGATTAGCCCCATTTGACATTGCGGAGCTGCGTGACCTTATGGCTTACGATGAAATGGAACTGGATTTGCTGGGAGATCGCCGCACGGCCTTGTTCGTTATCATCTCCGACACGGACGATACGTTCAATTTCGTGGTGTCCATTATGTACACCCAGCTTTTCAATCTGCTTTGTGACCGTGCGGACGATCAATGCGGAGGTCAGCTAAAGTATCATGTACGGCTGCTGCTCGATGAGTTCGCAAACATCGGTCTGATCCCGAAGTTTGATAAGCTGATCGCCACCATCCGCAGCCGCGAGATTTCGGCATCCATCATCCTGCAATCGCAGAGCCAGTTGAAAACCATCTACAAGGATGCCGCAGAAACCATCATCGGCAACTGCGATACCATGCTATTCCTCGGCGGCAAGGAAAGTTCGACGCTCAAAGAAATTTCCGAAACGCTGGGAAAAGAAACAATCGACCTATATAACACATCCGACACACGCGGTCAAAGCCCATCCTTTGGTACAACCTACCAAAAGACCGGAAAGGAGCTTATGAGCCGGGACGAGCTTTCTGTCATGGATGGCAGTAAGTGCATCCTGCAGCTGCGCGGAGTCAGGCCATTCCTGAGCGACAAATTCGACATTACCAAGCATAAGCGGTACAAGGAGCTTTCGGACTTTGATAAGAAGAATGCTTTCGATGTAGAACGCTATCTGAAGCACGAACTCAGGCTACGGATGGATGAAGAATTTGATTGCTATGAAGTGGATTTGACCCCAGCAACCGAAGAAGCAACCGCATAAAAAATAGGAGGTGCTTATCCGAAACAAGTATGCTCGCCCGCCTGTCCGGGCAGACCCCATGGCAGGTGACTTGTCCGACTGATCTCTACATTTTGCGATTCCAAAAGACTGATTTTTTATGAAAATGAAAGGAGAAGCCAGAATTGCAGGAGCAGGAAGCACCGAAGATGTGCCAGCCTGTTTTTCTTTTGGAATCGTGCTTTTTCTTAATGCTGCAATCTGGCGAAAAACGACTATGGAATTCTTCAATCAGGCTATTACCGTTCTGCAGACTCTCGTTGTTGCCATCGGCGCGGGCCTTGGCGTTTGGGGCGTTGTGAACCTCATGGAAGGGTACGGAAACGATAACCCTGGCGCAAATGCTCATGTGCGGTAAAGTAACACACAAGAATTTAATAGACAACAGCCCCTCACTATTCCTAAAATTAAGGGAAAATAAATAGATTTCTTAAAATCTGTATGGTAGAATATGATTATGAACAAATCAACAAACAAGAATTGATATGGGAGGATAACAATATGTCAAGATTAGGTATGCTTTATGCACTGAACGAAGAAGATGTAAAAAAACTTCGCTCTGTGCCAGAAGAAGAACGATATGAATATATGTTGGAAGAAATAGAAGAAGCCTTAATCGGAAGTCCGCGCAGTTGTGAATTAGATAAAGCATGGGAGGGTATTCAGTATTGCTTAGGTGGTGGACAATGGAATGAAGATAATTGCATCCCGACTAATATTGTCTTTGGCGGAGAAGTTTTGGTAGAAACGGATGATGAAATTATTACATTGAAGAAAATAATAAAATTATAGGATTTGCATATTGCTATACACTTTTAAGACCTGATGGAAAAACAATGTTTTATTTACACTCAATAGGAATGTTACCTAACTATCAAGACAAAGGTTATGGTTCAAAATTATTATCTTTTATTAAGGAATATTCTAAAGAGATTGGTTGTTATGAAATGTTTTTAATAACTGATAAAGGTAATCCTAGAGCTTGCCATGTATATGAAAAATTAGGTGGTAAAAATGATTATAAAGATGAAATAGTATATGTATATGATTATGAAAAAGGTGATAAATAAATGAATATAGTTGAAAATGAAATATGTATAAGAACTTTAATAGATGATGATTTTCCTTTGATGTTAAAATGGTTAACTGATGAAAGAGTATTAGAATTTTATGGTGGTAGAGATAAAAAATATACATTAGAATCATTAAAAAAACATTATACAGAGCCTTGGGAAGATGAAGTTTTTAGAGTAATTATTGAATATAACAATGTTCCTATTGGATATGGACAAATATATAAAATGTATGATGAGTTATATACTGATTATCATTATCCAAAAACTGATGAGATAGTCTATGGTATGGATCAATTTATAGGAGAGCCAAATTATTGGAGTAAAGGAATTGGTACAAGATATATTAAATTGATTTTTGAATTTTTGAAAAAAGAAAGAAATGCTAATGCAGTTATTTTAGACCCTCATAAAAATAATCCAAGAGCAATAAGGGCATACCAAAAATCTGGTTTTAGAATTATTGAAGATTTGCCAGAACATGAATTACACGAGGGCAAAAAAGAAGATTGTTATTTAATGGAATATAGATATGATGATAATGCCACAAATGTTAAGGCAATGAAATATTTAATTGAGCATTACTTTGATAATTTCAAAGTAGATAGTATTGAAATAATCGGTAGTGGTTATGATAGTGTGGCATATTTAGTTAATAATGAATACATTTTTAAAACAAAATTTAGTACTAATAAGAAAAAAGGTTATGCAAAAGAAAAAGCAATATATAATTTTTTAAATACAAATTTAGAAACTAATGTAAAAATTCCTAATATTGAATATTCGTATATTAGTGATGAATTATCTATACTAGGTTATAAAGAAATTAAAGGAACTTTTTTAACACCAGAAATTTATTCTACTATGTCAGAAGAAGAACAAAATTTGTTAAAACGAGATATTGCCAGTTTTTTAAGACAAATGCACGGTTTAGATTATACAGATATTAGTGAATGTACTATTGATAATAAACAAAATGTATTAGAAGAGTATATATTGTTGCGTGAAACTATTTATAATGATTTAACTGATATAGAAAAAGATTATATAGAAAGTTTTATGGAAAGACTAAATGCAACAACAGTTTTTGAGGGTAAAAAGTGTTTATGCCATAATGATTTTAGTTGTAATCATCTATTGTTAGATGGCAATAATAGATTAACTGGAATAATTGATTTTGGAGATTCTGGAATTATAGATGAATATTGTGATTTTATATACTTACTTGAAGATAGTGAAGAAGAAATAGGAACAAATTTTGGAGAAGATATATTAAGAATGTATGGAAATATAGATATTGAGAAAGCAAAAGAATATCAAGATATAGTTGAAGAATATTATCCTATTGAAACTATTGTTTATGGAATTAAAAATATTAAACAGGAATTTATCGAAAATGGTAGAAAAGAAATTTATAAAAGGACTTATAAAGATTGATTATATAATATATGAAAAGCTATTATAAAAGACATTAGTATTAAATAGTTTAAAAAAAAATCATCAAGATGTCAGAGATATTGTTGAATATCTTCATCAGAATAAATTGCAAGAAATAATACAAAAGAACTTTTGGAATATTGATGATGAAAATTTTATGTATAAAAACGATGATGGATTAGAACACACTTTAGGTTGGAGCGAAGAAATTCTTGCTTTTTACGAAAACGCACTGAAAGAAAATTGCCAAGTGATTTTTACTGTTGACTTTTAAGCAAATTTCAGTTTATCGAGCAGATAGCAAATCCAGCCGAGCCAGTCAACGGCAAGCAAGTGGGCTTCGCCCACCGTTGACAGCCTCGCCCGTTTTTGCTGATAAGCAGCCAAGAGGACGATAGCCCAAAGTGCTACCGCCCTCTTTTATTATTTACAACTGAATAACCGTCGCCACGCAGCGGCACATGAAGCAGTAAATCCGAAAAAGATTTGCTGCTTTTTTGTTGTCCGTTTGGCAAATTTCAAAATGTTCTGTATTAGGGAATGAAGCCGGAAAAAGCCGCTGATTTTTTCATACAGCGGGCAAAACGCAGCCAGCCCAACGCTCTATGTGTGAAAAAAAGCTGGTTGCGATTTCCCGAAAAAGTGGCAGTAGGAAGTGAGCGGCAGTCCGGCAGTTTCTTAGAGCAAGATTCTACCGCAGTACCAAAATTCGCTTATCGCTCATTTTGCCCCTGCGGGAATCTTGTTGGGGAGTGCCTTCCCCAAACCCTGCTTATGCGGCTTACGCCGCTGGAAAATCCCTCAAAATAATTTTTCGGATTTTTCAAAAACAGTTCCGCTTTACACCCTGTTTTTCTCCTATTAGTGAGAGGACACCACGCACAGCCGAAGGAGGTTTTACCATGCGAAAACGATATAACACGCCGCACCGCAGCCGGGTAGTCAAGACACGCATGACCGAGGAAGAATACGCCGAGTTTGCGGAAAGGCTTTCTGCTTACAACATGAGCCAAGCCGAGTTTATCCGGCAAGCCATAACCGGGGCAGCCATACGCCCCATCATAACCGTTTCCCCCGTCAATGACGAGTTGCTTGCCGCTGTCGGGAAGCTGACCGCCGAATACGGCAGGATCGGCGGCAACTTAAACCAGATAGCCCGGACGCTGAACGAGTGGCACAGCCCCTACCCGCAGCTTGCCGGGGAGGTACGGGCGGCGGTTTCCGACCTTGCTGCCCTAAAGTTTGAAGTCTTGCAGAAAGTGGGTGACGCTGTTGGCAACATTCAAACATATCAGCTCTAAAAATGCGGACTATGGCGCAGCGGAAGCCTATCTCACATTTGAGCATGACGAGTTTACCATGAAGCCCACCCTTGATGAAAACGGGCGGCTGATACCGAGGGAGGATTACCGCATTTCTTCCCTCAACTGTGGGGGCGAGGATTTCGCTGTTGCCTGTATGCGGGCTAATCTCCGCTATGAGAAAAACCAAAAACGGGAAGATGTGAAAAGCCACCACTATATCATCAGCTTTGACCCACGGGACGGGACAGACAACGGCTTGACCGTAGACCGGGCGCAGGAGCTGGGCGAGCAGTTCTGTAAAGAGCATTTCCCCGGACACCAAGCCTTAGTCTGCACCCACCCGGACGGGCATAACCACAGCGGCAATATCCATGTGCATATCGTCATCAACTCCCTGCGGATTTATGAAGTCCCGCTTCTGCCCTACATGGACAGACCAGCCGACACACGGGAGGGCTGCAAGCACCGCTGCACCAACGCCGCTATGGAATATTTCAAGAGTGAAGTCATGGAGATGTGCCACCGGGAGGGGCTTTACCAAATCGACCTCCTAAGCGGCAGCAAGGAACGGATAACCGAACGGGAATACTGGGCGGCAAAGAAAGGACAGCTTGCCCTTGATAAAGAGAACGCTGTCAGAGAAGCCGCAGGACAGCCGACCAAGCCCACCAAGTTTGAAACGGACAAGGCGAAGCTGCGCCGGACGATACGGCAGGCACTTTCCCAAGCTGGCAGCTTTGACGAATTTTCTTCCCTTTTGCTGCGGGAGGGTGTGACCGTCAAGGAGAGCCGGGGGCGGCTTTCCTACCTCACGCCGGACAGGACAAAGCCTATCACAGCCCGGAAGCTGGGGGACGATTTTGACAAGGCTGCTGTCCTTGTCCTGCTTACGCAGAACGCCCACAGAGCCGCCGAACAGAGCAAAGCCATACTCGAATACCCTGCCGCGGTTAAAAAGCTGTCACAAGGGGAAAAAACCACAAAAACCACCCCGGCAGACAACACCTTGCAGCGCATGGTTGACCGGGAAGCCAAGCGAGCCGAGGGCAAGGGCGTGGGCTATGACCGCTGGGCGGCAAAGCACAACCTAAAGCAAATGGCAGCTACCGTTACCGCCTATCAGCAGTACGGCTTTTCTTCCCCGGAGGAACTGGACGAAGCCTGTTCTGCCGCCTATACCGCCATGCGGGAAAGCCTTACAGAGCTGAAGCAGATGGAAAAGACGCTGAACGGGAAAAAGGAGCTGCAACGGCAGGTGCTTGCCTATTCCAAGACCCGCCCTGTCCGGGACGGGCTGAAACAGCAGAAAAACGCCAAAGCAAAAGCAGCCTACCGTCAGAAGTACGAAAGCGACTTTATCATAGCAGACGCAGCCGCCCGCTATTTCAGGGAAAACGGCATTTCCAAGCTGCCGAGCTATAAAGCCCTGCAAGCAGAGATTGAAACCCTTATCCAAGAGAAAAACAGCGGCTACAACGATTACCGGGCAAAACGGGAGGAATACCGCCGCTTACAGACTGTCAAGGGCAATATCGACCAGATTTTACACCGGGAGCGCAAGCCTGTGAAAAGGCAGGAACAGGAACGATAAAAACCGCCCCAAAATGTACCCGAACCTATACAGAACAAGGGGGCTGCCCCGTACCCTATCCGCAAATACCAAAGGATTTTTTAACGGGCTTATAGGGCAGAAAAAACCCGAAAATGATACCGAGATGATACAGAATTACCGCCGATACCGCCACACCAGCGGAAACGGCAGAAAGGAGCGCACCCATGCCAAGAATGAGCAAGAAACGGCGGCTGGAATGGTCTTTTTTCCTGCGGCAAGTGAAAGTCGGGAATTCCACCTGCGATCGTATCACATACAATGACCTCTGCCGGGGCTGTACCCATAGCTGCAAGCAGAGCTTCCGGGCGGTTATCATACTCTGCCCCCACTACTACTCCAAACGCCGGAAAAAGGAGGACAGGGACAATGGCAGATAACCGCAAGTATTACTACCTCAAGCTGAAAGAGAACTTTTTTGACAGCGACTCCATTGTGCTGCTGGAAGATATGAAAGACGGGATTTTATACTCCAATATCCTCTTGAAGCTGTACTTAAAATCGCTGAAAAACGGCGGGAAATTGCAGCTTGACGAGCATATCCCCTACACAGCGCAGATGATAGCGACACTGACCCGCCACCAGATAGGGACGGTTGAGAGGGCTTTAGAGATTTTCCGGCAGTTGGGGCTTGTGGAGCAGCTTGACAGCGGGGCTTTCTATATGACCGACATTGAGCTGATGATAGGACAGTCCTCTACCGAAGCCGAGCGGAAACGGGCTGCAAGACTGGAAAACAAGGCACTTTTACCGCCCCGGACAAAAGGCGGACATTTGTCCGACATTCGTCCACCAGAGATAGAGATAGAGTTAGAGAAAGAGATAGAGATAGAAAAAGAGAGAGAGGGAGAAACGGGACACCCCGCCCCCGCCGCTTATGGCAGATACAACAATGTGATACTGACCGATACAGAGCTTTCCGGGCTAAAAACAGAGTTGCCCGACAAGTGGGAGTATTATATTGACCGGCTTTCCTGCCATATCGCTTCCACCGGGAAACAGTACCACAGCCATGCAGCCACCATTTACAAGTGGGCGCAGGAGGACGCTGCCAAAGGCAAGGCTGCCCCGAAACAGGGCATACCCGATTATTCATGCAAGGAGGGCGAGAGCTTATGAAAAACGGAATTGAAGCTATGATTACGGACATTACAGCCACTACCGCCGAAGCGGAGGACTACACAGGCGAGGACGGGCTTTTATACTGCGGTAAGTGCCATACGCCCAAAGAAGCCTATTTTGCAGAGGGAAAGACTTGTTTCGGGCGTGACCGCCACCCGGCAGAGTGCGACTGCCAGCGGGCAGCCCGTGAAAAGCAGCAAGCCGCCGAAAGCCGACAGAAGCACCTTGAAAAAGTGGAGGACTTGAAACGCCGGGGCTTTACCGACCCTGCTATGCGGAACTGGACATTTGAGCATGACAACGGCAGAAACCCGCAGACCGAAACCGCCCGCTTTTATGTGGAGAGCTGGGAAACCATGCAGGCTGAAAATATCGGCTACCTGTTTTGGGGCGGCGTGGGGACGGGAAAAAGCTACCTTGCCGCCTGTATCGCCAACGCCCTTATGGAAAAAGAGGTTGCCGTCTGCATGACAAACTTTGCAACGATACTGGGTGACCTTGCCGCCAGCTTTGAGGGCAGGAACGAATATATTTCCCGCCTTTGCAGCTACCCTCTGCTGATACTTGATGATTTCGGTATGGAGCGAGGAACAGAATACGGGCTGGAACAGGTTTACAGCGTGATTGACAGCCGTTACCGAAGCGGCAAGCCGCTGATCGCCACGACCAACCTCACGCTGGAGGAATTGCAGCACCCGCAGGACACGCCCCACGCCCGTATCTATGACAGGCTGACTTCCATGTGCGCCCCCGTCCGCTTCACGGGCAGCAACTTCCGAAAGGAAACCGCACAGGAAAAGCTGGAACGCTTAAAGCAACTGATGAAGCAGCGAAAGGAGAGCCTATGACAGAAACGAAACAGACAAGCACCACCAAAACAGACCGCCGCCCGGACTGTGTGACGGAAATCCGCATGGGCAACTCCGTCCTTACCGTTTCCGGCTTCTTCAAGCAGGGCGCAACCGACACCGCAGCCGACAAGATGATGAAAGTGCTGGAAGCGGAAGCTGCTACACAAAAAACGGCGATTTGACCGACCATAAAGAAGCAGATTTGACGCTTTTGCCGCTATACAGACAGCCGCCCCATGTGGTACAATCAAGGTACGGAATAGTGGGGCTGGCTGTCGGAAACGGAGGATTTTATGTTAAGACAGACCAACCAACAACCAATTACCGCCCTTTACCCAAGACTATCCCATGAGGACGAGCTGCAAGGCGAAAGCAATTCCATTTCCAATCAGAAGCGTATCCTTGAAACCTATGCAAAGCAGAACGGCTTTTCCAATCTGCGCTGGTACACGGACGACGGTTATTCTGGTGCGAACTTTCAAAGACCCGGTTTTCAAGCCATGCTTGCGGACATTGAAGCCGGAAAAGTCGGGACAGTTATCGTAAAGGATATGTCGAGGTTAGGGCGAAACTACCTGCAAGTGGGAATGTACACGGAAATGATTTTCCCACAGAAAGGTGTCCGCTTCATCGCTATCAATGACGGAGTGGACAGCGCACAGGGCGACAATGACTTTGCCCCGCTGCGGAATATCTTTAACGAATGGCTGGTGAGAGATACGAGCAAGAAAATCAAAGCAGTAAAACGCTCAAAAGGCATGAATGGCAAGCCCATCACAAGCAAGCCTGTGTATGGCTACCTCATGGACGAGGATGAAAATTTCATTATTGACGAGGAAGCTGCACCCGTAGTCAAGCAGATATACAACCTCTGTCTTGCCGGGAATGGTCCGACCAAGATAGCCCGTATGCTCACAGAGCAGCAAATCCCCACGCCGGGAACGCTTGAATACCGCAGGACGGGCAGCACCCGCCGCTACCACCCCGGCTATGAGTGCAAGTGGGCGACCAATACCGTAGTGCATATCCTTGAAAACCGGGAATACACAGGCTGTCTGGTAAATTTCAAGACAGAAAAACTTTCTTACAAAGTCAAGCACAGTGTAGAAAATCCCCCGGAAAAGCAAGTGATTTTCGAGAACCACCACGAGCCTATCATAGACACCCAAACATGGGAACGGGTGCAGGAGCTTCGCAAACAGCGCAAACGCCCAAACCGCTATGATGAAGTGGGTTTGTTCTCCGGCATACTGTTCTGTGCGGACTGCGGCAGCGTGATGTATCAGCAGCGATACCAGACGGACAAGCGCAAGCAGGACTGTTATATCTGCGGCAACTACAAGAAACGCACCCATGACTGTACGGCGCACTTTATCCGCACCGACCTCTTGACCGCTGGTGTACTCTCCAATCTGCGGAAAGTGACCAGCTATGCGGCAAAGCATGAAGCCCGGTTTATGAAACTCTTGATTGAGCAGAACGAGGACGGGGGCAAACGCAGGAACGCCGCCAAGAAAAAGGAACTGGAAGCCTCCGAGAAACGCATAGCCGAGTTATCCGCTATCTTCAAGCGGCTGTATGAGGACAGCGTGACCGGGCGCATATCAGACGAGCGTTTCACAGAGCTGTCGGCAGACTATGAAGCAGAGCAACGGGAGCTGAAAGAAAGAGCCGCTGCTATTCAAGCGGAGCTTTCCAAAGCACAGGAAGCCACCGTGAACGCAGAAAAGTTTATGAATGTTGTCCGGCGGCATACCAGCTTTGAAGAACTTACCCCTACTCTGCTGCGGGAGTTTGTAGAGAAAATCGTTGTGCATGAGTGCAGCTATGACGAGAACAAGACCCGCAGACAGGACATTGAGATTTATTATTCTTTTGTTGGCAAGGTGGACTTGCCCGAATAACCGCCCGACCTATCCGACACAATGCGCAAGTGCCGGATAGGAACGGCAAAATTTTTTACACTTCTATTACTTCTTTATCGCACATCAGTAAAGTCGCAGGGCATGAAGCAGCTGATGTCCGGCGGCGGTGTCATTCTCATCGGCACCCAGCTGATCCCGCTGCTCTCTGGTCTGTTCGGTTAATCAACAAGCGATAGGAGGAAAACCCGCCATTGTTCGATAATATTTTCGCAGCAATCGAAAAATGGATGAGGGAACTTCTTTCCGGCATGGTGGAGTCCAACCTGAGTACGATGTTCACAGCGGTCAACCAACAGACCAGTGAAATCGCTGCTCAGGTCGGGCAGACACCGCAAGGGTGGAACAGCAGCATTTTCAGCATGATCCGTAACATTTCGGATTCGGTGGTGATTCCCATTGCAGGAATCATCATTACGCTGATCCTCTGCTATGAGCTGATCTCGATGCTGACGGAACGGAACAATCTGCACGATGTGGACACCTGGATGTTCTTCAAGTATTTCGTGAAGATGTGGATCGCAGTCTATCTCGTCAGTCATACGTTCGATATTGCAATGGCGGTATTTGACATTGGACAGTCGGTGGTAAATTCTTCCTCCGGCATTATCCGTGGCAATACCGCCATTGATATTAGTTCTCTTTCCATGCAGATGCAGGCGGCAATGGCAACAATGGCGATTGGCGAACTGGTGACGCTGGCATTGGAAACCCTTGTTGTAAGCTGGTGTCTGAAAATTCTGTCGGTGGTTATCACGGTAATTATGTACGGCAGAATGATAGAAATATACCTCTACACTTCGCTTGCTCCGATTCCGTTTGCAACCATGAGTAACCGTGAATGGGGCCATGTGGGTACAAACTACTTCCGAGGGCTGTTCGCGCTGGCATTCCAAGCGTTCCTGATGATGGTCTGCGTGGCAATCTATGCAGCCCTTATCGGCAGCATCCGGGTATCTTCGGATATTCACTCGGCATTGTTCGGCACAATGGCCTACACGGTGATTCTTTGTTTCTCGCTGCTCAAAACGGGAAGTCTGTCCAAACAGATCTTCGGCAGTCACTAAATCCGGGAAAATCCAATGAAAGGAAAAGACAGCAGGCAACGCCGTTTCCCGGCGGCGGTCTGGCTGTTCTGGTAATCAATGGCCTATGTAACGATACCCAAAGACCTTTCCAAAGTGAAAAACAAGGTCTTTCTGAACCTGACGAAACGCCAGCTTGTGTGCATGGGGTTCGCGGCGGGCATCGGCGTTCCGTTCTATTTTCTTATGCGTGATACGCTGGGAACCAGCAATGCAGCGGCAGGCATGGTGCTTCTGATGCTGCCGGAGTTTTTCTTTGCTCTGTACGAGAAAAACGGGATGCACCTTGAAACCATCCTGACGAATTTCATCAGCGTCCGCTTCAAACGTCCTGCGGTACGCCGCTACGAGATTGAAAATCTGTATGACAGAGAACTGGAAACCGCAGCACCGATCCAGAAGAAAGGAGGCATCCTTGGTAAAAAGTGAACCGAAGAAGAAACCGCAGCCGGGCGGCTTCTTCCAAAAGTTCTTTCGTAAACCCGAAAGGGACGAAAAGGAACAACGGTTGACCGTGCAGCGTTCCATTCCATATCTGGAAATGGGGCGCGACGGTATCTGCCGGGTGGAGGAACATCTGTACTCCAAAACTGTCCGATTCTACGACATTAACTACCAGCTGGCACAGAACGAGGATAAGAACACCATCTTTGAAAGCTGGTGCGACTTCCTCAACTACTTCGATGCCAGCATCCGCTTTCAGCTTTCGTTCATCAACCATAAGAGTGACATGAGCGAGTACAACAAGGTCATACAGATCGAGCCGCAACACGACCAGTTCGATGATGTGCGTATGGAATATGCGCAGATGCTGAAACAGCAGCTTGCCAAGGGCAATAACGGTCTGGTTCGGACGAAGTACATCACGTTCAGTATCGAAGCAAAGAGTGTCCGGGAAGCAAAGCCCCGGCTGGAGCGTATCGAAACCGATATTCTCAACAATTTCAAGGTGCTGGGTGTGAAAGCCTACCCGCTGAACGGCGTGGAACGGCTGCAGATCATGTACGAAACCTTTCATCAGGAGGAACAGCACAAGTTCGATTTCAGTTATGACCGCATCCTGCAGAGCGGTATGACCACAAAGGACTTCATTGCCCCGACCAGTTTCCTGTTCAAGAGCGGCAAGGACTTTATGATGGGTGACACCTATGGTGCTGCATCCTATCTGAACATCCTTGCCCCGGAACTGACGGATAAGGTGCTGGCCGAATTTCTGGACATGGACAAAAATCTGGTGGTCAGCATTCATGTGCAGTCGGTAGATCAGCTGAAAGCCATCAAACTGATCAAAGGCAAAATTACCGACCTGGACCGTATGAAAATCGAGGAGCAGAAGAAAGCTGTGAGGTCTGGTTATGATATGGAAATTATTCCGAGCGACCTTGCGACTTATGGCGGCGAGGCCAAGAAGATTCTGGATGATCTGCAGAGCCGTAATGAGCGTATGTTCCTTGTTACGGTGCTTTTCCTCAATACGGCCAAGACCAAGCAGGAGTTGGATAGTGCTGTGTTTCAGACTGCTGGCATCGCTCAGAAGTTCAACTGCACTCTGAACCGTCTGGATTATTTGCAGGAACAGGGCCTTATGAGCAGCCTGCCGCTGGCAAATAATCTCGTTCCCATCAAGCGCGCACTGACCACCACTTCTACTGCCATCTTCGTTCCCTTCACCACGCAGGAGCTTTTTATGGAGGGCGATTCTCTCTATTATGGTCTGAACGCAGTGTCTAACAACATGATTATGGCAGACCGGAAGCAGCTGAAAAACCCGAATGGTCTGATCCTCGGCACACCGGGAAGCGGCAAGTCATTTAGTGCAAAGCGTGAAATCACCAACGTGTTCTTCACCACAACGGACGATATTATCGTTGCAGACCCGGAAGGCGAGTATTATCCGCTGGTGGAAGCATTGGGCGGTCAGGTTATCCATATTTCGTCCACCAGTAAGGACTACATCAACCCGATGGACATCAACCTGAACTATGCGGACGATGATAACCCGCTGGGCATGAAATCGGACTTTATTCTTTCCCTGTGCGAACTGATTATGGGCGCACGGGATGGCATGGAGCCGGAAGAAAAGTCGGTCATAGACCGCTGCCTGCCGCTGGTCTATCAGAAGTATCTGAACGATCCGAAGCCGGAGAATATGCCGACGCTCGGTGATCTGTACGACTGCCTGCGGGAGCAGAAGGAACGGCAGGCGCAGCGTATCGCCACGGCACTGGAAATCTACGTCAATGGTTCGCTGCGTGTGTTCAACCATCAGACGAATGTGGAACTGGATAACCGCATTATCTGTTTCGATATCAAAGAGTTGGGCAAACAGCTGAAAAAACTGGGTATGCTCATTGTTCAGGATCAGGTCTGGAACCGTGTCACCATCAACCGCAACAGCAAAAAGAACACCCGGTACTATATAGACGAGTTCCACCTCCTGCTGAAAGAGGAACAGACCGCAGCATACAGCGTCGAGATCTGGAAGCGGTTCCGAAAATGGGGCGGCGTACCCACAGGCATCACCCAGAACATCAAGGATTTGCTCGCCAGCCGTGAAATCGAGAACATCTTTGAGAACAGCGATTTCATCTATATGCTTAACCAGGCATCCGGCGATCGGCAAATCCTTGCCAAGCAGCTGAATATCTCGCCGTTCCAGCTTTCCTATGTTACGAACAGCAACGAGGGCGAGGGGCTGCTGTTCTACGGCAATACGATTATCCCGTTCAAGGATAAGTTTGATACTTCGCTGAAACTGTACAGCCTGATGACAACGAAGCCTAATGAGATGGGAAAATACAAGGAGAAAAAAGAAGCATGAACACATCGAATATTTTTGACCGACTGAGCCGCAAGATTCATCATCACTCTGACATGGAGCCGCACGAAAGCGATTCCGGCCCGCCTTTCGATGAGGTGGAGCCGCTCAACTTCCACGATGAAGAATCGGTGGTGCATACGGTGCTGGAAGATTTCTATGCCGTTGGCACACTGGCCGATGAACTGACTGACGGCTTTCACATGGAAGCTCACGGTTATCTTGACCGTGAGGAAGTGAACGCCCGTCTGATTGCCTTTGCCCGGAAGCTGGAGCAGGTGCTTGATAAGTGGGAAACCCACGCAGCCTTGATCGCATGACGGCTCCAGCCGGAAGGAGGTGATTTCCATAGCAGACAAAAAGTTTCGGGGCAGAGATAAAATCGTCCAGAAAATGACCAAGGATGGTCTGGTGGATGAAAACCTCCGCACCGGGGAACAGAAGTCCGCAACCGCAGAAGAAAAGCTTGAGAAAGAAGATTCGGCAAAAGAAACTGCGGAAAAGGAAGCAGACGAAGCACCTGTCATGGACGAAGAAATCTGTATGGATGCCGGGGACGGGGAGGAGGATGCACCCCGGCATCACAGCACCGCCAAGCAGAGCGCAGACTATTACAAAGCCCATCAGGAGGATGGGAAGCCGAAGGATGCGCCTGCGGAAGCGGATGCAGAGCCGCAGACCAAGAAAGGCCGACTTTCTTTTGAGGATGAAAAAGGCGGCATTGTCCGTGGCATGGGGATGGGCGTTAAGAAGGTGGCCAAGAAAGGAGTGGATACCGCCACCGGGTTCGCCCATCAGAAAGTACATCAGGTAGAAAAGGACAATTCCGGCGTGGAAGCTGCTCACAAGTCGGAAGAAGCCGCCGAACGCCTGCACCACTTTGTCAAAGGTAGAAAAAAGCCCAAAGACAAATCTGCCAGGGCAAAGAAAAGAGGTGGCGAGGATCAGAAGGCCAGCCGTCTGAAATTCTCCGAGAGTGAGGGCGGCACGGCAGAAAATGCAGCAGAACCGTCGCTGAAAAAGAAACAGCCCCAGCCACCGCCGACTGCCGCAGGAGGTGAAGCAAAGACAGTCGGCGCGAAGTTTTACCAGAAAAAGCAGTATAAGGATGCCTATGCAGCCGCCAAGCGCGGCCAGAAAGCCGGAACTGCCGCCAGCAAGCAGGCAGCTGCGGCAACAAACACCATTACGGAGAAAGCGAAAGCGGCGGTGCAGGAGATCGTCGTGCAGAATAAAACCCTGTGGGTCAGTATTGGTGTTGGCATCCTTCTGGTGATGGTCATGCTGGGAGCCTTTTCAAGCTGTGGTGCAGCGATTCAGGGAACGGGCAGTACCTTTGTGGGAACGACTTACCCCAGCAAGGATGCCGACATGAAAGGTGCGGAAGAAGATTATCTGGAACTGGAAAAGGAACTGGATAAGCAGATTCGGCAGATGGAATCCACCCATCCGGGCTATGATGAATACCGCTATCAGCTTGACGAGATCGGCCATGACCCATATCAGCTTATTTCCCATCTGACTGCGGTTTATGAGCAGTTCACCAGAGGACAGGTCAAGCCTGTTATCAAGGAACTGTTCAAGCAGCAGTACCTCCTGAAAGTGTGGGAAACCATTGAGATTCGCACACGCATGGAAACCAGAGTAGGGGTTCGGCCAACGATTGACGCTTTTGGAAACATCAGCATGGAAACCTATACTTATCAGGAAGAAGTGGAGTACGAGTATAAAATCCTCAATGTCCTGCTGAAAAATAAGGGCTTCGATACCATCGCGCGGAAGAACATGAATCGGAAGCAGACCGGGCGGTACGATGCCTATAACCTGACCTATGGCAATCGCCCCGAACTATTCGGCGCAGGCTCCCCGACATACAGCGGCGGTACAACAGGCAGCATCGGTACAGGCAGCGGTGCTGGTGGCTCCGGCGGTGGTTTCAAGTATGATATTCCATCGGAAGCCCTTTCGGATGAAAAGTTCGCAAGGATGATTGAGGAAGCCGAAAAGTATCTTGGTATGCCGTATGTGTGGGGCGGAAGTTCCCCAAGCACCAGTTTTGATTGCTCCGGCTTCGTCTGCTGGGTCATCAATAACAGCGGCAATGGGTGGAGCGTCGGGCGTACAACAGCCAACGGTCTGCGCGGAAAGTGCAGTTATGTTTCTCCTGCGGATGCACAGCCTGGTGACTTGATCTTCTTTGAGAAAACCTATAACACCGTTGGCGCGTCGCACGTTGGAATCTACGTCGGCAATGGGATGATGATCCACTGCGGCGACCCCATTTCCTACACCAGCATTAACTCGACCTACTGGCAGAGCCACTTTTTAGGCTTTGGCCGCATCAACTGAAAGGAGGGCCGATGGGCAAAAAATTACAGAAATATCTTGATGAAGCCGAAAAGACGGAACAGCAGATCGCGGAACTGGAAGAACGGCTGAGAACCATCCGGGCAGCACAGAAAAAGGAAGAGGACAGCGAGATCATTCGTGCCATCCGCAGCACCAAGATGGGCGGGCGCGAACTGCTGGCTCTGCTGGACAACATTCAGGCGGGCAACGTGACGTTCCTGACCGCTGTAAACAACGCTTCGGAGGAAGCAGAAACGGAGAAAGCGATTGAAAAAGATGCTTAAACGGCTGGGAGTTGTTATCCCCAGCACAATTCTGACCCTGCTGATGGCGGTGGGCTTTTCGACTCCGGCCTTTGCCTTTGTGGACACCACTGAGGTGACGGAGGAACCGACACAGGTGATTGAGGAGGCAGAGCCGACGGAGGAAGAAAAGATTCCGTTCACCATCGCAGGCAACGGCGAGGTGGAGGACAACATCGTAGATGACCCCAGCAAGGAGTTCTTCACGGTCAAGACCAAGGGCGGCAACACATTCTTTCTGGTGATTGACCGGGCGCGGAACAGCGAAAACGTCTATATGCTCTCGATGATCGACGAGTACGATTTGCAGGAGTTTCTGGACGATGAAGAGCGGAACGGCAAGCAGGAAGAAGAAACGCCTGCGGTAGTTCTGCCCGAAACCAAACCCGAACCTACCCCGGATGTGGAAATCGAAGAACCGAAAGAGGAATCGAACGGCGGCATGAATAAGATTCTGCTGCTGGTATTCGTGGCTGCGCTGGGCGGTGCAGGTGCTTTCTTCTACTTCTACATTTATAAGCCGAAGCCGAAAGAGGAAACCCCGACGAGCGAGAACATGGAAACCGACCAGAGCCTTGCAACCGTGAACGAGGACAGCCAGCAGGAGTAAAACCGTAACATAAGGATGCAGGGGTAGTCGAAAGGCTATCCCTGCTTTTTTCAAAAAAGGAGAAAACGTTGAAATATCTGGTGATTGCAGAAAAACCGAGCGTATCGAAATCCATTGCAAAAGTGATCGGTGCATATCGGCAGGAGGACGGGTATCTGGAGGGTGGGGATTGTGTGGTAAGCTGGTGTCTGGGGCATCTGGCAGAGTATGCAGCCCCGGAACATTACGATGAACGCTATGAGAACTGGCGCTTTGAAGATTTGCCGATTCTCCCTGCCGAGTGGAAACTGCTGGTGCATAGCACCAAGAAGCCGCAATTCAATGTCCTGCGCAAATTGCTCCGCAGCAAGAAATTTGATTATGTGGTGAACGCCTGCGACGCCGGGCGCGAGGGAGAAGCAATTTTCCGTCGTGTGTATGCCCTTGCCGGAAGTAAACTCCCCATCAAGCGACTGTGGATCAGCAGCATGGAGGATGCCGCCATCCAGCAGGGCTTTGAAAACCTGAAAGATGGCGTGGCCTACGATAATCTGTTTGCAGCGTCCGAGTGCAGGGCAAAAGCGGACTGGCTGATTGGCATGAACGGAACCCGTGCTTTTACGAAAAAGTACGGCAGAAAGCAGACCATTGGCCGGGTACAGACCCCGACGCTGGCGATGCTGACCGAACGGCAGGCAAAAATCCAGAACTTCGTAAAAGAACCCTATTATAAAGTGGAACTGTCCGGCGCGGGTGTCGTGGCGGTATCGGAACAGATGGCGCAGGAGCAGGATGCCGATACCGTGCAGGCCGCTTGCGATGGTCAGTGCGCGGTGGTTGGCAGCATTGAGCGCAAGAAGGTGGAGAAGAAGCCCCCGAAGCCGTATGACCTGACGACCTTGCAGCGAGAAGCAAACCGATACTACGGCCTGACCGCCAGCCAGACCTTGCAGGCGTTGCAGGAATTATACGAGGAAAAGCTGGTGACATACCCCAGAACGGACAGCCAGTTTGTGACCGAGGATATGAGAACGACAGTGGAATCTCTGGTGCTGGCCTTGGATGGCACGGCGGCAGACGTAAGCTGTGTTATCAACAACAGCAAGGTTACAGACCACCACGCAATCCTGCCGACGATGCAGGGCGCAAGGTGTGATAAGGAAAAGCTGTCCGAAACCAAACAGAAGGTACTTTCCCTTGTCGCATGGAAGTTGGTGCAGGCTGTACAGCCGCCGTTCATCTACGAAGATGTTCTGGTGATGGTATGCTGCCAGGGTAGGAACTTCACGGCAAAATATAAGGATGTTCTGCAGCCCGGATACACGGCAAAGCCTGTTCCGTTTGTGGAGCCGGAAAAGGACAAGGACGTACCGTTTCCGAAAAAGATGGAGCAGGGAATGGTTCTTCCTGTGGTACGGGCAGAGAAAAAGCAGGGCTTTACTTCGCCACCGAAAGTCTACACGGAAGATACCCTGCTGTCCGCAATGGAAACGGCAGGCAACAAAGAATTTGAAAAGGACACGGAAAAGAAAGGTCTGGGAACCCCTGCAACGCGCGCCGCAATTCTGGAAAAGCTGGTATCTTCCGGCTATGTTGAGCGCAAGGGCAAGCAGATGATTCCCACGGAGGACGGTGTGGCTGCGATCCGCAACATCCCGGACTACCTGAAATCTGCCAGCATGACAGCCGAGTGGGAAAATGACCTGCTGCGGATGGAGCGCGGCGAAATCAAGCCCCACGATTTTATGCAGGGCATCCACGGACTGCTCAATAAGATGCTGGCTGACCTCCGCCAGATTCCTACTGTGGCGGCGGCTCCCTATTATAATAAGGTAGGCGTGGGAAGCTGCCCGGTCTGCGGCAACCCTGTACATGAAAGTAAACTCAGCTTTTGTTGTGCAGACCGCAGCTGCAAATTTGCCCTCTGGAAAGAAAGCAGATACTTGTCCAACATGAGAAAGACGCTGGACAAGAAGATGGCGGTAGACCTTTTGAAGAATGGGCGCACCCATGTAAAAGACTTTTATTCCGTGAAAAAAGATAAGATGTTTGCTGCCGACCTTGTGATGCGCGTCGAAGATGGCCGCGCACAGTACAGCCTGGAATTTCCCAAAGCACCGATGAAAACGAAAACGTAAAGGAGGTTTGACCCTTGCCACAGATTAACGATATTCGAGAATTGGCGCAGCAGAACGCCCGGTATGTCAGTAACTCGCCACAGGACTGGATGAGTTATCTGGATGTGGCGGCGCGGCTGTACCGCTATTCGTTCACCGATGCACTCCTGATCCACGCGCAGCGGCCCGATGCAACCGCCTGCGCAGAACTGGAACTCTGGAATCAGAAAATGAGCCGCTGGGTCAACCGTGGCGCAAAAGGCATTGCGCTTCTGGATGATACCGGACCGCGTACCAAGCTGCGGTATGTGTTCGATATTGCTGACACCCATCTGGTGCGCGGCGGAAAAACACCGCTCTTATGGAATCTGGACAGCCATGAGCATGAGCAGGCTATCTTAGACCATCTGGCAGATACCTATGGTTTATCCCAGACAGACAGCATGAACGCTGCTCTGCTGGAACTGGCACAGCAGCTGACCGCCGACAATCTGGATGAAGCGATGGACGGTCTGGCCTATGAGGTGAAAGACACTTTTCTGGAAGAACTGGACGAAGATAACATCCGTGTCCGCTTCCGGGGACTGATGACCAACAGTATCTTCTATACGCTTTCCCGCCGTTGTGGGCAGGAGCCTATGGATGTACTGGACGATGATGACTTTATCCGTATTGTGGATTTCAACAAGCTGCCTGTGCTGTCGTTCCTTGGCAATGCCGTTTCGGAGCAGTGCGAAGCGGTTCTTTTTGACATTGGCCGTGAGATGCGGAAAATTTACAAAAAAGAAATCACGCAGCAGCTTGAAAAATCCGTTGATAGCTTGTATAATACCAATACAGACTTTAGCGCATTAAAGCGCGAAACTGAAGAAACCACGACCAAAGGAGGACAAGAAAATGGAGTTGACGTATTACCGCAAGGGAGATTATCTGTTCCCGAATCTGGCCGTGCAGGACGAGCCGCAGATCATCGGGAAGTACGGGATGCTGCGCAGGACGTACCTGAAAGAGAATCGCAAGAACTGGTATCAGAGTATGCTGATGAGCGGCAAACTGAACCAGCATCTGGCGCAGATCGAGGAAGCAGCGGAGAGCCGGGTGGAAACCCTGCTGAACAGCCTGAACGAGAAGTTCCCGGCACCGAGCAAGGAGCGGGACCCGCTGGCATGGGCGGCGCACCAGAACAACCTGACGGCGATGGCAGAGGAAATCGTCTTGAAGGAATTGGTGTACAATTAACCGAAACGACAACAGAACAGGATTTGAGCGAAGCAGAGGAAGAAATTGCCTCTGCTTTTTCTTTGCCTGATCTTCCCACCGTGGAACAGCAGATCCGCGCCATTGAAGCACCGATCCAGGCGCGGTATGCGGATGAAATCGCACTGGACCCCGAAGTGGTCGATGAAATCCTGCGCACGGGCAGCAACCGCAGCAAGGGCCAGATGCGCCTGATCTACAATTTTATGGTCGAGAAAACCCCGGAAGAATACACGGAGTTCGTGAAAAACGAATACGGCATGGGTGGCAAAGGCTTTGAAATTGACGGTGCAAAGTATGCGGTCTGGTTCGACGATTTGGGACTGCGCATTGCAGCAGGTGACACGGCTAAGAGCGGCACGATTGTCAATGCGTTTCTTTCGTGGGAGGATGTGAGCAACCGCACCCATGAACTGCTCCGGCAGGGCGAGTATGCACCGCAGGCGGTTCTGGATGCTGCACGGCAGAATGCTTTGCAGGAACACGCGCAGACATTGGCTTACATGGAGCGCGACTTGGCAGATGGCGTTGCCGAAGCAGTGTTTCAGGATGTAGAAATCTTCAGGGGCGGTTTCCCGGAACTGACAGACAGGCTGGCAGGTTTGCTGGATGATACGGATTTTCTGACTGACCTAAACGACAGATTATCTGCGCTGGGGGAAGCCTACGCCGAAGATAAAGACCTGATGCGGATGCACTTCTATAAGCCGGATAAGGTTGCGGCACTGTTCCAGCAGTTTGCAAAGCCTTATCAGAATTATGCAGCAAGAGAGGGCTTTCACTGGAACGAGTATAAGAAGTTCATCACGGAAGATGAAATCAATGCTTACTTCACACGGGGCAGCAATTACTCGGATAGTCGGCTGACAATCTATTCGTTCTTCCTGAACCACGAGGATAAAAAAGAACGGGCTGGCTTCCTGAAAGATCATTATGGAATCGGCGGCAGCAGCCATGCACTCTGCGGGGCAGATGATTCCCACGAAGATCACGATGGCAGGGGCATTGCTTTGGAGCGTGGCTCATACGGGAACCCGGATGCCAGCGTTCATCTGAACTGGAATCAGGCGGCAGGCCGGATTGACCAGCTTATCCGTGACAGTGAATATTTGAAACCAGCAGACTATTCCTGGATGCCTGCTTATGAGCGCGAGCGGATGGCAATGCGGGTGATGGAATTCTATCACCATCTGCCGAACGAGGTGGAACGTCCTTTCCCGCAGGATCTTTACCACGAAGAGGGCAGAAAGGTTCTGGTTGAAAAGCTGGCAGACCCTGAACAAGCAGCGGAACTTCTGGAGCAGATGGACACTGCACTGCTGTCTGTGCCGCTGGATTCTAAGGAGTACGAGGAAAAGGCGGAAACTCTTTCTGTTCTGCACCAGTATGTTGAGGGAACGTACACGATTTTCCCGGAAAAGAAGAGGGCTGTTGAGATTGCGGTTCCTGAACAGGGGCAGATTTCCATGTTTGACTTCATGGAGCAGGAGCCGCAATCGAAAGAGCAGTCAACCGCCGCAGCGGTTGAGGAACCCCAAAAAGATGCGCCTCTTGTGGATGTAAAGCCCTCTAAGCAGATGCTGCAGCCCATGCCGCTGGATGCTGCCAACGAGTATAACGCTCTGAAAGAACGTTACCCGGATGCTTTGGTCGGCTATGAGCAGTACGGAAACTTTGAGTTCTACGGCGAAGATGCAAGGCGCGTTTCGGCACTTCTGGGAACAAAAATTCTGGAAAAAGAAACTGCACTTGGCAAAGTAGATGTATCTGGTTTCCCGCGTGAGCAGTGGGTTTGGCAGGCAATGAAGCTCTGGAAGCAGGGCGAGAATGTTTATCTGTCCGGCCAGCAGGAAGATGGGAGCCATACGCAGACAAAGTATTTTCGTAAAGAAAAATACTTACCTGTGAATACCCTCATTGAACTGGACAGCAGAGAGTTCCGTGTGGATTCGGTCAACTTTAAGCAGGGAACGGTCAGCTTGCAGGACATGACCCTTGCAAAAGAAGCTCGGTATCCGATTTTCCGAACGGAACCGCTGGAGTACATTCGGCATCTGTACGAACAGGCAGATGTGTCGATGAAAGAAGCGGTGGAAACCATGGTCTTTACTGCTCTGCACCATGCAGGTGTAGCGTATGAGGATTTTTCCCCGGAGCAGATGGATGTGATCTATTCGGTGGCAGAATCGGGTGGCGAGTTGGAAGAACTGCTGAATCCCGACTTTCCGCCGGAACAAATGCAGTTGATCGCAGATGTGCAGAACCGAACGGATGCTATCAGCCGTGCAACCGCAGAAGAAGTTCTGGAACCGCTGATCCAGCATCCTATGACTCCGGCAGAGGTCAACCATGCACGGCGGCAGCACAATCTTCCGCTGGACAGCGGAGCAGAAACGGAACAGCCTGCACAGCCCAAACAGGAACCTATGAACTTCCGTATTACGGACGATGATCTCGGCGCAGGAGGGCCGAAAACAAAGTATAAAGCCAATGTGGAAGCCATTCGGGTGCTGCAAACGCTGGATGCAGAGCAGCGGCAGGCCACAGAGGAGGAACAGGAAATCCTTTCCCGGTATGTGGGATGGGGCGGCATTCCGCAGGCGTTTGATGAAAGCAATGCGGAGTGGTCGAAAGAGTATGCCGAACTGCAGTCCCTGCTCACGGCAGATGAGTATAAGGAAGCCCGTGCCAGTACCCTGAATGCGTTTTACACTTCCCCTACGGTCATCAAGGCAATGTATGAAGCTCTGGGCAATATGGGATTGTCCAAAGGCAATGTGCTGGAACCGTCCTGTGGTGTCGGCAATTTCATGGGTTTGGTGCCGGACAGCATGGAAAAGATTCGGATGTACGGTGTGGAGCTGGACAGCATTTCAGGCCGCATTGCACAGCAGTTGTACCAGAAAAATAAGATTGCAGTGCAGGGCTTTGAAACAATGCAGTTCCCGGACAGTTTCTTTGACTGCGTTGTGGGCAATGTGCCGTTCGGCAATTACAAGGTGCCGGACAAGCGGTATGACCGCCACAATTTCCTCATCCACGATTATTTTATCGCCAAGAGCCTTGACCTTGTGCGTCCGGGTGGTGTGGTGGCGGTGGTAACGTCCAGCGGTACACTGGACAAGAAAGATTCCTCTGTCCGTGAATATCTTGCCAACCGTGCCGATCTGGTCGGTGCGATTCGTCTGCCGAACAATGCGTTCCAGCGCAATGCCAACACCAGCGTGGTTGCGGATATTTTGTTCCTGCAAAAGCGTGACCGTGCGGCGGTGGAGCGGGCAGACTGGGTAGACCTTGGCGAAACACCGGAGGGGTACTCCATCAACCAGTATTTTGCACAGCATCCCGAAATGGTGCTGGGCGAGATCACAACTGAAAGCACCCAGTACGGAAAGCAGGAAACTACGGTCAAGCCCATCGAAGGCGCAGACCTTGCCCAGCAGTTGAAAGAAGCGGTCAGCAACATCCATGCCACCATCACGGAGCCGGAAATCTCCGACGATGAACTGGATGTGCAGGAGGAACCGATTCCGGCAGACCCCAGCGTGAAGAATTTCAGCTTCACGAACGTGGACGGGCAGATTTACTACCGTGAAAACTCCTTTATGAACAAGGTGGAACTGCCTGCCGTAACTGCAGAGCGGGTGCTGGGCATGATCGCTCTGCGGGAAACCACCCGGAAGCTGTTGGATTGTCAGCTACACGATGGTTCGGATGCGGAAGTACAGCTTTTGCAGAATGAACTAAAACAGCAGTACACCGCATTTAAGGCGCAGTATGGCCTTATCAACAGCACTGCCAACAAGCGGGCGTTCCGACAGGACAGCAGTTATTGTCTGCTGGCATCGCTGGAAATTCTGGATGAGGAAAAGAATCTCAAACGGCTGGCCGATATTTTCACCAAGCGCACCATCCGCAAGCCGGAGCCTGTTACCTCAGTGGACACACCAAGTGAAGCCCTGGCACTTTCCATTGGAGAGAAAGCAAAGGTGGATATACCGTTTATGGTGCAGCTCTGCGGCAAAGCGGAACAGGAGATCACGGATGAACTGGCAGGTGCGATTTTCCGAAATCCTGTGACACAGCAGTGGGAAACCTCGGATGAATACCTGTCTGGCAACGTTCGTGAAAAACTGGCCACAGCAGAAACCTTTGCAGCGAACCATGTAGAGTATCAGATCAATGTGGATTACCTGAAACGGGTACAGCCCAAAGACCTGGATGCTTCGGAAATCGAAGTGCGGCTGGGTGCAAACTGGGTAAAACCGGAATACATCACGCAGTTTATGAAAGAAGTGTTCAAGACCCCGAACTACTATGCCGGGATTGACATTAAGGCAACTTATTCCGAAATTTCAGGTGCATGGAACATTTCGGGTAAGTCGCTGGATCGCGGCAATCCACTTGTTACCAATACTTACGGAACGATGCGGGTCAATGCCTATAAGCTGCTGGAAGATGCGCTGAACCTTCGTGATACCAAAATCTACGATACGATTCACGATGCGGATGGCGACCATCGTGTGCTAAACAAACAGGAAACCATGCTTGCGCAGCAGGCACAGGAATCCATTCGGGAAGCGTTTAAGCAGTGGATTTTCAAGGATTTAGACCGCCGAGAGGATTTGTGTGCGACCTATAACCGGATTTTCAATGCGATTCGTCCTCGTGAGTACGATGGCAGTCACATCCGCTTTGAGGGCATGACCCCGGAAATCTCTCTGATGCCGCACCAGAAAAATGCTGTGGCGCACATTCTGTACGGCAACAATACGCTGCTGGCCCATTGCGTGGGCGCAGGCAAGACCTTCCAGATGATTGCTGCCGGCATGGAGAGCCGCAGGCTGGCCCTGTCGCAGAAAAATCTTTATGTGGTGCCGAACCACCTCACAGAGCAGTGGGGCGCAGATTTTCTGCGGCTCTATCCCAATGCCAATGTGCTGGTGGCAACGAAAAAAGACTTTGAACCCAGCAATCGAAAGCAGTTCTGCTCCCGGATCGCAACCGGCGATTACGATGCCATCGTGATCGGTCATTCGCAATTTGAACGAGTGCCGCTTTCCCCGGAACGGCAGAAAGCCATTGTGGAGCGTCAAATCGACGATATTACGCTGGCTCTGGCAGATGCCCGGAGTGAGGACAGCCGCAGTTTTACGGTCAAGCAGATGGAAAAAACAAAGAAAACACTGGAAGCAAAGCTGCAAAAGCTGAACGACCAGACGAGAAAGGATGATGTGGTTACATTTGAGGAACTGGGTGTTGACCGTCTGTTTGTGGACGAGTCGCACTTCTATAAAAATATGTTCCTCTACACAAAAATGCGGAACATCGCAGGTATCGCCCAGACCGATGCACAGAAATCCAGCGATATGTTTGCAAAGTGTCAGTATTTGGACGAGTTGACAGGCGGAAAGGGTGTGACCTTTGCAACCGGAACTCCGGTCAGCAATTCGATGGTGGAACTGTACACCATTATGCGTTATCTCCAGTATGACACCCTGCAGAAGATGGGACTGAGCCACTTTGACGATTGGGCGGCATCCTTTGGTGAAACCGTCACGGCAATCGAGCTTTCCCCGGAAGGAACCGGCTACCGTGCGAAAACACGTTTTGCCCGGTTCTTCAATCTGCCGGAACTGATTTCTCTATTCAAAGAGTCCGCAGATGTGCAGACAACAGATATGCTGAACCTGCCTGTGCCGGAAGCAGAGTACATCAACGAAGTGCTGAAGCCCAGCGAAACACAGGAGGAAATGGTAAGTTCCTTTGCAGACCGTGCCGAGGCTGTACGCAACGGTAATGTGAACCCCAGATTCGATAATATGCTCAAAATTACCAACGATGGCCGAAAACTGGCACTCGACCAGCGGCTTATGAACGAGATGCTGCCGGATGAGCCGGAGAGTAAAGTGAATCGCTGTGTGGACAATGCGTTCAAGGTCTGGGAAGAATCTGCGCCGGACAAGGGAACGCAGTTGATCTTCTGTGACTTATCGACACCAAAGGCAGATGGTACATTCAACGTATACGATGATGTGCGGGAGAAGCTGGTGGCGAGAGGTGTTCCCCGTGAAGAAGTGGCGTTCATTCATGAGTATAACACGGAAACCAAAAAGGCGGAGCTTTTTGCAAAGGTGCGCGCCGGACAGGTGCGTATCCTGATGGGGTCTACGCCGAAACTTGGCGCAGGAACCAATATTCAGGATCGGCTGATTGCCCTGCATCATCTGGATTGTCCGTGGAAGCCGTCTGACCTGGAACAGCAGGAGGGACGTATTCTCCGGCAGGGAAACCGGAATAAACAGGTGAAAATCTATCGTTATGTCACTGAAAATACGTTTGATTCGTATATGTGGCAGATTCTGGAAAATAAACAGAAGTTCATCTCGCAGATCATGACGTCCAAATCCCCTGTTCGTGCCTGCGATGATGTAGATGATACAGCCCTCTCCTATGCCGAAATCAAGGCACTGGCAACCGGCAATCCCTACATCAAAGAAAAGATGGATCTGGATATTCAGGTCAGTAAGCTGAAACTGCTGAAAGCCAATCACACCAGTCAGATTTATAGTCTGGAATCCGATATTGCGCGCCGCTATCCGCGAGAAATTACTGCGGCAAAGGGTCAGATCGAAGCCCTGAAAACCGATATGGAAGCGGCAAAACCGCTTCTGGCGCAGGACAAAGACCATTTTGCTATGGAAATCAGCGGCAAGGTGTACACCGAACGCAAGGAAGCAGGTGCAGCCATTATCGAGGCTTGCAAGGCTTTGAAAGCGGCTGGTACCGAGGGCAGGATCGGTAGCTACGGTGCGTTTGAACTGCATTCCCGGTTTGACAACTTCGATAAGGTGTTCCGCTTGTCCATCAAAGGCGCGTGGAACTATTCGATGGAAGTGGGCAAAGACCCGCAGGGCAACATTCTGCGTGTTACCAATGCGCTGGCAGGTATCGAAAGAGCATTGCCGCAGGTGGAACGCAGACTGGAAACCTTGGAACAGCAGTTGGCGCAGGCAAAGGAAGAAGCCAAACGTCCTTTCGCGCAGGAAGCAGAATTGGCCGAAAAATCTGCGCGCCTTGCGGAGCTGAACGCTCTGCTCAACATGGATGAAAAGGGTGGTGAGGATGCGCTGGGCGTGGACGACGATGCTGCCGAAACCGAGGTTGCAGATAAGCCCCGTCAGCCTGTGAACTACGCAGGCCGCGTTGCAGAGCGCACTGCGGACAATTTGCGGAAACCCTCTGTACTGGCACAGCTTCATGCAAAACAGGTAGAACGCAGCGTAGAACCGCAGAAATTCCCGAAGCGGAAAAGTCACGATATGGAACTGTAAATGAGCAGCCCCGTCAGTTTATCTGGTGGGGCGTTTTTGAGGAAGGAGGAAATTTGCTTACTTTAACACCGATCAATTTGAAAACGGCAAACGCATTTGTGCAGCAATATCACCGCCACCATAAGCCGACACGAGGGCATAAGTTCTCCATCGGCGTATCGGAAGATGGTGCTCTGGTGGGCGTTGCTATCTGCGGCAGACCTGTGGCGCGGAGGCTGGACGATGGTTATACGCTGGAAGTCAACCGTCTGTGTACGGATGGAACTCCAAACGCTTGCAGTATTTTGTATGCGGCGGCGTACCGTGCAGCACGGGCAATGGGCTACAACAAAGTTATCACCTACATTCTGGATACGGAAAATGGAACATCCCTGAAAGCTGCCGGGTATACCTGTGAGGGCAGAGCCGGAGGCTTGGAATGGAACGGTGCAAAAGCACCAAAACAGGCCGACCAATATCCGCGCCAGATGAAAACACGATGGGTTAAGAGAAAGGAGGGCTTGCATGGCAGTTGACCGTAAACAGCAGATGAAAGAAATCACGGAACGGTTGGAGCAGGGCGTAAAGGACATTTTTACATCGGAAATGTACACGACATACCTACGCACGATGGCAAAATTCCACAATTACAGCTTCAACAATACGCTGCTGATCGCTATGCAGCGGCCTGATGCCACACTGGTGGCAGGGTTTAACGCATGGAAAAACAAGTTTAACCGCTACGTCAAAAAAGGCGAAAAAGGCATCCAGATCATTGCCCCGGCTCCCATTAAGGAGGTCGAGGAGCGCGAGAAAATCGACAAGGATACGGGTCTGGTTGTGCTGAACGAAAACGGTGAACCGGAAATGGAACGTGTGGAGTATGTGATTCCGAGGTTCCGTTTGACGACCGTTTTTGATATATCGCAGACGGATGGTGAACCGATTCCGTCACTGGAAGTGAACGAACTGACCGCCAGCGTCAAAGACTATGCGCTGCTTACGGCGGCAATCGAGCAGGTATCACCGGTGCCGATGCGGTTTGATGAAATCGAAGGGGATGCCAAAGGCTATTACAGTGATGCAGATAAAGAAATCTGCATTCAGGTCGGCATGGGCGAGAGCCAGACCATAAAGACGATGATCCACGAGGTTGCTCATGCGATGCTGCATAACAGCGATTTCATGAAGCAGAACGGCGAGGAAAAAGACCGGCTTACGAAAGAAACCGAGGCCGAAAGCATTGCATTTACGGTCTGTTCGGCACTTGGTATTGATACGTCCGATTATTCATTTCCTTATGTGGCAAGCTGGGCCAGCGGCAAGGAGATGAAGAAACTGAAAGATTCGATGGATACGATTCGATTGACCGCAGCCGACTTTCTGGAAAAGCTGGAAGCGACAGTCGCGGAAAGGAGCGCAGAGCGCATGACCGCGATGCAGTATGCGGAAAAGCTGATTGTCAATAAGGAGCAGGAAAAAACGATTTTTGATGATGAGCAGCGAAATCTCATCGTGAATTTTGCCTTCAAACTGGATGACCGGGCAGCAACGGAAGAACTGGTGAATGGTTTGGCGGCTGCACTGGTCGAGGATGACAAAGAAGAAGTCAACCGTCTGATGTACGATGCGCAGGAGAAAATCGAAAATCTCCCGGATGGGATGATTGGTCTTTCCGAAATGCACGACTACGGCTACCGGAAAGATGATGTGCTGCCGCTGACGAAAGAAGGCGCACGGGAATGGCATCGGCTGGGTGAGAGAATCTATCCGCTGTTCCGTGATGGCACGGCAGGTGATTATGCAAGCCAGGAGGGAATCGAGCAGCACGATGGCATTTTCGGCATTAAGGCAGACGCATGGGATGCGATTTTGCTGGAACAGCGGGAAGATTATGCAGAGGACGAGTATGCGCGCCCGAATTTTCCGCTGACAGTAATAAACCGTGAACAGGCTCTGCGGCTGTATGACGAAGGTAAGCAGATTTATCTCGTCCGCATCAGCCCGTGGCCCATTCTTGTCACGGCACGAGAGGAAATCGAGCGCGGAAGTGATACATTCCAGATTGCAATAGCAGATTTGGAACAGGAGCGGAACATGACAGAACAGGAAAATGTGCTGCTGTATGGCAGCGAAAAGCAGTTTGGCATTTATCAGATCACAGAGCGTGACCCGGAACATAACTATCGTTTCATGGGGCTGGACTATGTGCAGAAGAAAGGCATGACGGTTTCCCGTGCAGATTATGACCTGATCTATGCCGCACCGCTTACGGACAAGGATACGCTGGATGGCATTTATGAACGGTTCAATATCCAGCGTCCGGCAGACTTTACAGGGCATTCGCTGTCGGTCAGTGACGTGGTGGCACTCAATGATGGCGGTACAGTCAAAGCCTACTATGTGGACAGCATCGGATTTGCTGAACTGCCGGAATTTTTCAAGGAAAAGAATATGGATTTGCGGAAAGAGAAACTTTTGGACGAAGCATTGCAGGAAATCGAAATCTTTGATAAGCCTGGTCTTTTCAGCAATGGCCGACTGCGGGATGAAGATGTGCCGGAGGGTCTATATCGCTATGATCTGCGCGGCTCAGACTATGACCCCGGCCAGCCTATTACGGTGGAGAAAACTGTGGTGGTGAACCATGCGGCTTCTGTCCTGATGGCCGAAGAACTTGACCTTGGCGCAGACAGGCGGCTGGAACTTGGTGAAGATGGACTGAACTTCACTGGTGCAGAACTGACCGTGCGAGAGTTCATGGAGGAACAGCAGCAGAAAAGAAATGGACTGATTCACGGCGATTCCGACCACATCGCAGTCGAGGGGCATATCGGCACATGGTATGCTGTTGATGAAACGGAAATCGGCGGCGAGAAGTTCTTCCTGCTGGAACATGAGGAACACGGTGACATGGCGGCCTGCGTTGCAGTCAATGAGCAGGGCAAGCTGGTGGCAGAGGATTTGTGGAACGGCTTCGATGAAGATTTTCAGGAGGCCGTGCAGAAATATCTCTCTGAAAAATGGAATATGCCGAAAAAAGAAGATGTGGTGTCAGAGATCATTGAAAAGGCTGTGCCTGTGCCGGACAACAGCACACAGGACTATTCAGATGTGCCGGTCTACTATGAGCCGTTCAGCTATGCCAAAGAAAATGATGAGGTGGATTTATACCGCACATCCTATCGGCTGAACAGTGAGTGCAAGCAGGCAATCTATGAAGCGATTGCGGACAATTATGACGGAATGTACCTTGGCGATGGTGCAGTCGATCAGGTGGTGCGGCAGTACGGTATGGAGCGCGTGGGCTACATTCTTGCGAATACCTTGCGCTACAAAAACTATGATGACCGCTTTTCTCACAGCAATAAGGAATGGGCGGAGCAGGTCGGCACTCCGGAGAATAACGCGAAAATCATTAAATTTCGAGCAGATTGGGTGGTTACCAGCCATTCGGCTGTACTGGATGGCTTTGTGACGATGTACCGAGAGAAACTTGAGAAGCAGAAGGAATTAGAACAGCCATTCGTAAAGCGATTCTATGTGGTTGAGAACCGGCAGGCTGTTCCGCTTGAAATTAAGCGGTTTGGCAATCTGGATGATGCAATATCGCAGTATCAGGCACTTCCAAACCATTACATGAAAGCCTTGGGTGTGGAGAAAAATCCTGATCCGCTGCCTGGTTCACTGGATGTTTTGCAGTGCAGAAACGGCCTTGACACCATTGTGGAGGACTACAAAACGGTTCCGGGCTGGGATAACCCGTATATCCAGAATCATGTTGTCCAGCCGTTGCAGGGGGCCTTAGCCGTGCAGGATGTGGAACTGGCCTACGAATTGCCGGATGCCTATTTTCACATCCAGACCTGTGAGGACGGTTTCGACTATACCTTATATAATAAGGACTTCACGGAACGGGATGGCGGTGTCCTTGAAACAGATGGAGATAAGTCTGTGCAGGAGGCTATGACGGAGCTGCTGGCAGAGTTCGGCTGCGATGCGGCAGAGGGTAAAGTTATGGACGCGGCAGAACTACGGGAACAAGCCGATACGGTGGCTGAACAGCAGGCAGAGGCTTTGAAAGAAAAATTCGCTACAGAAAGACCCGCGCCGGAGGAAACGCTCAGCTTTTATGTTGCGGAGTGCTTGGAGTTCACGTTTGCGGGAGAGTTCCACGATCATCTGACAATGGAAGAAGCCTTGGAAGCCTACGACAAGATTCCGTCCGAACGGATGAACGCTGACAAGTGCATTGGATTCTGCATCGAGGAAGATGGCGGCTTTGTTGGAATGTATGAGTTGGTCGTGAACGATAAAGTGCAGCGCGAGAACATCAATTCCGTCAACTATTTCAGGGATGATAAGCTGGTGCAGCAGGCGATCTCCGATATGGAAAAACTGATGGCGGCACGGCAGCAGAGTAAAGAACAGGAACACAGTAACACGAAAAAGTCTGTTCTGGATGCCCTGCGCAGTCTGAAAGCTAAAAAGCAGGAGCAGCCTGCACAGGAACAGGATAAGCCGAAGAAAGCGAAAAAGAAAGGGATGGAGTTATGAGTAATGTGCGTTTTGATGAACTGGAATTGATGCTGATGGCGATGTTTGAGCAGCCAACACTCAAAGATACGATTCAGGTGTTGACGGAGGTTCAGTCGCTTGTGGCAGAGGATGCAGAGATGTCTGCGATTGTCCAGCAGACCATCCCGAAGATGCAGCGGTTGACTGAGCCACAGTTCAAGGGGCTGGAGTTGGAATGGCATAGGCCGGAGGATGATGCAGGAAAATGAGTTCAGATATATTTGTGATTTACCAGATCGACAATTCCGAGAAAAACCGTGAGTATCGCTGCCGCAGCTATGAATACCAGATTCAGCATGGTTTTATGATAACCGCAGATAATTATGGCACGGGCTATTCTGGTACGGCTACGCGAGGAATGGGCGAGGAAGCGATTCGGAAAAAGATGGAAAGCATTAACCCGGACAAATTCAAAATTAGAAAATTTGGGGTCAGTGATGTGATCGGATTGACTGCGGCAGGCAAAACCTATTTTTTCTATGTTGATAAGGATAGGTTGGTGAGATTCAACGGCTTTTTCCCAAAGCCCCAGAGCGGCACATACCTAATTCTTGATGAGGGCGGCTATCAGGTGGCAGGACAAAAAGGCACATGGCTGGTATCGGATGAAGTGGAGGTCGATGGTCAGCGGTTTGTTCAGATGAGAAGTGAACAAACAAAAAGTCCGCCGCCGAGCATTATTCTTCACGAGAGTGGAGCCTTTGTGACGCAGACAGCTTTAGGTTTCGATGGAGAAGCTACCAGAAAGATGCGCACTTTCTTGCAAGGCCCAAAGCCTGAACTGCTGCACCATCAGAAGTTTTTTGAAAACGGTACAGCGGAACGTGCCAAAGAATCCGGCACAGAGCAAAATTACAATATGATAGATGGCTGCGTCAATAATGTGCCGAAAAAGCCCCGGCGCATTGGTGGCAGGTGGTCGGTGCTTGATCGGCTGCATATTAAGCAGGCCGAGCGGCGACAAAAAGACAATACGCCGCAGCAGGAACAGGAAAGAAGCCGAAAAAGTTAAAATACCGTAATATCGTTGAGATGGCTTCCCTAAAAAGGAGGCCATCTTTTTGCGTCAGAAATCAAAATGTAAAAAACTTTTTTACAACGAGGTTGATTTCCCGAAGCTGATGGTATATAATAATAGCAGAAGGGAGAGATAAAAATGCGTTTTGATGAACTTTTTGAAATGAGAAAACTGACAGGGACAAAATTAAAGAACTATATTCGCAGCAATGGATTCTCAAAAGTATCGTTCTGCAAGAAAACAGAGATTTCTCGCCCTACTTTAGATAAGATTTTGAATGGCGAGATAGATAGTAAAAGTACATTCGATAAGCATTTGAATAAAATTCTTACCAGTTTGAGCATTGACCCGGATACCTTGATGGGATTTTCACCGAGGGTGCAAAGTGTAGATGCCGTGTACTCGCAGAATGCTCCGATTGATTATCAGATGAATGATAAGGCAAAGATGGAATACGATCTGTTGCAGGATATTCTAAACCTTTGCAGTGTTTATTATTAAAGGCGGAAGGCTATGAGTGAGCGAATTACAGCAGCCAACTTAGATGAGGTTATCAAAAGGAACGAAGTCATCGAGGAACAGATGAAGCAGAGTGCTTCGCTTATCTGGTCAAAATACAATCCGATGCAGATAAATTCTCCGATACAGCTGGCGTTACAGATTTTAAGACCGTATGGTTTGATACAACTGCCGATTGATAATCACTATTTAAGCGGAGCAATTTTTGTTCGGGATGGAAAACGAATCCCCTTGATAAATACGGCACTTCCGAGAGCAAATCAGTATTTTACGGCGTGGCATGAAATTTATCATCTATTGTTTGATGAAGTTTCTTTTGACCATTTGATTGAATCCGAAATCCTGATGGAAGAACGAAAAGCAGAATACTTTGCTGCGCTTATGCTTCTGGGAAACCTTATGCCGTATTTTGAGGGCTTAAAGGATATGGAGTTCCAAGCAAAAGCATTTCAGTGCATGAACGCTTTCCAAGCTCCCTATAAGGCGGTGCTGATTTCTCTGTATGAAAGTGCAGTAAAGAATGGGAACACGGCTATTGCGGAAGAAGTTAAGGAAAACTTTGATGTGCAGGTTGAAGATATTGCACAGAGATTCCGCGATTTGGGATTGGATGATTCCCTTGTACGGCCTTCGTATGTAGTAAATGTAAGTCCGCTGCAAGAGAAAATCAATAAGACGATTCGCAATGAGCCGGAAGTGGAATACCATAAAGACAATGAAGCATTTCTGAAAACGGTTTTAAGTGAATTTAAAATGCTGACGGGAGAGGCCGATGCTTAATATACCAGAGTATAAAGAATACGGTGGGGAAACCAAAATAGCACTTATGGATAACTCATCACTGGCATTTATGCATGAGTTGAGCCAGAGAAGTTATCCGTCTGATGGAATCCTCAGCGTATACGATTTGATTCTGATACCAAAGTGGGTAATGGAAGAAATTGAGGACTCTACATACAGAAGCACCTATGTTGAGCAGCTTCAGGCACAAGGGTATCCTATTCGTTGGATTGATGAAACAAAGTACGGTACATTTGTCAATGATGAAGATGTGAACCTGTACTACATCGTTGAAGCTGCGGTGTCGCGTGTGTCAGAGTTGATGCGCTTTCTTCGTAGGAAAGTAAAAACCGAAGATCTGATTGATTTGCCTTCCGCAGAAGAATGGATGAACCGGCTGTACGATGAATGGCCGATCCATGGAAGAACGCTGTCAACGGGCCGCGCTCTTAAAAAGAATGCGGGAGAAATCTCGTTGACGATCCTTGCTGAAATATTCGCGTGGTATCACGATGAAGTGGACAGTCTGACAATCTATACGCAGGATACGGATGCGCATGAGTTCCAAACGAATGCAGAGCGTATCTTAGCGGGAAATTCTGAATTTACTCCTGCACTGGATTCTCCGATTTCGGTGGCCTTTAAGTCAAATGACTTTATTTTGTGCCAGATGTATCGTGAGGGAGCCTTGACTTTGGAGGCGGTGCGGCAGCTTCGCCGCGATGATAGAAAATTGACTTATACACGGCAGCAAGCTGATAAGTCGATTATTTGTCGCAAAGAAGTTATAACGAAAGATCAGTTCGTTGATTTGATTCAGGATGCGACAGTTCAAATCCTGTTCTAATAGTGATACGGCAGAAAAAGAGTCAGCCCTAGTCTTTCTTGTGAAAGGCCAGGGCTGGCATTTTGTTTTATAGAGAGTGTTCGTTCTTTCGGGATTGCTGCTGTTTGCGCTGTGCTTCTCGTTCTGTTCCCAGAATATTATCTACATTGGCGCATACAGTCTGGAGTTCCCTGTGGTAATCTTTGAAATAGTGGTATGTGTCATACTGCGCATCTTTCTGAATGGTAAGCTGCTCCTTTTTGACCCGAAGGTCTTTCATAGTCGGGAACTTTCCATCTGGGGAGTGCTGCTTTAGGATGCGGAGGGCTTCTTCATATTTGGCAATATCCTCTGCATGAGCCTGACGGAAAGATTTCTTATTGCCGGATTTCAAAAAATCACCATAGACTGATTTTGTAGAAAGATACTGGCCTAAATAACGAATCTGTTCGTTGACCTTTTTCAATTTGGCTTCGGTGAATTTGGCATCACTTCGAGCTTTCGCCATTTTGGATTGGATGGTGTCGGTGGTATCGGAGAGTTTTTCGTAAGAATCGTATCCATGTTCCTGCACATAAGCGACTGTTCGTGCCATCTGCTGCAAATTGGAAATCTTGACTTTCTGTGCATACGCGCGGCTCTGTTGCGCTTTTACACAGGTCTGCAAATCAACCACAAGGCGCAGATCGGACTTAATGAACAGAATGGCCAGAGGATCATTTACCGTCCAATGAGGATTGTTCTGTTCTCTGTTTCGAGCATTTTCTGCAAAAATGCGGAGAAGCCTGTCGCGGTCATAATTAGAACCGAGGGCGCGGGCAGAAATGAATTTCTGTCGGTCAGCAGGAAGATAGCTGAATCGTCCGCGATGGTCTTTTACCAAAATTCCGTATTCCGCTTTTAATAACCGCTGAAATTCCTCAAAAGATGTGGCACGTTCCGCAATGTCAGAAATGGCATTGCGGATTTTTTCTTTGTTTGTTTCAAAGGTGGTGTGCATGGGGGTAATGCCATCGCCCAGAAGTTCCATGTTTGCAATGTCCAGATTCAGCTGCCCACGCCGCTGCGCATGGTACTCCTGCTGTGTGATTTTATCCGCAGCAGGGGAGAGCAGATCGACCTGATGCAGCCCTTCGCGCTGGCAAATATCCATCAAAGATTTTTGCAGGTGCTTCAAATAGTCTTTGGTAAGGTGGTGCTTGTATCCAGCCCTGCAGTCGATAGGCCGCTCGGTGAATGGCTGCGGGTCAACATCAAATTTGCGCAGGCTGTTGATTATGATGTGGGTATGGATGTTGCTTGTTCCGTTATTGCCATCTGTATGGGTGCAGACCAAAGCCTGATGCCCCGGAAAATTAGCTTTTGCGTATTCCAGCCCGATGGCCTGTGCGCGTTCTCCTGTTAAATCGTGGTCGGCGTTATCTCTGGGGTCATGGCTGATAATGTAGTGGTGACTTTTGATTTCATCGTAAGTGTTGTTCTTATGGTACTGCTGGTTTAACAGTTCACATTCAAGGTCGAAGGTTTCGGGATGGCAGTTCAAACCGTCAAGATAAAATTCTTCCCGAAGCAGCATATTCCCGCGTTCATCCAGAACGGGAACCAGATGAAACTCATCATGCTGGTATTTCAGATAGTCGATGGCACTCCCATAATTGGCATTTTTACTTGCGATGTGTTTTAGAATTGCCACGATACACACCTCCAAGCTGAACGATTTCCTGCCGCAATTCACGGATTTCCGCAATGCACTTCTTTAGTTCTTCCGACATTCCGCGTGATGCCAGACCGCCGCCGTGAAAATAGCGGGCAATCTGGTTGAGATTATTTCCAATGCCTGCGGCCTGCACCGTCAAATTCTGAATCTCTCCCAGATCGGCAACGATATTATAGTTGACCTCCAGCTTTTCGCGGAGAGCCTGTTTGCGTACAAAAGTACCAATCGGGTATCCAGCATCTTTAGCGTATCCGGCCACTAGCTCATATTCCAATTTTGTGAAACGGATGTAAACCCGTTTCCCCCTATGAAGCGATTCGTCTTTCTTTGGTCGAGCCATAGCATAATCCTCCTGCATTTTATAGTTGCAGAGCAACTCCCGATAAGCCGTAGGCGTTCGGCTGCGAACACATTCATGTGGAGCCGGATAGCCAAAATCCAAGATTTTGTGCGTACCGTGGGAATGGGGAACGGAATCCCCATCAAGATTGTCAGCCGGGAAAAACAACGAAAGTGAGTTTTGAGCGGCTATGGGCGAATCTTGCGCTAAGAGAGAAAAAAGCCCCACGACCTGGAAAATCGAGAATTGTCCTTATACCTATAACATTCTGGAAGCACCTTTTGGCAACCACTTGAAAAAATATTTTTGTGAAATTTCAAAATTTGGTTGCCAAACACCCCTTTTAGAATGCTATAGGTGAAGGGAGGTATTTGATGTACCAGAAAATGACGCATACACTTGAGGATTTGAAGAAATTGGCAGCGATGGAACTTCGGGATGTGAACCGTGAAGAACTGGTGGACATCAACGATGTGGAAATCAAGAAAGACCTGTCGCAGCGAGAACGGATGGTTGATTTTGTTTCACAGATCAAGAACCCCTACTGCTATCTTGACCGGGGAATGGTCGTAAAGATCAGTTTTGCCGGAGAGAACCGATTGGAGGACACGCTGAAAAAATGCGCAAGGACACATCGGAAATAAAAAAGAAGAAAGTAGAAGAAAATTTGCACTTTAGCACATTAAAGCGTTGACATGGACCGCGAAATATGAGATAATGGCTTTGGGTCAAAACAGAATATGCTAACTAAAGCCGATAATTTTCTTGGTTTATTGTCAGAACGACAAATAGATTAAGGAGGTTATCGGCTTTTTATGTTTTTTCAGGAAAATGGACAATATCGCTGTGCTGTGTATCTTCGATTGTCACGTTCGGACGGCGATCAGCAGGAAAGCAACAGCATCAAAAATCAAAGAGCTTTACTGAATGATTATCTGGGAAAGCACCCGGAACTGCATAAGATCGATGAGTATGTAGACGATGGATACAGTGGTACGAATTTTGAACGCCCGGATTTCAAACGGATGATGCAGGACATTGAGAATCGGAAAATCAACTGTATTATCGTCAAGGACTTATCACGATTCGGCAGAAACTACATTGAAACAGGACGTTATCTGGAAAGAATCTTTCCATTTATGGGAGTTCGGTTCATCGCCATCAACGATCATTATGATAGTGCGGAAGAAAACGATGATAAGGGCCGTATTCTGATTCCGTTCAACAATCTTATCAACGATACCTATTGCCGTGACATTTCGATGCGTGTCAGAAGCCACTTGGATGTGAAACGGAAAGAAGGTCAGTTCATTGGCAGCTTTGCAGGATATGGGTATCAGAAAGACCCGAAAGACAAGAATCATCTGATTATAGATGAATACGCTGCGGGCATTGTGCAGGAAATATTCAAACAGAAATTGAACGGAATGAGTTCACAGCGCATTGCCAGTCACTTGAACGAACTGGGTGTCCTGCCGCCGAACGAGTATAAGAGAGCCAATGGATTCAACTATACCTGCGGTTTTCAGGCTGGGCTGAATCAGAAGTGGACAGTGGTTTCTGTCAATCGTATTTTGAAAAATGAATCTTATACGGGAACATTGATTCAGGGTAAACGCAGGAAAATCAATTACAAAGTAAAAAAGAGCCATGATGTTGGAAGTGAAAACTGGATTCGGGTGGAAGATGCGCATGATGCCATTATCAGCAAAGGCGAGTTCCAGCAAGTACAACAGTTGTTGGAACTGGACACTCGTACCGCACCATCGCAGACAACAGTTTATCCATTATCAGGTTTTCTGCGATGTGCAGACTGCGGGCAGAATATGATTCGCCGCACGGTGACGAAAAACGGAAAGAAGTATCAATACTATCACTGCTCTACCTATAAGAATGGTGGCGGCTGCACACCGCACATGATAAACAGTGAGAAGCTGACGGAAAGTGCTCTGGCTGCGATTCGGCATCAAGTGACACTTCTTGTAGAAGCGGAAAAGGTACTCTCCAATGCAGAGCTGGCAAGCGGCGAACAGATTGGCATAAAGATTCTGGACAGCCAGATCACTGCACTGGAAGCTGAATTAGAACGGTACAGTAATTTGAAAATCCGTCTGTATCAGGACTTATGCGATGATGTTGTCAGTCGGGAAGAGTACGGAGAAATGAATACTCGCTTTGCGCAGAAGATAAAAGAGGCACAGGATAAGATTCAGGAAATCCGCGAAAAGAAGCAGGAGGCATTAAAGCACGACACACTGCTTCCTACTTGGTTGGAAGAATTTAAGCAATACGAACATATCAAAATGCTCGAACGCAGGGTCGTGGTGGAACTGATCGACCACATAGATGTTCATAGCAAAACAGAGATTGAAATTCATTTTTGCTTCGAGGATGAACTGCACAGTATCACAGAAAAATTTATGGAATATCAAGCACATCATGGAAATGAGGTGGCAGAGGAATGAAATGGGTCAGTTATACAAGGTCGATTTCCAGCAGGATCGGAGAAGAAAATCCATCCAATACGATTGCAGAACAGAATGAGCGCATTGCGCGGTATCTAAAAAAGCGCGGGTGCAGCGTATCCGAAAAATACAGTGACCGCAGGAGAACAGCAGAAGCCACAGAGGGCTTTGACATATTGGTACAGGATGGGATGGCTCGGAAATTTGATGCAGTTGTTGTGGATTCTATCTTCCGCTGTGGAAGAACCCTTCCGTTTGCCATTGAAGCACTGCAGAGGACGTTCTATCCGCTTGGTATCCAATTTGCAGTTGTGGAAGATGACTTTTGCAGTGCAGACAAAACTGCCGAAGAAGTTGCAGAGTATTTCAATGGAAAGACCATTGATAAGATTCGTTCGGAATTTATTACCAATCGCCAGAATCAATTTGAAGAAGGTACATTGACCCATCGACAGGCTAAATATGGTTATGCGCTGTCGGAAGATCGCAGAAACCTTGTTCTTAATCCTGAGAGCGCACAGGTTGTAAAGCTGATTTTTCAGATGTATCTGGAAGATATGAGAATCCCGGAAATCGCAAGAGCATTGGATGCACAGGGCGTTCCATCTCCACAAATCCAGATGGCAAAGAAAAAAAGGTCAAGAACAAAAATCAAGTGGCCGGATTCAACCATTCGCTTGATTTTGAAAAATCCACTCTATATCGGAAAGTGTACGCTGACGCTGGCAAAGGCAAAGCGAGAATTGGAAGTTCCGGCGATTGTTTCAGAGACGGAATTTCAGAAAGCCCAGAAAAAGTTGGAATCTACGAGGTTGCCTTCGAGGAAAAAGGCACGAAAAAAACCAAACCTGCTCTTCAAAAAAATCTATGACAAAGAAAGTGGAAAAGGTCTGCTGTGCAGAACATCAGAAGATGAAAGCCAGCAAATCTATTCGTTTGACAAGGGGTATAGATGCTTCTCTGGAAAAGCCCCTTTCATCGAAAGCGAGAAAATCTTTCGAGAGATTCTTTCAGCTTTGGGAAAAGAAAAAATGCAAGCTGCGCATATTGATAAGGTGCTGGACTTGAATCCTGAGAAAGTCAAGCAGTGCATGGATGCTGGACTGTTGCAGTACAGAAAAAGAGCAAATGAGATCGTTGCGCGCTTGATGACCAAGGACGATGAACGAATAGCGGTTTATCGGGAATATGAGCAGGGATCAATTTCACTAGAACAGGTAGAGGCGTATGAACATCAGTATCAGGTGGCAGTCCAGAAGCAGGAAGATGCCTTTAAAAAGATAATGCTGGATGTTAATGATATAGAAAAAGCATTTAGCCATGGAAATCCCTGGTTGATGAAGTTCCGAGAGATTTCAATTCCTGAAACGTTGGAGCGCACACATCTTAAAGAATGGCTTGACCATGTATGGATCGTAGATTTTGAACAAGTAGAAGTGATCCTACAAGAAAGTGAGTGGAAGGAATTCTTCCCGGAAGAATGGCTGAACAACGGAGAGGAAGATTGTAATGGCAAGAAAGAGTAGAAAGAATATGACGTCGCAGGCCGCTGTGCAGGAGGCCGTACAGCAAAACGAAAAAGAACTTCTGCGCACGGCGGCGTATGCGCGGCTGTCGGTTGAGAACGGCGGGCATGAAACAGAAGATTCTCTGCACACACAGATTTTGCAAATTCATAATTATATCAGGGAAAACCCGGAACTGACGCTGACCGATACCTATGCAGACAACGGTTTTACGGGAACACGTTTTGACCGGCCAGAATTTGAGCGTATGATGCAGGATGTGCGGACAGGTAAAATTCAGTGCATTGTAGTGAAGGACTTATCTCGGTTTGGTCGTGACTATATCGAAACGGGAAGCTATCTGGAAACTATTTTCCCGATGCTCCATGTTCGTTTTATCGCCATCAACGATGATTTTGACAACATCCGGCAGTCGGATGTGGATAGTCTTGCGGTTCCCATCAAGAACATGGTAAACAGCTTGTACGCTAAGGACATTTCAAAGAAAATCAGCCTTAGTTACCAGATGCGCCGCGAAAAGGGAATCCCTACATCGTGGTGTACACCGTATGGCTATCAGTTGAACCAACAGGGAAATAAGTTTGAAGCGACTGAGGATGCGAAGTGGGTCAAACTGATCTATCAATGGTATCTTGCAGGAGTGAGTACAAACGAAATTGCTCGCAGGTTGGAATTTTTAGAAGTAGCAAGGCCGAACGAACGGCTGAATCGCAAATTACATGAGGGAGATGACCCTACCTATAATAAATGGCACCCCAGTACGGTTCTTCGTATTTTAAACAGCAGTGCCTATATTGGAGAACTGGTATCTGGGAAAACGCAAACTGCATCATACAAAGGGATTGGCCTCCATCCAGTGGAAAAGAGAGAATGGCATATTGTTGAAAACGCTCATGAAGCAATCATTCTGAAATCGGATTTTGAAAAAGTGCAGGCACGGCGGGAGCAGAATAAGGAAAAACGGGAAAGGGCGATGGCGCGTTCCAAGGCAACCAGAGAGAAGTGTTATAACCATCTATCGGGAATGGTTTACTGTGGCTGCTGCAGACGCAACATGACGTTTGAACGGCGTGTGCATGGTACGGTAAAAGAAACGCACTATGGAGTGTTCATTTGCAAAAGAAAGAAGAACACGACTCCCTGTGCCTATCATGCGGTGCCGGAGAAAATGCTGATGATGGTGGCGATGGATCAGATTCATCATCTGGTGTCTACCATGTGTGAAGAAGAAAAGATGGTAAAAGACATGATGCGCGGCAGCAATCTGGATTCAGCCCGTTCCATCAAGATGAAAGAAAACTCTATCCTGTTTCGGATTCAGGAAGCCGAAGAACGGCGGTTGCGCTTATATGAGGACTATAAAGCTGAAATTCTGGACGAAGATGAATACAGTCAGCTAAAGGAGCATTACATAGCAGAAAAGCAGCGGCTGGAACATGAACTGCAAAAGCAGCGTCAGCGCGCATTGGAACTGGAAAAGAGAATCAAAATCTGTGATGCGCAGATGGAACGGATGCGTGGGTTTCTGAATCAAAGTGAGTTTGATGAAGAACTGGTGCACGAACTTATTAAGAAAATCTATGTGGGAATGGACAATTCTGTGGAGGTCGAATTTAAGTGCAGCGACCCCTATCAGGAAGTGCTTGCAATCATGTCGGAGGTTCAGAATGAATGATAAAATTGCAATCTATCTCCGCTTATCATTGGCAGACGGAGATTTGAAAAAGGGCAGCAAGGATGAAAGTAACAGCATTGAGAACCAACGGATGCTGCTCCACGATTACATTGGAAAGCAGGAAGATTTATTTGGCGAGATTGTAGAATATGTAGATGATGGCTATACTGGAACAAATTTTAATCGTCCGGCTTTTCAGAAAATGATCGTGGATTTGAAGCAGGGCGATATAAAAGTCATCATAGTAAAGGATTTATCCCGCCTTGGTCGTGACTATATCGGTGTTGGCGATTACATTGAGCAGATTTTTCCGTTGATGGGAGTTCGGTTTATTGCTGTGAATAATTCCTTTGACAGCATGAAACTGAACAACGGAACGCCGGGAATCGAAGTGGCGGTCAGCAATCTGGTGAATAATATGTATAGCCGGGATATTGCGAAAAAGATTCGGGCTGCTTTGGAAACGAACTGGAAGAACGGAAAAGCCACCTGCACAAATGTTCCTTTCGGATATGTGTGGAACAAGAAAGGCGGACAGCGGTGGGAGATTGACCCAGAGGCTGCACCCTGCGTGAAAAAAGTATTTGAATTAGCATTGTCCGGTCGCAATACAACGCAGATCGCCTACGGCATGAACGAATTAAATCTTCCTACGCCGGGATTGTATGCGAAACGAAAGAATCTGCTGATGGGCAGCAATCCTATTATTGCCCCGGACAGTGAAATGTTATGGAACGCGGCAATCGTGTGGAGAATCCTTAGACGGTATGAATACACTGGTGCGTTGGTTATGGGGAGAAGAAAGAAAATTGATGTGAATACTACCTCTGTTCGGACGCTCCCGGAGGATAGGTGGATCATTGCAGAAAACGCTCATGCGGCCATCGTGACAAAAGATGAATACTACCAGGCACAGAAAGCAATCCGTAACGTAACTCCAATTCAATATAAGGTGGGTGATGATTTTGCGTTAAAAGGAAAAATCTGCTGCGGAAACTGTAACCGGCAGCTTCGCCACGAAAGGCAATATGGGGAAATGGTTTTCTATTGCGGCTATAAACGGTCAGCCGGAAAGTTCTCTAAATGCTACGGCGGCTATTACAGAGAATATTCGGTGAATGCAAAAGTGGCTCGTGCGATAAAAACAGTATTCTATGCGCTGGATGTGGTAAATCAGGGAATGCAGGAAAAGCAGTCTATCACGGTGCGCTGCATGGATATTGAGGACTTGGAAAAGCAAGCAGAAGCCATTCGGGTGGAGCAGATTAAACTGTATGAATTGTATGCGGACGGTGTACTGCTGCGGGATGCGTACATAGAAAAGAAAAAGGTTCTTTCGGAAAAACTGGCTACATTGCAGGATAGCATACGGATAGAAAAGGAAGAACAGGAGTGTGCCGATGAATTGGATGAAGAAATCCGCGCTCTGACAAAGCAGGCCAGCGAGAAAACATACATCGGTGGGCTGACAAAAGAGTGTGTGGATGCTTTTGTCAGCATGGTTTATCTGTATGATGATCAGACGATGAAAGTTGAGTTTAACTGTGAGGATGTGATTCGGAGAGCATTGGAAAAGTATGGCGCATAACCGCATAGAAACAGCGAGGTGAGCAAAAAGAATGCCCGTCTGGTTGAGAGGATTCGCAAATCTTCTCGATCAGGCGGGCATTTCATTCCGTAGGAATGGTTTTGCCCGCATAAGCCACAGACAGCACCCCGGTGTGATCCGAAGTGCAGCTGTGGCTTATGCGGGCTCTTTGTTATATGGTCAACGGGTTACAAAATCAGATTCCCAAACCGTACAGGATTGATTTCATCTCTTTTACCATCCGGGTGAGAATTTCCTGCTCGATTTCATTACAGTCCAAGAGCAGACGGTGAATTTCAGAATTTGAAGTTGAAGTCGAGTGCATCAAACTATCTACCAGCAAATCATCCGTCGATACGTCAAGAGCATTGGCAATATCAACCAATGCATCAAGACTTGGGCGTTTGATGGCGGATTCAATTACGCTAATATGTTTTCGTGTCATGTTAAGCTGCTCCCCCAGGGCCTCTTGAGTGATACCAGCTTGTTTTCGGGCATTTGAAATGCGCTTGCCCAAGGCTTTATAATCAGTAGCCATGTGCTTTTCTCCTTATGATTCCCCGCATAAGGCAGTACAATTATCTCGCATGATGGTAGGCAGAGCAACTCTATATCAAAGGTTCTAAGACCGCAAAGGGACACACTGCTATCTGCTCTGTGGTCTTAGGCTGTTTTGCTACCTACTGGGTAGCAAAAGACAACTCATGCTACCTGATGGGTAGCAGTCAAAACGCAACGAATGCTTTATAATAGAGGTAGTAAAAGGCTGCAAATAGAAAGGAAAGACAATGGTGGACAAGGTAGAAAAAATTCTTACATTATATAGTGATGTGCAGGCAACTTCTGTTCACTGGTTGTGGTATCCATTCATTGCAGTGGGAAAGCTAACATTGCTACAAGGCGATCCCGGCGATGGAAAGTCAACCATGATGATGAATCTGATTGCGGAACTTTCTAAGGGTGGGAAAACACCGGATGGAAAGCCTGTTGGGATGCCGCAAAGGATTATCTACCAGTGTTCGGAAGATGGAGTATCAGATACCATTAAACCCAGACTGGAAAGATGCGGCGCAGATTGTAGAAAAGTAGCTTTTATCAATGAAGAAACATACAGTGGCCTAACGTTGGATGATGAGCGTATCCGTCAGGCAATCATTGAATTTCGCCCACGGCTTGTAGTTATAGACCCGATTCAGGCGTATTTAGGAAGTGATTCTGACCTCCAGATTGCAGGGAGAGCCAGAAAACTGATGCAGCGTCTCGGAATGTGGGCTTCAGTATATGATTGTGCCATTGTGCTGATTGGTCATCTCAATAAGAAAGAGGGAACGAAAGGTTTGTACCGAAGTCTTGGCAGCATAGATGTGGTTGCTGCTGCGCGAAGTGTTTTGCAGGTGGAGCGTGACCAGGAAGATACAGATATTCGTATTGTCCGGCAGATAAAAAACAGTTTGGCTCCGTCTGATGGAGAAATTCGGTTTTCTATAACAGCAGAGATGGGTTTCCAATGGTTGGAGTGCAAGAGCACATTCGTTTCATCGGAACAACCGGAAGTGCCGGAATTTGAGTCAAAAACAGAAAAGGCAGCATATCTGATAAAAAAGTTGCTTTCTGATGGCGATATGAGAGCAAGAGAAATCTATATGCGGATGAAAGATGAAGGAATCAGCCGCAGAACCGCAGAAAATACGAAGAAAGAACTCGGTATCCGAAGTTATCGGAAGATGCGACAGTGGTATTGGAGTATCAATACGGGAGAATGAGGAAAAGTACATGATTATCGGTGAAGTAGAAGCAGTAGACCGTAAGCAAAAAATCAGAGACCGCTATAAGGGTGTAGATATATCGGAATTGGAGGTCATTCCCGCCAAAATCATAGAGGATTTGGAAACAAGTTCTGTGATTCGGCGTGTGGCAGCATATATCCGTGTTTCCACTGATAATGATGAACAGACTTCTTCGTATGAACTTCAGAAAAACTATTATACGGATTATATTCAGGCACAGCCGGGATGGGTATTTGTTGGAATCTATGCGGATGAAGGCATCAGCGGCACATCTCTGGAACACCGAAAAGGGATGCAGCAGTTGATTGAGGACTGCAAGGCAGGCAAGATTGACCTCGTTCTTACAAAATCCATTGCCCGTTTTGCTCGAAATATCGTTGACTGCCTTTCTGTGATTGAATTTCTGAAAAATCTAAATCCGCCTGTGGGTGTGAAATTTGAAGCAGATAATATCTATACGCTGGACAGCAATGGACGCATGATTCTGACGATTCTGGCATCTGTGGCAGAGGAAGAATCGCATTCCAAATCTATCATTATGAACTGGTCGATAGATCGGCGGTTCAGCCGTGGCCTGTTCCTGACCCCTGCATTGCTTGGATACGATAAAGACGAGGAAGGCAACCTTGTAATTAACCCGGAGGAAGCACAGACTGTAAAGGTGATTTACTACCTGTACCTGAATGGATATTCGCTTACGGAGATTGCAACCCTTTTGATGGAGTATAGCCGTAAGACGAAATTGGGACGTGTGGAGTGGAATCCCGGCACACTTGCAGGTGTTCTGGCAAATGAGCGCCATTGTGGTGATGTACTGGCAAGAAAGACCTTTACACCGAACTTTTTGACGCATAAATCAAAGAAAAACAACAATGACCGAACACAGTACAGGCAGAAGAATCACCATGAAGCCATTGTTTCCAGAGAAGTTTTTAATGCAGCTAATCATCTGCGGGCATCCCGCAATTATTCAAAGAAAAACAGACCCTTGCCCGTGCTAAGCGTGGTTGAAGATGGGATTTTGCGAGGATATGTGCCTTTTGATAAGGATTGGACAGGCTTTTCGACAGAAGCATACAGGGAAGCCTCTGAAAGCGTGATGAAAGAACCGGATGTCACTGTTACTGCGGATGTGAAAAAGCGTATTGATCTGACGGGCTATGAAGTAGTCAGGGCACAGTATTTTTCTACTATGCAGAATCCGGCTATGACGATTTCTAATGGACGATTGCGCTTTAACACCGCTTGCTTGAAAAAGTTTGAAAATGTTGAATATGTGGAGCTGCTGCTAAATTCTGTTGAACGCTGCATTGCCATTCGTCCCTGTGACAAGAATAATCCAAACGCGATCCGTTGGGGCAGACTGAAAGAGGGACGTTGGTGTGCAAGCACTTTGGGCTGTCGTGGACTTGCAAAGACTTTATTTGACATTATGGAATGGAATGAGGATTTGCGTTATCGGTTCCGTGGTCAGTTTCTGGAGCAGGGCGATAACAAAATGATGTTGTTCGCATTTGATGAGCCTGAAATGATTAAGGTGGAAGAAATCCTTCTGCCTCCAAAGGAAAACACCGAAGAAGATGAGGGCGAAACGGTCAAAAAGAAGATTTACATTTTTCCACCAGAGTGGGTTGGAACATTTGGACAGCCGATTACAAGTATAGCACAGGTGGGTATCTTACGGCAGGAGCATTATGCCGGAAACTGGGATGTATTTCGTCCTGCGTCGGAGATAGAGAAAATGAACATATTTACGGCAGAAAGTCTAAATGAGTTGCTCCATGAAGCGGAGAAGATAATGGAAGGATGGACTGATTATAGATGAATGAAGAAAACACAACAATCATGCCGCCAGAGAAGCAGATTGTGCAGGATGATAGAGACGCACGGGCGGAAGAACTGGAAAATGCCTTTTCGTATGATGGCTACCAGGTCGTGCGAAAGGAATTGTTTGCCCATCTGCGTGACCCGGCAATCGTGATTCGTAAAGATAGTATCACATTCAATACAGCCTGTATCACAGGGCTGGAGGATGTGGTCTACGTTCATGTCATGTTCAACAATGATTTGAAGCGTATCGTTGTTCGTGGGTGTGATGAAAATGACAAGGACGCTCTGCGTTGGTGCGTGGCAAAACCGGATAAGCGCAAAAGCCGGAAGATGTCCTGCAAGCCATTTGCGACTTTAGTTTATCAGAAAATGGGATGGGACAGCGAGTGCCGATATAAAATGCTGGGGTACAGGATCACCTTTGAAGGTGAAACTCTGTATGTTTTTGATCTGCTTGTGCCAGAAATTTTTCATGAAGGGCAGAGAAAAAAGAACGCAGTCGATTCGCAGGATAATGCTGCGGCAACAAAACCTGTGAACAGCAGAAAGGGATTTTACCCGGATGATATTGTGGGAACTTTTGGTGTGCCTGTGGAAGAACACCGGAAAGAGTCTGAAGTCAAGCAAATGGATGGGTATGTGTCAATGGGGATTCTGACTGGAAAGATTGCACCTGAAGCTGGAAAGGACTAATTGATAGGGTGTACAAGGGGATGGTCTGCCTATTTGCGGGAGGTGAGCGTATGCAGAAAACAGAACAACAGGCAGGACTTGGTATGAGTTTCTGCGAGGAAGAGGGACGAATCACGGTCTTCAGAAAAACGCTGGAAGCGTTAGAATGGCCGTCACACTATCGGTTTCTGTATAATCGCAAAATGAAACAGATAGCTGTACAGGCGTGTGGAGCAGAAGAAGCAGGAGCGCATCGTGTGGGAAAACTGGATGAATCCAATAGCGGCGAAATCAAGTGTATGGCATTGGTTCGCATGATTTACGGGGATTCTGGGTGGGACAAGAAAATGTCCTATCGGCTGCTCGGAAGAGCTTTCCCACAGCAGCGACTTGTTTCGTTTAAGATAATGGATGCAATGCAGATAGAAAACGGGAGAGTACTAACTGAAATGTGAATCTCACATTAGTTGGTTCTGAAATAATTAGTTGCCTATGATATAACAGTGGCGAAGAATGCAATAATATGGACAACTCCATTCTACGCTGACCGAGGGAACATTGTTTTACGATGTTCGCTTTGACGCAATCGCACCGAAATCTGCGGACAGCACAGAACAGGAAGAAGTCATTCGTCTGATTATCAATGTGGAAGCACAGACAAAATTCAAGCCGGGATACCCATTGACGAAACGGGCAATCTATTATTGTAGCAGAATGATTTCTGTACAGCACGGCCCGATTTTTACAAAATCTGAATATGGGAAGATTCGCAAGGTCTACTCCATCTGGATTTGTACTCAGCCGTCAGATGGTTTTGAGAACACGCTTACCCGGTACTCCATCAAACCCGAACAGTTAATTGGAGAAGCGCAGGAAGAAACCGAAAACTATGATTTGATGAGTGTCGTAATGATTTGTTTAGGCAAGCCAGGGACAGAGAATCATAAGGGAATCCTGAAATTTATGGAAGTGCTGTTATCTTCCACAAGATCAGGTTCTGAGAAAAAGAAGATTCTGGAAGAAGAGTTTGGCGTTGCAATGGGCGAAGAACTGGAAAGAGAGGTGCTTGAAGTGTGCAATCTTAGTCAAGGCGTAAGAGCCGAAGGTCGTGAAGAAGGCCGTCAGGAAGGCAGAATCGAAGGCATCGGAATTGGCGAGATTCGGATGCTGGTTCAGCTTGTTCGAGGGTGATTTACCGCTGGAGCGTGCTGCGGCAAAAGCGAAAATGACAGTTGAGCAGTTTAAGGAAACAATGGAGAACACCCCATTACAGGCAGTGTGAAAACAAAATAGCATAAGATAACGGATAGCCCTACAAGGCTCTGATGATTCAAAGAATTGTCAGAAAAGCCTTGTGGGGCTTATTTTTTTTGCTTTTTTTGAGAAATTTTTTGTCCCTATCTTGACATCAGGGGGACTTGCAGCGGTAAGCTCTTCCTTTTTCGCAGCACTTTGTAGTGCATTTGGAAGATACGATGTGGTGCACATCCACGCCGAAGGACCGGCGTTCTTTGCATGGCTGCCGAAGATGTTTGGGAAAAGAGTTGTTGTTACCGTCCATGGCATTGATTGGCAGCGCGAGAAATGGCAATCAGGACTTGGTTCTAAGTTTATCCACCAAGGCGAAAAAAATGCTGCGAAATATGCGGACGAGGTCATTGTTCTGAGCAAAGGAGTGCAGAACTATTTTAAGGAAAGGCATGAAGTCGGGACGAATTATGAATTTGCTGGTGACAATTCCGGCTGAAAGTCGGAGAATGAATGTGGGAAAAGATGTTATTCGTGTTCTTGGAAGTCCAGCCTATATCTGCGTTTTGCAGAGGAAAGATCGGAAGGCTATTGCAATCACGCCGTGTGCTGCGGAGCATCCCATGTCCTTTAAGGTCCCGGGCAGGCTACTGACCGATGGGCAGTGTCGGATGATGATTAACGGAATACAGTTCATTCAGGTGTTGCTGGAAGCAAATGGTCTGGCGGCAGGAAAAGACCATCAGTTTAAAGGACGGTATGATGCCGAGAAAAATGCAGTTATCATTTCGCTTGAAAAAGATGAACAAAGTGCCCTCTCGCCTCAAAAGTGTACAACTTGACATCACGTCCATTTGGTCGTATAATACGTCCAAATGGACGTGATGAAGGGAGCTAATACTATGAGTGCCGGAATTTTAGATGGCTTTCAAACGATAATTCCAACGGCAGCGGCTGTCTTATCGGAAAAACGACAAATATTAAGGCTGACGCAACAAGAGGTTGCTGATCGAGCCAATATAACTTTACGTCAATATCAAAGGCTGGAATCTGGGGAAAGAAATATTTTGACTTCCTCTTTTGGTTTGGCCTGTCGGGTAATTGAAGCTCTTGATATGGATGTTTCTAAATTCTATCATGGTGACTATTACCTTGAAGAAGAAGTGAAGACAATGAGAGGCAAAGGGATTGCCAGCAGAAAAAAGTCATCGATTTAAAGGACGGCATGATGCCAAGAAAGAGCAATATGGACAAATCTATGTTGAAAAGTTTACATCTGCCAGCTTGATATGCAAGGCGTTTTATGGTAAGATGAAAACATAATAGGGAGATTATGAAGCTCGGAGAGAGGCGGTGAGGCCGATGGAAGATAACAGGATGGTTAGTTTCTCACTGGGAGGAATGGCCTTTGAATACGATGATAATAAAAATCAGATAAATATTAAAAAACACGGAATTTCATTTAAGAGTGCAGCGCGTATCTTCTTTGACTATGACCGAATCGAGTTTTATGATGAGGATCATAGCTATGACGAAGATCGATATAACACCATAGGCGATACTTCTGCTGGACGGATTTCTCAAAAAACAGAGGGTGCATTGATTGGCAATATAGATCAGTTCATCGGAAAGGTGAATGAAATACTATTTGTTGTATATACTGAACGAGTAAGAATTGAAGAAAGCGGTACAAAAACAGATGTGACAAGATTGATTTCGGCACGAATGGCTACCGAATTTGAAAGGGGGCTTTATTATGGTAAAAACGAGTGAAATGTCTATGGAACTGAAACAGGAACTTGCATTTACAAAAGAAGAACTCGCAGAACTGGAAGCGGCAAAGAAAATGCCAATCACGTTTGATGCGGATTGCCCTGAAACTACACCTGAGCGGGCGGTTAAATTTAGAAGAGTTAATCCGCCGCGTAACAGAATGGATGCCCATGGAGCATAATCACAATCAAGAAAAGAACGTATAGAGCGCAAGTAAGCCCTACAAGGCTCAGATCGGTTCGGAACCGACTGAAACCCTTGTAGGGCTTATTTTTTTGCAAATTTTTTTGTTCCTTGCTTGACAACCGCATATGGACAACCAGAAAAAAGCCTGAATTCATGCGGGTTTGCGCGGCTTGACCTTTTCACCTCAACTTGTTTCTGCTTGTCATGGTGCGCTAGGGCTAGCGTGTTTTCAGGGGTTAATGGCTTCTGGTTGCGCTCTATACTTAACCCACCACAGCGAAAGCTGATAGAGCAGAAAACAGAATAAGGAGGTACGAAGGCAAGCCTGCGTATAGATTGTTGCTGCAATCTGTATACAGGCTTGTTGTCGTGCAATGAAATAAGCAGGGGATTCAACAAGGGAGGATAAGAAAAATTATGATGGAAAATAAAACCAAAATTGATCTGAAAAACAAGAGTGTTTTCATCACAGGTGTGGCTGGATTTATCGGCTCGAACCTTGCAGGGCGGCTGCTCTCCACAGTGGAGGGTGTGAAGGTCGTGGGTCTGGATAACATGAACCACTACTATGATGTGCGCCTGAAAGAAGCCCGTTTGAACGAACTGGAACAGTTTGAAAATTTCAGTTTCGTAAAAGGCAATCTGGCAGACAAGGCTGTGATCGAATCTATCTTTGAGCAGTATAAGCCGGAAATCGTAGTGAACCTCGGTGCGCAGGCGGGTGTCCGCTATTCCATTACGAACCCTGATGCCTATGTGGAAGCAAACTTGATTGGCTTCTATAACATTCTGGAAGCCTGCCGCCATTCTTACGATGAGGGACATACCCCGGTAGAGCATTTGGTCTATGCGTCCAGTTCTTCCGTGTATGGTAGCAATAAAAAAGTGCCTTATAGCACGGATGACAAGGTGGATAACCCGGTATCGCTGTATGCGGCCACTAAGAAATCCAATGAGCTGATTCCAAAACCGTCCGATTCTACGACATTAACTACCAGCTGGCACAGAACGAGGATAAGAACACCATCTTTGAAAGCTGGTGCGACTTCCTCAACTATTTCGATGCCAGCATCCGCTTTCAGCTTTCGTTCATCAACCACAAAAGCGATATGAGCGAGTACAACAAGGTAATCCAGATCGAGCCGCAGCACGACCAGTTCGATGATGTGCGTATGGAATATGCGCAGATGTTGAGACAGCAGCTTGCCAAGGGCAATAACGGTCTGGTTCGGACGAAGTACATCACGTTCAGCATCGAAGCAAAAAGCGTCCGGGAAGCAAAGCCCCGGCTGGAGCGTATTGAAACCGATATTCTCAATAATTTCAAGGTGCTGGGCGTGAAAGCCTACCCGCTGAACGGCGTGGAACGGCTTCAGATCATGTACGAAACTTTTCATCAGGAGGAACAGCAGAAGTTCGACTTCAGCTATGACCGCATCCTGCAGAGCGGCATGACCACCAAGGACTTCATTGCCCCGACCAGTTTCCTGTTCAAAAGCGGCAAGGACTTTATGATGGGCGACACCTACGGTGCTGCATCATACCTGAACATCCTTGCCCCGGAACTGACGGATAAGGTGCTGGCCGAGTTTCTGGATATGTCGATAGAGACGATTTGGTCGAGTTTGGCGGTTTTACGGATATAGACTCTGCCGGAAATGTTGTTGCCCTCATGGTTCCCAATTACCAGGTTGATGGAAAAACAGGAACATGGCTCCCGTATGATAGTGAAGTTGTAGAGGGTGCCTGCTTCTTTATGATGCGGAATGAGCAGCGTAGAGATGCTGTCTCTCCAATCGTGGTAGACGGTAAAGGTGTATTTGTGACAGAGGCACCGAACGGCTTTGAAAATGTCCGGGCTACTATTACAGAGTATGTTCGCCGCGCTGAAAAGAAACAGCAGGATATGACAGAACATGAAAAGTGTCTGACGAATGGAACGTATGAACGGGCGCGGGAGTCTGGCACAGAGCAGAATTACAATATGATTGATGGTTGTTGCAACAACAATCCGAAAAAGCCGCGTGTCATAGGCAACAGAGTTTCAGTGCTGGATCGGCTGCATATCAAACTGGAGGAGCGAAAGCGGAAAGAACAGGGACAGCAGCAACAGCAGCAGGAGAGAAGCCGCAAAAACTAAAAATCCGTTATAACGCAGAGTGGTGGTTCCTATAACAAGGAGCCGCCACTCTTTTTTTGTGTGGAAAACGAAGATGTCTTGATATTTTTGAAAATCACGAGTATAATAATAACAGAACAGAAAATATAAAACACTAAAATGTGAATGGAGGGCAGTATGGAAACATTATATGAGTATCTTTTAGAAAACTACAAACCGAATGAGCCGATTTTCCTTGCTGAGCTTCAAATTGAAGGTATGAGTCGCGCCAACCTTCGACAACAGATAAAAAAACTCACGGATGCTGGAAAGGTAAAGCGGTTTGATAATGGAGTTTACTTCTTGCCGAAAAAAACGATTTTCAAATCAGGGTCACAGCTTCCACCAGAAAAAGTGTTGGAATGTAAATATCTAAGAGATAAGGATAAGCGATGCGGCTATGTGAGTGGTTTGATGTTCTTTAACCAGATGGGGCTGACTACGCAGGTTCCGATGTTATATGAAGTTGTATCAAATAAGGCTACGAATGAATACAGGGAAACATCTCTGGCAAAGTCGCGGGTGATCGTTCGTAAGCCGAAAGTGCCAGTGACAGAATCCAATTATAAGGTGCTGCAATTTCTTGATTTGCTGAAAGATGTAGATGTGTATTCCGAAGTTACGGGAAAGCCTTTGCAGGAACGTTTGTACCAATATATGAGCGATGCAAGTTTGAGCCTTTCGGAAATGGAACCGTATTTTTCTTATTACCCGGATAAGCTATACAAAAATCTGGTAGAAACGAGGGTGATTTATAATGGCATACTTGCACAGTGATAGAGAACAATTCCGGGATGCGATTGACTTGGCTTATGAGCAGACTGGTGTTATGGTACAGGCAATCGAAAAAGATTATTATGTTACGATGTTGCTGCGGCTTTTGGCGCAGAGGATGCCGTATATCGTTTTTAAGGGCGGCACATCACTGAGCAAGTGTCATAAAGTGATTCGCCGTTTTTCTGAAGATATTGATATTACGATTGATACGTTGCTATCACAAGGGCAAAAGAAAAAGATAAAGCAGGCAATCGTGGAGTCGGCAGAAGAACTTGGAATGACGATTGAGAATCTGGACGAAACCAGAAGCCGCCGTGATTATAATCGCTATGGACGACCAGAACAATTTGACTGAGGTTGTGGAAACCAAGAATATTGTAAAAACTGCAACTGGGGCAGAAACAGATGGCGTAGCTGTTGATGTTGACTCTTTGGTTTCCATTCAAAATCAGAAAATTTGGTGTCAGTGACGTTATCGCAATCACAGCGGCAGGAAAGACCGCATTTTACTATGTGGACAAAGAAGCACTGGTAAAGTTCAATGGCTTTCTGGCACCAAAAGCTGAGGGTAGCTGCCTGATTTTGAATGAGGGTGGCTATCAGATAGAAGGACAAACAGATACATGGAAAGTCATTGACGAAAAGAATGTTCAGGAGCAAAGATTTGTGCAGCTTGTCTGTGAACAGACAAAAAAGCAAAGGCCGGATATTATTCTTCATGACAGCGGAGTTTTGGTGGCGCAGACGATTTACGGATTTGATAGTTCGGTTATGAAGAAAATCGAGAAGTTTCTTCGAGAACAAAAGCCGGAACTGCTGCATTACCAGAAATTTTTGGCGAATGGCACCGCAGAACGTGCCAAGGAATCTGGCACAGAGCAGAATTACAACATGATTGATGGCTGTGTCAACAATAATCCGAAGAAACCGCGTATCATCGGAAATCGGATTTCGGTCCTTGACCGCCTGCACATCAAGTTGGAAGAGCGAAAACAGAAAAGTCAGCCCCAACAGCAACAGCAGCAGGAAAGAAGCCGGAAAAATTAAAAATCCGATGCAGTGCAGAGTGGTGGTTCCATAAAAAGAGCCACCACTCTTATTTTGTAACCGAAACGGAAACAAAATATTATGAAACTCAAAAATAGTTTCCAAATGATTGATATTCTTGGCGAGAGAGCGTATAATATAAGTACAAGAATAGGAGGCGATTATATGCTGGATGTAAATATGATAATTGCAAACAACATTCAGGATGAACTGAAAAAAGAAAACAAAAAGCAAGTTGATCTGGCAGAAGGAATTGGAGTCTCCAGGCAGACAATGAGCAAAATCATGAATGGTGCAAGAGCAATCAACGCGATTGAACTTCATAAAATTTCTGAATATCTCCATGTGTCGATGGATTCTCTGATGAAGATGCCGGAAAAGCCGATGGACACGAATGTGATTCATGCGTTTATGGGGCGTGTTAAAACTGAGGAAGCAAGAAAGGGAATCCAGCTTGCGGATGAACTGTCTGATATGATTCTGTTCCATACTAGGGTGTGCGAGAATGGCAAAAAGATGGAGCAGCCCTGGGAGGATAAGTGATGAACAATGTTCTGGAAGATAGCCTCTTTGTAAGCCAAAACAAGAAATTTGATGAAATCCAATCCATCGTCAGACAGTTCTCGGCAGAGTATGTCGGCAATTCAATTATCAAGGATAATATCTTTGCTGTCATACAGAACTATGCCAGAAAGAAAGAAATCGCGCTGGAAATGCTTCGTTACCCGATCCATGATGATGAATTATGGGCGTTGACTTTTTTGAAGCAGGATACGATTTTTGTGTGCGTAAATACAGCACTTCCGCTTTGTAAACAGTTTTTTGCTGCGGCGCATGAACTGTATCATATCTACTGCTATGTGGAAAATGCAGACCAGAGCTATATAAAAAATGGTTCTATGCTGGATTCGGCAACTGGTGATGAAACAGGAAGAACACAGGAGGATTTGGAAGCAAATGCCTTTGCAGGGCTGCTTCTGATGCCGGATCAACTGATCCATGAGCAGATTCTGCTGTATGGGCTTGATAAAGATTTGGTTACGGTAGATTCTGTCCTGATGCTTATGGATATGTTCGCTATGCCCTATAAGGCAGTTGTACTGCGTTTGTTTGAAAGTGGGAACATATCTCATCAGCAGGCTGAAAAGCTGCTGGAGATAGGCTCTGCGGACGTAATGGAAAGAGTATCGCTGACAGGTAAAGCAAAACGCTGGCAGCTCGATGGCAAAGGAACAGAATCTTTTGGCACACTCCTTGAGAAAGTTGAGTACAACAGACAGCATGAGTATCTGACGGAATCCAGAGAAAAAGAAGATGTGGCCTACCTTACTCAACTGAAAAAAGAGTACGGCTTGGATGCACTCCCTCTTGATGATTTTGTATAGGATAAGTATAGCACGGCAGGGGAGGAGCATCAAGCGGTTGTCCATGATATAACATTAGCGACAATGTTATATTATGGACAACTGTTCGTAAAAATTTAAGGATTTTGAGGGAGTTGCACAGCTTGATATGATGGGCGGTTTATGGTAAGATAGAATTACAATGGCGGACAAAGCTACTATTGACTACGACAAGGAGGTGTAAGCCAATGGGATTAGCTGATACCGTGACTAAAGCCTATATGAAAGATAATTCTGTGTTTGCAGATGCGTTTAATTACTTGATTTATGGCGGTGAGGCGGTTGTAGACCCTAAACAACTGCAAGAACTGGATACTACGGAGATCGCTTTACCGTTTGGATCACAGGATGAAGAGGGAAAGCAGCCAGAAGAAGCAGTTCAGAAATACCGTGATGTGCTGAAATCAGCAATCATTAAACAGGATGATGAGGCTGCATACATTTTACTGGGAATCGAAAATCAGACTGACATTCATTATGCAATGCCCGTTAGAAATATCATTTATGATGCTCTCCAGTACGGCAAACAGGTGGCTGATATTGCAGCCAAGCATCGCGCAAGTGATGGAGATTCAAAAGGGCATAGCCGTGGTGAATATCTTTCTGGATTCTACAAGGAAGATAAGATTACGCCTGTTATCACACTTGTGCTTCACTTTGGCGCAAATGAATGGGATGGGCCGTTGTCACTCCATGAGATGATGGCGGTTAAAAATAAGAATCTTTTGAACTTTGTGCAGGACTATCAGATTCATCTGATCGACCCTGCAAAGCTGAGCGCGGAGGACTTGGAAAGATTCTCTTCAAGTCTGAGAGAGGTAATTGGGTATATTAAATATTCCAAAGATAAGAAACGCTTATCTGAATTTTTGACTGATAATCCGCGTATGCTGATAGAAGCGAACGCGGCGAGGGTTATTAAAGCAGTTACGAATACACCGCTGGATATTCCAGAGGGCGCGGAGGTGATTGATGTGTGCAAAGCTGTTGAGGAAATGATGAATGAAAGCGAAGAGCGAGGCGAACTCAGGATGCTCGTGCAGCTTGTTCGAGATGGAGATTTGAAGCTGGAACGTGCTGCTGAAAAAGCAAAAATGACTGTCGAACAGTTTGAAAAGGTAATGGAGAATACTCCTTTGCAGGCGGTATAAGATAAACAGAATATAGAAAACAGATAAGCCCTACAAGGCTCAAATTGGTTCAAAACCGATTGAAAGCCCTGTGGGGCTTATTTTTTTGCGCCTTTTTCAAATTTATTTGTGAAAAAAGTTGTCCAAGACTTGACATCGGGCGGACTTGCTGCAGTCAGCTCCTCCGCATTTGCGGCACTTTATAGTGCATTTGGAAAATACGATGTGGTGCACATCCATGCCGAAGGGCCGGCATTCTTTGCATGGCTGCCGAAGATGTTTGGGAAAAGAGTTGTTGTTACCGTCCATGGAACGGTGAAGATGGTCTGCCGATTCCGCCGTATGCAGTTTACAACATCGGTAATCAGAACCCTGAGAACCTACTGGACTTCGTGCAGATTCTGAGCGAGGAGCTGGTTCGTGCAAAGGTTCTGCCGGAAGATTATGACTTCGAGGCACACAAAGAGCTGGTTCCGATGCAGCCGGGTGATGTACCTGTGACCTATGCAGATACCAGTGCGTTGGAGCGTGATTTCGGATATAAGCCCTCTACCAGTTTGCGCGAGGGTTTGCGGAAGTTCGCTGAGTGGTACGCAAAGTTCTACAAATAATGAAGAAGTCGCTGTCAGAGGTGGAACGTCTGCGGCTGCTGGTGGCAAAGCAGGAAGTAGAAATAGCCCGGTTAAAAAAAGGGTATTGGGTGGAAGGAGCTAGTGCAAACAGGGAATGGCATCAATCTGGACCGCAGCCGGATGCGGATGTTCAACTCTAATCCCGCCGATCCGGAGAAGGAATGCCGGGAAATCGAAAAATACATTGACGACAACGGGAAAATTGACTACATGATTCTGGGCGTGGGCATGAACGGCCATGTGGCGCTGAACGAGCCTGGCGTAGATCTGACGCTGGGTGCGCATGTGGCGACCCTTGCCAACAAGACCCGGGAGGTATCCTCCAAGTACTTTGAAAACGGCACTCCCGTGACCCTGACCCGGGGCCTGACGCTGGGCTATAAAAACATCTTTGAAGCAAAGGATCTGGTAGTGATCCTGAACGGAGCCCATAAGGCCCCCATTGTGAAGAAGTTCATGGAGACCCCCATTTCCAACGAATTCCCGGTTACCAATATCAAGCGCAGCCCCATTGCCCGGGTGGTGATGGATCAGGCAGCGGCATCTGACATTTACAGGGTGTGAGAAACGGTATGGAAAACTTTGAGTTCTACAACCCCTGCCGGATCCTGTTCGGCGACGGAAAGCTGGACAGGCTGGGGGAACTGATCCGGGCATATTCCGACAATATCCTGCTGGTTTACGGAAAGAGCAGCATTCGGAAAATGGGCCTTTATGATGAAATTGTCACTATTTTGAACCGGGATGGAATCCGCTTTACCGAAATCAGCGGCGTGGAGGCCAATCCCAAGATGGATCTTGTCTATCAGGGCATTGCCATCGGAAGAGAGAAGCAGATCGGCTTTATTCTGGCAGTGGGCGGCGGAAGCGTCATTGATACCGCAAAGGCAATTGCCGTGGGCATTCCTTACTCCGGAGATGTGTGGAATGTGCTTCAGCGTTATGAGACGGCGACCCGGTCTCTACCCATCGGAACCGTTCTGACGGCAGTTGGCTCCGGCTCTGAAATGAGCAACAGCTGTGTGATCACCAAAATGCCGGAAGGGCTGAAACGAAGCTTTGACAGTGAGATCAACATTCCGAAGTTTTCCATTCTGGATCCGCACTATACCTTCTCCGTGTCTCCCAGGCAGACCGCCTGTGGGTCAGCGGATATCCTGTCCCACTTGATGGAACGGTATTTTACTCAGGTGAAGCAGGCGGATGTGACGGACCGGATGCTGGAGGGACTGATGCAGACCGTGATTCTCTATGCGCCCAGAGCCATGGAGCATCCGGAGGATTATGATGCCCGGGCAGAGCTGATGTGGGCGGGAACGCTGGCACAGAACGGATTGCTGAACACCGGACGGATCGGGGACTGGGCGTGCCACGGGATCGAGCATGAGATTTCCGGGGAGTATGATATTCCCCACGGCATGGGACTTGCCATGATTACCGGCTCCTGGATGCGCTATGTATATTCCAGCTATCCGGCACGATTCACCCAGTTTGCCCGCCGGGTCTTTCATGTGGATTATCCGGATTATGACGAGGAGCATATCATTCAGGAGGGCATTTACCGGCTGGAGCAGTTCTTTATCCGGCTGGGACTGCCTGTGTCCACGGCGCAGCTGAATATGTCCCATGAAGTGATGGAGAGGCTGGCAGAACAGGCCGTCTATAAATCCCCCACCAAAGGACGGTTCCGTAAGCTGACAAAGGAGGATCTGGTGAAGATTCTGGAGATGGCTCAGGGAAACTCGTAAGTTCCCCTTGTTTTTCCACGGAATCGGAAGTATAATCAGAGCAAAGAGAAAACAGGGAGAGTCAGGATGCTTCAGAATGAACGAAAGCAGTATATTCTTGAGCTGATCAACCGGGACAGAATTGTGCGTGCCGCGGATCTTGTAGAGCGGCTGGGCGTGTCCATGGAAACCATTCGCCGGGATCTGGAGGAGCTGGAAAAGGCCGGAAATCTGCGCAGAGTCTACGGCGGGGCGGTTCTGGGCACGATTTACAGTCCGGAACCCTCCTACTATAACCGGGAGGTGACCCACGCAGCCCAGAAACGAGCAATCGCCGCCGCGGTGTATAACCTGATCGAGGACGAAGACACCCTGTTTCTGGACGGCGGCACGACCCTGATGGAGGTGGCGCGCTGCATTGCGGCCGGGAACAAGCGGGTCACCGTCATCACCAACGCCGTCCAGCTTTCCTGCGAGGTGGTCAAGAATGAATTTTGCGGCGCGATTCTGCTGGGCGGTGCCCTGACCCGGGGAGAGCCCCTGACCTCCGGTGCCATTGCCAGCAGCGATCTGATGCACTTTCATGCAAACAAGATCATTCTGGGTGCGGCGGGCGTGTCCCTGCGCTATGGCGTTACGGACCATTCCTTCGTGATCGGCTCTCTGAAGCGGGAAATGATCAGTCGGGCGGATCAGGTGATCTGTGTGGCGGATTTCAGTAAATTCAACCAGACCGCCGCTAACTGCATTTGCCCGACCTCCAATCTGAACGTACTGGTAACGGATTGGCTCACGGATGATGCCGTGTGTGGACAGTACACCTCCGCCGGGGTTCGGGTCATCAAGGCACCGGAACCAAGAAGCTTCAATTTGTAACAAAAATTTCCCGCCGGACTGATTCCGTTGAACCAGTTCGGCGGGGCCTTTTTATGTGGTTATATCCCAACACGGCATTTTTCCGGAACAGTTTCACGGCGCCTGTATGTCAGGGCTGTTCCGGGTTTTCCTCCGGGGCGGCTGCCGCCTCTGCCTTTGCTTTCTCCGCGGCTGCCAGCCGGTTGACTGCCAGCTTTGCCGGGTCGTGGGGGCGGAAGTGCTGCACGAGGAGAACGGCGGTGGCAGCGATACAGCTGACGGCGGCCAGTACCTGACTGACCCGGAAGGGACCCCAGTACAGGCTGTCCATCCGCAGTCCCTCGATCATGGTTCTGCCGAGGCCATACCACGCGCAGTAGCCCAGCGCAATTTCTCCGTCGTACTTCTTTTTCTTCGACAGGAAGTGCAGGATCACGAAGCCGATGAGATTCCACCCGGATTCATACAGAAAGGTGGGGTGGTAGTATTCCGTCACGCCGGTGACGGTATTGTAAAGTCCCATGCGGGTGAAGCCCTCCGTGGCGGCGCCGAAGGCCTCCCGGTTGAAGAAGTTGCCCCAGCATCCCATGGACTGCCCAATCAGAAAGCCGAGGCTCACAAGATCCAGCAGGGCAGGGAGGGAACACTTTTTGATTTTGCAGAACAGCGCCACGCCAATGGCCGCGCCCAGCACGCCGCCGTAGATGGCAAGCCCACCCTCCCAGATGTACAGCACGGAAATGGGGTTATTTTTATACAGGGACCAGGAGAAAGCGCAGTAGTACGCCCGGGCGCAGAGAATGGTGAAGGGAGTGACCCACAGGACGCCGTCCAGCAGGGTATCCTCGTCCAACCCGGCCTGACGGCTGCGCTTGCAGGCGTAGTATACCGCCAGCATCAGCCCGCAGGCAATGATCAGCCCGTAGAAGTGGATATACAGCGGCCCGACGGAAAATCCCCGGGGCGGGTTCAGACTGATCCCCAGAGCGGGAAAGGAAATTACGGAATAATTGGCGGGATTCATAAAAAGACCTCCTGAGGAAAGTGAAAAATAACTGCGGTGCCGAGAGCCGTGTTATATTGCGGGTTCGGCCACAGAATCAATAACGGACAGGGCACAGCGGTCCGGCTTTACCACCCGGGCAAGGAAGGCAAGAACCTCTTCCGGGGTGATATCCTGATAGATGGCAGGAAAGCGGAAGTAATCGAAGCCCGCAAAGTGGTAGGCACACAACCGGAAGCAGGTGCCGTCGAAGCTGTCCAGTCCCTTGATCCGCCGCCCCAGGGCACTGCGCTTCATGCGGAGAAAATAGTCCGCCCCGATGCCTTCCCGGAGCAGTGCCTCCGCCCGGCTCAGAACAGCTTCCCGCACCCGTTCCGGCTCCTCACTGTCGCCGGAGCACAGCAGCATGGCGCAGCCGTCGGCGCAGTCAAGGCCACCGCCGAAGGAGCTGTCGATGATGCCGGATTCGTACATTTGCAGATACAGTTAAGCCCTACAAGGCTCAGATCGGTTCGATACCGACTGAAAGCCTTGTAGGGCTTATTTTTTTGTTTTTTTCAAATTTATTTGTGAAAAATGTTGTCCAAGACTTGACATCGGCCGGACGATACCGAAAGCGAGGATAATGAATGAGATTTACCAACAACCCCTATGAGGGATTTATGAAAGAAAAAAGCTACTTTAAGGGTGTGCCGCCCAGCCTGCCGCCGAAGGGCTCCCGTTGTGACGGCTGCCCTTACTGGCGCGGGATCGGCTGCGTGTTCTGCTACCGGGAGCAACTCAAACCACCGGGCAACGGGAGGTGATGCTGTGGGCCGAGAACTGACCCGGACAGAAAAAACGGCAATCCGCAGGCTGGTATCAAAATGGTGTGCCAACTATGACCGGGACTGCGGCTGCCTGCCGCTGGATTGCGAGTGCTATATGTTTGGGAAATGCTGGACGGGGGCTTATTGCCGCTACTTCCGCGAGGCAGTTCTGCCCCTTGATCCGGCGCTGGAGGCTGCGCTGCTGGCAGAAGGGCCAAGGCCGAATTTCAAGGCTTGCCCGGTATGCGGCAGAGCCGTGGCTCCTGATGGACGGCAAACCTATTGTTCGGCGGCCTGTGCAAAGGCGGCACACCGCAGACAGCAGCGGGAATATATGCGAAAAAAGCGGGGCTGATGTGTTGACAATTAGGACACCCCAAACCCGCCTGTGACAAGGCTTTTTAAGGCCCTTTTCTGCGGGAGGCGTATGTTTCTACGTCCGCCCCTGTTTCCGTGAGATGCTGTCAACATTTTAGCTGCCGGAGCTTTGGGACAAATTGTCCCAAAGTTCCGGCTTTTGTGGAAGGAGGTACTATGCCGAAATATTATCCGATCAATGAAGAAGCCGCAAAGCGGGCAAAAGATATGAACAGCTTTTCTGACTATCAGCCGGGCTCCGCTACGGCGGGCTACCGGGCAATGGTCGATGAAGCGTATGCAGCGGCGGAACGCCAGAAAGCGCGTGTCGATCCCATGTACCACGATATGATATAACAGTGGCGAAGAATGCAATAATATGGACAACTCCATTCTACGCTGACCGAGGGAACACTGTTTTACGATGTTCGCTTTGACGCAATCGCACCGAAATCTGCGGACAGCACAGAACAGGAAGAAGTCATTCGTCTGATTATCAATGTGGAAGCACAGACAAAATTTAAGCCGGGATACCCATTGACGAAACGGGCAATCTATTATTGTAGCAGAATGATTTCTGCACAGCACGGCCCGATTTTTACAAAATCTGAATATGGGAAGATTCGCAAGGTCTACTCCATCTGGATTTGTACTCAGCCGTCAGATGATTTTGAAAACACGCTTACCCGGTACTCCATCAAACCCGAACAGTTAATTGGAGAAGCGCAGGAAGAAACCGAAAACTACGATTTGATGAGTGTCGTAATGATTTGTTTAGGCAAGCCAGGGACAGAGAATCATAAGGGAATCCTGAAATTTATGGAAGTGCTGTTATCTTCCACAAGATCAGGTTCTGAGAAAAAGAAGATTCTGGAAGAAGAGTTTGGCGTTGCAATGGGCGAAGAACTGGAAAGAGAGGTGCTTGAAGTGTGCAATCTTAGTCAAGGCGTAAGAGCCGAAGGTCGTGAAGAAGGCCGTCAGGAAGGCAGAATCGAAGGCATCGGAATGGCTGCAAAGCGATGCGAGGCAAAGCGCCGGGAAGGGGTGCCTGTCTGGAATTTGCAGAGGGAGAGAAACGCACAGCTATAACGACAGATCGTGCCGTGGAGGAAATACTTCCACGGCATTATTGTGTCGTTATGGAATGACGCTAGATTTGCTATTTGAATCAGTAAATGGTAATATTATAATTCGGATGAGGAATAGACCGTGATGGCAACTATTCGGAAATTCCGAATGGTTCAAACAGATGACATCTGACAGGTTCATCGAAGGGAAATTATCGCAATTTGTGGCTTATTGCGCCTTTCGAGTTTTATCTGCATATATTTTTGAAGATTATATGCAGAAAGCAGGATTCCATGTGGCAAAATTTAATCATCGTCATAGCAGATGAGGTGTCTGCGATGATAGATCATGCTATGAAAGAAATCCCTGCTGCGGCGCTTTTGTACTATTATATATAGGGTAGGGAAATTTCCAACTTGCTATTTGTATCGATAAATGGTACTATATGACTATACTAATGTCATTTGAATGGTTAGAAATAGATGACTTCTGAAGGAGGCTTTGGCGAAATGGGAAGATTCGTGAATCCGGATAATAGTGCGTTTCAAGTTGCACTGAATTCAAAAATTTATATGGATAAAACGGGTCTGCTGGAATATACCAACAGCGTTCTTGATACACCAGAAGCATATATCTGCAATAGCCGCCCCCGGAGATTTGGTAAGTCCTATACGGCTAATATGCTGGCAGCCTATTACAGCAAAGGCTGCGATTCAGAAAAGATGTTCGATGGGCTTACAATCGGCAAGAGTAGCGACTTCAAAAAGCATCTCAACAAGTATGATGTGATCCATATAGATGTACAATGGTTTTTGTCCAGTTGTGCAGACATCAAAAGTATTATATCCTACATTACGCAATCGGTTTTGGAGGAACTAAAAGAGTACTACCCTGAAGTTCTTCCTAACGAAGTGTTGACATTGGCGGACGCTTTGTCGCGCATCAGAAACTCGACCGGTCAGAAATTTATTGTGATTATTGATGAATGGGATATTCTGATCCGAGATGAAGCAACCAATAAGGCTGTTCAAGAAGAATATATCTATTTCCTGAGAGGCTTATTCAAAGGTACAGAGCCGACAAAATACATTCAGCTTGCATACCTCACCGGCATTCTGCCAATCAAAAAGGAAAAAACGCAGTCGGCCTTGAATAACTTCGATGAGTTTACCATGGTCAGTGCCGGCACGTTGGCACCTTTCATTGGCTTTACGGAAGAAGAAGTTAAGAATCTTTGCGAGGAGTACCACAAAGACTTTGACAAGGTAAAAAAGTGGTACGATGGTTACTTGCTGCGGGATTACCAAGTTTATAATCCCAGAGCTGTTGTCAGCGTTATGCTGAAGGGAGAGTTTAAGAGCTACTGGTCGGAAACGGCTTCCTATGAAGCAATCGTTCCCCTTATCAACATGAACTATGATGGGCTGAAAACGGCAATCATTGAAATGCTTTCCGGTGGGGAAGTTAAAGTAAACACGGCTACCTTCAAGAACGATACCGTTAATATCCAAAGCAAAGATGATGTTTTGACATATATGATCCATCTTGGCTACTTGGGATATGACCAGAACCGAAAAACAGCGTTCGTTCCGAATGAGGAAATCCGGCAGGAATTGACACTTGCGGTGGAAAGCAAGCATTGGAATGAGATGTTGCTGTTCCAGCAGGAGTCTGAGAAGTTGCTGGATGCAACATTGGATATGGATGGCGATGCAGTAGCCACTCAGGTTGAGAAAATCCATGATGACTATGTTTCTGCCATCCAGTACAACAATGAAAACTCCTTGAGCAGCGTCTTGGCGATTGCATACCTGAGCGCTATGCAATATTACTTTAAGCCGGTTCGAGAGCTGCCCACAGGCAGGGGCTTCGCAGACTTCGTTTTCGTACCAAAACCGGAGTACCGAAATGACTATCCGGCGCTTGTTGTGGAGTTGAAGTGGAACCAAACGGCGGAGACTGCGATGCAGCAGATTAAGGAAAAGAAATATCCGGATTCGCTGCGTGGCTATACAGGAAATCTTCTCTTGGTAGCTATCAACTATGACAAGAAAACGAAGAAACATCAGTGCCTTATTGAAAAAGTAGTATAAAGATCATGCCGTGGAAGGAACCTTCTTCCACGGCTTTTCTATACCATGATTGAGTCATTGACTTGTACATTTTGAAAATACTGAATGCAGTATTATACTGATGGGGAAGGAGGGAAAACCGATGCAATATGATAAAGCAGACCAGCAAAACTGCCCGCGCAGAGTTGTGTTCTATGGGCGCGTGTCCACGGAACTTGAGGCGCAAATATCAGCACTGAAAAATCAAATGAACTGGTATCTGGAGCTTGCAGAACATCATCCGAATTGGACGGTGGTTGGGCAATACGCCGATGAAGGAATCTCAGGTACTGGCATGAAAACCCGACCATCTTTTATGAAGATGCTGCGAGATGCCCGGAAAAAGAAGTTTGACCTAATCGTGACCCGCGAGGTTTCCCGTTTTGCCCGAAACACGGTGGATACTTTGGTTACGACCCGTGAGCTGAAACAGTACGGCGTTGAAGTGTACTTCGTCAATGATGACATCTGGACGATGCGTGGCGATGGAGAAGTTCGCCTGACCATTATGGCAAGCCTTGCGCAAGATGAAAGCCGTAAAATGAGTGAACGCACCAAGGCGGGCATTCAGACGTCACAGAAAAAAGGCACCTATGTTGCAGGACCGACACCGTTTGGATATAAGCGTGATAAAAAGGCTCATACGCTTGTGGTGCAGGAAAGTCAGGCAGAGACTGTCAAAAAAATTTTTGCTTGGTATGCTGATGGCATAAATGGCACCGAGATAGCCCAGACACTAACGCAAGAAGGCGCACCGAATAAATCCGGAATGCCACAATGGAGCGCGCGTCAGGTCCTCTCAATCACCAAGAATACGATTTATAAAGGGTATTTGACATACAACAAATCGCATATTGATGATTTCCTCAGCCATAAAAGCATCAAGAACAGCGAACAGGATTACATTCTGGTGAAAGGCAGTTTTGAGCCAATCATTTCAGAGGAACTATGGGATAAATGTCAGCGCCGCAGACATGCATGGCAGTCGTACAAAGACGGCAATATAACGCAGGCTTACTTGTATGGAAAGAACGAACACGCCGACAAATGGGCTTGCCGCCTGTTTTGTGGCTGCGGAGCCAGAATGCGGGCGTTCCGCGCAGAGAAAGGCATTGTTCGATATATCTGTTATCAGCGGTCGCTGAGGAATGTAGCCCCCAAATGCAGCGCCCCCAATGTGCAAGCATGGAAGCTCGAATTGATGGCGCGAGAAATTTACAAAAACGTTTGGCAGGATACAAGTATTTCTTTCGCAGGTAGTCTGCGTGTTCGTGGGTAATGCTTCTTTCATTGATTTCTGCCATGTTGATGCTGCCATAAAGTTCACCCCATAAACAGTCCAACAGGCTGCTGTGATTTTTGATTCCGCTTTTATACGCATCCAAGTCGTGCTGCAAATAGTCCGGCAAGCCATACTCGTAGGCGCGTTCACGTTCGGTTTGGCGGATGCCGTCCTCCGTCAACTGCTCCATAGAAACTCCCAACACCTGCGACAACTTATAGACCGTTTCGGCAGAGCATTTTTCGAGTTTTGCTTTTCCGCTGCAAATATCACTGAGCGTCGGGTGCGGAATTCCCGCTTGCACAGCAAGTTTATACTTTGTCATGCCGCGCTTGGCAAGTAAATCTTCTATAACCATTGTTCCCGCCTCCTTACTTATATTATATCGGTACGCCGAAACAATAGCAATAGCCAATTTTCAAAGTTCATAGAAATGCAAATATTTTCGCAGCGGGAAATTTATATTTCAGAAAGTGGAAGCAGGGGTCTTAGGGGCATTCCCCTAACAAGTGGGCGTTTGGTACACCAAATGCCGTGCTTGCTCGTACTGTGCCATAGGCACAGTACGCCACCTGCTGAAAATCACCACGGCAGCTGCAACCCCTTTCGGGTCGCATAACGCTCGATACGCCGAGCCAGCCGAAACATATTCACACGGTCACGCAGGCTGTACTCGGTAGCCGTAACCTGTACACCGCGCTGCATGAGCCGCTTGAAAAAGGAGTACAAGTGGCGCTCCTTGCCGCTGATCTGCCGCATCCTGCACACGCTGCAATCCAATGGCAGTCAGCAGGATGCGGCCAGCTCTTCCACCGCCGATGCGGACAACCAGCTGGCTACGCCGACTGATTTCACGGTGGACGAAAACGGCAGTTACAGCTTTACCGGCGTAGAGGATGCCGAGTATTATCTGCTTTACTTCTGCGACCCCACCGCTACCGGCGATGACGACAGCTACATCTACACCAGCGGTCCCATCAACGCCAACAGCTCCAACACCTACAGCGGCAACTGCGCCGATGAGTTCAGCTATGCCTTCGGCTCCTACCTTGCCAAGGTCTACGCGTTCCCCGATCTGACCGATAAGGATTATAGCATGTCCAAGCCCGCGACCGCCGAGTATTCCTACAGCGGCAACCAAAGCGCACCCGAACTGAACTATTACTGGAACACGTTTGACGGCAACATGAGTATCCAGGTGGCCAACCTCGGCACCTATGAGTTCGAGGCCTACCCCGACAAGGTGGATATCACCTTTACGAACACCGAGAACAGCGCCGACGTTGTCGCCTTGACGATGGAAAACGTCACCCCCGATAACAACCAGCTGGACACCGATGCCCTGACCAAGGGCGCGACCTACGATGTGACCGCCGTTGCCACCAGCAACAGCGAGTACGTGCTGAACCCGACCTCGGACACCACGACCGTTGCCACCGGTCTGTTGCTGGGCGATAGTAGTCTGATCACTGATGCCTACAGCTACAGTGATGGCTTTGCCAACAACATCTTTGCCTGGCCTCGCGCGTACGATGGCTTTGATCTTGAGAACGGCGGTACCGCCGGTTACGCCCCGGCCATGGGTGACGGCAAGACCGAATTTGTGGCCACGCCGGTTTCTTCCGGCGACGGCAGCTACACCTATGACTTGGCCGCTGGCAACTGGACCCGCAGTGGCAAGCTGGAACTGAAAGCCGATGGCACCTTTACCGCCGAACTGGAAGGCTCCGGCCCCGTCAACTTTCACTACCCGCGCGTATCCCAGGCGCAATATTCCTGCTATCAACCTGTCCGATGGCCCCAACGGCGTGCGCAAGCAGGCCGGGGCGGCGGACCATCTGGGCCTGAACCCCAGCGTGCCGGCTACCTGCTTTCCCACGGCTGTCACCGTGGCCTGCAGCTGGGACCCCGCTCTTGGCGAGGAAGTGGGCAAAGCCATGGGCGAGGAAGCCGCCGCGCAGGAAGTCGCCGTACTGCTGGGGCCGGGCCTCAACACCAAGCGCAGCCCCCTCTGCGGCCGCGACTTCGAGTACTTCTCCGAGGACCCCTACCTTGCGGGCAAGATGGCCGCAGGCTATGTGCGGGGCATCCAATCCAACGGCATCGCCGCCTGCCCCAAGCACTTCGCCGTCAACAGCCAGGAGCTGCGCCGCATGGCGTCGGACTCCGTGCTGGACGAACGCACCCTGCGGGAGATCTACCTGACCGGCTTTGAGATCGTGGTGAAAGAATCCGCACCCAAAACCATCATGTCCAGCTACAATTTGGTCAACGGCACCTACGCCAACGAAAATGCCCATCTGCTGCAGGACATCCTACGCAGGGATTGGGGCTTTACCGGCGCTGTCGTTACCGACTGGGGCGGCTCCAACGACCATGCACTGGGCGTAAAGAACGGCTCCACGCTGGAAATGCCCGCCCCCGGCGGTGACGCCGTGCGGGAACTGCTGTCCGCTGTCAAGTCCGGCAAGATCACCGAGGCCGATGTGGACGCCCGCCTGGACGAACTGCTGACGCTGATTTACGACACCCACGCCGCTGTGCAGAACCACAGCCGCAGCTTTGACGCCGACGCACACCACGCGCTGGCCCGCCGCGCCGCTGCCGAAAGCACGGTGCTGCTGAAAAACGAGGACAACCTGCTGCCGCTGGCGGCGGGCACGAAAGTGGCCGTCATTGGTGACTTTGCCGAGACCCCGCGCTACCAGGGCGCAGGCTCCAGCGCGGTCAACTCCATCAAGGTAGATTCGCTGCTGGGCTGCTGGGCCGAAAGCGGGCTGGAACAGGTAGGATTTGCCGCCGGTTTCGACCGCCAGGGCAAACCCGACGCCGCCAAGCAGGCCGAAGCCGTGGCGCTGGCCCAAAAGGCTGACGTGGTGCTGCTCTGCATGGGCCTGGACGAGATCAAAGAGAGCGAGGGCCTGGACCGCAGCGATATGTGCGTAGCATCGAACCAAATCGAGCTGCTGCGTGCGCTGCAAAAGGTCAACCCCAACATTGTGGTGGTGCTCAGCGCCGGCGCATCGGTGGAGACACCTTGGGCGAACCACTGCAAGGCGCTGGTCTACGGCGCTTTGGGTGGCCAGGCCGGGGCCGGGGCCATGCTGGACGTGCTGACCGGCAAGGTCAACCCCAGCGGCAAGCTGGGCGAGAGCTGGGCCAAGGCATATTCGGATACCCCCGCCAGGGACAACTTTGCCGGCGACGGCCGCACCGTGCAGTACCGCGAGGGGCTGTACGTGGGCTATCGCTACCACCAGACGGCCGGGGTCGCTCCCGCTTATCCGTTTGGGTTTGGCTTAAGCTACACCACCTTTTCCTATGCTGACGTAAAAGCCACGCCCCAGGGCGTAAGCCTGACCGTGACCAACACCGGCGACCGTGAGGGTGCCGAGATTGTGCAGGTCTACGTGGCCAAGCCCGATGCCAAGATCTTCCGCCCCGCGCAGGAGCTGAAAGGCTTTGCCAAGGTGCAGCTGGCGGCAGGGGAGAGCAAGCGGGTGACTGTTGCGCTGGATGACAAGGCGTTCCGTTACTGGAACACGATGACTAATGCCTGGGAGGTCGAGGGCGGCAGCTATGAAGTCCGCGTCGGTGCCTCCTGCGAGGACATCCGCCTGACCGCTGTTGTTACTGTGGCCGGTACCGGTGCACCCAACCCCTACGAGGGCAAGAGCCTGCCGCACTACACAAGCGGCAAGGTGCAGAACGTGCCCGACGCCGAGTGGGAGACCCTGCTGGGCCGCCCAATCCCGGACGACACCGTAAAAATCGATCGCAACATGACCCTGGGCGAGCTGAACCACAGCCGCAGCCCGCTGTGCTGGCTGATCTGGCTGGTGCTGCATACGCTGCTGACCGCCAGCTACAAAAAAGGCCAGCCCAATCTGAACGTGATGTTCCAATACAACATGCCGCTGCGCGCCCTAGCCAAAATGACCAGCGGGGCCATCAGTATGGGCATGGTGGATGGCATCGTGCTGGAAGCCAAGGGTTTCTGGTTTATCGGTCTGATTAAGGTCATTCTTGAGGCCATCAAAAACATAATTCTCAACGCGCAGCTGGAAAGCCGCCTGCGCAACAGTTGACGGAGGTGCAACGTGCAATTCTGGAATAACTTCGCGGCCAAGCACCCCGCCGCTGCCAAGTGGGTGCGGGAGGGCGGCCTGTTCGTGGTCGTGTCCAACCTTATCACCGTTTTTAAGTATCTGCTGCTGCAGTTTTTGCCCAAGGCCTTTACCAGCCTGCCGGTGGTAGACTTCGGCTGGCCGGGCATCCCGGTCACGCTGTTTGGCGAGACCTTCCAGTGGAATATCCTGGGCTACGATGCTGCCCACGGCGGCCTGCCCTACTTCTGCGCCTACATGATTGCCATGGTCATCGGCGAGTGCATCAACTTCCCGATCCAGCGCAACTTTGTGTTCCGCAGCAAGGGCAATCTGGCCAAGCAGATCGGCTGGTACGTGGTGGCGTTCTGCCTCATCACCTGCATCGTCAACTCCATCAACTGTGTGTGGGTGGCGGTGGCCGGCCTGCTGGTGCCGGACTTCATCTACAACATCGGCACCACCGTTTTGAACGGCGGCATCTCAATGGTCATTTTCTTCTTCGTGAATAAAATCATCTTCCCCGAAAGCGGAAAGTAACAGGATATCATCCGCAAAAACGGCGGGTTATTTCAGCCTTTGTGCTGGAGTAACCCGCCGTTTTTTTTGCCGTGCCGCTACGCAGCGATGGAAACAGGCGAAGAATAAAATTAGATAAATAAATTTACCTAACAATATTGACATGCGAGATAAACGTGTTATAATGTCCTCATTGACAAATATGTCAATTTATTTAGTTAAATTATGTGAGGTACGCATTATGAGCTTTGAAGAACTGAAAGAAGTATTTGTTGACACCCTGAACTGCGATGCTGACAAAGTCACGATGGCCGCCAGCCTGACCGAGGACTTGCAGGCGGACAGTCTGGATGCCGTAGAGCTGAACATGGCGTTTGAGGAAAAGTTTGGGGTTACGATCGCTGATGAGGATCTGGGGACGCTTAAAACCGTAGGCGACATCTTCAACTATCTGGCCGCACGGGCAGCCTAAAGGGTATTGCAGAATGAGTGCCATTGAAAAGCTGTTTCCGGCCAGCCCGCAGGAGCGCAGCTTTCAGCTGAAAGCCCGCCGCGATGCCGGTACGGCCGCGCCAAACTGGGTGCCGCCGCAATTTGTTGCCTGCAAAAAGTGCGGCCGCCGCGCCACCCGCCAGGTCTGGACCAAAAGCCTGTATGTGTGCCCCAACTGTGGGGTGCATCTGCCTATCGGGGCTTATTACCGGCTTAGTACGGTTTTGGACCACGGGACCTTTAAAGAGCTGAACCCGGACATTGCCCCCAATGATGTGCTGCATTTCCCCGATTATCAGGAAAAACTGGCCGCTGCTTCGGTCAAGACTGGTCTGAAAGAAGCCGCCGTTACCGCAACCGGCATGATCGGCGGCGTGCAGGCGGTGGTCGCTGTGCTGGACAGCCGCTTTTTTATGGGCAGCATGAGTACTGCTGTTGGTGAAAAAATCACCCGCGCGATCGAGTATGCTGCCGATAAGCGTCTGCCGCTCATCATTTTTTCCGCCAGCGGCGGTGCGCGGATGCAGGAGGGCATTTACAGCCTGATGCAGATGGCCAAAACCAGCGCCGCACTGGAACGTTTTAACCGCAGCGGCGGGCTGTACGTCAGCGTACTGACCCACCCCACTACCGGCGGAGTCACGGCCAGCTTTGCCAGCCTGGGCGACATTACACTGGCTGAACCGGGTGCGCTCATCGGCTTTGCCGGGCCACGTGTCATTGAACAGACCATCGGTGAAAAACTGCCTGATGGGTTTCAGCGCAGTGAGTTCCAACTGGAACACGGCTTTGTGGACCAGGTCGTACCGCGCACCGAGTTAAAAGAGGTCTTAACGCGGATCTTGCAGCTCCACACGCGGGGGAGGAAACGCAGATGATCAAGGAAGTTTTGCAGCAATTGGAACCGCTGGACGCGCAGATCGACGCGCTGTGCAGCAGCGCCGACGATGCCGAGATGACGAACACGACCACCCATGCGGCTGAGCTGGCCGAGCTTTCCGCACAGGAAAACATGCTTTTGCAGCGCTGCACCTCGCTGACGCCGGAGGACCGAGTCTTTCTGGCCCGCCGCCCCGACCGCCCGCACATTACCGAAATAATCGACAACCTGTTTACCGATTTTTTTGAGCAGTGCGGTGATCGGCAATGCAAAGAGGATGCGGCTATTTTATGCGGGATCGCACGGTTCCACGGGATGCCCGTTACCGTTTTGGGACACCGCAAAGGGACCACGCTGGAAGAAAACCTGCACTGCAACTTTGGCATGCCGGGACCCGAGGGCTACCGCAAGGCCCTGCGCGTGATGAAGCAGGCAGAGAAATTTCATCGTCCCATCATCACTTTCGTTGACACCCCTGGCGCTTACCCCGGCAAAGATGCCGAGGAGCGCGGCCAGGGAGAAGCCATTGCCCGCAACCTGATGGAGATGAGTGGCCTGACTGTCCCGGTGCTGGCCATTGTCACCGGCGAGGGATCCAGCGGCGGCGCGCTGGGCCTGGGCGTTGCCAACCACATTCTGATGCTGGAAAACGCCGTGTATTCGGTGCTCAGCCCCGAGGGGTTTGCCAGCATTTTGTGGAAAGATGCTTCCCGCAGCGGCGAGGCCTGCACCATGATGAAGCTGACGGCACAGGACCTGTACGCAGACGGCATTGTGGAAGAGGTCATCCCCGAACCGCTGGGCGGCGCACAGCGCGGGCGGCAGCTGCTTTTCAGCCGGTTGGACACCGCCATTGCGGTGCACCTTACTGCCTTATCCAAGATGAGCGGCAAAGCTCTAGCCGACCAGCGATACAAAAAATACCGTCGCATCGGAGAAATGAGGGGCGCATGAAAGGTTTACGGCTGCTGGCCACTGGCGGGGCATTGCCCGGCTGCGTGGTGACGAACGAGGACTTGCGCCGACAAGTGGACACCAGTGACGAATGGATCACGACCCGCACCGGCATCCGCCAGCGCTATTACTGCACCGAAAACGAAGATGCCGCCACGCTGGCCATCACCGCCGCCCGTCAGGCCATGGCCCGCAGCGGCCTGACGGCAAACGACATTGCCTGCTGCATTGTGGCAACACTTTCGGCTCCAACGGCTACTCCCAGCATCGCATGCCGCGTGCAGGCGGCGCTGGACTTGCCGGAGGACCGACCCGCTTTTGATGTAAATGCGGCCTGTTCCGGTTTTATTTATGCTGCCGCCACGGCCCACGGGCTGCTGACCACCCTGGGAGGGCAATATGCGCTGGTCATTGGCTGCGAGGCACTCTCCCGCATGATGGACCCGACCGACCGCACGACCTGTGTATTGTTTGGCGATGGAGCAGGCGCGGCTGTTTTTGAGCTGGCCGAAAATGTACCGTTCGCCATCACTTTGGGCGCACGGGGCAGTGAAGCCATCCGCGCAGGCGGCCCTGCGGCCTGCGACACCGCGCCTATCACGATGGACGGCAAGGCAGTTTTCCGTTTTGCGGTGGAAACTATGCCGCGCTGCCTGCAAACCGTGCTGGACCGCAGCCAAAAAACGCTGGCCGACCTTGCTTGGGTCGTCTGCCACCAGGCCAACAGCCGTATTATTGACCATTGCATTAAGCATTTGCACGCAGAACCGTCAAAATTTTATAAAAATATGGACCGTCACGGCAACACCAGTGCCGCCAGCATCCCGATTGCCCTGCATGAAATGGAAGAAAGCGGCCTGCTGCGCCCCGGCCAGACACTGGCCTGCATCGGCTTTGGCGGCGGGCTGACCTGGGGCGGGATGCTGCTGACGTATGAGGGTAGAAAATGAAGCTGCTCAACGAAATTTTAGGTACAAAATATCCCATTATCCAGGGCGGTATGGCTAATATCGCTACAGGCGAGTTTGCCGCTGCCTGTTCCAACGCCGGGGCACTGGGGCTGATCGGCTCCGGCGGCATGGATGCCGCCGCCCTGCGGAAAAACATCCGCCGCTGCCGCGCGCTGACCGATAAGCCCTTTGGTGTGAACATCATGCTGATGCACCCGCAGGCGGATGAATTTGCCAAAATCGTGGTGGAAGAGGGAGTAAAGATCGTCACCACCGGGGCGGGAAATCCGGGGAAGTACATGGCCGCGTGGAAAGCAGCCGGCATCACGGTCATCCCCGTGGTGGCAGCGGCAATTTTGGCCAAACATCTGGAACCGCTTGGCATTGACGCCGTTATTGCCGAGGGCACCGAGAGCGGCGGCCACGTGGGCGAGATGACCACGATGGCCCTGGTTCCGCAGGTCGTGGATGCTGTTCACGTGCCGGTGATCGCAGCAGGCGGCATTGCGGACGGGCGCGGGTTGGCTGCAGCACTGGCGCTGGGGGCCTGCGGTGTGCAGGTCGGCACCTGTCTGTTGGCGAGCATCGAGTGCCCGATCCATGAAAACTACAAAGAAGCCCTGCTGAAAGCCCGCGACAGTGATACCATCGTGACCGGCCGTATCAGCGGCACCCCCGTGCGCGTGCTGAAAAACCGCATGAGCCGTGAGTATGTCCGCCAGGAAAAGGCCGGAACTGACAAAATGGAGCTGGAGCGCTTTACTTTAGGCAGTCTGCGCAAGGCTGTATTTGATGGCGATACCGAGAATGGCAGCCTGATGGCAGGGCAGGCAGCAGGGCTGCTGCACGATGTCCGCCCGGTGGAAGAAATTTTTGCCGCCATGGTAAGCGATGCCAAAAACTGCATCGACGGGCTGCACAAGGAGATCACCTTATGAAACTAGCATTTTTATACGCCGGGCAGGGCAGCCAGCACGCCGGTATGGGCCAGGACCTTTACGAGGCTTTCCCGGCGTTCCGCGCCGCTTTTGACGAAGCTGCGGCGGCAGTGGATTTTGATTTGAAAGAAGTCTGCTTTACTGACACAACAGGTGTACTGAACGAGACCCAATACACCCAGCCCTGCATGACGGCGTTTGCCGCTGGCCTTACTGCCGTACTGCGGGAGGCAGGTGTTACACCGGATTATGCGGCGGGGCTGTCTTTGGGAGAGTATTCTGCCCTGGCATGTGCGGGGGTGTTTGATGTGCGGACGGCGGTTGCCTTAACGGCTTTTCGCGGTAAGGCGATGGCCGCGGCTGCGGCCGGGCACACTTGCGGAATGACAGCCGTTTTGGGGCTGGACGAAGCTCCCTTGCAGGCATGCTGCGATACAGCTGCCGACGAGGGCATTGTGCAGATCTGCAACTACAACTGCCCAGGCCAGTTGGTCATTGGCGGTGACAAAGCCGCGGTGGACAAAGCTGCCGCGCTGGCGCTTGCTGCCGGGGCACGGCGCTGCCTGCCGCTGAACGTCAGTGGCCCGTTCCATACCTCGTTGATGCACCCGGCCGGGGACGCGCTGAGAGAGAAATTTAGCGCCATCCGCTTTGCGCCGATGCAGCTCCCCGTGCTGTTCAACTGCCTGGGGCACGAGATGGCGGAAAGCGACACCATTGCCGCGCTGCTGGAAAAACAGGTGCAGTCCGGCGTGCGTTGGGAAGCGACCATCCGCCGCCTGGCAGAATTGGGCGTGGACACCGCCATTGAGATCGGCCCTGGCAGGGTGCTGACCGGTTTTGTTAAAAAGACCGTAGGAAGTGCCATCTCGTGCTACCCGGTGGAAACTGCCACGCAGCTGCAACAGTTGCTGCGCACCATGAAAGGAGCCTGACCATGCCGCAAACCGAAACCCTGCGCCGTGCCGCCCTGGTTACAGGCGGGGCCAAAGGCATCGGCCGGGCCATCTGCTTGGCGCTGGCCGAAAACGGCGTGAACATCGCCGTTAACTACGCCGGCAGTGCCGCCGCTGCCGAGGAAACGGCCGCAGACTGCCGCGCCCTTGGTGTGCAGGCCATCACGCTGCAGGCGGATGTACGCAGCCCCGAAGCCTGCCAGAAACTGGTGGAAGATACCGTTGCCGCTTTTGGACGGATCGACGTGCTTGTCAACAACGCGGGCATTACCGCCGACAAATTGCTGCTGCGCATGACCGAAGCTGATTTTGACAACGTGCTTGCCGCCAACCTGAAAGGGGCATTTTTCTGCACTAAGGCGGCCACCCGCTTTATGATGCACCAGCGGTATGGGCGCATCGTAAGCGTCAGCAGTGTGGTCGGGCTGCACGGCAACGCGGGCCAGGCCAACTACGCGGCCAGCAAGGCGGGGCTGATCGGCCTGACGAAAAGCGTTGCCAAAGAGTATGCCGCCCGCAATATCACTGCCAATGCGGTAGCACCCGGCTTTATAGCAACGGATATGACCGCCGCCATGCCGGAAGCTGCCCGCGCGGCTGCCGCGGCATCCATCCCGGCAGGTAAAATCGGCCATGCCGAGGATGTTGCGGCAGCGGTGGCTTTTCTGGCAGGGGAGCAAGCCGGTTACATTACCGGCCAGGTCCTTTGCGTTGACGGTGGAATGGGAATGTGAGGTGTGCTATGAAAACAGAAAAGAAACGCCGGGTCGTTATCACCGGCCTTGGCACGGTAAACCCTACCGGCAATACGGTGGCAGAAAGCTGGGCCGCTATTAAAGATGGCCGCTGTGCCGTTGAGCCAATTACCGCTTTTGACACGGCCGATTTTAAAGTAAAACTGGCCGCAGAAGTCAAGAACTTTGATCCTGCCGAACGCATTGACAAGCGCGAAGCCCGCAAAATGGCACGCTTTACCCAGTTCGCCGTAGCCGCCGCCGAGGAAGCGATTGGCGACAGCGGCCTTACGCTGGAAGAAATCGACCGCACACGATTCGGGGTTATTCTTTCCAGCGGCATCGGCGGCCTGCCCACGATCGAGGAAGAACATACCCGCGGCCAGCAGCGTGGTTTTGAAAAAGTCAGCCCCTATTTTGTCCCCATGTCCATCGGCAATATGGCGGCGGGACAGATTGCCATCCGTTTTGGCTTGCAGGGCATGTGCAGCTGCCCCACCACCGCCTGCGCAGGCGGCACGAATGCAATCGGCGATGCGTTCCATCGTATCCGCGATGGGTACGAGGACCGCATGCTCTGCGGCGGCAGCGAAAGCTGCATCAGTCTGCTGGGTGTGGGCGGCTTTGCCAGCATGAAAGCCCTTTGCACGGCGGATGACCCGGCTCGGGCCTCGATTCCTTTTGATGCCCGCCGCAGCGGTTTTGTGATGGGCGAGGGCAGCGGTGTACTGCTGCTGGAAGAGTTGGAAGCTGCCCGGGCACGCGGTGCCAAAATTTATGCCGAGGTCGTTGGCTATGGCGCTAACTGTGATGCCTATCACTTTACCGCCCCGGCACCAGGCGGCGCAGGTGGTGCGGCCTGCATGCGGCTGGCGCTGGCCGATGGCGGGGTGGCGCCTGAACAGATCGGCTACATCAACGCCCACGGAACATCCACTCACCTGAACGACAGCTGTGAGACGGCCGCCATCAAAACGGTGTTCGGCGGCCACGCGTACAAACTGGCCGTGTCTTCTACCAAGTCGATGACCGGCCATCTGCTGGGCGGTGCCGGCGGAGTAGAGGGCGTATTTACCGCGCTGGCCCTGCACGACGCCTTTTTGCCCGCTACCATCAATTTACAAGAGCCTGACCCCGAGCTGGATCTTGATTATATCCCCAACCAGGGCCGCGCAGCGCAGGTGGAGTACGCTATGAGCGACAGCCTGGGCTTTGGCGGTCACAACGCCTGTGTGGTGTTCAAACGCTGGGAGGAATAAGGATGAACTATACACCCAATGAACCGCCCCGGACCCTGACGGCGGCTGAGATCGAAAAAATTCTGCCGCACCGTTACCCGTTTGCTTTGGTGGATAAAATCTTGGACTACACCCCCGGCCAATGGGCGCGGGGCGTCAAATGCGTGACCCGCACAGAACCGTTTTTTCAGGGGCATTTTCCCGGCCACCCGGTCATGCCCGGCGTGCTGATTCTAGAGGCGCTTGCCCAAACCGGCGCGGTGGCCGCATTAAGCCTGTCGGAAAACCGTGGAAAGCTCGCCTTGTTCGGCGGTGTGAAAAACGCCCGCTTCCGCCGTCAGGTCGTGCCCGGCGATGTACTGACTTTGGAATGTGAACTGGTAGAACAGCATGGTCCGGTAGGCATCGGTAAGGCTACCGCCTGGGTGGACGGCGTGCGCGCGGCCAACGCCGAACTAACGTTTGTTCTCGCGGATGCCTGAGGGCTGGTTTTGCATGGTGGATTGTGCTATAATAAAGCCATTAACCTACAGGGGGATTCTCGCCATGCTGGACCAGACATTCGGACAGGTATATACCAAATTCAAGCTGCATTTCTATAAGCAGATCTTCAGCCGATTCGAGGACCGCGAAGCTACGCTGACGACTGTAGAATCTTTCTGCATGGAAGTTATCATGGCATTGGGCGAACCTACGATCGCGCAGTTCAGCCACATGATGAACCTTTCCACCCCCAACGCTGCCTATAAGATCAACTCGCTGGTTAAAAAAGGCTATGTCGAGCGCATCCGGTCTACTACCGACAAACGCGAATACCGTCTGCGCCCAACCCAAAAGTACATTGATTACTACAACATCAGCTATTCCTACCTGCACCTGGTCATGGAGCGCGCTAAACAGCGCTTCAGCCCCGATGACCTGGCTAAACTGGAAGAAATGCTGCAAGTCGTCTCCGACGAGTTGATGCCGGAGATTCAACTGCCCAAATAAAACTTTGAACCGCACGATCTCTCTACGATCCAACAATAACATAAACCCGCCCCGTTTGGCTTTGGTAGGCCAGGACAGAGGCGGGTTTATATTATTTATGTATGTTATTACTTTTTCTGCTCAATCGTATCGCCAGTCTCCGATGGCGCAGGGGCATCACCAAACACAACCCTCATATCCGGCGGTGGCGGTACCTGGTCGGCCAAGACCTGCAATACTTTCGAGGACGATTTGTGCATCTCGTCCAGAAAGTGGTTCAGCTGCTCCGGGTCGCCGTTGCGGTTTTCCTGGATGAGCTGGGCCAGCGAATACATGCAGGCGACCGGATTGCGCAGGTCGTGGACCATGTCGTGCCACAGTGCCTCCTGCTTGCGAACCTCATGCTCCACATTTTGGCGGAGCGCGTCCATCTTTTGCTGCAAGGTGCGCAGGCGCATGGTCTGCAGCTCGGCGGCAGCTAGAGACGCGACACAGAGAACAACCAACACAACAATTAACATAGATACTCCTCCAAACAATAAAATTTTTATACTATCCCAATGAAGGGGGGAAGCAACAAATTGTAAGATGTCGGAAAATCTGTGAAAAAGGCTCTTACAGCAAACAGGGTTACACAGCAAAATAAAATGTGTGCAAGAAACACTGTTATTTGAAATTTAATATACAATATGCGCCGCAAAAGGGCAAGCGCTTTTTGTCGAGTTTTAAAAATTCATAAGCTACTTGATAGAAATATCGCTGTTTTGCTACAAGAGTGATACAAAAAAGAGCCGCAGCCCCATTAAAAATCAACAAAACAGAACTGTTGCCCTGCTTTTACACAGCATGCAGCCGTGCTATAATAGAAAATACACTTTAAAAAGGCAAAGCGCTCTGTGATTCGGCGCGCTTTGCGCAAAAAGATGCTGATGCGGCAAAAGCTGAATGTGTGGCGTAGGAAAGTCATTTTACTAGAGGATGGGGAAAATCCTTGGCTTTTTCTGTTTCATGGGCGCTTTCTATCAAAGGTAACTTACGGTCTCAGTGAGCGCTTTGCGGGAACTGTGGTTCGGCAGGGGCTTGCCATCCTCAGCAGCATGACCCAAGTCCAGCAGCATCAGTACTTCCTCATTCTCCGGCAGGCCCAGCGCTTTGGCGGCAGCTTCGGGGTTGAAGAAGTTGATCCAGCAGCTATCTACCGCGGCATTGGTGGCGGCCAGCATCAGGTGGGTAGCCACGATGGCGGCATCCTCAGCGCCGGAACTGTGCTTGCCGCCGGGGTAGGTGAACACGCTGTCCTTGTTAAAGGCCACTACCAGCACTGTGGGCGCGCCATAGCGGCAGGGAGTGAGCTTGTCAATTTTGGCCAGCCCCTCGGCGGACTGGACAACATAAATATGCTGCTCCTGCAGGTTCTTGGCGGTGGGGGCCAGGCGGCCAGCCTCCAGAATGCTGCTCAGTTGCTCTGCTGTGACAGGCTTGCCATCGTACTTCTTGCAGGAATAGCGGTCTTTGATCACCTGTGCAAAATCCATGGTAGAATTCCCCCTTACATTTTTGCGGACATTCCATACCATAAGTATATACTTTTTGCCGCAAAATTTCCAGCCCTCTATGGGCTAAGCCCGCTGTGTATGCAGAAACCTGTTCTTCACTCCGGTTTTATAAAAGATCAAACAGCGAAAGCTGATTCTCCACCCAGCTTTCCTGCTGCGCCTGGTGGATGACATCGCCCGGCAGGCTGTGCCCTATTAAAAAAGGGGACTGCGGGTCATGCTGCCGCATATTCTGCGCCACCAGCTCCTTGCTGTAGTTGGCGTAGCAGTAGCGGCACAGGTGGCCACAGGTGTTGTATGCGCCGATGTCGGCGGTCATAAAGCAGGCGCACTCTTTGCGGGAGTTTTTACCCGGCGGCAGGTGCAGGCGACGATGCAGTGCGGTTTCAAAAATCTGCTGGGTCATGCAGCCGCCGCAATCCGCGCCATAAGGGGCCAGTTCGTCTCCCTCGGCACAGGGACGTATCGTAAGGCCGTACTGCCGCCCAATCTCCACAAAAGCCTTGCCCAGCGTGAGCCGGTCGGCACGGGAGACACCCTGCACCTGCGGAAAATTGCGCCGCACTTTCTCGTACAGATCAATAAAGCTGATAACGCAGGTGTGGGTGTGCCCGGCCAGAACCGCTGCCATGCGGGTGAACTCCTGAATGTGGCGTTCAACCGTATAGGTGTCGGAAAGAAAAATCGGGTCATACCGCCAGCCGATGCTGTCCGGGCCGACAATCTCGGATAAGGCAACAAAATCACACAGTACGGTCTCTTTCGGCGGCACATGCGGCTCAATCTCAGGCCCATAGGGTGTGATGGTGACGAACCAGTACTGCCCATAGGAACGCAGCAGATCCATCTTCGGCAGCATCGGCGCGGGATTTTTGGTGCAGAAGCCGATCAAATCCACCATGTCCGGGTTCAGCTCGTACCGCGTCACAGCCTGGGGGTTGTAGGGGTTGCGTACCAGCACATACCCGGCCCGCAGCCGGTTGGCAAACCACTCACTGTAAAATGCCGGGATATCCGTGCGAAACCCTGTCTGCAAAATCATCCCAACACCCCCCCTGTGGTTCTCCCAACCCCAGTATACACCCCCGCAGGCGCAAAAGGCAAATTTAAAAGAATAACGATTTGGACATACAAGAAACGGAAAACGCAGAAATCCGCTGTGATATACTTTTAAAAACCAAATTATGCCCCTATACATTTTTTACGAGAAAAAACAAAGACCGCCGCAGCCTGCTGGGGGAGCAGGACGCGGCGGCCTTTGCAATATAGAACGTATGGAGAGAATGGCGAAAATTACTTCTCGGCCTCACCGCTGAGAATGAAGTCAAAGATGCGGACCTTGTCCTCGTCTTTCTCAACGCGCAGGCGTAGGCTGCGGATGTAACCATCGGAGAAAGCACCGGCCACGGTCATGTACTGGGCCAGGCGGGACTTCAGGTTGATGCAGTCGCCCTCGTCAGAGATCAGTTCCACGTTGCCGGTGCACTGATTGATGACGGCGAACAGCCCGTCGATGTTGGAGATGTTTTCCAGAGTCATAGCGTATAAACCTCCTGAATCAGCAATCAAAAGTTCGAGGGCACACCCAGGTAGTTGCACAGCTCTTCAATGCAGGCCTGCTTGTCCGCACCGGTGACGGTCTGGTTGAACAGGAACTTGAAGATCACATCCATCTGGGCCACCAGCATCCGCATGCCGGGCACGGTGTTCAGGCCAGCGGTGCGGGCGGCGGTGATGGTCTCGGACAGGGGCGGGTTGATAACGCAGTCAAAGACGGTGGCCGTCTTGGGCATGCGGTCAATAAAGCCCAGGTAATCGTGCTTTTTGTCAAAGCCCTTCATGCCCAGCGGGGTCAGGTTGGCGAACAGTTCGCAGCTTTCAGCAGCCTTGTCCAGTGCAGCTGCATCGGTGCCAATGACCTCTGCCGTGGCAGCGGTGTGCTCGTTGACCAGGCGGGCAATCTTCTCCGCCTTTTCGGGAGTGCGGTTAGCAATATACAGCTTCTTCACGCCGCTCTGGGCCAGTTCAAAAGCAGTCACGCCGCTGATACCGCCTGCACCGTAGAGCAGGGCGTTGATGCCGTTCAGCTTGGCACCGCCCTCCTCCATGGCCTTGACAGCGCCCTTGCCGTCCATGCCGGAACCGTGGCTGCCGTTTTCATCCAGACGGATGGCGTTGACCGAGTGGAACAGCTTGGAAGTCTCGTCCACATCGTCCAGCAGATCCACGAAGTCGCTCTTATGGGGCATTGTGGGGCAGAGGTAGTGAATACCCATCAGGCGGCAGGCATCCAACAGCTTGGGCAGCTCGCCCTTCTTGATCTCGCAGGGCAGCATGATGGCGTTCATATGCAACCGCTCAAACAGCTTATTGTAGCAGCGGGGCGCATTGGTCTTGCCAATGGGGTCGCCTACGTTCAACACCAGTTCGGTGTCCAGGTTCAGTTTGATATTTTCCAGTTTCATAGCGGGTCACTCCTTTTTGCCGCCCAGGTAAACGCTGGTCAGCACGTCGCCCTTCAGGAAGTCGTCGCCGGTACCGGCCACGACGATCTTGCCGGTGTTCATCAGGTAAGCGCGGTCACTGATCTTCAAGGCCTGCTTGGCGTTCTGCTCGACCAGCAGGACGGTAATGCCCATCTCGTTGACTTTCTTGATGACCTGGAATACCTCGGCGATGACCAGCGGGGCCAGGCCCATGGAGGGTTCATCCAGCATCAGCAGTTCGGGGTCGGACATGATGGCACGGCCCACGGCCAGCATCTGCTGTTCGCCGCCGGAGAGGGTGCCGCCCAGCTGGTTGCGACGCTCGTACAGACGGGGAAACACCTTGTAGACCATGTCCAGCAGTTCCTTATCACGCTCCGGGGGACGTTTGCGGAAGAAGGTGCCAATCTCCAGGTTCTTTTCGACCGACAGTTCAATAAAGATCTTGCGGCCCTCGGGCACCAGAGAAATGCCCATGGGTACGATCTCGTGGCTCTTTTTGCCAACCAGTTCCTGGCCTTTGTACAGGATGCTGCCCTCATCGATATGGACCATGCCCAGGATGGATTTCATCAGGGTGGACTTGCCGGCGCCGTTGGCACCCAGCAGCGAGACAATCTCGCCTTTATTGATTTCAATATCGATGCTTTTCAGGGCTTTGATGTTGCCGTAGGAAGAAGACAGGTTGGTGATCTTCATGATATTCTCAGCCATTATTCATCGTCGCTCCTTCCCAAGTAGGCTTCAATAACATCGTTGTTGCTCTGGATCTCCTCGGCCGTGCCGCAGGCAATGGGGCGGCCGAAGTTGATGACCGTAATGTTTTCAGAGATGCCCATGACCAATTCCATATCATGCTCGACCAGCAGGACGGCCAGATGATAGGTGTCACGGATTTTACGGATGGTGTTGACCAGTTCTTTCTTCTCCTGCGAGTTCATGCCGGCGGCAGGCTCGTCCAGCAGCAGCAGCTTGGGCGAGGTAGCCAGCGCGCGGCCGATCTCCAGCAGACGCTGGTGACCGTAAGGGATGTTGCGGGCTTCGAGGTCCTTGACGTCCTCAAGCCCCAGGAAGCGCAGAATCTCCAGCGCCTTTTCGCGGCACTCGGCTTCTTCCTGCATACACTTGCGGTAGTTGAAGATAACGTTGAACATGCCGGTCTTGGTCTTGCAGTGGAAGCCGGTCATGACGTTTTCCAGCACTGTGGCAGACTTGAACAGGCGGATATTCTGGAAAGTACGGGCAATTCCCTTTTCCACGATTTGGTGCGGTTTTTTACCGCAGATACTTTCGCCGTTAAAGATCACATCGCCGCTGGTGACCTGATATGCACCGGTGATCATGTTGAACACAGTGGTTTTACCGGCACCGTTGGGGCCGATCAGGGCGCAGATCTGGTTTTCCTCCACTTTCAGGTTCACGCCGTCAACAGCCGTCAGGCCGCCGAACTTTTTGGTTACGTCTTTCAGTTCCAGGATCGCCATTCTGCTCACCCCTCTTTCTGTTCCGCCGCTTGAGGCTGTTTTTTACTATGGCTGACGATAAAACGCTTGATGTAGGGATACAGGCCGCCGGGGAAGCGCAGAATGACGACCAGCAAAATCACACCGTAGACGACCAGACGCCAGTCACCCAGGAAGCGCAGCGCTTCGGGCAGGACCTGCATGATGATACCACCGAGGACGGGGCCGATAACGGTGCCGAAGCCGCCGACGATGGCAGTCCACAGGATAACGCTGGAAGTGTTGGATACGAAGGTATCGGGGCTGACGTACTTGATCATCATGGCGTACAGGCAGCCGGCGACGCCGCAGTAGACAGCGCTAAGAACGAACGCCTTGATTTTGTAAGCAGTGACGTCGATGCCGGTCAGCTCGGCCGCTTCGTTATCTTCGCGGATGGCGATAAAAGCGCGGCCGGTGCGGGTGCGGATGATGATGCTCTCATAGGCCAGACCCAGCAGCACAAACAGGAGGATGAGGAAGTAGTATTTCTTCAGTGTGTCAAAGGAAAAGCCGAAGATGACGGGGCTCTGGATACCCAGCACACCGGCGGTGCCGTTGGTGACGGGGGTCCAGTTGATCATTACAATGCGGACCACTTCGCCGAAGCCCATGGTCAGCAGGGCCAGGTAGGAACCTTTGACTTTCAGAGCGGGGATGGCCAGAACCACGCCGAAGAACGCGGTAACGACCACAGAACCCAGCAGGCAGGGGATAAACTGCAGCCCGGCGCGGGTGTTCATCAACGCGGCGGTGTAAGCGCCGATGCCGAAGAATGCGGCCTGGCCCAGGGACAGCTGGCCGGTGTAGCCAGTCAGCACGTTGATGCCAATGCCCAGGATGATATAGATACCGATCATGTTAATGATCTGCATGATATACATGTTTGGGGTGACGATCGGCAGCAGGATCAAAATCGCTGCGATCACCAGAATTTTCAGGAGAGCAGCGCTTTTCTTGGTTCTCGTCATGATAAAGCCCTCCTTACAGTTTGTTTTCGATCTTCTTGTTCAGCAGGCCGGTGGGCTTGACAAACAGGACGATGAACAGGATGATGAACGAGAATGCATCACGGTAGGCAGTGGAGATGTAGGCCGAGCCAACGGCTTCGACGATGCCCAGGATGATGCCGCCCAGCAAGGCACCCCACAGGTTGCCGATACCGCCAAGGATAGCAGCGGCGAAGGCTTTCATACCGATGGTGGCGCTCATGTCAACACGGGCGTAGGTCAGCGGGGCAATCATGACACCGGCAATGCAGGCCAGTGCCGCGCTGATACCAAAAGTGAGGAAGCGCATGTAGGTGACGTTGACACCCATCATGGCAGCGCCCTCAGGGTCAGAGTTGGCAAGCTGCATGCACTTGCCGATCTTGACTTTGGTAAAGAAGAAATGCAGGCCGGTGATGATAGCCAGCGAGATGATGATAATGCCGATAGACTGCGGGGTGATGCGGAACTCGCCAATTTCGATCAGTTCCGAGGGGAACATGCTGGGGAACAGCTGCGGGTTGGTGCCCCAGATGACCATGGACGCATTGCGCAGCACGTAGGAAACGCCGACCGTTGCGATCAGCAGGTTGACGAACGAAGAAAATTTGACCTTGCGCAGGATCACGCGCTCCAGCAAGAAGCCGAGACCTGCGGCGCAGATGATGCCCAGAGGCACCGATACATAAAAGGGGAGACCCAGTTTGGTAATAAAAGTAAGGGTGATAAACGTGCCGACCATCATAATGTCGCCGTGGGCAAAGTTCAGCATGCCGAGGGATTTGTACACCATCGTAACACCGACTGCCATCAGCGCATACAGGCTGCCGTTTGTCAGACCATTCAATATCTGTTGAAACAGCATCTTGTGCTACCTCCGTTTTTAATAAGAAAAAGAGAAGCGCTGGTTTGGGCGGCTGGCGCCCGCCAGCGCTTCTCTTATAAAATCTGCTCTACCAAATTAGTTGTAATTCTTCACAATGACATGCTCGCCGTTCTCGATGGCGATGACCAGCAGGTCCTTGTCCATACGGCCGTTCTCATCAAAGGTGGTCAGGCCGGTGGCACCCTGCCACTGGGTATTGCCGATGTAGCTGTTCAGGGTCTCGCCGTCGGTGTAGTCCTTGCCGTCAGCAATGCAGCGCTCGACAGCATCCTTGATGATGTACACAGCATCGTAAGACTGCGGGGCGTTCTGGTCGTAGCCGCCGCCGTACAGCTCGTTGTACTTCTTGTCGAATTCCTGGACCTTTTCATCGGGGTTGGCAGCATCAAACGCGGTGGAGATCATCACGCCGTTGACAGCGTCACCGCCCAGGTTGGTCAGCTCGGGAGAGTTGTAGCCCTGGCCGATGCAGGGCAGGTCGATGCCGTACTGCTGCATCTGGCGGCAGATCATAGCAACCTCGGTGTGATAGCCCCAGAAGATAACAAAGTCAGGATTGGCCTGCTTGATCTTGCCCAGGGGCACGGAGAAGTCGGTGTCGCCGGAGTTGTAGACTTCGCTGTCTACCATTTCCAGGCCGAAGTCATCGCAGACGGTGCTGGCAATCTTGAAACCACCGGTGCCGAAGTCGGAGGACTCGTACAGGATGGCGAAAGTCTTGGCGTTGTTTTCATCGACCATGTAGCCCATGACGTTGCGCATATGCAGCTCATCGGTGGCGGTCAGCTGGTAGATGTAGTCGTTGCCGCTCTGGGTGACAGCAACGTTGGAGGAAGCAGGGGTGATCTGGGGAATCTTGGCGGCCTTGGTGATCTCCATGTTGGCCAGGGTGCAGGAAGAAGCCTGCGCGCCGATAACGGCGTTGACCTTGTCCTGCTCCACCAGCTTCTGCATGGCGGTCACGGAGGTGGCAGGCACACCTTCATCATCGACGGAAACGAGGTTGATGGGGATGGTGCCATTGATGCCGCCAGCGGCGTTGATCTCGTCAACGGCCATCTTGGTAGCGTTCTGCATGATCTGGCCGGACACGGCAGAGGAGCCGGACAGCGGGCAGATCAGGCCCAGGTTGAAAGCGCCTTCGACGCTGGAAGATTCAACAGTACCGGCAGCAGTGGAACCGGCAGTAGAAGCAGTGGAGGAAGCCGTGCTGCCGCAGGCAGTTGCGGTAAGGCACATGGCCGCGGCCATGATCCAAGCCATTGTCTTTTTCATAGTTAGTCTATCCTTTCATTGTAGAGAAAAGAGGGGGCATGCTTGCATGCACGCCCCCTCCGAATGATAAGGGTTTGCTCGTGGGTTGTTACCGCAAGCTGTTATTTTGCGATCTCGGCAGTGATCTTCAGGAACTCGTCGATGTCCTCGTAGGTGTGGCAGTGCAGCGGGGAGATACGAACGATGCCGTGCTGGTTGATGGAGTTGACCTGACGTGCAGAGTAGAGGCTGGCGTCGGTACGCTCGTGGACGACCACACCGGCTTTCTCATAAGCGCGGGATGCCTGCTCGCAGGTGAGCTTGTCAAAGACAATGGGAACGATCAGATCGCGCTGGGTCAGGTCGGGCATTTCAACAGCGACGTTGACGCCCTCGAGGTCCAGCAGGCCCTTGACCTCATCAGAGCCGTGCAGCAGGCGGTACAGCAGGGCACGCTCGTGCAGCATGATGCGGTTCATGCCCTCAACATAGAGGGTGCGGCGGTCCTGGGAGTCGGTGAAGTGCTCGCCGATCCAGCAGACGTAGTTGAAGATGGCGCTCAGCATGGCGTACATACCGGGGGCGCAGCCGCCCATTTCCCAGTTGCTCTGCTTCTCGCGGATGAGCTTGCGGTGGGGCAGGTTCATAACGCGGTCGCTCAGCCAGCCAACGCCCAAGCCGCGGGCACCGCCGAACTTGTAGGGAGCGAAGTTGACGCAATCCAGGCCCCAGGCTTTCATATCGGTCAGACCGTGGGGAGTGTGCTGGACGGAATCGCAGATGATGAACAGATCAGGCTTGATCTTACGGGCTTCACGGGCGATGGTCTCGATATCCAGGACGGCGCCGGTGATGTTGGAGGTCATGATGACGCTCAACAGGCAGGTGTCCTTGTCGACCAGCTTGACGACATCCATCGGGTCGATGGTGCCGGTGCGGGGGTTGGTCTTGGCAACACGCAGTTCCTTACCGTACTTCTCAGCGGGGACGGCGCAGCCATCGAAAGCGGAGGGATGCTCCAGCTCGGTGGTGACGACGTTGGTGCCGGGCACGTTGGCGATGATGGCCTCGGAAACATCGAAAACGATGATGGAAGCGGTCATCGAAGTGGCGATGCAGCCGCCCTCGGCGTTGAACATCGTGGAGATATCCTTGCAGGCCTGGGTGCGCAGGCTGTCCAGATAATCAGAAGCGGCACCGCCGTGGCCGCCGCAGTTGGGCAGGTCGTCCACATTGCGGAAAGCTTCGCTGGCGTCCTTCAGGCGGAAGGAACCGCCGGAGTTATCAAAGAACAGGCGCTTGCTCTTGGTGAAGGGGTCCACGTCCACGTGGTAGTATTTATCGCGGATCTGGGCGGTCAGGTCGGCCGGCATCAGCTGGCCGTTCTTGATGATATCGTTAATTTCGCTCATGTTTTTTGCCTCATTTCGTTGTAGTTCGGGGCGGATCAGTCAAAAACGACTTCGCCGTGGTCGAAGATCACCTTGCCATCCAGCTCGATGGTGGGATCCTTGAACATCATATCAATGTGCAGGATGAAATCCTGATTGTCGGTCTCGTTGTTGCCCAGGGCGCAGTGTACGTAGCCGCTGCAACCTTCATCTTCCAGCATACGGCCGCACAGGGAAGCATCCGGGTTCAGGCCGATGCCGATCTCGCCGATGCGGTACATGCGGGGGTCACCGACCTTGGCCAGCTCCTCAGCAAAGCGCTTGGCTTCTTCGCCGCCCTCGATCTTGGTGACAAAGCTGTTCTCGACGTAGATGGTGATGGGCTCTTTCAGAACACCCATAGCCGGGTGGGTGATGCTGCCGTCAACGACGATTTTGCCGTGGGCGGTGCCGGGCATTGCGCCGGAGGCCATCTCAATGTCCGGGGGAGAGCAGGTCTCGCCGGGGTTGCGGACCATGCCGTACTGCGGGAAGAGTTTGTGGCCCTTGATACTGGCGTAGTAGTCAGTGCCGGCCTCGGAGGTGATATGGACCTGGTCGCCGTCAGCCATGGACTTCAACAGCTGGTCAACGTATTTGCGGTCAGCCTCAAAGTCGGTGTACAGGCCGCCGTGCTCCAGCATCTCAATGCTGTAATCACAGCAGTTCAGATCGCGTGCACCGGCAGCGCATGCATCGCGGCGTGCGTGGCTGTGGGACAGGCTAAACTTGGTGGCGCGAAAGATGACATCGGCTTTCAGCATAGCGGCGGCTACCAGCGGGGTGGGCTCTTCACCGTGCATCTTGCGGGGTTCCATCATGACCATCGTCTTTTTGGGGAACTCCTCGGCGGCATCCCACAGGGCCATGCCGATCTCCAGGCTGTCGGTATCGGTAACGATCAAGATGTTCTCATTGGGCTGGCAGTTAGCACAGGTGGTGAGAAGACGGCGGCAAGCTTCGTAAATTTTCTTAGCCATGGTGTTGTGCTCCTTTCAAGCGTGGACTGTTTCCTCATTCAGTCTATTTCATGTGTTTTGTAGTGTCTCGTGTAACTTTTATTCGGAAAAAGCTTTTCTTACTTTTTCGGGGTGGCGTTTAAACAATTCTTTAAAATCTGTACCTCCTTTTTTGTTATCTGGTGGGGTGTCTGTGTTTTTGTTGTCTGTATGATAGCACATGCGGTTACGCGTGTAAATACTTTTTTGCGATTTTTTTGCCATTTCGCGTGCTTTCAGCTGTTCTTACAACTTTGCAGGTCGTTATTTGTGCAAGTTGTAGCTAAAACCGGCCTGCATTGCGGTTACACGTGTCAAGCCAGGGCGCTTTTCCGTATGAAGAAACAGGCAGCGGCCCCGTGGACTGTCCTGAGGTCCACAAGGCCGCTGCCTGCCGTAATTCTATGTGAGAAGGAGAATAAAGGGTATTGGCGATAATAAAGGCTGGCATCAGGCGCTCTCGCGCACGCAGAGGGAGACCGGCAGAAACTGGTCCTGCGCTTTCTCGCCCCGCAGCAGGGCCATCAGGGTATCTACCAGCTTTTGGGAGAAATCTTCCTTGGAAAAATCAATGCTGGTCAGTGTGGGGGAGACCATCTCGGCAATATAGGTATTGTCGGTGCCTACTACAGCCAGATCATCGGGGATCTTCATGCCCAGCTTTTTCACGTACTGCATGATGGATGCAGCGATGAAATCATTGCCCGCAATAATGGCAGTGGCGCGCTCGTCCTTGCTTTTGCTGAAAACCATGTCAAACACATGGGACAGCACACCCTCCATCGTGTCCGCATTGGTGCAGACATAGCGCTCATCATAGGGGATGCCGTTGACTTCCAGCGCATCGCGGTAGCCGCGCTCACGGTAGCCGCGGGTGATATACATATTGTAGCGCAGCGGCGGCACAAACAAAATGCGCCGATGCCCGCGGAACACCAGATAGTTGACAGTCTTTTCCACGCCGCTGTACAGGTTGGGCGCTACCGCAACGATATTTGGCTCCAGATGACTGTATTCCCGTGTTTTGTACAGCACCACCGGGATGCCAGCCTCGGCAATGCGGTTCAGCTGCACGGCTTTGTAGCGGTTGGACAGCATGAACACGGCATCATACCGGCCGGAAATCAGCGATTGGATAAAATCGTCGCCGTCACGGCTGTAGCAGTGGGAAACATTGTATCCCAACTTGTCCAGCTTTTTCTCGGCAATCTCCAGCCAGTCGTTGCGCAGGTTGTCGCACACAAACGCGATCTGCATCGAGCGGTTGGTTTTCAGGCTGCGGGCATACAGGTTGGGCTGATAGTTCAATTCCTTGATGGCGTCCAGCACAGCCTGGGTCTTTTCCTCGCTGACGAACTTGGTCTTATTGATGACGTAGGATACCACAGCAGGGGAGACCCCCGCCAGCTTGGCTACGTCATTTCGGGTTGCGTTCTTGCCCATACTCTTTTCCTTACTTGTGGGGGCTGTGCGCACAGGGGCGCACATGCCGGTAGATATTGTTGATGAGGCCTGCCGCGTAGGAGGCCAGGATAATGCCCAGCGCAATGGCACCGGCTTCGGCCAGCACCAGCTGGAGCAGGGATGCAAATTTGGCGGAGTCGCCCTCGATTAAGCTGTACATCGTATAATACAGGTCACCACCGGGAATTTCCGGAATCAGCATCGGAACCAACAGCAGAATGACCGGCGTTTTGATAAGGCGGGCCGTGGCTTCGCTGCAAATAGCAATGACCAAACTGGAAGCCAGCATGCCAAAGGCTTTTCCGTGTCCGCCTGCCACGCTGACCAGATAAACCACCCAGCCGATGCCGCTGCCCAGGGCGATGCAGCCCAGCGGCTTTGTGCCGCGTATCCCAAACAGCAGGGCGAACCCGAGGGACCCGACTACGCCCATGGCGGTTTGGATAATTTCTGCCTGCAACCTTACACACCTCCCGCCAGCAGCACAAGGGAAAAGCCCAGTGCTACCGAGATCGCTTTCAGAACGGCCTCGCTCAGGTTCAAAAGACCGCTGATGGTATCACCATTGATCATATCCCGCAGCGAGGTGGTCAGCTGGATGCCGGGAATGACCAGCATAATGTTGCCGATCATGATCTTGTCCGGGTGGACGCCGATGCCGGCCCTCACCAACAGCAGCACCGCCAGCGCTGTGACCGCACTGCAGATAGCGGTCTGCAGCAGACTGTTCATCTGCAAGGTGGTGCTCATGCGTATCATGGCAAACAGCACCATGCCGGAAAGGGACGCCGCGATGCCATCGGCCAGATTGCCGCCGAAAAAGATGGACAGCGAAAACGAGATGACCATGTAGAGCAAAAGCTCTTGCCAGGCAGGAGTCGGGCGCTCGTCCCGGATGGCCTGCAAGGCTGTGCGGAATTCAGCCAGCGTAAGAGCCCCGGCGCAGAACCGGCGGGAGAGGGCGTTGATGTTGGCTACCCGGCCTAAATTGGTGACACGTGCCTTGATACGGCGGCTTTGGGTGATGCTCCCGCCGTCCGGCAAGCGTACGGTTGACACAATGCTGGATGTAATCGTAAAAACATCCACCAGGTCAAAGCCGCACACATGCTCAAGCCGTTGGATGGTATCCTCCACCCGGCTGACCTCGGCACCGTATGCCAGCAGCAGCTCACCGGCATCCAGGGCGCATGTCAAACATTCTGTTGCCCGTGCGTTATTTTGCGCGTTGATTGCATACATCGCTTGCCTCTGCCCCCTGTCGATATCGTATAGGATCTGCCTTGCAGAAACTGCCGTCATCGGTGAGGTCTCGCCGTTGCCGGACGTTTCTGGGCCGTGCCGCTTTCGGTGGAATCTGCCCTGTCATCTCCGTTGTTACTATCATACACACGATGGTTACTCGTGTCAATAGAAAAAACCCAAATTTTTCTCTGATTTTACAGCGAATAAAAAATCATATGCGCAAAAAAGCATACGATTCAGTCATCCAAAGTAAGAAAAATCGCTCAGGTACAGGGGATGTTGGAAAAAAGCAATGCTGCACAAGAAGAACGCCTTTGCTGCGGGTGACCCTTTTGTACAGAAAAAACCGCCTGCATTACGGCAAGCGGTTTCACACGAATTGTTATTCTGCCTCAATATTTACGATTCCCTGCAAGTCTGCGGGAACAGCAGTCCGAATCTGCATCCTGTTCAAACTCCTTTCTCAATCCACAAGAGTGGTCTCACCCTGAAATACCTCAACTGCCGGGCCGGTCATGAAGGTGTGTCCTGTGGTGTCGTCAATCTCAATGCGCAGGGCACCGCCGTCCATCTGCACTTCCACAGAAGCGTCTGTCAGGCCCCGCGCATGGCTGGCAACAACGCTTGCCACGGCTCCGGTCCCACAGGCCAGAGTGATTCCGCTGCCGCGCTCCCAGACACGCATCCGCAGATGAGTACGGTCAAGGATCTGCACAAATTCGCTGTTGACGCGATTCGGAAAGCGGGCGGCATGCTCGAACAGGACGCCAATCTTCTCCAGCGGCACCTCCTCACAGTTGGGCACCAGATACACGGCGTGGGGGCTGCCGACATCCACGGCGGAAAATTCCCACTCGCTCCCGGCTACTGTGATTTTTTCCGGCTGCGGGGATTCCAGCACCGGCACGCCCATGTCCACCCGGATTTTGGCGGCCTTGTCGTTTTCGGGGGTGATTTGCAGCGTCTTGATACCGTCCAGCGTCTCCACCGTAATTTCCGCCTTGACGGCCCGCCCGTGGTCATACATATATTTGCCGACGCAGCGGATACCGTTGCCGCACATCCGCCCCTCGGTGCCGTCGGCGTTGAACATCCGCATACGGCAGTCGGCTTTTGCCGACGGCTCGATTAAAATCAGGCCATCTGCCCCTACGCCGAAATGCGCCGGGCTCAACAGCTGCGCGGTGCGGCTGGGGTCTGTGACCGTATCCGCAAAGCAGTCCACGAAGATATAGTCATTGCCCAGACCATGCATTTTGGTAAATTTCATAATGACACCTCACGGCTTCTGCATCATGATCTTGACGATCTCCTTATCGGTCTCCCGCATGCCGTCGTGGCCCAGCATACCGATGTTGCGGATGGTGTTCTCCACGCCCTTGCTGACGATGCCGTCGCCGCCGCGGAACTGCTGGCCGTTCTGGTACATGTGGTAGCCCAGAATCCCAGCCTCGACGCTGGAGGCAATCTTGGCCGCGCAGCTGGGCTTGGCACCGTCGCAGATGATACCGGACACGATGGCCAGCGCGTTGACGAGGGTGTGGGAGACAGCTTTCAGATCCGCCCCCTGTAAGTAAGCAATGGCACACCCGGCGGCACATCCGGCGCTGACCGCACCGCAGTAGGCGGACAGACGTCCGATACCCGTCTTTTCATGGATGGCGATCAGGTTCGAGAGCACCAGCGCGCGGTACAGCCTCTCCTTGGGGCAGGCCAGCGCCTTGGCGTACTCAATGACCGGGACCGACACCGTAATGCCCTGGTTGCCGCTGCCGGAGTTGATGACGACGGGCAGCTCACAGCCGCTCATGCGCGCGTCGGAACCCGCTGCAGCCTTGGCAATAGCGCGGTTGCGCACATCGTTGCCGTAAAATTTCAGGTAGGTGGAGCCGACATTCGCGCCGTAGTCCCCCAGCAGCCCTTCCTCGGAAATCTGGGTGTTGTACAAAATCTGGGTGTCCAGCAGCGGGCGCACATCGTCCAGGTCGCAGGTCTCGGCAAAGTCGTAGATATTGGCAATCGTCAGCAGGCTGCGGTCCGTCAGGCCGCTTTCCGCCTCCGTATTGCAGGCGGCCGAGGTCTGCCTAGCCGTGTTGTCCAGCAGAACCTCATCATTTTTCTTGATGTAGACAATGTTGGTGTGGTACTGGCTGATGCGGACGACAGCAGAATCTGTGCCGCAGTACAGGGCGATGATAATGTCAAAGATAATGCCGTTGTCGATGGCCTCCACCGAGATGGGAACATTGGACAGGAAACGCCGCATGGCAGCTTTCTGGTTTGCTGTGACCTCCGAGATGACTTCCAACTCTTTGGCAGCATTTCCGCCGAGGATGCCTGCCACGGCGGCAGCCTCGATGCCTTTCATTCCGTCCGTATTGGGCACGACAACGCTCTTGACGTTTTTGATGATGTTGTTGCTGACGCCGATTTTCACGAGATCCGGCTCACAGCCCAGCACCTCGCGGGCCTTGGCCGCAGCGTAGGCGATGGCAATGGGCTCGGTGCAGCCCATTGCAGGGATAAGTTCTTCTTTCAGGGTCTGAACATAAGTCTTATAAATCTTTCCGCTCTTATCCATAGGGCTTTTTCTCCTTACTCCATCTTTTTGTCTCTGAGAATGTCCACAATGGTATTTTCGGTGCTACCATGCCGGGGGAGGCGATGCGGCCCATGTTGCGCATAGTTTCCTCCGGCGTCGTGCCGTTGATCCCATGTACATTATATATGAAAACGTCCTGCATTGCCACACCTACAGCCTGCCAAGTTGCATCAACGGCCACAAAACCCTTCATCGTGCAGCCCTGTTTGCCGCCGTTGCAGATCATGCTGGTGACTGGCAGACTTGCGAAAATCAAGTGCGAAAAATCGTGGAACAGGTGCAAAAGTGTAAAACCATCGTTATAAGGGAAAAACAACAGCAAACTGCCGCTTTGCTTCAAACAATTCTTAAAATAATGAACTGTTATTGTGCGGTTGCATTGCAACATACCGGAAAGGGCTGTTGCACAGCGGAAAGAACCAAGTGCAACAGACTCTTTTATGTATACGATACAGATTTGAAGTAAAGGCAATACCGCATAATTCTAAGTGCCGATACGGCGAGCGAGGTGCGGCAGATGCTAAGCCAAAAGCGCAGATAATACTTTGTGTATTATCGAGCATTTTGGCAACGCAGATGCCGTGCCGCAGCCGCCGGAGCGGTGCTTAAGCCGTCAGGCGGGAATTGTGCGGTATTGCCTAAAGTCAAAATAAATCCAACATACTGTCAAGATAGATTTCTTCCCGCACACGCAGCTGGTATTCGGGTTTGGTGAGGTAGTAGAGCAAAAATTCCAGCACGATGGCGCTGCCCAGGCCGCGGCCTTCGATTTTGAAATTAGTGAAGCCCTGGGAAAGATAGCGCGTCAGGATGTCCTCGATACTGATAAAACTTGGGCTTTCCATGGCGCGGGAAAAACGGTAGCCCTGCGCAGCATCGGGGGCAGTGCAGCGGTGTTCAGGGGTGTCCAAGCCTAAGTTGCGGCGGCTGACGGCTTCGTAGCAGACTTTGCGGTCGCGGCAGCCGACCCAGCAGCACTCGTTGCAGAGAAATTCCAGCTTGTCCCGCTGGTCTTGGGGCAGGGTGGCGAGCCGGTCAAAGGCTTTATTCAGGCGAAAATCCGGCACCACATAGCGGAAATCCTCCCGCGCGGTTTCCTGTGCCAACTGCGAAAACTCCGTAAGCACCTTGGTGGTCGACGACACAAAATAGAAACTGGGGTGCGTTCGTTTTAAATAGTCCAGCAGCAGTTCCGAGTGGACAATGACGCCGCTTTGTGGTGTGTCGCATGCGGAAAATAACCGGCAAAGTTTATTGCAGGTTGGGTCGGCCAGATGTTCCGGCTGCAGTAGAGAATTGCTGAACGTCAACCTGGCCGAGATGCCGTATTCCTGTGCCAGTGCCAGCGCATCCTGTGGGCGGACATCCCCGCCGCCGACACGTCCGCCGCCCCACAGGCAATCGGCCGGCGAACCGTAAAGCGAGGCAATATCGCACCAGGGGTAAAACCAATCGCGATGTGTACAGTACAGTGGTAGAAACACGCGGTACAACTCGTAAAATTCAAACAACCCAGGCAGATGATACTGCGCGATACGATCCATGGCTCAGCCTCCTCTCTTTTTGAAATATTATAACAGGAGACGGAATACTTTGCAATTCTGGGGCAAATGCCGGCCCCTTGCTTTATAACTGTGAAGAATGTACGATCAGCACACGCATCGTCAGCACCTCACTTTATGCCGCTATTGTACCGCACGAAGCTGAATAGAAGCTGAAAATTTGGTGTGAAAAGTGTGGAAATGGCAGGAAACAAGAGATCCGACGCTTCACACAGGCGGGTACGTCTGCCCAGTTAAGAATCGGCTGTCCTTCCCATAAAAATCATTGTATTTGTAAGTGAAACACCTGCGCAAACCAAACTTTCGTAAGAATTGCCCAAAAAGCCTTGCACTTTTTGCATAGTCTGCTATAATGGCACTATCATCACAGAACACGAACGGGACAAAGGGGTCGCGTACTTGCAAAAGTACAGCGGCCCCTTTCCGTTACGCACAAAGGCGTGCAGCACTTTACATCGGTGCCGCGCGCCTTTTGTTTTGGATGGTGGGAGAGTTCCCTGTAGAACAGGAAAAGAACAGAAAGAGAGGGGCACACAATGAAAAAGCGTAATCGAGTTCTTGCACTTACTATGGCAGCTGCCATGTCGGCCAGCCTGTTAGCAGGCTGCGGTTCCAGCACCCAGCAGGGTGGGGCGGCTGCTTCCAGTGAGGCTTTGGCCAGCACCACCGCCGCAGCGGATGGCGAGGAAGATAACATCATTCGTGTGGGCGTTGTCTGCTCCATGACCGGCGGCTCAGCCATCTACGGTGAGGGCGCACAGAACGCCATTGATATGGCCGTTGAGGAGATCAACGGCGGGGACTCCGGCTATAAGATCGAAATCGTCAACGGCGGTAAGGTCGCTGACGATGCCAAGGACGCCAAGCAGGCGATGAATGCCTACAACAAGGTCATGGCGGATTCACCCGAGGCCATCGTCGGCAGCTTCTTCTCCTCGGTCACGCTGCCCATGGCAGAGCAGGCCTCCAAGGACGGTATGCTGCTTCTGGCGACCGGCGCAACCAACGCCGATGTCACCTTAAAAGGCGACACCATCTTCCGCAACTGCTTCATCGACCCGTATCAGGGCAAGATGGCGGCGCTGTTTGCCAAGGATAAGGGCTTTACCAAGGTGGCAGTCATCTACGCCAAGGACGATGACTACTCCAACGGCCTGAAGGATGCATTTATTGAAAACTGCGAGGCAAACGGCATTGAAGTTGCCTACACCGGTGAGTGCATGACCACCGACACCGATTATTCTTCGCAGGCGGCACAGGCCGTGGCCAGTGGTGCAGAGCTTTTGTATTATCCCTGCTTCCTCGACACCGTTCCGCTGCTGGTTGGTGCAGCCCGCAATGCAGGCTTTACCGGTGCCATCATGGGCGGTGACGGCTGGGATGGTTCCGACACGACCGGTCTTGCCGCACAGTTTGAGGATTGCTACTTTACGAACCACTACTCCAGCGAGGATACAGCCCCGGCTGTCCAGAACTTCGTGCAGAAGTACACGGAAAAGTACGGCACCGAAAGCCTGAACGCCTGTGCAGCGCTGTATTATGACGCTATGTACATGCTGGTGCAGGCCGCCGAGAATGCAGGAGGCACCGACACGGCCAGCCTTGTCAAGGGCATGACCGGCATGAGCTTTACCGGTGTCGGCGGCGACATCACGCTGGACGAGAACGGCGACGCTATCAAGAGCATTGCCGTCAACACCTTCGTGGACGGCGCGGTCAAGTGGACCGAAACGCTTGGCTCGGACGGCGCGGTCGTTTCCAAGGCAGACTAAAAGAGAATATATCGCACCTCGGCGGGGGAAAACCACCCCCGCCCCTGTGTGTTTAGAAAAGGGGAATGGACCACAATGACTTTCTCACTGTTTTTTCAAAGTTTGATAAACGGTCTGAACCAGGGCGCAATCTACGCACTGATTGCCCTGGGCTACACAATGGTTTACGGCATCATCCGCATGATCAACTTCGCCCATGGTGATTTTATCATGATCGGTGCCTACACACTGTTTTATACCATCCCGCTTATGGTCAACGCGGGTATGCCCGCCTGGCTGGCGGTCATCATCGCCATTGCGGTCTGTGCCGTGGTCGGCGTGCTGGTCGAGATTTTGGCTTACCGCCCGGTGCGCAAGGCCGGCCCTATGTCCGCCCTGATTACGGCCCTGGCCATGAGCATCTTTTTGGAAAACCTGGCCATGGTGCTGTTCGGCGCCAAGCCCCATAACGTGCAGGCCATCTTCAGCCTACCCACCATCACGGTCGGCACTGTGGCGCTGCCGTTGAACGTGCTGCTCACCATCGCCATCGGCCTGGGCATCATGATCGCCTTGCAGCTTTTTGTTAAGAAAACCAAGCTCGGCAAAGCGATGCGCGCTGTGCCGCAGGATAAGGACGCGTCCACTCTCGTGGGCATCAACGTCAACAAGATCATCACCACAACGTTTGCCATCGGTTCCGGTCTGGCAGCGGTGGCGGCGCTTATGTACTGCGCCACCTATCCCCGCGTCACCAACGATATGGGTTCGATGATGGGCATGAAAGCCTTCATTGCAGCCGTCCTCGGCGGCATCGGCATCATCCCCGGTGCGATGCTGGGCGGTATCCTGATTGGTCTGATTGAGATTTTTGTCAAGCTGTTTGCCCCCGGTTGGTACGAGGCTGTGACCTACGGGACCCTGATCGTCATCCTGCTGGTCAAACCTTCCGGCATCCTGGGCAAGAACGTTGGCGAGAAAGTGTAAGGGAGCGTGAACAAAATGACGAAACGACGGCTGGCCTCCTATGGCCTGAACTTGGTTGGCGTCGCGCTGCTGTATGCGCTGATCACGCTGGCATTTACCTTTAACGTTTTTGGCAAAAGCACCACCTACATCCAGGGCATCTGCACCACCGCCTGCTATACCATTATCATGGTCACGTCGTTGAACCTGGTGGTTGGCTTTATGGGCGAGTTCTCGATGGGCCACGCGGGCTTTGTCTCGGTGGGGGCCTATGTTTCCGCTATCGTTTCCGGTGCGTTGGCCGGGCATGGCCTGTCGGACTTGGCGTTGCTGCTGGTCGCTATTTTGGCGGGCGGCCTGGCCGCCGGCATCATGGGCGTGGCCGTCGGCATTCCGGCGCTGCGCCTGCGGGGCGACTACCTCGCCATCGTCACAATGGCTTTTGCCGAGATCATCCGCGTCTGCTTCTGCAACTTTTCCATCACCGGCGGCGGCAAAACGATGAGCGGCATCCTCAAGCTTTCTACCTTTGACCGTGCGTTCTGGATCATGGTCGTCTGCGTGACCGTCATGTTCCTGTTTGTACGCAGCCGCTTCGGCCGCACCGTGCAGGCCATCCGCGAGGATTATATCGCGGCCTCGGCCTCCGGTATCAACGTCACCTATTATAAGGTTCTTACCTTCGCCATTTCGGCCTTCTTCGCAGGCATTGGCGGTGGCGTTTACGCCCATTACATGACCGCCATGATCCCCACCAACTTCAACTTTAACTATTCGGCAGAGCTGCTCTCCGAGGTCATCATCGGCGGTACCGGCTCGCTGACTGGCTCCATCATCGGCGCGGCGTTCCTGTCCAGTCTGCCGGAGCTGATGCGTGATTTCTCCACCTACCGCATGCTGGCCTACTCGATCGTGCTGGTGCTGGTCATGCTCTTCCGTCCCGGCGGTATCTTTGGCCGGTGGGAGTTCAGCCTGAACCGCCTGCTGGACGGTATCCGTCACCCCAAAGAAAAAGCTGCGAAAGGAGCGTGACCCTCTATGGCAGCACCCGTATTGAAAGCGCAACACCTGGGCATCCAGTTCGGCGGCTTAAAAGCCGTGGATGATTTTAATATGGAAATCGGAGAGTCCGAGCTGGTCGGGCTTATCGGCCCCAACGGCGCCGGCAAGACTACCGTGTTCAACCTTATCACCGGCGTCTATAAGCCTACCGAGGGCTCGTTCTACCTTTGCGGCGAGCGAATGGACGGCAAAAAGACCTACCAAATCGTCCACGCAGGCATTGCCCGCACCTTCCAGAACATTCGCCTGTTCAAAAAAATGACGGTCATCGAGAATGTCAAGACCGCCATGCAGGCCCACACCACCTACAGCCTGACCGATGCCATCTTCCGCACCAAAAAGTACTGGCGGCAGGAGGCCGAGATCACCGAGCGGGCCAAAGAACTGCTCAAAGTCGTCCACCTTTCCGGCAAGGAAGACCTGGAGGCCGACAACCTGCCCTATGGTGAGCAGCGCCGCCTGGAGATCGCCCGTGCGCTGGCCACCGATATGAAGCTGCTGCTCCTCGATGAACCGGCGGCGGGCATGAACCCCACCGAGACCGAGGAACTGCTGGAGATCATCAACTACATCCGCAATGAATTTAAAGTGTCCGTCCTGCTGATCGAGCATGATATGAGCCTGGTCATGAAGATCTGTGAGCGCATCCAAGTGCTGGATTTCGGCACCACCATCGCCTCCGGCACACCGGAGCAGATCGCCAACGACCCCCATGTCATCGAGGCTTATCTGGGCAAGGACGAGCCGGAGGAGGCCGCCAATGCTTGAGATCAAAGACCTGCATGTCAACTACGGTGCCGTCCACGCACTGAACGGCGTATCCATGACGGTAAACGACGGAGAGATCGTCTCCCTCATCGGTGCCAACGGCGCGGGCAAAACCACCACGCTGCGCACCATCACCGGGCTGGAAAAGGCCGCCAGCGGGTCCATCACCTTTGATGGCCACGACCTGCGCAAGACCGAACCCAGCAAGATCATTACGCTAAAGCTGGCGCATGTGCCGGAAGGACGGCACATCTTCCCCCAGATGACGGTGGAAGAGAACCTGGAGATGGGAGCTTTCACGGATCCTGCCGATATGGCCAAAACGATGGCCGATGTCTACGAGCGGTTCCCCCGCTTGAAAGAGCGCAAACGCCAGCTGGCAGGCACCCTTTCCGGCGGTGAGCAGCAGATGCTGGCCGTGGGCCGCGCCCTGATGGGAAAGCCCAAGATGATTCTGATGGATGAGCCGTCTATGGGCCTGTCCCCGCTGCTTGTCAAGGAGATTTTCGAGATCATCAAGGAAGTCAACAAACAGGGCATCACGATCCTGTTGGTGGAGCAGAACGCTAAAATGGCACTGGCCATCTCGGACCGCGCCTACGTGTTGGAGACCGGCACCATCACCATCGAAGGTGACGCCCAGCAACTGCTGAATGATCCCCGTGTGAAAAAGGCCTACCTGGGCCAGTAAAGGAGGGCACGCCATGTATCCGAATTATCCCTACTTCGCCGTGGCCATCACCCGCACCTGCGGGTCGGGCGGCGGCAGTTACATCGGCAAAAAGCTGGCGAAGGATTTTGACATTGATCTCTATGACCGCAAGCTGCTGCGCCTGGCAGCCGAGGACAGCGGCATCAACGAAAAGATCTTTGCCGCCGCCGATGAAAATACCAGGAAAACGCTACTCTACCGCGTATCCCAGCACGTCTACGACGGCAGCTTTATCCCACCGGAGAGCGGCAACTTCATCAGCGACCAAAACCTGTTCAACTACCAGGCCAAGGTCCTGCGGGAACTGCTGAACAATGAAAGCTACATCTGTGTGGGCCGCGCGGCAGACTTTGTACTGAAGGATAAGCCCAATGTCCTCACCGTCTACATCGATGCCCCTTACGAGGACCGCATCGACCGGGAGATGAAGCGCCAGGGCATCGGCCACAGCCAGGCCATCCGCTACATCGACAAGCTGGACCACTACCGGGAGAGCTACTACAAATATCACACCGGCCGCCAGTGGAAGCGGGTAGAAAACTACGACCTCTGCCTGGACAGCGCCGCCATTGGGCTGGACAACTGCGTAGAGGTCATCAAAAAAGTCATCGAGCTGAAATTTGGGGTGAAATGCCCGCAGTAAAACTTGGGAAAACGCCCGCAGTAAAACTTGGGAAAACGCCCGCAGTAAAACTTGGGAAAACGCCCGCTATCATAAAACAGGGGAGGAAAGAGTTATGGAAGCACTTGCATATTACGATGGAAAGATCGGCACGCCGGAAGAATTGATGGTTCCGTTCAACGACCGCGTACATTTCTTTGGCGATGGCGTCTATGATGCCACCGTCGGTGCCAATGGCAAGGTATACCTGATGCAGGACCACCTCGACCGCTTCTACACCAGTGCCAAGGCGCTGGATATTCACATCCCGATGCCGAAAGAGGAACTGGGCAAGCTGCTGACCGACCTGCTGGCCAAGGTGGATGGCACCACCCACTTCGTCTACTGGCAGGTCACCCGCGGCGTTGAGACCCGCAACCACGTCTACGCCGAGGATCTGCCCGGCAAGCTGTGGGTGTCCATCCGACCCAACCACCTGAACGATCCCGATGTGCCCATCAAGCTGGACACCGCCGAAGACACCCGTTTTTATCACTGCAACATCAAAACGCTGAACCTGCTGCCCAGCGTAGTTGCCGCCCAGCACGCCAAGCGCATCGGCGTACAGGAGACCGTGTTCCATCGTGGCGATATCGTGACCGAGTGCGCTCACTCCAATGTGTCTATCCTGAAAGATGGTGTCTTCTACTCCCACCCCAACGATGAGTTCATCCTGCGGGGCATCGCCAAGACCCACATGATCCAGGCCTGCTACCGGCTGGGCATCACGGTCATGGAAAAGTGCTTTACGTTGGATGATTTGAAAAACGCCGATGAAATTATCGTGACCTCCTCCTCCAACTTCTGCCTGCATGCCTGCGAGGTGGATGGTCAGCCTGCAGGTGGCAAGGACCCCGCCATGCTCAAGGCCATCCAGGACGAGGTGCTGCGCGAGTACTTTACCTACACCGGGAAAACCACCGTGGTAGATTGAACAGGGGGTGGACCGCATGACCCGCGATGAACTGGAAAAACGCAACGTAGGCGAAAACCTCGATGCGCTGATGAACCTCGACCCCCGCGGCTACGGTGTCTGCCGCATTTTGTATGCAGGCAGCCGCGCCTTCACTGGCGAGCCGCTGACGATGCACGCCGCCCAGGTGTTGTACGACAGCGTAAAAGAAAACGACCTGGTGTACATTTTGGTTGGATTTGTTCTGCTGCCACACCGTGTGCCGGAGATGGACGGCACAGTCAGCGCCATGCTGCTGGCCCGCGCACTGGTCATGGCATTCAACGCCAAGCCGGTCATCGTCTGCCCCAGCGACAGTGTGCAGGCCATTGAAAAGTGCGCCGCCGTGGTGGGCCTGCATATTTACGAAGATCTGGACACCGTGCAGGAATTGCCACTGAGCATGGGCGTGGTGGCCTTTACTAAGGATGAGGCCGCCGCCCCCGCCCAGGCCGCCGAGCTGGCCGCCCGTAAACCTGCGGCGGTCGTCTCGGTGGAAGCCAGCGGTGCCAACACTTTGGGCGTTTACCACAATGCCGTGGGCAAGGATGTGACCGAGATGCAGGCCAAGAGTGAAGCCCTCTGGAATCTGCTGCGTACCCAGGGCGTGCCCAACATTGCCATTGGCGATCTGGGCAACGAGATCGGCATGGGCACCATTGCTGACCATATCAAAAAGTACGTGCCCTTTACCGACAAAGGCGAGTGCCAGTGCGGCTGCGGCGGGGGCATTTTAAGCGCCACCAAAGCCGATAACATCATCACGGCCACCTGCTCTGACTGGGGATGCTACGGGTTGATGGCGGCGCTGGCGTACCTTAAAAAGGATATGGAGATTCTGCACCACGAGGAGATGGAATCCGAAGTGATGCGGGTGGCTGCGCGCAATGGTTTTATCGATATGACCGGCTCGCTGCTGCCGGGCATCGACGGTTTCAGCACCCGGATGAATGTGGGCATCGTCAGTTTGATGCGCCAGTGCACGGCCTACGCGGTGCGGTTCTCCCACAACTCGGATCACTGGTTCGGCCCGGTGCTGGCAAAGCATTTCTTTGATTGATTTCGCGGAAAGGGGGCGGCGGCCATGCTGTCGTTTACGGTACACCCGGTGGGGGACAGCGCCCTGCTGGCAGTTTTTACGCAGCGCATTGCGCCGGAGATCGGCGCGGCCGTGGCGGCGCTGAACACCCGCGTTTTGTCCGCCAACATCTCCGGCGTGGACGAGACCGTGCCCGCCTTTGCCTCGCTGATGGTCACCTACGACCCATTGGTGACCGACTATGATGCCGTGGCCGCCGCCATGCAAAAGCTGGCCGATGTCCCTGATGCGGGCAGCACCGCCGAGAACGGCAAGCTTGTCACGATCCCTGTCTGCTATGGCGGCAAGTTTGGCCCCGACCTGCCCTTTGTGGCCCGGCACGCGGGTCTGACCGAGCAGGAGGTCATCGCCCTGCACACCGGGCGGGATTACCGCATTTATATGCTGGGCTTTCTGCCCGGCTTCCCGTATCTGGGCGGGCTGGATGAACGGCTGTTTACCCCGCGGTTGGGTACGCCGCGCACAGCGATCCCTGCTGGATCAGTGGGAATCGGCGGCGAACAGACCGGCATTTATCCCATTGCCAGCCCGGGCGGCTGGCAGCTCATCGGCCGCACGCCGCTCAAATTGTTTGACCCGGCTGCGGGCACGCTGCCCTATGCGGCGGGCGACCGCATCCGGTTTACGCCCATCACAAAAGCAGAATTTAATGCCCTGGCGCAAAAGGAGGGGGCGGTATGAGCCTGAAAGTGCTGGACCCCGGCCCGCTGACTACCGTGCAGGACGCAGGCCGCACCGGCTATGCCGCCAAAGGCTATCGCGTCTGCGGCGCGGCGGACAGCTACGCCTACCGTTTGGGTAACATGCTGATCGGCAACGCACCGGGCGCGGCGGTGCTGGAATGTACCCTGCGGGGCGCAGCCCTGCAATTTGAAACCGACACCGTTTTTGCCTTAACCGGGGCCGTAAGCCCTGCCGCGCTGGACGGTGTACCTGTGCCGTACTACGCACCGCTGTTTGCCAAAGCGGGCAGTACGCTGCAAATGGGCATGGCATCCACCGGCCTGCGCAGTTATCTTGCCGTGGGCGGCGGCATAGCCACCCTGTCGGTGCTGGGCAGCCGCGCCACCGATTTGAAATGCTGCATCGGCGGGTTTGATGGCCGCAAGCTGGCCAAAGGAGATACCCTGCCTACCGGGCTGTGTGATACGACGGCCTTATGGCAAAAAATCATCACCTGCCATCTGGACCGCCCCTTGCAAGATACGTGTATCACCACCGCCCTGCATCCCGTGCGCACATTTGGTACGCAAACTTTTCCGTTGCTGCGCGCCGTGCCCGGCCCGCAGGATGCCGCTTTTACCTCCGCTGGCCTGCACATCTTTACCCATGGTGTGTACCAGCTGACTCCTAACTGTGACCGCATGGCCTGCAAGCTGGCCGGGCCTGCCATCGAGATGAAACACGGCGCGGACATCCTGTCCGACGGCATCGCGGCAGGCTCGGTACAAATTTCTGCCGACAGCCAACCCATTGTGATGCTGACCGACCACCAGACCACCGGCGGTTACGCCAAGATTGCCACCGTCATCTCGGCCGATCTGCCCGTACTGGCCCAGCTGCGCCCGGGACAGGCGGTGGCCTTTACTTTTGTTTCCCCCGCCCAGGCTGTCCGGGCCGCCCGCCGGCAGGCAGCGATTTTACAGCAAATTGCCGCGCGCCTACTATAAATAAAGAGGTGTATCCCCATGACCTATTCCGCCGCCACCCCCGCCGAGGTCCGCGCCCTGATCCGCACGGGCCAGCTCACGGCCCCCACCACCGGCTACTGCGATGGCTACGCTCAGGGCAATCTGGTGGTGCTGCCTAAAGCGCTGGCGTGGGACTTCCTGCTGTTTTGCCAGCGCAATCCCAAGGCCTGCCCGCTGCTGGAAGTGGCCGATGCCGGGCAGCGCAGCTTTTCCCAGTTTGCGCCGGGCAGCGATATTGCCCGCGACATCCCGCGCTACCGCATTTACCGAAACGGCGAGCTGGCCGAGGAAACTACCGATGTGACGCACTATTTTGAAGAACGGAACGATTTGGTCAGTTTCCTCATCGGGTGCAGCTTCTCCTTTGAGTCGGCGCTTCTCGAAGCTGACATCCCCGTGCGCCAGATCGAAGAGGGCGTCAACGTACCTATGTATAATACGAACATTCCCTGCACACCGGCGGGGGTGTTCAGCGGCAATATGGTGGTCAGCATGCGGCCTATTCCGTATGCCCAGGTGCCCGCAGCGGTGGCCATCACGGCGGGCATGCCCCGCGTCCACGGCGCGCCAGTTCAAATTGGTACGCCCGAAGCCATCGGCATCACCGACCTGGCTCACCCGGACTATGGCGACGCCGTCACCATCCGCCCCGGAGAGACGCCGGTGTTCTGGCCCTGCGGAGTCACGCCCCAGGCAGTGGTCATGCACTCCAAACCGGCGTTTTGCATCACCCACGCGCCGGGACACATGTTTATCACCGATGTCAAAAATACCGCGCTGAAATTTTAAAGGGGGCTTTACAATGCCGTCCATTGATTTGAACTGTGATCTGGGCGAAAGCTTTGGCGCCTACACCATCGGCATGGATGCCGAGATTCTGCCCTACATTACCTCGGCCAACATTGCCTGCGGTTTTCACGCAGGCGACCCGTCCGTCATGCAAAAAAGCGTGTTGCTGTGCAAAAAGTATGGTGTGCAGGTGGGTGCCCATCCCGGCCTGCCGGATCTGCAGGGCTTCGGCCGCCGCAAAATGGCGATTTCGCCCGCCGAGGCGGAAGCGGACGTGATGTACCAAATCGGCGCACTAAAGGCCTTCTGCGAAGCAGCCGGTGTGCCGCTGCACCACGTCAAACCCCATGGTGCGCTGTACAATATGGCCGCCAAGGACCCTGCGCTGGCCGCGGCCATCTGCCGTGCGGTGCAGGCCGCGGCCCCCGGTGCGGTGCTGCTGGCACTCTCCGGCAGTGAGATGGTCAAGGCCGCCCACGCCATCGGTTTGCCCGTGGCCAGCGAGGTGTTCGCTGACCGCAGCTATAAGCCGGACGGCACCCTCGTGCCCCGCGGAACCCCCGGTGCAATGATTACGGACGAGGACACCGCCATTGCGCGGGTGCTGCAAATGGCCAAACAGGGTACCGCCCAGGCAGACGATGGCAGCACGGTGGCGCTGCAGGCCGATTCCGTCTGTGTCCATGGCGATGGCCCCAAGGCTCTGGCCTTTGTGCAAAAGATCTCCGCCGCCCTGCCCGCCGCTGGGGTAGAGATTAAAGCGTTTTAATATTATATTCTAAGGCAATACCGCACAATTCCCGCCTGACGGCTTAAGCACCGCTCCGGCGGCTGCGGCACGGCAACTGCGTTGCCAAAATGCTCGATAATACACAAAGTATTATCTGCGCTTTTGGCTTAGCAGCTGCCGAACCTCGCTCGCCGTATCGGCACTTAGAATTATGCGGTATTGCCCTAACACTTTGCGCCGGTCTGCACAGGCCGACGCTTTTCTTTTTATCCGTTATGCCCTTGCACTTCCCCGCACATTGTGTTATACTTGCTACCGTAAAACTGAATACGACAGCAGGTGCCTTTTGATGCCGCATTTTGCGCATAGAAAAGGGTAAAAGGGAAGCAGGTGCAAATCCCGCACGATCTCGTCACTGTGTTAAGGGAGCCTGCCGCCAGGGTGCTTTTGCATCGGTCACTGGGTGTTTACCCGGGAAGGCGGCGGTGGGCGTTGATCTTTCAGCCAGGAAACCTGCCCGCTGCCGGGTACGGGGGCAAACGCCCCAGATCACGAGGAATTGGTTGTACCGTAAAGAACCTGTTAAAAGCACGGGGCCTTTTGTGTTGCCATTCTGCATGCAAAAGGCCTCGTTTTTTAGTGGGCCCATTCTGGTGTACGCCTTTTTGTGTCTGCGGCCGTCCTGCCCTGTACCGCCCATCGGTTATATAAGAAAGGAAGCAGAACGCATGAGAAGAATCAACTGGAAAAAGCCCGCCGCTGTGGCAGCTGCCCTGGCCCTGTCCACCGCACTGCTGGCTGGCTGTGGCAGCACCGCCGCTTCTTCTGACAGCGTGGCCGAAAGCACCGCCGTCAGCGAGAGCACCGCAGAGGAAGCCGAAGAAGGAGATGCTGACGAGGTGGCCGCAAAGAACTGCGCAGACCTGATCGACGCCATCTACGTGCAGGAGCGCACCGATGACACCGACGCCCAGTGCGAAGCCGCCAAGGCTGCCTGGGATGCCTTGACCGACACCCAGAAGGAAATGGTCGAGGGTGAGAACGCTGACCCCGAGTACTTCGGCCGCGACACCGGCGACGCCAGCAAGGACGACCCCCGCAACGAAGATGAAATCGGCGAGAGCGAGCTGCTGGTCGTCAGCTTTGGCACCTCTTTCAACGGCAGCCGCGCGGCCGACATCAAGGGCATCGAGGATGCTCTGCAGGCCGCTAACCCGGATTGGTCCGTCCGCCGCGCCTTCACTGCCCAGATCATCATCAACCATGTCCAGGCCCGTGACGGCGAGAAGATCGACAACATGAAGCAGGCCCTCGACCGCGCTGTTGCCAACGGTGTCAAGAACCTGGTCGTCCAGCCCACCCATTTGATGCACGGCGCCGAGTACGACGAGATGTGCGAAGCCATCGACGAATACAAGGATAAGTTCGAGAGCGTTTCCATCGCCGAGCCCCTGCTGGGCGAGGTTGGCGCTGATGCCACCGTCATCAACGAGGATAAGGAAGCCGTAGCCACCGCCATCACCACCGAGGCCGTCAAGACCGCCGGTTATGAGGATGCCGCGGCTGCTGCCGCCGATGGCACCGCTTTCGTGTTCATGGGCCATGGCACTTCCCACACCGCCAAGGTCAGCTACAGCCAGATGCAGACCACCATGGAAACCCTGGGCTATGACAACGTCTTCATCGGCACCGTTGAGGGTGAGCCGGAGGATACCGCCTGTGAGGCTGTCATCGAGAAAGTCAAGGAAGCTGGTTATACCAAGGTCGTCCTGCGCCCGCTGATGGTCGTTGCCGGTGACCACGCCAACAATGATATGGCCGGTGCGGACGAGGATTCTTGGCTGAGCCAGTTCAACGCCGCTGGCTGCTTTGACAGCGTCGACACCCAGATCGCCGGTTTGGGCGAGATTGCTGACATCCAGCAGATCTACGTTAATCACACCAAGGCAGCCATGGATGCCCTGAACGGCTGATTTTTTACGGCAACACCGCACAATTCCCGCCCTTCGGGCTTAAGCATCGCTCCGGCAGCTGCAAAGCACAATCTGCGTTGCAAAAATGCTCGAGAATACACAAAGTATTCTCTGCGCTTTTTGCTTAGCAGCTTGTACTTTTCGCTTGCCGTATCGGCACTTAGAATTATGCGGTCTTGCCTTACATTCTGCCCGAAGGGGAAAGCCTTCGGGCAGTTTTTGGTTTTGCTTACCCTTAATGCACGCATTTATAGGGGCCGATGCTGGTATCGGCCCGGTGCCGATATTGCCCTTGCAGTATACGTTGTAAACTTAAGGCAACACCGCACAATTCCTGCCTTACGGCTTAAGCACCGCTTCGGCGGCTGCGGCATGGCATCTGCGTTGCCAAAATGCTCGATAATACACAAAGTATTATCTGCGCTTTTGGCTTAGCAGCTGCCGCACCTCGCTCGCCGTATCGGCACTTAGAATTGTGCGGTATTGCCTTAATAAAATTAATGAAATAAGGTAGGAAAGTACACATGAAAAAGTTCCAGATCGTATCCCTGACCCTGGCCGCTGCCCTGCTGCTGGCAGGCTGCGGCGCATCCGAATCCGCCGCTGCCAGCGGGAGTACCACCGAGGCCGTCTCCACCGTTGAGACCGCCCCTGCTGAAAGTGAGAGCGAGAGCGAAGCCCCCGCCGCCGAGGCTGCCCTGCCGGACGACATCTACACCGCAGACTTTAACACCGACAGCAGCATGTTCCACGTCAACGAAGCCTGCAATGGCAAGGGCACCCTGACCGTGGAAAACGGCGAAATGACGATGCACGTCAGCCTGCAGTCCCAGAAGATCGTCAACCTGTATCTGGGTATGGCCGCTGACGCCCCTGACCATGAGGACGAATGGCTGCAGCCCACCATCGATACCGTGACCTACTCCGACGGCACCAGCGACGAAGTTTACGGCTTTGACATCCCTGTCGCGGCTGTGGACACCGACTTCCAGCTGGCTATCCTGGGCACCAAGGGTACCTGGTACGACCATGTTGTCAGCGTGTCCAACGCTGTGCCCGCTGTCGATGGCGGCGATGCCGCTGCGGCGGAAGTCCCTGCCGACGGCACCTACACCTGCGCTGTCACGCTGGAGGGCGGCAGCGGCCGCGCTACTGTGGACAGCCCCGCTGCCCTGACCGTAGTCGACGGTGCCATGACCGCCACCATCGTGTGGAGCAGCCCCAACTATGACTACATGCTCATCGACGGCGAAAAGTACCTGCCCACCAACACTGAGGGCAACTCCACCTTTGAGATCCCCGTGGCCGCGCTGGACACTGCCCTGGCTGTCACCGCCGACACCGTTGCAATGAGCACCCCCCATGAGATCGATTACACCTTGACCTTTGACAGCACCACGCTGGCCGCTGCCGAATGAAGCGGCTTATAATGCTGGCCGCCCTGCCCGCGCTGCTGCTGGCAGGGTGCGCGGCCCAGTCAGCGGCCTCCGGCACGGAGACGCTGACCGTCACCGGCAGCTACCCCTTGCAGTACGCCCAGCAGTTCACCATTGATGAGTGCGAGGGCGGCTATTACCTCATTACCATCGATGGTACGCGCTATCTGGTCGTGCCCGAGGGTGAGAACGCGCCAGCCGAGCTGGACGCGGACATTACCGTTTTACAGCAGCCTATCGAGAATATTTACCTCGTGTCCTCCTCCGCCATGGACCCCATCATCAGTATCGATGGGCTGGATACGGTGGCGCTTTCCGGCACGCAGGCCGATAACTGGTATCTGGATGCAGCCAAAACTGCCATGGAAAACGGCCAGATCGCCTACGCGGGCAAGTACAGTGCGCCCGATTATGAGACGATTCTTGCCGCCAACTGCGGCCTGGCCATCGAAAACACGATGATCTACCACACGCCCGAAGTGAAGGAACAGCTGGAAAAATTCGGGGTGCCGGTGCTGGTGGAGCGCTCCAGCTACGAGAGCGGCCCCCTGGCCCGGATGGAGTGGGTCAAGCTGTACGGCGTGCTGCTGGGCAAGACTGACGAGGCCGAGCAGGTTTTTGACGACGCCGTGCAGCGCATTGCACCGCTGGGAAATGAATCCGCCACCGGCAAAACCGTGGCGTTCTTCTCCATCACCTCCAATAACCTGGCCACTGTGCGCAAGGGCGGCGATTATGTCGCCAAAATGATCGAGATGGCAGGCGGCGACTATGTCTTCTCCGACCTGACAGACAGCGGCAACAACCTGGCCACCGTCAACATCTCGCTGGAGGATTTCTACGCCGGGGCCAAGGACGCCGATGTGCTGATCTACAACAGCACCATCGAGGGCGAGATCCGCACGATGGACGAGTTGATCGCCAAATGCCCGCTGCTGGCACAGTTCAAGGCCGTGCAGCAGGGCAACGTCTGGTGCACCGCGCAAAGCCTTTTCCAGCAAAGCATGGAGATGCCCGACCTGATCCTGGACATGAATAAAGTCTTTGCCGAGGGCACACCCGACGACAGTGAATTGAAATTTTTGACGAAAATCACCTGATAACTACCCCAAATGGCGCTTACCCAACACTGTAGGAGCCGATGCCTGCATCGGCCCGCAGGCGGGCAATGCCCGCCTTTACAAGCAAAATGCAAAGGATAACACCATGCACACCCGAAAGCGCCTGACAATTGCATACCTCGCTATGGCGGCGGCTCTGTTGGTGCTGTTTGCCCTCAACCTGTTTTGGGGCAGCGTGGCACTTTCGCCCGCCGATGTGGTCAATGCCCTGCTGGGCCGTGGGCAGGATGTACTGACCAGCAACATTTTGCTGCAGCTGCGCCTGCCCCGCGCCGTCATGGTCGTTCTGCTGGGGGCAGCGTTATCGGTGGCCGGGTATCTGCTGCAAACTTTTTTTGCCAACCCCATTGCGGGGCCTTTCGTCATGGGCATTTCCAGCGGGGCCAAGCTGGCCGTGGCGCTGACCATGGTTGTGTTTTTAAACCGCGGCCTATTAACGAACTCCCTCACCTTGATTTTGGCTGCTTTCGCCGGGGCTATGGCTGCCATGCTGTTTGTGCTGGCTGTGGCACGCCGCGTGCAGCGCATGAGCATTTTGGTCATCTGCGGCGTCATGATCGGTTACATCTGCTCCGCCATCACCGATATTGTGGTGGCCTTTGCCCAGGATTCCAACATCGTCAACCTGCACAACTGGTCTATGGGCAGCTTCTCCGGCATGACCTGGGGCAATGTGGGCACGGCGGCCGCCATTACGCTGCCCTGCCTGGCGGCGGCGTTTTTATTGTCCAAGCCCATGGCCGCCTACCAGATGGGTGAATCCTACGCCGCCAGCGTAGGCGTTTCGGTGCGCAGCTTTTCGGTGTTGCTAGTGCTGCTGTCCAGCCTGCTGGCGGCCTGTGTCACAGCATTTGCCGGGCCAATCTCTTTCGTCGGCATTGCGGTGCCGCACCTAGTCAAGCAGGCGTTAGGCAGCGCCAAGCCGCTGCATGTGCTGCCGGGCTGCGCCTTGGGCGGGGCATCGTTCTGCCTGCTGTGTGACCTGATCGCCCGCAGCCTGTTTGCGCCGACGGAGCTGTCCATCAGTTCGGTCACGGCGGTATTTGGTGCGCCGGTGGTCATCTGGCTGCTGGTGCGCCGCCACAGTGGGGAGGGGACAACATGAGCTACTGCGAGACCCAAAGCCTTGCCATCGGCTACGGTGCCCCGCTGCTGCGGGACATCTCTCTGCAGGCCGAGCGCGGCAGGATTTTGGCCTTCATCGGCCCCAACGGTGCGGGCAAATCCACCTTATTAAAAACGCTGGCCGGGCAGCTGGCGGCCCAGAGCGGCGCGGTATTGCTGGACGGCAAAACGCTGACCACCTACACCCCCAACGCACGCGCCCGCAAGCTGGCACTGATGCTGCCCCACATGGCACGCACCGAGCTGACCACCTGCTTTGACGTGGCCGCTGCTGGCCGCTACCCCTACACCGGGCGTCTGGGCATCCTCTCGGATGAGGATAAGCAGCAGGTGCGGGACGCCCTGCATCTGGTACAGGCAGACGAACTGGCCGCGCGGGATTTCACAAAAATCAGCGACGGTCAGCGCCAGCGCGTATTGCTGGCCCGGGCGGTCTGCCAGCAGCCGGAAATCTTGCTGCTGGACGAGCCTACGTCTTTTTTGGATGTAAAAGGCAAGGCTGAGCTGATGGCTGTTTTGCAAAAGCTGGCCCACGAGAAGAATGTGGCCATCATCGTGACCCTGCATGAGCTGGAACTGGCCCAAAAGCTGGCCGACGCGGTCGTCTGCGTTTCGCCACAGGGCGTTTCCGGTGTGCTTACGCCCAAAGAGGCGTTCGCAAGGGAAAATATCTGCCACCTGTTCGAACTTTCGGACGAGCAGTACACTGCCCTGTTTAGCGAAAAGCCCAAACCAAAATTTGAGCATTACATCCGCAGCGGGCAAAAACTGCTGCGCTGCGGCTACACCACCGGCACCTGCGCAGCGCTGGGGGCGGCGGGGGCGGCCCGTCTGCTGCTGACCGGCCACACGCCAGAAAGCGTCGGCCTGCGTACCCCCAAGGGCATCGTAGTCGAGGTTGCACCCCAATTCTGCCGCAGCACGGCAACCGGCGCGGAGTGCGCCATTGTAAAGGATGGCGGAGATGACATTGATGCCACCACCGGCCTGCCGGTCGTTGCCGAGGTTACGCTTCTGCCTGATGCCCCGCATACCGTCACCATCGACGGCGGCGCAGGCGTGGGCCGTGTGACCAAACCCGGCCTGGACCAGCCTGTGGGCGCAGCGGCCATCAACCACGTGCCGCGCCAGATGATTACCGAAGCATTATTAAAAGAAGCCGAGACCGCCGGTTACAGCGGCGGCTTCTCGGTGATCATCCGCATCGAGGGCGGCGAACAGGCCGCTAAGCGCACCTTTAACCCGCGCCTGGGGGTCGAAGGCGGCCTGTCGGTGCTGGGCACTAGCGGCATTGTGGAGCCGATGAGCCAGCAGGCGCTGCTGGATTCGTTGCAGCTGGAAATCCACCAGGCTGCCCTGCACAGCCGCCGCCTGATTCTGGCCCCCGGCAACTATGGGCTGGATTACCTGGCCCAAAACTACCCGGAACTGCATGAGATCCCTATTGTAAAAGTCTCCAATTTCATTGGGGAAGCGTTGGATATGGCCGCAGCAGAACATTTTGCGGAAGTCCTCCTTGTCGGCCATGTGGGCAAGCTGGTCAAGCTGGCGGGCGGAATCATGAACACCCACTCCAAGCAGGCCGATTGCCGCACCGAGCTGTTCTGTACCCATGCGGCACTCTGTGGGGCGGATACGGCAACCTGCCGCGCCCTGATGGATGCCGCTACCACCGACGCATGCCTGGATATTTTAACCGCTGCCGACCTGAAGGAACCCGTAATGGCAAGCCTGCTGCAGGCCATCCAACTGCATCTGGACCGCCGCGCGGCGGAAACCTTCACGGTAGGGGCGGTACTTTTCTCCAACCAAAGCGGCCCGCTGGGCCAGACCCAACAGGCCGAAAAACTGCTGCAAAGCTGGAAAGGAAACTGACATGGTACATTTTGTGGGGGCGGGCCCCGGCGCACCAGATCTTATCACTCAGCGCGGCGCGGCTCTGCTGCAGACGGCGGATTGCATCATCTACGCGGGCAGCCTGGTCAACCCGGCCCTGCTGGGGCTGGCCAAGGCGGATTGCACCATCTACAACAGCGCCGAAATGACGCTGGAGCAGGTGCTGGCTGTGATGCGCAAAAACGAAGCAGCGCACAAAATCACGGTGCGCCTGCACACGGGCGACCCTTGCCTGTACGGTGCCATCCGGGAGCAGATGGACGCCCTGGACGCCGACGGCATCCCCTACGATGACACCCCCGGCGTGTCCAGTTTTTGCGGGGCAGCCGCGGCCCTGAACGCCGAATATACCCTGCCCGGCGTGAGCCAGACGGTCATCATCACCCGCATGGAGGGCCGTACCCCGGTGCCCGAGGGCGAGCGCCTGACCAGCCTGGCCGTGCATGGGGCCACTATGGTCATTTTCCTGTCCATTGGTCTGGTGGACAAAGTGCAGACCGCGCTTTTGCAGGGGACTTACACTGAGGCGACCCCCGCCGCCGTGGTTTACAAAGCCACCTGGCCGGAGCAAAAGACCGTGCACTGCACCGTGGGCACCTTGGCCGCCAGCACCCGCGCGGCAGGCATTACCAAAATCGCGCTGATCGTGGTGGGGGACTTCCTGGCCGCGCAGTACGACCGCAGCAAGCTTTATGACCCCACTTTTACCACCGAATACCGCAAAGGAGCGCCGCAATGACCTGCGCGTATCTTGCCTTTACCAGCAAGGGACTGGCGCTGGCCCGGAAGCTTGCGGCGGCCCAGCCTGGTGCTGTGGCCCGCTGCGGCGAAAACGGCGTGACCCTTGCCAATTGGACTGCTGCGCAGTTTGCACAAAGTGACGCGCTTGTTTTTGTGGGGGCTGTCGGCATTGCCGTGCGAGCCATCGCGCCTCACTGCCGCAGCAAGGCCACCGACCCCGCCGTTGTAGTGCTGGATGAGTGCGGCCGCTTTGCGATCCCGCTGCTCTCCGGCCATCTGGGCGGTGCCAACGATCTGGCCCGTCGGCTGGCGAAAGCATGCGGCGCGGTGCCGGTCATCACCACCGCCACCGACGCCAACGGTGTGTTTGCCGTGGATGAGTGGGCCAAGCACCAGCACTGCCTTGTGGTAGAGCCGGCGCGCATCAAAAAGGTAAGCAGCGCCCTGCTGGCGGGCCGTACCGTGCGGTTTGCCAGTGATTGGCCGATACAGGGCACACCGCCAGCCGGTGTGGAACCGGCTGGTGATGCCGCACAGGCAAGTTTTGCCCTGACGATAACCCCGACGATGACGTCCAACGCCCTGCACATTATCCCGCGTATTGCTGTATTGGGCATCGGCTGCAAGCGGGGTACACCTGCCGACAAGCTGGCGGACGCATTTGCTGCCTTTTGCGCCGAAACGAAACTGGCCCCGCAAAGCATTGCCGCCGCGGCCAGCATTGACTTAAAAAAGGATGAACTTGGCCTGGCGGAATTCGGCCAAAAGCAGGGCTGGCCCGTTACTTTTTATACCGCCGACGAACTGCGCGCCGCGCCGGGGCAGTTCGCCCATTCAGATTTTGTGCAAAGCATCACCGGCGTGGATAACGTCTGCGAGCGCGCCGCTGTGCTGGCCGCAGACGGCCCCGTGTGGGCGCACAAATGGGCGCGGGATGGTGTAACTTTTGCCGTGGCGCTACGCCCCTTTACCCCGGATTGGAGATGGAACGATGACTGACGCAATGGTGTACGTGGTGGGCCTTGGCCCCGGCGACGCCCGCTACCTGACTGCCCAGGCGCAAACCGCCTTACAGGCCGCCGACGTGCTGTGCGGCTACACGGTCTATATCGACCTGGTGCGCCCCCTGTACCCGGACAAAGAAGTGTATACCACCGGCATGACGAAGGAAATCGACCGCTGCCGCTGGGCGCTGGAGACTGCGCAAAGCGGCAAGACGGTAGCGTTGGTCTGCTCCGGCGATGCGGGCGTGTACGGCATGGCCAGCCCGCTGCTGGAACTGGCACAGGGCTACCCAAGCGTGACAGTGGAGATCGTGCCCGGCCTGACGGCGGCCTTAAGCGGCGGCGCGGTGCTGGGCGCTCCATTGGCGCACGATTTCTGCGTGATCTCCCTTTCGGATCGGCTCACGCCCTGGACCGTCATCGAAAAGCGGCTGGCCTGCGCGGCGATGGGGGATTTCTGTGCGGCACTGTACAACCCGTCCTCCAAGGGCCGGGCAGATTATCTGCAAAAGGCCGTGCGGATCTTACTGCAAAACGGCAAGGCACCGCAGACAATCTGCGGCATCGTGCGCAACATTGGCCGCGAGGGGCAGGCTGCAAGCCTGCTGACGCTGGCCGAGCTGGAAAACACGGCGGTGGACATGTTCACTACCGTGTACATCGGCAACGCGGCCACCCGGGCGTTGGGCGGCAAAATGGTCACACCCAGGGGGTATCGCGGCGTATGAAGGTAGTCATTTTCAGCGGCACGACCGAGGGACGGGAGCTTTCCCGCGCCGTGGCCGCCCTTGGGATAGAAGCTACGGTCTGTGTGGCAACAGAGTTAGGGGCTGAAGAGCAGGGGCGTACCCCCGGCATCACAGTGTGCACTGGCCGCCTGGATGCCGATGCCATGGCGGCACTTTTGCAGGGCGCGGCCCTCTGCGTGGATGCCACCCACCCCTATGCCACCGAGGCTACCCGCAACATCTGCGTGGCGGCTGCGGCAGTGGGTGTGGAATATCACCGCCTGCTGCGCCCCGCCAGTGACCTGCCTACAGGCAGTGTGGTGCTGCAAACCGCCGCCCAGGCCGCGGCGTACCTGGCGGGCAAACCGGGCAATATCCTGCTGGCAACCGGTGCTAAGGAACTGCCCGCCTTTGCACCTCTGGACTCCGCACGGCTTTATCCCCGCGTGCTGCCTACGCTGGCGGGTATTACCGCCTGCGAGACATCGGGCATCCCACACCGCAACATTATTGCTATGCAGGGGCCGTTTACCTGTGAATTGAATGTGGCGGTCATGCACCAATTCCATATTGCCTATATGGTCACCAAAGATGGCGGCGCGGCGGGCGGTTTTGCAGAGAAGGCGCAGGCCGCCGCCCAGTGCGGTGTACAGCTGATCGTGCTGCGCCGTCCCGAGGAACAGGGCGAGACCGCCGAAACGATTTTGCAACGATGCAGGGAGCTTTTATGAAAATTACATTGGTCGGCATGGGCAGCGGCACCCCTGGCAGCCTGACGATGCAGGGGCTAAACGCCCTGCGGGAAGCGGAGCTTATTATCGGTGCCCGCCGCCTATTGGAAAGCCTGCCCGATGGCTGCACCGGGAACCGTGCGCCGGTTTATAAGATCGAGGAGATCTGCGCACTGCTGCGAACGACCGAAGCCGCCCACGTGGCCGTGGCCTATAGCGGCGACACCGGCTTTTACTCCGGCGCATCGGCCTTGTGCCGTGCGCTGGATGCGGCGGGCCTGCCCTACATGGTCTGCCCGGGACTTTCCAGCGTGCAGCTGCTGGCCGCCGCGCTGGGCCGCTCCTGGCAGGATTGGAAGCTGGTCAGCGCCCACGGCTGTGCCTGCACCCCGGCCCTGGTGTGCAGTGCCGATACACCGACCTTTTTCCTGACCGGCGGCAGCGAGACACCCGCCACCCTTTGCGAAAAACTAACGCAAAGCAGCGGCGGGAACGTGCAGGCAACGGTGGGGGAAAACCTGGGCACCGCTGCCCAGCGCCTTGTGCGCGGCACGGCGCAGGAACTTGCCCGGCAGGAGTTTGCGGCTTTAAGTGTGCTGTTGGTGGAGCCTTGCCCTGCCTTGCAGCGCCGCGTACCCGGCCTGCCGGACGAAGCCTTCATCCGCAGCAAAACGCCGATGACCAAGCAGGAGGTCCGCGCCGCCGTACTGGCCAAACTGGCCGTGCGTCCCGGCGACATCTTGTGGGACGTGGGCGCGGGCACCGGCAGCGTCAGCGTGGAGATGGCGCTGGCCGCCCCTGCGGGCCAGGTCTACGCCGCTGAGTGTGATGCCGATGCCTGCGAGCTGATCCGCCGGAACCGCGCTAAATTCCATGCCGAAAACCTGCACCTGACCGCAGGCAAGGCCCCCGAAGTGCTGGTAAATTGGCCTGCCCCGGATGCTGTTTTCATCGGCGGCAGCAAGGGCAATCTGGCGGCCATTATGGATGCAGCGCTGGCCGCCAACCCGGCCGTGCGGCTTTGCATCAGCGCCATTGCACTGGAAACTTTGCAGCAGGCCATCGCCGCACTGGCGGCCCACGGTTTGTCTGCCCAGGTCACGCAGATCGCCGTCAGCCGCAGCAAGGCGGCGGGTAGCCTGCACCTGCTGATGGCCAATAACCCGGTTTTTTTAATTGTGAGGGAGTAACATGCTGCAGCTGGTTTTGGCGGCGCCGCGCTCCGGCAGCGGCAAAACGACCGCCGCCTGCGCCCTGTTGGCGGCGTTGCAGGCGCGGGGGGAGTATCCCTGTGCCTTTAAATCGGGGCCGGATTATATTGACCCGATGTTCCACCGCTCTGTGCTGGGCGTGGAAAGCCATAACCTTGACCTGTTTTTCTCCACCCCGGCTACGGTGCGCCGCCTGTACGCCCAAAACGCGGCAGGCCATGGCGCGGCGGTGGTGGAAGGCGCTATGGGCTATTACGACGGCCTGGGTGGCATCAGTGCCACCGCCAGTGCTTGGCATCTGGCGGACACGCTGGGTCTGCCGGTGCTGCTGGTGGTGCGGCCCAAGGGTGCCAGCCTGACCCTGGCGGCCGAGCTGCGGGGGCTCATGGCGTTCCGTACACCGCATCATCTGGCGGGCATACTGCTCAATGATTGCAGCGAAACTTTGTACAAACTGTTGGCCCCGATGTTAGAAAAGGAGACCAGCCTGCCGGTGATAGGTTACCTGCCGCCGCTGCCGGAGGCTGCCATCGAGAGCCGCCACCTGGGGTTGAAAACCGCAGGGGAGATTGCAGACCTGCAGAATAAAATAAAAATTTTGTCGGATGCTGCACAGAAAACCATCGATTGGCCGCACTTTTCCGCCTTGCTTGATTGCCCCGCGCCTGCCGCGGCCCCGCGCAACGTGCCCCCGGCTAACGTGCGTATTGCTGTGGCGCGGGATGCCGCGTTCTGCTTTACTTACGCCGAAACACTGGAAGCTTTGCAGGAAAAAGGCGCGGAGCTGTGCTTTTTCAGCCCCCTGGAGGATACGGCACTGCCCCCCAATATCGGCGGCCTGTACCTGCCGGGCGGCTACCCGGAACTGTACGCCGTCCAGCTGGCAACCAACACCGCCATGCGCAGCGCCGTAAAAACGGCTGTGGAAAGCGGCCTGCCTACGGTGGCCGAGTGCGGCGGGTTCCTCTACCTGGGCCAAACGCTGGAGGATGCGGACGGCAAAACCTACCCCATGGCGGGTGTTCTGCCCGGGCAAGGCGTAAAAATTGGCCATCTGGTGCGGTTCGGCTATGCCGCACTGACCTCCAACGCCGACAGCATGTTGTTTGCGGCAGGGGAGACCCTGCCGATCCACGAGTTCCACCACTGGGATTCGACCGCCAACGGCACGGACTTCACCGCTGTCAAAACCAACGGTCGCAGCTGGGCCTGCGGCTTCGCCAACGCACATTTGTATGCGGGATTTCCGCACCTGTACTGGGCGGGCACACCCTTGCCGCAACGCTTTGTGACCGCGGCCTGCCGCTATATAAAGGAAGAACCATGACCGAAAACGAACTGAAAACCTTATTAAAAACGGTGACGCCGCCTAATAAAGCCGCCCGTGCCGCCGCGCACGCCCACTGGGCCGCACTTGCCAAACCCCTGGGCGGTCTGGGCCGGCTGGAAACGATGGTGGAGGATGCCGCCGCCCTGATGGGGACAGAGACGCCGGATCTTGCCAACCGTGCCGTGCTGGTGCTGTGCGCCGATAACGGCGTGGTGGCCCAGGGTGTCAGCCAGACAGACGCCAGCGTGACCCGCGCGGTGCTGGAAAATCTTGCCGCCCGTCGTACCAGCGTTTGTCGCATGGCAGCGGCCGCCCACTGCGCCGTTGTGCCTGTGGATATGGGCATTGCCGGAACACCGGTGGCCGGGGTCATCAACTGCCGCGTCGCCCTCGGCACGGCGGACTTCACCCAAGGCCCGGCCATGTCCCGCGCTCAGGCTGTGCAGGCCATCGCCTGCGGTATCGAGCTGGTACGGGCGCAAAAACGCCAGGGCGTACAGATGTTGGCCACCGGTGAGATGGGCATCGGCAACACCACCACCTCCAGCGCCGTGGCCAGCGTACTGTTGGGCCGCCCCGTGCAGGAGATGACCGGCCGTGGTGCGGGACTTTCCGACGAAGGCCTGCGCTGCAAGATCGATGCCATCCGGTGCGGCATTGTCGTTAACCGCCCCGATGCGGCCGACCCGCTGGGTGTGTTGGCGGCCTTGGGCGGCTTTGACATCGCCGGATTGTGCGGTGTATTTTTAGGCGGTGCACTGGAAAATGTACCTATCCTTATGGATGGCTTCATCAGCGGCGTGGCGGCGCTGTGCGCTGTGCGGCTGTGCCCGGCTGCGGCCAAGGCTGTGTTTGCCAGCCATGTTTCCAGCGAGCCGGCCGCCCGCCTGGTACTGGAAGAACTCGATAAAAAACCGCTTATCACCGCCAATCTGCACCTAGGCGAAGGCACAGGCGCAGTGGCCAGCCTACCGCTGTGGGATATGGCCCTTGCGGTCTACAACGGCTGCTATTCGTTTGCCGAGGGCGGCATCACGCCGTACACCCCGCAATGCTGACGCTGGTCATCGGCGGCTCGGCCAGCGGGAAAAGCGCCTTTGCAGAGTCGCTTTGCCTGCAAAGCCCCTTGCCGCGCACCTACCTGGCTACCATGCAGGTGTGGGACGCTGAGTGTGCTGCCCGTGTGGCCCGGCACCGCGCCATGCGGGCGCAAAAACAGTTTGACACGGTGGAGTGCCCACTGCATCTTGATCGGCTGATTTTGCCCCGGCGCGGTACAGTGCTGCTGGAGGACCTGGGCAATTTAACGGCCAACGAACTCTACGCCCCCGACGGCGCAGGGGAGAAAACGGCTGACGCCGTTGTAAACGCCCTTGCAAAACTGGCCGCGCAGTGCGATAATTTGATTGTTGTATCCAACGAGGTCTTTCGCGGCGGGGCCGACTATGCCGACGATACCGACCGCTACCTGCTGACGCTGGCGCAGATCAACAACGCAGCCGCTACCCGGGCCGACGCCGTGGTGCGGGTTGTATGCGGCATTCCACGTTATTATAAAGGGGGCTAAACCTATGACAGCTTTGCAGACGATCGCGGTGGCGTTCGCCATGTTTTCGGCGCTGCCGATGCCGCAGTTTGCCTGGAACGAGAAAAACATGCGGTACGCTCTCTGCGCATTTCCGCTCATCGGCGTGGTGATCGGCGCGCTGTGGTGCCTGTGCGGTGCCCTGCCTTTGCCGGATTTTGCCCGCGCGGCAGGGTTCTGCCTGATGCCGGTGTGGGTCACGGGCGGCATCCATCTGGACGGCTACGCCGACACCTGCGATGCCCTTTCCAGCTACGGCGACACCGCCAAAAAGCTGGAAATTTTAAAGGACCCCCACTGCGGTGCGTTCGCTGTTATCCGGCTGTGCAGTTACTTTATAGCTTACTTGGCTCTGTGTGTCTGCGTGCAGTTTACCCCGCGCGTGGGTGTGTTGTGGACATTAGCACTGGTGGGGGAGCGGGCGCTCTCCGGGCTGGCGGTGGCAGCGTTCCCCATGGCAAAAAACACCGGCCTGGCCCATACTTTTGCCACGGCGGCAGATAAAACCAACGTGCGCCGCGTGTTGACGGTGCTCTGTGTGCTGCTGGGCGCGGCCCTCGTCGCTTTGGGCGGCTGGGCACTGGTGCTGGCGGCCTGTGCCGTGTTTGTACGGTACTACCACGCAGCCAAAAACCAGTTCGGCGGCACTACGGGTGACTTGGCCGGGTGGTTTTTGCAAAAATGTGAGATCTGGATGCTGGCGGCGCTGGCCGCCTGCCAATGGCTGGGGGTGCTGTAAATGCTTTTTGTTACCGGACCCCTTTACAGCGGTAAACGCGCGTTTTCCCAAAAGTTCGGCGGACGGCAGATTTGTGATGTGCAAAATCTGGCCGCCAACGCCACGGATCTAGAAAAACTGGCCGACGAACTGACCGCCTATGATGTGGTCATCGCCACCGAAATTGGCGGCGGCATCGTGCCCATCGATCCGGCCGAGCGCGCCGCGCGGGAAGCCGCCGGCCGTCTGGCCTGCCTGCTGGCCGCGCGGGCAAGCTGCGTGGTGGAAATGTTCTGTGGCCTGCCCACGGTATTGAAAGGAGAACTGCCGAAATGTTGATTTATTTACTGCGCCACGGCCTGACCGAGTACAACGCCCAAAAGCGCTACCAGGGCCAGCGGGACATCCCGCTTTCGCCCGAGGGCCTGGCCCAGCTGCGCCGCGCCGATATTGACCCGAAGGTCGTCTATATTTCCACGCTGCAGCGCACAGCCCAGACGGCGAAGGTACTGTTCCCCAAGGCAAAGCTTGTGCCGGTGGACGGGCTGAAAGAAATGTGCTTCGGAAGTTTTGAGGGGCGCAATTACGTGGAGATGGAGCACGATCCTGACTATCAGGCCTGGGTCGCCGCCAACTGCGAAAGCTCCTGCCCGGACGGTGAGCGCAAGGATGAATTCTCGGACCGTATCTGCAAGACTTTTGCGGCGCTGGTGGATAAGGCACTGGCGGACGGTGAGGACATGCTGGTGATTTTGGCCCATGGCGGTACCCAGATGGCCGCGCTGGAGCGTTACGCCCTGCCCCAACGAGGCTACTACAAGTGGTGCGGCCCCAACGCGGGCGGTTATGTGCTGGATGCACGCGATTGGGCCGCGCAGCACGTACTGCACCTGGTCAAGACCGTGCAGTACACCAAGGAGAGTATATGCTGATATTTTGGGCGGTGCTGGGCGGTTTTGTGCTGGATGCCATTTTTGCGGACCCGGCCTGGCTGCCTCACCCGGTGGTGTTGATGGGCCGGTGCATCTCGGCACTGGAAAAACGCCTGCGCGCCGCCCTGCCCACAACACCGCAGGGCGAGCTGCTGGGCGGGGGTATCGTGGCTGCTGTGCTGCCGCTGGGCACTCTGCTGGTCACCGGCGCGGCCTGCTGGCTGGCGGCCAAACTGCACCCGGCGCTGGGGCTGGCCCTGCAAATGTTCTGGTGCGGGCAGGCCCTTGCGGCCAAAGGCCTTAAGCAGGAAAGCATGAACGTGTATAAGGAACTGCAAAAAGGCGACCTGCCTGCTGCCCGCAAGGCGGTGGCCCGCATCGTGGGACGCGATACCCAAAGCCTGACTGCCGAAGGCGTGACCAAAGCGGCGGTGGAGACTGTGGCCGAGAACGCCAGCGACGGCGTCATTGCTCCGCTGTTCTACATGCTGATCGGCGGCGCACCGCTGGCGCTGACCTACAAAGCCATCAATACGATGGACAGCATGCTGGGCTATAAAAACGAGAAGTATCTCTATTTTGGACGCTGTGCTGCTAAACTGGACGACGTGGCCAACTGGCAGCCCAGCCGCCTGGCCGGGTTGTTGTGGGTGGCCGCTGCGGCCCTGACCGGGGGCAGCGCCGCCGGTGCGTGGAAAATTTGGCGCCGGGACCGACGTAACCACGCCAGCCCCAACAGCGCCCAGACTGAGAGTGCCTGCGCCGGGGCGCTGGGTGTGCAGCTGGCAGGCCCGGCCTACTATTTTGGCGAATATTACAATAAGCCGACGATCGGCGACCCGCTGCGGCCCATTGAGCCGCAGGACATCGTGCGGGCCAACCGCATGATGTACGCCGAAAGCCTGCTGGCCCTGGCACTGGGGCTGGCGGTGCGGCTGCTTTTTGCTTTGTGAGGGAATGCAGATGAAACTGGTACATGGCGGCGATTGGGCCGGCTACCGGGCTGAGTTTGGCCGGGACGCGCTGGATTTTTCGGCCAACGTCAGCCCGCTGGGGCTGCCTGCGGGGGTGGCGGCGGCCATCGCGGCGGCACTGCCCACGGCGGACCGCTACCCAGACCCCCTTTGCCGGGAACTGCGGGCCAAGCTGGCCGTGGCCGAGGATGTGCCCGCCGATTGGCTGTTGTGCGGCAACGGCGCGGCGGATTTGATCTTCCGCCTTGCTTTGGCTGTCCGCCCGCGCCGCGCCCTGCTGCCTGCGCCCACCTTTGCCGAGTACGCAGCGGCGCTGGATACGGTCGGCTGTGAAGTTACGCGGTTTACGCTGGATGCTGCCAACGATTTCGCAGTGACGGATGCCTTTATCAACGCTGTAACGCCGGAAACAGACATGGTGTTTCTCTGCCAGCCTAACAATCCCACGGGGCAGGTAACGTCGTCCGCACTGGTAGAAAAGCTGCTGCACCGCTGTGCCGCCTGCGGGGCCGCTCTGGTAGTGGATGAATGCTTTTTGGACTTTTTGCCCGATCGGGACACTTTGACTGCAAAAACATTTTTACACGAGGCACCGAATCTTATCATCTTAAAAGCTTTTACCAAACTCTACGCCATGGCGGGCGTCCGTTTGGGCTATGCACTGTGCAGCAACGCCGATCTGTTAGCCAAAATGCAGGCGGCGGGCCAGCCTTGGGCTGTGTCCAGCCTGGCCCAGGCCGCGGGCATTGCAGCGTTGCAGGAGACCGCTTACGCCGATGCCGTCCGTGCCCTGATTGCTGACCAACGCCCCAAAATGGCGGCAGGCCTGCGGGCGCTGGGGCTGTATGTCATCGATGGGAAGGCCAACTATCTGCTGTTTAAGGCCCCGGCTGATTTTGGCGAAGCTCTGCGCCAGTACGGCGCAGTAGTGCGCAGCTGCGCTAATTATCCGGGGCTGGACGCTGCCTGGTACCGCACCGCTGTGCGCACGGCGGCTGAGAATGACCAACTGCTGCAAATCATGGGGGAGGTGCTGGCATGAGCAGCGCAAAATGTATCATGGTGCAGGGCACGATGAGCGGTGCGGGCAAGAGCCTGTTGTGCGCGGCGCTCTGCCGTATTTTTGCCCAGGACGGCTACAAAACTGCCCCCTTCAAAAGCCAGAACATGGCGCTGAACAGCTTTGTCACCCGGGATGGCCTGGAAATGGGCCGTGCCCAGGTGGTTCAGGCCCAGGCCGCGGGCGTGGAGCCGGACGTGCGGATGAACCCCATCCTGCTCAAGCCCAGCAGCGACATCGGCAGCCAGGTCATCGTTAATGGCGAGGTGCGGGGCAACATGCCTGCCAAGGAGTATTTCCGCCACAAGCGTGCCCTGATCCCCGACATTTTGCAGGCCTACAACAGCCTGGCCGAGGAGTTTGACATCATTGTTATCGAGGGCGCAGGCAGCCCGGCCGAGATCAACCTGAAAGCTGATGACATCGTCAATATGGGCCTGGCCAAGCTGGTGGACGCGCCGGTGCTGTTGGCCGGCGACATCGACCGCGGCGGCGTGTTTGCCCAGTTGTACGGCACGGTGGAACTGCTGGAGCCGGAGGAGCGGGCACGCATACAAGGGCTTGTCATCAACAAATTCCGTGGGGACGTGGAAATTTTGCGCCCAGGCTTGTCGATGCTGGAAGAAAAGACACACCTGCCCGTGGTGGGCGTGGTGCCCTATTTAAAGGTGGATATTGAGGACGAGGACTCCCTCTCCGACCGCCTACAGCAGAAAAACGCCGTCAAGCCGCTGGATGTGGCGATTTTACGCCTGCCCCATATCTCCAACTTTACCGATTTTATGCCACTGGAACAGCACCCCCTGCTGGGCGTGCGCTACGTGCAGACCACGCGGGAGCTGGGCGCGCCGGACCTGGTGATTCTGCCCGGCACCAAAAACACTGTGGACGACCTGATCTGGCTGCGGCAATCCGGGCTGGAAGCCGCTGTGCAAAAGCTGGCGGCGGGCGGCACGCCGGTGCTGGGCGTCTGCGGCGGCTACCAGATGCTGGGGAAAACGCTGGATGATTCCACTGGCACCGAGAGCGGCCATCCCCAGACTCTGCGCGGCCTGGGCCTGCTGCCGACCCGGACGGTTTTCACCAACGAAAAACGCCGCACTCAATCCACAGCCACAACCGCCGCCCCCTTTGCAGGGGCGGAACTCACCGGCTACGAGATCCACACCGGCCGTACATCTATACAGGAGCAGGGCGCACCCTTTTGCACCCTGGCGGACGGCACGCCCGAGGGCTGCGTGCAGGGCAATGTGTTCGGCACCTACCTGCACGGCCTGTTTGACAGCGGCGAGCTGACCGAGCGGCTGGCCGAACTGCTTTGCCGCCGCAAGGGCATTGCCATGGAAAGCGCTGCGCCCATCACGATGCAGGCCTACCGCGAACAGCAGTTTGACCTGCTGGCCGACGGCGTGCGCCAAGCCCTGGACATGTCCGCCGTCTACGCCGCCATGGGGCTGACCGGCCCAAAGGAGGAACGCACATGACCCCGCAGCATCACCTGCCCGCCGATATTGAGCGCACCAGCATGAGCATCATCACCGAGGAACTGGCCCAGCGTAGGCTGGAGGTCCCGCCGGAGAATGCGGCGGTCGTCAAGCGGGTCATCCATACTACGGCCGATTTCGACTACGCGCAAAACCTGCACTTTACCCCCGCTGCGGTGGCAGCGGGCATTGCCGCCATGCACGAGGGCGTGACCATCATCACCGATACCAACATGGCGCTGGCGGGCATCACCAAGCCAGGCCTTGCCAAGCTGGGCGGGCAGGCCGTGTGCTTTATGGCCGACCCCGCCGTGGCGGCTGCCGCCAAAGAAGCTGGCACCACCCGCGCCGTAGCCGCCATGCACAAGGCCGCGCAGGAATACCCACGCGCGGTGCTGGCCGTGGGCAACGCCCCTACGGCCTTGCTGGCCATTGCCGAGGAAATCGAAAACGGTCTGCGTCCCGCGCTGGTCATTGGTGTGCCCGTTGGCTTTGTCAATGTGGTGGAAAGCAAGGAACGGCTGTTTGCTACATGCGGGCAGTACGGTGTCCCGGCCATTGTGGCTATGGGACGCAAGGGCGGCAGCAACGTGGCGGCGGCCATCTGCAATGCGCTGCTCTATCAGGCTGCCGAAATGTTGGACCCCAAGGCCCGCGGCTGGCAGTAAAAAACAACAGGGGAGGGGACACCGTCATGTATGTGGATTGGGACTACTACAAAATCTTTTACTACGTGGCTAAGTACCAAAACTTTACCAAGGCTGCCCGCGTGCTGGGCAGCAACCAGCCCAACATCACCCATACGATGAACAAGTTGGAAGACCAGCTGCATTGCGTGCTGTTCATCCGCTCCAATCGAGGCGTCACGCTGACGCCGGAGGGCGAGAACCTTTACGCCCGCATCTCCTCCGCCGCCGTGCAGATCCAGGATGCCGAGGAGGAGTTGAGCGCCAGCGCCAGCCTTTCCCACGGCGCGATCAGCATCAGCGCTACCGAGACCGCGTTGAACATCTATCTGTCGGAGCAGCTGCGGGGCTTTCACGCCCAGTACCCCGGTATCCGGCTGCGCATCACGAACCACTCCACCCTGCAGGCCGTGCAGGCGGTAAAAAACGGCGAGGTAGACTTTGCCGTCGTTACCACCCCTGCCGAGACCGGCAGTGACTTGAAACGGGTCGCGCTGATGCCCTTCAATGAGATTTTGGTCGGCGGCCCCAGCTTTGCTGAGCTGGCCGGGCGCACCCTCGCCCTGCAGGCGTTGACCGCCTACCCGCTCATCATGCTGGAAAACGGAAGTATGAGCCGCATCTTCTATCGCCAGTTTTTCTTAGAGCATAACGCCGAACTGAAACCCGACATCGAAGCCGGCACCACCGACCAAATGCTGACGCTGGTGCGCAGTGACCTGGGCCTGGCCTTTGTGCCGGAGCCGATGGCCCGCGGCAACCTGCATCGCAAGCGCATTTTGCAGATGAATTTGCAGGAGGCTATCCCGTCCCGCTCGGTTTGCCTGGTCTACGACCCCCGCCGCCCGCTGAATACCGCCGCGCGGGAGTTCCGCCACCAGCTGTTGGAATCAGCGAAAAACAAGCAAAAGTAAACAAAAAGCCAGCCGCGCCTGCATCGCTGTGCACACGATACAGGCGCGGTTGGCTTTCCTTGTTTTTTGGGGGTAACAGGGTTAGGAACGCAACACGCTCTGCAGGCTTTCCAGGGCTGCAAGGCGTGCGCTGATGGCAAATACACTGGCGGCGTGGGTCAACTCTTCTGACCGCGCGTCCGCAGGAATGATACGCGCCAATACGGTGCTGTGGTCGATGGCATCGAACCGAACACCCGCCTGGCGGCAAAGCTCTACAGTACGGGAGGCGCAGCCCGGCATGGTAGCCAGGGCGGCAACCGCATCCTCTACCGGGGCGGGCTGTGCAGCGCCGGTATCGCTGAGTTCTTTGCCCAGCACCGTGCCGAAATGCCGTGCCGCGCGGCGGCTTTCGCTTTTGCCAAAGGTATACTCGGCGGTCATATCCAGCTCCAGTGGCTCCCGCACAAAATCGGTATAGCGCCGGGTCAGCTTCGTGTATTCCCGCTGCAATTCTTTCTTCGTTAACTCCGTATAACGCATTTTCCCACTCCTCTACCTTTTCAGGTCCGAGAACCATTATAGCGGGGACCGGCACCTGTGTAAAATGTATTATGCGTATAACTGACATACAAAATTTGTATAACTGCACACCCCGGCAAAAGTGTGCTATACTAAAAACCAAATCATGCATTTATGATAATAAGGAGAGTGTGACCATGACCTTGCAGCAGCTGCGGTACGTGACCGCCATTGCAGAGACCGGCACTTTAAGCGAAGCCGCCCGCCGCTTTTATATTGCCCAGCCCAGCCTGACGGCCTCGCTGCGGGAACTGGAGGAGGAGCTTGGCCTGACAATCTTCCGCCGCACCAACCGCGGTGCGGTGCTGACGCCGGAAGGTGAGGAGTTCCTAGGCTATGCGCGGCAGGTGCTGGCCCAGATGGACTTAATGGAAGAAAAGTACCTGGGCGCGGCGCCGGTCAAGCATCAATTCTGCGTGTCCACCCAGCACTACTCCTTTGCAGTGGAAGCCTTTGTGGAGCTGTTGCGGGAGTACGGCGGCCCGGAGTACGACTTCCGCATCCGCGAGACCCAGACCTACGAGCTGATCGAGGATGTGGCCCTATTGCGCAGCGAGGTCGGCGTGCTTTACTTAAATAAGGATAACGAGACCGTCCTGCGCAAGGTCATCCGGGAGCATGACCTGCAGTTTACGCCGCTGTTTACGGCCAAGCCGCATGTATTTGTCAGCGCGTCCAGCCCGCTGGCGGCCAAGCCCGCCGTCACGCTGGACGACCTGGCCCCATACCCGCGCCTTTCCTATGAGCAGGGCGAGCACAACGCCTTTTATTTTTCCGAAGAAATTTTAAGCACCCGGGACAGCAAAAAAGACATCCTCGTCAGCGACCGCGCCACGCTGTTCAACCTGCTCATCGGCCTGAACGGCTATACCATCTGCAGCGGCGTCATCAGTGAGTCATTGAACGGTCCCAATATCGTGGCCGTGCCCCTGCTGGTGGACGATGCCATGCAAATCGGCTACCTGACCCACAAGCAGGTCCAGCCGGGGCTGTTTGGCAAACGGTATATTGAGATTTTGCAAAAGCGCACAGCGCAATAAACCGTGGTATAGCTTTAACCTATATCAAACCCACAAAAGCCGATATTTTACAACGAGCGCATCGTGCTGTATACTGTACCTATCGACGAATACAATAAAATTTCACATAGAGAGGTACATAACTATGGCTACACTGCGCTCCCCGTTCCGTTACGATTTTGTGGGCAGCTTCCTTCGTCCGCAGGCTATCAAGACCGCCCGCGCCGAGTTCAAGGCCGGCGAGATCACCCGCGAGCAGCTGACCGCTGTGGAAAATGAACAGATCACCCTGCTCATCGAAAAGCAAAAGCGCGCCGGCTACCACGCCATCACCGATGGCGAATTCCGCCGCAGCTATTGGCACCTGGACTTTATGTGGGGCTTTGCCGGTATCGACGAGATCGAGCTGGACCACGGCTACTACTTCCAGGGAGAGGAAACCACCCATGGTTCCATCCGCGTCAGCGGCAAAATCAGCGGCGAAAATCATCCTTTTGTCGAGCATTACAAGTTCGTTAAACAGTTCGAGGACGAAAACTGCATCGCCCGACAGACGATGCCTGCTCCCGCCCAGCTGCTGGCCGAGCTTTACCGCGAGGATAACGGCAAAAACACCGTCGCTGTTTACCCCGACCATGAGCAGCTGCTGCAGGACATTGCCGCCGCCTACCGCACAGTCATCCGTGACCTGTACAATGCAGGCTGCCGCAGCATCCAGTTCGACGACTGCACTTGGGGCATGTTCTGCGACCCCAACTATCAGGCCTTTATCGCCCAGGCAGGCGTCAAGCTGGAAGACCAGGCCAACGAGTACCTGCGCCTGAACAATCTGGCTTTGGAGGGCCGCCCTGCTGACTTGGCTCTGACCACCCATGTCTGCCGCGGCAACTATCACTCCACCTGGGCCAGCCGTGGCGGCTACGCTCCCATTGCACCCATCCTGTTTGCCCACGAGAACGTGGACGCCTTCTACCTGGAGTTCGACGACGAGCGCTCCGGCAACTTTGAGCCGCTGCAGTACGTGGCCGAGGGCAAAAAAGTCGTGCTAGGCCTTATCACCACCAAGTCCCCGCGGCTGGAGGATAAGGCTGCCGTCATCGCCCGCATCCACGAAGCCGAAAAGTACATCCCGCTGGATCGCCTCTGCCTCAGCCCGCAGTGCGGCTTTGCCTCCTGCGAGATCGGCAACAAGCTGACCGACCTCGAGCAGTGGAACAAACTCAAACTGGTGAAAGAGATTGCTGAGGAAGTCTGGGGTAAGTAACAGACATCCCCGAAACTAAATACAAAGACGCACCCTGTTGTCCGGTGAAACTACCCGACAGCAGGGCGCACTTTGTTATACAGATATTTTATGGATGGCGAAAGTCAGCGCGTTTTACAGATCACTGCTTTTTAGTTTATCGATCAGCTTTGCATAAACGTGGGTGACAAACCATGGCTCGGTGGACTTTGCCAACGCTTCTTCAGGCGTGAACCAGGCCACGCCGCTGTTTTCGTCTTCCTTTATAGATACGGCCTCATCGGAGTCGGCCTCCAATAGGTAAGTGACGTTTAAATGCAGGTGGCTGGATACATACTGCCCCTTTTTGACATGCCCGTCCACAGTGAGGGATTCCAGCGAATAGATGTCCGGTGATACAGGACGCACATTGGCAATACCGGCTTCCTCTTTGACTTCCCGCAAGGCTACCGCCAGCAGGTCTGTCTCGCCGTCCGCGTGCCCGCCCAGCCAGGACCAGGAATTGTATATGTTGTGGTACACCAACAGCACCTTGCGGCGGTCCCGGTTCACCACCCAGGCCGAGGCAGTTATGTGTGCCACCTTATTCTGCCGCGTAAAGGCGTCATCATGGTCCCGTATCCAATGCAGGATCAGTTCCCTGTCGGCGGCCTCCTGCTCATTATAAGGTATATAGGCGGCAATTTGGTTCAGAAGTTTCTCACGTGTCATCTTGGCGGCACTCCTTTATAATAGGTATATCCCCATTATAAAGCAGAAATCCGCCGTGTAAACCAGATCATTTGCGGGAACAACAGGCAAAATATGTACTAATGTTGTGAATATATGATGAACATCAAAATAAAACCACCGCAAATAGTATATTCTCGTGAGAATATCCACCACATATAAGTTTAGAATTCAATTTTGTTGAAATTTGGAAAAATGTGTTGACAAACGCTTACGGCGGTGGTATTATATACAAGCTGTCCGGCGGGACACCCCGTAAGGACAGCACAGCAGGACCTTGAAAATTGAACAAAACTGAAACTTGTGGAACCTTGAACGTGGGTCTGGAAACCCACGATAAACAATTCCAAATTTACAAGTAATTCATACAGGACGCAAGCGATTGTGTCTGAGTGATTACAGAGATTTAACGCTTTTAAATGGCGATTAAATACCATTTATAAAGAGTTTGATCCTGGCTCAGGACGAACGCTGGCGGCGCGCCTAACACATGCAAGTCGAACGGAATCAAGAGGAGCTTGCTTTTCTTGATTTAGTGGCGAACGGGTGAGTAACGCGTGAGTAACCTGCCCTGGAGTGGGGGACAACAGTTGGAAACGACTGCTAATACCGCATAAGCCCACGGATTCGCATGGATCTGCGGGAAAAGGATTTATTCGCTTCAGGATGGACTCGCGTCCAATTAGCTAGTTGGTGAGGTAACGGCCCACCAAGGCGACGATTGGTAGCCGGACTGAGAGGTTGAACGGCCACATTGGGACTGAGACACGGCCCAGACTCCTACGGGAGGCAGCAGTGGGGGATATTGCACAATGGGGGAAACCCTGATGCAGCGACGCCGCGTGGAGGAAGAAGGTTTTCGGATTGTAAACTCCTGTCGTTAGGGACGATAATGACGGTACCTAACAAGAAAGCACCGGCTAACTACGTGCCAGCAGCCGCGGTAAAACGTAGGGTGCAAGCGTTGTCCGGAATTACTGGGTGTAAAGGGAGCGCAGGCGGACCGGCAAGTTGGAAGTGAAATCCATGGGCTCAACCCGTGAATTGCTTTCAAAACTGCTGGCCTTGAGTAGTGCAGAGGTAGGTGGAATTCCCGGTGTAGCGGTGGAATGCGTAGATATCGGGAGGAACACCAGTGGCGAAGGCGACCTACTGGGCACCAACTGACGCTGAGGCTCGAAAGCATGGGTAGCAAACAGGATTAGATACCCTGGTAGTCCATGCCGTAAACGATGATTACTAGGTGTTGGAGGATTGACCCCTTCAGTGCCGCAGTTAACACAATAAGTAATCCACCTGGGGAGTACGACCGCAAGGTTGAAACTCAAAGGAATTGACGGGGGCCCGCACAAGCAGTGGAGTATGTGGTTTAATTCGAAGCAACGCGAAGAACCTTACCAGGTCTTGACATCCGATGCATAGTGCAGAGATGCATGAAGTCCTTCGGGACATCGAGACAGGTGGTGCATGGTTGTCGTCAGCTCGTGTCGTGAGATGTTGGGTTAAGTCCCGCAACGAGCGCAACCCTTATTGCCAGTTACTACGAAAGAGGACTCTGGCGAGACTGCCGTTGACAAAACGGAGGAAGGTGGGGATGACGTCAAATCATCATGCCCTTTATGACCTGGGCTACACACGTACTACAATGGCGTTTAACAAAGAGAAGCAAGACCGCGAGGTGGAGCAAAACTCAGAAACAACGTCTCAGTTCAGATTGCAGGCTGCAACTCGCCTGCATGAAGTCGGAATTGCTAGTAATCGCGGATCAGCATGCCGCGGTGAATACGTTCCCGGGCCTTGTACACACCGCCCGTCACACCATGAGAGCCGGGGGGACCCGAAGTCGGTAGTCTAACCGCAAGGAGGACGCCGCCGAAGGTAAAACTGGTGATTGGGGTGAAGTCGTAACAAGGTAGCCGTATCGGAAGGTGCGGCTGGATCACCTCCTTTCTAGGGAGTCAGACGTTCAGCTAAAGCTGGTCTTTGGCTGAACGGACAGGAAAGCAAGTTTCAGTATTGTTCAATTTTGAGGGCCGTGCAAACGGAGCCTCAAAGCATAAGGGACACAGCGAAACCCGAAACGTGAAGAACGCGGGGGTATAGCTCAGTTGGGAGAGCACCTGCTTTGCAAGCAGGGGGTCAAGGGTTCGAATCCCTTTATCTCCACCATTTGGGCTGATAGCTCAGCTGGTTAGAGCACTCGGCTGATAACCGAGAGGTCGATGGTTCGAGTCCATTTCAGCCCACCACTGGTAATCCAGTGCGCTGGGTTACCCAAAACCTTATGTGATGTACCTTGAAAACTGAATATAGAACTGCGAAATGAGATTTTATTAGCTATGTAAAATTCCTGATTTTAATAAAAATCTATAATTTCACCAAGCGGAACTGAAGCTTAGCAATAAGCGACAGTAAAATGGTAAAATCTCGTTGGCAAATGGAGAATCTGAAATAAAGATATGTTTTGCGAAAGCGAAACAACGGTCAAGCTACAAAGGGCGCAAGGAGAATGCCTTGGCACTGGGAGCCGATGAAAGACGTGATAAGCTGCGATAAGCCTTGGGGAGGAGCAAATATCCATTGATCCAGGGATTTCTGAATGAGGAAACTCACCGAAGCTCATACTTCGGTACTGCACACTGAATCCATAGGTGTGTGGGGGGAACCGCCTGAACTGAAACATCTAAGTAGGGCGAGGAAGAGACATCAAACGAGATTCCGTTAGTAGTGGCGAGCGAACGCGGAAGAGGGCAAACCGGAAGGAGAAATCCTTCCGGGGTATGGACCGCTTTAAGGACTTAAGTTGCTAGCTGAATGGCATGGGAAGGCCATCCAAAGAGTGTGAGAGACACGTAAGCGAAAGTGACGAGAGCTGCGCGAGTTCCAGAGTACGGCCAGACACGTGAAACCTGGTCGGAAGATGGGGGGACCACCCTCCAACCCTAAATACTACCCAGTGACCGATAGCGTATAGTACTGTGAAGGAAAGGTGAAAAGGACCCCGGGAGGGGAGTGAAAGAGAACCTGAAACCTTGTGCCTACAAGCACATAGAGCACATCAACGTGTGATATGGTACTTTTTGTAGAACGGTCCGGCGAGCGATTGTATGTTGCGAGCTTAAGCGCTTAAGGCGTGGAGGCGTAGCGAGAGCGAGTCTGAAAAGGGCGTTCAGTAGCATGCAATGGGCCCGAAACCGGGTGACCTACCCATGATCAGGCTGAAGTGAAAGTAAAATTTCATGGAGGGCCGAACCGACCTCCGTTGAAAAGGCGGCGGATGAATTGTGGGTAGCGGAGAAATTCCAATCGAACTCGGAGATAGCTGGTTCTCCCCGAAATAGCTTTAGGGCTAGCCTCATATTAGATACCCGGAGGTAAAGCACTGAATGGCCTAGCGCCCGAGAGGGTAGCGAAGCCTATCAAACTAAGAATGCCGGAGTATTGATGTATGGGAGTCAGACAGTGTGAGATAAATCTCATTGTCAAAAGGGAAACAGCCCAGATCTACAGCTAAGGTCCCAAATTGTATCTAAGTGGAAAACGATGTGGAAATACGCAGACAACCAGGATGTTGGCTCAGAAGCAGCCACTCATTTAAAGAGTGCGTAATAGCTCACTGGTCGAGCGTCTCTGCGCGGAAAATTTAACGGGGCTAAGATACAAACCGAAGCTTAGGCTGCACGTAAGTGCGGGGTAGGGGAGCGTTGTGTAAGCGGAGAAACAGTAGCGTAAGCGGCTGTGGAGTTTACAGAAGTGAGAATGCCGGAATGAGTAGCGCGAATGTGGTGAGAATCCACATGGCCGGAAACCTCAGGTTTTTGGAGGAAGGTTCGTCCGCTCCAAGTTAGGCGGGAGCTAAGGTAAGGCCGAAAGGCGTAGCCGATGCACAGACGGTAGAGATTCCGTCCCCACCGAAAGACTTAAGCACAGGGACACTTTCAGAAGGTCGGAGCCAGGTGTTGGTTCTGGTAGTGATCGAGGGAAATATAGTACCGAAGTCCGGCTGGAAGAGAGGCGAGAAAAGCTGTGTGTATGTTTAAGGTGCCCGTACCGCAAACCGACACAGGTAGGTAGGAAGAAGATTCTAAGGCCAACGGGAGAAGGGTTGTTAAGGAACTCGGCAAGTTGACCCCGTAACTTCGGAATAAGGGGTGCTCACGAGAGTGAGCCGCAGAGAATAGGCCCAGGCAACTGTTTACCAAAAACACAGGTTTGTGCTAAATCGAAAGATGACGTATACGAGCTGACGCCTGCCCGGTGCTGGAAGGTTAAAAGGAGATGTGCAAGCATTGAATTGAAGCCCCAGTGAACGGCGGCCGTAACTATAACGGTCCTAAGGTAGCGAAATTCCTTGTCAGGTAAGTTCTGACCCGCATGAAAGGCGTAATGATCTGGGCACTGTCTCAACAGCCCGCCCGGCGAAATTGTAGTACCGGTGAAGATGCCGGTTACCCGCGACAAGACGGAAAGACCCCATGGAGCTTTACTGTAGCCTGATATTGGGTTTCGGTGTTGCATGCACAGGATAGATGGGACGCTGGGAAAGAGTCGCTTTGGCGATTCTGGAGCGGACGTTGGGATACCATCCTTGCGACATTGGAATTCTAACCTGCGCCTCTGAATCGAGGCGGGGGACATTGTCAGGTGGGCAGTTTGACTGGGGCGGTCGCCTCCTAAAAAGTAGCGGAGGCGTTCAAAGGTTCGCTCAGCTTGGACGGAAACCAAGCTAGAGAGTGCAAACGCAAAAGCGAGCCTGACTGCGAGACTGACGGGTCGAGCAGAGACGAAAGTCGGAGTTAGTGATCCGGTGGTATGTGAGTGGAAATGCCATCGCTCAACGGATAAAAGTTACCCTGGGGATAACAGGCTGATCTCCCCCAAGAGTCCACATCGACGGGGAGGTTTGGCACCTCGATGTCGGCTCATCGCATCCTGGGGCTGAATTCGGTCCCAAGGGTTTGGCTGTTCGCCAATTAAAGCGGTACGCGAGCTGGGTTCAGAACGTCGTGAGACAGTTCGGTCCCTATCTGTCGTGGGCGCAGGATATTTGAGAGGCGCTGTCCCTAGTACGAGAGGACCGGGATGGACGAACCTCTGGTGCACCAGTTGTCACGCCAGTGGCACAGCTGGGCAGCTATGTTCGGATCGGATAAACGCTGAAAGCATCTAAGCGTGAAGCCGGCCTTAAGATAAGATATCCCACTGAGTCAATCAGGTAAGACCCCTTGAAGACTACAAGGTTGATAGGCACAGAGTGTAAGCGGAGTGATCCGTTCAGCTAGTGTGTACTAATAGGTCGAGGGCTTGACCCCATCTTTAAAAGATACTCTATTTGCTAAAGCAGTTCGATATTCAGTTTTGAGGGTACATCCTCAGAAAAAAGAGACGGTCGGTGTCGATGACGGTGAGGTTCCACCTGTTCCCATTCCGAACACAGAAGTTAAGCTCACTCGTGCCGAAGATAGTTGGCTGGAGACGGCCTGTGAAAATAGGTAGATGCCGACTTCTCTTTTAAGCAAAGCGCCTTATCCCGCAAGGGATAGGGCGCTTTTGCTTTTTGTTTCGTGATTTGTGATAGGGAATATGGAGATAGTAGGGACGCACACTATGCGTCCGCAAAGCGAGTGACAACGCAAATCCGCGGGTGAACAATGTTCGTCCCGACGATGTGCAATTACGAAAAAGGACATCTATTTTACCGTGAATCTCTTTACAATATAAAATTGTCGATTTATAATAATGACAATATACGTGCTGCATAATTTCTCCGAGTTTCACATTTTTGGGCTGCCTAGGTATCTGGAATCTGCCTGGCTTTCAAATGTGGGCAGGGCTTTGCTTTGCCAAAATGGAGGAATACGACGATGATTCGTAATACGGCTGTTACTGTATGTGGCCCGCTAAATGTAAACAAATTGGGCGTTACCTATGTGCATGAGCACCTGATGGTAAAACCCCAGCTGCCGGATGAGTATTATATCCCTTATACGCTGGATGACGAGGCGGCTTCGACGGAGGAGACCCGCAGTTTTTCCGCAGCCGGGGGTGAGACCCTGGTGGAGATGACGCCGATCAACTACGGCCGCAACGTAAAGGCCTATCAGCGCATTGCGCAGGCTACCGGTGTGCATGTTATCTGCTGCACAGGCTTCCACAAACAGCTGTTTATGCCGCCCTGGTTTGGCGATAAAACCGACGGTGAGCTGTATGATATTCTGATGGACGAAGTGACGAATGGCCTGGATGACACCGAGATCCACCCGGGTGTTATCAAGCTGGGCACCAGCTTTGAGGAAGTGACCGCCGCCGAAAAGCGCTCCATCGAGGCAGTGGCCCGCGTACACCGCGACACGGGCATCCCCATCAGCACCCACTGCGACAAGGGCACAATGGGCATGGACCAGCTGCGCCTGCTGGAAAAACACGGTGTCGATCCGAAGAACGTGCTGCTGTGCCACATTGACAGCAAGATGGATACGGACTATGCCATCCGGCTTTGCCGCGAGGGCGCTACCATTTGCCTGGACCATGTTGGCCGAGAACTGCAGGATCGCGATTCCTTTCGCGTGCGGATGGTCACGGCGCTGGTGGAGGCCAGCTGCGTAGACCACGTGACCCTGGCCGGCGATATGGGCAAAAAGAACTATCTGCCTGCCTACGGCGGTAAGCCCGGCTTCACCTATATCCTGACCGACCTGAAGGCGGAACTGCTGCCTTACATCGGCGAAGAAAACTTCCACAAAATGATGGTAGAGAACCCCAAACGAATTTTCGCCTGGAAATATAACGACTAACATAGAAAAAGGAGGGGCAGCAATGGCCACTCTGACTGAACTGATCCGACAGGAAGACCCCAAACGCCCCTATACCGATGAACAACTGGCCCAGATGTTGCAGCTGCGCCGCGAACAGGTAGTGGAACTGCGGCGGATCAACGGCATTCCTAACTCTTGGATGCGGCTGCGCCCGGCGCTGGTGGTAGAGATGCAGAAACTTCTGGAGCAGGAGCCGGGGCTTTCGGATCGGTCGCTGACCCTGCGGCTGAACGCGATGGGCTACAATGTCTCGCGCTATCTGGTAAAGGAACTGCACAGCAATTTGCCAGAAAAAGAAGCCGAGCCGCAGCCTGAACCGGCCGTAGAAATCACCACGCAAGAGGAAACCGAGGGCACCAACGTGTTTGCCGGGATGATCGGCTACGACGGCGGCCTGAAAGCGCAGATCCATCAGGCGAAGGCGGCGGTATCTTATCCACCCAACGGCCTGCACACACTCATTATTGGTCCGTCTGGTTCCGGCAAAACGTTTCTGGCAGAGAATATGTACCACTATGCGGTGCAGCAGGGCCTGCTGGCGCCGGATGCCCCCTTTGTCTCCTTCAACTGCGCCGATTACGCCGACAATCCGCAGCTGCTGAACAGCCAGTTGTTTGGCTATGTGCGCGGCGCGTTCAGCGGCGCCAACGCCACTAAGGACGGCCTGGTGCAGAAGGCAGACGGCGGCATCCTGTTTTTGGATGAGATCCACCGTCTGTCCGGGGAAGGGCAGGAAATGCTTTTCTACCTGCTGGACAAGGGCAGCTACCGCCGACTGGGCGATTCCGGCCCGGCACGTAAGGTCAATGTGCGGCTGATCGCCGCTACCACCTCTTCGCCGGAGTCGGCCCTGCTGCTGACGTTCCGCCGCCGTATCCCCATCGTCATCTCGATGCCCGGCATCGCTGACCGCCCGATGGCGGAGCGGTTTGCCGTGCTGCAAAGCATCTTTGCGGGGGAGTACAAGAAGATCGACCGCAAGCTGGTGGTGGAACGGGAGGCCGTGCGCATCTTATTGCAATATGATTGTCCCGGCAACATCGGCCAGATGCAGAGCGACATCCAGGTCTGCTGCGCCAACGCGTTTTTGGAGAGCGTCTCCAAGCAGGAAGACACTGTTTACATCCGTGCCGAACTGGTGCAGCAGTTGATCTCGGCAGGCAGCCTGACCCGTTTGCTGGAAGTGGAAAGCTGTTATGATCGGCAGCTGGTCTTCCCGCAGGTGGAGGACGACGCCAGTCAAACGCTGGATAAAATGTACTACCGACTGAAAGAAATTGCCGAGGAAGACTGCACGCCTGAAGCGCGGATGAAAGCCCTGCAGACCGTACTGCTGGGCCGCGTGCTGCCGCAGAACAACCTGCACAATAACAACACGGCGAAATCGCTGGAGCAGGAGCGGCAGGAAGTGCGCAAGGTCGTGCTGGCTGTGCTGGCCGAGATGCGGGACAGCCTGAATTCCTGCCGCAAGGACTTTGAGGACGCGTTAGTGCTCAGCCTGACCACGGATGTGCCCCAAAACGCCAACGGTGCACAGATTTCACTGGCGGAAAAGTACCCGGCTGAGATGGAGCTGGCCCAACAGTTTATTGACCGTTTCCGCGCCAAGCGGCCCTGCAATATAAGCGACTACAAGCGGCAGATGCTCACCCTGTGCCTGGTGGCATTCTCGGCCCGCAAGATGGAGCGGCGCATCCGCATCATACTGATGGCTCACGGCCAGGTCGGCCCGGCCATGGCTGAGGTCGTGAACCATGTGCTGCAGGACGACAACGCCATCGGCTTCTCCATGGGCTGGGACGAGCCCAACGAGCAGGTGTTGGAGCGCGCCATCCGTCTGGTCCAACAGGTGGATGAGGGGCTGGGCTGCCTGCTGCTGGTGGATATGGGTTCGCTGGCGTCCTTTGCGCCGGAGATTTCCCTGCGCACCGGTGTCAGCGTGCGGTGCGTGGCCCGCGTGGATACGCTGATGGCGCTGGACGCCGTGAACCGGGCCAGTTTCCGGGATAAATGCACGCTGGATGAACTAGCGGATGCGCTGGAAATCGGTCGTCTGCACGCCGGATTCTCCGATCTGGAGCAGCGTACCGGTAAGCCGTCTGCGATCCTGACGGTCTGCATCACCGGCGAGGGTTACGCCCGCCGCATAGAGAGCTTCTTGAAAGCCACCGTGGTGGAGTGCAGCGACATCAAAATTGTGGATGTGGGCCTGCTGAACCGCGATGCTATGCTGGCCCGCGTGGAAGAACTGCGCCGGGACTACGACATCGTGGCCGCGGTAGGCACCATCAACCCGGAACTGCCGGGCATTCCGTTTTTGCCGATGAACTACATCTTCTCTGGCCGCGGCTCGATGGCGCTGACAAACCTGCTGGAGGCCCACTGCCAGCACAACAGCGGCATCGGCGATCTGCTGGACCCGCAGCTGATCCTTTGCGATGCAGATTTCCAGAACAAGAACGATGCGCTGGACACCATGTGCATGATGCTGATGGAGAAAGGCTGCGTCAAGCCGGAATTTTTGCTGAGCGTCTACAAGCGAGAGAACTTAGGCGTAACCTGCCTGCCGGGGCATATTGCCATCCCCCACGGCGAGCCCGCCTACGTCACAAAACCTGCCATCTGCGTCGCCAAAATCTGCCATCCGTTGGACTGGACGGGCGGATTTGTGGCTGAAATTGTTTTTTTGTTTGCGCTGGACGAAAAATGCCAGGGATTTGTACAAAATTTCTGCGATATTATTAAAGACGAAAATTACGTAAAGAAGTTATTATCTGCAAAAAATGCCAAGGAGATCTACGATTTCCTAAAATAGGATCAAATTCTGCCAGAAAGTTGGCACGTAACTTGCTACATATATGGGTGTAAGGGTTCCAGATCCCTTGCACCCACATTTTTGTATTGGAGCAAATGCAGCACTACGGTACAAGAGAAAAGGAGGTGAACTACACAGATGGCTATGCGAGATATTCTTTTTCCTGAATGTGTGATTACACACATGAAAGCAAAAAGTAAAGAGGATGCTCTGCACCAGCTGTATGAAGTTCTTTTGAAAAACGGGAAGGTAAAGACCAGCTTTTACGATGCTGTCTTGGAGCGTGAGCGCGATTACCCCACCGGCCTTGAACTGGAAGAGTACAATGCAGCAATTCCTCATGTGGTCCCGGCTCATGTTGAACATTCTGCCATGGGCATTGCGGTCCTGGATACGCCCGTTACGTTCCAGCGCATGGATGACGATGAAGCCACGGTGGACGTCAATGTGATCTTCAACATTGCATTGGATGTTAACGGCAAGCAGATCGACATCCTGCAGGAGATCATGGCGATCCTGGCGGACAAGGACGTGATGGGGCAGTTGGTCAAGGCCGACACCCCGCAAGATGTTATGAACATTTTAAAGAAAGAAGGATGATTTCTTATGAAAAAGATTATGGTTTGCTGTGGTTCTTCCATGATCACCTCTACCATCGCTATTAACAAGCTGAAGACCGCTATGGCCAACGCTGGCATTGATGTCAAGTTCATTCAGTGCAAGTTCGCCGAGGTCCAGGGCAAAGTCAAGGTCGAGCGCCCCGACGTTATCGTGCCCACCGGCGCACTGAAGGACAGCCTGACCGATTCCGTTCCCGTTGTGCGCGGCACCTGCTTCGTGACCGGCGTTGGCGAGAAAGAGGCCATCGACGAGATCATCAAGATCTTGCGCGGCTGATTGCAGAAAGAAATAGGAAAGCGCGGCGGTACCACTGCCCCTGAAATGGCCGCTGCAAAATTATAAAACCGGAGGAGTTATAAAATGCAAGTTGTTATTGACGCCTTGAACTGGATCTGCGGTTTGGGTCCCATGTGCATGATGCCCATCATCATGTTCGTTATCGGTATTTGTCTGCGTGTTAAGATCGGCACCCTGCTGAAGTGCTGCATCACCACCGGTGTTGGCTTCTGTGGTGTCAACCTGGTCATCAACACCTTTGTTGCACAGGTTGGCCCCAGCGTGCAGAACATGGTCGCCCGCTTTGGCCTGCATACCGACATCATGGATGTGGGTTGGCCTGCCCGTGCCGCCGCTACCTGGGCTTACCCCTTGGCCGCTGTGGTCGTCTTCGTCGTCCTGGGCATCAACATCCTGATGCTGGTTCTGAAGGCTACCAACTGCGTCATGGTCGACTTCTGGAGCTACAACCACTTCATCTTCTGCGCTGCTATCTGCTATTATGTTTCCGGCAGCGCCATCATCGGCCTGATCTGCGGTGCTATCTGCGCTATCGTTACCTTCAAGCTGGCCGACTGGACCCAGCCTGTCGTTGAGGAAGAGTTCGGCCTGCCCGGCGTTTCCTTCCCCACCTCCAACAGCATCAGCTGGGCACCTCTGGCTTACCTGCTGAACAAAGTTTACGACCACATCCCCGGCCTGAACAAGCTGCAGGCTGACCCCGAGAGCATCCAGAAAAAGTTCGGCGTCCTCGGCGAGCCTCTGATGATCGGCACCATCCTGGGCGCTGTGTTCGGCATCCTGGGCGGCAACGATGTTGCCGGCGTTATGACCGTTGCTATGTACACCGCTGCTACCATGGTCCTGACCCCGAAGATGATGCAGGTCCTGATGGAAGGCCTGATTCCGTTTGCTGATGCCGTTAAGGAGCTGCTGAACAAGAAGTTCAGCGGCAATAAGTTCCACATCGGTATCGATGCTGCCCTGACCATCGCTAACCCCAGCTGCATCGCCGTTGGCATCCTGATGGTCCCCACCACCATCATCCTGGCCATGGTCCTGCCCTTCAACCGTCTGCTGCCCATCTCTGATATTGCTTACCAGGCCATGTGGCTGTCCGCTTACCCGGTCGCATTCAGCAAGGGCAATGTTGTCCGCAGCTATATTTCTTGCGTGATCTTCACCATCATCATGCTGTTCATCGCTACCTCTCTGGCTCCTGTCCACACCGCACTGGCTGTGGCTGGCGGCTATGACCTGGCCGGTGCCGCTCTCGTCTCCACTGAGGATGCCGGTACCCACCTGCTCTCCTACCTGCTGAGTGTTGTTGCAGGTCTGTTCCACTAAGCAATTCCGCTAACGAATTCCAAGATAGTGCAAAGGGCAGTTTTGTAGGCCGTGAAACGTCTGCGGCTGCCCCTTTGCACTGTATGTTAGGAGGTTTCCCAATGAAAATTTCCGGTATTACCGTATATGAGGTCAAACCCCGCTGGATCTTTGTTAAGATCACCACCGATGAAGGCATCGAGGGCTGGGGAGAGATGATCTCCGGCACCAAGACCGAAACCGTCGTGGCCGGTGCCAAGGAAATGGGCGAGTATCTGCTTGGCCGTGACCCGTTCGAGATCGAGCGCCTGTGGCAGGAGATGTACAAGTCCTTCTTCCGCGGCGGCCCTATCAACGGCACCATCGTCTCCGGCATGGAGATGGCCCTGTGGGACATCAAGGGCAAGGCTTTTGGCGTGCCCGTGTATGAGTTCCTGGGCGGCAAGGCCCGCGACCGCATCAAGGTCTACTCCTGGATCGGAGGCGACCGTCCCGACGATGTGGCCAAGGCCGCGCTGGAGCGCCGTGCCATGGGTTTTGACGCTGTCAAAATGAACGCTACCGAGGAGCTGCACTACATTGACTCCTTTGCCAAGATCCAGGCCGTTGTGGACCGCGTTGCCTCCATCCGCGAGGCCTGTGGCAATGATTTCGGCATCGCTGTCGACTTCCACGGCCGTGTGCATAAGCCGATGGCCAAGGTGCTGGCCCATGAACTGGAGCCCTACAAGCTGATGTTCATGGAGGAAGTTGTCCTGCCCGAGAACGAGGAAGGCTTCCGCGAGGTCGCCAACCAGGTCTCCACCCCGCTGGCTACCGGCGAGCGCCTGGTCAGCCGCTGGCAGTACAAGAACCTCTTCCGTGAGGGTGCCATCGACATCATCCAGCCTGACGTTGCCCTGGTTGGCGGCATCCTGGAGACCAAAAAGATCGTCGCCATGGCTGAGGCCTTTGATATGGCTGCCGCGCCCCACGCCCCCTACGGCCCCATTGCGCTGGCCGCTACATTGCAGGTGGATGTCTGCTCTCCCAACGTCTTTATCCAGGAGCAGAGCTTGGGCATCCACTACAATAAGGGCTTTGACCTGCTGGACTTCGTCAAGAATAAGGACATCTTCCAGTACAAGGATGGCTATGTGGATGTACCCACCAAGCCCGGCCTGGGTCTGGAGATCGACGAGGACCTCGTCAAGGAAGTTTCCGCCGAGGGCCTGCATTGGACCAACCCCAAGTGGCGTAACTACGATGGCACCATGGCCGAGTGGTAAGCAGACCAGAAAGGAAATACCATTATGGATATGTATGCAATCACCGCAGAGCACCCGCTGCTGGGCATCCTGCGCAATGTCCCGCCGGAAAAAACCATCGACTATGCCGATGCCGCTGTGCGCGGCGGCGTAGCGTTCTTTGAGGTGGCCCTCAACAGCCCCCACGCGCTGGAGCAGATCACCATGCTGCGCAAGCACTTTGGTGACCGCTGCCTGATAGGCGGCGGCACGGCCATCACCACCGAGCGCTGCCGCACCGCAGTGGACGCCGGTGCCCAGTTCCTGCTGACCCCCGGCACCCCTGTGGACGTGCTGGAGTACTGCGCCAAGAACGATATTGCCCTACTGCCCGGCGTGCTGACCCCCACCGATGTGGCCGTCAGCCTGGAGTATGGCTTTAAGACCATGAAGCTTTTCCCTGCTGGCAGCATGCCGATGAGCTATCTGAAGGACCTGAAGGGTCCCTTCGACGATACCCACTACATGGCCATTGGCGGTGTGAACCCGCAGAATATCCGCCAGTTCTTTGACGCCGGCTACCTGAGCGTAGGTCTGGCCAGCAGCCTGATGCCCAAGGACGCCGTGGCTGCCAACGACTGGGAGACATGCGAGGCCTATGTCCGTGACCTGGTCAGCCGCATCGGCCGCAACTGATTTGCCATTACCGTAAAAGCATCCTTCATAAAAATCGCCGATCGGAACCTATGAGGCTCTGATCGGCGATTCTTTTGTAAGTATTTAGTCAAAGCTGGCGGTCACTGCTTGCGCTCAAACGCGCCGGGGATGCCCAGCAGCAGCCGATACTTGGCCACGGTGCGCCGGGTGGTGGTAATGCCCTGGGCCGTCAGCTGATCCGCCAGCTGTGCGTCAGAGAGAGGATGGACGGGATCTTCCTCCTGCAGAAGTTTATGCAGGGCGGCCAGAATCTCGCTGCGGCTGTCCGGTGCAGCGTCCCCGCTGCGGTTGCCAGCCCTCGTCAGGAAGTAGGAGAGGGGATAGACCTTGGTGGGTGTTTTGACATATTTGCCCTTGATGGCACGGCTGACGGTGGACGGGTTGACGCCCATCTGCTCGGCCAGCATATCAGCCGTCAGGGTGTGCAGGGGCTGGCCTTCGGCTAAAAAGGCAAGCTGGGTGTTCAAGATCAGCTGACCAAGCTGCTGCAGGGTGCTGCGGCGCTTCTCCACACACTGCACGATGTAGTCCGCGTGGCGGTGCTGCTCCTGCAAATAGGTGCGCAGCTCCGGCGCTGCGTCCGTGCCGGACAGGTCGTAGTAGCTGCTGTAGGGCACGCCGCTGCTCCAGCGGTCCTGCACGCGCACGCCCCACTGGCCGTCTTTGCAATAGAACTCCAAATCTGGCACAATGAAACCAGCGCTCTCACCGCCGCCAAAGGCTGCCGTCGGGTACGGCTCCAGAGTGCGGATCAGAGAGACATAGTGCTGCACTTCCTCCATCGTCAGGCCGTAGGCCCGCATGATGGTGCGGTAGCGCTTGGCGGCCACATCCTCCAGATGATCGAACAGGATGCCCAGCAGCGTCGGGTCTGTCATCCCCTTGTGGAATGCCTGCAGCACCAGACTTTCCGATGTCGTGGCCGCGCCCACACCGGCAGGCTCCATCTGGTGCAGCCAGGACAGACAGCGCTCGACCACATACAAGGGTGCAGCCAAAATCTCAGCCACCTCTTCCACGGTTTCGGGCAGCAGGCCAGTGCCGGGTTCAAGGAACTCCACCATGTGGCGAAAGACGCCGCGCTCGGCTTTCGTGGCATTGGCGGGGAGCTGACTCTCCAAAAACAGGTACAGGTCCTGCGCCGTTTTGTCCGGGGCAGCCCGCTCCGACAGGTCGCCCTCCTTATCCGGCGTCTGCACGCTGATGGGCCGCTCGACTGTGCCGTGGATCTTGTCCAGGTCGAACAGGGGATTGTCGATTTCCTCTTTTTTCAGCATCTCGTCCAGGGCGGCACCGTCCAGGGACAGGATGTTCAAGGCTTGCAGCTGCTGCTGTGATAAGATTTGCCGCTGTTGTAATTCTTGTGTCGGCATGATAATTTTTCCTTTCTTTCAGATTTCCGGTGCGTTTGCTATCAGTATACCACAACATCGAAAAAACGACAATTATCTTATAAAATCGGGCATGCCCGGTTACGGTGGAACGCAGATGAAAACAGTCCTGACGATCGGCGAGACCATGGCCACCGAGACTCTCGGTTGACATCGAGGGCACTCCCACCCGGCACCAAATGCAAACCGCTCTGTAGGGCAGGGGAGAGATTTACCGCTGAGTTCGTCGTTTGCAAAAGTATATAAACAAAATATCCCCCTGCTGAATTCATCGGCAGGGGGAGTTGTTTGTAATAGGGTCACACCCAGCGGCCAAAGCGGTATTGCGGCTTGGTCGGCTCGGGTGGGACAAGTTCATTACCCAGGTAGACTTCAATGCTGTTGCGGCGCAGGCGGCGGGCGATGGGGGTTGGCAGCTTGCTGTACCCGGCTTTCAGGTTTGGCGGGCGGGTGTCGATCGAGTGGCAGTCGGTGCAAAGCAGATGCACCAGGTTCCATTCCAGCAATTTTAGCAGCCAGTGGGCCGTGCGGCCTTCCCGCACCAGGCCGCTGGCGTTGATCTGCGCCAGACAGCCCTCGCTGACCCAGTTGTACAGCAGGGTAGGATCCTCGGTCACGAAAGGATAACGCTCCACATGGGCCAGAATCGGCGTATAGCCGCGCTGGCGCACAGCGTACAGCGTTTCGTCAATGCCTGCGGGGTGGCAGGTGGTAGGAAATTCGATAAGAATGTAGTTTGATTTGGCAAAGGCCAGCGCGCGCAAATCAAGACTGGGCAGAGCCGTTGTAAAGTACACCTCTGCACCCAACTTGGCCGCCAGCGGCAGGCCGGTCTCTTTGGCGGCCTTGGCTACCTGTAAAAACGCGGCGCGGCGCTTTGCGGCAAAATCCTCTACCGAGATACGCTCATAATGGAAGTGTGGGGTAAATACAATGCCAGCCACACCGTCCTGGACTTCTTTGCGCAAAAGCGCCATGGAAATGTTCAGGTCCCGGGCACCATCATCGATGCCGGGCAGGATATGGCAATGCAGGTCTACCAAATTCTGGCTCATTCGTTGCTGCTATCCTGTTTTGTGTCGTAGTAACCATAAGAGTACGCGTAGGAGTAGCCGTCTTTGCGGCCGGTCTTTTTGGCATTATAGCCATTCATCACGACGCCGAGAATGTGGGCGTCAACGGCTTCCAGGTTCTTTTTGCTCAGCTGGGCACCCTGAATGGTGGTGACACCGGGGCGGACAACCAGCAGAACACCATCCGATACACGGCTCAGAACGGCGGCATCGGTCACCACCGAGACAGGCGGCGTGTCCACAATTACATAGTCATAGGTCTGCTGCAGAGCCGTAAAAATCTGCTCTACAATAGGGGTGGAGAGGAGTTCTGCCGGATTCGGCGGAATCGTACCAACGGGCAGCACCGTAATGCCGCTGTCTTTCAGACGCAGCAGGGCGTCCGGCAGCTTGCCTACATCCTTTGTTGTGATGACATTCGTCAGACCACTGTGGCTGCGGGGAATGCGCAGATAGCGGGAAATTGCACTTTTACGCATATCGCAGTCCACAAGGACTACCCGCTTGTTGGAGGCTGCCAGCGTGATGGCCAGGTTAATGGCCACGTTGCTTTTGCCCTCCTCCGGCACCGAGGAAGTAATCAGGATGGTTTTGCAGTTACTTGTGGCGGAGAGAAACTCCAGGTTGGTACGCAGGGATTTATAGGCTTCCACGAACTGGAACGGCGCGTCTTTGCTGACAACAAACAATTCGCGGTGAGAAGTCCGGGACTTTTTGTCTTTTGCACTCATTTCTTTTTGCCCCTCTCGTATTCAGGAATGACACCCACAACGGTGAGATCCAGGTATTTCGCAACATCTTCTTCGTTATTGAGTTTGTTATCCAGCAGAACCTGCAGGAAAATCACACCGAGGCAGAGCACCAGACCGATCATACCGCCCAGGGCAGTATTCTTTGTGGTGTTGGGAGAAACTGGGGTGGCAGCAAGAGAAGCGTTGGAAATGACCTTGACAGAACCGGCTTCTACAGCCTCCAGAATCACGTCGGGGGAAACCTCGGTGATTTTGTTGCAGACCTGCTGAGCCCATTCAGGATTGTTGCTGCGGACGGTAATTTTCATAACCTGTGTGTCGTCCACGGCATCAACCGTTACGCGGTTCTTCAGTTCACTGTAATTCAGGGAAAGGCCCAGGTCATTGATAACCTGCTGCAGCACGGTATCACTTTTAATAATAATACTGTAGGTGGAAACCAGCTTGGTGGCCGAGTTGATCTGGTCGCTGGTAACATTGGAAGTGGTATCCTGGCGGGTGTTGACGATCATCAGGGCCGAGGACTCGTACTGGGGTGTCATGGCGAACTTGGAGACAGCAAAACCGGCAATGGCCGCTGCCAGGGTGCAAAGGATCAGGATTGCCAGATGCTGCCGGACTGCATTCAGGACTTCCAGCAGGTCTATGGTATCGTATTCTTCGTTTTCCACGGGTCGGGTCCTCCTCAGGTGTTATTTTGGTATCGGCGCTTCAGCTGATGACGCGCCACGAACATAAAGCCCAGCAGAATAGCGGCCACGAGGGCATATACAGCCGCAAAGATGCCCAGGCTGCCAAGCATACTGCGAAGATAGGTAAGAACCAGTGCCCGGATAGAGGCGGGTTCCAGCGAAAAATTGTCCAGTCCCAGCAGGGGATACAGAACGGTGGCACCCAGTGCGCACAAAATTGCACCGGCCGTAAAGGTGAAGGTCAGGCAGCGCACACCCAGGCGGGAACTGCCTGCCAGACGGATCATCAGCACCAGCGAAACAGCACAAAGCAGCGCCGTAACAATGACACCCGGCAGCGCCAGACGATCAACCTTGGTAATGGCCGTGTACAACTGGCTTGCCAGAGGAATGGCAACGTAGTTTGCATAATCCAGACGGCAGGCATCGGCCACAATCTCAACAGCGGACGCTACATCCTCGGTCACATCCTTGCCGCGGCTGTTCAGGTCAGCTACCAGAACAGCATTGAGGTCGGTTTTGACATTCTCACGGGCATTGACAGCCGTATTGCCTGCATACAGGTCTGTCACAGCCTGTTCCATATCCGTGTTAATCTGGTCGCGGGAAAGGGTAGAGGTCATCACATCGGCATCAAAACCGGTGGATGCACCATAGCTGACATAGTTATCATACAGGTAGCTGTAGGCATAATCAGCAAAGCTGCTGCGCGTTACCTGCTTGCGCATGAATCCCTCGCTACATATAGTGGTCAGCAGCATCAGAAAAATGGCCAGAATCGCCAACAGCAGCGTGGACAGCCAGGACAAGCCCAGTGCCCAGACGACACTGCCGCGTTTCTTTTTTACATTATTTTTTTCCAAACAATCGCCCCCTTAGCTGTTTCTGTCCAGCACGGGGCCGGAGATATACCGTGCATACACAAAGAAGCGGTCCGGGGTAAAGCCCATAGCATCAAACGGGTAGCAGGTATACAGAATCAGATTTTCATCCTCGCGGGAAAAGTCGTAAGCGGACGAGTCCTGATAATCCAGGATTTTTGTCTCCGTAACCTCATAGGTGTACACACCGTAATGGGTGGTAATGGTTACGGTGGCCCCTTCTTCTGCATGCTGGAGATCATTGAAGAAAGTGTTGTTGTGGCCGGACAGCAGAATCGTCTTCCCTTCGCCGGGCAGACCGGCGCTGCTGTTTTCCATATAGGTGCCGACACCCTGGTTCAGGATTTTGTTGGTATCACCGTAATATACCGGGGCGTTCACGTTGGTGCCGGAAATCGTAATATCAGCATAGCGGTCACCCAACGTGGGGTAGGTAATGCTGCTGAAGGGAATCGTCTCCGGCTGGGCAGCGGCTTCCCCTGCCGCACCGCCGTCAATTACCGTACCGGCTTCAGCCAGCAGGTCCTGCGGCTGAGAAGCAGTTGTGTTGTCAAAGAACCAGCCCAGCATCATCTGGTAGGGCTGCAGCAGCACAAAGCTGAGTGCCGCCAGCAGGGCTGCCGTGACAGCCGCCAGCGCCAAAGGCACAACAACATAGGCCAGCGGACTGCTGCGGATGAAAGACCTTTTTTTACTATGTGGCAAGTTTTTAACCCCTCCTGAGCTAGGACGCAGACACCAGCCGCGCCCGGCTATCCGTAAAGTATCTATCTGAAACAGGCAAGCACACTGCCTGAAAAGAACCTACAAAACGGGCATCACCGAAGTGCTGCCCGTCCTCCGATTAAGACAAGCTCATCGGATGCTGCATTGGCTTACAGAGCCAGCGCACTCTCCTTGCGGACAGCCAGGCCGAGGATACCAACAACAGACAGAACGATGGTAGCAATGACCATAGCGCTGTTGTCACCGGTAGCCTTGATGACTGCAGAAGAAGAAGCGGTGAGCGGGTTGGAAGCAGAAGCAACAGAGCCATCGGTGGCAAACTTCCACTGGGTGGTGCCAGAGACACCGTTAGCGGAAGCAGTCGGCACAACGGCAACCTCGCTGCCGGAAGCAACGACATCGATGTTCAGGCTGATGCCGGCATCGCTGAAGATGCCGCCAACCTGGCTGAGAGCAGTGCTGACAGCAGTGCGGACATCGGCCTCGGTCTTGGCGCCGTTCAGGGCGTTCTTGGCCTGGGTCAGAGCGTTGCGCAGGGCAACGGAATTATCACGCAGGGCACGCAGCTGGGTCTCGTTCAGGCTGTTGACAACACCGTCCATGCCGTAAACACCGGCGCTGGTCAGATAGCCGTTCACTTCGGCGCGGGCAGCACTCAGGTTCTCTACGTAATCGGTAGCGAACACACCGGTAGCAAAGACGCAAGCCATGACAACGCTGACCAGCACCGCAACGAGCTTCTTGAACTTGTTCATGATTTTTGTCCTCCTTTCTTCAAAAGTGCATCGCTGCGCAGGCAGTTATGCGCTTATAAAGCACAGTTGAAAAACTCCCCTTTATAAGTATTCTCATTTTATCATAGAACCGGATGGAATGCTATATATTTTAGCCGAAAATGTCGAAAATGGTCGTTTTACCCAAAACAGCCCCTATATATAGGTTGGCTTGTTTGCGTCTTGGTCATTCCAGTGGGGTACGAAAATGAAAAAAGGGCTCGCACCCGACAACGGCGGGCTGGTGGGGTGAACAAACACCCCCTGCCTTGTACAAAAGCAAGGCAGGGGGTGTTTGCTGGTTGGGCTTATTCAGGGGTGATAGGGCATGGGAGAGACTGCCGCTATTCAGGGGGTAAACTTGTCCAGGGGCAAAAACGTGTTGTTCTCGGCGGTGTAATTGCCGCCGCCCATCTGTGGGCGGACGAAGGGCACGCCGTCCCGCACATAGAATACATTGTCGGTAATCAGCGCGTCCGGGTTCTCCGAGGGGCTGATGGTGCCGCCTAAATCGTCAAAACTGACGCTGTGGCGGAAGGTATTGTGGATGGCTTCCTGCAGGCAGAACATCACGCAGCCACCCTCGTTCTGGCGGCTGAAGTTGTACTCGTACACCGTGCCGTCGCCGGAATCGGCATCATAAGCCATGCTGTCCTGGTTCAGGCGGGTGTCGGCGGCTTCGTTGCAGCGGAACAGTGCATCCTTGCATTTCCAGGGCCAGATGCCCGCCGCCACTTTGCCGGCGCGGTCGCCGGGGTGGGAATACACGCGGTCATTGATCTCACAGGCTACGGAATCAGCGGTGTTGTGCTCCACCAGCGGGCGCAGGGCGTACATCACGGTGATGCCATCGCCGCCGGCCAGCTTTACGTAATTGTCGCGGATGGTCACATTCTCGTGGCCGTACTTGAGGAACGGGGCTTCTTCCAGCGCCGCCCCCTGAAAGTGAGCGTGGGCGTAGGTGTAGCCCACCGCCAGGCCCCAGCGGCTGACGCGGTAGAGGTAACAGCCCTCTACCAGCACATCGGCAAAGCGGGCCGGGCCGGTGGCGGCTTCGTCGGCAGGGGACAGGGCAGTCATGTAGATGCCACCGTTGTTCATGTGCTTGTCGTAGACGTTGCCGTTCACATCGTGGATGGCGAGATCGCGCAGCGTAATGCCGCGGCAGGTGCCTTTGTCCTTGGCCACCACAGCCACGCCGGTGCGCTCCATCTTGTCGGGCTGGGAGTAACTCTCGCCCAAAACGGCACCGCTGTGGTTGGTAATTTCCAAGTCCTGCACGGTCACATACGCGGCATCGTACAGCAGCACGGCCGAGGAAACATAGCCCCGGTACACATGGGTGGGGCTGTCCAACGGGCAGCCATAATCCTGGTACCAGATGCCCTGCCCGTCGGCGTCAATGCGCGGGGCAGGGCCGTCGCCGTAAGCGCCCACCACAATGGGGGCATCTTTGCTGCCGCAGCAGGTCAGGTGCAGGTATTGTCCCGCAAACACACTGCCGCAGGCCAGCCGTACTTGGTCTCCGGGCTGCAAAGTCAGGCGATTGACAGCACGCAGGCTGGCAAAAGCGGTGGCCTCGCTCAGGCCGTCGAAACTGTCGCGGCCGGTTTCAGCGTTGACGTAATAGGTCTTGCACAAGGGCATCATACGCCTCCTCTCGCAGCCTTTTTTCAATGATCTGCTCCACGTCCTCATAGGGGAAGCTGTCGCCCCAATAGCGGGTAAAGAGATCCGGATTATTGCGATAGTACGCCTGTTTCTGCTCTTCTGTGATGACAGGGCAAACAGGCAGCGCTCGGATGGCTGCCGTGGGCTGGGCAAAGTCCAGCTTAAAACGGGTCAGCTCATATTGCAGGTACATGGCCGGGGTGTACTGCCGCGGGCCGTAAAACACCGTGCCGGCGGTTTGCAGCCGGGCATTCTCAGCATTTTTGGCCTGACGGCGGGCTTCCAGCGCTTCGGGGCTGGCATCGTCGATAAGTCCCAGCTGTTTGGCCAGCTGCAATTGCACCAGTGCATTTTCCCACTCGGCAGGGGAGAGACAGACATCACGTGCGGTCATTTGACTGCACCCGTAATGCCGTTGGCAAAGCTCTTTTGCAGGCAGAGGAAGATGATGGCAGTGGGCAGCGTGCAGATCAGGACACCCAGCATCAGCATGCCGTAATCGACGCTGTAGCCGCTCTTCAGGTTGGCAACCAGCATGGGCATCGTGATAGAGGCATTGTTTTGGAAGATGATCTTCGGCCAGAGGTAGCTGTTCCAGGCATTCATGAAGGTAACCGTCATGGCCGCGCCGTAGGTGGAGCGCATGATGGGCACGAACATACGGAAAAAGATGCCGATCTCGCTCAGGCCGTCCAGACGGGCAGCCTCGATAATATCATTGGGGAAGGACCTCGACGCTTGGCGGAACAGCATGATCATGAACGGGGTCGAGATAGAGGGCAGAACAAACGCCGCCCAGCTGTTAACAAGGCCCCAGTGGGACATCATCTTGAACAGCGGGATCATGATGGCTACGAACGGCAGCATCATGGCCAGCAGCAGCACGCTCATCAGGGCGTCCTTGGCCTTGTCGTGGTAGATCTCAAAGCCGTAACCGGCGATGGAGCAGACCAGCAGCGTGATGAAGGTCATCAGGATAGCGTTGCGGAAGGAGTTTGCCATGGCCAGCCCTAAATTCTGGTTGGCGATCAGCGACTTGAAGTTTTCCATCAGGTAGGTGCCGGGGATCAGTTTGCCGCGTACGACGTCAATGCTGGGGTTGGTAGCGCCGCACAACATGTAGTACAGCGGAAAGACCGACAGGAAACTGGCCAGAATCAACACGGCATGGGCCAAAATCTTTTTGCCTTTAGTCACGTTTGTCACCTACTTTCATCTGGATAGCAGACAGAATGGCCACGACCACCAGGATAAACACCGACAGCGCCGCCGCGTAGTTGAACTTGGGCGTTTCCACAAAGGAAATGTTGTAGATGTAATGCGTCAGCGTCATCGTCGCCTTGCCGGGGCCGCCAGCCGTCAGGTTGACGGACTCATCAAACAGCTGCAGCGTGCCGGAGGTGGACATAATAGCCGTCAGCAGAATGGTGGGTTTCAGCAGGGGAATGGTCAGGTGGATAAACTGCTGGATGGGGGACGCACCGTCGATGCGGGCGGCCTCGTAGATGGAGTAGTCGATGTTCTGCAGGCCAGCCAGGTAGAACACCATGTTGTAGCCGGTCCAGCGCCAGATCAGCGCAATAACGATGACCCAGCGGGCCGCCCAGGCGTTCTGGAACCAATCCACGGTTGGGATGCCTACAGTGGACAGCACCCGGTTGACCAGACCATCGTTGGCAAACAGCGATTTGAAGATCATCGAGTAGGAAACCAGCGAGGTGGCGCAGGGCAGGAAGATCATCGTGCGGTAGATGCCCTTGCCCTTGATGTCGGGGCTGTTGAGCAGCTGTGCCAGAATCAGCGCCAGGATCAGCATGATGGGCACCTGGATCACGAAGTAGAAGATCGTGTTAAACAAGCACTGCTGGAAGGTGGCGTCCTTTAAAATACGTGCATAGTTGGCAAACCCGGCCGGCTGCACGGCGCTGCCGGTACCTTTCTGGAAAGAAAGGATCAGCGCCTGCACCATGGGGTAAAAGCAAAATACAAAAATCAGGATCGAGGCCGGCAGCAGGAAAGCCCAGCCGGTGAGGTTGCGCTTCTGCTCCATGTTCAGCCCTTTTCGTTTGTTCATGGTAACTCTCCCTAATTTGCCCATGTGTTTTTTCGTAAAAGCAAGGGCACGGCTTGCAAAAGGGGTATCTGATGCAACCCGTGCCCTTGGCGGACGTTCAATTGTGTAAGCGGTACGCGTCAGGCGCGGCGGATGTTAGCCAGCAATGTTGAACTCAACGGTATCCTGGGCGTTCTGCATCTCGCTGTCGATGTCGGCGTTGTTCTGCACAACGTTGGTAACAGCATCGGTCAGGGCGCTGCGCACGTCAGAGTAGTAAGCGCCGCAGTCGAAAGCGGGAACCTGGCCAGCGAACTCAACGATGTCCTTGTAAACGGTCTGGCCGCCGTAGAACTCGGAAGGCTGGTTGTAAACATCGCTCTCAGCAGCAGGCAGGTAGCTGGAGATAGCACCGGCGTTGGGCAGCAGGTCGTCGTACAGTTCAACACTGGAACCGAAGGTGCTCTTCAGGAAGTCGAAGGCCAGCTCGGTGTTCTTGCAGTTGGAGGAAACGGCCCAGCTTGCGCCGCCGCAGTTTGCGTAGTTGGTAGCACCATCGATGCCATCCAGCTTGGGCATGTTAACGATAGCCCACTTGCCGGACTGATCCGCGGCAGCCTGGACACTGGACATGATCCAGCAGCCGTTGATAACGCCGGCAGCCTTGCCGTCGTTCATGGAGGCAATGTACTGATCCCAGTCGGTGTACTCGGCCAGGATGCCCTTGTCGACCATATCCTTGTAAACGGTCAGGGCCTCTTTCAGGGCAGCGTTGTCAGCGATCTTGACCTCGCCGTCAACAACAGGGGAGGCACCAGCGGACTGCATCATCTCGATGATCAGCTCAGAGCCGCCGGAGGAAGTCAGCATCGGCACGCCGTTGGCGTCCACGACCTTCTGGGTCTTCTCCTCGAACTCGCTCCAGGTCAGGTCCTTGAAGTCCTCGACGGTCAGGCCGGCATTCTCGATCATGTCAGAACGGACAGCCATGACAGAAGCGCCGTTGTCGAAGGGCAGGCCGTAGTGGTGGCCGTCGACGGTGGAGTCAGCCAGCTTGCCGCCGGAGAACTGGTCCCAATCCAGGCCGGCGTCGGTCAGGTCGGTGTAGATGCCGGGGAAGTTGGCGACCATCTTGTGGTAAGAGTAATCCTGCATCAGGAAGATGTCGGGCAGGGTGCTGTAATCCTCGCTGGTGGCAGCGGTGATGAGCTTGGTCTCGATGTCGTTGTAGACGTTCTCTTCAATGTTCAGCTTGAAGTTGGGGTGGTCCTTCTGGTAGAGGGCCTCCGCCTGCTTCAGGGCGTAGATGTTGAAGTTGGGGTCCCAGGCCCAGACGGTCAGGGTCTCGTCGCCGTCTGCAGTGGTGGTCTCAGCTTCGCTCTCGGCGACGCTCTCAGCGGGGGTGGACTCGGCAGGGGTGGAGGCAGCGGAGCTGCTGGCGCTGCTGCCGCAGCCGGCGAGCATGGAAGCCGTGAGGGCGGCTGCCATAAGGGCTGCTACATTCTTCTTTTTCATGGATTTGTCCTCCTTAAAAATATTGTTTCTCCATCTTTTATAAAATACGGTCCGCAGGCGCGGCCCATAAATTATCGGGTCTTACTCTGCATCGTCGACCCAGCGCATCTCACGCGGGGCCAGGGTCAGCTCACTGATAAGCTTGCCCTTGATGTACAGGTCGGTCTTTTGCTCGGATTCCGAGTTGTTGATGACGGCAATGCGCTTCGTTTCGGGGAATACCGTCACCTCGGTGTCCACGTTGGTCACGTAGTAGTGCTTCATCTCCTCCGGCATACCGGCGGCGTAGTAGATGGCCCGCAGCAAAATGCGGCAGTTCTGGGGGGAGTAGGGCAGGCCCGCAAAGTAAACGCTGTGGCCCTTGCCGTACTCGTTCACCACCAGCTGGCTGTACTCGCCGTCCTGCGCCAAGATCTGGTAATGCTTGCCCTGGGCGTAGATGCGGGACGTACCCTCGCCAAAGTCGATCTTACCGGTAAAGGATTCATCTTCGAGGATGAAGTGGTGGGGATCGCAGGTGTTGTATTTGTCGGTACTCAGGGAGAAGCCCATCTCGCGGTCAACGCCCATCACATCGGACAGCTGGAAGTACCGGCCCTGGTGCTGGCAGGCGGTGGGCTCTCCCACACCGATGAAGCCGCCGCCCTCGTCCACAAACTTGCGGATAGCGGTCACGACCTTCTCGTCGATCCAGTTCTCGGCGCCGCTGAAGGCGGTGTAGGCATCGCCTACATTGATGATAACGCCGATGTCTTTGGGGATGCCGCTGCGGACATCATCAAAGTTGATGAACTCCACATCAAAAGGCATGCCGCTCAGACATTCCAGCACGCCCTCGGCCGAGTAGGTCTCGCGGTGGTAAATGGAGTGGTGCACCTGGTTGCTCATCCACTTGCGCTGGTGGCCCCAGCAGTTCAGGATGGCCACTTTGAACGGTGCCACATAGGACTTGGTGCCCTGCATGTTCTCGTGGATCTGGCGGAACTCGCCTACCACGTTCTGGATTTCGTCGATAAAGCCGGGCCAGTTGCTGGCCAGTTTCAGGTAACCGCCGTAGCCGATGCGGTCAAGCGGGCTGCGCAGCACCGCGCGGCGGGCTTTCAGCCAGTTGGTGCGGGCCTCGCCGATGGGATCACCGCCCGGGCAGAACACATCGGGGAAGAAGTAGGGCAGCAAGCGGCCCTCAGTGTACTTGACGCCCTCAATGTCGGAGATCATCCGCAGCGTAACGCCGCTGCCCACGGAACCAACCACGGCGTCCAGTCCAATAGACTTGAAGTACTTGCCGTAAGGCTCGGTGCCGATCCAGTGGTCGCCCAGGAACATCATGGCCTCTTTGCCGTAGGAGTGGACGATGTCCACCAACTCCTTGGCCAGGGCGCAGACTTCCTGCTGCTGGAACTCGATAAAATCTTTAAATTCCTTGCTGGGCACGCGGAACATCGTATTGTGGTAGCCCTGGTCCACAATGAACTCAGGGCGGAACTTGTACCCGGCCCATTTCTCGAACTTTTCCAAAATGTAGGGGCTGACGCTGGCGCTGTAGCCGAACCACTCCACGAACTTTTCGCGCTTCTGGTCATCAAACGTCAGCGTGAACTGGTGGAAGAAAGTGGTAAAGCGCACCACATCAATGTGGGGGTTTGCCTCGCACCAGCGGCGCAGCTTTTCTTTTACGTAAGCCTGCGTTTTGGGCTGGCGCACATCGTAGGTCAGCTGGTGGGGTGTGTCCTTCCAATCATTGGTCAGGAAGTTATACATATGTACGGGGTCCCAGATCAGGAACGCCAAAAAGCTGACAGTGTACTCGTGGTAGGGGATAGTCTCGATCTCCACCTCGCCGGCGGCCTCGTCAAAGGACCACTTGTCGGTGGGTACGACCTCGCCGGTCGTGCGGTCGATGACCTCCCACCAGCGCTTGGGGTCATCCAGCGTGTTGACTTTCAACTGCTGGGTGTGGAACCCGTCCATCAAATGGATGCGCAGCGTGGTGCTGCGGGCGGTGTGCCGGTCGCTGATGAGGTACTCCTGCTGGATCTCGTCTGGGTTTGCCTCGGCCCAGGCATTATCTTTGCGGGTGGTGTAATAGGTGGCGTATTTCTTGGCGGGGTCCTGCAAAAGGGCGTCCGGCATCTCGGTGCCGTCGCAGTCACGCAGGGCGTCGGCCCCCAGCAATGCTTTCAGCCGCAGGGTCTCTTCCACAACATCGGCATCAGTGGGCAATGTTAATCTTCCGGTCTGCTCCATTTCCCCGTTTCCTTCCTCTCACAAAGGGTGTCTCTACAGCACCCTGTCTTTCTTGACGGTATCATCATACCCTGTTTTAGGGCAAAGAAACAGATACTTTTTTGAGCAGTATTTTAGAAATCTTGCTATTTTTGCGCTCCTTTTAGTCTTTTTGTGGCGGTGACCGAAAAGTTGCACAAAATATCGACGTATTCTTTGTATGGTTTGACAAAATTCGCTTTTTATGTCATAATTTTGTAATTTTTTGTAAAATCGTCCCACAAATCTGCACTTATGTTACGTGTCGTGCCTTGCCAATCGACGTAGGAATGAGTATAATAAGGGCAAAAAACGATATACGCCTTTAGAATTAAGAGAAATCTTGCACTTGGCTTTAGATAAATTGTGGTTTAAGCACTAAAACTTTGCAAAATTCAGAAAGGAGTGCCCGGCAGTGAATACACGGTACGATCTGAACATGGAGGTCCCCCCGCGGGAGGCGGTGCGCCTTTTGTACATTAGCAAAAGCCGCTTCGGCGGCGACTGGCGCAGCGTGCCACACACCCACGCCTGCACCGAGATGTTCTACTGCGTCAGCGGCCGCGGGCAGTTCAACATCGAGGGCAAGTTGTTCGATGTGGCGCCGGACGATCTCATCATCGTCAACCCCCGCGTGCAGCATACCGAGCTGAGCTACCAGACCTACCCGTTGGAGTACATCGTGCTGGGTATCGACGGCGCGGAGTTCCTTTTTAATGAGAAGGACCTGGGCTACACGATGCTCTCCTGCGGTATGATGCGGGAGGAACTGCTGTTTTTGATGCGGATGCTTCTGCGGGAGATCGACAGCCGCGCCGACGGCTGTGAGATGGTCTGCCAGGATATTCTGGAAGTGCTGCTGGTCAAGATCGTGCGGGAGGCCGCCGTGTCGATGCGCATCGTGCAGCCGCCGTCCAAGAGCAAGGAGTGTGCCGCCGCCAAACGGTACATTGACGAAAATTTCAGTGAGAACATCACGCTGGAAAAGCTGGCCGAGATCACCCACGTAAACAAATACTACCTTTCCCACACTTTCCAGCGGGAGTACAACACCTCACCCATCAACTACCTGCTCAACCGCCGCATTACCGAAAGCAAGGCCCTGCTGACCAGCACCGACTTTAGTCTGACTCAGATCAGCGAGCAGATGGGTTTCAGCTCGCCTGCCTACTTTTCCCAAAGCTTCCGCCGCTTTACCGGCCAAAGCCCGCTGGAATACCGCCGCAAAAACCAGCCTGGCAAAAAGTAAACACCAAACCTTATAAAAGCAAAACACCGCCGCCCCGGCAGGCAAACCGGGGCGGCGGCAATTTGTTTAATAGCATCCACATAAACCGCCAGCCCGTGGCCGAAATCATTGGTGCCGCCGATGCCTTAGTTGCGGGCTGCGGTCGTTCCTGCATGATTGCAAAGAGTCTCCAAGGGCTGCCAACTCCGTGGCCTCCTCTGGGAGGGGACTCCCGCCGCAGCGGGTAGGGGAGAGAACCTTCGGGCTAATAAGCGCTAAAGGCACTGTCTCTCCCTCCGGCCCTTCGGGCCGCCCCTATACTAACTGCCTAACAAAAACTGCCCACGCGGGAAATTCTCCGTGTGGGCGGTTTGCTTTATAAAATCACTCGATGACCAGCAGCAGGCTCATCTTGAACTTGCCCTGCGGGGTGACGCTGTGCAGGCCGTTCTTGTCAAAACGGAAGCTCTCGCCAGCATTCAGCTCGTAGTCCCTACCCTCGTAACCGATGATGGCCTTGCCCTCCAGGGCGGTCAGGATAGCGTTGCCGGGGGCGCGGTGCGGGGTCAGGCCGGTACCCTCGTCAAAGGCCATCAGCACAAACTTCATGTTGTCAGCATGCACAATGTCCAGGTTGGCGATGCTGCCTTCCTCGTAGGAGATCAGGTCTTTCAGGGCGGTGGGCTGGCCCGCTTTGATGATGTTGTTCATGGTAAATTGCTCCTTTTTTAAAATGATTTCGGTGTAGATCATGCCGGCGCCGTCGCTGTCGGCCAGGGTGCCGCACAGCGTTTTGGAGGGCAGTACCAGCAGTTCACCGGGGGCAAGGGGTACGTGGCGGGCCTCTGCGCCCAGCACAAAGCATCCGCTGCCCTCAGCCCCCAGGTACAGGGTGGTACAATCATAGCTTTCCGGGGTGATGGAGGTGCCGGCGCCCATTGAAAACCAGGTCACAGGCACTTCCGCACCCAGGCGGGCCGGGCGTGAGATGGTCATGGCCTCCCGGATGGGACGCATTTGCGCGATGGTAAAGGGGGTGTTGTTCATACAGCGTCTCCTCGCAGGGCCGGGGGTACAATGCCGCGGATTGAGCGGCCCTCATACTTCAACTCATCCACGATCACCTGCACATCGAACGAGTAGGAGATGTTCTCCTCGTTCAGAATATCAGCAGCCGGGCTTCGTCTGCCACACTTATAGCATTGGTCGGATAGCGGGTATTTATGATGGCGCTGATCCCTTCTTCGCGGGTCAGGCGCTTTATCATATCCAGTATAAGGATTTGATTGTGGAAGTCAAGCCCTGTTTCGGTCTCGTCCCGGAACAGGTTCGGATACAGCCCTGAACACCTCTTGCAGCCGTACAGCGGAATGACCCGCGTTTCCTGCACGGTGTTTTCCTTGATATGATATTTCACGAAGCCTCTCTCTTTTTCAGGCGCTTTTCACGAACGGTAGCGGCGGCAGGACGTTCTGCTCGATGATGCTAGTCAGCATCGCGGCAAAGCCCTGCGGGTCGCGATAAAGTAGGGCTTGATGGCGTCGTCATCGCACCACATGATCTTTTTCAGCGTGTCGCCCTTGGACCAGTACAGGCTCTTGATGGCCAGGTACAAAAACGGAACCATGATGCGGCGGGTGCCTTTGCCGATTTGCGCGAACTGCCCGCCGTCAAAAAATACGTGCTCCACCGGCAGGTGGGTGGTGGTCAAAAAGTCCATGGCCAAATCAGCACCAATGGAAGACGCCACCACCAGCGTCAGCCTGGTTACACCCTGTGTTTTAGAAACGCTTCGACCTGCCGTACCTCGTCCTGCTTGCCTTGGTAAACCTGCCCGGCGCAGTAGACGGTCTGCAGCATCGTTTCCGGTACGTCGGAAAGGTTGATCGTTTCACTCATGGGGAAGCCCCTCTCTTTTGTGCGGGATTCCACGCCGGAATCGCTGATGGATCAAATGGAAATCACCACTAAAGGTGCCCGCAGAAATTGCAGTAGCCTCTTTTTGTATGGGCTTGTGTCAGGACATGCCTTGCGTTATAATCAAAAGCAAGATAGATTGTTACGGATGGATTCCATGAACCGCACGACCGATGATTTACTGGGCGCCCTGGCGTGCCGGGGTTCCGCAGCGGCAACCCGCTGCATATCCTGATCGCCATTTTGGTCTACGGCGTGTTCGCCATCTTTGCGCTGGCGGTGGGACTGGCTTCCTTCAGCTCCTTCTCCAACTTTGTGGTGGGGGCCACAGTCCTTCTGGGGCCGGTGGGGTGCTATCTTTTTGCCTTTGACCTGTTTAATATCCGCACCCGGTGTACGTTGGTGGAGCGGTTTCGCCATACGAAGCAATATCCTTTTTACTGCGTCTGCGTCATGCTCAGCTGGCTGCTGCTCTGCTTTTTTGTAATGTTCCTGGGCGTAGGCGTATTCGACAGCAAAAAGTAAAGGCAGTGTAAGAAAAGCCGAGGTGATTGGTTTGCAGGACAGCCGATGGTTCCGCATCGTGTATACTTTGCTGGACACGGGCAAGTGCACCGCGTCGGAGTTGGCGGAGAAGCTGGAAGTCTCGGTGCGGACGATTTACCGGGACCTGGACGCCCTCAGCGCGGCGGGCATCCCGGTGTATGCCACGCAAGGCAAGGGCGGCGGGGTCTCCCTCCTGCCGGAGTACGTGTTGGATAACGTACTGTTATCTGGCGAGGAAAAAGAGAAAATCCTGATGGCTTTGCAGGATTTATCCGTAGCCGATGAAACGGCCGGGGAATTGCTTGTAAAATTAGGAGCGCTGTTCCAGACCCGGGCCGCGGATTGGATAGAAGTCGACTTTTCGGACTGGAAAAAGAGCGCACGGGATCAGGATGTGTTCAACGCCATCAAAACAGCAATTTTCAAGAAAGTTCTGGTTACTTTTTCCTATTTTGGCAGCAGCGGCGGCTATACGCAACGGACGGTCGAGCCGCTGAAGCTGGTTTTCAAAGGCAAGGATTGGTATTTATACGGATTTTGCCGGTTGCGGAAGGATTTCCGCTTTTTTAAGCTGACCCGTATCAAGGGCCTTGCCATTGGGAAAGAAACTTTTATGCGGGATGTTCCCACTGGTTTGCCGGCTAAAGCACCTCTCCACGCCGAAGATTTGGTTGCTGTAAGCTTAAAGTTTACGCCCGAAGCCGCCTTCCGCGTGTATGATGAATTTACCGATGCCGTCACCACAGACGCACAGGGAAACTTGTATGTATCTGTCGATTTGCCCGATCATGGCGTGCTGTTCAGTTATCTGCTGTCCTTCGGCGACAGTGTGGAGGTGCTGGAGCCTGCCAGCGTGCGGGAGCAGGTAAAGGAAAAGCTTATTTCTATGCTGCGCATCTATAAAACTTGACAGTTGTTGTCAGGTATAAAGTGGTATGCTGTCTGCGAAAGGATGGTGTACTTCATGAAATATGAGTGGCGGAAACAGGGCAAGGCTCTTTACGGGGCCAGGACGGCCCCGGCCCTGATAACTGTCCCCGCGCAAAACTACATCAAGATAGACGGCAGGGGAGACCCGAACGGGGCCGATTTCTCCAACCGCGTGGGTGCGTTGTACGCTTTGGCGTATGTGGTCAAAGCGGCCTACAAAGCGGCGTCTTTGCAACAAGAAATCGACGACTTCGCCGTCTGCCCGCTGGAGGGCGTCTGGGCACAAATCAGTGGGGATGATTTGGAAAAAGACAAGCTGGAATACACCCTGATGATCCGTCAGCCGGATTTTATCAGCGGGGAGCTGGTACGGCAGGCGCAGGAACAGGTGCAGCGCAAAAAGCCGAATCCTCTGTTGGGAGAAATCACCTTTGGTGTGATGCAGGACGGGCTGTGCGTAGAAATCCTCCACATCGGTTCCTATGACGATGAGCCTGCCTCGTTTGCAAAGATGGCCCAGTTCGCGGCGGCGCACGGCATGCGGCGAACGGGAGATCATCACCGCGAGATCTACCTGAGCAATGCCAATCGCGTGGAACCCTGCAGGCGAAAAACGATCTTACGCTGCCCGGTCGAGCCTGTTTCTCCGGGCAGCATGGAAAAATAGCAGCCCAATTACTGCATGGTCAACGGCTACATGATAGACGGCCTGCTTTGCGCGGGCAGCTACAGCGATTTGAACATATGGTCTGTCGTCAGTCTGATCTTCGGCGGCATCTGTGCCATCGCTACCCGGAAGCAGAAATAAACACATAGGAACGGAAAAAAGCGCCAGCCATGGTATTTGCACTATGGCTGGCGATTTTTACATTTTGTATTTTATTTTATAAATATAACACTTTGTTCTGTATTTTTAATTGTTACTGCTTATCTTTTTCCTGAAACACCTTATTTAAAAGGTACACACCCAGCACCAGCACGCCCAGGACCAGGAAAATCCCCGCCATCCCGGCGCACAGCATGGTCAGCGTGGTGGGCAATAATGCAAACGACATAATCGTACCTCCTTACACGTACCCGTTCATCAGGGTCAGAATCAACCCGCCGGCAATGACCGACGCGATCTGGCCCGAAACATTTACGCTGATGGAATACATCAGCAGGAAATTCTGGTTATCCTCGGCCAGGCCCATCTGGTTGACCACACGGCCGCTCATCGGGAAGGCCGAGATGCCCGCCGCGCCGATCATGGGGTTGATTTTTTTGCCTTCGGGTAAAAACAGGTTCAGCAGCTTGGCAAACAGCACGCCGCCCACCGTGTCGAACACAAAGGCCACCAGGCCCAACGCCAAAATCAGCAGTGTGTCAGGCTGCACAAATTTGTCTGCCGTCATCTGCCCGGCCACCGTCAGGCCCAGCACGATGGTAATAAGGTTGGCCAGTACGTTCTGCGCAGTCTCGGACAGGGCGTTCAGAACGCCGCACTCTCGCAGCAGGTTGCCGAACATCAAAAAGCCCACCAGCGCCACACTGGCCGGGGCCACCAGCCCCGCCAGCACCGTGACCACGATAGGGAACAAAATCTTCGTGGTCTTGGTTACGCTTCCTTTTTTATAGGACATGCGGATGAGCCGCTCTTTTCTGGTAGTACACAGTTTAATGACCGGCGGCTGTACAATGGGCACCAGCGCCATATAGCTGTAGGCTGCCACCATGATGGCCCCCAGGTACTTGCTGCCCAGACTGTTCGCCACAAAGATAGCCGTCGGGCCGTCGGCCGCACCGATGACTGCGATGGACGCGGCGTCGGGCAGGTCAAAGAACAGCCCCGCCAGCACCAGCGTGATGAAGATGCCAAACTGCGCCGCCGCGCCAAACAGCATCAGCCAGGGCTTTTCCAGCAACGGGCCAAAGTCGATCATCGCGCCGATGCCGATGAACAGCAGCAGCGGAAACAGTTCGTTGGACATGCCCGCCTCAAACAGCGCCGAGATCGGCCCCATGGTGTCCCCCTGGGTGATGGCACCCGACAGCGGCAGGTTGACAAGAATCGCACCGAAGCCCATCGGCAGCAGAAGACTCGGTTCCATCTTTTTGACGATGGCCAGGTAGATCAGCAGCCCGCCGATCACCCACATGACCACCATCTGCCAGGTGAGGTTGCCGAAGTTGCTGAACAACCCGGCAAAAGTTTGTAAGATCTGCATACAGTACCTCCCAAATACTGGGCGGCAGGGTATAAAAATAGAGACCCCTGCCGCAGAAAAACTGCGGCAAAAGTCTCAGTGTTTACAGTATGCTCCGGGGCCGTGCGGCCCGTGGTGACGAAGCGATACAGCGCGGCGGACCGCGTCCCTTACTCCCTTTTACCTTGCCCATAGTATAGCGGATGGCGGGCAAAATTGCAAGGGAATTTTTGCAAAAAGCGCACAGACGCGGCAAAATGTTGCACAGGAAAAAAAGCTGTGTTATACTTTTATGGTAAAAAGCACAACGAAACCGAGGGACCTGCCATGATTAAAATTGCCATTGTCGAGGACGAAGCCGCGGTACGCGACCAGTTGACCGACTATGTGCGCCGTTACACCCGCCAGTACGGCACCGAGTTTGAGGTGACCTGCTTTACCGACGGCGACGAAATACTGGAAAACTACCGTCCCGCCTTCGACATCATCTTTCTGGATGTGGAGATGAAGCGCCTCAACGGCATGGAGACCGCCCAGCGCATCCGCGAGCTGGACGACGATGTGCTGCTCATCTTCATCACCAACATGGCGCAGTATGCCATCAAGGGGTACTCGGTGGGGGCGCTGGATTACGTGCTCAAGCCCGTGCCGTACTTTGCGTTTTCGCAGCAGCTGCAAAAGGCGGTCAACCAGCTGGCCCGGCGGGCGCGGCATTACCTGGCAGTCCCGGTGGACGGCGGTATGCGCCGCTTGGACACCGCCGCCATCTATTATATGGAAAGTGACGGCCACAAGGTCTGCTTTTACACCGAGGATGGCGACTTCATCGCCCCCGGCGCGCTGAAAGCCTTTGAGGAAAAGCTGGCGAACCGCCCCTTTGCCCGCTGCAACAGCGGGTATCTGGTCAACCTGGCGCAGGTGCGCGGCGTGCAGCAAAGCGAGGTCCAGGTCGGGCCGCACACCTTACAGATCAGCCGCCCGCGGCGCAAGGCGTTTCTGGCCGCCCTGGCCGATTACATCGGGGGTGAGGGCGTATGACCGCAGTACCGGACATCCCACGCCTGTACACGGCCCTGGCCGAGTGCCTGGCCACTTTATTATATGCCCGGCAATTGGCGCCGCGCTATTCGGCCAGACACAGCACCTTCAACAGCCTGATCTGGATGGCCGGGCTGGCGGTGTTTATGCAGCTGACCGGCTCGGTGCCGCTGGTGCTGTGGCTTCCCTGCATGGTGGCTGCCATCGGCTCGATGTATCTGTTTTTGTGGCGCACCTGCGAGACCACCCCGCTGGAAGCCGGGTATTACTGTGCCCGGGCGTTTATTTTGGCCGAGCTGGCCGCCAGCGTGGAGTGGCAGCTGCACTGTGCCCTGTGGCCCCAGCGCACCGGGCGCGACCCGCTGGCCGTGCTGCTGCTTGTGCTGGTGTACGGTGTGCTGTTTACCGCCGTGTACTGGATGGAAAAGCGTCGCAGCACCCAGCCTGCCAAGCTGCACATTACGCCGCTGGGCATGTTAATGGCGGTCATTATGGCCATCACGGTTTTTGCGGTAAGCAATCTGAGTTTTGTAAATAATAATGAAGCTACGATGAGCATCCGCTATATCCGCACGCTGGTGGACCTAGCGGGCGTGCTGATTTTGACCGTCCAGCACGAGCAGCTGCGGGAAAGTGCCCTGCACAGCGAGCTGACCGCCATGGACGATGTACTGCGCCGCCAGTACGAGCAGTACCGCCAAAGCAAGGAAAACATCAAGCTCATCAACCGGCGCTACCATGAGTTAAAGGTGCAGATCGCCACCATCCGTGCCGAGCGCGACCAGGCCAAGCAGGATGCCGCCCTGGCCGCCATGGAAAGCGACATCCGCCGCTACGAGGCCGAGAACAAGACCGGCAACCCCGTATTGGACACGCTGCTGACCGCCAAAAGCCTGTACTGCCAGCAGCACGGCATCAACATGACCTGCGTGGCCGACGGCAAGCTGCTGGATTTCCTTTCCACCGGCGAGATTTGCACCATCGTGGGCACCGCGCTGGATAACGCCACCGAGAGTGTGGCCGCCGAGCCGGACCCGGAGAAGAAGCTGATCCGGGTAGCCATCTACGCGCAGAACGGCTTTGTGATGCTGCGGTTCGAGAACTACTGCGCCCAGCCCGTGGAGCTTGGCCCCGACGGCCTGCCCCTGCGCAGCGCCCACGGCGGCTATGACCTGAAAAGCGTCCGCGCCGCCGCCGAAGCCCACGGCGGCACACTGACCCTGCATTGGGAGAATGAGTGGTTTACGCTGCGCGTGCTGCTGCCGCAGAAATAAACGCGCAAAGGCGATTGGACATCTTGCACAAGCTGCGACCTATAAATTTAGACAAAACGCACAGAGAATTTTCTGTGCGTTTTGTGTTTTTTGCAAAGTATGCGCCAAAAACAGCAGATTATGCAAAAAATGCGCCGCAGGGCATGGATTCTGCTACAATAAGGACACCACAAAGGCAGACGCCTAAACAATGTGTATGAGAAGGAGAAGCGAAAATGACAAAGCAACCGAAAGTCCGCAAGCCGCATCCCGTACTGCACGGGATCGGGCTGGCACTGTCCGCGATATTGTTGGTCGCGGCGCTGGCAGGCACCTATATGCTGTCCACGATGGCAACCATCATCGACAGCTTTATCGGCGCACCCAGCGGCCATTATTCCGAAACCGAAATTGCCGATACCAAGCTGAAGGCCGAGGCCCTCGCCGCAGAGGTCGAGGCCGAGGGTACCGTTCTGGTACAGAACAACGACAACACCTTGCCCCTGAGCGCTGACACCAAAAAGGTCAACGTGTTCGGCTGGGCATCCACCGCATGGCTGGGCGGCGGCTCCGGCTCCGGCGGTGTAAGCAGCGTCAACACCGATCTGCTGGCTGCCCTGACCGCCTACGGCATTGAGTACAACACCGAGCTGACCGATATGTACAAGGACTTCCAGCCCGGTCGAGAGTATGTCAGAACGCTGACCAGCCGCCCCGAGCAGTCCGGCCGCCTGTATGAGCCTGACATCAACAACACCACCTACTACACCCAGACCATGCTGGATAACGCCAAGAATTACTCCGACACCGCCGTGGTCGTCATCGGCCGTCTGGCAGGCGAGAGCAACGACGCCACCAAGCAGCAGTACAAGCGCACCGAAAAGGGCGGCGACATCGTGGTGGACGACACCCGCACGATGCTGGAGCTGACCACCGAGGAAGAAAATCTGCTGACCTACGTCGGTGCCAACTACAAAAATGTGGTCGTGCTGGTCAACTCCACCAACGTGATGGAGCTGGGTCAGCTGGAAACCATCCCCGGTGTGGATGCCTGCCTGATTGCCGGGCTGTCCGGCTCGGGGGCTGCCTCGGTCATTCCCTCCGTTTTGTGGGGTGAGAAGGAGCCGAGCGGCCGCACCGCCGACACTTGGGTCTATGATCTGACCACCGCTGCCAGCTACGCGAACGCTGGGCTTGAGGGCGTGGGTGCTTACGCCGATGCCGAGGGGCTCTACCCGGCAGACGGCACCACCTGCGGCAACCTCGATGCACCCTATGCCTATGAGCAGGTCTCCTATGTGGATTACGCCGAGGGCATTTACATCGGCTACAAATGGTACGAGACCGCTGACGCCGAGGGCTATTGGAGCGATGTTTCCAACGAGTACGGCACCGGCTATGACGGCGTTGTGCAGTATCCCTTCGGCTACGGCCTGAGCTACACCAGCTTTGATTGGAAGGTGACCGATGCCTCCGCCAACGGTGCCACCCTGACGAAGGACGGCGATGTGACCGTGAAGGTCACCGTCACCAACACCGGCGACCGCGCCGGCAAGGATGTTGTGCAGCTCTACTACACCGCACCCTATATTGTAGGCGAGATTGAAAAGTCCAGCGTGGAGCTGGGCGCGTTCGCCAAAACGAAGGAGTTGCAGCCCGGCGAGAGCGAGGAGGTTACTCTGACCGTTCCCGTCTCCGATATGGCCAGCTATGACGCCTATGACGCCAACCACAACGGTTTTACCGGCTATGAGCTGGACGCAGGCGATTACATCTTTACCGTGCGCCACGATGCCCACGATGTGGACGATGACGCCGCCGCAACCATTACCTGTAATCTGCCTGCCAACGTCCAGTATGCCGAGGACACCGTCACCGGCAACCCGGTTTCCAACAAGTTCACCGGCAGCGATGCCATTGACGGCGTAAGCCTTGACGGCAGCGATTCCGAACAGAACATCACCTACCTGACCCGCGCCGACTTTGCGGGCACCTTCCCCAAGGCCTGCACCCCCAGCCGTGCCATGACCGACAACGTCAAGGCGCTGAACCTTTACACCGCCGACATGGCGAACGGCTACATCAACGAGGCCGATGAGGCCATCACCACCGGTGCCAAGAACGGCCTGAAGATCGAGGATAACGGCAAGACTACCGAGCTGGGCTACCAGCTGGGCGCTGACTTCAACGACCCGCAGTGGGATGCCCTGCTGGATCAGCTGACTGTGGAGGAGATGGAAAACCTGTTTGTCAACGGCTACGGCGGTCTGTTTGAGCTTAAGAGCATCGGCAAGGTGCGCAGCAAGGATGCCGACGGCCCCGCCCAGATCGGCGGCTTTACCGGCATGGGTGCCGGGACCGGCTTCCCCAGCTCCAGCACGCTGGCCCAGACATGGAACGCCGATCTTGCTTTGCAGGAGGGCCGCACCATCGGCACGCAGGCGCTGCAGAACGGCTACACCGGCTGGTATGCCCCTGCCACCAACATGCACCGCAGCCCCTTCAATGGCCGTAACTATGAGTATTATTCCGAGGACAGCCTGCTGTCCGGCGTCATCTGCGGCAACACCGTGCAGGGCGCCAACGATGCCGGTGTTTACACCTATGTCAAGCATTTCATCTGCAACGATGGCGAGAGCGGCATCTACCGCGATTCCGTCTACACATGGATGACCGAGCAGACCCTGCGCGAAACCTACCTGCGCCCCTTCCAGATGCTGGTCGAGGATTACGATGCTGTCGGTCTGATGAGCAGCTACAACCGCATCGGCGCAGTCTGGGCAGGCGGCAGTGAGGCGCTGCTGACCGGCATCCTGCGCGACGAGTGGGGCTTTGACGGCGCTGTTATCACCGACTACTGCGACCACCACAGCTACATGAACGGCGATCAGGCCCTGCGTGCAGGCGGCAGCCTTTGGATGTCCGGCATGATGGGCGGCCAGCTTTCCTGCGAGACCGGCTCCAACAGCTATATGCAGGCGCTGCGCCGTGCCGCCAAGGAGGCCCTTTACATGTACCTGCATGTCCGTGTGACCAACCGCGACTATGCCGAGAGCATCGGCGATACCGCCGCGCTGCGCCACGACTTTAAGCCCGCTGTGCTCGGCTGGCGTCACCTTGTTGCGCTGATCGACCTTGTTGCCGTGGCACTGTTTGCACTGGCGATCCGCGGCATTGTCCGTGATGTCAAGCTGTACAAGGCCGCGAAGGCTGCCAAGGCCGAAAACAAGAACGCATAAGAATAACCCCCGCAATACCGCACAATGCAAGCGCATGACCGTGACTTGAAATTGCGCGGTATTGCCTTATAAAAAAGGAGTGCGTCCCCCTTGAAAAACGCTGAAATCATCGCAAAACTGAATCTGGAACAAAAATGCGCACTGCTTTCGGGCGCGGGCACCTTCACCACGCGCGGCTGCCCCGAGGCGGGTGTGCCGTCCATCACCCTGTCGGACGGGCCGAACGGCGTGCGCAAGCAGGCCGGGGCGGCGGACCATCTGGGGCTGAACCCCAGCGTGCCGGCTACCTGCTTTCCCACGGCTGTCACCGTGGCATGCAGCTGGGACCCCGTCCTGGGCGAGGAAGTGGGCAAAGCTATGGGCGAGGAAGCCGCCGCGCAGGAGGTTGCCGTACTGCTGGGGCCGGGCCTCAACACCAAGCGCAGCCCTCTCTGCGGCCGCGACTTCGAGTACTTCTCCGAGGACCCTTACCTTGCGGGCAAAATGGCAGCCGCCTATGTGCGGGGCATCCAGAGCGAAGGCATCGCCGCCTGCCCCAAGCACTTCGCCGTCAACAGCCAGGAGCTGCGCCGCATGGCGTCGGACTCCGTGCTGGACGAACGCACCCTGCGGGAGATCTACCTGACCGGCTTTGAGATCGTGGTGAAAGAATCCGCACCCAAAACCATCATGTCCAGCTACAATTTGGTCAACGGCACCTACGCCAACGAAAATGCCCATCTGCTGCAGGACATCCTACGCAGGGATTGGGGCTTTACCGGCGCTGTCGTTACCGACTGGGGCGGCTCCAACGACCATGCACTGGGCGTAAAGAACGGCTCCACGCTGGAAATGCCCGCCCCCGGCGGTGACGCCGTGCGGGAACTGCTGTCCGCTGTCAAGTCCGGCAAGATCACCGAGGCCGATGTGGATGCCCGCCTGGACGAACTGCTGACGCTGATTTACGACACCCACGCCGCTGTGCAGAACCACAGCCGCAGCTTTGACGCCGACGCACACCACGCGCTGGCCCGCCGCGCCGCTGCCGAAAGCACGGTGCTGCTGAAAAACGAGGACAACCTGCTGCCGCTGGCGGCAGGCACCAAAGTGGCGGTCATCGGCGACTTTGCCGAGACCCCGCGCTACCAGGGCGCAGGCTCCAGCGCGGTCAACTCCATCAAGGTAGATTCGCTGCTGGGCTGCTGGGCCGAAAGCGGACTGGAACAGGTAGGATTTGCCGCCGGTTTCGACCGCCAGGGCAAACCCGACGCCGCCAAGCAGGCCGAAGCCGTGACGCTGGCCCAAAAGGCTGACGTGGTGCTGCTCTGCATGGGCCTGGACGAAATCAAAGAGAGCGAGGGCCTGGACCGCAGCGATATGTGCGTAGCATCGAACCAAATCGAGCTGCTGCGTGCGCTGCAAAAGGTCAACCCCAACATTGTGGTGGTGCTCAGCGCCGGCGCATCGGTGGAGACCTCTTGGGCGAACCACTGCAAGGCGCTGGTCTACGGCGCTTTGGGCGGCCAGGCCGGGGCCGGGGCCATGCTGGACGTGCTGACCGGCAAGGTCAACCCGAGCGGCAAGCTGGCCGAGAGCTGGGCCAAGGCGTATTCGGATACCCCCGCCCGGGACAACTTTGCCGGCGACGGCCGCACCGTACAGTACCGCGAGGGGCTGTACGTGGGCTATCGCTACCACCAGACGGCCGGGGTCGCTCCCGCTTATCCGTTTGGGTTTGGCTTAAGCTACACCACCTTTGCCTATGCTGACGTAAAAGCCACACCCCAGGGCGTAAGCCTGACCGTGACCAACACCGGCGACCGTGAGGGCGCGGAGATCGTGCAGGTCTACGTAGCCAAGCCTGATGCCAAGATCTTCCGCCCCACGCAGGAGCTGAAAGGCTTTGCCAAGGTGCAGCTGGCGGCAGGGGAGAGCAAGCGGGTGACTGTTGCGCTGGATGACAAGGCGTTCCGCTACTGGAACACGCTCACCAACGCCTGGGAGGTCGAGGGCGGCAGCTATGAAGTCCGCGTCGGTGCCTCCTGCGAGGACATCCGCCTGACCGCTGTTGTTACTGTGACCGGTACCGGTGCACCCAACCCCTACGAGGGCAAGAGCCTGCCGCACTACACAGGCGGCAAGGTGCAGAACGTGCCCGACGCCGAGTGGGAAACCCTGCTGGGCCGCCCCATCCCGGACGACACCGTAAAAATCGATCGCAACATGACCCTGGGCGAGCTGAACCACAGCCGCAGCCCGCTGTGCTGGCTGATCTGGCTGGTGCTGCATACGCTGCTGACCGCCAGCTACAAAAAAGGCCAGCCCAACCTGAACGTGATGTTCCAATACAACATGCCGCTGCGCGCCCTGGCCAAAATGACCAGCGGGGCCATCAGTATGGGCATGGTGGATGGCATCGTGCTGGAAGCCAAGGGTTTCTGGGTGATTGGCCTGGTCAAGGTCATTCTTGAGGCCATCAAAAACATAATTCTCAACGCGCAGCTGGAAAGCCGCCTGCGCAACAGTTGACGGAGGTGCAACGTGCAATTCTGGAATAACTTCGCGGCCAAGCACCCCGCCGCTGCCAAGTGGGTGCGGGAGGGCGGCCTGTTCGTGGTCGTGTCCAACCTTATCACCGTTTTTAAGTATCTGCTGCTGCAGTTTTTGCCCAAGGCCTTTGCCAGCCTGCCGGTGGTAGACTTCGGCTGGCCGGGCATCCCGGTCACGCTGTTTGGCGAGACCTTCCAGTGGAATATTCTGGGCTACGATGCTGCCCACGGCGGCCTGCCCTACTTCTGCGCCTACATGATCGCCATGGTCATCGGTGAGTGCATCAACTTCCCGATCCAGCGCAACTTTGTGTTCCGCAGCAAGGGCAATCTGGCCAAGCAGATCGGCTGGTACGTGGTGGCGTTCTGCCTCATCACCTGCATCGTCAACTCCATCAACTGTGTGTGGGTGGCGGTGGCTGGCCTGCTGGTGCCGGACTTCATCTACAACATCGGCACCACCGTTTTGAACGGCGGCATCTCAATGGTCATTTTCTTCTTCGTGAATAAAATCATCTTCCCCGAGGGACAGCAGAAGAAAGACTAAGCGCACTATAAAAGTACCGGTCGCCCGGATAAGGCGACCGGTATTTTGTTTGTGTGGGCGCTGTTTGCCGAGTTGGAAAAGTGCGCCCGCAAGTTTGGTGCCCAGCGGGTGGAGTTGATGGTGTGGAGCCACAACGCCATCGCGCAGAAAGCCTACGCTGCCTACGGCATGACGCTCCAGCGTAGTATTGATGAGATTGCACTATAAAACAAAGCTGCCGCACAGCTTCGTCTCTGTGCGGCAGTTTTCTTATCGCTATTCTTTTAAATTAAGCCCTTGTCGGCGCAATAGTGATAGATTCCATCCTCGTACACCGGGCCGCAGATTTCATCGGCGATGGCTTTCAACTCGGGCGAGCCATTCTCCATAGCCACACCGGTGCCCACAGCCTGCAGCATTTCCCGGTCGTTGTTGCCGTCGCCAAAGGCCAATGCTTCGGCCTTGTCCAGCCCGTAATAGGCCAGCATTTTTTCAATGCCGATGCCCTTGCCGCCGCCCGCGGGGATGACATCCACCGCGCGGTCCCACCAGGCGGCGATCTTCGCCCCCGGTGCACCGTCCAGCAGGGCAGGGTAGTCCTTCGGGCGGCAGCCCAGCATCAGCTGGTAAATGTCTTCCGCGCACACAGCGTCAAAGTCGTCCGCCACAGGCACGGGTTCGTTGGCAATGAAAAAGTAGTCGGTCAGGTCGGTGTCGGTGCCATTGGCCGCCAGGCGGCCCCTGGTAGAAACACAGACCGGCCGCCCCAGCGCCGCCGCGTTTTGGATAAAACGCACCACGTCCTTGTGGGGGATGGGGTTGCTGAAGATGACACCTTTCCTGTCATAGCACAGCGAGCCGTTGAAGGTCAGGTACGCATCAAACGCAACCCCGTCGATTTTGGGCAGCACCATGGGGGAGCGCCCGGTGGCGATGCAGATTTTGATGCCGCGGTCCTGCAAACGGTGCAGAGTCTCCAACATTTTTGGGGTGATTTTCTTCGCCTGCATATCGATCAGCGTGCCGTCAATATCAAAGAAAACGATTTTCGTCTGCGGCATGGGGTACCTCTCCTTTAAACGATATACGATCAGTATACCACCGTGATGGCACAGTTTCTATCAATTTTCCGCCCAAAAGCAGCAGAATCCCGCCAAAATAGGCGGTCAGTGCATCCAGATGTTGTTTTCCAGGTCCTTCAGGCGGCTTTTGTAGTCGTTGATCAGGGTGTCCGTATTTTCCCCGTCCGGGAAGCTGACCAGGTAGCCGTCCCCAGCTTCGTGGAAACCCACGATCCCAGCCAGGCCTGCCATCTCGGCCACTTTCAGCAGGGTATGGTAGTCATACTCTGCCGCGCTGATGTACAGATTCTTCAAAATCAAGACCTCACTTTTCCGGCGCAGAATGCTGCGCAATTATAGCTATTATACCAGCCCCCGCCGGATTTTGCAAAGCGGATTTTATCGGGGCAATTGGTCCGATCCGTCCCCCACGCAGGGCGGGCGGGGGCGTTGTACCCGGCCGCATGGAGGATGCACCCTGGTATTCCGCCCGCACAACAAAAAAGCAGGCGGCCCGTCTCATCCGGGCTGCCTGCTCAAATTTTACGTACTTACAACAGTTTATTTCCCAGTGCCTTGGTCGTTCTCTCGCGGGATAGGCTGACAAGCTCCTGGTTGTCCAGCGTGTAGCGCAGTACCAGCACGTTGGCCACAAACAGCACCGCCAGCTTCACCGGCATACTGCCGGAGTCCAGCGGGCTTTCCTTAGTGCCGCACAGCAACACCACGTCCGCCAGCGCCGTGCCGGGGGCGTCATCATAGTGGGTCAGCAGAATAACCTTTGCGCCGTTGTCCTTGGCCAGACGCAGCGTATCCATCATGTCCCGCGTTGCGCCGGAGTAGGAAACGAACAGCACCACATCCTCCGGCCCCATCAGGCTGGCCGCGATGGCCTGCATGTGGCTGTCGCCGCTGGTATGGAACTTCGTGGAGATGGTGGCAAACCGCGCCCAGATGTCACTCGCCAGCAGGCTGCTGCCGCCCTGCCCGAAGCAGAACACCTGCCGTGCCCGCTGCAGCAGCGTGGCGGCCTGGTCGATGGCATCGGGGTCCAGCGCGTTGCGGGTGCCGTTCAGTGCCTCGATGGCCGTATTGTAGGCATGGGTGCATAAAATCTGCGTATCTACGCCAGGTTCCAGCTTTAATGCCACCGGCACCGTCATGGCGTTGGCCTTGGCCAGGGCAATCTTCATCTCGTTGTAGCCGTCAAACCCCAGGGAGCGGCAAAAGCGGAAAATGGTGGCCTCGGCCACGCCGCACGCCTTTGCCAGCGAGGAGATCGATAAATACTGGGCGTCCTCGGCATGTTGCACCAGGTAGTCCGCCACGATCGTGCCGGATTTTGTCAGGCTGTCGTGCTTGGCACGCAGCATCTCCCAAAAATTCTGCTCAACCATAGATGAAGATTCCTTTCCCTCGGTTTTGCGGCCCTGCTGAGGGTCGCCTAACCCTTACTATAATAGTGTAACGCTTGTCAGCGCATTTTTCAAGGCCTCGGCCACCGCTCTATGTGCCTCCGGCGTCAGGTGCATGCCGTCAACAGGGGAGCACCCCACCCCGGGCAGCAGGTTGGCGTCCAGAAACCGCACGCCGGGCAGGTCTTTCAGCATCGGCTCCAGCTGGGCGGCGATGCCGGCACACCGCTCATGACAACCGGGGCCCATCTCCTCACGAAATTTCAGCTTGTCATACTCCGGCGTGATGGACGGCGGCACGATGACCAGCACGTCCGGGTGGGCGTTGTCGCGCCAGCACTCGGTGCGCAGGGCTTTTTTCACCAGCCGGGTGATGCCCAGCGCTATTAAATAGGAACTGCAGCCGAACCGCGCCTTGCTGTCGTTGGTGGCCAGCACCTGCGGCAACTTTCCCGGCTGGATCGGCGTGGACATAAAAGGTACGCTGGAACGCGAGTTTTGCCTGCCCGTCACCGTTGCCAACGATGCCAACTGCATGCTGCTGGGCGAAGTCTGGGCCGGTGCAGCCAAAGGCTATACCGATGTGATCGGCGTTACGCTGGGCACCGGCGTGGGCGGCGGCATCCTGACCGGCGGCCGCCTGCTGGAGGGTGCCCGGGGCCTTGGCGGCGAGCTGGGACACTTCCGGCTCCACGCGCTGGACGGCGTGGCCTGCACCTGCGGGGCCATCGGCTGTTACGAGCGCTACGCCGCCACCACCGCGCTGGTGCGCAGCGCCCAAAAGGCCGGGATTGGCCTGCCCGATGGCCGCGCGATTTTTGAAGCCGCTGCCGCAGGGGATGCCCGCACGCTGGCGGTCGTTCATGCTTGGGTGAATGAAATTGCCCAGGGCCTGGCCGGGCTTGTGCATATCTTCAACCCGCAGTTGATCCTGATCGGCGGCGGCGTCAGCGCCCAGCAAGAGCTGCTGATCGACCCGCTGGCCGAAAAAGTACGCGCCAGCGTCATGCCCGCTTTTGCCGAGGGTCTGGAGCTAAAATCCGCTGCCCTGCAGAATGATGCCGGGCTGGTCGGCGCGGTGTATTACTTTTCTCTGCATGGGCAAACCAAGTAAGCATCACGCCATAAAAGTATTCAAATTGACTGCTTCAAGCACCGTTTTAGCACGGTATCTGTGGAGTATATTTTTTGTTGGTTAGTGAAAGCAGCTGCGAATGAAGGCTGTCTGGACACGAAAACTATTTTCGTGAACGGCACACACATAAAAGAAAGGCCGCACCGGCAAAACCGGTGCGGTCAAACTTTTTATTCGGGTATTGTCTGCTTGTGCTGCTCGGCGCGGTTGAGCCAGCTGTAGAAGCCAATGTTCAGCACAACGCCCACCAGTGTGGAGATGGGGGCCGCAAGGCCGATTTTCGTCAGGCTGGCGTTGGGCTGGATACTCATAACATAGGCCAACGGCAGGCGGACCAGCAGTGTCTGCACCAGTCCCTGAATCATCACCCATACCGTCTTGTTGTTACCGTTGAAGTAGCCCACCATGCTGAACAAAATCGCCGTGGCAATGGTTTCTGGGGCAAAGCCCTTCAGGTAGGCAAAGCCGTTTGCCACAACCTCTGCATCGGTCGAGAACACCCCGGCCAGCAGATCACCCTTGAGCATAATCAGTGCAAACACGGCACAGCCAAAGACCAAGCCGATACCAATGCCGGTAAACATCGCTTTTTTAGCACGCTTGCTGTCACCCGCGCCCACGTTCTGCGCCACAAAGGAGGCCATCGACTGCATCAGCGCACTGGGAATCAGCATCGCAAAGTTGACAATCTTGCTGGCAACACCGTAGCCGGACGAGGCCGCCAGCCCCAGGCGATTGACGAATGCGCAGAGCGCCAAAAACGACAGCTGAGTCAGGAACTCCTGCAAAGCCAGCGGCAGGCCAACCTCGAGGAATTTGCGGCACTGTACATTGAAGCAGAAATCCGATTTTTTGATGGTGAACGGCAGCTGTTTTTTGAGCAGGATGAAAACTGCCAACACCACACTGACCGCCTGTGCGGCCACAGTAGCAATGGCTGCACCGGCGGCATCCATTTTCAGCCCGGCCACCAGCAGCAGGTCGCCCGCCACATTGACCAGGCAGGCTACCAGCACAAACAACAGCGGGGAGCGGCTGTCACCCAGACCGCGGAAGATAGCGGACATCAGGTTATACGCCACAATAAAGAAAATGCCCGCACCGCAGATACGCACATAGCTGGTGGTCAGGGTCAGGGCCTCCGCCGGGGCCTGCATCAGCGCGGAAATCGGCCGGGCAAAGCCTACCAGCAGCACAAAGATTGCTGCGGATAAAATGGCAAACACCACCGCCGCGCCGCCCAGCACAGCACCAATCTGCTCCGGCTTCTTTTCACCGATGTAACGGGCAATCAGCACCGTAACGCCCATCGCCAGCTGGGTGACCACAAAGGTGACAAGGTTGAGCAGCTGGCTGCCGGTGGAAACCGCCGAAAGACCGGCGGTGGAGCCGAAACGTCCGACAACCAGCAGGTCCACCGCGCCGTAGGCTGCCTGCAGAATCAGAGCGCCTAAAACAGGAAGCATAAAAAGAGACAGCTTTTTCAGGATACTGCCTTGTGTAAAATCAGTCTTATCAGCGTTCAAGGGAGTCGCTCCTTTCTGACATAACATCGTAAAGCTTTTGAATGGTACGAACGGTGCAGGCCGCATCCTCATCCGAAATATCGGCCAGCAGCGGCGCAAGTTGTGCAAAAAACTGTGCATTGTGGATCTGGGAAAGCCGCTTGCCGCTGTCTGTAATGGCAAGGTAGGTCACGCGGCCATCCTCTTCCGATGCAATTTTTCGCAGATAGCCCTTATCCTCCATCTCCTTGACGGTGCGAGTAACACCCGGCCGGGGCAGATGGAGCGTATCGCTGATGTCCGATACCTTCACACGGACACCGTGACTTTCCAGCGTTTCGATGACGTCCAGATACTGAACGTAAGAGGGCCGCACCCCTCGCGGCAGCGGCGGCAGCAACTCCCGCACGCGCTTACCCTGATAGCAGGCATCCAGCAGATCCTTTATGTTTTGGATTGTCATGGTTTCTCCTTTTTATTGCTTTTGATAATTACCATAAGCAATTATATCAGAAATCCCGTAAATGTCAACTATTTTGCATATATTTTTCAGTCTCTGTGCAAAATAGTATTTCTCCATAGAAAAACCGGTTGTCAGAATTCTCTGACAACCGGTAAGCTATGTAAATAGCAGCTTTTCCCAAAAAAGGCAGTGCTCACAGCAGCATGGCAATAAACAGCGCGCCCTGTGTAACGGTGTTGATAAGCCGGGCCGTCCAGTTGGCCTTGAGAGAGTTATCAAACTTAACCGCGTGATTGACGCTATTACGCGTATTGTTTGATTTTTATTGAATTCACATCAAAATGTGCAGGGAAAGTGTACCCTTACGCCCGGATAAAACAGAGAAAACATATAAAGAGCCCGGAGGGCCTTACCAAATCGGTAAGGTACGGGCTGCCTGCACTCTCAAATCAGCGCATCCTCTATAATATCCATCAGGTGGACCGGCTCCAGCTGGCCAGCAGTACATCGCGCCGCCAGATTCTCCACAAAAACAGGGTCGGTAGAGACATCCGAGACCTTGCACACCACCTGCCAGTGCCCGGCCGCTTCTCTCTGCGCCGCAATGCCGAAAGAACGATACCGCCCCAGATAAGGAGAGGACAGTTCTTCCGATACAGAGATATAGCGGTACATCCTATCGCCTCCCTCCCGTGTGCCGCATCGTTCTTAAACCGCATCGGTTATGGTGGGAAGTATAACATCCGTTTTATTACAGCTTTCTCACCCGTTTATGCGGCGTAAGCGCTTACTGTCCCGCCTTCGACACGCTGTGACAGGATTTCACGATAGAAAGCAATATTTATGCCTTTTTTGCCTCTCCCCGGGTAAAAGTTCCCGCAAAAAACCGCGCCGCGATACGATCTCACGGCGCGGTATTCTTATTTTATCGCAATGATTTTGTCCTGTTAAGCGGCAGGCTCAGTCCAGAATACGGCCATCGGTGGAGATGGTCACCACCTGCCAGGGCAGGAACTTGCCGCTGGCCTGCAGGGCGCGCTTGGCGGCGTTTTCCAGGCCGCCGCAGCAGGGCACTTCCATCCGCACAACGGTCACTTCTTTGATGTCGTTGTCGCGGATGATGCGGGTCAGCTTTTCGCTGTAATCCACATCGTCCAGCTTGGGGCAGCCCACCAGCGTAATGTGCCCGCGGATGAACTTCTGGTGGAAAGCCGCGTAGGCGTAGGCCGTGCAATCGGCGGCGATCAGCAGCTTGGCACCGTCAAAGTAGGGGGCGTTGGTGGGCACCAGTTTGATCTGCACCGGCCACTGGCGCAGCTGGCTGGGGGCCGTTTCCGGCGTAGCAGCGGCGGTTTCGGCATCGGGGTGCAGGGCCTTGGCCATACTGCCGGGGCAGCCGCCGAAGGTGCGGGGCGCACTGCCGGGGCAGGCGTGGGCCGCTTTATGCTGCTTGGCAGCCTGTACGGCGGCCTCGTTGTAGGGCACGGCCTCGCGCTCCACAAAAGTGATGGCCCCGGTGGGGCAGTGGGGCAGGCAGTCGCCAAAGCCGTCGCAGTAATCGTCCCGCATCAGATGGGCTTTGCCGTTGACCATGGCAATGGCGCCCTCATGGCAGGCGTTGGCGCAGGCACCGCAGCCGTTGCACTTGGCCTCATCAATTTCAACAATTCTTCGTTTCATCATGGTTCTCCTTGCATTTTGCTCCTGAGTTTGTTATAAAATATAGGTAAGAACATATAGGGGCGAGAATAGGGGCGAGAAAAGCCTCCCTCTCAGAGGGGGCCATTCCATCCATCGGCCCGCAAAGTGTTCCACATTGCTACCAGTATACTACATCATCTCGTCTTCGTCTGTTGTTATGACAACGCAGGAGTGCCAAACTATGGAAAATTCCGCTTATCTTGCCCTGCCGCTGTTTGCGGGGCTTACAGCCGGGGACATCCCCGCGGCGCTGGCCGCGCTGGATGCCCTTTGCCGCCCCTTTGCCAAGGGGGAGACCCTGTTGGAGGCCGGGCAGCGCGGTGCGCCGATGGGCGTGGTGCTGGCAGGCCGGGTGCTTATCGAGCATCTCGACCTGTGGGGCAACCGCACGCTGCTGGGCCGCGCCGCCGAGGGCGAGCTTTTTGCCGAGACTTACGCCTTTCTGCCCGACCAGCCGATGCTGGTCAGCGTGGTGGCGGCGGAGCGGGGCGAGGCACTGTTTTTGGACCCCGGCAAGCTGATGGCCCCCGGGTGCGAACCATGGCGCTGGCAGATTATGCAAAACCTTTTGCACATTTTGGCGGGCAAAAATTTGAATCTGGCCCGCCGCAGCCTGTACACTGCACCCAAGACCATCCGGGAGCGGGTGACGGCCTACTTTTCCACGCTGGCCGTGCAGAAGGGCAGCCTGGAGTTTGAGCTGCCCTTTGACCGCCAGCAGCTGGCCGACCACCTGGGCGTCGACCGCAGTGCGCTGTCCAGCACGCTTTCCGCCATGCAGCGCGACGGCCTGCTGACCATCGACCGCCGCCGCGTCTGCCTGAAAAAGGCGGAAGGGCTGTAAGGGATATGTATCATTTCCTGTTGCCGGGTAGAGTGAGAAATGAGACATGAGAATTATACGTATCTATGTAGTTAATATGTCTCACTTTATTTTACCTGAGACATGTTGCCCCTAGATAGAATACAGCATAATTTTCATCTTACGGTAAGGGCGCATATTGTGCGTCCGCCCACCGTGCAGCCCTGCAAGCGCCCCTACAAAACGTGTACTCCCCTTTAGGGCCGGGAAGTGGTATTCAAGTTATCAAGATATACCCTTATCTTGATAACTTGAATACCACTTCCTGTACGCATCCCATTTTCTCAAAAGCGAAATTTCAAAAGCTGGATAGCCAATAGAGTGAAATTTTGAGATTTTGAGAATAAGTCGATACCACGTGTTTTTATTGGTTATAGAATAAGACGTGTGAGGCGTAAGTGAAATAATAGATAGTTTAAACGAACCATTTTCTCAATATTTCATTATTTCACTTTCTCACCTGTCTCAACTTTGAAATTTTGAGACATATCTATTTATAATAAATATCGTATCAACGTATTAAATCAATATGTCTCATTTCTCAAATCTCTACCCGTGTAGGTTTTGAGACAAGTTGAGACAGATTGAGACGCAATAAAAGCAAAGGCTCCCCATTTCTCGTGGGGAGCCTGTTTTTATCTGCTATGCAGGGGCGAGCAATGCTCGCCCCTGGACGTTTGCGTTACCGCACGGTTTGCGGGCGACCAATGGTCGCCCCTGCAAAAGTGGTTGCCGTTTTACTGCACCGTGGTTGCCACCTGGGGCGCGCCGCCAGCCAGTTCTTCGGCGGTCAGCGGGCGGATGGGAGCGATGGGCGTGTCCAGCTTTTCGCGGGCGACCGCCAGCATCAGCTTGATGCGGTTCTCCTGGTTCACGCGGGTGGCGCTGGGGTCGTAGTCCACCGGCGTGATGTTGGCGTCCGGGTGCAGGGCGCGGATCTTATTGATCATGCCCTTGCCCACGATGTGGTTGGGCAGACAGCCGAAGGGCTGGGCGCAGACGATATTGCCATAGCCGCCCTCGACCAGCTCGATCATCTCGGCGGTCAGCAGCCAGCCTTCGCCCATCTTCGCCCCCAGCGAGATGATGCCTTCCGGTTTCTTCATCAGCTCGCGGAACGACCCCGGCGCGTAGAAGCCGTACTTGCGCATGGCGTCGTAGCTGGCGCAGCCGATGCTGTCCAGCCAGCCCAGGAACTTGTCGGCACCGCCGGCCACCAGCTTGTTGCCGCCGTACAGGTCGATGTCCAGCCGGTAGTTGGCCACGCAGTACTCCACAAAGCCCATCAGGCCGGGCAGGTTGACCTCGCAATCCTGGCTTTCCAGGAACTTTTCCAGGTCGTTGTTGCCCAGGGGCGAGTACTTGACGTAAATTTCGCCCACCACGCCGACCTTGACTTTCGGCACGCGGGTAATGGGAATGGTGGCGTAGTCGGCGGCAATGTCATAGAACCGCTTCTTCATATCGTGGGCGGAGTAGTTCTTGTCGCCCCGAATCCAGCCCTGGATCGTAGAGATCCACTTTTCGGTCATGGCGTCGGCGTCACCCCTGCGGTCCTCGTAGGGGTAGGTCTGGCTGCGCAGTGCCACCAGCATGTCACCGTAAAAGATGCTGGCAATGACCTTGCGCAGCAGCGGCAGGGTCAGCGGCAGGCCGCTGCCTTTTTCCAGGCCGGAGAAGTTCAGCGATGCTACGGGGATATTGCCGTACCCAGCCTTGACCAGCGCTTTGCGCAGCAGCTTGATGTAGTTGGAGGCACGGCAGCCGCCGCCCGTCTGGGTGATAAGCAGGGCGGTATGCTCCAGGTCATACTTGCCGCTGTTCAGCGCGTCCAAAAACTGGCCGATGACCAGCAGGGCAGGGTAGCAGGTGTCGTTGTGGACGTACTTCAGGCCCAGCTGCGCCACCTCGCTGCCGCAGTTGCCCAACACCTCGGTCTGGTACCCCTCGCTGGCCAGGGCGGCCTGCATCAGGCGGAACTGGGTCACGGCCATGTTGGGGATAAGGATCTTATGGGTCTTTACCATGTCCTTGGTAAAGTTCGGAGTCATGTATTCCATACTTGCCTCAATCTTTGTGGTCTTCTTTGCGTTCTTCCAGTGCGGCAAACAGGCTGCGCAGGCGGATATTCACCGCGCCCAGGTTGGTGATTTCGTCAATTTTCAACTGGGTGTACAGCTTGCCGCCCGCCTGCAGGATCTCGCGGGTCTCATCGGTGGTAACGGCGTCCAGACCGCAGCCGAAGGACACCAGCTGCACCAGGTCCATATCGGGCTGCTCTGTGCAGTACTTGGCGGCAGCGTACAGGCGGCTGTGGTAGGTCCACTGGTTCAGCACCGAGGTCTGGAACTTCTGCTCGTAGCAGCTGACCGAATCCTCGGACACAACGGCCGCGCCCTGGCGGATGATGAGCTGGTTGATGCCGTGGTTGATCTCCGGGTCCACATGGTAGGGGCGGCCCGCCAGCACGATAATGTGGCGGCCCTCCTTGCGGGCGGTGGCGATGATTTCCGCGCCCTTGTCCCGCAGCTGCTGCATGTGGCGGTGGTACTCGTCATAGGCGGCATCGATGGCGGCATGCACATCCTTTTTGTTCAGGCCGGGGAAGTACTTGTCCAGCGCCTGGGTAAACTTGCCGTAAAAGTCCTTGCGGCGCTCCAGGTTGAAGTAATCGTAGATCAGCCGGGTCCTGGTCAGCTCGGGGCAGTTGCCCTCCAGCACCTCGGGGTAGTAGGCGACCACCGGGCAATTATAGTGGTTGTCGCCCAGGTGTTCGTCCAGATTGTAGCTCATGCAGGGGTAGAACACCGCATCGACGCCCTGCTCGCACAGCCACCTGATATGGCCGTGGCTCAGCTTGGCGGGGAAGCAGGCCGTGTCGCTGGGGATGGTAGCCTGGCCGCTCTGGTACAGCTTGCGGTTGGAGAAGGGGCTGACCGTGACCTTAAAGCCCAGCCTGGTGAACAGCGTATGCCAGAAGGGCAGCAGCTCGTACATATTCAGGCACAGCGGGATGCCGATATTGCCGCGCGGGGAAGCCGGGGCCGGGGCATTGCGGTACTCCTCGATGAGCTTGAGCTTGTAGGCGTAGAGGTCCAGATCCTCGTTGTTGGCCTTGCCGGTCACCGGCTTATCGCAGCGGTTGCCGGAGATAAAGCGCTTGCCATCGGCAAAAACGTTCACGGTCAGCTGGCAATGGTTGCCGCAGCCGCCGCACTGCACGGTGTTGACTTTCTGGCTGAAACTGCGCAGTTCTTCCTCGGTCAGCACAGTGCTGTGGGCGTTCTCGCCCGCGCGGGCCTTGCCGTACAGCGCAGCGCCGTAAGCACCCATCAGGCCGGCAATGTCAGGGCGGATGACGTTGACGCCCATCTCTTTTTCAAAGGCGCGGAGGACGGCCTCATTATAGAAAGTACCGCCCTGCACGACGATGTTGCGGCCCAGCTCCTCGGGGCTGGAAGCGCGGATGACCTTGTACAGCGCGTTCTTGACCACTGAGATGGACAGACCAGCGCTGATATTTTCTATCGATGCACCGTCCTTCTGTGCCTGCTTGACCGAGGAGTTCATGAACACGGTACAGCGGCTGCCCAGGTCGACGGGCTTGTCGGCAAACAGGCCCAGGGCGGCGAATTCTTTCACATCGTAGCCCAAAGCCTGGGCGAAGGTCTGCAAGAAGCTGCCGCAGCCGGAGGAGCAGGCCTCGTTCAGGAAGATGTTGCTGATAGCGCCATCCTCGATTTTAAAGCACTTCATATCCTGGCCGCCGATGTCGATGATGAAGTCCACGTCCGGCAAAAAGTGCTTGGCCGCGGTAAAGTGGGCCACGGTCTCAACAAGGCCGCGGTCACAGTGGAAGGCGTTTTTGACCAGTTCCTCGCCGTAGCCGGTGGTGGTCACGCTGGCCACCTGCAGGCCGGGATGGTCCTGGTACAGCTTCAGCAGCGTTTCCTTGACCAGCGGGATGGGGTTGCCCAGGTTGGGGCGGTAGCTCTCAAACAGGATGTTGGCGTTTTGGTCGATGACCACCAGCTTGATGGTGGTGGAGCCGGAGTCGATGCCGATATGCACCGGCCCGCAATCCGCGCCGAAGGGCAGGCAGGGGACGGAGGCCTTCATGTGGCGGGCGTGGAACTCCTCGTACTCCTGCTTATCAGCAAACAGCGGCGGCAGGCTCACGTAGGTGGCCGTGGCGCTGTAATTGTCCAACCGCTGGGCAACCTCGTGCAGGTTCAGCACCTCATCGGCGTAGAAGGCCGCGCCCATGGCCACAAAGAGCAGGCTGTTCTCCGGCAGGGTGCCGGTAACGCCCAGGGTCTTGTCAAAGCTCCGGCGCAGCGTTTTGGAGAAGGTCAGCGGCCCGCCCAGGTACAGGATGTTGCCCTGGATGGGGCGGCCCTGGGCCAGGCCCGCGATGGTCTGGTTGACCACTGCCTGATAGATGGACGCTGCGATGTCACCGGCCTGTGCGCCCTGGTTGATCAACGGCTGGATGTCGCTTTTGGCAAACACGCCGCAGCGGCTGGCGATGGTGTAGGTGCGGGTAGCCTGCTGGGCCGCCCGGTCCATCTCGTCCGCGCCCATCTTCAGCAGGGTGGCCATCTGGTCGATGAAAGCACCCGTGCCGCCGGCGCAGCTGCCGTTCATGCGGACCTCGGTACCATTCGTCAGGAACAGGATCTTGGCATCCTCGCCGCCCAGCTCAATGATGCAGTCGGTGCCGGGCACCAGACGGTTGGCGGCCACGCGGGTCGCAAAGACCTCCTGCACAAAGGGGACCTTGCAGCTGTCCGCCAGGCCCATACCGGCCGAGCCGGAGATCGCCAGGTAGGCTTTGCCATCGGGCAGATATTCGGCGGCTACTTTTTCCAGCAGCGCCCTGCCTTTTTCCAAAATATGGCTGAAATGCCGCTCGTATGTAGAAAATACGATCTCTCCGGCGTCGTTCAGCACAACACACTTAATCGTGGTGGAACCAATGTCCAGACCAACTCTCATACGGATTTGACCTCCTGCGGTGTAACCTGTGGGGAAAAGGGAATGGGCCGCCGGGCAGCAAAGCGCTGTACCCAGCAGTACCATATTAAGTTATTATACGATTTTTCGCCACGATTGGCAAGGTTTCTATAATAATGTATATCCTGTCAAATTGCAAGCGTTGTACCAAAAACCGGCAAATTGTACCAAAAAACACCAAAGCGGCGCAGAAAGATTCCTGCACCGCCCTGGTGTCAAAAGAAAAGAGGAGTATGGATGAAAAAACTTGGGGTCACGTTCTCGTTCCGGGTCCCTGCTCCCTTCCTGAGAACATTTACAGTATACCCGGCGAATGTGAAAAGAAAATGAACTGAATTTGAAGAAATATGAAAAATTGTGTGATAAGATTGTAACGGGTGCGGGGGCATTTACGTGGCTGCGACTTTGACGCCCCCTCTGCGAGGGAGGCGCTTTCCAACCGTGCAGCAATTTTACGGATATACGAAACCCAAAAAATGTGGTACAATAATGACAGCATCAAAATCCAGGCAAAGAGGTGCCGCATCATGGCCAATCGCATCAATTATCAACTGGAAATGGAAAAGGTCCTGCGCCGGCTGGGGGATACCAAACCCACGCTGCTGCTGCATGCCTGCTGCGCGCCCTGCTCCAGCGCCACGCTGGAACGGCTGACCGAGCATTTCCGGCTTTCGATTTTATATTATAACCCCAACATCTACCCGCCCGCCGAGTATCACCGCCGCGAGGCCGAGCTGGAGCGCTTTGTGGAGCAGGCGGGCTATCGTTACCCGGTCATCGAGCTGCCCTATGAACCCGACGAGTTCTACACCGCCGTCAAGGGCTTAGAGCAGGAGCCGGAGAAAGGCGGGCGCTGCACCGTCTGCTACCGCCTGCGGCTGGAGCAGACCGCCCGGTACGCCGCCGCCCATGGGTTCGAGTGGTTCTGTACCACACTGTCCATCTCGCCCATGAAAGACCCCATCCGCATCAATGCCCTGGGGCAGGAATTGGGCGAGAAATACAACGTGTGCTTTCTGCCCAGCGAGTTCCGCAAAAAGGACGGCTACAAGCGCAGTCTGCAATTAAGTGCCGAGTACGGCCTCTACCGCCAGGACTACTGCGGCTGCGTCTTCAGCAAGCAGGAGCGGGGCGTGTAAGCCCCCTTGTATAAAGGGGCTGTCAGCGAAGCTGACGGGGGGATCGTCTCGTCTGTGTGGCAAGTCGGTTTACAATTTCACACCCCGCATTTTCTGGGCGGTTCAGCCTGCCCGGGACGCCGGAGAACCAGGAGTTTTGTATGACATTTTATTCTTTTCTGTTTTTGTTTTTTGCCTACTCCTTCCTCGGCTGGGTAGGGGAGGTCCTTTACACCGCCGTGACCAGGCGCAGGTATCAGGACCGCGGCGTCCTCAGTGGGCCGCTGTGCATTTTGTACGGCATCGGCGCCCACCTCATCAGCTTTGCTCTGCGGGACCTCAGCAATGACAGCTGGTTCTTTTTGGCCGTCTTCAGCGCCGTGTACGCCACCGTCATCGAGTGGGTGGCCGGCCACATCCTGGAGCGCACCAGCCACACCCGCTGGTGGGACTACAGCGATATGCCGTTTAACCTGGACGGCTACGTCTGCCTGGGGGCCTCGGCCCTGTGGGGCGTGTTGGGCGTTGTGGCGGTGAAATGGGGCAACCCTCTGCTGCTTGCCCTTTATGGCTTACTGCCCCACCGGCTGATCGCCATTATCCTGTGGGCGGCGCTGGTCATCTTTGCCATCGACGCCGTGGGCACCCTTTTGGCCATGCTGGGCCTGCGTTACCGCTGGGCCGCCGGGGCGGAGATCGAGAACCGCCTGGCCAACTTTACCGTCAACACCGGCATGGCGCTTCTGGGCTGGGTCGAGCAGCGCATGAACAAGGCTCACCCGGCCCTGACCTTCCGGCGCCAGCGCCGGGCCAAAAGCACCACCTTTGCCGAAGGATGCAGCCCGTATAAGATCATCCTGCTTTTCTTCATCGGTGCGTTTTTAGGCGATATTACCGAGACGATCTTCTGCCGCATCACCGCCGGTTACTGGATGAGCCGTTCCAGCGTGGTGTGGGGGCCGTTTTCCATCGTGTGGGGCCTGGCCATTGCCGCCGTGACCCAGCTGCTCTACCGCTACAAGGACCGCCCCGCCAGCTGGCTGTTTGTGGCGGGCACCCTGCTGGGCGGCGCGTATGAGTATTTGTGCAGCGTGTTTACCGAGGTCGTGTTCGGCACGGTGTTCTGGGATTACAGCGCCATCCCGTTCAACCTGGGCGGGCGCATCAACCTGCTGTACTGCTTCTTCTGGGGCTTTGCCGCCATTGCCTGGTTCAAGGTGTTGTACCCGCCCATCTCCCACATGATCGAGTCCCTCCCCAAGCGGTTCGGCACCGTGCTGACCTGGGGGCTGTGCGTTTTCATGGCCGCCAACATCGCCGTCAGCTCCGCCGCGCTGGTGCGCTATAACGAGCGTGTCCGCGGCGAAGCCGCCGCCACCAGCCTGGCCGCCTGCCTCGACGAGCATTTCGACGACGCCCGCATGGCCAAGGTCTACCCCAAAGCCGTGCATGTAGAAAGCGGGGGAGAGAGCCTTGCCTGAAACGCTCTCCCTGCCGGATAGAGGCTTTTTTGAGTTTGTATCTTTTCCCGAAGTGTGCTATACTGATAGCCGCACGAAAATTTGAAGGAGGAACTGCCCATGCTGCGCAATGAAGCGCTGGAAGAATACGGCAAGGCCCAAAAGCTGGGCCAGAAAGATTACCGTGAGAAGATGCTCCACGGGCAGTCCCCGTTTTTGCCGGTGCTGGATGACATCCTGCAAAATGTGCAGGTGGAAAACCAGCTGCCCCTGGGTCTGGTCGAAATCCCGATAAAGCTGGTGGTCGGCACCAAAACGGCAGGCCGCACCGCCGCTTTTGCCAGCAATTTTATGCCCCTGCTGGATTTAAATAGCGAGTTCGGCTCCAAGTGGGTCGCCCTTTGCATGGCCCACGTGGACGAGGGCATCCGTGACCCCATCCGCTGCTTTGAGTACATGGGCCGCTTCTATGTGCAGGAGGGCAACAAGCGCGTCAGCGTGCTGAAATACTTCGAGGCCGGCAGCGTGACCGGCAACGTCACCCGCGTGGTGCCCAAATACAACGATACCCCGGAAGTGCGCCTGTACTATGAGTTCATGCACTACTATCCGCTCATCCAGACCTATCTGTTGACCTTTACCAAGCCCGGCAGCTACGGCCGCCTGCAAAAGGCCATGGGCAAAGGCCCCGAGGAAAAGTGGACCGCCGAGGACCGCGCCGCCATCCTGTCCCTGTACAACTGGGTCGAGAAGGCCTACACCGCCCTGGGCGGCGACAAGCTGCGCGCCACTGTGGGGGACGTACTGCTGCTGCTTTTGCGCCTGTACTCGATGGAAGAACTGACCAAAGCCAGCCCCAACGAGCTGCAGCAAAAGATCGACGCCCTGTGGGATGACGTGCTGGCCCTGCAGAACGATGACCCCGTCACCGTCAGCGAAAAGCCGGCCGAGCCTGCCCAGACAAAACTGCTGGAACGCATTTTGCCCATCCACCCGGCAGCCCCCACCCACTTAAAAGTTGCCTTCATCCATGAGCGCACCCCGGAGACCAGTTCCTGGACCAGCCAGCATGAGTTTGGCCGCACCCAGCTGGACAGTGTGTTTGAGGGCAAGGTAGAGACCTTTGCCTACTTCAACGCTGTGCCCGGCCGGAACGCCGATTTGCTGATCGAAGCCGCCATCTCCCACGGCGCAGACATCGTATTCACCACCAGCCCCAAACTGGTGGGCGCCAGCCTGCGCTCGGCAGTCAAGCACCCCACGGTACGCATCCTCAACTGCTCCATGGAGATGCCCTACGCCAGCATCCGCACCTATTACACCCGCGTATACGAGGCCAAGTTCATCACCGGCGCCATCGCCGGGGCCATGGCCGGCACCGACCGCATCGGCTATGTGGCGGATTACCCCAGCTTCGGCGTGCCCGCCAACATCAACGCCTTTGCGCTGGGTGCCCGCATGGTCAACCCCCGCGCCCGCATTGAGCTGCGCTGGACCTGCCTGCCTGACCAGGAGGACCCGCTGGCCGTCTTTACCCGCAAGGGCATCACGGTGGTTTCGGGCCGCGACGCACCGGTGCCGGGCCGCCCCCAGCAGGAGTTCGGCACCTTCCTTATCCGTCCGGGCGGCGTATTGCAAGATCTGGCTACGCCCTTCTGGCACTGGGGCCAGTTCTACGAGAATGTGGTGCACAGCGTGCTGGACGGCGGCTGGGTGCGGGATAAATCCGGCACCGACGGCCGCGCCGTCAACTACTGGTGGGGCATGAACAGCGGTGTCATGGACGTGCTGCTCAGCCGCGAGCTTCCCTCGGACGTGGCGCATCTGGCCCGCATCCTGCGGACAGGCGTCACCGCCGGTATGATCGACCCGTTTGCCTGCCGCATCACCGACCAGAACGGTACGGTGCGCAACAGCGGCCGCCACGGGCTGGATGTGGAGCAGATCGTCCACATGGACTATCTGTGCGACGCCGTGGACGGCACCATCCCCGAGTACGACGACCTGACCGAGCAGGCCCGCCCGATGTACCGCATGCAGGGTATCCACCGTGACCAGCTGCCTGCCGAGAAGGAGGCCACGCTATGAAGCTGCTGTGCATTGCCGATGAGGAGTGCAAGGCGCTTTGGGATTACTATACTCCCGATAAGATCGAGGGCGTAGACCTCATTATAGCCTGTGGCGATCTGAACCGTCACTATCTTGAGTATCTTACCACCATGGCCCCCGTGCCGGTTTTGTACGTGCACGGCAATCATGACGAAAACTATGACCATCACCCGCCCGAGGGCGCCATCTGCCTGGATGACAACCTGTTCGTCTACCACGGGCTGCGCATTGTGGGGCTGGGCGGGTCCTGCCGCTACCGCACCGGTGCCTGGCAGTTTACCGAGGCCGAGATGCGCAAGCGCATCAACCGCCTGCGGGGCAAGATCGACCGCCACGGCGGGTTTGACATCCTTGTCACCCACGCGCCGATGCACGGCTACGGCGACTTGAACGACCTGCCCCACCGCGGCTTCACCGTCTTTCACGAGCTGCTGGACCGCTACCATCCCCAGCTGATGCTGCATGGTCATATCCATCTGACCTACGGCTGCAACATCCCACGGGAGCACCGGTATGGGGTCACCCGCATCGTCAACTGCTACGAGCGTGTCGCCCTGGAGGCCGAGCCTGTGCTGAAAGAACGCACGGGGCACCGCTTTCTGGCACGCCTGCTGCAGCTACCCTGACACCATTTGTAAGGAGAACCACCCATGACTAAAATTGCCGTATTCGGCGCAGGCACCTGGGGCATTGCACTGGCCCGTCTGCTGGCGGTCAACGGCCGCGATGTAACCGTTTGGAGCGCGATCCCCGCCGAGCTGAAATCCCTCAGCACTACCCGCCGCCACCCCAACCTGCCGGGTATGGAGCTGCCCTCCGCCATGCACTACACCGCCGATATTGCCGAGGCCTGCACCGGGCGCGACATCCTGCTGTTTGCGGTGCCGTCCCCGTTTGTGCGATCCACCGCCAAAAAGGCAGCCGAGTACATCCCGGATGGCCAGTTGATCGTGGACGTGGCCAAGGGGGTCGAGGACAAAACCCTGATGACGATGAGCGAGATCATCGAGGATGAGCTTGCCAAGGCCAAGCGCACCGCCCGCGTGGTGGCCCTCTCCGGCCCCACCCACGCCGAGGAAGTGGCCCGCGATATGCCGACTTTAATTGTTGCCGCCAGCGAGGATGAAGCCGCCGCCAAGGCCGTGCAGAAAGCCTTCACCGCGCCCAGCTTCCGCGTCTACACCAACACCGACCGCCGCGGCACCGAGTTGGGCGGCGCGGTCAAAAACGTCATTGCGCTGGCTGTCGGCATCGCACTGGGCCTGGGCTACGGCGATAACGCCAAAGCCGCCCTTATCACCCGCGGCAACGCCGAGCTGACCCGGCTGGGTCTGGCCATGGGCTGCAAGCCTGAAACCTTCGCGGGCCTGTCCGGCATGGGCGATTTGATCGTGACCTGCACCAGTATGCACAGCCGCAACCTGCACGCCGGTATGCTGCTGGGCCGCGGCAAAACAGCCGAGGAAGCCAAGTCCGAGGTGGGCCAGGTGGTCGAGGGCATCAACGCCCTGCCCGCCGTCTGCCGCCTTGCCAAAAAGTACAAGACGGAAATGCCCATCGTGCAAAGCGTGGACGCTATCCTGTGTGGTAAGCTCGAAGCCCGCAATGCCCTTGCGGCTCTAATGGAGAGAGACCTGAAACATGAATAAACACATCCGAGCTGCCTTTTTTGACATCGACGGCACGCTGCTGCTGTTCGGCAGCCACGAAATGCCGGATTCCACCGTGCAGGCGCTGCACGCCTTGCAGGCCAACGGCGTGAAAGTTTTCATCGCCACGGGCCGTCCGCCGGTGCACCTGCCGTATCTGCCCGCTTTGCAAAAGGTGAACTGGGACGGCTATGTCACCATGAACGGCCAGTACTGCTATATGGCGGATGGCGATGTCATCTACAGCAAGTACATCGACCCCGCCGCCCTGCGCACCCTGCTGCCCTATATTGAAAAAGAAAAGCTGTCCATCGGCTTTGTGGAGAAGGACAACTGCTATTTCAATCTCATCAATGAGCACAGTGCCAACTTTGCCAAGGAGCTGGGGCAGGGGACCGCTGACATTGCTGCCCGCATTGCACAAAATCCCATCTACCAGCTCAGCGCCTTTCTGCCCGATAACTGCGAGGAAGAGTTCCTCCGCCGCTGCCCCGGCTGCCTGGCCGTGCGGTGGAGCCCCGATTTTGCCGATATCCTGCCCGAGGGCGGCGGCAAGCCCAACGGCCTGGCCGAGATGCTGAAGCATTTTGGCTGGACCCGGGACGAAGCCATCGCCTTTGGCGACGGTGGAAACGACGTCGCCATGCTGGAATATGCCGGTATCGGCGTGGCCATGGGCAATGCCTGTGACGACGCCAAAGCCGCCGCCGACTATGTGACGACGGATATTGATAAGGAGGGCATCGCCAAGGCCCTGCGCCATTTCGGCCTTGTGTAAACCACAAACTGCATAGCCTGTTTTCCCCCTGCGTATACTGGACGCGGGGGGATTTTGTATGACCGCTTCTTTCTTTGACCCTGCCGCCCTGCGCACCCGCCTGCGGGAACAGCCCAGCCTGGATGTACCGTTCCTCGTCGTTTTGCTGGCGCTGCTGAGCTATGGGCTGATTATGCTCTTCTCGGCCGGGTACGCAGTGGCGCTCTATCGCCGCGGCGACGCCTACACCTACATCCGCCCGCAGCTATTGTTTGCGGCGCTGGGCGCAGCGGCCATGTACGCCGCCAGCCTGGTGGATTACCATGTGTGGCACAAACTGGCCTGGCCTGTTATGGGGCTGTCGCTGATTTTGCTCGTCGTTGTGCTGTTTATGCCGGAGTACAACGGCTGCAAACGGTGGATCGTACTGCCGGGCTTAGGCACCCTGCAGCCCAGTGAGATTGCCAAATTTGCCGTGGTGCTGGTGTTTTCCCACATCATCTCGCTGAATCACGACCGCATGCACAGCTTTGCCGGGGGCGTGCTGCCCTTCGGGCTGATTTTAGGCGTGGTGACGGTGCTGATGCTGCTGGAGCCGCACCTTTCGGGTACGCTGCTGATCTTATCCATCGGCGCAGTGCTGATGTTTGTGGGCGGCACCGGGCTGCAGTGGTTTGGGCTGGCGGGCGGCCTGGGGGCAGGGGCCATCGCGGCGGCGGTGCTTGCCCTGCCGGAACTGGTGCCCTATGCCACCGACCGCCTGGCCTCCTGGCGCGACCCCTTTGCCGACCCACTGGGGGAAGGGCACCAGACCATCCAAAGCCTCTACGCCATTGCCTCCGGCGGGCTGGCCGGGCTGGGGCTGGGCAACAGCCGCCAAAAGTACCTCTATGTGCCCGAGCCGCAGAATGATTTTATCTTCTCGATTCTATGCGAGGAGCTGGGCTTTATCGGCGCGGCGCTGGCCGTAGCGCTTTTTCTAGCGCTGCTGCTGCGGGGCATGTCCATCGCCATCCGTGCGCGGGATAAATTCGGGGCACTCCTGGCCGTGGGGTTCGTGGTGCAGGTTGTCTTGCAGGCCATCTTAAACATTGCCGTCGTCACCAACACCATCCCCAACACCGGCATCAGCCTGCCATTTTTTTCCTCCGGCGGCACCAGCCTGATGATGCTGCTGGGGGAAATGGGCATTGTACTGTCGGTTTCCCGCCAGACCGACGCCGTATAGCACGGCAAAATTCAAATGGATTTCACATTCATCCGGTTGAAAGCTGTCGCTATTTAGCATATAATAGGGGGGTACTTTTTAATGGGGAGGTGTGCCGTGAGCACGCAAAAACAAAAACGTCCCTTTGCCCTGCGGGCACTGGCCGCCTTTGCCGGTACGCTGGCCATACTGTTTGTGCTGCTGCTGGCTGCCTACGCCCTGCCGGGGGAACGGGTGCGGCAGCATGTCTACGACTCCGCCCGGACGATCCAAAACGAGGGGCTGTACCCGGAATATCTGGGCTTCAAGCTCTTTCAGATGGACAACTACACCGACACACTGATGCTGTTTGAGGCCGCCAGCGCCGACGAGCTGCCGCCCCTGCAGGCCATGATGACCAACACGGCCTACAATGTGGATAACTTCGAGACCCTGGCCGACGACCTGGCCTGGTACATAGAAAAGGATTGGTCCACCGGCGCCCAGCGTACCGATGCCCCCGCGCTGGAGCCGTTCTCCTACGCGCGGTACTGGCACGGGTATCTCATCTGGCTGCGGCCTTTGCTGCTGCTTATGCCCTACACGGGTGTTCGTATTGTACAGTATATCGTGCTGTTTGCGCTGCTGGCCGTGGTGCTGGTGCAGCTGCGCCGCCGCTGCGGGCTGCGGGCCGCCGTGTGGTTTGCCGTCAGCCAGTTGGCGGTGAGTGTATGGTTCGTGCCCCATCAGGTGCAGTATTTCACCTGCTTTATGATTGCCTACGCGGGCTGCGCCTGGGTGCTGGCCAAGCCCCGCCGCAGCGATGTGCTGTGCTTAGGGCTGCTGGTGCTGGGCACGGCGACAGCTTTCTGCGACCTGCTGGTCACGCCCATCATCACCTTAGGTCTGCCGCTGACCTGCTGGCTGCTGGAACCCCAGCAGCGCCTGCGAGGCGGCGTGCCGCAGTGCGCCTTGGCCGTGGGCGGCAGCCTGTGCTGGGGCACCGGTTACGCTTTATGCTGGGCCGGCAAATGGGCGCTGGCCGGGGCCGTCACTGGCAATAACGTACTGGCTGATGCCCTGCACCAGGCCGAGGTGCGCACCACCGCCGATACCTGGCACGGCATGGAATTGACATGGCGTAATATTTTTGGCTTTTTATACGATACGTTAAACAGCCATCATCTCTTCTGGCCCGCTCTCGCGGTGCTGGCGGTGCTGATTGCCCTGTTCATCCTCTCCATCCGCAGCAAAACTGCGCTGGTGCGTGCCTTACCGTTGGCGCTTACCACCTGCATGACCCCCGCATGGTTTGCGCTGCTGCGCACCCACAGCATCCAGCACGGCTGGTTTACCTGGCGTGCTTTGGGGCTTACCGTCTTTGCCGGGCTGGCATTTCTCTACTACGCATGTGATCTTCGCGCTGCGCGGCGGCGCTTACAAAAGGGAAGTATATGAACGTGACTGAAAATAAGAATGAAGCAACCGAAACCACTGCGACCGCCACGGCCGCCAAAAAGAAGCTGCCCCTCTGGGGCAAGATCCTGCTGGTCGTTGTCATCGTGCTGGCGGCGCTGGCTGGGCTGGCAACGCTGTACGTCAACGGCAAGCTGGACCTGCTGCACTACAACGACGGCAGCGTTGACTCGATGGGCACCATTGATGCGGACGAGGATCAGGACCTGGACGGGTCCGGTCTGGTACATAGCGACGACGAGATGACCATGCCCGAGGGCAGCCCCTTTGCCGACGACGATGTGCTGAACATCCTGCTCATCGGCACCGACGAGCGCACCGAGGCCGTCAACGATGCCGACGCCTTCACCCACCTGAACCAGCTGGACGGCACCAAGGACACCACCGAGTTCAGTGAGGACGCCCGCGCCGACAGCCTGATTCTGGTCTCGCTGGACATCAAGGACCACGCCATCCGCCTGGTCTCCATCGAGCGCGGCCTCGGCGTGCCCATCCTGCTGGACGGCTACGAGGGCGAGTATGACTGGATCACCCACACCTTCCGCTACGGCGGTGCCAAGCTGACCATGGACACCGTGGAGGATTGCTTCAACGTGCAGGTGGACCACTATGTCCGCATCAACTTCAACTCCTTCGTGCAGATCGTGGACGCCGTGGGCGGCGTGGACATCGACATCACTGAGATGGAAGCCAAGGCCCTGAACTGGGAAGTGCCCTCCAACTCGATGCTCATCGTCAACCACCTGGACCCGGGCCTCAACCACTTCGACGGCTACACCGCCCTGCAGTACGCCCGCCTGCGCAAGATCGACAACGACTGGCACCGTATCGAGCGCCAGCGCACCGTTATCCAGGCCGTTCTGGATCAGATCCAGAACGCCAGCGTCACCGATCTGGATAACCTGCTGAACACCATGCTGCCCCTGGTACAGACCAACTTTACCAAAACCGAGATCGCCGCGCTGCTGGTGCAGCTGCCGAGCTTTTTGGGCTGCGATGTAGAGCAGCTTTCCATGCCCCTGCAGGGCACCTACGGCGTACGCACCGGTATGGACGACCGCCTGATGTACGACCCGGACTGGTACGTAAATACCACCGCCCTGCAAGACTTTTTGTACAATGATAAGAGCTCCGAGGAGGTCATTGCCGCCACGCCGGAGACCGCCGCACAGGAGGCCGAGGGCCTGGCCGACACCGCCACACCTGAGACCGCTGTGAAGGCGTCCGACCCCACGGCTGACTATCTCAAATCCAACCTGCACACCGTCGATCTGAGTTACCCGCTGGACAGCTCCGACTTTGGCAACGCCGATTACCGGCTGTTCCTGGCCGGGCTGGAGGATACCCGCGCGGCCGAGGTGCAGCAAAACCTCATCACCTCTTTGCAATCCCAGGGCGTCAGCGTGGTGGCCGTCCCCTACGGCCCCGCCGCCGGTGCGCTGCTGGACAACTACTTACAGACCGGCGCGGCCGCCAGCCTGGACCGCTACCTGGCCGTACTGCCCAAGGCTGACCGCGATGATGCCAAAGCCATGTGGCAGGCCGTCTACGCCAGCTATCCCGGCCGCCTGCACGCCGTAGGCATGGGCACTGATAAAAGCGATGCCGTCATTGGCCAGGCGCTTGAAACGCTGGCCAGCCAGATTTGGAACACGCCGGAGCCGGAAATTACCGAGGCCATCAGCGCCATTAAGACCGGCACTGCCCGCGAGTCCGCCTACTGGTTCAAGACCGCCATGCAGAAGTATCCCCGCCAGATGCAGCGCTATTTCGGTGACCAATACATACTGGTCTATCGCCTGTATCAGGGCATGATGGGCAGCATCAACGCCGACGAGGGCGCGGGTCTGCTGGCCTACGACCTGCAGCAGGCGTTGAAAGCTTACCCGGACGCCAAGATCCTGGCCTTTACCGGCGTGGATGACCTGCTGCCCGTGGACGGCACCCTGGCCGCCCGCATGCAGGAAGTGCTTGCCAAATCCGACGAGCAGCTTTGCCCCATTGTGTCCCTGTGCGGCGAGTGGGAGTATGACGGCACGTTTGCCCCCAGCGATGCTGCTTTGTGGGACGCCGACAGCTTTGCCGATTGGCTGGGCAAATCCGCCGTGCCGGGCAAAGACCTGCTGCTGGCCCTGGACGGCGAGGACAGCCCCTTTGCCGCCAGCGCCGCCTTTATGGAAAATACCGACACCCCGGCAGGGGAGTGGGCCGCCAAGCTGCTGATCCTGCACGATAAAGTGGACGATACAACGACAAATACAGAAGAAGATACAGATTCTTAAAAAGTTTTTTGCAAAAAGCCGTTGACAAAACGGGAACAGTGTGGTATAAATGCTTTAAACCAATGAAGCGAAAGTAAAGCTGACAGCGCAGCCACAGAGAGCCCCTGTTGCTGGGAATGGGGCGCAAAGCGGGACAGCATAATGGTTCGCGGAGGGCACGGGGAAAAAGGCCAAGGCCTTGAGTATCCGCTGACGGGCAGCTCCCGTTACAGGGCAGGGGAATGTTGGTTCCCTACAGAGTGGCCGCAGTTTATAGTTGCGGCAAGCAAGGTGGCACCACAGATAAATTGTTATCTGCCCTTGCACAGGAGGATTTCTGTGCAAGGGCAGTTTTTTTATTCCTTACACAGCACAAGAGGGGAAATGAACGATGAAACACATTCCTTTGAAAGAGCGATGGCAATCTGTTTTGTAAATCTTGCCAAACAACAAACCAATTTACAAAACAAGGAGTAATTACCATGAAAAAGTTCATTGCTGTTATGACCGCCGCCGCTATGCTCACTTCTCTGTCCGCCTGCGGTGCCTCCGCTTCTACCGCTTCTTCTGCTGCCGAAAGCACTGCTTCTTCCGCCGCGGCAGATTCCACCACGGGATCCACCGCCGACGCCACCACCTACAAGGTCGCCATCGTCCAGCAGCTGGACCACGCCAGCCTGGATGAGATCCGCACCGCCATCGAGGCCGAGCTGGACGCCAAGGCCGCCGAGAAGGGTATCACCATTGAGTACAAGGATTTCAACGGCCAGAACGACGCCACCACGCTGAACCAGATCGGCACCCAGGTCGTCTCCGATGGCTACGATGCCGTCATTCCCATCGCCACGCTGGCCGCCCAGTGCATGGCCACCGCCTGCGAGTCCACCAAGACCCCGGTCATCTACGCCGCCATCTCGGACCCCGCCGCCGCTGACCTGACCGACATCGACTATGTCACCGGCACCTCCGACGCGCTGAACACCCAGTCCATCATGGACATGATCTTCGCCGTCCAGCCCGAGGCCAAGACCATCGGCCTGCTCTACTCCAACTCCGAGGCCAACTCCACCACCCCCATTGCCGAGGCCAAGGCTTACCTGGACGCCAAGGGCATCGCTTACGTGGAAAAGACCGGCAACACCAACGATGAGATCATGACCGCCGCCAACGCCCTGGTGGGCCAGGTCGACGCCGTCTTTACCCCCACGGATAACGTGGTCATGGCCGCCGCCGCTGCTGTCTCTGAGACGCTGACCAATGCGGGCATTCCGTTCTACACCGGTGCCGACAGCTTCGTCACCGCCGGCGCTTTCGCCACCTGCGGCGTCAACTATACCGAACTGGGCACCTACACCGCCGATATGGCGCTGGACATCCTGGAGACCGGCACCGTGCCTGAGTACCACGTCATGGACGGCGGCATCATCACCGTCAACACCGAGACCGCCGCAGCCCTGGACCTGGACTACAGCGCTTTCAATGATCTGGCCGGCACCGTGGTCGAAGTTGAGACCACCGCTGAATAAATCTTAACTCCCCAAAGGGAGGTGCAGGCAAGGCCCACGCCGAGCTGCCCTCCCTTTTTATGCAGTACCCCCATCAAATCAGGAAGGACGTTTTGCCCATGTTTACCGCTGCAACCGTCTTCAGTGCGCTGGAGCTTGGCTTCATCTACGCACTGGTGGCTATGGCGCTGTTCCTCAGCTTCCGTATCTTAAATATCGCCGATATGAGTACCGACGGCACCTTTACCCTGGGGTGCGCGGTCTCGGCTACCGCCGCGGTGTCCGGGCACCCGGTGCTGGGTCTGTTTTTGGCTATTGCCGCCGGTGCGGCTTCCGGCTTTGTCACAGCCACTTTGCAAACCCGCCTAGGCGTGCCGTCGATCCTCGCCGGCATCATCACCAACACGGGGCTGTACACCGTCAACCTGGCGGTTATGGGCTTTTCCTCCAACGTGCCAATGCTGAAAACGCAGACCATCTTTACGATGGCGCAGGCGCTTTTTGGCGATGTGTTCCCGTACAAGCTGCTGGTGGCCGCGGTCATCACCGTGGTCGTCTGCCTGCTGTTGATCCTGTTCCTGGGCACCCGGATGGGCCTTTCCATCCGCGCCACCGGCGATAACCCCGACATGGTGCGTGCCTCCTCCATCAACACGGCGTTCACCATCACGATTGGCCTGTGCATTTCCAACGCCATGACGTCCCTTTCCGGCGCCGTACTGGCCCAGTACCAGAAATCTGCCGACATCAACCTGGGCACCGGCATGGTGGTCATCGGCCTGGCGTCCCTCATCATTGGCGAGACGCTGTTTGGCCGTGGCGGCATGTGGGCCAAGGCCGCGGCGGCTGTGGCAGGCAGTGTCATCTACCGCTTCATCATCGCGCTGGCCCTGCGCGCCAACGTCCCGTCGGAGTGTCTCAAGCTGATTTCCGCCGTCATCGTGGCGCTGGCCATCGCCGCCCCCACCATCCGGTCCCGCGCGGCGTTCCGCCGCCGCCGCTCCCAAGCCGAGAAAGAAGGTGCCCGCCGTGCTTGAACTGAAAAACATCAGCAAAACCTTTAACCCCGGCACCGTCAACGAAAAGCTGGCTCTGCAAAAGATCGACCTGAATTTGAAGGACGGCGACTTTGCCACCATCGTCGGCTCCAACGGCGCAGGCAAGTCCACGATGTTCAACGCCATTGCAGGCGAGTTCATCTCGGATACTGGTACCATCACGCTGGATGGCCAGGACATCACGTTTATGCCGGACTACCGCCGCTCCAAGTACATCGGTCGTATGTTTCAGGACCCGCTGCGCGGCACGGCCCCCCACATGACCATTGAGGAAAACCTCGCGCTGGCCTACCTGCGGGCGTCCGGGCACACGTCGTCCTTCTCCCGCATCTCCAAAAAGGATCGCGACCTCTTTGCCGAGAAGCTCTCCGCCCTGGGTCTGGGGTTGGAGGACCGCATGAAACAGCCCGTCGGCCTGCTCTCCGGCGGCCAGCGCCAGGCACTGACGCTGCTGATGGCGACCCTCGTCACCCCCAAGCTGCTGCTGCTGGACGAACACACCGCCGCTTTGGACCCCGCCACGGCGGAAAAGGTGCTGGATCTGACCAAAAAGATTGTGGCGGAGAACCACATCACCTGTCTGATGATCACCCACAACATGCACGACGCCCTTACCTTGGGCAACCGCACGCTGATGATGGACCATGGCCGCATCGTGCTGGACGTAGCCGACGAGGAGCGCGCCCACATGACGGTAGACGGCCTGCTGCAGCGCTTTGCCGAGAACGTCGGCCACGCACTGGACAACGACCGCATCTTGCTGAGCGCGGAACAATAAATTACCACCCCTTGAAGGCCCCCTCTGGGAGAGGGTCCCCGCGAAGCGGGTGGGGGAGAGAGCTTAAGGCAAAGTTTCTCCCTCCGGCCCTTCGGGCCACCTCCCTCGCAGAGGGAGGCTTTTCAGCACATATAGCAAAAGCACCGTTGTACGTAAATTTCACGTACAGCGGTGCTTTGTTTTTTATCTGCTATTGGTTATACTGCTTTACCCGGCCAGTTGTCGGTCTGGGCGGCAACCTCGCCGTCCGTGCCCAGCCACAGCACGGCCAGGCCGTTGTCATCGGCCACCTGCCGGCTCTGCTCCGGCGGCAGGCAGAAAAAGGCGGTGGAGAACAAGTCCCCCAGCCCCTCATCCGGGCTGGAATACACCGCAACGCTGCTGTAATAGGCAGCCGGGCAGCCTGTGGTCAAATCAATCAGGTGGGAGTAGCGTTTTCCCTCGTAGGTAAAGTACCGCTGGTAATCACCGCTGACGATCAGCGAGTCGCCGCCGGTCAGCTCCACGGTCTGCACGTACTGCGGCGCATCCTCACCGGGCCAGGGGGTTTCCACCCCCACGCGCCAGGCACTGCCGTCGGCCTTGGGGCCGGTGGTATAGACGTTGCCGCCCATGTTCAGCAGGGCATGGGTCAGCCCGCGCTCCCGGGCTGCCTGGCCCGCCTGCACGGCGGTGTAGCCCTTGGCGGCAGCTCCCACGTCCAGCGTCATGGCCGGGTCGGCAAAGGCCACAGTCAGGGTGCCGGAGTCCAGCAGCAGGTCGTCCAAGTTGCAGTGCTGCAGGGCTTCGGAGATGGCATCTGCCGCAGGCGGGGCAGGATTCTCGCTCTCGCGGGCATCGTGCCACAGGCTAAGCACAGCCCCCGCCGCAATGTTCACCGCACCGCCCGCCAGTGTCTTACCGCTGGTCTTGCACAGCTGCAAAAAGTCGAATAACTCCCGGCTGACCTGCACCGGTTCCTGCCCGGCACGGGCGTTGACGTCGTACAGGTTCACCATGCCGTCGTAGTGGTGGTAAATGTCAAACAGTTGGTGGTAATGCTCCAAATCGTCGTGCAGGGCATCGGCCTGGGTGTCCCATTCTTCCTGGCTGGCGGCGTAGCCCTGCACCATCGTGACAGTGTCGAACATGTCAAACCAGCTGGCGCTGTACAGCTTTTGCTGGGGCGTGCAGGCGGTCAGGGCACAGGCCAGGCAGATCGCCGCCAGCCCCAGGGCCAACAGCCGCTTCATGCTTTGCCCCCGGCCACGGTCTCGTGCTCGCTGTTCAGCTCTTGCAAAAGCTGCAGCAGCGTCCAGTTTTTGCTGGTAGGGGTCACCATGCCCCGCAGCGGGAACTCCGCCCCGCCCGCCTTGACGAGATCGAGGAAATGCCCCAGCTCGCCGGTATCGTGGCGCAGGCCGCTCACGATCATGGCGGGGCGGTCGCTGACCTTAATGAACGGCGCAAAGGCAGGGGAGGGCAGCCCCTGGCACAGGTCGCCCACCTTGGCGGCCAGGTCGCCGTCCCCGATGCAGCGGATCTTCAGCTTATAGGCCCGCGCTGCATGGGCCAGGGCGTCATACCCGGCGCTTTTCTCGTCAAACCGCCACAGCAGCACACACCGCGGCTCCTGGATGATACGTGCTTTCATAAAATTACTCCAATTTACAAAGCAGAGCACAATCTCCGCTCAAATTTCTTTTTATGCGATACAGTTTTGCTATTTCTGTAGATAGTTCGCCATCAAAATTTTTAACATAAATATAGTCTGGATACTTTTTCCCATTTAACTCGTAATAATTCTGCAACCTATCAGCAAGTTTATTGTCGTATCCAAAGGTCCATGCAGAAAATGTGTCGTAACGAAGGTCCACGTAAAGGTAATACCAAGGCGCGCTTGTATACGAAAGGAACGTCTTTCCGTCTGTAGATTCATCCGCAAACAATTTTTTGAAGTTCTGAACATCCTGATTATATGTATCGGCATTATCTCGAGATGTAATCAAACCTTTGGCGGGACCATCTTCGATTTGGACATTCAATTCTGACAGAGGGGCATCCCAATAAGTCCTATACATGCGAATATACAATTCTTCGCTCAATTGTGCCAATGCAATAAGTATAAGCAGTGCAATTACAACTTTGTTTTTGACAATGCCAAGCTTTTGATACTGCAAATCCATATTGAAAAACTCATTTGTTAACAAGGAAACAAAAATAATACCGCCCACACCGCAGGTTGCCATTCCCATATACAACGCCATTGCCCCAGTGTTTGAAGCTAGAACAGTGCAAAAAGTGTATATCATTCCCATACCGTAATAAATTCCAAATAATTTCCATGGTTTCTTTTTTAACAGTAAAAAAGCTATTAGCCCCAAGAGCGGAATATCTTTAATCTGATAATTAAAATGCGCAGTTGTTGCGTACTGTATGACATCAAAAAGCACAAGGAAAAATTCTACGCATGCTACAATCCAAAGTAAAAAGCGGCATCCATTCGCAACTTTATCGGGCAAATATTTGCTAAGTATACATAAAAGAAGCGCCACGAATGTCAATTTGTATAAGTGCGTTGAATATCCTAACATGTATGCTCGCATGACATTTGCTACAAAAATCAAGGAACTTCCCGTGTGCTCTGGGTCATCCATAATTGCGGGAATATTTTTTAAAAATTCCCCCAGTCCCTCTCTTGAAAACAAAATCACAAGATAAGGGATAAGCCACACGCTAATGCCTACTAAGCACCCGAAAAAGAAATTGCGCTTAATAACAGAGTGATTGTTTTTACTGAATGTGCCTATAAATCCTGTCAACCAAAAGATAACACACGGAATTGCCATATAAGGATTACACAGTGAAAGTACTGCCGCAAAAAAGCCGCATACCCCTCCCCAGAAAAAATTTAATTGTTCTTTCTCTTTTGTAGAGAATATACACAATATCATCAATATCGACATAAGTCCAATTGATGTGTAGGAAAGTGTCATATAGTCTAAGGGGCTAAACAGCCCAAGATAGACAACTGCAAAATAGGCACCAAAAACACTTTTTCTTTGTACAGTTCGAAATACTACCACCATACAGCACAGCCATAAAAGGCAGTATAGAAATCGAAATGTAAGTAAAATTCCTGTATTTGAACCTGCAACCAACCGGAAAATTGTATAAATAGGTAAAAGAACCACTCCAAAATTCTGACAAACATGCCATTCGTCTCGAAATAGTGCATCACCCTGATACAGTCGTTGCGCCAGTGTTATACAAAATGGTTCATCATTATAACTATACCCATACCGTGCACGCCAAAACAGAAATGCAGCCAGTGCCGCAAAAAATAGAACTCTCACGCTGATTTTAATGCGCTTTGAAAAATTCAAAGAATCATTCATTGGTGTATCCTCACATTGTGTTTTCCGCAGCGCTGGCAAAGCCGCCATATCGCTTGATATAAAAAAGAAGAGAGACATTAACTGGCTCTCTTCCTTTTAGTTTACAGGTCGGGGTGGTACTCTTTGCAGGTGCACTTTTTCCACTTCAGGCCGCTGCCGCAGGGGCAGGGATCGTTGCGGCCGATCTTAGTCACGCGCACAGGGGCGGCACCCTTGGTGCCAGCCTGGGTGGAGGCACCCTCGCCGGTGGGCTTGGCGATCTGCTCACGCTTCGGCTCGGCGTTCTGCTGGCGGATCTCGATGGTCAGCAGCATGTGCACGGCATCCTCACGGATGGAGGCGATCATCTCATCGAACATGGCAAAGCCTTCAATGCGGTACTCGACCACGGGGTCATGCTGGCCGTAGCCGCGCAGGCCCATGCCCTGCTTGAGCTGATCCATGTTATCGATGTGATCCATCCACTTGGAGTCGACGTTGCGCAGCAGGCAGATACGCTCCAGTTCGCGCATTGTCTTGGAGCCGTACTTCTTCTCCTTGGCGGTCAGGATGTCCATGCCGCGCTTATACAGCTCGTCGGCGATGCCCTCCTTGGTCAGGTCCCCCAGCTGGTCCTTGGTGTAGTTGAAGTCACTGGGCAGGCACAGCCAGTTCATGAAGTGGCGGCGCAGACCGGCGAAATCCCAATCGTCGGCGGTCTCACCGTTCAGGTAGTTGGTGCAGGCGTCGTCGATGGACTGGCGCATCATCTCATGCAGCTTGTCGCTGATGTCCTCACCGTCCAGCACCATCTGGCGCTGTTTGTAGATGATCTCGCGCTGCTGGTTCATGACGTCGTCGTACTGCAGCACCTGTTTACGGATGGCAAAGTTGGAGGCTTCCAGCTTCTTCTGGGCGCTCTCGATGGTGTTGGTGATGAGCTTGTTCTCGATGGGCACATCCTCTTCCAGGCCCAGGCTGTCCATCAGGTTCTGCACGCGCTCACCGCCGAAGATACGCATCAGGTCATCTTCCAGGCTGAGGAAGAAGCGGGAAACACCAGGGTCGCCCTGACGGCCGGCACGGCCGCGCAGCTGGTTGTCGATACGGCGGCTCTCGTGGCGCTCGGTACCGATGATGAACAGGCCGCCGGCCTCGCGCACAGCAGCAGCTTCGCGCTTGATTTCCGGCTCAAACTCCTCGCACAGCTCCTCAAAGCGCTGGCGGGCATGCAGTACGGCGGCATCCTCGGTCTCGGCGTGGCCGTCGCACTCGGTCATCAGGTGCTCCAGCTGGGCATCGATGGTCTCCTCCGGCGGGGTGGGCAGCTCGGTACCGGCAGCCTTGGCGCGGGCCTTGGCGTGCTCGTACTCGTCTTTCAGCTGGGCCAGGTCCTTGGTCAGGTCGCGGCTCAGCTCCTTGCGCAGAGCGGCCTTGGCCATGTAGGACACGTTGCCGCCCAGCATGATATCGGTACCACGGCCGGCCATGTTGGTGGCGATGGTCACAGCGCCCTGCTTACCGGCCTGGGCGACGATCTCGGCTTCGCGCTCGTGCTGCTTGGCGTTCAGCACGTTATGCTCGATGCCCTTCTTCTTCAGCAGCTTGGAGAGAGCCTCGCTCTTTTCGACACTGACGGTGCCGACCAGAACGGGCTGGCCCTTGGCGTGGCATTCGGCCACCTGCTCGATGACGGCGTTGTACTTGCCGTTGACGGTCTTGTACACGCTGTCCGGCAAGTCCTTGCGGGCGCGGGGCTTGTTGGTGGGGATGCTGACGATGTTCAGGCCGTAGATCTCGCTGAACTCGTCAGCCTCGGTGGAAGCCGTACCGGTCATACCGGCCAGCTTGTCATACATACGGAAGTAGTTCTGGAAGGTGACGGTGGCCAGGGTCTTGCTCTCGGCAGCAACGGTCACGCCTTCCTTGGCCTCGATGGCCTGGTGCAGGCCGTCGTTGAAGCGGCGGCCATACATCAGACGGCCGGTGAACTCATCAACGATGATGACCTCGCCCTCTTTGACGATGTAGTCGATGTCACGGTGCATAACGCCGCGGGCTTTGATGGCGCCGTCAATGTAGTGGCGCAGGGACATATTGTCGGCGTCGGCCAGGTTCTCCACATGGAAGAAGGCTTCGGCCTTCTGCACGCCGGATTCGGTCAAAGTAGCGGTCTTGCGCTTTTCGTCCACGACATAATCGCCGTCGACCTGCTCCTCAGCGGCTACCTTGTCGTCCAGCTCCACGATAACGCTCTTCTTCAGTGTCTTGGCAAAGTCGTCGGCGCGCTTGTACATCACGCTGGAGTCCTCGCCCTTGCCGCTGATGATCAGCGGGGTACGAGCTTCGTCGATGAGGATGGAGTCCACCTCGTCGACGATGGCGTAGGCGTGGCCGCGCTGCACCATGTTGGCCTTGTAAACGACCATGTTATCGCGCAGGTAATCAAACCCGAACTCGTTGTTGGTGCCGTAGGTGACATCAGCAGCGTAGGCGGCCTTGCGGTCGTTGGCCTCAACGCCGTGCACCACCAGGCCGACGGTCAGGCCCAGGAAGCGGTAGACTTTGCCCATCCACTCACTATCGCGGCGGGCCAGGTAATCGTTGACGGTGATAACATGCACGCCTTTGCCGGTCAGGGCGTTGAGGTAAACGGGCATGGTGGCCACCAGGGTCTTGCCTTCACCGGTCTGCATCTCAGCAATGCAGGCGCGGTGCAGCACAATGCCGCCGATGATCTGCACGGGGTAGGGCTTCATGCCCAGCACACGCCAGTCAGCCTCACGGCAGACGGCAAAAGCCTCGGGCAGCAGGTCGTCCAGCGTTTCGCCTTTTTCCAGGCGCGCCTTGAACTCGGTCGTCTTGGCCTGCAGCTGCTCGTCGGTCAGCTTCTGCATCTCCGGCTCCAGGGCCAGGACCTTGTCCTTCAGCGGGTTGATGCGCTTCAGTTCCTTGTCCGAGAAGGAACCAAACAGTTTTTCAAAAAAAGACATTATAAAATCCCCTGTATTTTCCGCCACCCGGGACAGGGCAGCTATATAGCACTTACATACCCTACTATAATACACCCGCACAGGGCTTGCTGTCAAACCTGCGCGGGTGTATTTACAAATATATTTAGTTTTTAGCCTTGGCGGGCAGGCTCAGCAGCACCAGCATCAGGAAAATACAGCCAAAACCCATGGCATCCCACACGGTAAAGGGGCTGCCCAGCACAAGCGTGCTGATGATGGCGGCGGTGACCGGCTCGGCAAAGCTGTACAGGCTCGACCGCTGGGGGCCGATGAGCGGCACGCCTGACATGTACAGGCCGAACGCCAGCACGTTGCCCAGCACCACCACGGTAAAGATGCCGAACACGCCCATGGCGGTGGGCACGTAGTTCACCGTCCAGGGGCGGAAGATGAGGGCGAACATCGTGCCGCCCATCAAGAATGCCCAGCCCTGCAGCATGGGGGTGGGGTACTGCTGCTGCAGCTTTTTGGGCCACATGGTGTAGATGACCACGCAGCAGGCGCTGGCAATGCCGGACAGCAGCGCGGCTGGGCTGATGGCCAGGTCGGTCAGGCTGCCGTGAGTGGTAAGCAGAAACACGCCGATGAGGGCCAACAAAATGCTGCAAATTTCAAACAGACGCGGCCCGCGGTGCTGCTGGATGCAGACCACCAGCAGGATGATGACGGGGGAGAGGTCCTGCAAAATGGTGCCCATGCCCGCGCTGGAAAGCTGGATGGTCAAAAAGTAGGTGAACTGGCAGCAGCTTACGCCCGCCAGACCGTAAATGAGCAGATCCAGCAGGTTGCGGGGATTTTTCTTCGCGTTCCACGGGTCGAACAGCATCCTGCGGTCCTTGATAAAGTAGAACGTGCACAAGATCAGCCCGGCCAGAAACAGCCGGATAGGCACCAGCCAGGTGGAGTCCATGTTTTCGCGGGTGAACAGGTACTGTCCCATGCAGCCCGAAACACCCCAGCATGCCGCACCACCCATCGTCAGGCAGGCACCTTTTACACGGTCAGACATTTTACCTTCCCCTTACTATAATGCTTTACCCCAAGATCAACTGCGCGGCTTCGCGCAGGCCCTCTACTACCGGTGCGCCGGTGGCTGCCAACGTCTGCCGGTTCTGGTGGCCGCTGCATTGCAGCACACAGGTCGTTCCCATGGCCTGCGCCACCTCAAAATCGTGTACCGAATCCCCGATCATCACTGCGCGGGCAGGGTCGATGCCCTCCTCCTGCATAAAGCGCCGGCCCAGTTCCACCTTACTTTTGGCGTAGATGTCGCCCAGACCCAGCAGGCGGTCAAAGTAACCCGTCACATGGCGTTCCCCAGCCTGGCGGGTCAGCGTGGGCACCGGGCTGGCCGATAAGATCACCTGCCGCAGCCCCGCCGCGCGGAAGGCATCCAGCGCTTCTATCGCGCCCTCTGCCAGCGGGCAGGCCGCGCTGGCGGGGATGTAGTCGTCCATATATTCCTCGGCCAGCATGGCAAAGCTGTGGCGGCTGAAATCAAACCCGGCGCGGACGTAATATTCTTCAATCGGGAAACCAAAAATTGCCCGGTACTGATCGCGGTCGTACCGCTGCGGATAGGCATGCTTTTCTAGTAGACGGTTGAGCGCGTCTACGCAAAGTTCCACATCATCCAGCAGGGTACCGTTCCAATCCCACAAAATCAGTTCCGGGCGCATAGGTTACCTCATTATTCTTCTGTAAAGATCTTCTTCAGGCTGGCGTTGGTCTCGATCAGCTTGACCAGGGCCACGCCCAGGATCGTGCAGCTGATGACCTCGCCGATGCCGACCGTGACCGCATTAAACGCAGCCATGGCGGCCGTGGGGGCACTATCCGAGAAGAAGAAGGTGATCTCGAACGCGCCCACGATGATCATATTAAAGATAACAGGCGGCAGGGACGCCGGAATGGCCAGCCCCTTGATGCGCGCATCGCGCAGCTTGTAGGTGACCAGACAGGCCAGCAGGGTAGCCAGCGTGCCAAAGATGACGTCGATCACGGTCGAGCCCAGCAGGTTGGCCAGAAAGCAGCCCAGCGTGACACCGATGATATACTCGGTGCCAAAGACAGGCAGCAGGCAGAATGCCTCGGCCACACGCACCTGCACCGCGCCGTAGGAGAACGGCTGCAGCACCAGGCACAGCACAACGTAGAGCGCTGCAATGACAGCACAGCGCACAAGGCGCTTGACGGACATGGATTTCTGATTCATACAATACTCCGGCGGATAGATTTTGACCGTATAGCAGACCGCCAGCCTGCCATCGGTTTGCGCCGCAAAACTGCGGCGGAGCCTAAAATCCTAAGTTGCTCAACAAAAGATTATTATAACAAAAGCCGCAGCCCCTTGCAATAGGCTGCGGCAAAAATCTCATTTTCTTTCGTAAAGGTCCCCTCTGCGAGGGTGACGCCCCACAGTGTGGGGAGATGCCGCGCAGCGACAGAGGGGCCCGGCCGCGTAAGCGGTCCCGCAAAGCGAGTGGGGGAGAGAGCCTGCGATTGTTGCTCATCCCTAAAATTACGGCAGTTCCGGGGTGTAAGCCTCCAGGTTGCGGGGCTTGCCCTCGTATACAATGGCAATACCGTCCGGGCCGGTGTTGGCGCTGACCACGCCACCCAGCTGGAAGACGATCATCGGCGCATGGCCAAAGTTCTTTTTGCACAGCTTTACCAGCTCGTCCCGCTTGGCAGTGCTGGAGGTGTAGGCCACCATGTAGGGGGTGTCCTTCATCGAGTCGACGCGGCTCTCCACCCATTTGATCATAGCCGGGGGCACAGCGGCATCACCGCGCACCTTGGCCTCGACCTTGGAGACACCGGCGTTCAGGCTGATGATGGGACGGATGCCCAGCAGGTCGCCCACCACGGCAGCGGCAGCGCTGACGCGGCCGGACTTCTTCATCTGCTTCAGGCTGTAAGCCGCCAGGCAGATCTCCACGCAGTCCAACTTGCGCTTCAGCTCGTCCACACAGGTGGAAAGCTCGCCGCCGTTGCGCACCTTGCGGGCGCACTCGCAGAAATACCAGCCGTAGGGCATCGAATAGGTGTGGCTGTCGATGATCTGAATCTTCAGCTTATGGTCAGGGCGCTCCTCAGCCAGCATCTCGGCGCCCTTGATGGCGTTGTTGTAGGTGCTGGAACCGGCGGCGTTGATGCTCAGGTGCACCAGGTCGGTGTAGCCCTCGTCCACATAGCGCTCGTAAATTTCGCACCACTGCAGCTGGGTGATGGCGGCGGTGGTGGGCACGCCCTGGGCCTTGCGCATCATCTCATAAAACTGGTCGTTGGTAAAGTCCTTGCGCTCCACATACTCGGTGCCATCCAGGTTGATGGGGAAGCCCACCACCTCAATGCCGTATTTGTCCGCAAGCTCCTGCGGAATATCGGAACAGGAATCCGTCAAAAAACCGATCTTGCTCATTTTACGTCCTCACTCCATTCATAACGGGTCAGCTGGCCGCGGGTCTCCAGGTCGGCAAAATCCCACTGCCGCAAAGCCTCGTAGGCACCTACCGCAACAGCGTTGGAAAGGTTCAGGCATCGCTCGCCGCGGCGCATCGGCATGCGCACGCAGTCGGCCTCATGGGCAGCCAGCAGTTCCTCCGGCAGACCCGCATCCTCGCGGCCAAATACCAGGTAAGCGCCGTCCGGGTACTGTACGTCCACGTGGCGGCGCGGCCCCTTGGAGGTAAAGTAGAAAAACGGCCCCTGATTTTTGGCAAAAAAATCCGCGAGATCTTCATAATATGTTATATCAAGATGGTGCCAATAGTCAAGCCCGGCTCGCTTCAATTTTTTGTCGTCCACGGTAAAGCCCATCGGCCCAACCAGGTGCAGCCGTGCCCCGGTCACCGCGCAGGTGCGGGCGACATTGCCGGAGTTTTGGGGTATCTGCGGCTCCACCAGTACAATGTTCAAAGTTGGCATAGGTTTATGTACATCCTCACATTATTTTATTGCTGCATCAGTTTGGGCAGGGCGGCTTCCAGCCACACGCCCAGACGTTCGTCGGTGCCTTCGGGCGTCTGGCGGATGCACTCACTCACGAACGCAGCTGCCGCCTGCACGGCGGCCTGGGGCACGTTGCCCTGCAAAATGCGCCCCACCAGCACCGCGCCGAAAATATCCCCGGTGCCGTGGTACATGCGGGGGATCAGCGGCGTCTTGACCGAGTATCCCTGCCCGCCGCGGGCCGCGCCCACACAGCCGATGCACCGCCCGTCGGAGAGGCCCGTCACGCCGGTGACCACCACCTGCGGGGCGATGCGGGTCAGCCGCGCGGCCTGCTCGGCCGCCTGTTCGCTGCTGCCCACACCGGGCAGCGGGTCGCCCAGCAGCAGTGCAGCCTCGGTCACGTTGGGTACGATCAGGTTCGCCTTGCTGCATAGGTTGTACATAGCCGGGACCATATCGGCCCCCAGCCCCTTGTACAGCCGCCCGCCGTCGCCCAGCACCGGGTCCACCACTTTTAAGGCGCGGGGCCACAGTTCAAAGGCCTGCTCCACCAGCTTGGCCTGGGTAGGGTCCGCCAAATAGCCGGAGTAGATGCAGTCAAACCGCAGGCCCAGCCGCTGGTAATGCGCCAGCGCCGCAGGGCCGTAACCGGGGTTGGAGAGCTTAGCCGGGGTGCCCAGCCCGCCCGTGTGGGTGGACAGCACCGCCGTGGGCAGCGCCACCGCCTGCACACCCAGGCAGGACAGCACCGGCACGATGACCGACAGCGCCGCCCGGCCAAAGCCCGGCAGGTCATGGATGGCTAATACAGTTTTGGGTGCATTGGACATGGTCAGATTCCTTTTGTTCGTTCGCGTTTGTTCCTTTTTCAACACTGCTATTCTACCATAAACCGCCGCATAAAAAAAGGCTGAATTGGGCGAACCTGCTTTTTTGCCTGATTTTTCCGCCTCATTTTGCTGCATAGCCGCGCCTGCCCGGGGCATGCTAGGCACGAGGACCCGAAAAGGAGGCATTGTTATGCAGTTTTCGACAATGGCCGGCACTGCTGTCGGCATGGCTGTGGGTGCGGCGGCCGTCTGCCTTGCCACCCAGGACCAGCGCATGATGCGCAAGACCGTCCACAAGCTGGCCAAGGGCGCGGAAAAGACCCTGGCCGACCTGGACAAGGCTGTCCAGCACACCCGCTGGTAACGCAAAAGGCTCCCCGTGGCAGGGGAGCCGTACATAAAGTGATTTGGTTTACAGGATGCGCACGCGGATGGCGGCATCGATGCCGGCCAGTTTGCTGGTCAGGTCGGGGGTAACGTCGCCGGTCACATCCAGCAGGGTGTAGGCCACGTCCTTCTTGCTCTTGTTCACCATGTTTTCGATGTTCAGGCGGGCGGTGGTCAGGATGCTGGTGATGGCCGAGATCGCACCCGGCGTGTTCTTGTGGATCATGCAGATGCGGCGGCCGCCCACACGGGGCTGGCTGACGTCCGGCAGGTTGACGCTGTGGGCGATGTTGCCGTTCTTCAGATAGTCGCTCAGTTCGGCGGCGGCCATCACGGCACAGTTGGTCTCGCTTTCGGGGGTACTGGCGCCCAGGTGCGGCGTGCAGTACACACCCTTGACGCCCAGCAGTTCCTCAGCCGGGAAGTCGCAGAAGTACTGCGCCACCTTGCCGGAGTTCATGGCGTCCAGCAGGGCCTCAGTGTCCACCAACTCTCCGCGGGCAAAGTTCAGCACGCGCACGCCGTCCTTGCACATCGAAAGGGTCTGGGCGTTGATGGTGTGGCGGGTCGTGGGCAGGTAGGGAACATGGATGGTCAGGTAGTCGCAGCGGGGCAGCATATCGCCCAGCGTCACGCAGTGCTGTACGCTGCGGGACAGGCTCCATGCTGCGTCGATAGAAATGTAGGGGTCATAGCCCAGTACTTCCATGCCCAGTGCCACGGCGGCGTTGGCCACACGGGCACCGATGGCACCCAGGCCGATAACGCCCAGCGTTTTGCCGCGCAGTTCCGGGCCGACAAACTGCTTCTTGCCCTTTTCCACATCCTTGGCAATGGTCTCGCTGCCTTTCAAGCCCTGGGCCCACTGGACGGCGTCGACCATGTTGCGGCTGCCCGCAACCAGCGCACCGATGACCAGCTCGGCCACAGCGTTGGCGTTGGCGCCGGGGGTGTTGAACACCACGATACCGGCGTTGGTGCATTCCTCAATGGGGATGTTGTTGGTACCGGCACCCGCGCGGGCGATGGCCAGCAGGCTGTCCGGCAGCGGCATGTCGTGCATATCGGCACTGCGCACCAGGATGCCCTGGGGAGCGGTGGTCTCGTTATCTACCTCGAACTGGTTGACCGGCAGCTTGGCCAGGCCTGCGGGCGAGATCGCGTTCAGCGTTTTGATGGTATACATAAAGAACCCCTCTTACTTTTATAAATGTGACGCCTTAAGCATTTTCCTTGCGGAACTTCTCCATGAAGTCGACCAGCTTGTCGATGCCCTCCGGCGGCATGGCGTTGTAGATGGAGGCACGCATGCCGCCCACCAGGCGGTGGCCCTTCAGGTTGACGAACCCGGCCTCGGTCGCTGCGGCGCAGAACGCCTTGTCCAGGTCGCCGTTGGGGCTTGTGAAGGTCACGTTCATCATGCTGCGGTAGGGCTTCTCAACGGGGTTATTGTAGAAATCCTGACCGTCCAGGTAATCGTACAGCACCTTGGCTTTGGCGGCGTTGATCTTCTGCATGTTTTCCAGGCCGCCGATCTCGTTCTCGAGATACTGCATGACCAGGCCGGTCATGTAGATGCACCAGCACGGCGGGGTGTTGTACATGCTGTCGGCTTTCAGCAGGGTAGTGTAGTTCATCATGGTGGGGATCTGCTCCGGGGTCAGGCCCTTGGCGCTCTTACCCAGCAGGTCCTCCCGCACGATGGCCACGGCCATACCGGCGGGGGCGATGTTCTTCTGCACACCGAAGTAGATGACGCCGTATTTGCTGACGTCCACCGGCTCGGAGCAGATCATCGAGCTCATATCCGCCACCAAGGGGATGCCATCCACCTGGGGCACGTCCACATACTTGGTGCCGAAGATGGTGTTGTTCTGGCAGATGTGGATGTAGCTGGCGTTGGGGTCGTAGTCGATGGCCTTCACGTCAGGAATGTAGGTGAAGTTTTTATCCTTGCTGCTGGCGGCGATGCGGGCCGTGCCGAACTTGGCTGCTTCCTCCGCTGCCTTTTTGCTGAAGTTACCGGTGACGAGGTAGTCCGCCGTGCCGGTGGTCATAAAGTTCAGCGGCACCATGGCAAATTGCTGGGTCGCGCCGCCCTGGAAAAAGCCGATCTTATAATTGTCTGGGATGTTCAGCACCCGGCGCATGGCAGCCTCGGTGTTCTGGATGATCTCATCAAACCACTTACTGCGGTGGCTCATTTCCATCACGCTCATGCCGGAACCATGGTAATCCAGCAGTTCTGCCTGTGCGGTTTTCAGAACAGCTTCCGGCAGCATCGAAGGGCCGGCGCTGAAATTGTAAACTCTAGCCATTTTCCTTTTCCTCCAGTAAGTACGTTAAAAATGCAGCTTGCCGGCGGCGAACTGCATCATCTGCCGCGCCGTTGCGGTATGGCATTATTATAGGCCGCACCGCCTGCCCCGGCAAGCGTGCAAAATACTGAAAAAACGGCGGCACAGGCGGTTGTGTTTCTGCAAAACGGCTAATTGTATTTTATTCAGAAACACTATATTCTACATTTGTAAAAAGTTTTCTATTATCTGATGCAATCCATTGCCGAAAATTTGGTCATTTTGCCATCTTGCATTTTAATCTACTACAATTGTAAAATATATTTGCAATAGTTATTACATTTGTAGGAGATATAGACTATGGAACAGTTATCCCGCAGTGAAGAGCAGGTCATGGTCGCCCTTTGGGCCTGCGAGCAAGCCGCCACGCGGCGGCAGATCGCAGCCAACCTGCCAGCCGAGTGCCGCTGGGCCGACTCTACGCTGTTGAATTTCCTGCTTCGGCTGGAGAAAAAGCACTTTGTCCGCACCGAAAAGCAGGGCAACAAAAACCTGTACACCCCGCTGGTGCGCCGCCTGACTTATTGCGGCGCGGTGAGCAGTGTCCACCTGCAAACGCTGTACGGCGGCGACCTGCGCAGGATGGTACGTGCCCTGGCCGACACCGGCCGTCTGACCTACGCCGACACCGAGCGTCTGCTGCGCTGGCTGGGGGAGTACCAGGCCGAAAACCCGGAGTACGACTACGAATAGCTGCCCGCTTCCTTTGCTGATGTGCGATAAAGAAGTAATAGAAGTGTAAAAAAATTTGCCGTCCCTATCCGGCACTCGCGCGTTGTGTCGGATAGGTCGGGCGGTCATTCGGGCAAGTCTACCTTGCCGACAAAAGAATAATAGATTTCAATTTCCTGTGTCCGTAACTTCCCCCGGCGTTTCCCGTCAAGGGCTACCGTTTCATGGACTACGATTTTTTCTACAAACTCCCGTAACAGGGTAGGGGTGAGTTCCTCAAAGTTCATGTTCTTACGGACAATCTTCATAAACTTTTCTGCGTTCTCCGTGGCTTCCTGCGCTTGCCCCCCGTCCTCGTTCTGCTCGATTAACAGCTTCATAAAGCGGGCTTCATGCTTCGCCGCATAGGTGGTAACTTTCCGTAGGTTGGAGAGGACGCCGGCGGTCAACAGGTCGGTTCGGATAAAGTGCGCCGTACAGTCGGCGGTGCGCTTTTTGTAGCTTCCGCAGATGTAGCAATCCTGCTTCCGGGTGTCCGTATGGTAACGCTGCTGATGACAACCTTACAAAATGCATTGAATGTGTACTGGATATGGACTTTGTAATCTTCAAAATTATTCATAAAAGCCTCTCCTTATATATACGAATGTTGATATACTAAAAACTAAAATTCCAGAAATAATTAAAAGAGATTGGATATTTATAATGTCAGCGAGTGGTCCAAAAAATATCATGCCTAACGGTAATGCACAAGAATTGGCAATCTGCATGAAGCTGAATATGCGCCCTTGCATTTCCTGCTCAACTTTCTCTTGGATAGACGCTGTAATCGGAGTATTATAGCAAGGAGATGTAATTCCTATCAGCACATTAAAAATTAAATAAACTATGAATACAGGAGAAATTCCTAACCCTATCATCAGCATACCATAAACTCCACCTGCCACTAATGTAGTATTCAGTTTTTTCTTAAAACCACCCCATGATGTAATAATTGCTCCTCCAATAATCATTCCAAAACTATATGTCATTTCACTCATGGTTAAGCGCCAAACTTCTGTTCCAAATGTTCTGCTTACCATGAGCGGGGTTAAAAAAGCAGATGGACTAATTAGAAATAAAATGAGTAATTGAAAAATCAGCAGTCTGCTCATAAAAGTATGATTCTTTAGATAGACCGCGCCTTCCTTCATTTCTGTGAAATGTGATTTGGTCATTCTGACTTCGATATTTAAGGGCTTTACTGGAACCGTTGAGGTTATACTCACTCCAACTAAAGCAGTAAAAATATCAATAAATAAAGTTGCTTCTAATGTTGCTATCGACAGAATAGCACCGCTAATAGCTGGAGAAACAAACATAATAATTGATGATAAAGTGCTGTTAAATCCATTAACTTGCATTAGATATTTTTGTGGAACTATTTGGGGGATAATTGCATTTACTGCTGGAGTTTGTATTCCCGTCCCGGCAGACCGGATTGCTAAAACAACTAAAAGCAATTCGATATTCTTGTGTCCAGTAAGAAAAAATACAGCTAATATCAGAGTAGCACTTGCAATAAAGCAATCCGTTATCATCACAACCCCTTTTCGGCTATAACGATCAATCCATACTCCTGCAAAGAGGGAAATCAATATTTGCGGTAAGAATCCGCATAAAGTGGAGAGGGTTATCATTTTCCCGGAAGAAGTTGTTAATGTGATATACCAAATTATTGCATATTGAACAATAGATGAACCCAACAGGGATATTGTTTGCGCAGATAAAAACCGAGCAATATGGCTTTTCCATTTGTATTCATTCATAAAGATTGTTCCTTTCAAAAAAATAGAGACTATGGCGATAATCTACCATAGCCCCTAAAAGTAAATATAAAAATAGAGACTATGGCGAAACATTGTCCACAGTCTCTAACTAAAGTCTGCTCGTTTCTATCATCGAGGAAATAGGTACACAAAACAGAGGGTATTAAAATTTCAATACCCTTATTCTTGCTTGTTTCCCTATTTCCCGATGAAAAAGAAAGCAATCATGCTTTTAGTTTAAGCTCCGTACAATGCTTCATCGGATACATTTGCACAGAGCTGATTCGTCTTTTTAATTCGTCAATTACAATTCTATTTTTCATGTAGTTCACTCCTGTTTCTAATTATAGCAAAGGTATCTTCTAAAAGCAAGAGTTTAGAAATAGTTGGGCTGCTGTCTGTCAAATTCTTGTGTGCTACTTTATAGCACATGAGCATTATATATAGGGTTCACGCATCTCCACCATGCCGCCCCAGAAGCGCTTGGGCGCGTGGTTCATCTGCGCTTTGGCGTTGCGGCGTTCCTCAATCGTCAGGGCGTGGAAGAACCGTTTCCACAGCGCCTGCCAGTTCAACTCGTCGGCATCGCGGGCGGGTTCGTAATGCTCCATAGCCAGGTACTGCACATGGCCGCTTTGCCGCAGCAGCGCCGTGCCGTGGGCAGCGTCGAAGATCAAAAAGTCCTCATCCGGCAGGCGGCTGCAAAAATGCCCGCGCAGCAGCGGCAGTACGTTGTTTTTGGGGTGGATGACCGAACCGAGCATGCCATCCTTTTCCTCAAAGCGGATAAACTCGATAAAACGGCAGACCTCGTTATTGACATTGCGCTCCAACACAAACGCCGCGTGGACATCCGGGTCGCCCAACATCTGCACGGCGCGGGGGCCTTCGTCAAAGCAACGGCGGGCGAACCGCAGCAAGATCAGATCCTTTTCTTCTTCGGTGGAGAGGAAACCAGTCATCACGCGCTCTCTCACCATCGGCCCCAGCCGCGTCAAGCCGTTGGCCACGCGCCTGGCGTGGGTCGGGTCGGTGGCGATGGCCTCCGTTCCAAACAGCGTAATTTGCCCTTCGGCTGGTCCCAGCACCGCCGAGGGTATCTCGCGCCGGGTGTAGCTTTCAAAAATGCAGCAGAGAAACCCCGCATAGCTGCCGTCGTAGCAGTAGGCGGCGTCGCTCACATGCGCCGGGTAAGGCATGTCAAGGCCTCCTCTCGCACCATGCGGGCCGCAGCCGGAGCCGCCACGCCATGGGCCGTCAGCTGGTGGACGGCAGGTGCCGCGTCCGGCAGGGCCTTGGGCACAAATTCATCCAGACTCAACTGCTGCACCCCCACACTGAACGCCTTGGGGTCCAGCAGCGCGTTTGCAATCTCCGCCCGGTTGGCGTGGGCCGGGGCGCGGCCATTGCAGGTGATAAAATATTGGGCGCGTTTCAGCACCACGCCGATGCGCTTCAGCTCCGGCATACCCAATTTCTGCACACGGCGTGCCGCCAAAATGCGCAGTACGCTTTTGGGGCCGATGCCCGGTACCCGCAGCAGTTCCTCCTTGCTGGCGGTGTTGACCTCCACCGGAAAAAACGCCGGGTGCCGCACCGCCCAGGTGCACTTGGGATCCAGGTAGGGGTCAAAGTTAGGTTCCTCCTCGGTCAGCAGTTCCGAGGCGTGGAAGTTATAATACCGCAGCAGCCAATCTGCCTGGTAGAGGCGGTGTTCCCGCAGCAGCGGCGGCTGAAAGTTCAGTGCGGGCAGGCGGTGGTCCTCCACCACCGGCAGGTAGGCCGAGTAAAACACACGTTTCAGCGCATACTTTTTGTATAGGCCTTCCGTCAGGTCCATAATGTGGCGATCCGTCTCCGGCGTCGCACCAATAATCATCTGGGTGCTTTGCCCTGCCGGTGCAAAAGCAGGCGCGTTCCTGTATACCGCCAGCTCCCGCTTGCTTTGGGCGCTCTGCACAGCGATCTGCCCCATGGGGCGCAGGATCGCCGTTTTCTTTTTATCCGGGGCCAGCTGGTTCAGGCTGACCTCGCTGGGCAGCTCGATATTAACCGAGAGGCGGTCCGCCAGCAGCCCGATGCGCTGCACCAGCAGCGGGTCCGCACCGGGGATGGTCTTGGCGTGGATGTAGCCGTTGAAGCGGAACTCTTCCCGCAAAATGCGCAGTGCTTCGATCATCAGCTCCATCGTGCGGTCCGGCGTGCCCAGCACCGCGCTGGACAGGAACAGCCCCTCGATGTAGTTGCGGCGGTAGAAGCCAATAGTCAGCTCCGCCAGTTCCCGCGGGGTAAAAGTGGCCCGCGGGCGGTCGTTGGAGCGGCGGTTGACGCAGTAGCTGCAATCGTAGGAGCAGGCGTTGGAATACAGCACTTTCAGCAGCGAAACACAGCGGCCGTCCGGGGTAAAGGCATGGCAGATGCCCGCCTGTGCGCAGCTGCCCAGGCTGCCGTGCTTTCCGGCACGCTCCACGCCGCTGGAGGTGCAGGCCACATCATATTTGGCGCTGTCGGCCAAAATTTCCAGCTTTTCCGCAAGATCCATCGCTGTTTCTCCTAAAAAAGGGTATAAAAAATACAGCCCGCCGCATAACCTGACTGTTTACAACAGCCAGCGATGCCGCGGGCAGCATTTTTATAGGGCAATACCGCATAATTCTAAGTGCCGATACGGCGAGCGAGGTGCGGCAGATGCTAAGACAAAAGCGCAGATAATACTTTGTGTATTATCGAGCATTTTGGCAACGCAGATGCCGTGCCGCAGCCGCCGGAGCGGTGCTTAAGCCGTTAGGCGGGAATTGTGCGGTGTTGCCATAGATTATAAAATTGTACTTTTGCCCTTGATGTCCGAATTATAGGACGCACACTATGCTACAATAAAATCAGAGGGCAGGAATCACCACTTAGCCTTGGTCTCCACCACTTTACCGGCAATATAAAGGTGGTCAAGTTCCTCGCCCTTGATGACCAATTCCTCGTAGGCAGGGTTGAAGGGGTGCAAGATGACCGAGTTGCCGCGCTGGATGTACTTTTTCAGCGTGCCCTCGCCGTCCGATCCGTAGACCAACACGCCCAGGTCGCCGTTTTCCAGCGTGCTCTGGCGGTGGACAAGGGCCAGGTCGCCGTCCGAGATGCGCGGCTCCATGCTGTCGCCCTTTACAACCAGGTAGAAATAGTTCTGGGGATCTTTAACGCTGGCATACTCTTTGCCGTAGTCCTCCTCAAAGGCAAGGGCGCCGTAACCGGCGCGCACCGTACCCACAACGGGGACAAGGCTCTCCGTATAGCGGCTGAAGGCGTTGCGGCCCACAGCCGGGGCAGCCGTGGGGGCCTGCTGCAGGCCCAGCAGGGCATCGGCCGTTGTATCCAGAATTTCAGCCAGGCGGGCCACGGTCTGTGGGTCCGGGGTGGAACGGCCGGTCTCCCACTTGCCAACAGCCTGCTGGGTAACGCCAAGCATACGCGAAACCTCGGTCTGGCTGTACCGTTTAGCTTTTCGGGCATCTCTCAGGCGGTCTGCAAACATAACGTACTCCTTTTGCCGGGCGACATTTTCCTCTATCTTGTGGTCAGGCCTTTACTATTTGTCCTCATTATACAACTGCAAGGCGTGTTTGTAAAGAGTTTTTTGAAAAATAATTCTAAATAAAGTTGTTGAAGCGTCTTGACAACAACCGTCAGTAGTATTATAGTAGAGACACAGAACAACGCGGTGTCCTTTACAACCGCACAACAGCCGGATTTGCGGTACGGCTTTTCTGAAGGAGGAACTTTATCATGAACTTCCACACTGTAAAAGTATGGCTCAGCAAGCTCATCTCCAACCTGGTGCTCATGCTCTTTATCATTCTGGTGCCCGCCGTGGCGTCTGGCGCGGTGCCGTTCTGGGCGGCGGTCATCGTGGCCGCTGCGGGCCTTGTGGGCCTCAATGCTGCCTGCGGTGTCTTGCTGGAAAATCAGTCCAACGCCCGACCCAAGGCAGCCCCCACCCCTGCGCCCCAGCGCCAGCAGCTCGTTTTCCGCGTTGTGCGGGGCGGCCGCGCCGCCTGATCTCGCGTACCCTCGGTGTACCCGGGTGCATATAACCGGCAGTCCCCGTGTGCCCCGGCGCGCGGGGATTGTTGTTTTCCACAACCTATGTTACAATAGCAGCAGACAGGGAGGAGATACCATGAAAAAACTTCTGGAAGTCTGTGTGGACAGCCTGGCCTCGGCGCGCGCCGCGCAGGCCGGCGGAGCCGACCGGCTGGAATTCTGCAGCGCCTTAGCCGTGGGCGGCCTAAGCCCTTACCCAGAACTGCTGCGTCAGATAAAGGCCGAGTGCAGCCTGCCGGTGCGCTGCCTGATGCGCCCCCGGGCGGGTGACTTCCTTTATACAAAGGACGAGATCGACCTGCTGTGCGCCCAGATCCACACCTTGCGGGATACAGGGGCAGACGGCTTCGTCATCGGTGCGCTGACCCCCGATGGCGCGCTGGACAAGCCCGCCATGGCCCAATTGCTGGATGCCTGCGGGGATAAGCCCGTCACACTGCACCGCTGCATTGATGTTTCCTGTGATTTGGTGGAAACCTATCGTGACGCCGCCACACTGGGTATTGATACGGTCCTGACCAGCGGCGGTGCCGCCAGCTGCCGGCAGGGGACAGCCGCCTTGGCCAAGATGCTTGCCCTGCGGAACGAGCTGCAAGGGCCGGAGGTGCTCATCGGCGCAGGCGTCAGCGCCGCCGTTATCACCGAGCTGCGCGCTGCCCTGCCCGGGGCACGGGCTTTCCATCTAAGCGGCAAAAAACTGGTGGAAAGCGGCATGCGCTTCCGCCGCGAGGGCGTCCCCATGGGTCTGCCAGGGCTGGACGAGTGGCACATCCAGCAGACGGACGCCGACGCTGTGCGCGCCGCCAAAGCCGCGCTGCTGCAATAAAAGCATATACAAAAAAGAGCCGCACCGCTGCGGCTCTTTGCTGTTTTGCGCTATCAACTCAGTGGAACGTGTCAAACTCCTCGTCGAGTTCGTCGGCATCCTCCAACTCTGGGAAATTTTCGTAATCCAGATCCTCTAATTCTGGCATGTCGGGCACCAGTTCCAGCTCTTCCAGTAGGCTTTGCATGGCCTCACAATCGGTGGGAACGTCTGTCAGGCTGGCACCGTAGTGGCAGAACAGCACCGTACCGTCCTTGTCCAGAATCAGGGTCAGCGGCAGCTGCTGCATCTGGCCTTTCGCGGCCTGGTAGCCCTGGCGCTTGGCTTCCCGCAGGATGCGCCAGCCCTCCAGCGAGTAGGTCATCAGGGCACTGCTGCTTTGGGGGATGTCCAGGTGCTCATACAGCACCCCCTCGGCATCACACAGCAGGGGGTAGGGCAGGGTATTGGGACCAATGCTGCGTGAGAGCTTGTCTGCGCGGGAGCGCACCACCAGCGCGAATCCGCCGTCCCGCAGGGAACCGTATGTATTGGCGTAGCGGCTGGCAAAGGTGCGGGTGATGGGGTGGCCGAAGTTGGCCATAAACACCAGCACCAGCGGGCTTTTGCGCTGCAGCAGGTCCCGGAAGCGGTTTTGGGCACTGTAGGGGGTATCGTACACAAAGAAAGGGAGCTTGTCCCCAACCGCAATACGCTCGCCCACGGCGATGGCCCCCTTTCCCCAAAAATCTAAAACAAAAAGCCGGACAGCAGGACTGTCCGACTGAAAAACACAAAACCCCACGCGGCCGTCTGCAGCCAATCAAAACCTACCGGTACAGGCAGGTGGGTGCCCTACCCGGACGTTCACGCTCCCTTCTTCCGCCTAGGGCGGGAGGTCTGCGATCCAGCCAGGGACAGCGGGCTCCCTAAATTTGATTAGTAGGATTCATAAAATGACCGCAACAAATCAAACCGTGCAGGGATGTTTTTTACTCCAACTCGGAATCGTCGATGTCGTACATCGCGCTCAGGCGCTCTTCAAAGACTTTGCCGACAGTCAGCAGTTCTTCATCGTCATCTACGATGTCCATATATTCGCCTTCCTCGTCGGTGCCAATGCGCATCAGGATCAGCTCGGCATCCTCCTGCAGGCTCTCCGGATCTTCCTGATACGGGATCACTGCCAGGTAACGGGTGCCGTTCACTTCGGTGGCGTCGATCACTTCAAAAGTGACCTCCTTGCCGTCCTCATCCTCCAGCGTCAGCAGGTCGGGCGTGGCTTCCTCGAGCATTTCGGGGCTCAGTTCGTCAGACATAGGTGACCTCCTGTGGTCTTGAAATTTCTTGTATATAGTGTACCTTTTTTTTCACCAAACGTCAAGGGTGTTCAGCGCAAAAAATATGTGGTATAATATCCTTATCTAGATTTGTGAACGCCCCGGAGGATCTGCCATGAAACGTTCCGCCTGCCTGCCCCTGCTGCTGACCGCCGTGCTGCTGTGCAGCTGCGGCAGCAACGCCAAAAAGGCCCCCACGCGCCCCGACCAGTTCATCAGCGAGGAGCGCCAGTTTGCCGCGCCCAGCGACGGCGACACCATCGCCATCTTCTCCACCAGTTTGGGTGAGGTGCGCGCCGTATTGTACCCGGACGCAGCCCCCATGGCGGTGTATAATTTTGTGGGGCTGGCCCGCAGCGGCTACTACGACGGCACCATCATCTGGCGCAGCCAGTACGGCTTTGCGGTGCAGGGCGGCGACGCCACCGGCACAGGCACCGGCGGCTCCACGATCTGGAGCAACACCCCCTACCCGCTGGAGGCCGACGCCTCGCTGAAGCACTACGCCGGGGCGCTGTGCGCGGCCTTTGCCCAGGGCGGTGATGTCACCGGCGGCAACAGCCAATTTTACTTCGTCGCGGCCCTTCCGGACAGTGTAAGCAGCGACCAACAGGCCGAGCTGGCCCAGAACGGCTACACGGACAGCCAGGTGGCTGCCTACGCGGCTGTGGGCGGGCTGCCGTACCTCGATAACACCGACACGGTCTTTGGCCAGGTCTACCAGGGCATGGACGTAGTGGACGCCATGGCCTGCGTGGAGACCACCAAGGACGAGGACGGCAACGATACCTGGAAACCCACCGAGGACGCGGCCATCACCATTGAAAAGGTGACCATCACCACCTATCCCGGCCCCGCGGCCGGGGACGAAGCCACCAGCGACAGCAGCGTCGGGTGATGGGCGGTTGCCTACCCCTACTATATGTAACGTGCAATCAAATAATCCCCGCAGAGCCTTAGCAGAATCGCCAGACTTTGCGGGGATTTTTTATGCAGAATACAGAATTTTACTTTTTGGTGTTGCCGCCCATGCGGCGGTCACGGCGGGCGTACTCTTCCAGCGCTTTGTCAAAGCACTCCTTGGTGAAATCAGGGAAGAGGACCGGCGTGAAGTAGAACTCGGAATAGGCGCACTGCCACAGCAGGAAGTTGGACAGCCGCTCCTCACCGCTGGTGCGGATCATCAGGTCCACCGGGGGCAGGTCGCGGTAGAGGTGGCTCTCGATGGTCTTTTCGTTAATGTCCTCGGGCTGCAGGGTCCCGGCCTTAACCTCGCCCGCAATGGCGCGCATGGCGTCGGTCAGCTCGGCGTGGCTGCCGTAGTTCAGGCAGAAGTTGACGATGCCCTTGTCGTTGTCTTTAGTCAGATCCATCATGTAGTCCATAGCGTCCAGCACGCGCTGCTGCAGGCCCTCGCGGCGGCCGCTGAACAGCACCTTGCAGCCGCGCTCGTTCATTTCGTCGGCGATGGTGCGGAAGTTGTTGGCAAACAGGTCCATCAGATAGCCGACCTCTTTGGCATCGCGGGAGAAGTTCTCTGTGGAAAAGACGTACAGCGACAGCACAAAGACGCCTCGGTCGCCCACGGCGTAGCGGGTGATCTCGCGCAGGCGGTCAAACCCGGCCTTGTGGCCCAGGCTGACAGGCATCAGGCGCTGTTTGGCCCAGCGGCGGTTACCGTCCACGATGATGGCGACATGGGTGGGGAAGCGGGCAGCAGTATCTTGCGGCATGGTGGATTTTCTCCTTCTATCGTGTGTTTTGTATCAGACTTCGGCAGGCTGCGGACGCAGCATCTCGGGCGGCTCCTCATCCGGGTGGTGGGCACGCCAGTTTAAAAAGCTTTCCAGAATGACGGCGGCGGAAACGGAATCCAGCCGTTCCTTGCGCTTGGCACCGAAAGTATCGTTATCGGCCAGGATGGCGGCGGCGGAAACCGTGGTGCGGCGCTCATCCCAAAGCACCACCGACAGGTTCGCGGTATTTGCCAGGCGCTGGGCAAAGCGGCGGCTCTTATTGGCGCGGCTGCCCTCGGTACCATCCATGTTTTTGGGCAGGCCGCAGACCAGGGCCTCGGCCCCGCGGGCCTGGGCCACAGCGGTGACGGCGGCGGCCACTTTATTCATGCTTTTTTCTTCGATCTGGGGGGTGATGGGACTGGTGATTGTCTCGCCGGCATCGCAGCCGGCCAGCCCCGTGCGGGAGTCGCCGTAGTCAACAGCAAGCCATTTCATACAGGTTGGGTCCTTTCATGGTTGATGGTATCAGTATACCACATTGCGGGCGCCGACGCAATAAAAAGCAGCCCGTACCGAGAGCATGAAAGCTCCCCCCGCACGGGCTGCGAAAAGTTGAAACTTACAGGTTGGGCATGCGCTTGTCCAGCTGGATGGTCAGGATCGCAGCCAGGGCAATTTTAATGACGTCGCCGGGCAGGTAGGGCAGGACGCACCAGCCCAGGGCGCTGGCAAGGTCGGCACCGGTCAGGGTCATGAACCAGATGGTGCCCAGCACATAGCAGACGGCACAGCCCACGACCATGGCCACGCAGAGCGACCAGAACTTGCGGCCCAAAGCCTTGGAGATCAACGCGGTGATGAGTGCAGCCAGAATGTAACCCAGCACATAGCCGCCGGTCTTGCCAAAGATGGCAGAGGGGCCGCCCTGGAAACCAGCCAGCACCGGCACACCGATGGCAGCCAGCGCCACAAACACCAGCTGGCTGACGGTGCCCCAGAAGGCCCCCAGCATGGTGCCTGCCATGTACACGGCAAACAGTGCCAGGTTGATGGGCACGCCCCAGGGCATGGGGATGGCGATCTGGCTGCACACGGCGGTCAGGGCGGCAAACAGGGCGCACAGGACCATCCGACGCACCCGCAGGTTTTCAGCAGTTTTCATAATTGTTCCTCTTTTCTTTTGTTGATACTATACAAAGACCTTTACAGGTACTTTCCCAAATGAACTTCCTCGCCGCGCAGGGGCACTAAATCGTGCTCTCCCGCAAAGCGGACGACCAGGCGGCAGTCCTCGTCGATGTCCAGCGCCTCAGCCTTGCGCGGGGTGCCGTTCCGGGGCGTTACCGTCACGGTCTGGCCCAGCAGCGCCTGGCGGGCACGGTATTCCGGCAGGTACTCCGGCTTGGGCACGCCGTGGTACAGCGCCCAAAACTCGTTGAGGAAGGCGGCTGCCAGCGCCGCACGGGCACCCGGCGGCGGGGCATCATCGAACAGCGCCCCGGCTACATCCTGCAGCTCGGCAGGCCAGCCATCGGGCGGGGCCGTGATGTTGAAGCCCAGGCCCAGCACCTCATAGTCCAACATGCCGCTTTCCATGTCCAGCGCGGCTTCGGTCAGGATGCCGCAGACCTTGCGGCCATCCCGCCAGAGGTCGTTGACCCACTTGATGCGCAGTTCCGCACCGGAAACCTTCTCAGCGGCGCGGCAGGCGGCCACGGCGGCCATAGCAGTCAGCCGCACGGCCTGGCGCAGGCCGATCTCCGGCCGCAGCAGGATGCTGAGGTACAGCCCGCCCTGGGGCGAGAAGAAGCTGTGCCCACCCCGGCCGCGCCCGGCCGATTGTGCCTGGGCGATCAGCACCAGCCCTTCGGGGGCACCATTCTCAGCGCGGGCCCGCAGAGCAGCATTCGTGCCGGGCAAACGGTCGACGACCTCGACCTGCAAGGCTCTGGCCGCTTCTGGGGCCAGCAGCGCCGTGACGGCGGCGGCATTGAGCACGTCGGCAGCAGGGGAGAGGATGTAGCCGCGGTTGGTCACCGCCGCCACCGGGATGCCGTCGGCCCGCAGGGCAGCGACGGCTTTCCAGATAGCTGTGCGGCTCACGCCCAGCTGCTGTGCCAGCTCCTGCCCGGAAATGTATTTACCCCGGGCAGCGTCCAGCGCGGCCAGCACGTCCGCTTTTACCATGGCGCAGCTCTCCTTTCAGCCCAACTGTCACCCAGTATAGCGCGGTTGATGATCAAATGTCAACGCAGCATGCGAAAACAGGTTAACAATCAACAAAACAAAAGCCCTGCGGGCCGAAACCCGCAGGGCAAAAGTGCATATTGGGGAAAAATCAGCGCTGGATACGGCCGGAACCGTCGCCGCCAGCCAGCTTCTCGACCTCAGAAACGGTGACCATGTTGAAGTCGCCTTCGATGGAGTGCTTCAGGGCAGAAGCAGCAACAGCGAACTCAACAGCCTCCTGGGTGGACTTGCCGCTCAGCAGGGCGTAGATCAGGCCGCCGCCGAAGCTGTCGCCGCCGCCAACGCGGTCAACGATGCGCAGTTCGTACTTCTTGCTGAAGGCATACTCGTTGGAAGCAACGTCGTACAGCATAGCGCTCCAGCCGTTGTCGGAAGCGGAATGGCTCTCACGCAGGGTGATAGCAACCTTCTCGAAGTGGAACTTGTCAGCCAGCTGCTTGGCAACGCTCTTGTAGCCCTCGCGGTTGATCTCGCCAGCGTAGATGTCGGTAGCCTCGGCCTCGATGCCGAAAACGTCCTTAGCATCCTCCTCGTTGGAGATGCAGACATCAACGTACTCGCACAGCTTGCTCATGGCCTCACGAGCCTCTGCACGGGTCCACAGCTTGCCGCGGTAGTTCAGGTCGCAGCTGATCTTGGCACCGTGAGCCTTAGCAGCCTTGCAGGCAGCCAGGCAGATCTCGACAACATTGGGGCCCAGGGCCGGGGTGATGCCGGTGAAGTGGAACCAGTCAACGCCCTCGAAGATCTTGTCGAAGTCGAAGTCAGCGACGGTAGCATCGGCCATAGCAGAATGTGCACGGTCGTAGATGCAGACGGAACCACGCTGAGAAGCGCCCTTCTCGTTGAAGTAGATGCCAACACGGTCACCGCCGCGGGTGATCTTGCTGGTGTCAACGCCGTAGCGGCGCAGAGCGTTCACGCCGGCCTGGCCGATAGCATGAGCGGGCAGCTTGGTGACGAAAGCAACGTCAGCGCCGTAGTTGGCCAGAGAAACAGCCACGTTGGCCTCGCCGCCGCCGTAGGTGTACTGCAGGGTATCGGTCTGCACAAAGCGCAGATGATCGTAGGGCTGCAGACGGATCATAATTTCACCGAGAGTAACGATTTTCATGGTGGAACTCCTTTATTGTTATTTTTAATAAAGAACGGTTTATAACAGATAATCAGCCGAACTGATTATTTCTGAACGAGGTGGATAGCAAAGCCGGCGACTTCGTCAGCGAAGTAGATGGCAACAGTCTTGCCGTCCTTGACGTTCTTGCTGTCCATATCAAACTTGACGCCGCGCTGGCCCAGGTGATAGATAGCGCGATCGACGTTGTTGGTCAGGATAGCGATGTGACCATGGGTGCCGCGGCCCGGCTTCTTCATGATCTCGAATTCCTTCTTGCCGACAAAGATGCTGCTGTTGCCGGGCTTGACAGCCATGCTCAGCAGGCTGCCGATGGTCTCAGCGGTCTTGGCAGCCTCGGCCTCATCAGCGCAGTTGATGCCGATGTGGCCCAACTGCAGGCCCAGCATCACGTCAACAGCCTCGCGGCTCATGGCAGTGATCTCGTCCCAGGCGCCGGCCTTGATCTTGTCGCTCTTGCACATCCAGGTGCCGCCGACAGCAATGATCTGGTTATAGCCCAGGTAGTTGTTCACGTTCTTGGCGTTGACGCCGCCGGTGCACATCCACTTGCAGGTCTTCAGGGCAGCGCCGATATTCTTCAGCTTGTCCACACCACCGTTTGCTTCGGCAGGGAAGAACTTGACGACCTCGCAGCCCATGTTCATGGCCTGCTGCATCTCGCCGGAGGTGGCGGTGCCGGGCATCATGATGCCGCCCTTATCAATGACATGCTTGCAGACTTCAGGGTCGAAGCCGGGAGCAACGATGAAGGAAGCACCGGCAGCCATGGCGCGGTCAGCCTGATCAACGGTCAGGACAGTGCCGGCGCCCAGCAGCATATCGGGCAGTTCCTCGTGGATCTTCTTGATGCACGCTTCGGCGCAGGCGGTGCGGAAGGTGACCTCCGCAGCGGGCAGGCCGCCAGCCATCAGGGCCTTGCACAGGGGCAGGGCCTCATCCACGCTGTTGAAGGCGATAACAGGGATAATACCAATCTCGTAAACACGCTGCAAAACAGAATTCATAGCAATTCTCCTTTACTATATGTTGCAGTTTGGGGCGGGGCAGACCACCTTAGACAGTTGCCTGACCTCACTCGGTTACTATAATTATAATCGGCTGCGGTTGCGCCGTCAATCGGTCAAAATGAACAGGTTACAGCACACATTTTTTGTCGTATTCGCCCAGAATTCCGCGATTCGGCATAGCGCTTGCAAAACCGGCCGAACTTTGCTATAATCGTTCCATATTGCGGAACGCAACAGTGCTTCCGTTGTACGGTTACAAATTATTAACAAATTGTAAATATTCAAGGGAGGAACCCTACTTTGACCGAAAAAGGCGGCGTGCAAAGCGTTGAGCGCATCTTCCAGCTGATCGAACAGCTGGCATCCCACCCGGCCGGGGCCAGCCTGCAGCGGCTGGCGCAGGAGACCGGCCTTGCCAAAAGCACCGTGCACCGGCTGCTGGCAAGCCTGGTCAGCCTGGGCTATGCCGCGCAGGAGCCGGAGACCGGCCGCTACCGGCTGACCTTAAAAATGTTTGAGCTGTCCAGCGGTATCGTCAACAGCATGGAGATCATGGACGTGGCCAAGGCGCATCTGGAGCGGCTGAGCCAGCGCACCGGCGAGGCCGTGCATCTGGTCATCCGCGATGCACGGGACATTGTGTACATTTATAAAACGGAAAGCGGTCCTATGCGGATGTCCAGCCGGGTGGGCCTGCGCAGCCCGCTGTACTGCACCGGTGTGGGCAAGGCTATCCTGGCCACCCTGCCCCCCGAGGAAGTGGAAGACGTGTGGAACCACAGCAGCTTAAAGAAGCTGACCAGCCGCACCGTGGTGGACCTGACCGAAATGCAGGACCAGTTGGCCGAGGTGCGCGCCAACGGCTACGCCATCGACGATGAGGAGAACGAGATGGGTGTGCGGTGCGTGGCCGTGGCCATCCCCGGGCCGGACGGGCGTGCGGAAAGCGCGTTTTCCATCAGCGGCCTGGCCCCCTACATGACCCCCGAGCGTATCCGCCGCGTAGCCGCCCTGGCACTGGATACCCGGACGGATATTTTGGCTGATCTGGGCGTGGGGCGGAAAGGGTAAACCTATCGGTAATAGGAAAGGCTCCCTCTGTGAGGGAGCCTTTCCTATAGGCAACACCGCATAATTCTAAGTGCCGATACGGCGAGCGAGGTGCGGCAGATGCTAAGCCAAAAGCGCAGATAATACTTTGTGTATTATCGAGCATTTTGGCAACGCAGATGCCGTGCCGCAGCCGCCGGAGCGGTGCTTAAGCCGTTAGGCGGGAATTGTGCGGTGTTGCCTATACTCTATTACTTCAAATGCTGTCCAAAATCGCCAGCAGCTTATCCAGGCTGCGCTCGTTGAACTCCAAAATCAAAATATCGCACCCCGGCTGTTCTACGACGACCGGATCAAAGCTGTCGATGTGCTCTCGCCAAGTGGTGGCGAAGCGGGCCTCCAGATACGGCATGTAATACTCGCTGAAGGAATCGCCGATGACCCGCACCACGCGGTCATCTTTGGCAAACAGGTCAGCGTAGCCGGGCACCGTGTAGGTCTGCTCCGGCGGCAGGCTGGCGTACAGCGCGGCCACGTTGGCCATATCGCCGGTGGTGGTCCCGGCAGGCTCCACGGGATAATCCCCGGGTTGTAAAATGGGCAGGCCCAGGGCATCAAAAATGCCGTCCAGCCCATACAGCGCACCGATGGAATTCCAGTGTGTATCGGTCTTGTAGTACAACAGCCGGTCGGGGTTCAGCCGGGCCTGGCGACGCAGCTCTTGATAGGGCCAATTCACCGGCACGGTGGTGTGGCTTTGCAGGTAGTCGACCAGCAGGTCGGTGCGGTTTTCCTCGTTGACGATGGGGTAACCGTCGGGCATATACTCGCGGTAGATGCGGTCCTTGCTGGGGGTCAGGTCCAGCACCAGCGTGCAGCCGTTTTCGGCCAGGCGGTCGTTTAAAATCTGCAGCTTGGCGCTGGCCTGGGCCAGCACCTCGGGGCTGTCGTTGATGTCGGCCAAACCCTGGTAGTTGGCCACAGGCTGGGCAGCGGTGGGGCCGTCCTTGTAAAACAGCCAGCCATCCTTGCCGGGCAATACCTGATCGCTTTGGCTCGTGCCAAAAACGGCGTAGTCAATGCCTGCGTTCAGCAGCACAAACTGGTAGCGGAACGGCGAGTTATCGACAAAAAAGTTGTCCAAACTACGCGGCAGCTGGGAGAGCGGGCTTTGCAGCACCTGGGGCAGGCCTGTCATCAGACGGTTCTCGTGGCTGTCCATCGAGAGCTGCTTGGAAAAGATGTTGAACACCGGAAAGGTCAGCCCGACGGCGGCGCAGAACACGGCGATGAAGCCGATTTTGGTTGCTTTTCTCATGGTCCGCACCTCCTTTTAAAACTGGAAATAGATAAACGCGCTGTAAGTGCCCGCCGTCACCCGCATCAGCGAGAGAAAAAGCAGTACCAGCAGCCCCACCATACCCGGCAGGCCGGGGGCTTCTTTGGCGTACAGAGCCTTTTTCAGGCGGGGGAAGCAGGCCTGCAGGGGGCCGCACAGCAGCAGCGAAGCCGCCAGCAGCACTATCAGCTTGGTATCGGCAAAGGCGGCGGCCGTGTAGCCCTGCGCACCGCTCTGCCAGGACAGGATGCCCTTCCACGCGGCAAGGCCCTCGGCCAGGCCGTGGGCGCCAAAAATGATGAGGGTGAACCACAGCACCACCAGCGTGTAAGCGTGGGCAAAGAACGGCGGGATGCACTGCAGGAATTTGCGCAGGCCCAGGCGTTCCAAACACAGCAGCACGCCGTGGAGCAGACCGAAAGCCACATACTGCCACGCCGCGCCGTGCCACAGGCCGGTGAGCAGAAAGACGATCAGCAGGTTGCGACAGTTTTTCGCCAGCGAGCAGCGGCTGCCCCCCAGCGGGATGTACACATAGTCCCGGAACCAGCCCGACAGGCTCATATGCCAGCGCCGCCAGTATTCGCCCACCGAGCAGGACAGATACGGGTAGTTGAAGTTTTCCGGCAGTTCCAGCCCGAAAAAGCTGCCGATGCCGATGGCCATATCGCTGTAACCGGAGAAGTCGAAGTAGAGCTGCATCATGTAAGCCAGATACCCCAGCACCAGCGCCGGGGCAGGCACCGTGGCTGCAGGCACCGAAGTGACCCGGCTGTAGATCAGCGCCAGCTGATCGGCGATGATCGCTTTTTTGGCCAAACCCAGCACAAACCGCTTGATGCCATAACAGAAACGGTCCAGACTGACCTGACGTTCGGCCGCTTTAGCGTCGAGGCAGGGGAGCTGCTGGTCATACCGCACAATGGGGCCGGAGGGGCCGTGGCCGAAGAAGGCGAGGAACACAAAAAAACGGAAGGGACTGCGGGCAGCGGCGACCTTGCCGCAGGACACATCCGCCAGATACCCGATGGCCGTAAAAACGTAAAAGCTGACGCCCAGCGGCAGGGCCGGGGCGAACACCGGCAGCAGATCCGGCACCAGCGCATTGATGCTGCGGGCCGCAAAGCCTGCGTACTTGAACGCCGCCAGCACCGCCAGGTGAGCTGCTATTAAAAGGATAAGCAGCGGCTTTTTGCGGGGTAGTTTTTCCAGCAGCAGGCCGCCCAGCCAGGTGATAGCCGCCAGCGCCAGCAGGATGGCCGCGCCTTTCAGCCCTGCCCAGGCAAAGAACAGCAGGCTGAACGCCCCCAATGCCCCGTTGCGCAGGGCCTTGGGCAGCAGCCAGTATACCGCCAGAGACAGCGGCAGAAAGATAAACAGAAATTGCACCGAGGAAAACGCCATACAAACTGCTCCGTTTCAGGGATTTTTCGGGGATTCACAAAAAGTTTACATGTGTTACAACTCATTATAAATGTTTCGCACAGTTTCGGCAAGATTTGCGGAGAAGTTTTTTGCCGCCCGGCCCACAGCATAGACAAAAGGGGCAGAAATGATTATAATAAATAAAATAGTGATGTAAGGCAATACCGCATAATTTTAAGTGCCGATACGGCGAGCGAGGTGCGGCAGCTGCTAAGCCAAAAGCGCAGATAATACTTTGTGTATTATCGAGCATTTTGGCAACGCAGATGCCGTGCCGCAGCCGCCGGAGCGGTGCTTAAGCCGTCAGGCGGGAATTGTGCGGTGTTGCCTTAACAAAACGGGAGGGGCCACCATGCAAAACCTGATCTTTGGCGCGTTTGCGGCGCTGGAGGGCTACCGCGAGGGCGATGCCGCTAACCTGGGCCGTGCTGTGTATGACCGTTGCACCGTGGTGGCCCTTTGCAGTGCCAAGCTGGCCAACCCCGCCTGCACGGTAGCGCTGGTCACCAACGCCCCGCCGCAGGAGCCGTACCGCAGTCAGCTTACCAATGCGGGCATTGAAATTTGGGACTGCCCCTTCACCAGCTACCGCGTCCCGGCGGATACCAACTGGGCGCTGGCCTACTACAAGCTCTGCGCGATGGAATGGGTGCTGGCAAATAAGGACTTTGCCAACGCCGCCATGCTGGACCTGGATACCTACACCCAGCATCCGCTGGATGATCTGTGGCGGGAGTGCGGCGAGGCCGTCCTTATGTACCAGGTGCCCCACGCCGCCAGCCAGGGCATGACCGCCGCCATCGGCAAAGCTTACGATGCTGTGGAGCCGCAGGGTGCGCCCCATGTGCTGACCCACTTTGGCGGCGAGCTGGTGGCCGGCAGCAAGGCGCGGCTCGCCGATTTCATGGCACTCTGCCGCCAATACTTTAACCAATTGCAGGCCATCGGCCTGACGCCGCGGGAGGGCGACGAAGCCATCTGGTGCGGAGCCGCCTACCGCAGCCTGCTGGCCGGGCAGCCCGTGCGTGCCGCCAACGCCTACCTGTTCCGCTACTGGCTGGGCGGACGTTTCTACTTTGTTTCCACCAACTACACACTGGACCCCGTGTGCATTTTGCATTTGCCCGGTGCCGCCAAAGACCGCCAGCTGGCCGTGCTGTACCGCCGCTATGCCAAAAAGGGCAGCTTCCCGCCGCTGGAGAAAGTCCACCGGCTCTGCTGCCTGCCCGCCGCCCATCCGCCGCTGCTGCGCACCCTGTGGGTGCGGCTGCTGGCCCGCCTGTAAGGAGAATTTTCCATGCCAAAAAAGAAGGATCTGTCCCTGCGGTTGGAGGCCGTCATCAAAACGCTGATCCCCCAGCATGGGCAGAACGCCGACGACCTGGGGCCGATGATGCGCGCCATCAAGGCCGTACACAGCGCCACCGACCATACCTCCACCACGCCGGAGGATCTGGAGCACCAACGCGCGGCGCAGGAATTGTTTGCCCGGCTGGTCACGCCGTCCATCGGCATCCGCAACGACGCCCTCAGTGTCAACAACATCCCCGCCGAGTGGGTCAGCCTGGAGCATGGCCATGACCGACACCACGCTGTGCTGTACTGCCACGGCGGCGGCTACACCTGCGGCCAGCTGGGCTATGCCCGCATCCTGGCCAGCAAGCTGGCACTCTGTACAGGATTTGACGTGCTGTCGTTTGAATACCGCTTAGCGCCCGAAAATCCATACCCTGCCGCCGTTGAGGACGCGCTGGCCATGTGGGACTACCTGATGTACATGGGCTACGGTGCCCGGGACATCGTCGTTGCGGGCGATTCCGCCGGCGGCAATTTGGCATTGGAACTCTGCCTGAAGCTCAAGGAGCAGGGCCGTGCCCAGCCGCGGGCGCTGCTGCTGTTCAGCCCCTGGACCGACATGACCGCCAGCGGCAAAAGCTACAAAAGCTGCAAAGCGCTGGACCCGATGCTGACCTACGAATATATCGAAGCTGTACGCGCCGCCTACACCGGCCCCGATGCTGACTGGGCCAAGCCCTGCTACAGCCCGCTGTTTGCCGACCTGCGCGGTCTGCCGCCCACGCTGGTACAGGTAGGCACCAATGAAATTCTGCGCTCTGACAGTGAGCAGCTGGCCGAGGCCATCCACAGGGCAGGCGGCTACGCTGTGTTGGAAGTGTACGCGGAGTGCTGGCACGTGTTCCAGCAAATGCCCATCCACCGTGCCGTGGCAGCGATGGAGTCTGCCGGACGGTTTGTGCAGCGCATGATGTAAGGAGGGGCTGTCCATGGCCCAGGAATGGTATAAAGTTGATAACGTGGCCAAGGTGTTTCTGGCAACCAATACCCGCCGCGACCCGCGGGTCTTCCGCATCTCCTGCACCTTGCAGGAGCAGATCGATCCAGAATTGCTGAACGAAGCCCTGCGCGTCACTGCGCCGGAATGGCCGCAGTTCCAGGTAACGCTGCACCGTGGTTTATTCTGGCACTATTTTGAATCCACCGACCAGCTGCCCACCTGCCACCCCGAGGACAAAGCCCCCTGCGCACCCCTGTATGTGCCGGAGCGCCGCAATCGGCTGATCTACCGCGTGACCTATTTCGGCAGCCGCATCAATCTGGAGATGTTCCATGCGTTGACCGACGGCAACGGCGGGTTCCTGTTTTTAAAGTCCATCGTCCGCAACTATCTGGCGCTGGTTCACCCCGCCGAGATGCAGGACGTGCCCACTCCCAACAGCGCTTCTGCCGCTGCCCTGGAGCAGGATAGTTTCCGCAACTTTTACGGTGCTACCAAGCGGGAGGGCAAGGCCCCCAAACTGCCCAATGCCTACCACCTGCGGGGCAAGCGCCTGCCGTATGACCAGCTGCAGTTTTTTGAGGGACATTTAAGCACCAAAGAGGTGCTGGCCCGCGCCCACGAGCTGGGCGTCTCTCTGACCAGCTATCTCGGCGCTTCGCTGATGCTGGCCATCTATGCTGAGATGCCCGCCCTGGAGCGCAGCAAGCCCATCGCCATCAGTCTGCCGGTCAACCTGCGCAATTACTACCCCAGCGAGACGGCCCGCAACTTTTTCAATTCGGTCTATGTCATCCTGACGCTGACCGAGACCGACACGATGCAGACGGCGGCCGCCGCCTTTGACGCCCAGCTGAAAGAAGCCTTGTTGCCCGAAAACATCAAGGCACAAATGGACGAGTACGAAAAGCTGGAGCATGTACCCGGCATCCGCCCGGTGCCGCTGGTTGTCAAAAACCTGACCGTAAAGTTCTTTACCGCGCTGGAGAAAAAGCACGTCACAGCGGTCATCTCCAACATGGGCCGCGTCACGCTGCCCGATGCGATGAAGCCGTACATCAAGCAGTTCGCCGCCTTTTCCAGCTGCGAGGATCTGTTTACCTGTGTGGCATCCTATGGGGATGATCTGGTGCTGGGCACGGCGTCGTCCCACCGCAGCACCAACGTATTGCGCCGGCTTTACCGCGGCTTTGCCGAGGCCGGGCTGCAGGTAACGCTGTATGCAACGGAGGTAGAAAAATGAAGACCTGCCCGCATTGTCATATCCAGGTGGGCGGCGACACCGGCTACTGCCCGCTGTGCCAGAACCGCCTGCACGGGGAACAGGGGAGTCCCTGGTTCCCGCCCACGGCACCGCGCATCCACCGCGCCAGCCTGTTTTATAAGATCGTTGCTTTTGTTGTGCTTGCCCTGACTGTCGTTGCCGGGGCGATCGACTTCCTGCTGCTGGACACCGCCCACCTGCATTTCAGCCTGCTGATACTGGTGTGGGGCGTAGCCGGGCTGTCTGTGCTGCGGGTGCTTCTGCGCCGCCGCTACAACGGTCCCCGGCTGGTGTTCAACCTGCTGCTGCTCGTCTCGGCGCTCATCGTGTTTACCGACTGGTTCACCGGCTATACCGGCTATAGTCTCGACCTTGTGGTGCCGATTTTGTGCAGTGTAACGCTGGTATGTAATTTTATCTTTGCGTTTCTCCACAGCCGGTTCACCGCCAACGCGCTGGTGTATCTGCTGATGAACATCGGCGTCGGGCTTTTGCCGTATATCCTGCTGTTTTTCCGCATCGACCGCGGCCGCATCGACGGCCACAGCATCCCCTGGGTCAACTGCCTGATCATCAGCGTGGTGACCTTTCTGGGGCTGGTCATCTTTAAGGGGCGCGACCTGCGCAGCGAGATCGCCAAGCGGCTGCATCTGTGAAAATTTGTAAAAATTGCGAAAAGGGTAGCGTAAGCGCCCGAAATGGTGTACAATAGCAGGTACGCGTTTTTATCTTAAGTTCAACCTCCTATCGGAAAGGATCAGCCAATGGCAGGCAAAACGAAACAATCAGAACCCAAAATGCGGCTGGATCTCCGGGCAAAAATGTACATTGTGCTGGTCATTTGCAGCCTGATGCTGCTGGCCAGCGTAGGTGTTGCCTTTTTCCTGGTGGGCGGGTTCGGAAGCAGCGAGGACGCCGCTTCCGACTCTGCCGTAGAGCCTGAGTCCATCATTACCGAGAGCGGCTACAATAAAGAGGAAAACACCATCGACACCACGGCCTACTCGGCCACCATCCTGCCGGAAAGCAGTGATGCGGGCCAGACCTATGTGGACGAAACGCTTTTCCTGGGCGACAGCAATACCGCCCGCATGTACCGCATGTTCGACTTCTGCACCTACGATAACGCCATCGGCTCGGTGGGCATGAGCGCCAAGAGCCTGGCCACCTACGCCTGCGTGGAGCTGAACAACTCCGGCAGCTACGTCACCATGGCCAAGGCTGTGGCAGGCATGCAGCCCAAGCGGGTCATCATCACCTTTGGCACCAACGACCTCAACCCCAGCTACAAGGCGGCTGATTTTGTCAAAAACTACCAGACCGGCATTGAGAGCATCGTCGAGGCATACCCCAGTGTGGACATCCTCATCAACGCCATTCCGCCGCTGGGGCAGCAGCACTCCAACCAGAGCCTGACCCAGACCCAGGTGGACGAGTACAACAAGGCCCTCGTCGAAATGTGCAAAGAGAAGGGCTGGAAGTTCCTGAACAGCGCCGAGGTGCTGAAGGACTCCGCCACCGGCTACGCCAAGAGCGGCTATGTGGAGTCCAGCGACGGCATCCATCTGACCCGTGCAGCTATGGAAGCGCTGTTTGACTACATCCGCACCCACAGCTGCATTACCGAGGATGACCGCCCCACCGTGACGAAAGTTGCCAAGCACACCGGCGAAAAGGACGTGGTGACGTATACCACGCCGGTCGTGACCAGCACCGAGACCTCCGAGCCGGAATCCGAGGAGACCTTGGACAGCGAGGATGCCTACGAGTACATTGAAGTGACCCCGACGCCGGAACCGACCGTCGAGCCGACGCCCACCCCGGAACCGACGGCTGAACCCACACCGGAACCTACGCCTACACCTACGCCGACACCTACGCCGACGCCGGAGATTATCATTACGCCGGAACCCGCCCCCACCCAGGAGCCGGAAGTGACCTCCAACCCGGAAACACCGGATAACAGCGGCGAAACGCTCAACCCGGACGGCCAAAACGCATAAAAATAAAGGCAAGTGCAAACAACATGCACTTGCCTTTTCTTTGTATTTCTTTATATCTTTATATCTTTATGCTTCTTCCGGCAGGTTCCGCAGCTGGTGCAGGGTCACGCCGTCCACATATTTGTTGATAAGATCGTTCAGCCCGCTCCAGAAATCCAGCGTGTGGCACTGGCCCCGGCGGGGGCACTCAACGCTGGAGGCCAGGCAGGGGATAGCCGTCAGCTCGCCTTCCACCGCACGCAGGATCTCGCCGGCAGTGATCTCGGTATCCGGGCGGGCCAGGCGGTAGCCGCCCTGGGCACCGCGCACGCTAAGCACCAGCCCGGCCTTGGTCAGGGGGGTCACGATCTGCTCCAGATATTTTAAGCTGATCTGCTGTGCGTCGCTGATTTCCTTCAGTGGCACAAGGGCATCGGCACCGGCGCGGTTGGCCAGTTCCACCATCAGCCGCAGGGCATAGCGGTCACGGGTCGAAAATTTCATACAGGGGCTCCCCTTTCAAGTTGTGTGACTATAGCAAATAGTATAGCATCTTTGTAGGAATTTGGCAAGTCCATAACCTGCCAAACCGGTGGGTTTGTGTAATTTGTCAAAATTGCAACGTTCCTGCATAAATGTGCAGGGAAAGTGTTGACATTCCCGTAAAAGGGGCGTATACTGCAAACATCAAAGCCAGCCGGGTGCTGAGCAAATCTTGAGGAAAGGGGTACACGACCATGAGCCGCAGCAACACTATGATGATGTGCATGTGCATGTGCAGCTTGCTTCGGCAGTCTGTGCCTGTTTCCCCGTGCGCAAAATCTGGCGCATAAGGGTAGCATGCAGCAGGGCGCCGAAGCGATTCGGAGCCCTGCTTTTTTCTTGTGGCAGCATGCCGCCTTTACCGCTTTGATAAAACCGAGGGAGGAACTTGTATGACTGCGATCTACAAACAGCCCGGTGTGCGAATGTGCCGCTGTACTTGTTGAGGGACATGACTGCCGGAACCAACACATTCACACATGAAACCACACATGAAAAGGAGACACCTACTATGAAAAAGCTGATTTCTGTTGCCCTGGCCGGTACCCTGGCCCTGAGCCTGGCCGCCTGCGGTTCTTCCGTTTCCTCTTCCGCTGCTGAGAGCACCGCCCCCGCCGAGAGCGAGGCTGTTTCCACCAGCGAGGCCGCCTCTGAGGAGACCACCGACCTGGCCGGCACCACCCTGAAGGTTGCCGCTTCCCCCACGCCCCATGCCGAGATCCTGAACGCTGCCAAGGACATCCTGGCCGAGCAGGGCATCACCCTGGAAGTTGTCGAGTTCAGCGACTACGTCCAGCCCAACCTGGTCACCGAGAGCGGCGAGGTCGACGCTAACTACTTCCAGCACACCCCCTACCTCGAGAGCTTCAACGAGGAGAACGGCACCCATCTGGTCAGCGTCGGCGCCATCCACTACGAGCCGTTCGGCATCTACCCGGGCAAGAGCAACGACCTGGAGAACATCGCTGACGGCGCTACCATCGCCGTGCCCAACGATACCACCAACGAGGCCCGCGCCCTGCAGCTGCTGGCCGCCCAGGGCATCATCACCGTCCGTGACGGCGCTGGCCTGACCGCTACCGTCAACGACATCGAGGAGAACCCCCACAACGTCAAGATCGAGGAGATCGAGGCTGCTCAGCTGCCCCGCACCGTCGCCGACGTTGACTTCGCCGTCATCAACGGCAACTACGCAATGGAGGCCGGCTTCTCCGTCGGCACCGACGCCCTGGCCATCGAGGATGCTTCTTCTGAGGCTGCCCAGACCTACGCCAACGTTCTGGTCGTGAAGGAAGGCAACGAGAACGCCCCCGCCATCCAGGCCCTGTACGCTGCCCTGACCAGCGACACCATCAAGGACTTCATCAACAACACCTACGACGGTGCCGTTGTGCCTATCTTCTAATGAAAAAGTTAAAAATCCTTGCAACCTGCCGGGATGTAGTGTAAAATTGATAGCGAATGGGTTTTGCCGCCCATTCGCTATCTTTGTAAAGAATAAGGGGAGAGACCCATGATCGAACTGCAACACCTGACCAAACGCTTTGCCACGCAGGGCGGTACGGTCGTCGCGCTAAATGATATTAACCTGACCATTCAGGATGGCGACATCTACGGCATCATCGGCATGTCCGGCGCCGGCAAGTCCACGCTGGTGCGGTGCATCAATATGCTGGAGCGCCCGGACGAGGGCAAGGTCGTTGTCAACGGTCGCCAGATGCAGGAGCTGTCTGCAGCCGAGCTGCGTGCCGCCCGCCGCGAGATCACCATGATCTTCCAGCAGTTCAACCTGCTGATGCAGCGCACCTGCCTGCGCAATATCATGTTCCCGATGGAACTGGCAAAAGTGCCCAAGGAAAAGGCCGAGGCCCGCGCCCGCGAGCTGCTGGAGCTGGTCGGCCTGCCTGATAAGGCCGAAGCTTACCCGGCCCAGCTTTCCGGCGGCCAGAAGCAGCGCATCGCCATTGCCCGTGCGCTGGCTACCGACCCCAAGGTGCTGCTGTGCGACGAAGCCACCAGCGCCCTGGACCCCAACACCACCCACGCGATTTTGGAACTGATCCGCAAGATCAACAAGGAGCTGGGCATCACGGTGGTCATCATCACCCACCAGATGAGCGTGGTCGAGGAAGTCTGCAACCGTGTAGCCATCCTGGACAACGGCACCGTGGTGGAGGAGGGCGAGGTCCAGGCGATCTTCAGCCATCCCTCCAGCGCCGCCGCCAAGCGGCTGGTGTATCCTGCCGGTGCCCCCAAAGCCGAGAACCTGCCCGGCCACAAGCTGGTGCGCGTTGCCTTCGGCGGCACCCAGACCACCGACAAGCCGCTGGTGGCAAGCCTTGCCATCGAGTGCGGTGCCCTGGTCTCCATCATGGGTGCCGACACCCGCATCGTCAACGGCCAGACGCTGGGCAGCATGCTGCTGGCCCTGCCCGAGGACGAACACGCCGAAGCCGCGCTGGAGTACATCAAGAACTATCCTGGCATTACCTATGAGGAGGTGAACAACTGATGGCTGAATTTTTTGCAGGCAAAGATTGGCAGACTTTTTTGCAGATCCTGCCCACCATCCCGTTTGAAACCTGGGAGACTGTCTGGTCCACAGTTGTTGCCACCCTGCTGGCGCTGGTCATCGGCCTGCCTTTGGGCGTGCTGCTGGTCACCGGCGAACCCAACGGCATCCGCCCGCTGCCCAAGTGGGTCATGGCGCTGCTGAACGGCCTGATCAACCTGCTGCGCAGTGTGCCGTTCCTGATCCTGATGATTATTGTCATCCCGCTGTCCCGTTTGATCGTGGGCACCTCCATCGGCACCGTAGCTTCCATCGTGCCGCTGGTCATTGCGTCCTTCCCGTTCGTCTCCCGTCTGATCGAGACCAGCATACGCGAGGTCGACCCCGGCGTCATCGAGGCCGCCCAGAGCATGGGCGCTACACCTTTGCAGATCATCACCAAGGTGATGGTGCCTGAGAGCATGCCCAGCCTGGTAGCCAATATCACCATTGCGGCCACCACCATCATGGGCTACGGCGCCATGGCCGGTATCATCGGCGGCGGCGGCCTGGGCAAGATTGCCATCAACTACGGCTACTACCGCTTTAACGTGGTGCTGGAGTTCTTCGCCACGGCGCTGCTGGTGGTGCTGGTGCAGATCTTGCAGACCGCAGGCACCAAGCTGGCCGTCAAGTGCGATAAGCGGATCCAGAAGTAATTGTTTTTATGATAAGAAAAGCTCCCGAACATTAAAAGTCCGGGAGCTTTTGTTTTTAAATGGCTGCGCCGTGCATTACCCCCTTGGGAGGGAGGCTTTCACTGTATTACAGCTTCTTCACTGCCTCGATCAGCGTCTCCACATTCTCGGCCTTGGTGGCCCAGCTGGTGCAGATGCGCACGGCGGTGTGGGTCTTGTCGGGCTTACCCATATGGGTCATGGCAAAGTCCTTGCTCAGGACCTCGTGCCATTCGTCCGGCAGCACAAAGAACTGCTGGTTCGTGTAGGAATCATGCAGCAGCTTCACACCCTTTTCCTCAAAGGCTTTGCGGATGGCCATAGCCTGGCGGTCGGCCTCGGCAGCCAGGGTAAAGTACAGGCTGTTGCCGGTGCCGTCCTCGCCGTCCAGCAGGGCCAGGAACTGCTCACCCAGCAGGCGGCCCTTGGCCAGCATGCCGCCGTGCTGCTTGATGGCATAGCGGAAATCCTCTTTCAGCGTGTCGTTGGTGATAACAACGGCCTCGCCAAACAGTGCGCCGCACTTGGTGCCGCCCAGGTAGAACACATCGCACAGGGCGGCGTAGTCCTGCAGGGTCAGGTCGTTGGCTTCGCTCATCAGGCCGTAGGCCATGCGGGCGCCGTCCACAAACAGGTACAGCCCCAGCTCATAGCAGGCGGCAGAGATGTCGGTCAGCTCGGCCTTTGTGTAGAGCGTGCCCACCTCGGTGGGGTTGGAGATGTAGACCATACCGGGCTGCACCTCATGCTCGTGGCTGGCGTTGGCGCGGTGTTCTTCCACCGCATGTCGGATCTGCCGTGCCGTGATCTTGCCGTTTTTATTGGGCAGGGCCAGGCACTTGTGGCCGGTGGCTTCTACTGCGCCGGTCTCGTGTACATGGATATGGCCGCTGTCGGCGCACAGCACACCTTGCCAGGGCTTGAGGGCCGCATCGATGACCGTCAGGTTGGCCTGGGTCGCACCTACAAAAAAGTGCACGGCGGCATCCGGGGCGTCGCACAGGGCGCGGATCTTGTCCGCAGCGGCGGCGCAATAGCTGTCCTCGCCATAGCCGGGGGTCTGGTCAAAGTTGGTCTTTTGCATCAGTTCCAGCACCGCGGGGGCAGCGCCTTCGCCGTAATCACATTCAAAACGAAGCATAAAAGCTCTCCTTTTCTCACTTTTTCGCTGTTTTTTATTATAACACCGGGGTGTACGCCTTGCAACCCTGCAAAATTACAGGTATAATAGCTGGTGCGTGTTTTATTGTAAACCCATACGGCAATATCACAAGAAAAGAGGCTTTTTATGGATTCTGGCAAACAGCGAGAGGGCTTTGCTTCCCGCCTTGGTTTCATCCTGGTCAGCGCCGGCTGTGCGGTCGGCATTGGCAACGTGTGGCGCTTTCCCACGGTAACGGGGCAGAACGGCGGCGGTGTGTTCGTGCTGTTCTACCTGCTGTTTTTGGTGCTAATGGGCGTGCCTGTGCTTACCATGGAGCTGGCCGTGGGCCGCGCCGGGCACAACAGCGCGGTAAAAGCCTACAAAGCGCTGGAGCCGAAAGGCACCAAGTGGCACCTGCACGGCTGGGTGTGCATGATCGGCTGTGCGCTGCTGATGATGTACTACACCACGGTAGCCGGCTGGATGCTGGACTACTTCTTTAAGTTTTTGACCGGCCGCTTCACCGGCCTGACCCCCGACGCCTCAGCCCAGGTGTTCAGCGATGCGCTGGCCACCCCCGGCGAGCAGGTGCTTTGGATGGTGGTCATCACCGTGCTGGGCTTCCTCGTCTGCCAGAAGGGTCTGCAGGGCGGTCTGGAGCGCATCGGCAAATGGATGATGGGCGCTCTGCTGGTGCTGATTCTGGTGCTGGTTGCCCACAGCTTTGTGCTGCCCGGCGTCAAGGAGGGCCTGGCCTTCTACCTGCTGCCGGATTGGCAGCGCGCCTGCGAGCAGGGGCTTGGCAACGTCATCACCGCCGCGATGAACCAGTCCTTCTTCACTTTAAGCCTGGGCATTGCCGCCATGGAAATTTTCGGCAGCTACATGGACCGCCGCTTTACCCTGACCGGTGAGGCCGTGCGCATCTGCGTGCTGGACACCTTTGTGGCCATCTGCGCGGGGCTTATCATCTTCCCGGCTTGCTTTTCCTTCGGCATCTCGCCGGATGCCGGCCCCAGCCTCATCTTTATCACGCTGCCCAGTGTGTTTATCAACATGCTCGGCGGCCGCATCTGGGGCACACTGTTCTTCCTGTTTATGACGTTCGCCAGCTTCTCCACCGTCATTGCGGTGTTCGAGAACCTGATTGCCTCCTGCATGGACAACTTCGGCTGGGACCGCCGCAAGACCTGTCTGATCGGCTGCGTCGCGCTGATTTTGCTGGGCCTGCCCTGCGCTTTGGGCTACAACGCCTGGAGCTTTATCCAGCCCATGGGCGCTGGCAGCACCGTGCTGGATTTCGAGGATTTCCTCGTCAGTAACCTACTGCTGCCCGGCGGCAGCCTCATCTACCTGCTGTTCTGCGTCACCCGCTGGGGCTGGAATTTTGACAACTACCTGGCCGAGTGCAACACCGGCAGCGGCTTCAAGATGCCCTGCTGGCTGAAGAACTACTTCCGCTTTGCACTGCCCGTGCTGATCCTGGTCATTCTGGTGCAGGGGCTGTAAAACCTCATACTTAAGGCAACACCGCACAATTCCCGCCTGACGGCTTAAGCACCGCTCCGGCGGCTGCGGCACGGCATCTACGTTGCCAAAATGCTCGATAAGACATCCAGTATTATCTGCGCTTTTGGCTTAGCAACTGCCGCACCTCGCTCGCCGTATCGGCACTTAGAATTATGCGGTATTGCCTTAATAAATAAGCAAGCCCCCATGTCCGTGCCGGCATGGGGGTTTTGTTTTACCGAAATTGCGGTTACAAGGGTGGTCGCAAAGTACTCTTATATATAAATAACTTGAATACCAGTTCGTACTTTTGCTTCCGGTTATTTACAAAATAGTACGTACTTATGTATAATATATCTCTAATAAACCTTTTGTTATATTTTAAAACATATAGTTTATTAACAACATCATTTGCATTTTATACGTATATACGTACTTTATTATGTGTGAGCCTTTGCACTAAAAACTACTATTCAAGTAATCAGGTATATAAGGCAGCACCGCATAATTCTAAGTGCCGATGCGGCGAGCGAGAAGTACAAGCTGCTAAGCAAAAAGCGCAGATAATACTTTGTGTATTATCGAGCATTTTTGCAACGCAGATTGTGCTTCGCAGCCGCAGCAGCGGTGCTTAAGCTGTAAAGCGGGAATTGTGCGGTGTTGCCTTAAGGAAACCCTGCAACTACTTTCCCGGCAGAGGGAGCCCAGCTTGTCGAAAAACTGCACTTTCCTTTGCAGCACACGTAGGGGCGCGCATTGCTCGCCCCTATTTAGCATGTTCTTCCAGCCACCGCTGCATCTCGGCTTTCATCCCGGCAAAAGCCTTCGCGGTGTCCGGGTTCTCGGTCTTAAAATCCAGCAGCTTCCACAGCCAGCCTTGCTCGGCTACGGCGCGCAGGCTTTCTGGGTAGCACAGCTCAAATACAAACGAAGCATGCCCCACGGCGTTATCGGCAGGGTAGTGGTTCAGTGTGCGCAGTACGCAGTGGTGCTCGTAAAAGGCGTCCAGCACGGCAGGGGAGACCGGGCTTTGCCGCAGCGCTTCGGTGCTGACGTTATAAATTTGCTCCATCGGCGTTTCCACGTTCACCCGCAGAATGTCGATTTTGTCCGCGTCCCGCAAGATCTGGCAGAACATCCGGGTGCGGTCGTCCATCTCCTCCGGCAGGCGATAGGCGTTGTGCAGGCGGATGGCCGTGCGCAGCAGCGCGTCCTCGTCGGTGCCGGCGATGTAGTCCCGCAGGCGGCCCTCCTCAAACAGCACGGTCACGCTCATCAGGGCGTGGTCGATGGACTTAGCGTCGATAAACGTGCCGTAGCGGCGCAGCTGCTCGAACCGGCCCACATCGTGCAAAAGGCCGCACAGCCAGGCCAAATCGACATCTTGCGGGGGCAGGGAAAGACTGTTGGCGATGCGCTCACACAGGGCGGCCACGCGGTAGGTGTGGTCGATCTTCAGCTTCACTTTCGGGTCGGCGGCGTTGTAATGGGATGTATATTCGGCAAATGCCTGCCGGGCATGGGGCCGGTCAAGCGTCATAAAATCACCTCTGGTCTATTGTAGCACATGGGGCGCGGGGTGCAAAGCACATTCCGCACAATATTTTTCCAATTTTTACGGCGCATTTCGTGCAAAAAGTCGTAAAAATCCTTGACAAATCGCCTCAAAACGACTATTCTTTAACTATACAAATACGCCGGAAGGTGGTGTGCGCAATGAACGCTAAGGGAGATGCCAACCGAAGTGTGCGCCAAACCAAGCAACGACTGTACGAAGCCCTGGTCCATCTGCTGCAGCAAAAAAGCCTGCGGGAGATCACGGTGCGGGAACTGACCGAGCTTGCCGGGATCAGCCGCGGCACCTTTTATTTCCACTATGCCGATATTTACGCCCTGATGGAACAGATGGAGTCTGTCCAATTGGCGCGGCTGGAAAGCCTGATGGATAACCTGATCCCCAACATCAGCCGGGAGGATGTTCCCCCCGCGCTGACCGCGCTTTTCAGCTACATGAACGACAACCCCGAAGTCTGCCATGCCTTCTACGGCAAAAACTGGGAGTCGGACTTTACCCGCAACGCCAAGGAGCTGATCGCCCGCCGCTGCTTAGGGCAGCTGCAGGCCAACGGCGGCGGCACCCAGCGCCAGCAATATCTGCTGGCCTTTGCGGTAAACGGCTGCTTTGGCAGCATCGTAGCCTGGCAGGATGCCGGCTGCCAGCCCCCGCCGGAGGAAATGGCCGCCATCACCTGGCAGGCCATCCGCGCGGTGAAGGAGTTGTTGTGACAAGGCAGATACAAAAAGGTTTCCCTTGAGGGGAGCCATTTAAACAGCCGCAAATTTCCGTTGCTTTTCGCATCCAATTGCGGTATACTTTTAACAAACCGTCCCCCACTTTCCGGGACATTGTAAAGGAGAATATCTGAGATGGGATTTTTTGATTTTCTGAAAAAGTCTGCTGAACCCGCTGCCCCCGCCGCCCCGGCTTTCCCGCTGGTGCTGGCTGCCGATGCCAAGGGTGCCGTGGTGCCGATGGAGCAGATCCCCGATGAGGTTTTTGCACAGGGCATCCTGGGCCAGTGCTGCGGCATTGACCCCACCGAGGGCAAGGTCTACGCCCCCATCGACGGCGAGATCACCCAGGCCCCGGACAGCGGCCACGCACTGGGCATCCAGGGCATCGGCGATGTCGAGGTGCTGATCCACGTCGGCGTGGATACCGTCGAGATGAAGGGCGACGGCTTCAGCCCCAAGGTCAAGGTGGGCGATAAGATCAAGAAGGGCGACCTGCTGCTGGAGATGGATCTTACCAAGATTGCCGCTGCCGGCCACCCCGCTGTGGTCATCACCGTCATCACCAACACCGACGACTTTGCCGGTGTCGAGGTCGTTGCTTCCGGCACCGTCGAACCCGGCGCAGACCTCATCAAGATCAGCAAATAAACCTGCTTATCCCCGGGCGTACCTTGCGGTGCGCCCCTTTTTTTGTTACAATAGGCAGTAGAATCTTTATAATAAAAGGAAGTACCAATATGAGTGCAATTTTAGCCGTCTGCGGCGATGCCTTCTGCGCCATGGTCAGCGATGGCCGCTATGTCGAAGAGCCTATCACCGGCGATAAGCCCCACATCATCAGCGACGAACTGCCCAAGGTCCGCAAGGTGAACCGTAATGTGCTGGTGGGCTTTGCGGGCGACACCCTGGCCGCTGTGCAGATCATCAACGCGCTGGACCAGTACGACGTGCGTTACCTCACGCTGGAAAAGGTCGTCAAGATCCTGTGCGAGAAAGCCCCCGCCGTGACCACCCAGCCCGTGGGCGTGCGCCTGCTGGTGGGTGGCCGCAACCGCAAGGGCCAGTTTGTGCTGACCACCTTCGGCACCGCCGACAACTACCAGCCTGACACCCAGCCCGCCCGGCAGGGTGCCTACCTCATCGAGGGTGCCGCCTCCCACACCGAGATCGCGCCCTGGCTGGAACGTGAGGTCAAGCCCGACGCCCCCAACTGGCGCAGCCTGGACGATGTAGCCCACACGCTGGACGCCTGCATTGCCAAGATGGCCGAGGATGACAAGAGCATTAACACCCACTACTTCCGCCAGCTGGTGATGTAAGCGGGGCAGGGGAGTGCCTTGCGTTCCTGCGTGGCCCTTGGTATAATGATTTTGTAAGATTTGCCCTTTGCAAGAAAGGAACTGTAAAATGAAAATCGCATTGATCATGGAAAACAGCCAGGCCGCCAAGAGCGCCCTGGTGGAATCCACCCTGCGCAAGGTCGTGGAACCGATGGGCCACGAGGTTGTCAACTACGGCATGTACGCCGCCGATGACGCTGCCCAGCTGACCTACGTGCAGAACGGCATCCTGGCCGCTGTGCTGCTGAATTCCGGCGCAGCCGACTACGTCATCACCGGCTGCGGTACCGGCGAGGGTGCCATGCTGGCACTGAACAGCTTTCCCGGCGTGGTCTGCGGCCATGTCGAGGACCCCGTGGACGCCTACACCTTTGCCCACGTCAACGACGGCAACGCCGTGGCCCTGCCCTTTGCCAAGGGCTTCGGCTGGGGCGGCGAGCTGAACCTGGAGTACACCTTTGAGAAGCTGTTCGGCTTCGGCCACGGCCAGGGCTACCCCAAGGAGCGCGTGGAGCCTGAGCAGCGCAACAAGAAGATCCTGGACGGCGTGCGCGCCATCGCCTTCCGCGACCTGAACGACATCCTGAAAGACCTGCCCCGCGACCTGGTCAAGGGTGCCCTCTCCGGCGAGCACTTTGCCGAGTATTTCTTCCCCGCCTGCAAGGATGAAAAGCTGGCTGCCACCGTGAAGGAACTGCTGGCATAAAGTTCTTGGGCGGATACAGAATCCGCCCCTGCGGCCGTAAACGCCACGCTCTGTAGGGGCGGCCAATGGTCGCCTGCAGACTGTGCAGCAACGCAAACCCCACGGGCGAGCACTGCTCGCCCTTACATTCTCTGCAACAATTTCCCATGTGCCTGCAATTTCTGCGGGCACATATTTTTTTGCAAAATAGCGAAATTTACCGTTGACTAACAGGGGTTAAAATGGTATCCTAATTACAGGTGTGAAGTGTCGCACTTTGCCAAAAAATCATACACAAGTGAGGTGGTTGTCTCAATGGATACCCCCAGTCCCAGTCCTGTGAACCGATGTATTTCCAATAAGGCAGCCATCATATTTTTCACTTTGGGTAAGTCTGACCGCGTGCGGGTGTAGCATGGGGTCTGGCTTTGCGTTGCTATGCTTTGCCCATAAAGCTAAAATGTGTACGGCTGCCGCCTGAAAAGGAGGCAGCTTTTTATGTCTGATACCACGATCGCAACCCTGCGCGCCATGCTGGCCAACCTGGATGATGCCAAAAAGTACCAGAGCCTGCGGGACGTTATGTCCACCCTGCCCGCCCCTGACCTGGCCGCCGTGTTCGAGGACCTGCCGCCGGAGAAGATGCCGGTGCTGTTCCGCCTGTGTCCCAAGGACCTGGCAGCTGAAATTTTTGCCGAGCTGACGCCCGAAAGCCAGCAGAACCTCATCGACGGTCTGACCGATAAAGAGTTGAAGGCCGTTGTGGATGACCTGTTCGTTGACGATGCGACGGATCTTGTCGAGGAGATGCCTGCCAACGTGGTCAAGCGTATCCTGGCCCAGGCCGACCCTGCGACCCGCCGCATGATCAACGAATTGCTCAAGTACCCCGAGGATTCCGCCGGCGGCGTGATGACCACCGAGCTGATGGAGCTGCGCCCGGACATGACCGTGTCCGAAGCCATGGAATCCATCCGAAAAAACGGCGTGGACAAGGAGACCATCAACAACTGCTACGTCACCGACCGTGACCGTACCCTCATCGGCGTTGTCTCGCTGCGGGCACTGATCCTGGCCAAAGACCCCGCCAACGAGAAGATCCGCGACATGATGGACGCCAACGTGGTCAGCGTCAGCACCACCACCGACCAGGAGGATGTCTCCCAGCTGTTCGAGAAGTACGGCTACCTGGCCATCCCCGTTGTGGATAACGAGAAGCGCCTGGTCGGTATCGTCACCATCGATGACGCTATCTCCATCATGCAGGACGAGGCCAGCGAAGATATCGCCAAGATGAACGCTATCGGCCCGTCCGACAAGCCTTACTTTAAACAATCCATGTGGGATCTGTACAAGAGTCGTGCCCCGTGGCTGCTCTTCCTGATGATCTCCTCCACCTTCTCCAGCCTGGTCATCCGCGGGTACGAGGACGCCCTCGCCGCCGTGACCGTGCTGACCGCCTACATCCCCATGCTGACCGATGCCGGCGGTAATGCGGGCAGCCAGAGCACCTCCACCATCATCCGTGGTATGGCCGTCGGCGACATCGAGCCCCACGACCTGCCCAAGATTTTGTGGCGAGAGTTCCGCATCGCCATTCTCTGCGGCGGCACACTGGCCCTGTGCAACTTTGCCAAGCTGATCGTGTTCGACCGCATCGCCGCCCCGGTGGCCGCTGTCGTCTGCCTGACGCTGATCTGCACCGTCATCCTGTCCCAGTTCATCGGCGGCCTGCTGCCCGTCATCGCCGAGAAGTTGAAGGTCGACCCTGCCGTTATGGCGTCGCCGCTTATCACCACCATCGTGGATACCACCACGCTGCTGGTCTACTTCAACATCGCCCGCACCCTGCTGAAAATTTAAAAGTAAATATTGAACATCGTGTTCAATTATGTGCTTGTACCACGCCCCCGGGTGTGGTACAATTTTTTATAAGGCAATACCGCATAATTCTAAGTGCCGATACGGCGAGCGAGGTGCGGCAGCTGCTAAGCCAAAAGCGCAGATAATACTTTGTGTATTATCGAGCATTTTGGCAACGCAGTTGCCGTGCCGCAGCCGCCGGAGCGGTGCTTAAGCCGTTAGGCGGGAATTGTGCGGTGTTGCCATAAGAACAACTTCCTTCGGCCCCCTCTGGCACTTCATGCCACCTTCCCCGTATCGGGAGAGTCTGTCTCGCAGAGGGAGGCTTTTCGACATTCCTCTGCGTCTATCAAAATCGAGGTTTTCCCTATGAATATGCAGGATTTTTACACCGGGCACGCCTTTGATGCTTACGAGTTCTTTGGCGCCCACACCTACTTTGGGGGCACCCATTTTGCGGTCTGGGCACCGTCCGCCCAGCATATTGCGGTGGAGACCGAGGTCGGCACCTATGACATGCACCGCACCCCGTCCGCCGTTTGGGAGTGCGATGTCCCCGGTGCCAATGCGGGCATGGTCTACCAGTATTGGGTGCGCGGTGCCAACGGTCAGACCGTGGCCCACTGCGACCCTTACGGCGCCGCCATGACCCTGCGCCCCGACGGCCGCAGCATCATTGCCGACCGCCCCACCGGCTTCACCGATGACAAGTGGATGGCCGGCCGCACGAAATGCTTCGATAAGCCGCTGAATATCTACGAAGTCCACGCCGGAAGCTGGCGGCAGAAAGAGGACGGCAGCTGGTACACCTACGCCGAGCTGGCCGAGTTGCTGCCTGCCTACTGCAAGGAGAACGGCTTTACCCACATTGAGCTGATGCCTCTGGCCGAGCATCCCTTTGACGGCAGCTGGGGCTACCAGATCACCGGCTTTTACGCCCCCACCAGCCGCTACGGCACCCCGCAGCAGCTGGCCGAGTTCGTCAACGCCTGCCATAAAGAGGGCATCGGCGTCATTTTGGACTTTGTGCCGGTACACTTTGCGATCGACAGCTACGGCTTGAAAGAATTTGACGGCACCCCGCTGTACGAGTACCCCGCCGCAGCCGTGGGCCAAAGCGAGTGGGGCAGCTGCAACTTCATGCACTCCCGCGGCGAGATCCGCTGCTTTATCCAGTCCTGCGCCGACTACTGGCTGCAGGTGTTCCACGCTGACGGCCTGCGCATGGACGCAGTCTCCCGCCTGATCTACTGGCAGGGTGACCCCAACCGCGGCGTCAACGGTTCGACGCTGGAATTTTTGAAGGGCATGAACCAGGGCCTGCAGCAACGCCACCCCACCGCCCTGCTGATTGCCGAAGACTCCACCAACTATCCCAAAGTCACCGCTCCCGTGGAGTACGGCGGCCTGGGCTTTGACTACAAGTGGGACCTGGGCTGGATGAACGACACCCTGGACTACTTTAAAAAGACTTCCGAGGAGCGCAAAGAGAATCTGGGCAAGCTGACCTTCTCGATGATGTACGCCTGGAACGAGCATTACATTTTGCCCTTCAGCCACGACGAGAACGTCCACGGCAAGGCCACCATCGTACAGAAAATGTACGGCGACTACGAGGGCAAGTTCCCCCAGGCGCGGGCGCTGTACCTGTACATGGCCATCCACCCCGGCAAAAAGCTGGACTTTATGGGCAATGAATTTGCCCAGCTGCGGGAGTTTGACGAGAGCCGCGAGCAGGATTGGATGGTGCTGGATTACCCCAACCATAACGATTTCCGCCGCTTCCGCCAGGCGTTGAACAGGGCCTACTGCGCAGAGGATGCCTTCTGGCGGCGGGAGTACGACCCCGCCGCCTTCCAATGGCTGGATTGCTCCCACCCCGAGCTGGATGCCTGCGCCATTCTCCGGCAGGGGAGCGAGGCGGCTGTGCTGGCGGCATTCAACTTCGGCGATACGGAGCTGGAGGATTACACTCTCACGCTGCCTGTTGCCGGCAAGCTGACCCTGCTGCTGGACACCGATTGGGAGACCTTCGGCGGCAGCACCGCCGCCCCCAAGCGCAGCTGCGCCCGCAAGACCGACGGCGAGCTGAAGCTGACTCTGCCGCCCTTCAGTGGCAGGTTGTATCGTCTGGAGCAGGCCTGATTATACTAATCGTTTGCAAATACAATTTGGATAAATACGTATTGTATAACATTTCTATTTGTACAAAGCAAAAGACCACCGCAGACGCGGTGGTCTTTTGCTTTATTGCGTTACGTTTTACATAGGTGCGATGTCGAACCGATAGATCGTGGTGGAGCTGTACGGGGCATCCGGCAGCAGGGTCGTATCGGGGAAATCGGGATGGTTCGGGGCGTCGGGGAAATCCTCGGTCTCGAAGCAGACGGCATCGCGGGCTTCGTAGCGGGCATCATCCTTGCAGGCTGTCTGGGGTGCAAGATAGTTGGCGGTATACAAGTGCATGCCGGGCAGGGTGGTCAGCACCTCCATGCGAATGCCGGTCTCGGGGCCGGTAGCCCAGGCGGCGTGGCGCAGGCCGCTGTCCCGGATGATGTAGCACTGGTCGTAGCCTTTGGCCTGCACCAGAGCAGGGTAGTCGGCGTTGATGTCCCGGCCGGGGGTCTTTTCCTCGGTAAAGTCCATCGGGGTGCCCTTGACCGGCAGTTTGCGGCCGGTGGGCACGCTGTTCTCGTCAGCTTCCAGATAGGCGTCGGCGTCCACGCTGATGCGGTGGCCCAGGGCCGAGCCGCTGCCGTGGCCGTTGAGGTTAAAGTAGCTGTGGTTGGTCATGTTGCAGACGGTGGGGGCATCGGTGGTGGCGCTGTAACGGATCATCAGGCCCTCTTTCACCAGGCTGTATTGGATCTCCAAATCAAAGTTGCCGGGGAATCCGTCGGTGCCGGCAGGACTGTGGGCAGTCATCGTCACGCTGTCGGTCTCACCGCGGGTGACCTCGGCAGTGAACAGGGCGTGGTTGAAGCCGTGCAGACCACTGTGCAGGCAGTTGCCCGCGCTGTTGGGCGTTACATGGACGATCTCCTCATACAGGGGAAACTGCGCGCCGCCAATGCGGTTGGCAAAGCGGCCCACGGCAGCGCCCATGCTGTCGGTGTTCAGTTCGTAATCCCGGGCGGTGGGGTAGCCCAGCACCACGTCGGTGGGGCTGCCCTTGCGGTCCGGCACAATGATGCGGTGGATGATGGCCGCATAGGTCAACAGCTGCACCTCGATCTTATCGTTTTTCAGGGTGACCAGCTGCACCGGCTGGCCGGTAGTCAGTTTGCCGAAATCAGTGATAGAAACAGACATGGAAAACTCCTTTCCTTGGGTGTTGTCCTTATTTGTTCTCGTCCTCTTGGCTCTTCTGCTCCAGATCGTGCTTGACGCTGGCGGCCACGCTGCCGGTGCCGTAGTTCAGCATACGGTTCACGCGGCTGACGGTGGCGCTGGACGCACCGGTTTCGCGGCGGATCTCGCTGTAGACCTTGCCCTGCAGCAGGCAGCCTGCCACGGCATAGCGCTGCTCCATAGTGCGCAGCTCGGTCACAGCGCACAGGTCGTCAAAAAAGCGGATGCACTCGTCCAGGTTTTCCAGCCGGAGGATGGCTTCATACAAATCGGTGCAGCGTTCGTTTTGTTGGTTCATGTCAGGGCGCATAGGCGCCTCCTTTATTTGTTCATTTTGTTTTGCACAGATGTGCATCATTATTTGTATTTTAGCAAATCTGCCCAAACAAGTCAACACTTTAGCGCATTAAATTATCTTTTAAATTATCTTTGCCCTTGCACCCAAAGCAAAAGGGCGGTATTATAATAGGTAAGTTCAACTCTTGCAGGGGCCGATGGCAAATACCGGCTCGCGGGAGCACACTGTACGCCCCTGCAGCCTTGCTATTAACCAATCGTTTTTATAAGGAGACTTTTATGCCTTTTGCCTTACTGCTTTTTTACCGTGTGCTGGGTATCCTGCTATGGGTGCTGGTGCTTTTGATGCTTTGGGAGAAATACCGCATCGTGCGCGGCGGCACGTTGCTGCCCGCCCAGATTTTGGATTGCTGCAAGTCCAGCCAGAGCGATACCCCCGCACAGCCGTCCCGCCGCGACGCCCTCATCAATCCCCGCGTGGGTGCGGGCGGATACTGCTACCGGGTAGTATTTACCGCAAACGGCCAGCGGATGGAGCGCCACACCAACGACTCCTTCTGGTTCCACCACGACGGCCAGCAGGGCAAGACCGTGCTGGTGTGGTACAATCCGGCTTCCCCGGTGGTGGAGCGCAAAAGCTGGGAGACCGAGGTTTTGGCCGCCGCCATGGGTGTGCTGGCCACGGCACTGCTGCTGATTCGTTGAGATAATCGACAGAAAATGTTAATTTTGTCTTAAAAATAGTCGAAATTTGAACACTTGTACTTGGTAATGGCTGAGTGTTGTGGTATAATACCCATCGTTCCGCCTAAAAAAGGAACACAACATGGAAATCTTACTTTATTTTGTTCTGGTGCTGGCGCTGGTGGGTGATGTGCTGCTGGCCATCTTACTGGTGCGCAGCAGCCGCCCGCAGAAGCCCCAGGGGCCTACCGCCGATGACGTTGTCAACGCGATGACCCCGGTATTGCAGGGCGAGACCGACCTGCTGGCTGAACAGCTGCGGGCGATGCAGGGCGAGAGTGCCCGCACCACCACCGCCACGCTGCGGGACTTTTCCGCCGTGTTGGCCGAGAACCAGCGCCAGAACGCCGCCGCCAGCACCGCCCGGCTGGAGTCCATCGACCGCGCCGGGGCCGCCCGCCAGAAGGCCGCCAACGATGCGCTGATTGCCCAGCTTACGATGATGGAGACCCGCCTGAAGAACCTTGAGGACTCCAACGCTGCCCGCTTGGACGGCGTGCGCGGGGCGCTGGTGCAGGGGCTGAACACCATCCGGGCCGACAACAACCAAAAGCTGGACGAGATCCGCGGCACGGTCGAGGAAAAATTGCAGGACACTCTGCAAAAGCGCATCAATGAGTCTTTCCGCGCCGTCAGCACCCAGCTGGAGCAGGTCTACAAGGGCCTGGGCGAGATGCAGAACCTCGCCGCCGATGTGGGCAGCCTGAAGCAGGTGCTTTCCGGCGTAAAGACCCGCGGCATTTTGGGCGAGGTACAGCTTGGCGCGATTCTGGAACAGATTTTGGCCCCCGGTCAGTATGCCGAGAACGTGGCCACTGTGCCCGGCAGCGCCAACCGCGTAGAGTTTGCCATCAAGATGCCGGGGCAGAACGGCAACATCTGGCTGCCCATCGACGCCAAGTTCCCCGGTGACACCTACGCCCACCTGCAGGCGGCTTTGGAGCGCGGCGACGCTGCCGCGGCGGCCGCCATGCGCAAGGCACTGCAGTCGGTGCTGCGGCAGGAGGCCAAGGACATTCACGATAAGTACATCGAGGTGCCCTACACCACCAGCTTCGGCATCCTGTTTCTGCCCTTTGAGGGGCTGTATGCCGAGGTGGTTTCCAGCGGAATCACGGAAGTTTTGCAGCGGGATTATCAAATCACGGTAGCAGGCCCGTCCACCATGGCGGCGCTGCTGAACGCTTTGCAGATGGGCTTCCGCACGCTGGCGATCCAAAAGCGTTCCGGCGAGGTGTGGACGATTTTGGGCGCTGTCAAGACAGAATTTGAGAAGTTCGGCGTCGGCTTACAGCAGATGCAGCGCCACCTGAACCAGACCGGCTCCGACCTGGAGGAGCTGATCGGCCCGCGCAGCCGCGCCATCACCCGCAAGCTGGAATCGGTGCAGCAGTTAGACCCCGATGCCGCCGCCGATCTGCTGGGCATTGAAGAAAAGAGTTTTTCCGTATAGGGAAGTATGAGAAAGGAATCCGACTATGATCCGTATCGTCACTGACTCGGCGGCCGATTTGACCGCCCGCGACCTGGAGACCCCCGGCGTGACCGTTGTGCCCATGGGCATCACCTTTGCCGATGGCACCGCCACCGTGGATGACGGCAGCATGACCAAGGACGAGTTCTTCACCCGCCTGGCCGAGGACAGCAAGCTGCCCCGCACCAGCCAGCCCAGCCCGGCTTCGTTTATCGAGCTGTTTGAGGAAGCTGCCGATGCAGGGGATGAGGTCATTGTCATCACTATCGCGCAAAAGCTTTCCGGCACCTACCAGTGCGCCAGCCTGGCCGCCGCCGAGACCGACGTCAAAGTCTACATCATCGACTCCGAGACCGCGACCCAGGGCGAGGCCATCATCGTGCGGGAGGCCATCCGCCTGCGGGAGCAGGGGCTTTCCGCCTCCCGCATTGCGGCCGAGCTGGAGACCTTTAAAAAGCGGGTGCGGGTCGTTGCCATCGTGGACAGCCTGAAGCACCTGCAAAAGGGCGGCCGCCTGCCTGCCGCCGTGGCTATCGTGGGCGGTGCACTGGGCATCAAACCGGTGCTGGCGCTGTCCGACGGTGCGATCCATCTGGTAGACAAAGGCCGCGGCCGTCCCGGTGCGCTGGTAGCCATGTACCGCCAGTTGGACAAGCAGGGCGGCGTGGACCCGGCCTACGGCTATACGCTGCTGTATAGCGACGATAAGCAGCTTACCGCCCCGGTGCACCACTATCTGCACCAAAACCTGCACCTGACCGGCGGGCGCGTGGGGCAGATCGGCCCCACCATCGGCACCCACATCGGCCCCGGCGCGGTGGGCGTGGCCTTTGTCATCCCGGAATAACCGCTTTACACCAATAAAAACAGCAAGTCCCCGGCAGAGAGGCCGCAGCCTCTTGCCGGGGGCTTTTTGCGTGGGTTACAGCGGGCCTTCGCCCAGGCTGGGGTCGGTGGGCAGCAGCGACGGGTCAAACGGCATATCCGTATCGCTGTTGATGCGGCGCTTCGGGTCCTGCTCGTAGGCAGTTTCGGGCACCTCGCTCAGGTCAGTCCAAAGTTCCTCGGTTTCTTCCTCGGCTCCATGGGGGCCAAACGGTTCGTGCAGCATAAAACAGACCTCCTTTTTGTATAGCGCCGGGCTGTGCCGCCCAGACTATAAGGGAAGTTTCTCACAGTGAGGTGGGTTTTATGCGTTCACGCGCCGGATTTTTTTGGTGCAGCCTGTGGCTGACCCTGCTGCTTTTGCTGCCGCTGATCCTTGTGGTGGGCTTTTTGGCCCGGCAGCGGCAGACCCAGCAAGAATTGCGGCAGGCCGCCGCCAACCAGAGCCAGCTGCAAATCGAGCCGGGTGCCCAAAGCGTGTGGCGGATGCTGCTGGTGGTGCAGAAAGAGGAGCCGGCCTTTGTGCTGGTGCGGGCGGACGGCCCGGCCCACAGCGTGACCTTCTGTGCCCTGCCGGGGCAGCTGCTGGTCAACGCACCGGCTGGCACTACCACACTGGCGGAATGTACGCTTTCGGCCGGGGCGGGACGGGCCGCTCAACTGCTGAGGGCCGCGCTTTCCACCGGCGAGACCGCCCTACCGCCGCTGTACTATCTGGCGGCCACGCCCTCCTGCTGGGTGGATTGCGTGGGCAGCGGCACGGCGGTGCGGTTTGATACGTCCTCGCTGCTGCAGCCCGCCGCACGGCTGGCGCTGGGCTACGGCAAGGAGGCGGTGCAGGCTGTCAGTGCCACCGACGCGGTGGAGTTGATCGCCGACCTGCAAAGCCAGATGAGCGAGACGACCGCCGCCAACGCCCGCGCCGCCGTCTGGGCCGCTTTTGTGCGGCAGAACCCCGACCGGCTGACCGCCGTGCCCGATGCCTGGCGCAAATACAGTGCCCGGACGCTGACCGATTTTACCGCCACGGATTTGCTCAGGGCAGGGGAGACGCTGGCCTACCTGCAAAAGCAGGCCGCACTGACTGTGGATTATGTTACCGTCGCCGTGGTTGATGCACCGGGCGGGGAAGCGTTGACAGAGGATGGGCTGCAGGTGGTGGAGAGTTTGCTGCAATAAAAATAGCTCCTGCCCGGAGTGGGGTAGGAGCTATTTCTATGCTGTACGGGCCGTTACAGATACTTCACACCCAAAATGGCCACGCCCAAAATCACCAGCACTACGCCGGTGGCGCGGTTGAGGGTGGTTGGTTCGGCCTTATTGGCAAACTTGGCCGCGATGCGCGCCCACAACAGGGTGCTGAGCACACAGCATACCAGGCAGAACAGGTCCGGCGCACCGCCAATGGCAAAGTGGCTGACCGCACCCGTCAGGGCCGTAAAGGTCATGATAAACACGCTGGTGCCCACGGCGGTCTTCAGCTCGTACCCCAGCACCGAGGTGAGCAGGAGCAGCATCATCATGCCGCCGCCTGCGCCGATAAAGCCGCAGATAAAACCCACGCCCATGCCGCAGACCAGCGACTGCACCAGCCGCTTCTGGGCACTGACGCCCTGCATGGCCTCCTTGGTGGTCATGACAGGCCGCACGATGAACTTGACGCCCAGCAGCATCGTCATAAACACCGAGAAGCTGCCCATGGTCGTGCCGGGCACCTTGCTGGCTACAAAGCTGCCCACCATCGTAAACACCAGCACGGCGGCCATCATCACAGCGCCGTTTTTCACATCCAGGTTGCCGTTTTTCTTGTAGGTATAGGCCGAGACGGCGCTTGCCAGCACGTCGCTTGCCAGGGCGATGCCCACGGCCATGTAGGGGTCCATCCCCAAAAAGGTGATGAGTATCGGGCTGATGACGGCGGCGGCGCTCATGCCCGCAAAGCCGGTGCCCAAGCCCGCGCCGATACCGGCGATAAAGCAAACGATAAATGCCACAAGATAGGTCATAGTGTTTCTCCTTTTTCTGCAAGGCGGCGGCAGAGGGTGGCATCCATGCGGGCCATATAGTCCTGCATGGCCTGCGCCTCGGCGGGGGTCAGGTCGGCGGTCACGGCGGCGGTGGCGGCCTGCTGGATAGCGTGAAGCTCCTGTACCAGCGGCGCGGCAGCGTCGGTAAAGCCCAGCATCCGCTGGCGGCGGTTATCGGCGGCCGGGCTTACCGTCAGCAGGCCCATGGTGCGCAGATGCTCCACCGCCTTGGACACATTGGACTTAGCCAGCCCGCGGTAGCGGCAGATGTCGCTGGCAGTGCGGCAATCCGGGTTGTTATGCAGGAACAGCAGGATGTCGATCTCCAGCTGGTTCAGCCCATGGCGGACCGCGGCGGATTCAAACTGGGATGTATAGAACTTTTTATAGTGCTGTACAAAGGCCAGTACCGGGATCAAGTGGCTCACCTCACAGAGTGTTTGTTTTAGAACGGTTATAATTATAACCGTTAAGCTGGAGATTGTCAAGGTGTTATAAGGCAAGGCTTGCGGGTTCGCCCCTACATAACACCATCCTTACGCAAAAAGGCCCCCGCCCCTGGGATAGGGGAGAGGGCCTTACCTATGGTTTGTTTACTGCTCGCGGAAGCGGGAGAGGAACTCGATGGTGCGGTGGTTCTGGGGATGCTCAAAGATGTCGGCGGGGGTGCCTTCCTCGCAGATGACACCGTCAGCCATGTAGACCACATGGCTGGAAACATCGCGGGCGAAGGCCATCTCGTGGGTGACGACGATCATGGTCAGGCCCTCCTTGGCCAGCTGGCGCATAACGCTCAGCACTTCACCCACCATCTGGGGGTCCAGGGCGGAGGTAGGCTCGTCAAACAGCAGCACTTCTGGCTGCATGGACAGCGCACGGGCGATGGCCACGCGCTGCTTCTGGCCGCCGGAAAGCTGGCGGGGCTTGGCGTTGACGTAGGGGGCCATGCCCACCTTTTCCAGGTTGCTCAAGGCCGTCTTGCGGGCGGTCTCCTTGTCCTGGTGCAGCACGTAGCGCAGGCCGGCGGTGCAGTTGTCCAGCACGGTCATGTTGTTGAAGAGGTTGAAGCTCTGGAACACCATGCCCACCTTGGCGCGGTAGGCGCAGGGGTCAGAGCCTTTGGCCGTGATGTCCTGCCCATGGAACAGCACGCTGCCGTGGGTGGGGGTCTCCAGCAGGTTGATGCAGCGCAGCAGCGTGGATTTTCCGCTGCCGGAGGCGCCGATCACGCAGGTAACATCGCCGTGGTTGACGGTAAAGTCAACATCGCGCAGCACCACGTGGGTGCCAAAGCTTTTGGAGAGGTGGCGCACCTCAATGATGGGTTCAGACATGGGATGCCTCTCCTTTCATATCCAGATTCTGGGACTTGTGGTCCGGGTCCGGGGCGTTGTACATGCCGCTGGTGTAGGCCAGGGTATCGGTGGTGTTCAGGTCGTAGTTCTGGGGGCCGTCCAGGGCCTTCTCCCAGGCACGCAGCAGGTAGCTGGCCAGCAGCGTCATCGACAGGTAGATGATCATGACGATAACGGCGCTTTCAAAGTAGGTGTACAGCGCGCCGACCACGCTCTTGTGCACAAAGAACAGGTCGGTGATGGAGATGACCGACAGCACCGAGGTATCCTTGATGTTGATGATGAAGTTGTTGCCGATCTGGGGCACGATGTTGCGCAGGGCCTGGGGCAGGATGACATGCAGCATCGTCTGCCAGTGGTTCATGCCGATAGCCATGGCACCCTCGGTCTGGCCTGGGTCGATGGAGACAATGCCGCCGCGGACCGTCTCGGCCATGTAAGCACCGGTGTTGATGGATACGATGAAGAAACCGGCCGTCCACATGCCCATTTTAATGCCGAACACCTGCAGCAGGCCGTAGTAGATGAAAACGGCCTGCACGATCATGGGCGTGCCGCGGAACAGCTCAACATAGCAGCGCAGCACTACCCGCAGGATGCGCAGCAGCACCCGCTTCCAGACGGGGTCGCGCTGTTTATCGATGGGGATCGTCTGCAAAGCGCCCACGGCGAAACCGATCAGGCAGCCAAAGAATGTGCCGACCAGTGCCAGCAGCAGGGTAGTGCCTGCGCCGCGCAGATACGAAAAGCCGTATTTCTGCAACACATTGGCGCAGTTTGTCAAAAAGTCTTGCATGGGGATTCTCCTTTATTCTTCATGCACCGTAGGGGTAGAACCGCCGAAACCCCTGCCGCCGAAAAAAGCGGCAGGGGTATGGATGGCGGGGATTACTCGCTCAGGGGCTGTACGCTGATGGCTTCGTCCATCATGGTGTTGTAGTCGTCAGCGGTCATGGTTGCCAGCACTTCGTTGATGGCATCCTTCAGGGCGGTGTTGCCCTTCTTCATGGAAATACCGATGTTGATGTCCTCATCGCTGACCTGGAAGTCGTTGTCGCCGCCGCCGAAGTCCAGCAGGGTGAAGTCAGGATAAGCAACCAGGGCCGCCTGGCCGGTGGGACGGTCGGTGACGACGATGTCGCAGGCGCCGCTGCTCAGGGCCACCAGCATGGAGGGGGCAGTTTCCTGGGCGGGCAGGATGTTGGCATCGGGAATCTGGGACAGGCAGTTATCATACCAGATGGTGCCCAGCTGGCTGGTAGCGGTGGCACCGGCCAGATCGGCCACGCTGGCGGCGGAAGCATACTGGCTGTCCTTCTTGGTCAGGGTGATGATGGAAGCGTAGTAGTACGGGTCAGAGAAGTCGACCTGGGCAGCGCGCTCAGCGGTGATGGACTGACCGGCGATGACGCAGTCCACATCGCCGCTCATGACGGCGGGGATCAGGCTGTCCCAGTCCAGCTTGACAATCTGGACGTTCTGGCCCAAGGCGTCGGCAATCTTTTTGGCCATCATAACGTCGTAGCCGTAGGCGTAGTCGCTGGAGCCGCGGATGGCAACAGCGCCGTTGGAGTCATCGCTCTGGGTCCAGTTGTAGGGGGCGTAAGCGCACTCCATGGCAACGGTCAGGGTCGTGGGGTCGCCGTCACCATCGGGGGCATCGGCGGCAGCCTCAGCGGCGGCCTCGCCGGAAGCGGTGGAATCAGCGGCGCTCTCGGCCGCGGTAGAGCCGCAGGCGGTAAAGCTGGCGGCCATGGCAGCCACCAGGCCCAGGGCCAAAGTCTTTTTCAGTTTCATGATGTTCTCCTTTATTTTCCTGTATAATTCCCTCTATGGGCAGGTCCGCCTTTCCCGGCAGGGGAGAGGCAGAACCACCTTACGCAAAAAGCCCCGGCTCCTTACGGAAAGCCGGGACTTGAAGCCTTGGCTATAAGCATCCACGGCGCAGCGTGCTGCCGCGCCATTGCGGCCCATACTCATGCATAAATATTACATCACTATGCAGGCTTTGTCAATAGGTATTAAGCTCAGGCAGCAGTTTTTTCGCTGTTTTTCTCGCTCTTGCTGTAGCTCTTGACACTGTGCAGCACAATGTTCAGGCCCAGAACGATCAGCATCACAGCCAGGATCAGCTGCAGGCCGTTGGCGATGAACACAGCACCCCAGGTGGTCTCGCCAGCGGGGATGGTGGTGGAAACAGCGGCAGAGATGGCCTTGACCATGGCGATCAGGCGCTGGACCAGCGCGGTGAAGGTGACGCACAGCATGATGACCAGCGGCGGGAACAGCATCTTGTTGTTGCGGCCGGTGACCTTCAGGAATACGCACAGGGTAGCCAGGACCAGAGCGCTCAGCAGCTGGTTGGCGGAACCGAACAGCGGCCAGATGTTGGCATAGCCGATCTGGGTCAGCAGGAAGCCGAAGGCCAGAGTGATGATGGTGGAGAAGTAAACGTTGCAGAACAGCTTGCGCCAGCCCTCAGCGTGCTCCATATCATCGGTGCTGAACAGCTCCTGGAAGCTCATACGGCCGATACGGGCCACGGCATCCAGGCTGGTCAGGGCCAGGGCGGAAACGCACATCGTCATAAAGACGGTAGCGATGGAAACGGGCACGCCGAACATCTCAAAGAAGCCGGCAACGCCGCGGCTGAAGATCTGGAACGGGGTACCGGCGGCCGGGGTGCCATCGGCAGCGGCAGCAGCACCGGCAACGCACAGGGCCAGGACAGCCAGCAGGCTTTCCAGCACCATGGCGCCGTAACCGACCTTGAGCATGTCTTTCTCGTTCTCAACGGTCTTGGAGGAAGTGCCGGAGGAAACCAGGCTGTGGAAACCGGAAACGGCGCCGCAGGCCACGGTAACAAACAGGATGGGGAACATGGTGCCCAGCTTCTCGTTGTTGAAACCGGTGAAGACGGGCAGGTTCATGGTGGGATGAGCGACCAGCAGGCCGACAACGGCACCGGCGATCATGCAGATGAACATGAAGGTGGTCATGTGGTCACGGGGCTGTTTCAGCAGCCACATGGGCAGGACCGCAGCGAAGAAGATGTAGACGAAGGTGATGTAGCTCCAGGCAGCCTTGCCCAGAATGATGGGGAAGTTCATGCCGACAACGAAGGACAGCACGATGAAGACGATGCTGATGACGGACTCTTTCCAGCCGGTGAAGCGGAACTTCTTCTGCAGCAGGCCGAAGATGACAGCGAACACCATGAACATGATGGAGACCATGCCGGCAGCGCCGTTGGTGTTGGCGGCATCAGACAGGCTGGTCACACCATCGGTGGTGACGTAAGCGTTGAAGGTACCGGCGACCATGTCAGCAAAAGCAGCGATAACGATGCAGCAGAACAGCCAGCAGAACAGCAGGAACAGCTTACGGCCGGTCTTGCCGATGTACTTCTCGATCAGCAGGCCCATGGACTTACCGTCATTCTTGACGGAAGCATACAGGGCGCCGAAGTCGGTAACAGCGCCGAAGAAGACGCCGCCGATGAGCACCCACAGCAGGACGGGCAGCCAGCCGAAAGCGGCAGCCTGGATAGCACCGGTAACAGGGCCGGCACCTGCGATGGAAGAGAACTGATGGCTGAAAACGGTCCAGCCATCGGTGGGCACGTAGTCCTTGCCATCCTCCAGCCGCACAGCCGGAGTTTTGGCGTTGGGGTCAACACCCCAGGTTTTAGCGAGCCAGCGGCCGTACCCGGCATACGCACATACCAGGACGACAGCTGCGATCAGAACAATCACAAGCGTATTCATTTGTATAATCTCCCTCATTTCTTACATATTTTTACAATCGCTTGTTCTATTACTTTAAACCGCTGTTCTTCGTTTGTCAACGGATTGTTCATATTTTGTCAACATGTTGGGTATATAGCAAATCCGTCGAAAACTATTGGTAAATTTTCGTCACCTTCGACAATACAAAAATTCATTGACAAAGCGAGGCGGTGGTTATAGTATAAAGGAAAGCGTTTGCGCGAAAAGCTGCCGCTCTATATTCTATTATACTATAATACAAAAGGAGACTTCCCCATGAAACAATGGTTGAAAGATGCGGTATTCTACGAGATCTATCCCCAGAGTTTTTACGATACCAACGGGGACGGCATCGGAGATTTTCCCGGCATCATTGCCAAACTGGATTACATCAAAGACTTAGGCTGCAATGCGCTGTGGATCAACCCCTGCTACGACTCTCCGTTTAAAGACGCCGGCTACGACGTGCGCGACTACAAAAAAATTGCGCCGCGCTATGGCACCAACGCGGACGCCGCCGCGCTGTTCAAGGCCGCCCACGAGAAGGGCATCCACGTGCTGTTCGACCTGGTGCCCGGCCACACCAGCGAGGAACACGCCTGGTTCAAGGCCAGCTGCCGGCCCGAGCACAACGAATACTCCGACCGCTTCATCTGGACCGATTCCTGCTTTGCCTCCGGCGACGGCATGCCCTTCATCGGCGGCGAGACCCCGCGCAACGGTACCTACATTTTGAACTTCTTCAAGTGCCAGCCCGCGCTGAACTACGGCTACGGCAAAATCAACCAACCCTGGCAAAAGCCCACCACCGACCTCGCCTGCCTGGCTACCGTGGAGGCCATGAAGGACGTCATGCGGTTCTGGCTGGACATGGGCTGTGATGGTTTCCGCGTGGATATGGCTTCCAGCCTTGTTAAAAACGACACCAAGCACAAAAAGTACACCTGTGCCATCTGGCGCGACATAGCCGCCATGCTGAGCAAGGAGTACCCCGAAGCCGCCCTGGTGGCTGAGTGGAACGGCCCGCGCATGTCGCTGAAAAACGGCTTCGATATGGACTTTTATCTGGAGTGGCAGGGCAACGGCTACAGCTGGCTGATGCGCAACTACGACGGTGCCACCGACTCCAACCCGCACAACATCGGCAAGGCCTACTTCTGCAAGGACTCCGGCACCGGCATCGATAAGTTTTTGGACGACTACCTGCCCAGCTACAAGGCCACCAAAAAGGACGGCCTGTGGTGCTTTATCACCTGCAACCACGATACCATCCGCCCCTCGGCCGGTTTGACGGTGGACGAACTGCGGCTGGCCTACGCCACGCTGTTCACTCTGCCCGGCGCACCGTTCGTGTATTACGGCGATGAGATCGGCATGCGCTACCTGCCCCTGCCCAGCAAGGAGGGCGGCTACTTCCGCACCGGCTCCCGCACGCCGATGCAGTGGGACGGCACCGCCAACCACGGCTTCTCCACCGCCGCAGCGGATGCGCTGTACCTGCCGGTGGATACCGCCGACGACGCCCCCACGGTCGAAGCCCAGCAGGCCGACCCCAACAGCCTGCTGCATGCCGTGAAGAGCCTGCTGGCCTTCCGCCATGCCCACCGGGATCTGGACTCCGACGCTTCGTTCAAGGTGCTGTACGCGCCCAAGGCCAAGGGCGACTACCGCCCGTTTGCCTGGCAGCGCGGCAAGCTGACCTGCGCCGTCAACCCCGCTGGGGCCGCCGCCGGCCTGCCGCTGAAGCTGAAGGACGGCACCCGCGTGCTGTACGCCATCGGCGAAGCCGCCGTCAAGGACGGCGAGCTGCACCTGGGCGCCCAGAGCTTCGCCGTGCTGGGGTAAATCGAAATTTACTTCTACTTAGACATACAAACTGTTGACAGTAAAACTCCTATATAGTATTATTTGATAAAATACTATATAGGAGTTTTTGTGTGAACATGAATGGCGGATTTCTTGTCACAAAAATAAAACAACTTGGAGATCGAATCTTTGAGAAGATTCTCAGCGAAAAGAATATTGATGCGTTTAACGGAGCCCAAGGGCGTATTCTTTATGTACTGTGGCAGGAAGATGGAATCTCAATCAGGTCACTCTCGATTAAATGTGGATTAGCGATAACTTCTCTTACTACGATGCTGGAAAGAATGGAAAATCAAGGGCTGATAAGACGTGTTCAGTCTGAAACGGACAAAAGGAAAACACTCCTGTTTCTGACTGAAAAAGCACATGCCTTAAAAGACAAATACGATTCTGTATCTGATAAAATGGGCAGTATTTACTACAAAGGTTTTTCGGAGGAAGAAATTACCCAGTTTGAGGAATGCCTCGACCGTATCAGAAAGAATCTTGAGGAGTGGCAGAAATCATGAGTATTTGTATCAAAGATCAGATTCAAAACATGAATATCGTCATCGGATGTACAGTGGGGTGTGCATATTGCTATGCCCGCAATAATGTGAAACGCTGGCATATGATTGATGACTTTGCTGACCCTGAATTCTTTCCGGGTAAGCTCAAGATGATGGAAAAGAAACGTCCGCAGAACTTTCTTCTTACCGGCATGAGCGATCTTTCCGGCTGGAAGTCAGAATGGAGAGACGAGGTATTTGAAAAAATCCGTGAAAATCCACAGCATCAGTTCCTGTTCCTTACAAAGCGACCAGATCTGCTGGATTTTGATACAGATTTGGAAAACGCATGGTTTGGTGTTACGGTGACTAGAAAAGCAGAACTGTGGCGTATTGACGCACTACGGGAAAATGTCAGAGCAAAACACTATCATGTTACCTTTGAGCCGCTATTCGACAATCCAGGTTCAGTTGATCTTTCCGGGATCAACTGGATCGTTGTCGGCACCATGACTGGAGTTCAGAGCAGGAAGGTTCATACGGAGCCGGAGTGGGCATGGTCTCTGACAGATCAGGCGCATATGCTTGACATTCCGGTATTTATGAAGGAAGATCTTGTCCCTATCATAGGGAATGAAAATATGATTCAGGAAATGCCGGATGAATTCAATAAAGTGTTAGAGGTACAGAGATCATGGCAGAAGTAATAAATGGAATCCTCATTAATGAGGCGGAAACAAAGAACATCATGACCAAGTCCAGTCTGCCTGTAGGCGGTTACTCGGTCAATCCATATGTAGGCTGTACACACGCCTGCAAGTATTGCTATGCTTCTTTTATGAAGCGCTTTACCGGACACAAGGAGGAATGGGGCACTTTCCTTGATGTGAAGCATTGGCCGGAAATTAAGAATCCGAAGAAATATGCCGGACAGCGGGTGGTCATCGGTTCTGTGACAGATGGCTACAATCCACAGGAGGAGCAATTCGGGAATACCAGAAAACTTCTGGAGCAGCTGATCGGCAGTGACGCAGATATTCTGATCTGCACAAAGTCGGATCTTGTGGTACGGGATATTGATCTGATGAAGAAGCTTGGACGAGTAACCGTTTCATGGTCGATCAACACACTAGATGAAAATTTCAAGAACGATATGGACTCTGCTTCTAGCATTGAGCGCCGTATCGCTGCAATGAAGCAGGTATATGAAGCAGGTATCCGTACAGTCTGTTTCGTATCTCCGGTATTCCCCGGTATCACGAATTTTGAAGCAATCTTTGAGAGGGTAAAGGATCAGTGCGATCTGTTCTGGCTCGAAAATCTCAATCTTCGAGGCGGTTTCAAAAAGACAATTATGGATTATATCGCCGAAAAATATCCTGATCTTGTACCGCTTTACGATGAGATCTATAACAAGCATAACCGCAGCTACTTTGAAGTGCTTGAAGTAAAAGCTGCGGAAATGGCTAAGAAGTATGATTGTCCCTTTGTGGATAATGAAATGCCTTATGGCAGAGTCCCGCAGGGACATCCGGTGATCGTAGATTATTTCTATCATGAGGAAATCCGAGGGACAGAGAATACAGGAAAAAGAAATCGTTAATCTAAACGAAAATTAAACTGATGATGGTGGAGAGATTTATTTATCGCCATTTGAAATCGAGAAGTTCTTGTTTGAAAAATAGAGAAATTGTAAAATTGAAGAAAAAAGAAATGCACAGCTCCCAGCTTATCGGGAACTGTGCATTTTTGCAAATAAATACTTTTAATTAGCCGATTACGGCATCCTCTGCTGTAAAATGTTCCAGAGAATTTTCTTTTACCTGAATGCAGATATACGTAATTCCGGAAACATCAGATGCAAAAAGCTGACGCTTTGCAGCAGGTGCGATTTTCAGCCAATCTCCGGTAGAAAGGCTGATTTCTTCTCCATCAATTATGGCTTTGCCATTACCCGAAAGAATTCCATAGATTTCTTCGTTTTCCTTATGAGAATGAACAAATGGGACATTTGCTCCTGCAGGAAGTTCGTTTAAGCTGATTTCTGCACCTGTTAAAGACAACTTTTCATGCAGTTCAATTCGGTTTTCCTTTCCAATCGTTGTTTTTGTGTAATTTGCCATAATAATACCTCTCTAGTTCATTTGTGGTTTCCGGTTGCCAAGTATTAGTATAGTGTGATACACATACAAAAACAAGTACGCACCTTTTTGTAACTGTACATTCAAAATCGAATGTGTTATACTAGACACTGAGGTGAGAATTATGCGCGCAAAAGAAGAATTGCCGGAATGCCCGGTTGCAACAGCAGTATCTCTTATCGGTGGAAAATGGAAACTGCTGATTTTGCGTAACTTGAAAGAGCGTCCATGGAGATTCAATGAGCTGCAACGAAGTATAGATGGCATTTCACAAAAGGTTTTGACAGATAGTTTAAGACAAATGATGAGTGATGGACTGGCATATCGCCACGATTACCATGAGCAGCCACCGAGAGTCGAATACGGATTAACGGAACTCGGAACAAAAATGCTTCCGATTGTTAATTCACTTGCTGACTTTGGTAACTACTATAAATCACTTATTGAACAGAATTAAGTACGTTAGTACTTGAAAAGCTCGAACAATCGAAATTTGAGGAGGTAAGTATGACTGAAAGAGAAAAAATGCTGGCAGGTCAGCTTTATGACTGTGGTGATGCCGAGCTGTTGACACAGTGGCATAAAGCCAAGGATTTGGCAAGAAATTATAATCAAACCGATTCCTTAGATGCCGCAGAAAAAGAAAGAATTCTGAATGAGCTTCTTGGCGGAAAAGGTAAAAACCTGTGGATTACCGCACCGTTCTATGTAGATTATGGAAACAATATTTATTTCGGGAATAACTGCGAAGTAAATATGAATTGCACTTTTTTGGATGACAATATAATTCGTATCGGGGATAATGCCTTAATTGCACCCAATGTGCAGATTTATACGGCATTTCATCCGACAAATGCGGTGGAGCGTTTTGGTGAACCGAAAGCGGATGGCTCGTTTGAGTTTTGTAAAACCAAAACGGCGCCCGTTATTATCGGCGACAATGTCTGGATTGGCGGCGGCGCTATTATTCTGCCCGGCGTTACGATTGGAAATAATGTCGTAATCGGAGCGGGCAGCGTTGTAACGAAAGACATTCCCGACAATGTAATTGCAGTGGGAAATCCCTGCAGAGTAATCAAAGAAAACAAATAAAGACGGATGCTGTATTTTGCATTGCCAAGCCAATAACTTCCAGTTTGTCATACTCATTCCTATAACCAAAAAATCCAGAACTGTGTGGCTGGTTCAGCCAACAGTTCTGGACTTTTTATTTTTCAACTGCGGTTTTTTCTTATTACAGCGTTTTCAGCAAAACTTTGCTCAGCGGGCGCTTGGGGACGCAGTAGTCGCCGGCCTCATCCAGGTAGTATTTTACGCTGCCGTTCTGCATTTCCACCAAGTGGCTCTTGTGGGTGGGGTAACCCAGGGCAACCATGCAGCACAGGCGCATCTTTTCTGGCAGAGCCAGCAGCTTTGTCAGGGCCAGACGATCGATGGCCCCCATGATGCAACTGCCCACACCGTGGGCCCAGGCGGCAGCGGTCAGGCTGCCCAGGGCAAGGCCCGCGTCCATATCATTGGCACCGGGCAGGTTTTCATCCTGTAATACGGCGATAAACGCCGTCGGCACCTCGTCGGCCTTGGGGTTGCCCTGCTCCCGGGGCAGATAGGCGGCCCAGTGTACCAGCGGCTGCACGGCGGCCACAGCTTCGGGGCTTTGCACGATGATATACTTCACCGTCTGGCGGTTGGCGCCGCAGCTGGCGATGCGGGCGACGTCCACACACTCCTGCAGAATTTCAGGCGCCACGGGGCGCTGCTCGAACCGGCGGTAGGTGCGGCGCGTGCGCAGAAACTCCATCATATCCATTCCCAACACATCCTTGCTTCTTGTCTTTGCCGCGCCCTGCCGGGCAGGCATAAGGCTGCGGCTGTACTTTTAGGCAATACCGCATAATTCTAAGTGCCGATACGGCGAGCGAGGTGCGGCAGCTGCTAAGCCAAAAGCGCAGATAATACTTTGTGCTGCAAAGGTGAGCGCCGCCGGTGGCGGATACAGCGAACCGAAGCAGGGGCAGCGGTCGCAGAGTGCGAGGGGCTTTTGTCCCCGAAGCACGATGCGGGTACCGCAACCCGACATTATCGAGCATTTTGGCAACGCAGTTGCCGTGCCGCACACCGAGCCGCAGCGAGGCGCTTCGGAGCGCAACCGACGCTTTGCGGCGGCTCTTGGCGCGGAGATCCGCCGGAGCGGTGCTTAAGCCGTCAGGCGGGAATTGTGCGGTATTGCCTTTAGTATACCAGACCCTGCTTTATTTATCAATCACGGTCGAGGTGCGGCCGATGCCGACGACGGCCTCGGTGATCTTTTTCCAGCTGTTGCATCCGCAGACTCCGTCTGCCGTCAGGCCAAAGCGGCGCTGCACACCTTTCAGGGCGGTCTCGGTCCTGGCGCCGAACACGCCGTCCAGCGTGCCGGTGGTGTAACCCAGGGCGTTCAAGGCGTCCTGCAGCACCAGCACATAGGTGCTGCGGTTGCCGCGGCGTACCGTAGGGTAGCCTGCCGTAGTTTTGGCGCAGGCGGGTTTGCCGTAGCGGCGGTCAAAGTGCACCCAGGTCGGCGTCATCGAGAGCGGCTCCACATAGCCCCACGCCTTGGTGGCGACAGCGGCATTGTAGATGGCCTTGCGGGCGTCCGCGCCGCTGCTTTGGCCTACGTCAAAGGCCACGCCCGCGTAGTGCTGGCTGGTGGTGCCGTGGCCACCCTCCCAGATGCGCTTGAAGGCGTAGCCCACCGGGATGGATTTGCCGTAGGTGCGGCGGGTCAGGTTCCAGGCCTCCATGGCGGCGGTGGTGGTCCACAGCACATTGGCCCCGCTGGAACCGCGGAATTCCCGCAATTTCAGCGTGCTGCCGTAGCTGTATGGCATGGGGTCATTCTCGTTCAGGTCATAGGTGTAGAAGCGGTTGTTGAAGGCATCGTACACGAACAGTTTTGCCATAGTTATCCCTCCTCGTTCCGGCACTTGCGGCAAATGCCCTGGGCGGCCAGGCGCAGGCTTTCCCAGGTGTCGGCGTCCACCACGCCCAAGGGCTGCAGGCCGGCGGTGAGCTGGTAGCTTTCCAGCGCCGATTGCGTAGCTTCGTCAAATACACCGGTCTCGGGGACAAAGTTTGCCCCCTGGTTCACGGCGGCGATGAGGTTGAGCCACTGCTGCACCTGCAATACCGCCGGGCCTGCGCTGCCCAATGCCAGGGCCGAGGCAGGCCACTCGCCGCCCGGTTCCGGCCCGGCCGCGGCGGGGGTCACGGCCAGCAGCGTCAAAGCGGCATCGCGGAAAATGGTCCAGGTTGCGGGCGTCACCTCGCCTGTCTCCGCCAGCCCAAAGTAGCGCTGGGCACTGCGCACGGCGATCTCCAGCTCCGAGTCAAAGGTATCGGACGGCTCGGTGCCGGCCAAAAAGTTGATCTCGGGTATCCATTGGTTCAGGAACAGCAGCAGCCGGTTCAGCTGCAATATTTCCGGGCCGCTGTCGCCGGGTCTCAGCGTTTCGGTGGGGGCGGTAAGACCCACCACCCGTACCACAGGGCCGCTGGTCTCCAAGGCCTGCACAGCGTCGTAGATGCTCTGCCAGGTCAGGCGGCCGACGGTACCGTCCACGGTCAGGCCCGCCCGCTCCTGCCAGGCACGCACCGCGCGGGTGGTCGCCGCGCCAAAGGTGCCGTCCACCGTCACGGTGGGCACATCGCTGTAATAGGCCGCCAGCCGCCGCAGGTAGAACTGCACGGCCCGCACAGCGGTGCCGCTGCTGCCCTGGCGCACCGTGGCGGTGAACTGGCCGGGCGCTACGCCGTAGTCCACAATTTTGTTGGCCACGGCCAGGGCGACTTCCTTTAATTTGTTCCAGGTGCTGCGCCCGGTCACGCCGTCCGCCGCCAGCGAGAACCGGTTCTGGAACGCCGTCACCGCCCTGACGGTGGCTGGGCCATAGCTGCCGTCCACGGTCACGTGGGACAGGCCGCTGTAGTTGTCCGCTGCCAGCCGCAACCAGAACTGCACCAGCCGCACTTCCATGCCGGTGCTGCCCCGCCGCAGGGCAGTGCCGGGCCAGGCGGTGCCGCCCAGGTCACTTTGGGCTTCCAGCCAGGCGGCATACAGGGCATTCCAGGTCGTCTGTCCCACCACACCGTCCGCTGTCAGGCTTTGCTTTTGCTGAAAGACTTTCACCGCCCGCTCGGTGGCTGCGCCGTAGCTGCCATCCACCGTCACGGCGGGCAGGCTGCTGTCAAACTGGGCCAGGTCGGACAGCCAAAACTGCACCTGCTCCACATTGCTGCCGGTGCTGCCGCGCCGCAGGGTGGTGCCGGGCCAGCCGCCGGTGCTCTGAGTGCCGTCGGCGGTCTCGCCCTCGCTGGTCAGCTCCGCCAGGTTCTTGACGCTGACGTAGATATAGCTGATTTTGAACCAGGTGCTTTTGCCCACCACGCCGTCCGCCGTCAGGCTGAACTGCTTCTGGAATTTTTTCACCACATTTTCGGTGGTCTCATCAAATATGCCGTTCACGGTGGGCTTGCCGAAGAACGGGTAATCCTTGGCAATGCGGGAAAGCTGCCGCTGGATGATGCGCACATTGGTGCCGGTGCTGCCCCGCCGCAGGGGGCTGCCGGGATAGCTGGAGGGGATGCTGGCGATGTTATTGGTGGTGACCAACTCCACCCGGCTGCCGTAGTAGTAGCGCAGAATTTGCAGGGCGTTTTTGCCCTCTTTGGCGCGGTCGACGGTGCCCCACTGCTTCATGCCCGGGCAGGTGACGGTTTTGCCGTCGCAATACTCGGTGTAGTAGGGTTCCCGGTCGCCGCTGCGGCGCACGTAGGTGTTGAACAGTTCGGCGGTCAGTTTTTCCATCACCGCAAACACCGTGCGGCCCGAAACGTAGGCCTGGTCGACACCCGGCGAGCCGGTGATATTAAAACTATAGCCCCGGCTGGGATACCACTCGGTCCAGATGCGGTTAAGCGCAAGGCTGATCTGCGCGAGAATATTCGCGCGGAGTGCCTGTTCCGGCCAGGTAGGGCAGACAGTCGGGGCTGTTTTACGTATTTCGACAAGTTTATTATAAAGGCAACACCGCACAATTCCCGCTTTACAGCTTAAGCACCGCTGCTGCGGCTGCGGAGCACAATCTGCGTCGCAAAAATGCTCGATAATACATCCAGTATTATCTGCGCTTTTTGCTTAGCAGCTTGTACTTCTCGCTCGCCGCATCGGCACTTAGAATTGTGCGGTATTGCCTAAAGTATCTGCATCCCGCACGGGGATGCCGTTTTCCCGCAGCAGGGCCGCAAATACGCCCTGGCCGGGGATCTTTCTGCCGGTGAAGGTTCCATCGTATACTTCGGCAGCACCGCAACTGGGGCTGCGCGGCTGCAGGATGGCGAGTTCCACACCGTTTTCTTTGGCAATGGCCAACGCTCTAGCCGCACCGGCGCGGAATGCCGCATCCACACTGACGCCGTCCTTCGTAACGACCTCTCCGTTTACGATCTCCGCCGGGGTGCGGGGAACCGACAGGCCGCCCAGTACCTCAGGGCAGACGGGGATGACCTCATGTCCCTGCACAAAGGCCGCTGCTTTTTCGCTGTAATTGTTGCCGCCGCTGTATTTGCAGTTTTCGCCCAGCAGGCAGGCGCTTACCAGAATCTTCATCGGCGCGTCCTCAGCTTACCACCGGGCTTTCCGGCAGAATGATCTGGATCAAGGTCTTATCCAGCATCAGGGTGCGGTGCCAGGGGTTCAGGATGATGCCCTCGATCTCGGGCACGGTCAGGGCGGTTTCCAACAATTTTCCAATGTCCGCCATAAAGGTGGACTGCACCTGTTCTGCGCCCCGCATTTCCTCCTCAAAGCTGGTAAAGGCGTACCACCAGGCGCGGCCGTCGGGGGTCTGCACGACTTTTAAGCTCATCTGGGTGGTGCCGGGGTTGGGCTCCACGGCTACCACAAACTGGCCGTTTTCCCGGATGCGGCGGCGGATGGCCGTCAGCGCGTGGGCCAGCAGCTCCGGGGTGGCGTTTTGCTGTAAGGCGGCAATGGCCTGCTCGATGTTCTCGTTGCCCTGCAAGGCTTCTTCCTGCATAGTGTGTTCCTCTCTTTATCCGTTTTGGGCCTATTATAGCAGATTTTGGCGGGAATAAAAAGGGGCTGGAAACTTTGCGCAACTGCTGGTATAATAGGGGCAAAGAAACAGCCCAACACGCGGAAAGGTCGAGCCTATGCTGGAAGAACTGAAACAACAGGTTTATGCGGCAAACATGGAATTGCCCCGCCGGGGGCTGGTGACCTACACCTGGGGCAATGTCTCGGGCATCGACCGCAAGGCCGGGCTGGTGGTCATCAAACCGTCGGGTGTGGCGTATGAGGAGCTGACCCCGGACAAGCTGGTGGTGCTGGACCTGGACGGCCGCAAGGTCGAGGGCGGGCTGAACCCCAGCAGCGACACCAAGACCCATCTGGAGCTGTACAAGGCCTACCCGCAGCTGGGGGGCATCGTGCATACCCACTCCACCTACGCGGTGGCCTTCGCCCAGGCGCGGCGGGACCTACCCGCCTTTGGCACCACCCACGCCGATTATTTTTACGGCCCGGTGCCCTGCACGCGGGAGCTGACGCCCGAAGAAATTGACGAGGATTACGAGCGGAACACCGGCAAGGTGATTCTGGAGACCTTCGCCCGGCGCGGCATCGACCCGGTGCATGTGCCCGCCGTGCTGTGCGCCAGCCACGGGCCGTTTACCTGGGGCAAGGATGCCGCCGAGGCCGTCTACCACGCCGCCGTGTTGGAGGAGGTGGCCAAGATGGCCGTTTTGACCCTGACCATCGACCCCGGCGCCCAGCCTGCGCCCCAACATGTATTGGACAAGCATTTTATGCGCAAGCACGGACCCAATGCGTATTATGGACAGAAAAAATAAGGCGTACCGTAGGGGCCGATGCTCGCATTGCGGGCCCGCGGGCGCCCCTGCAATAACCACAACAATATAGTAAATAAAGGAGGAACCATACCATGAAATTTTTCATTGACACTGCCAATGTAGAGGAGATCCGCAAGGCCAACGACATGGGCATTATCGCCGGTGTCACTACCAACCCCAGCCTGATTGCTAAGGAGGGCCGCGACTACGCCGAGACCCTGGCCGAGATCGCCACCATCGTGGATGGCCCCATCTCCGGCGAGGTGAAGGCCACCACCGCCGATGCCGAGGGCATGATTGCCGAGGGCCGCGCCATCTACGCGCTGGACCCCGCCCACATGGTCGTGAAGATCCCCATGACCGCCGAGGGCCTCAAGGCCATCAAGGTGCTGTCGGCCGAGGGTATCCCCACCAACTGCACGCTGATCTTCAGCGCCAACCAGGCCTTGCTGGCCGCCCGCGCCGGAGCCACTTACGTCAGCCCGTTTTTGGGGCGGCTGGATGACATCGGCCAGCCTGGCATTGAGCTGGTGGAGACCATCCACGATATGTTCCTGAACTACCCGGACATTGAGACGCAGATCATCGCCGCCAGCGTGCGCAATCCCATCCATGTGACGGACTGCGCCCTGGCCGGTGCGGACATCGCCACGGTGCCCTATAAGGTCATCGAGCAGATGCTCCACCACCCCCTGACCGATGCCGGCATTGAGAAGTTCAAGGCCGACTACACCAAGGTGTTTGGGGAATGAAGCACATACAGAAAAGCCCGCCAGCAAAACAGCTGGCGGGCTTGTTCTTTGGCTTTTTAGGGTTTCGGCTGGTAGCGCATGTCCGATACCGTGTACACGGTGATGAACGCCCGGGGGTCTTCGCGGTTCATGAAGTCCATCAGCTTCTGGTACTCGCCCTTGTCCACGATGGTGATGATCTCGCGACGTTTTTCCATGTTGTAGGCACCGTAGGATTCATACACCGTGGCCCCGCTGTGCAGGTCGGTTAGGATGAAATGGCGGAGTTCTTCCTCTTTTTGGGTGATGATGCAGACGCGGCGCTTGATATTGTGGTCAAAAATAAAGTGGTCCAGCACCAGCCCGTTGAAGTAGGTGCCCAGCACGCTGAGCACCACGGTCTTTTTATCGTAGACCAGCGCGGCCGACAGCGCCACGCACATGCCGGAGAGCGACATAGCCCGGCCCAGCTCGATGTGCAGGTACTTGTTCATGATCTTGGCCACGATGTCCAGCCCGCCGGAGGACGCGTTGCGGTTGAACAGGATACTCAGCCCCACGCTGACCACCAGAATGTAGCACAGCACGTCCAATTCCTGGCTGTCGGTCAGCGAGCCGATGTCGGGGAAGAGCCGCTCAAACAGGCCGATGAATGCCGGCAGCAGGATGCTGGTGTAGACCGTTTTGGCCCCAAACTCCCGTCCGCAGGTGAAAAAGCCGATGATGAGCAGCACCACGTTCAAGATCATCGTGATGGCAGACAGCGGCAGCGGCACAAAGTTGGACAGCACGATGCCCAAACCCGAAATGCTGCTGACCGACGCATGGCTTGGCACCAGGAAAAAGTAGACCGCCGCCGCGATGATAGCCACCGCCACGGTCAGGATGGCGGCCTCCTGGGCGACGGCCAGGGCGGTGGGCTGTTTTTGTTTAGGCATGCTCAGTTCTCCTTGATGCGCTTGCCGGTGATGTGCTCCGGCGTCAGCGCCAGGCAGAGCACACGGTCCTTGGCGGCGGCGTACTCTTTGTTAAAATATTCGTCGTCCGGGGTGAATTTGCGGCTGAGTTCTTTGCAGGCCAGCGCGGTGGCGGCTTCGTCCGTTACCGGCGCAATGCGGCCAAACACGATAACACTGCGGAAGTGCAGCGGCCATTCGCCGTCCATGCGCACGCCCTCGTCGTGGATGCAAAAGGATGCCTTATCGCAGGCGCGGATGGCGTCGATCTTGTGGCCCTCTTTCGCGCCGTGGAAGTAGAGCTTGCCGTCGGCCTCGTTATACCAGTAGTCGATGGGCAGGCCGTAGGGGTAGCCGTCGGCCCCCAGCAGGGACAGCACGCCCCGCACCTGGGTTTTGAGCAGTTCGCGACATTCCTCGGCAGGCATTTCCTGCTTAAAGCGGCGTATTTTACGGAACATAAGGGGACTCCTTTTTATAGAATTTTAATGATTCATTCCCGTTACACTGTAGGGGTCGATGCAAGCATCCGCCCCTACAATGCAGTGTGTCGTATCATTTCAGCCTTCCGGCGTTTTGCACACATTCACCCAGCCCTGGGCGTTGCACACTCCTTCCAGTTCAGGCAGCCTTTGCTTTCCAGATACTTCTTTGCTTTTTCCAGCGACATAATACGTCCCTCCATTTTGCAAAAAAATACTTTCCCTGTTCCCATTATATCGCCTTTTGCCGCAGATGAAAAGCAGGCCGCCGAAAAAATCCGGTGACCTGCACTTTTACCCTTTATCGCTGTAGCTGCAAATTTGAATTGCCGCGCCGTTTTCCATCATTGTAACACCTACAATAAGTTACTATAGATTTTTATAGCGGCCTTGCAAAGCGGGGCGAAGCGTGGTATAGTAGATAGGTTCACAAGGGGGAGCTTGCACTAAGCAGGCTGAGAGTGGGCTGTTGCGCCCTGACCCGTAACCTGATTTGGATAATGCCAACGTAGGGAGATACCTTGACGCCTGCTCGTTTGAGTTAGTACGCGGATATGTCTTCGCCGGCATATCCGCGTTTTTGTTTGGGCAAACTCCCCCGCGGTGCATTGGGGGCACCACCTTGCGCCGCGTTACAAAACCTTGCTGTGCATATAAGAAAGGAAGTATCTACGATGAAAACAGCATTGACCATTGCTGGCAGTGATTCCAGCGGAGGCGCCGGTATCCAGGCTGACATCAAGACGATGACCGCCAACGGCGTTTTTGCCATGAGCGCTGTCACCGCCCTGACCGCCCAGAACACCACCGGCGTAACCGACATTTTTGAGACGACCCCCAAGTTCCTCTCGGAGCAGCTGGACGCCGTCTTTACCGACATCTACCCCGATGCCGTCAAGATCGGCATGGTATCCTCGGCAGAGCTGATCGCTACGATTTCCGAGCGGCTGCGCTTTTACAAGGCCAAGCACATCGTGGTCGACCCCGTGATGGTAGCCACCTCCGGCGCCAAGCTGCTGCGGGATGACGCCGTGGCGGCCCTGACCGCCGAGCTGCTGCCCCTGGCCGAAGTGCTGACCCCCAACATCCCGGAGGCCGAGATCCTCGCCGGCATGACCATCACCGACGCCGCCGGCATGGAGGCCGCCGCCAGGGTCATCAGCGAGAAGTACGGCTGCGCCGTGCTGTGCAAGGGCGGCCACCAGATCAACGATGCCGACGACCTGCTGTGGCAGGGCGGCACCGGCAAGTGGTTCCGGGGCAAGCGCATCCATAACCCCAACACCCACGGCACCGGCTGCACCCTGTCCAGCGCCATTGCCTCCAACCTGGCCAAGGGGTACGACCTGGATACCTCGGTGGAGCGTGCCAAAGCCTACATTTCCGGCGCACTGGCCGCCATGCTGGACTTAGGGAAAGGCTCCGGCCCCATGGACCACATGTTTGAGCTGAAAGGTGAGTTCGTGCAGTGAAAAAGACTTCTACCTTTCAGAACGGTTTGATCTGGTTCGGCGCGGGCGTGTCCCTGGCCGAAATTCTGACCGGCACCTCGTTTGCGCCGCTTGGCATGGCCAAGGGCTTTGCCGCCATTCTCATCGGCCACATCATCGGCTGTGCCATGATGCTGCTGGCGGGCCTTATCGGCGGGCGCACCGGCCGCAGCGCCATGGAGACCGTCAAGATGAGCTTTGGCCAGAAGGGCGGCCTGCTGTTTGCCTTTTTAAACGTGCTGCAGCTGGTGGGCTGGACGGCCATCATGATTTACGATGGCGCACTGGCTGTGGGCGGCATTTTCGACATTGGCCGCTGGGTGTGGTGCCTGGTCATCGGCGCACTGATTATTCTGTGGATCGCCGTGGGCATCACCGACCTGGGCTGGATCAACAAAATCACGATGGCCGCGCTGTTTATCCTCACGCTGGTGCTGTGTAAGGTCATCTTCTTCTCCGGCAATGTGATGCCCGCTGTGGACGGTGAGAGCCTGACCTTTGGCGCAGCGGTGGAGCTGGCCGTGGCAATGCCCCTGTCCTGGCTGCCGCTGATCAGCGACTATACCCGCGATGCCGAGAAGCCCACCCAGGCCACCTGGGTCAGCGTCATCGTCTACGGGCTGGTGTCCTGCTGGATGTACGTCATCGGCATGGGCGCGGCGATTTTCACCGGCGAGTATGACATTGCCGTCATCATGGTCAAGGCCGGGCTGGGCATTGCCGCGCTGGTGATTCTGGTGTTCTCCACCGTGACCACCACGTTTCTGGACGCCTGGTCGGCGGGCATCTCGGCCGAGAGCCTGACCCCCAAACTGAACGGCAAAAAGACCGCTATCGTGGTGACGGTCATCGGCGTGGCCGGGGCCATCCTCTTCCCGATGGACGACATCACCGGCTTCTTGTACCTGATCGGCTCGGTCTTTGCGCCGATGATTGCGGTGCAGATCGCTGACCACTTTATCTTAAAGCGCGACCGCTTTGCCGTAGCGGCCGATGCACGCAACCTGGTCATCTGGCTGGTGGGCTTCATCGCCTACCGCCTGCTGATGGGCGTGGACACGCCGGTAGGCTACACCCTGCCGGACATGGTGCTGACCGTGGTACTCTGCCTGATTGCCGAGAAGGTCCGCCCCACCAAAGAATAAGGCTGATAAGCCCCTAAGCAAAACAAAAGCGCCTTGCCGTAACTGGCAGGGCGCATATTTTTTGCGGTGCAGTGTTTGCAGGGGGTGTATTCGCCCCTTTATATAACTGCAAAACTAGATAAACAGTTATATAAATTACATATCTAAGTTATATTTAACTGTTTTTATAACTGTAAAAACAGTTATAAGCAGTTAAAAACACTGGGGTGTTTTTCTAGTTTTATAGTATATAAGGGGCCAAAAAGTAGTTTTTGGGCAGTGCAAAATAGGTGCGGTGGATGCAAAGGCTCCCCTTGAGGGGAGCCTTTATCACTTATTTTGCCGCCTGCTTATCCTCTTTGCGCAGCATCCGCGTTACCATAAACGCGCAGTAGCACAGCGCAAAGCCCCAGGCGATGGGGTTGGCCAGGCTGATGCCCAAAAAGCCCAGCCCATGCAGGGCCAGCCAGCCGCCAAAGCTGCGGCCGATCAGCTCACCCACGCCGGAGATGACCGCCATGGTGCTGTAGCCCAAACCTTGCAGCGTGTTGCGGAAGATCATCAGGAAGCCCAGGATCACAAACAGCGTGCTGATGACCGCCAGATAGTCCAGCGCCCCCGCCGTTACGGCCGGGTCGGCATCGCCCAGCACCAGGCCGACGGCAAAGGGTTTGATAAGCCAGATGACAAACCAGGCGGCGATGCTGTACACAATTTGAATGAGGCAGCCGTCCCGGATGCCCTGTTTGATGCGGTCGTTGCGGCCCGCGCCGTGGTTCTGGCCCACGTAGGTGGCCATGGCCATGCCCACGCTTTCCATCGGCAGGGTGAACATCTGGCGAATTTTTTCGCCCGCCGTCTGGGCGGCCACCACCACGCTGCCCATCAGGTTGATGGCGTCCTGCATGATGACCGCGCCGATAGCGGAGACCGAATACTCAAACCCCATGGGCAGGCCGATGACCGCCAGCCGCTTGCAGTGGGCAGGGGAGAGGCGGGTGTTCTCTTTGGTAAACCGGATGCCCTCCACCTTGGCGAAGAACCACCAGGTGCAGAGCAGGCCGCTGAGCAGCTGGCTGACGACGGTGGCCAGCGCCGCGCCGTCCACGCCCATGCCCACCGGCACGATGAGCGCCCAGTCCAGCCCGATGTTTATAATGCTGGCCCCCAGTAAAAAGTAGAACGGATGCTTGGAATCGCCCAGCGACCGCAGCACGCTGGCCGAGTAGTTGTACAGCACCGTGGCCGGGATGCCCAGAAAGATGACCCGGATGTACTTGACGGCGTCCGCAAAAATATCGTCCGGCGTGTGAATGAGCTGCAGCAGCGGCGCGGCCAGCAGGGTAGTTAAAATCGTAAACACCACGCTTATCGCCACGCAGAGCCACGCGCCGTTGGCCAGGTAGCGGTGCAGGTCGTCCCGGTTTTTCGCGCCGAAGGCCTCAGCCACCGGGATGCCGAAGCCGACACACGCGCCCTGGATGAAGCCCAAAATCAAAAAGTTCAGCGAGTAGGTGCTGCCCACAGCAGCCAGTGCGTCGGTGCCCAGGCAGCGGCCCACGATGACTGTATCGGCAAAGCTGTACAGCTGCTGGAACACCGTGCCCAGCACCAGCGGCAGCGCAAACACCAGAATACGCCAAAGCGGCCGTCCGGTGGTCAGGTCCGTGGTGCCGGAGGATGACATTTTTTCGTCCATGGTCGGAGGATTTTCCTTTCCTTTTTTCGCATACTCGCGTTATTGTAGCATAGGTACGGGGCAAAAGCAAGGGGACCGCTAAAAAGGCCCCCTATGTACAGGAAACAAATCGGTGTCACTATGAAATTTATGAGCAACTCATAAACTGCCCCCTATCTTCCGCTTTCCCTGTTTCCGCCCTATAATGTAGCTGTGGGCGCCGTGACGAACATTGTGCTGGATGCGCTATTCATAAACGGTTTTCATATGGGTGTTCAGGGCGCGACCCTGGCGACCATCCTCTCACAGGGTGTGTCCGCCGGTTTTGTCATCCGCTATCTCTGCACAGGCAAAAGCGTTCTGCGGCTTCGCCTGCGGAATATTCGCTTTCATGGGAAGCTCCTCTGGCCGTGTATTCTGCTGGGAACATCCCCTGCGCTAATGCTCATGTACGGTAGAGAAGCACAAAGCAAAACAAAGACAGCCAGCCCTGCCACTATTCCGAAGTCAGGGGAACGCAATAGAAAAATTCATAGCTGTATGCTATACTTAATTAGCATTTGAACATATCAAGCTGACACAGCAATCTCTTTGCTTGCCGTTAATGCGCGTCTACCAATAGTCCGCAGAAAGCAAGAGTAGCGTAAAGGTATAAAAATTTCAAACTTCTTTGTAACGAAATTCCGCTTTCTCCGTCTAACCTATGAAGCTGAAGGAGGTGATGACAAGTATGGACTATGAAAAGCTCTATAAAGCCTACTATTTACAGGTATACTCGTATACTATTTCTCTTGCCAAAAATCGTGAGATAGCAGAGGAAATCACGCAGAACACATTCTATAAGGCTGTTTCTACAACATCACAATTCAAAGGTAAGTCAGATGAATTGACATGGCTTTGCTCCATAGCAAAAAATCTTTACCATGATGAAATGCGAAGCCGTCAGCGAGTAGCTGATGTGAGTGAAATCAATGACTTGCCATCAAATGAAAATGTTGAGAACTCAGTTGCAGATTCTGACATGACGTTCCGCATACACCTCGTTCTTCACCGTTTGGAAGAACCATACAAAGAAGTCTTTCAGCTTCGCGTATTCGGGGAACTATCTTTTTCACAAATCGCTGCAATTTTTGGAAAAACAGAATCATGGGCGAGAGTTACTTATCATCGTGCAAAGCTAAAAATTCAAGAAAGGATGGATGAAAAGCATGAGTAAACAATGCGATATTATTCGAGATATTCTTCCGCTGTATGTTGACGGTGCTTGCAGCGAAGCAAGCGCAGAGATGGTAAAAGAGCATTTGAACGCCTGTGCTGACTGTAACGCAATTTATCAGAAATTGCTTTCTCACACGAACGAAGATGTTCTTCACGAAGAAAGCGAAAGCGTTATTATGCGCCATGAGGCAAAAGAAAAGCAGAGAGGCAGAAAAAAGATAACGATTGCTGTTCTCGTTTCCATCGCTCTTTGTATCATTGCAATTTTTACAGCTCTCTTTCTGTTACCTATAAACATTGCTTATGCGCCTGTCAAAATCGACTTCCCATTTGAGGTTGAAGATGTCGAAAGCGTTGAAATGTACCACTATGACGGAGTGCCTGCATCAGCAGAAAAGAAAGTAGTCGTTGCTGAAAATGATATAAAGACCCTGTATGATAAGTTCAAGGGCTTATCCTTAAAAGACAAAACAACTGAGGAAACTGCCGGAGCAGATGTGACCAGCTTTAGATTTAACCTCTCAGATGGAACAAGCTACGATTTGATTTACGCCTGCTATGGAGTTAAAAACGGCGAATTGAAGTCAGAAGCAGGCGGTTTTAAGTATTTCACAAGTGCGGATATTGGCTCTTATTGGAACAATTTGAATACGGAACTTGAAGCAATTCCTATCAATGAGAGTGAATTGCCGTGAGCAGATAGCAAACCCAGCCGAGCCTGTCAACGGTCAAGATGAACGGCGGAAATGCGCCGCCGTTGACAGCCCCGCCCGTCTTTGCTGTTCGGTAATCAAGAGGGCGACAGCACAAGATGCTGCCGCCCTCTGCCATTATTCAGAAAGGGGGATTTTCCATGACCGAACACGAAAAGTATCAAGAACATATCCGGCATACACACGATGCCTTTTGCAAGACTGTTATTCGCCACGCTGCCATAGACGCAGCCCGGAGCATACGGAGCCGCCGCAAGCGGGAAATCTCGCTTGAATATCTGATAGAAGAAAAACACTATCCATTTCACACCTGTGTTCTTCTATATTTAATTGGTTGCAACCTCCCCCAAAACGCTGTATAATATACTCAAATATCTATTCAGGAGGTTGAAACCTATGGTCGATTATACTGAAGGCAGCGGCAAGCAGTATCATGTCGGGCTGGGTCCCGGCGATGTGGGCCGCTATGTGCTTCTGCCCGGCGACCCCAAGCGCTGCGCCAAAATTGCCAAATATTTTGATAACCCTCGTCTGGTGGCTGACAGCCGCGAGTTCGTTACTTACACTGGCACCCTCAACGGCGTACCCGTCAGCGTTACCAGCACCGGCATCGGCGGCCCGTCCGCTTCCATCGCGCTGGAAGAGCTGACCAACTGCGGGGCTGACACTTTCATCCGCGTAGGCACCTGCGGCGGCATGCAGGAGGATGTCTGCGGCGGTGACGTCGTGATTGCCACCGGCGCGATCCGCATGGAGGGCACCAGCCGCGAGTACGCGCCCATCGAGTACCCTGCCGTGCCTGATTTCGGCGTGACCAACGCCCTGGTGGACGCCGCCAGGGACGTAGGCGTTACCTACCACACCGGCGTGGTGGAGTGCAAGGATTCCTTCTACGGCCAGCACCAGCCCGAAAAACACCCCGTCTCTTACGAGCTGCTGAACAAGTGGGAAGCCTGGCTGCGCATGGGCTGCATCGCGTCGGAGATGGAGTCCGCCGCGCTGTTCATTGCCGGCGCTTACCGCCGCGTGCGGGTCGGCTCGCTGTTCCTGGTGGTCGCCAACCAGGAGCGCGCCAAAAAGGGCCTGCCCAATGCCCAGGTACACGATACCGACCTCGCCATCCGCGTCGCCATCGATGCCATCCGCAAGATGATCGACAAAGAGGGGCACTAATTTCATAGCTCGTACGGTACACCCTGACCGGTGTGCCGTTCTTTTTTTCCAATCGTCACCCTTTTAGGCCAATTTCGGAAAATCGTTTCGTTTGTGCGTGTATTCTGTATCGGGAATGCAGCTCACCTTCGGCGACAACGCTCCCGTATCGGGGGAGTCTGTCTCACAGAGGGAGCCTTTTTTGTATGTACCGCATATATTTAGGCGAAGGGGGGATGCCGCATAAAAGCTGCCATCTACTGCCGCCTTAGCAAGGAGGACGCGGCCAAAACCGGGCCCGAATCCGAGAGCATACAGAACCAGCGCTCGATGCTGTTACGCTATGCGGCTGAGCACGGCTACACCGTGCAGGAAGTCTACATCGACGAGGACTACTCCGGCGCCGACCGGCGCCGTCCGGCGTTCAACCAGATGCTGGCGGCGGCCGAACGGCGGGAATTTGACGTGATTTTAGCCAAAACGCAATCCCGCTTTACCCGTGATATGGAGCTGGTGGAAAAGTACCTCCACGGCAAATTTGCTGAGTGGGGCATCCGCTTCATCGCCGTGGTGGACCACGTGGATACCCAGGACCGTGCCGGGAAAAAAGCCCGGCAAATCAACGGGCTTATCAACGAGTGGTATCTTGAGGATCTGTCCGACAATGTGCGCTCGGTGCTGACGCATAAGCGGTGGCAGGGGGATTACATCGCCACCTTTGCGCTGTACGGCTACTGCAAAGACCCCGCCGACCACAGCCGCCTGCTGCCTGACCCCGAAGCTGCCGCCGTGGTGCGGCACATCTTTGCGCTGTATCTGCAAGGGTACGGCACCGCGCGCATCGCCCATATTTTAAACGCCGAGGGCGTCCCGCCGCCCAGCGTCTACCGCCAGCAGCACGGCGGACCGGCCCACACCGGCAGCGGCCAGTGGAGCCGCGCCACCCTGCACCAGATGCTGACCAACCGTACCTACGCAGGCGATTTAGAGCAGGGCCGCCGCCGCAAAGTCAGCTACAAGTCTGCCCGCAGCGTGCGGCTGCCGCGGTCGCAATGGATCGTGGTGCCAGGTACCCATGAGGGGCTTGTCTCCCGCGCCGACTTTGCCGCCGTACAGGCGCGGCTGGCCCGCCGTGGCAGGGGAGCGCTGTAAACTGCATGGCCTACCCAGGTGGGATAGACTTCGCTGGACGCCACATTGGCGATATAGGATTGGAAGCTCACCGTCACGTTGCGGGCGCTGGCCGCCGGGCGGCCCAGATGCACGGTGATTTTGCGGGGCACGACCACCTCGCTCAGCACGTTGCCGGGCAGGCGCTCCTCGGGCGCGGGGCCGCTGCCGCCGTCGCCGGCAAACAGCACATGGGGTGGGATGGTGACGGTCTGGGGCGCGGTTTCCCGTGCGGGCAGAGCGTTTCCGTCCCCGCCGCCGGGCAAAAACTCCAGCCGCGCCACCGTCTGCTGGCCGTCAAATACCTGCACGCCGTCCAAAATCTGGCTCTGCCAGCCACTGGCATCGGCCCGCAGGCGGTAGACGGCATAGGGGCGCACCGTCGTGTTGGTCTCCTGCAAGCTGTAGCTGGCGTTGGGCGCGGGCAGGTTTGTGGCTTCTGCCGCACCGGCTTCGTCAGTGGTCAGGCGGGCCACGGTCACACCGGATTCATCCAGCACCGCCACCTGCACGCCTGCCAGCGGCGCCGCCTGCCCCGCCACAGACGCATAAACTTGGATACTGCCTGTTGGCATAGTAAACACCTCCTTGTACCACGGTATGCCGGAGGACGGGGAGGTGTGTAAACAGCAAAAAGCCCGAAGGCATTGCACCTTCGGGCTTTTGGATTTGCGTATTAAAATCAGGCCTTGTTGGCGGAGCCGAACAGCTCGATCTTCTCGCGGACGGTGGCCTTGATGGCCTCGGCGCCGGGAGCCAGCAGCTTGCGGGGGTCGAAGCCCTTGCCCTGCAGGTCCTTGCCGGCCTCGATGTACTTACGGGTAGCATCGGCGAAGCTCAGCTGGCACTCAGTGTTGACGTTGATTTTGGAGACGCCCAGGCTGATGGCCTTGCGGATCATGTCAGCCGGGATGCCCGTGCCGCCGTGCAGCACCAGGGGGATGTTATCGGTGGCGTTATGGATCTTGTCCAGAGCCTCGAAGTTCAGGCCCTGCCAGTTGGCGGGGTACTTGCCGTGGATGTTGCCGATGCCGGCAGCCAGGAAGTCGATGCCCAGGGCAGCGATCTTGGCGCACTCAGCGGGATCAGCGACTTCGCCCATACCGATGACGCCGTCTTCCTCGCCGCCGATGGAACCGACCTCAGCCTCGATGGACAGGCCGTGGTCATGGGCCAGGGCAACCAGCTCGGTGGTCTTGGCAACGTTCTCATCGATGTCGTAGTGGCTGCCATCAAACATGATGGAAGTGAAGCCGGCGGCAACGCAGGCCTTAGCGCCCTCGTAGGTGCCATGGTCCAGGTGCAGGGCAACGGGAACGGTGATGCCCAGGCTCTCGTCCATGGCCTTGACCATGGCGGCAACGGTCTTGAAACCGGTCATATATTTGCCGGCACCCTCAGAAACACCGAGGATGACGGGGGAGTTCATCTCCTGTGCAGTGAGCAGAATGCTCTTGGTCCATTCCAGGTTGTTAATGTTGAACTGACCGACGGCATAGTGGCCATCGCGTGCTTTCAGCAGCATATTGGTAGCATTTACCAGCATATCACATACCTCCACATGATTGTTAAGCGGTGGCACTGGCGTTCAGCCCACCGATAGTCCTATTATAACCCGACTTTGACAAAAAATCAACAGCTAAATTTCAGAACCTTCATGCACTTTTGGCGCACTGTACCAAAGATTGCCAGCCTTTGCAAAAATTTGGCAGTTTTGTCAGCTTAACGGGGGAATTGGAGGCAAGAAATCAGCTTTTTTCCCATCTTGACAAAAGGGTTTATCCAACCTGTTATGTGGATAACTTTTCCACCCCTTGTGGAAAACGCACCCCCGTTTTTGTGGAAAACTTGGCTGCTATGCTGGTTTTCCACCTTTTCAACAGAGTTTTCAACAAGGGGAAAGTGGGTTTTCCACTACGGTTTGTATAAACAACGCTTTATCGCGCACCCGCCAGGGGGTCTTTGTACTTTTGGCGCATTGCGGCGGCAGCAGTTGTAAAAAAGCAGTACAGACCCGCTAAAAAGCGCAAAATAAAGGTGACAAAAGGCCGCGGGGTGTGCTATACTGTTATCTGTATAGCCAGCCTTTTCACCGCTGGTGCATTTTTCGACAATTACCGGGGCAATGCCCCGCAGGAGGTACCCTATGGAAAAGATTGCCCGCGAGCAGGCTGAACCGCGCACCGACACGCTGGTATGGGGCAAAAATGCCGTGACCGAGCTGCTGAAAAGCGGCGGCGCGGTGGATACTGTCTATCTGGCAGACTCGCTGCCGCAGCCGGTTGCCGGCTATTACACCGCCCTGGCCAAGCAGACCGGCGCGGTGGTCAAACGGGTACCCGGCCATAAGCTGCAAAAGATTTGCGGCACCGACGACCACCAGGGCGTGGCCGCCCGCGCCGCCGAGGTGCAGTATGCCTCGCTGGAGGATCTGTTTGCCGCTGCTGAGGCCAAAAGCGAAGCACCGTTCCTGGTGCTGTGCGATGGGGTCGAGGACCCCCACAACCTGGGTGCCATCATCCGCTCGGCTTACCTGTGCGGCGCCCACGGCGTGGTCATCCCCAAGCGCGGCGGCGTCGGCGTGACCGGCACTGTGATGAAATCCAGCGCCGGGGCAGCGGCCCGCCTGCCGGTGGCTCGCGTGTCCAACCTGGCGCAGGCCATCCGCACTATTAAGGAGCATAACATCTTCGTCTACTGCGCTGACCTGGGCGGTGCACCGCTGGCCAGGACCGACCTGTCCGGCCCGGTGGCCCTGGTGCTGGGCAGCGAGGGCGGCGGTCCTTCCGCCCTGACCCGCAAGCTTTGCGACGCCGCCGTCACGCTGGAGATGGCCCCCGGCCAGTCCACCGGCGTGGACAGCTACAACGTCAGCGTGGCTGCCGGCATCCTGTGCTACGACGTACTGCGCCGCCGCACCGCCAAGAAGTAATTTGTATCTCTACCTTATAAAGGGAGCATAAAAATGCCAAGCAAACGTACCAATGATTCGGTAGACCGCATCCTGGCGGATTTGAACCAGCGCCAGGCGGCGGACGGCGTACGCGCCAGCGTCACCGATCATCAGGTCGATGAAATTTTGCGCAGCGTGGGTATTTCCACCACGCCGCTGCAGAACACGCCGACCCAGGACAGCCAGATCGCTTTTTCCGATTTCAGCGGTCCTGACGATTTTGATGAAATTATGCGCAGTGCCGGGGCAACTTCTGCACCTGCCTCCATGCCCGCACCGGCACCCCGCCGCACAACGGAAACGCCCCGTGCGGCAGCCCCCCAGCGGCCGGTGCAATCTGTCCCGGATGCCCAGCCGGCTGCCGCCCCTACGGCCCCAATGCGTCCGGCCCAGCCCGTGCAGTCTGTGCAAAATGTGCAGCCTGCCCGGCCGGTGCAGCAATCCGCCCCCACCGAGGGCAGCACCCAGGACACCACCCGCACCGGCATCATCAAGGACTTTCTGCGCAAGATGGCCCCGGAGGGGGATGTTTCCAACACCACCGCGCTGAACGAGGGCAAAGCGGATTTCCAGCGCTTCTTCGCCGATTCCGTCGCCGTCGTGCCCGATGAAAAGGGCCGTTTCCACGACACCGGCAAGAAAAAGCGCTGGCCTTTCGGCCTGAAACCCGCCGACGATACCGACCATTTCGAGCCGATCAACGTCTCGCTGAGCGGCGGCCACACCGATGCTCCCGCGCAAAGTTCCTACCAGACCGAGGATGAATATTTCCCGGATGAAGCCGAGGCCGAGCAGGCCCCGCCGCCGAAGCCTGCCCGCAAGCACGGCTTCTTGAACAGCCTGTTTGGCGGTGGCAGCAGCGCCGATACCGACGCCACCGACGAGTTGATGATCCCCGAGGAGCGGCAGGACGAGCCGACGCTGACTCCGCTGCGCCCGGCCATCCAGCCGGAGCCGGAGACCAACACCAACGTCTGGCGCAGCAAATACACCCAGCCCCAAAGCGAATCTTCCAGCAGCACGCTGGTCGGTGCTACCCTGACAGGCGACACACTGCAAATGCTGCGAGGCGTCGTCAACGAGCAAAAAAACAGCCGCACCCCTGCCCGCGACCCGGGCGCTACCAGCACGATCTACCGTAAAAAGCGCAGCACCGTGGAATTCACCCCCGGCCAAAAGCGCAGCACGCCGCCCCCGGCTCAGCCCTCGCCGCTGCAGGGACCGGTAGGTGAGCCGCTGGACCTGCCCGGCCTGGAGAGCACCCAGGCCATCCAGCCCGGCCAGACCACCACCGGCTTTACGATGCAGCTCGGTTCAGTCGCGCCAACGCCGTCGGACAGCACCCAGCAGTTCATGAGCGCTTACAACGCCGTGCGTCCCCATACGGCCCAGCCGCAGCCTGCCCAACCCGCAGCGCCGCAGCCCGCGCCCCAGGTCGATACCGTACCGCAGCCCGATACGGCTGCCCCGGCTCCTGCTGTGGACGAGCCGACCCTGATGGCCGACAGCTATCACCACACCCGCGATGCCGTGGACGATCTGGTGGATACCCTGACCGGGCGCATCCGCCTAACGCCGGTCACGCCCGATGCCGCCGCCCAGCCTGCCCAGACGCAGCCGTTCCGGCAGGCCCCGCAGGCACAGCCCGCCCATACCGGCTTCACGCAGGATCTGGGCAGCTACGCGGCCCCTGCCGCACCGGCCCACACCGGCTTTACCCAAAACCTGGGCCAGGCTCCCGTCGAGCCTGCCACCGGCTCCTTTGTGGATAACATCGCCAACGCCATCAACACCGGCGCGATCTCCGACGAGACCACTCGCTACGACGAGATGGCCGCCCGGCTCACCTCCAATCTGGAGGAGGAAGCAGGGGAGAGCACCGCTCACACCGGCCTGCTGGACAAGTTCCGCCTGGGCGGGTTCCATCTGGGCGGCAAGGCCGACGATGAAACGGCGGATTCCGCTGCCCAGCCCTTTGACACTGCCGAGATCCCCGTGTCCCGCCGCCGCGATTACGAGAGCGCCGAGGACGCCCCCGCCGTGCGCAAGGAGCTGGACGAGAACCTGCTGCATCTGACTACCGCCTGCATCGTAAGCGGCGCGGCGGCTCTGGTGCTGCTGGTGCTGGCGTTCATTGCCGCCGCCCTGCCCGCCATGCCCGGCGTTCTGGCCGGGGAAACCGTCTACCCGGCCGTAGCCCTGGTGCTGCTGGCCGCGGCCGCCGGTATCAACTGGAAAACACTGCTGAACGGTTTGCAGGGTCTGGCCAAAAAGCCGACCCCCGACAGCCTGACCGCTTTGGCCGTAGTGGGTGCGCTGCTGCAGGCGCTCATCGTGCTGGTCACAAAAGGCTACACGAACGAGGTCACCCTGCTGGCCGGGCCTGCCGCGCTGGTACTCTGCGTCAACACCGTAGGCAAGCGGATGAACGCCGCCACCGTGCGGGATAACTTCCAGCTCGTCAGCAAAAATGTAGACCACGCCGTAGCCTACCGGCTGAAAGACGCCGGCGCGCTGCGGGCGGCCTCTCAGGGGTTGGCCCAGCCGCACCCGTCGGTGCTGGTCAGCCGCCCAACGCAGATCTTCCGTGGTTTCCTGGCCAGCAGCGCCGCTGCCGGTACCAGTGATAAAAACCAGCAGCAGTTTGCCTGGGCCGCAGGCGGCTGCGCGCTGCTGGGCTTCCTGATCACTGTCATCCGCACCCACAACCTGACCAGCGCTGTCACCATTTTGGCCAGCATTTTGTGCTTGGCCGCGCCGCTGGCGGGCACGCTGTTGGCCGCCCTGCCCGCACGCCTGATGCAGCGCAGCGCCGCCCAGGTGGGCGCGGTCGTGCCGGGCTGGCGTGACATCCGTCAGCTGGGCCGCATCAACGTCATCCAGGTCACCGCGCGGGATCTCTTCCCCCAGGGGTGCGTCACACTGGCGGGCATCAAGCCCATCAAAAACGCCCCCATCGACCTGGCCATCGTCTATGCCGCCTCCATCATGGCTGAGGCCTGCCCCACGCTGCGGGATGTCTTCTTGAATATGCTGGGCGACCGCAGCATGATTGCCAAGGTGGATGACCGCGAGGCCGTCTACGGCAAGGGCTACATCGGCTGGGTCAACAAGCGCCGCGTGCTGGTAGGCAACCGCAGCCTGATGCAGGATTACGGCGTCAAGCTGCCCAGCCTGGAGTACGAGCAGCACCATACCGTCAACCAGCGCCGCATGATCTACCTGGCCGTCTCCGGCAAACTGTTTGCCATGTTCCAGGTGGCCTACCAGCGTGACCCGGACACCGCCGCCGTGCTGGACAGCCTGCGCCATTCCGGCCTGTCGCTGATCGTCGACTGCGACGATTTCAACTGCGATACCGCCCTGCTGGAGGCTGCCTACAGCCTGCCCGCCGGGGCCGTGAAGGTGCTGAACACCGCCGAGCATGAGCTGATGAACCCGGCCACCGCCTGGCTGCCGGAAAGCGACGGCAACATGCTGCATCTGGGCAGCTTTGCCAGCTTTGTGGGCGGCCTGGAAGCTGCCGCCGGTGCTGCCGAGGGCGAGCGCAAGTCCGCCGTCGTCGTCACTGCCTCGGTGCTTATCAGCTGCGTTTTGGGCGTACTGCTGACCCTGACCGGCGGCCTGGCCACCCTGCCGCTGCCCGCACTGGTATTGTACCAGGCCGCGTGGTGCGTGCTGGCTATGATCTTCCCGCTGTTCCAGCGGTATTAAATTTCCGTATTGTTGTAGAGAGGGGTTACGCCTGTGTACCGTGCCAAAGAAAAGCAGATGTCGATTTATGACTATCTGCCGCCGTACCATGGAGAACTGCGCGATAAAAACCGCTGGGTCCGCCTGGCCGAAGCCATCGATTGGGACCGTTTTGAGCAGGGCTATAGTGAACTGTTTGCCCCCAGCGGCAAAGCGGCCATCTCAGCCCGCATCGCGCTGGGCTGCCGTGTTATCCAGCTGCATTACGAGGTCTCGGACCGCGAGGTGGTGCAGCTGGTGCGGGAAAGCCCCTACCTGCAGTATTTTTTAGGCATGGAAACTTTCAGCGATGAGATGCCATTTTCTGCCCGCACGGTAGCGCGGTTCCGCGCCCGTATCCCCGATAAAGTGGTGCGCCCGGCCGTAAGGCTGCTGCGCAGCTTTGTATAAAGCTGTAGTTTGCACAAACAATACTACGGCACCGCAAATCCCATAAAAAGTATATAGTGAGGTCTGAATGGAAATTTTTCTTGATGCACTGTTGGATGCGCTGATCGACGGCGTAAAAATGCTGCCCTTTTTGTATCTGGCGTATCTGCTGATCGAATGGCTGGAGCGCCACCACGGCGAGAACATTGAAAACGCCCTCGCCGGCGGCGGTCGCTGGGGCTTTTTGCCCGGCGCACTGCTGGGCTGTGTGCCCCAGTGTGGTTTCAGCGCAGTCGCATCCAACTTTTACGCCAGCCGGGTCATCACCCCTGGCACACTGTTGGCCGTATTTATCGCCACCAGCGACGAGGCCATTCCGCTGCTGGCCGCTGAGCCGAGCCAGTGGACCACCCTGGTCTTGCTGATCGTCTGCAAGATCATTTTTGCCATCGTAGGCGGCGTGCTGCTGGACTTTCCGCTGCGCAAGGTGCTGCCCCACTCGCTGTACGGCGGGTACGAGGGCCACGCCGATGAGGTGGACTGCCACGAGGAGCACGAGGAGACCAGCAGCATCTTCCTGGCCGCTCTGCGCCACACGCTGGAAATTTTCGTGTTCATTCTGCTCTTCAGCTTCCTGATCGGGCTTATTTTTGAGTCCGTGGGCGAGGACGCCATCACCGGTATCTTAGGCGGCATGGGCATCTTCCAGCCGATGCTGACCGCGCTGGTCGGCCTTGTGCCCAACTGCGCCGCCAGTGTGCTGCTGGCCCAGTTGTATATGGAGGGGGCCATCACCTTTGGCAGCCTGTTTGCCGGGCTGACCGCCGGCGCAGGCGTGGGCCTGGCCGTGTTGTGGCGTGTGAACCCCAGCTGGAAGCAAAACCTGTTTATGACCGGGCTGCTGTGGGCCGTTGGCGCCGCGGCAGGCATGGTGCTGCAACTGATTTTCTAAGGCCATACCGCACAATTCCCGCCCCGCGGGGCTGTGCGGTTTTATAGTAAAACCGTAAAAATTTCGGCAGGAGGTACTTATCCTATGCGGTACTCGATCGAAAATGATACCCTGCGTCTGACCGTCGACACCCACGGTGCCGAGGCTGTCAGCGTCATCCACAAGCCCACCGGAGCCGAGCTGCTCTGGTCCGGCGATCCCTCCGTCTGGGGCCGCCACGCGCCCATTCTGTTCCCTTACACCGGCAAGCTGACCGGCGGCAAGATGATTGCCAAGGGCGTGGAATACGCCGGCGGCCAGCACGGCTTTGCCCGCGATGTGGAGCACGCCATGACCCGTCACACCGCCGACACACTGGAGTTTGAGCTGCACGCCAACCCCGAAACGCTGCCCAAATGGCCCTACGCCTTTGTGCTGCGCTCCACTTTTGTGCTGGACGGCGAGACCATCCACCACACCCTGACTGTGGAGAACCCCGTGGAGGAGCAGCTGCGCTTTGGCATCGGCTATCACCCCGCCTTTGCGCTGCCCTTTGACGACCGCCATACCACCGAGGATTACGAGATCCGCTTTGACGGGCTGGAGTCCCCGCTGTGCGTCAGCGCCATTCCCAATGGCCTGCTGAATGGCCAGAGTTACTATCTGGCCCGCAACACCGAGACCATCCCCCTGACCGACGACCTGTTCGACAGTGACAGCCATTGCATGGTCAACCTGAAGACCGCCCATGTCTCCGTTGTGGAGAAGGACACCGGCCGCAGCGTGATTTGCAACGTGGAGGGCTACCCCTACGTGCTGATCTGGTCCGCCGCCAAAAAGCCGCTGCACTTTATCTGCATCGAGCCCTGGCACAGCCTGCCCGGCGAGGAGAACGGCCCCCTGGAGTGGGAGCAGCGCCCCTGCGCCGCCAGCCTGAAGAAGGGCGAAAGCTGGTCCACCACCCTTTCCACCACCTTTGTGCGCTAAGCGGGGGACCGTATGACAAAGACAAAGGCATTTTTGCAAAAACATCGCTGGAGTCTGACCGGCGCCCTGCTTGGGGCGCTGGTTTTTCTCGTACTATACGGCGTGCGGGTGCTGGATCCTGTCTGTGTGGACTGGATCTTGAACAATCCCAGCCCGGACCCGTCCCAGCATTATCTGGGCTGGGTGTTTTACCGCCGCAGCGGTTGGCACCTGCCGTATCTGGGCGCAAACTACAGTGCCATTTACCCCTACCGCACCAGCATTTTGTACACCGATTCCATCCCGCTGCTGGCCGTGGTCTGCAAGCTGCTGGGCGGGGTGCTGCCCGCGCGTTTCCAGTACTTAGGGCTGTGGGGGCTGTTCTGCTATACCATGCAGGGCGGTCTGGCCCAGGCGCTCATTGCCCGCATCGGCGGCGTGCGCCCGCAGGATACCGCAAAAAACCGGGCCAGCGTACTGGGCGCCGGGGTGCTGGTGCTGTTCCCGGCGCTGAACATCCGCATGTTTGCCCACACGGCGCTGGCCGCCAACTGGCTGGTGCTGCTGGCCCTGTGGGTGTGGCTGTGTGCCGAGCAATCCGAAAATAGGCCGTCCACCGGAAAACTCTGCCTGTGGTGGGGTGTGTTGGGGCTGCTGTGTGCGGGCATCCATCTGTATTATCTGCCCATGGTGGGTATGGTGCTGGTGGCCACCTGTGTGCAGCGCGGGCTGGAAAAGCGCGGCCCCGCCGCCGTTGTACTGCCCATCGTCAGCTTTTGCGCCGTGGCGCTGGCCGAACTGGTTGTGCTGGGAGCCTTTGCCGCCAACTTTGCGGGCTACTCCAACGGCTATTTGAGCGGTGCCGACCTAGCCAACCTGTTTGTGCCGGGTCTGGGTGCCAGCTGGGAACAGGAAGTGTACGCGGGCCTGGGCACCACCGCGGCCGTCGTGCTGGCACTGGCCGGTTTGTTGGTACAACGCAAAAAAGCGGCAGAGTTCTTCCGCCGCCATACCCATATTGTGGTTGCCGCTGTTGTGCTGCTGGTACTGGACGCCGTCGCCTCGATGGGCAACACCGTCACCTTCGGGGGCCGCACGCTGTTTACCGTGCCCATCCCGCAGGTGCTGATGGATTTCTGGGCCATGTTCTCCAGCTGCGCCCGTCTGGCCTGGCTGGCCGGCATGCTGCTGGCCGTGGCGGCCTGCGGGCTGGTGCTGCGGTTCTGGAACGGTGCCGCGGCCGCTGTGCTGCTGGCTGTCTGCGCTGCCGCCCAGGGCTTTGGCCTGCGTACCGAGCTTACCAAGCGTTACACCACCTACCACGATGCCGCTTATTACGAGGACACCACCCAACTGACCGACCCGGCCTGGGAGCAACTGGCTGCCAGCGGGCAGTTCAGCCGCCTGGCCTTTGCCAGCTTCGACTTTGAACACGACGACTTCTGGGACCTCGTTGCCTTTGCCGCCGACCACGGCTGGACCTCCAACAGCTTCTACATGGGCCACATGGACGGCAACCTGGCGGCGGTGACGCTGGCAGGGGAGATGAACACCCTCGCGCCGGACACGCTCTACGCCTTTATCGATGAGGACGAGCTGGCCCGCAGCGACTACGCGCTGCACTATTACCGGCTGGACGGCATCCTGCTGGGCAGCGTGGAGCCGATCCATGGCCTGACCGAGGAGCCTGCTGTTGACATCCCCGCCCACACGATGGCGCTGCAAAAATCCAGCGTCATCAACGGCACGGCGGACGCCGACACCGTGACCCTGAACGAGGGCGGCGAACTGCTGACCGAAGCCTGGATGCTCTTCCCCGGCAGCTACCGCGTCACCCTGACGGGCAGTGGGTTCGACCACAGTTATATCTATGCCCGCCACGGGCTTATCAACCAGGAGACCTACAAGATGGAGGTCAACTTTACCGGCATTGCCCCGGATGAGATGGTGTTTGAGTTTTCCACCGGCGAGCCGCTCTACTACTGGCGCACCGCCGTCCACGCGCTGGACGATACGCCCATCGCCGTTACGGTTATCAAGGTAGAAAAGATTGGCTAATCGTCTGTTCTATCGCCGCCCTGCCGATAAGCGGTGGGGGACACCCCATACTGCCGGGTGAACGCCCGCGTAAAGTAGGATGCATTGCTGAACCCGCACCGTGCGGCGATCTCCAGCACAGTGTACCGGCTGCCCCGCAGCAGGGTAGCGGCCTTTTCCAGCCGAAAGTGGATGAGGTACTGCGCAAAGCTGGTGCCGGTCAGGTCGTGGAACCGCTTCATAAAGTGGCTGCTGCTGTAGCCGCACTGGGCGCTGATGGCCGCCACCGTGATTTTCTCCGCATAGTGACGGTCCACGTACTGCACGGTCTGGCGCAGAAGGCGGGTGTCCCGGTGCTCGGCCCCGGCCGGGTGCCGGGCAGGCGTGGCAGCTTTGCACAGCGCATCCATCACGCCGTACAGGCAGGCTTTTATGCGCAGTGCCGTGTTTTCTTTGCGGTTTTCAATCAGCATTTTTACGTTTACAGGCAGCTCCCTGCCCAGAGGGCTGTCTTTTTGTATATGGGCAGGCACTTCCATGCGGCCGTCCGCCAGCGGGGCCAAAAAGCGGCGGTAGGTCTCGCTGTCCGGCGGCTCCAGCAGCGAGAAGCGGAACAGGATGTTGTAATAGCGGAACGTCCCGGCCTCCGCCGCCGCGATGGCGTGGATCTGCCCGGGTAAAATCACTGCCACATCGCCGGGGTGCAGGGTAACCGTCGCCCGGTCAATGGTGATACTGCCGCTGCCGGTTTCGCAGTAAATCAGCTCCATTTCCTCGTGGTAGTGCAGGGGATAGGCCGGGATAAACGTGGGGATGATACCGCAGTAGACGGCAAAAGGGAAGGCTTCGCTGCCGTGGACTTTTACCTCCTGCCCATCGGGCAGAATGGCAGGGTTTGGGGGCAGATAGGACATAGGCGGCACCTCGTTTGCAAAAACATAGGATTTTGTTATAAGTATAAGACTTTTATGGATGAAATGCAAGGAAAATCATAGTATAATGACAGCGTAGTAATTCGTAAGAGGTGTCTGTATGGGTTTTCGTTCTTCTTCTGTTTCCGGGGGCGGGATTACCGGCTTTTTTGGCGACCGCGCCTTTGCCCGCAGCCTGATGCACATTGCTTTGCCGGTCACGCTGCAAAGCATGCTGCGGGCCTCCTTCAGCATCATTGACCAGGTCATGATCGGCCAGCTGGGCAGCGCCAGCATTTCGGGCATCGGGCTGGGCGGCAAGTTTGCATCTATTCATAATGTGGTGCTCAGCGCCGTCACGGCAGCGGGGGCCATCCTTATTTCCCAATATCTGGGGCAGGGCAGCCGTAAAAACGCAGCCCGCAGCTACAGCGTCAACCTGCTGGTGTCGCTGGCCATTGCGGCGGTGTTTACGCTGGTCTCCACCCGGTTTGCCGAGCCGATTCTGAGCCTCTACACCCAGGACGATGCCACCCGCGCGCTGGGGCAGACGTATTTGCAGACTTACGCCTGGTCGTTCTTCCCGGCGGCGCTGTCCGGCATGGCGGAGACGCTGCTCTGCTGCATGGAGGCCGCCGTCTTCCCGCTCATTGCCAGCATGACCTCGCTGTGCATCAACACGGGGCTGAACTACCTGCTTATCTTCGGCCACGGCGGGCTGCCCGCACTGGGGGTGCAGGGCGCGGCAGTAGCCAGCGTGGCTGCGCAGGTGGTGTCCTGCTTACTTGTCTACCTGTTTTTGGCCGTGCGGCTGCGGCAAAAGCAGTGGCGGCTGCGGTTCACGCTGGGCTTCACCCGGCCGGAACTGCTTACCTACGCTAAAATTCTGCTGCCACTGCTGGCCAGTGAATTTTTGTGGAGCCTGGGCGAGAACGTCTACTCCGCCATCTACGGCAACATCGGCACCCAGGCCTGCGCCGCTATGACGATGACCACGCCCATCCAATGCCTGATGGTGGGCGCACTGTCTGGTCTGTCCAAGGCGGCGGCCATCCTTATTGGCAAGTCGCTGGGCACGCAGGAGTACGACCGCGCCTACCGCGACGCCCAGCGGTTGATGCGCTGCGGGCTGGCGGCCTCGCTGGTGTTGTCGGCGCTGCTGTTGGTGTTCGGGCGGCTGTACACCACGATTTACCGTGTCGAGCCGGAGGTGCGAGCCACGGCCTACTTATTGCTGGTAGTGTTCGCCGTCATCTCGCCGGTCAAGGTGCAGAACATGATCCTGGGCGGCGGCATTTTAAAAAGCGGCGGCAAGACCAACTACACCCTGGCCATCGACCTCATTGGTACCTGGGGCTTCGGTGTGCCGCTGGGGTTTCTGGCGGCCTTTGTGCTGAAACTGCCCGTCGCGCCGGTGTACTTTTTACTCTCGCTGGAAGAATGTGTCCGCCTGGCGCTCTCGCTGCGGCTGTTCAAAAAGCGCAGCTGGATGCAGCAGTTGTAACGGAGGTGCAGCATGGATACATTACAGGTAAACGGGCAACCCTATACGGTAACGCGACTGCTTGGCAAGGGGAAAGGCGGTTACTCCTATCTGGCGCAGGGGAGCGAGGGGCCTGTAGTGGTCAAACAGATCCACCATGAGCCGTGCAGCTACTACCAGTTTGGGGATAAGCTGCAAAGCGAGCTGCGGGATTACCGCACATTGTCAGCCCTGGGCATCCCGATGCCGCGTCTGCTGGCGGTGGACGAAGTACAGGAACGGCTGGTGAAGCAGTACATCCCCGGCCCAACGGTGCTGGAACAGCTGCAAACGGGCACGCTGCCGCCGCAAGCCGAAGAGCAGATGCGGGCGCTGTGCCGCCTTTTGTACCCTGCCGGGCTGAATATCGATTACTTCCCCACCAATTTTATCCTGTGGGGCGGCGTGCTTTACTATGTGGATTACGAGTGCAATCCTTACGATGCACAGTGGGATTTTTCCCATTGGGGCAGCCGCTACTGGGCCGATACCCCTGAACTGCGCGCCTGGCTGCAGGAGCATGGGCAAAACTAAAGGCAAACTTTTTGCACAAATTTTAAAAATAGCCCCTTGCAAAATGGCGGTGTTTGCGCTATGATGTACGTATTCCGTTGAAACACAGATGTTTTCCCGGAAAATGCCGTGCCGTAAGGCGATTGAGAGGATCATACGATGTCTTTACTGAAAAAGCTGGTTGGACTGACGATTGGCGCTGCCGCTGTGGGCGCCGCGGCTTACTTTTTGAACCGTAACGAGCATACCGAGGAGTACGAGCATATTTGGGGCCCGGAGGATGAAGCAGACGCCGAGGATGGCACTGCCGAGACCGCCGAGCCCGCTGACGATGCGTCTGCCGAGGCCGAAGAAGCCCCCGCTGCACCTGAAGAAACCTCTGCCGCTCCCGTAGAAGAAGCTCCCGAAGCGGAGGCCGCCCCTGTGCAGGCCCCCGCTGGAGATGACACCCCCAACGCCAACCCCGTTGAGCTGGGTGCCGTGGAAGTTCCCAAGACCGAGGACGGCAAGCTGGACGTTACCAAGATTGCCGACCCGGCTGATTTTGGTGATTGGGACGAACAGGGCTGCAAGGGCTGATAAGAAACCGCAAGGCGCATCTTTGGTTGCAAAGGTGCGCCTTTTTGCTATTTTATTGCCGTTTTCGCCAAGCAGCCGCACCCAAATTTGTACAGGTTTCTTGTTTAACGCTTTACATCTTTACTGCGCTAAAGTATAATGTTGTTATGGAAAAGAGAGGTAGGAGACGTATTATGGAGCTGACTTTACAAAATTTCACCCCCGCCGAGCAGGCAACCTTCCGCCTGCGTGCCCTGTACGAGCAGGGCGGCTATCGCAAATACCGCGCCTCCCGGTTTGAGGAGTACGCCCTGTATCAGGAGTACCAGCGCTTTCTGCCGGACCCGCAGGTCATCACCTTTACCGACCTGGACGGCAAACTGCGGGCCATCAAGCCGGACGTGACGCTGTCCATCGCCAAGACGGCCCAGCCCGCCCCCGGCGAGTGCAAACGCTTTTATTATAATGAGGAAGTCTGCCGTGCCAGCCGCGAGAGCCACACCTTCCAGACCATCCACCAGATGGGCCTGGAGTGCATGGGCGAGGTGGACGAAGCCGCCCAGGCCGAGGTGCTGCGCCTGGCACTGGCCAGCCTGGCCGCGCTGGATGTTCCCACCGTACTGGAAGTCAGCCACATGGGCTTTGTGACCGGCCTGCTGGATGTGCTGGATGTGCCTGCCACGGCCCACGCCCGGCTGGTGGAACTGCTGTGCGCCAAAAACGAACACGAGCTGCGCAAGGCTGCGTTGCAGGCCGGTGCTGATGAAGCCGGAGCCAATGCCCTTTGCTGTTTGCTTACCCTGCACGGGCCGTTCGGGGCCACCCTTACCGCCGCCAAGGCAGCCGCCATCAGCCCCGCGCAGAAAGCCGCACTGGCCGAACTGCTGGCTCTGCAAAACGCCCTGGGCGAAGCCGGCCGCGGCCTGCAGCTGGACCTGAGCATGGCCGATGAAGCCGAGTATTACAACGGCATCGTTTTTACCGGCTACGCGGCGGGCATCCCCCGCGCGGTGCTCAAAGGCGGCCAGTACGACTACCTGATGCAGCGCTTTACCCCCGGCGCTAAGGCCATCGGCTTTGCGATGTACTTAGACGAGCTGGAACGTCTGGCCGCACCGCTGCCGCCAGTACAGCAGCAGGGCGGGGAAAAGACCTGGCTGAACATTGCCCTGCCCAAGGGGCGCCTGGGCGACAAAGCCTACGCTCTGCTGGCCGGGGCAGGTTACAGCGCCAACGAGGACTACAACGACACCCGCAAACTGGTGGTGGAGAACCCCGAAGCCGGGGTGCGGTACTTCCTGGTCAAACCCAGCGACGTAGCCATCTACGTCGAACATGGCGCGGCCGACATCGGCATCGTGGGCAAGGATATTTTGACCGAGTCCGGCGCGGACGTCTACGAGCTGCTGGACACCGGCATGGGCAAGTGCCGCATGTGTGTGGCCGGCCCCAGGAATTTTGTGGACGACGAAAGCCGCGCCCTGCGGGTAGCGACCAAGTTCGTGAACATTGCCCGCGACCACTACGAGCGCCGGGGCCGCGATATCGACATTGTCAAGCTCAACGGCTCCATCGAGCTTGCGCCGATTTTAGGGCTCTCCGACGTCATCGTCGATATTGTCGAGACGGGCACCACCTTAAAGGAAAACGACCTGACCGTGATTGAAGAATTCATGCCTATCTCGGCCCGGTTTATCGCCAACAAAGCCAGCTACAAGTTCAAATACGCCCAGCTTACTGAGCTGCTTACCAAAATGAAGGAGGCCCTTGCACAATGATTCGCCTGTATGATTTTGATGAAGTAAAGCCCGAAGAAATTTTGAACCGTGACATCCGCGCCGAAGCCGACGTGGAGGCCACCGTAGACGCCATCATTGCCGATGTGCGCGCCCGCGGCGATGCCGCCCTGCTGGATTACGCCGCCAAGTTTGACCACGCCCAGCTAACCAGCGTACAGGTCACCCAGGCCGAAATCGACGAGGCCTTTTCCGAACTGGAAACCAGCGACCCGGAATTTATTACCACACTGAAAATGGCTGTTTCCAACATCCGCCACTTCCACGAGCAGCAGCTGCACAAGAACTTTGTGCTGAACGACCGCCCCGGCATGGTGCTGGGCCAGAAGTACACCCCCATCCAGCGCGCGGGCGTTTACGTGCCCGGCGGCACGGCAGCCTACCCCTCTACCGTGCTGATGGACGTCATCCCCGCTAAGGTCGCGGGCGTGCAACAGATCGTCATGACCACCCCCGCCGGCAAGGACGGCAAGGTCAACGCCGGTATCCTGGCGGCGGCGGTGATTGCCGGCATCGACTGCATCTTTAAGACCGGTGGTGCCCAAGCCGTGGCCGCCCTGGCCTACGGCACCGAGAGCGTGCCCGCTGTGGATAAGATTGTCGGCCCCGGCAACATTTACGTGGCCACCGCCAAGCGCAAGGTTTTTGGTAAAGTCGGCATCGATATGATTGCCGGCCCGTCGGAAATACTGGTTTTGGCCGACGGCACCTGCAGCCCCGCCTGGGTCGCCGCCGACCTGTTGAGCCAGGCCGAGCACGACAAGCTGGCCACGCCGGTGCTGGTCACCAACAGCTGGGACCTGGCCAAGGCCGTGCAGGCCGAGCTGGAAGTGCAGATCCCGCAGCTGCCCCGCGCCGCCATTGCCCGCGCCAGCGTGGACACCAACGGTAAGATCATCGTCACCGATGACATGAAGAAGGCCATCGACGCCGTGAACATTATTGCGCCGGAGCATCTGGAGATCTGCGTGGACGACCCGTTTGCCGTTTTGAACGACATCCAGAACGCGGGCAGCATTTTCCTGGGCAAGAACGTGCCCGAGGCCCTGGGCGATTACTTTGCCGGCCCCAACCATACCCTGCCCACCAGCGGCACCGCGCGGTTCAGCAGCCCCCTGGGCGTGGATGATTTCGTCAAGAAGTCCAGCTTCATCTACTACACCCGCGAAGCCCTGGGCGAGGTCCAGGCCCGCATCGCCAACTTTGCCGAGCACGAGGGCCTGCACGCCCACGCCAAGAGCGTGACCATCCGGTTTGAGGATGAGCAAAAGGGGGAGTGAGCCCATGAGCCGCTATTTTACCAAAACGCTGGCTGCGCTGGAGCCGTATGTGCCCGGCGAGCAGCTGAAAATTGACAACCTTGTCAAGCTCAACGCCAACGAAAACCCATACCCGCCCGCGCCCGGTGTAGCGGCGGCGGTGGCGGCGGCGGTGCCGGGGCTGCGGCTGTACTCGGACCTGTCCAACCGCGCACTGAACGAGGCCATCGCTGCCCACTGGGGCGTGCAGCCGGAGAATATTTTGTGCGGCAACGGCAGCGACGAGAACCTGCTGCTGGCCCTGCGGGCGTTCTGCGATGAAAACACGCCGCTGGCCTTTGCCGATGTAACCTACAGTTTTTACCCGGTTTTGTGCGATCTGCTGCACATTCCGCAGCATGTCATCCCGCTGGAGGACGACCTGACCATCGACTTGAAAAAGTACTGCGGCCTGCACGAGACGATCGTGATTGCCAACCCCAACGCCCCCACCAGCCTGCTGGCCCCTGTAGCCGCCATTGAGGAAGTGCTGCGTACCAATCCCGACAACATTGTGGTGGTGGACGAGACCTATGTAGAGTTTGCCCCTGCCGGGTCCAGCTGCCTGCCGCTGCTGGAAAAGTACGAGAACCTCGTTATCACGCACACTTTTTCCAAGACCCACAACCTGGCGGGCGCCCGGCTGGGCTACTGCATCGCCCGGCCGGGGCTGATCACCGACATGAACCGCGTCAAGTTCAGCTACAGTCCCTACAACGTCAACTCGATGACCCAGGCCGCAGGTACGGCCGCCATCCGGGACGAGGCCTACTTCCACGAGGTGACCGCCAAGCTGCTGGCCACCCGCACCGCCGCCACCAAAGGCCTGCGCCAGCGCGGGTTTACCGTGTTCGACTCGGCCGCCAATTTCCTGTTTGCCACCACCGACCGCATGCCCTGCAAGGAAATTTTTGAAAAATTGCGGGCGCAGGGCATCCTCATCCGCCATTTCAACGCACCGCGCATTTCCAACTACCTGCGCATCACCATCGGCACCGACGCCGAAATGCAGCGCTTCTTTGCGGCGTTGGATGAGATTTTAGGTGCCTGATATGGACATGTATGACCGCATCCAGCGCCGACCGGCCCGGCGGCAGCACATTACGCCGGGTGCGGCCGTTCTGGGGGCCTTTGGGTTTCTGGTGGCAGCAACCTGCGTCGGCATGTTGGTGTATGCGGCACGGTATCAATTGCTGTATCGACGTTTTATCAATGATTTTTCCGCCAGTTTGGCCGCATCCAACAAAATGTCCCTGCGCATGACCTGGCAGGACAAGGATGTGCCCGTCACCACGGACCAGGCCAGCCGCCTGTGCCGCCGCATCACGACGGCCGGGGCGGGGAAGGTGCAAAAGGACGTCCCCGATGGCGACGAATGCCAACTCGTTTTTGGCGATGGCGCTTCGCTGACCATGTGGCAGGTAGATATTCCTGAAAAAAATGCGGCCAACCCTACTGGCACTTTTATCCGCTATGCCGATGCTGACGGGCGAATTTATCAATATGATACCGCCCAATTGCTGTTTACGGAAATCGCTGCAATTTTAGCTTTACCATAGGGGAGGGAACTATATGATTGCTATTGTTGATTACGGCGTGGGGAACCTGTTCAGCTTGTCGTCCAGCGTGCGGAGCCTGGGGGCTGAGGTGCGGGTGACCCATGAAGCCGCCGACCTGCATGCCGCCAGCCATATCCTGCTGCCCGGCGTGGGTGCCTTCGGCGACGCCATGGCCAAGCTGGAGGCTACCGGCCTGGTGCCCGTACTAAAAAAGGAAGTTGAGACCAAGCCGCTGCTGGGCATCTGCTTAGGCATGCAGCTGCTGTTTGACAAAAGCTTCGAGTACGGCGAACACATCGGCCTGGGCCTCATCCCCGGCGAGGTCTGCCCACTGGCGGACGACCTGACCGATGCCAGCTTAAAAGTACCGCACATCGGCTGGAACGCACTGGACATCGTGCCCGGACGCGAGAACGACCCGCTGTTCAAGTACGTGAAAAACGGCGAGTACGTCTACTACGTGCACAGCTACTACGCCAAAAACTGCGCTGCTTCGACCCTTGCCACCAGCGAGTACAGCATCCCTGTCACCGGCGCGGTGCGCAGCGGCAATGTCTACGGCACCCAGTTCCACCCGGAGAAATCCGGCGATACCGGCCTTCGGCTGCTGAGAGCCTTTGCCGAACTGTAAGCTGAACGGAGGGACACTATGAAATTATATCCTGCCATTGACCTGCGGGGCGGCCAGGCCGTGCGGCTCTACCAGGGCGACTACGACCAGATGACCGTCTACAACGCCGACCCCGTGGCCCAGGCCAAAGCCTTTGTGACCGCCGGAGCCAAGTACCTGCACGTTGTTGACCTGGACGGCGCCAAGGACGACACCACCGCCAACCTGCAGACCATCGCCGCCATTGCCAAACAGGGCGGCTTAAAGATCGAGGTCGGCGGCGGCATCCGGGACGAGGAGCGCATCAAGCGCTACCTGGATTTAGGCGTGGACCGCTGCATCCTGGGCACCATCGCCGTGAAAAACTTTGCCTTTACCGCCGAGATGGCGCAGAAGTACGGCGCACAGATTGCCGTGGGCGTCGACATGAAAAACGGCCTGGTAGCCGTGAATGGCTGGAAGGAAGTCACCCCCGAACCGGGCGTGACGTTCTGCCGCCGCTGCGCCGGGGTGGGCGTCAAGGCTATCATCGCCACTGATATTTCCCGGGACGGCACGATGCAGGGCACCAACATGGACCTGTACCGCGAACTGCTGACCATCCCCGGGCTGGAAATTACCGCTTCCGGCGGCATTGCGGCGCTGGACGAACTGGCCGAGCTGCAAAAAATGCACTGCCACGCCGCCATTTTAGGCAAATCCATCTACACCGGGGCCATCGACCTGGCGCAGGCCGTGCGCCTGTACCAGGACTAAATCGGCAGGGGAGGGAAGTTGTATGATAACAAAGCGAATTATTCCGTGTCTCGACGTCAAAAACGGCCGCGTTGTCAAGGGCGTGAATTTTGAGGGCCTGCAGGACATGGCCGCCCCTGTCGAAATGGCGCGCTACTACAACGCATCCGGCGCAGACGAGCTGGTGTTTTACGACATCACCGCCAGCGTTGAGGGCCGCGGCCTGTTCACCGATATTTTGCGGGAAGTTGCCAGCCAGATCTTTATCCCGCTGACGGTGGGCGGCGGCATCAACACGCTGGACGACTTCGACCGCGTGCTGAAATGCGGTGCCGACAAGGTCAGCGTAAATTCCGGCGCCATCCGCAACCCGGGCATCATCCCGGCGGCAGCGCAGAAATACGGCAACCAGTGCGTGGTGCTTTCCGCCGATATTAAACGTGTGGACGGCAAATTTATGCTGTTCGCCAAAGGTGGGCGCGAGAACACCGGCATCGATGCGCTGGATTGGCTGGAGCAGGGCGTCAAAAACGGTGCAGGTGAGCTGGTGGTCAACTCCATCGATACCGACGGCGTGAAGAACGGCTTCGATTTGGAGCTGCTGGACGCCGTGGCCGCGCGGTGCGCGGTGCCCATCATTGCCTCGGGCGGCGCAGGTAAGATGGACGACTTTGTGGAGCTGTTCCGCAATCACCCCGCCGTAGATGCCGGGCTGGCGGCGTCCATCTTCCACACCAAGCAGGTGGAGATTGGCGCGCTGAAACAGTACCTGCGAAGCAATGGTATAGAAATGCGGGTATGACCGCGAAAACCACTTGCCAAAATGCACAGAAAATAGTACAATAAAACTATCTTATTGTTAGGAGTATTTCGCTATGGAAATTACGGAAAACACTAAGACGCTGAAATTTGATGCGAACGGTCTGATCCCCGCCATCGTGCAGGATCACTACACCAAAGAGGTACTGACCCTCGCTTACATGAACGCCGAGACCCTGGCCTTGACGATTGCCGAGGGTCGCACCGTGTTCTGGTCTCGCAGCCGCCAGGAAATTTGGCGTAAGGGCGAGACTTCCGGCAATGTGCAGCGTGTGGTATCCATCACTGCCGATTGCGACAAGGACGCACTGGTCATTGACGTTATCAAAAACGGCCCCGCCTGCCACACAGGGGCCGAGAGCTGCTTCTTCAACCCGGTGTATGTGTCGGACGAGCTGAAGCAGTTCACTTGGCAGGGGCTGTACGAACTCATCGAGGGCCGCAAGACCGACCCGAAAGAGGGCAGCTACACCACCTATCTGTTTGATAAGGGTCTGGAAAAGATCCTGAAAAAGGTCGGCGAGGAATCCACCGAGGTCATCATCGCCGGCGCAAAACGCGATAAAGAAGAGACGATTTACGAGATCAGCGACCTGGCGTACCACGTCATGGTGCTGATGATCGAACTGGGCATTTCGGTCGAGGATATTACCAAAGAGCTGGAAAAGCGGCATGTCATCGACCATAAGGTTAAGCAGGAAAGGATGCAGTAATATGACCGGGGAGTACCTGAAAAGTTCCGTTCACGTTCATTCAAAACTGTGCGACGGCAAAAATACGCTGGAGGAAATGGCAGTAACCGCATGGAAGGCTGGCCTGCAGACGCTGGGTTTCAGCGGCCACAGCCACACCCCCTGCGACTTGGAGTATTGCATGACCCAGAGCCGCACGTCGCTGTACAAGGCAACGATCACCAAGCTGAAAGAGCGCTATGCCGGCAAAATGGACATCCTGTGCGGGCTGGAATGGGATCTTTTCAGTGACGACGACCCCTATGCTTACGATTACTTCATCGGCAGTGCTCACTATGTCAAGGGCCCCAAAACCGGCAAATATTACGAGATCGATTGGCGCGAGGAAGACCTGCGCGCCTGCATCGACGACGATTTTGACGGCGACGGTCTGGCTGTGGCTGAGGCCTACTTTGCCAACGTAGCCAAGGTTGCCGAGAAGAAGCCCACCATCCTGGGCCACTTTGACCTGATCAAAAAGATCAATGACGGCAACAAGTTCTTTGACGAGAACGACCCGCGCTACACCGCTGCGGCTACCTCGGCTCTGATGGCCGCAGCCCGCAGCCGCTGCGTGCTGGAAGTAAACACCTCCGCCGCCTACCGCGGCTTCCGCAAGGATTATTTTCCCTCGGACGCTATCTTGAAGGAGTGGCTGGTGCTCTCCGGCAACGTGGTCATCACCGCCGATGCCCACGACACCAAGGCCCTGACCTACGGTTTCGAGGAAGCCGCCGCCCACCTGAAAGAGCTTGGCTACACCAAGGTGCAGGTGCTGGGCAAGAACGGCTTTACCCCCTGCGAGCTGTAAGATTTTGTAAAATTGCAATCTCCCTGGCTGTGTTTGAGACGATGCAGCCAGGGAGATTTTTTGCGTTGTATAGGGGGTTATGGTATACTGGGAATATAATTTAGGAATCACGGAGAGAAACATGGAAATAAAAGAATATACTAAATTCAAGGCCGATGAAATTTTGCAGCTGTATACGCAAGTTGGCTGGACCGCGTATACGGAAGATATGCCTGCATTGGAGTGCGGGTACAAAAATTCTCTGCTTGTTTTGGCGGCATATGAAAACGGGGAACTGCTCGGCATTGTGCGGGTGGTGGGCGATGGTACCACCATTGTGCTTGTGCAGGATATTCTGGTGTACCCGGTAAGACAAAGACAGGGCATCGGCACTGCGCTGCTTAAGGCGGTGCTGGAACGATATAAGAATGTCCGGCAGATCCAATTGGTGACGGATAATACGCCTAAAACTGTGGCGTTTTATAAATCACTGGGCTTTCTGGATTTTGCAGAGTTTGGGTGCTGCGGGTTTATGCGGGGGTAATTGGCAGATTTATAGAGGAATTTAGGCCCTGAAGGGGTCAATAAGGAGAGCGGTCTAAAAGCGTTAAGAAAATTCAGCACTCCTGCAATTTTTAGCTTTTGGGCCGCTCGACCACATTATTGGGGTTCTTAGGGGCGAGTAGCCCCTAAGCCGGGCCTCCCGCGCTATCGGAAGTAGCGGGCACCTTTTTCGCTTCCTTTTTGGGTGTCCAAAAAGGAAGGCTTAAAGGCAAGATGCCGTTATAAAAGGCCCTGCCGCAAGGTAGGCAGGGCCGCAAAGCCGCGCAAGCAAAAAATTACAAATTTTTCCTATACTCCCTCGGTGTACACCCCACATACCGCAAAAAGCAGCTTCCAAAATGGCTGGGGCTGCTAAAGCCCGTAAACTCCGCCACCTCGGCGATGCTGTACGCCGAATTCTTCAGCAAAATTTCCGCCTGCTGGATGCGGTACTGCATCAAAAACTCCTTGGGCGGCATCCCCAGCATCCGGCGGAAACACCGGCATAACTCGCTGCGGCTGGTCAAGGCCTGCCGGGCCAGCTCTTCCAGGCTGAAATGCTCGCCGTAGTGGGCGTGCATGTAGTTCATGGCGCGCTTCAAGCGTTCCTCGTCCCGTTCCCGCTCCGGGGTCATCGGTTCGGGCGCTTCGCCTTCCTGGCGGCAGAGCAGCAGCCAGATCTGGCTAAGCAAAATTTTTATCTGCAAATGATACAGTACCGGGTGCTGCGTGTACAGCGCCACAATGGCCCGCAGTGCTTCGCCCACGGCCTGCCTGCCGGGAGCCTGCGCGGTCTCGACCAGGGTAAGGCAGCGGGGGCCGCTTTTCAGCATCGCCTCAAAGGCCTCCTGATACACCGCACCGTCCGCACTGCCGCTGAGGAACTCCGGGTCCCATATAAAGGCGTACAGCTTGCCGTACCCCTTTTGCACCGGGTAGATCTGGTGCAGCACACCCCGGTTGACGAATATCAATTCGCCGGGGTGCAGATGCACCGTGCGCCCCTCCATCTGGCAGAGGAACTCGCCCTCGATGATCCAGGAGATCTGAATTTCCTCGTGCCAGTGCCAGCAGATGTAACCGTTTTTGAAGTCCGAGAAGTCGTCCAGATACACGCCCACCGGGAAATCCACGGTGCCGTGCATCTTAGTCTCCCGCAGAGAACTGTCTACCAGCGTTTCGTTCGCTTTGATCTGTTCCATTTTCCCCCGCCTGTTCGAATTTTGTGTTTGGTACATTTTTGATAGTTTATTGCCCTGTTTTGTTTGTATTTCGTACTTTATCTTTTTATAATAGTACCATGTTGACAGTACAAAGGTCAAGCACTACAGGAGGAAAACACAATGAATGATATTATGAATCTCTTTTCGCTAAACGGTAAAAACGCTGTGGTCACGGGCGCCAACACCGGCCTGGGCCAGGGCATCTGCGTGGCGCTGGCAGCTGCCGGTGCCCACGTTTTCGGCGTAGCCCGCCGCAGCTGCGACGAGACCGCCGCCAAGATCGCCGCTGAGGGCGGCCAGTTTACCGAGGTTCGCGCCGACCTTTCGGACTTTGCCGCCATCGATTCTATCCTGGAGCAGGTCCACGCCCACGCTGACCGCATCGACATTCTGGTCAACAACGCCGGTATCATCAAGCGGTGCGACGCCATCGACGTCACCCCCGAGAACTGGGACGCCGTGGATTTCCTGAACGAGAAGATGGTGTTCTTCCTCTCCCAGGCCGTGGCCAAGCAGTGGGTCGCCGACAAAAAGGGCGGCAAGATCATCAACATTGCCTCGATGCTCAGCTTTCAGGGCGGCATCCGCGTACCCGCCTACACCAGCAGCAAAAGCGCCGTCATGGGCATGACCAAAGCCCTGGCCAACGAGTGGGCCAAGTACGGCATCAACGTAAACGCCATCGCACCGGGCTACATGGCCACCAACAACACCAACCAGCTGCGCCAGGATGAAGATCGCAGCGAGGAGATCCTAGCCCGCATCCCGGCAGGCCGCTGGGGCACCCCTGCCGATGTGGGCGGCGCGGCCATCTTCCTGGCGTCGGACGCCGCCGCTTACGTGAACGGCTACACCCTGGCCGTGGACGGCGGCTGGCTGGCCCGCTAAAAATTTTATAAAAAAGTTTTCCGCTTGGTGTAACGCCGGGCGGAATTTTTCGGTTTATAGGTGTGTAAGGGCCCTATCGAATACATAAACCGCAACCTCCTGCACACAATGCAGGGTATGAGGAATTTTTATCATCAGTAGGGAGAACACAACTATGAAACGTATTATTTCCGCTTTTCTTGCTACCGCTGTCTGCACCGCTGCAATGAGCATTGTCTTAACCGCCTGCAGCAGCAAAACAGCCGACTCCTCCACGACTACCCCCGAGAGCACCAGCACGTCTAGCGTGACCGAGACCGCCGAGGATGCCGCGGACAACACCCAGATCCCCAGCCCCATCACCGACCGCGCCAGCCTGGACGAGGTGAACGAGGCCATCGGCTCGGCCATGAAGCACCCCGCCGACCTGGAGCTGACCGACGAAGCCTGGGCGACCATCGACGACGAAGAGAAGAACCCTATCGGCCAGTATACCTTCACCTACAACGGCGGCACCTACACGCTGCGCGCCGCCAAGGATACCGGCGATATTTCCGGCGTGTGGGAGAATGGCACGACCTTAGGCAACGGCCGCGAGGGCGATGTGACCGCCATCACCACCGAAAACGGCGGCCTTTGGTCCCGCTGGTTTGACGGCGACATGCAGTACTCGCTGTACGCCGAGGGCGCTGCCATGGACGACTACACCGCCGTGCGCAACGCCATGGCGTAACCTTATTATAATAAACGGGTCGCTGCGCGGGGATTTTTCCCTGTGCGGCGGCCCTTTTGTGTTATTTTGTTGCTGAAACGACGGGGGAGGTGACGTATAATAGGGGCAATGCAGTTAGTTTGCACTAATTCACGATTTGCCCACCTAATGGGAGGGATATGTGATGTTGTATTCAGAGAAAATGCCCATCTTTACGGCGAAACACCCTGCACAGACCGTGACGATGGACGGAGCCGCCTACGCGCGGGATATGTTTGAAACGATCTTCAAGGACTTCCAGCAGGCAAAGGACGTACACATCACCGGCCTGCTGGCAGACCTGATGAACCAGACTCCCGTGACCGAGGCGGATTTTAGGGCGCTGAAAGCAGGGGACTATGTGCGGGAGATCGAGAAGTTTTTGGAGGGGATGGAGTAACGGAACGGGTCCGTGCTTTGCAGGGGCGGATGCTTGCATCCGCCCGCGGGTCCGCTTGGCGGTCAAAACGATGAACGCCAACCAGCATAGCCGGTGCGCTCGTGCGGTTCAATGTTCCACCGGAGCATTGATCGCTGCGCGACCTCGCAATGCGAGCATCGACCCATACAGGCGTGCAATTCAATCCATGCGGCCAAATTACAGTTCTTTTCCGTCCAATATTGCTTTGGTCAGGGTATCCCCCTCATAATGCAGCTCCAGATGGAAAAACGGAGCATCCTTCGCCAGCAGGTCGAAGAAAATCTTATCGCCCTGCCAGATGGGCAGATCCTGTACGGCCTGCTTGGGCACCCATTCCAGCGTGCCCTCGCTGCAATCGGTCATGGTGCCGGCAAACTGGGTGCAGGTGTACAGGTGCATCCGCTCAGCTGGCCAGGGGGTACAATAAAAATCCACTATGCCGCGGTAGGCCGGGGCCTGCATCGTCAGGCCGGTCTCCTCGGTCACTTCCCTCATTACGCAGGCAAGGGCATCCTCGCCCGGTTCAAACTTTCCGCCGACGCCGACCCACTTATCGTGGTTGGCGTCGTTTTTCTTTTTTACACGGTGCAGCATCAAATAGCAGCCGTCTTTTTCCAGGTAACACAGGGTCGTCTGCAAAAAATCCATGGGGAGAACTCCTTTCGGCAATACCGCATAATCCAGCGGTTTTAGCAAATACTACCACAAATCGCAACAAAACCGCAACGGAGGGACGTTTTATGAAAGCAACCGGAATTGTGCGCCGCATCGATGAATTGGGCCGCATCGTCATTCCAAAAGAGATCAGGCGGACGCAGAGGATACGCCAGGGTGATTCCCTTGAGATCTTTACGGCAGCGGACGGCGAGGTCGTTTTTAAAAAGTATTCGCCGCTGTCGGGGCTGGGGTCGCTCTCCAAGGTGTATGCCGAGGTGCTGGCCAAAAGCCTGGGGCGGCCGGTGGTGGTGTGCGACACCCACCAGATCGTAGCGGCTGCCGGGCCGGGCCGGGGAGAGCTGCTGGGCCGCGCCATCTCGCCGGAGCTGGAACAACTGCTGGCGGCGCGCAGCGTCTACACAGCCCCCGCCGACCGCACCCGCCGCCTACCGATGCTGGAACGCAGCGAGCGGCCGATTTTATGCGCCGCACCGATCTTAGCACATGGCGACATCGAGGGCGGCGTGCTGCTGCCCGGCACCGGGCGGGACGCCCTGCCGGAGGAAGAAGCCGTACACGCTGTGACCACGGCGGCCGCCTTTTTGGCCAAGTGGATGGAAGAATAACGCCGCCCCCGCCCTGGCAGTACCCACTGCACAGGGCGGATTTTTTTACGCTTTCCTTATTTATATAGGACGTCCCGGTTAAATCCAGTGTAGTGCCCGAGCCGGGAAAAGTCAAGAAGCTGCGCGGTTTGTGACGAAACTGTTAAACTTGAAAAAAGTTTGCCGAAACCCCTTGACAGTTTGTAAAACTGGCATATAATAAATTTAGCACTCAGAGATAAAGAGTGCTAAACAAAATTGAAACTTCGCAGCAAAGGAGATGAGCAGCATGGCCATGGATGCCCGCAAGCAGCGTATCCTAGAAGCTATTGTTGCCCTGTATGCCAACGATGGCGAGCCTGTCGGCTCCGGCCTGCTGGCAAACTACTTTGACATGGCACTGTCCAGTGCCACCCTGCGCAATGAGATGGCCGCCCTGACAAAGCTGGGCCTGCTGGAGCAGCCCCACACCAGTGCCGGGCGGGTGCCCAGCGCACAGGGTTACCGTTACTACCTCGATCACCTGATCGATGCCCCTTCCGCCACCACGCTGAGCGATGACGACCGCCGGCACATCGATGACCTCTTCGCCTGCATGGATGCCGAGCCTGAAAAGCTGGTGCCCGCAGCCGCCCGCAGCCTGGCTGATCTGACCGGCTGCGCCGCCGCCGCCACCACGCCCCAGGCGCCGGATCTCTGCATCGCCCACTTTGAGGTCGTGCAGGTGGGCCGCTACTCCGCCGCGGTGCTGGCCGTTACCAGCGCAGGCGGTGTGCGTACCCGCGTGGCGCGGGTGGACACCGGCCTGACCCGGGACGACGCCGCCAATCTGGCGCAGCTGCTCAACCGTGGGCTGACCTTTGTGGCCCCGCAGGACTTGAACCCGATGCTGACCGCCAGCATGGTACTGGCAGCAGGGGAGCGGCTGGCGCCCGTTGTGATGGCCGCCTGTGCGCTGGTAACCACCGGCCCGCAAGCCTGCCTGGAAGGCGCGCAGTATCTGGCAAAGATGCCGGATGTCCGCCAGAACCTGGGTACGCTGCTGGAGATCTTCTCCGATAACGAGGCCGCCGCTGAGCTGATCCGCCCCGAGGGCGGCAAGATCACCGCAACGCTTGGCAGCGACCTTGATCCCGCGATGCCGGGTGCCTGCATCGTAAGCAAGCGGTACTTAGCGGGCGGCGGGTTGACCGGGTCGGTCGCACTGATCGGTTCCACGCGGATGGAATACCACCGCCTGCTGCCGATCCTGAACTACTTTGCCACCAAGTTAGGGCAGAGCATGGCCGGGCAGGGCCAATAAACAAATTTGTAAGGAGGACCCGCAATGAGCCACGAAGCAGAAAATAAAAAAGAAGCTGCGGCCGCATCCGAAGCGGAAAAGACCGTGACCCCTGAGACCGAACCTAAGGCCGAGGGCAAGCATGAAGAGAAGCACGAGAGCAAACACGAACACCACCACGAAAAGGCTGCGCTGGAAGCCAAACTGGAAGCCAGCGAAAAGAAGAACGAGGAGCTGAAGAACCAGTTGCTCCGCACCGCTGCCGAGTACGATAACTACCGCAAGCGCAGCCAACGCGAAGCTGACCAGAAGTTCAATGATGGCGTTTCCCACGCTGTCACCCAGATTTTGGGCATTCTGGACACACTGGACATGGCCGCCAACGCCGTGTGCGCCGATGAGAACTACAAGAAAGGCGTCATGATGACGCTGGACAAAGCCGCCAAAGCGCTGGAGAACCTGAACATCACCGAGATTGAAGCGCTGAACAAGCCCTTTGACCCCAACTTCATGAACGCCGTGCAGCAGGTCCCGCCCGCCGAAGGGCAGGAGAGCGGCGACGTCGTGCAGGTCTTCCAGAAAGGCTACAAGATCGGCGATAAGATCATCCGCCACGCAACGGTCGTCGTTGCAGAATAAGCCTGATTGGGCCGCAAGGCCCGTTCACATAAATTTAGACATTCACCACATTCAAAGCAAATTTGAAGGGAGTTTTATAGTATGAGTAAAATTATTGGTATTGACCTTGGCACCACCAACAGCTGCGTAGCTGTTATGGAGGGCGGCGAGCCCGTTGTTATCGCGAACGCTGAAGGCGCCCGCACCACCCCGTCTGTTGTCGGCTTCACCAAGACCGGTGAGCGTCTGGTTGGCCAGGTTGCAAAGCGCCAGGCTATCACCAACCCCGAGAACACCATCTCCTCCATCAAGCGTAAGATGGGCACTGCCGAGAAGGTCCACGCCGGCGGCAAGGACTACACCCCCGAAGAGATCAGCGCTATGATCCTGAGCAAGCTGAAGGCTGACGCCGAAGCTTACCTGGGCGAGCCTGTCACCGAGGCCGTCATCACCGTTCCTGCTTACTTCAATGACAGCCAGCGTCAGGCCACCAAGAATGCCGGTACCATTGCCGGCCTGAACGTCAAGCGTATCATCAACGAGCCTACTGCTGCTTCTCTGGCCTACGGCATCGATAAGGAAGCCGACCAGAAGATCATGGTCTACGACCTGGGCGGCGGTACTTTCGATGTCTCCATCATCGAGATGGGCGACGGCGTTACCGAAGTTCTGTCCACCAACGGTGATACCCACCTGGGCGGCGATGACTTCGACGAGCGCATCATCAACTGGATGGCTGAGGACTTCCAGCGCGAGAACAATATCGACCTGCGCAAGGACAAGATGGCGGCTCAGCGCCTGAAGGAAGCTGCCGAGAAGGCCAAGATCGAGCTGTCCAGCGCTACCACCACCAACATCAACCTGCCGTTCATCACGGCTGATGCCAACGGCCCCAAGCATCTGGATATGACCCTGACCCGCGCCAAGTTCAACGAACTGACTGCTGATCTGGTCGAGCGCACCATGACCCCTGTCCGCAAGGCTCTGGCCGATGCCGGTCTGAAGGCTTCCGATCTGGCCAAGGTTCTGATGGTCGGCGGTTCCACCCGTATCCCCGCTGTCTATGATGCAGTCAAGAAAGAACTGGGCTGCGAGCCGTTCAAGGGCATCAACCCCGATGAGTGTGTCGCTGTCGGCGCTGCCATTCAGGGCGGCGTTCTGCAGGGCGATGTCAAGGGCCTGCTGCTGCTGGATGTTACCCCGCTGAGCCTGGGCATCGAGACTCTGGGCGGTGTCTGCACCAAGATCATTGACCGCAACACCACCATCCCCACCAAGAAGAGCCAGATCTTCTCCACCGCTGCTGATAACCAGCCCAGCGTTGAGGTCAACGTCCTGCAGGGCGAGCGTGAGTTTGCCCGCGACAACAAGAGCCTGGGCACCTTCCATCTGGACGGCATCGCTCCGGCTCCCCGTGGCGTGCCGCAGATCGAAGTCACCTTCGATATCGATGCCAACGGTATCGTGCACGTAAGCGCTAAGGACCTGGGCACCGGCAAGGAGCAGAGCATCACCATCACCGCTTCCACCAACATGAGCAAGGACGACATCGACAAGGCTGTCAAGGACGCTGAGCAGTATGCCGCCGAGGACAAGAAGCGCCGTGAAGAGATCGACGTCCGCAACAACGCTGACCAGATGGTCTTCCAGACCGAGAAAGCTCTGGGCGAGTTCGGCGACAAGGTTTCCGCCTCTGAGAAGAGCGAAGTCGAGACCAAGCTGTCTGCCCTGAAAGAAGCCCTGAAGTCCGGCACTGTGGACGACATCAAGGCAAAGCAGGATGACCTGCAGAAGGCTTTCTACGCCATCAGCGAGAAGGTTTACCAGCAGGCCGCCCAGGCACAGGGCCAGCAGCCCGGTGCACAGCCCGGCAACGATGCCGGTGCCCAGCCCAAGGATGACGGCGCCGTTGACGCTGACTTCCACGAGGTCTGATCTGTAAGAAAGTAACCCCTTTAGGCCGCCGCCAGGCACCCCCGGCGGCGGCCCTTGGGGGTTTTAGAGAAAATTTTTTCTGCTCCAATATTGCAGGGGCGGATGCTCGTCATCCACCCCTACAGTACGGCAGATAAACATTAAACCCAAATAGAGGGGATAGATTCTATGGCAGAAAAACGTGATTATTACGAGGTGCTGGGGATCGGCAAAAACGCCACCGATGCCGAGATCAAAAGCGCCTACCGCAAGCTCGCCAAAAAGTACCACCCCGACCTGAACCCCGGCGACAAGACCGCCGAGGAGAAGTTCAAGGAAGTCAACGAGGCGAACGATGTACTTTCCGACCCGGAAAAACGCAAGCGCTATGACCAGTTCGGCTTTGCCGGGGTCGATCCCAACTATGGGGCCGGCCAGCCCGGCGGCGGCTTCGGTGGCGGTTTTGGCGGTGGCTTCGGCGGTGCCGGCGGCGTAGACCTGGGCGACATCTTCGGCGACCTGTTCGGCGGCGGATTTGGCGGCTTCGGCGGTTCTTCCCGCGCGAACCCCAACGCCCCCCGCAAAGGTCACGACATCCAGGCCAGCGTGATTTTGACCTTTGAGGAAGCAGCTCACGGCTGCACCAAGAAGGTCACGCTGAACCGGCAGCAGACCTGCCCCGATTGTAACGGTACCGGCTGTGAGCCGGGCAGCAGCCCCGAGACCTGCACCCAGTGCAACGGCCGCGGCTATGTTGTGACCCAGCAGCGCACCCCCTTTGGTGTGATGCAGAGCCAGCAGCCCTGCCCGCACTGCGGCGGCCGCGGTACCATCATCAAGAACCCCTGCAAGACCTGCCGCGGCACCGGCAAGACTTCCGCCCGCAAGACGCTGGAGGTCAAGATCCCGGCCGGTATCGATGACGATCAGAACATTGCACTGCGCGGCCAAGGCGATGCCGGTAGCAACGGCGGCCCTGCCGGTGACGTGATCGTACATGTGACGGTCAAGACCGACGCCGTGTTTGAGCGCGACGGCTACGATGTGTACGTCCGCGTGCCCATCACCTACTCCCAGGCTGTGCTGGGTGCCGAGATCGAGGTTCCCACCGTGGACGGCAAGGTCGCCCAGAAGATCCCCGAAGGCACCCAGAGCGGCACCAAGTTCCGCCTGCGCGGCCAGGGCATCCAGTATTTGAACGGCCGCGGCCGCGGTGACCAGTACGTCATCGTGGATGTGGAGATTCCCAAGAAGCTGAACCGCACCCAGCGCGAAGCCCTGAAAGCCTTTGAGGACAGCCTGAAAGACGACAACTACGAAAAGCGCAAAGGCTTCTTCAAGAACTTGAAGGATCGGTTTACGTCTTAACCATTCGTAAAAAAGGCTCGGACAAATTTCAAGAATTTGTCCGAGCCTTTTTTATTTTGCTTGTATCACAAACACTTGATGAATTCTTGAATTTGCCATATAAATAAAGTAAACTGGCTCCCGTGATAAGGAAGCCAGTTTCAATGTAATTATTTTTTACTCAAATCCTCTTCCATCAGCCGCTTTTTTAGTGGAAGCAGGGCGGCGGGTTCGGCGGCGAAGTGGTGGACGCCGAGGTGGAGGTAGGCGGGCATCTGGTCTACCGAGGCGACTGTGATGCCGCAGAGGTAGACCCGCACGCTAGTGCCCTCGGCCTGGCGCAGTACCTCTTTGACAAGGCGCTGCACAGCAGGGCTGGCGGCGCGGCGGGCCGCGGCGGCGGGGTCCTTCACAAGGCCCAGCGTGTAGCGGGCAAGATCCTCAATATCAATGGCAAGAATCTGCGCCCCGTGGGCAATTAGTTCCCCGGCCAGCAGTGCAGCCGAGGGCATATCCACAATGCAGCCCATCGGCGGCAGGCGATCCACCTCGACACCGCGGCTTTGCAGTTCATCGCGGCAGGCGGTGACCTCCTGCAGGCAGGCGTCCCAGTCCTCGGCCCCCGCGATCATGGGAAAGAGGATACGCAGGTCGCCGCAGGGCGCGGCTTGCAGCAGCGCCCGTATCTGCGGCCACAGCAGACGGTGGTTTTGCAGGCTGTCCTTGACGGTCGCGGTCCAGGGGGCCTCATCGTCGGCGTTGGAATCACAGGTGCGTACGGCCAGCATGGCCCCATTAGCTGCTTCCAGATGTTCTTTCAGCAGGTTCAACTGCTCCTGTTCGGACAGCTCGTTCAAGATCACCGATTCGGTGCGCAGCAGGCCGGTGCCCACCGCGGTCAACGGCAGGGCCTTGTCCTCGGTGCCGTACAGGTTCGTCATCGTCAGCAGGCGGAACGCCGTGCCATCCCTGGTCAGGCAGGGCTGGGCCGCCACGGGGTCGGCCACGCTGCCGTGCAGACGGTTCAGCGCAATTTTGCAATCCGCCTGGGCGATATGCGCGCCGTCCGGGTCCACAATCAGGCTGCCGGTGCCGTCCTCCAGGTTGGCGTCCAGAATGGCCCGTTTGCCGGCGGCCAGCGCGGCCACGCCGTCACCCAATTGCAGCACAGCAGGCAGGCCCATGCTGCGGGCCATGATGGCCGCGTGGCTGATGGTGCTGTCCTGGTTGCTGGCCAGCCCCAGGATCATGCGGCGGTCCAGGCTGAACAGGTCGCTGGGGAAGAAGCGGTCCGCCACCAGAATGCTGGGGCGCTTCAAGTGCAGGCGGCGGCGCGGGCGGCCGTCCAGAATATCCACCACGCGGCGGCAGACATCGCAGACATCCACGCTGCGCTCCTGGATGTACTCATCGTCCACGTCCCGCAGGCGGCGGGCAAAGATCTGCTCGGCCCGCTCGACAGCAGCAGCACCGCCCGCACCGGCGGCTATGTAATCGCCGATCTCATTGGTGAAGGACTCATCCTCCAGCAGGGCGATCTGGAACAGCAGAATGTCCGCATCGGGGCCTTTGGCGCGCTGGCTCAGGCGGCGCAGCTCATCTTTCGCCAGCACCACCGCTACGTCATACAGTGCGCGCTCCCGAAACGGGTCGCAGACGATGCGGTGCAGTCCGGTGGTGCCGTGGTCGATCTGTTCCACAGGGCCGATCACAACGCCGGGCGATGCCGAAACACCAGTAAAGATATGCATGCAGACCTCCTTGTTTTTTCCGATGCCGCCGCAAAAATGCGCAGCATCGTCCTTTGTTAAAACAGCGGCACATCCGCCAGGGTACGGCTAACCAGCGCCGTTACAAATTCCTCGGGCGCGGCGGCCGCCATGGCTTTCTCAGCCACAAGGCTGCCGTCCTTGCCGTCCAGCAGGGCGGGGAAGCGGTCAGCCGGGTCTTTCTCAAAGCTGCCCATTACTGTAGCAGCCAGCAGCTTGGGGGTGTAGGGCATATCCGCGGGCACGTTCAGGTGCTCGGCGGCCAGCTCCAGCGGGGCCAGTGCAGCCGCGGTGGGGGCACTGGGGTTCGGCGCAAAGGGGGCCGGGTAGTTGGCCAGCTGGCGCGCAGTCTTTTCCACCAGGTCGATAGCCGGGGAGCGGGCGGCGACCTCGGCCAGGCGCAGCTGGTAACGTTCGGCGAAGTTCTTCAAAAAGGCGCTGCTGTCCGGCAGGATGCCGTAGGCTGTGCCGCCCATGCGGTCAAACAGCCGCATCGTATCAAAGTAGCCCAGGGCAATGTTGCGGGCGGCGCGCTCGGGGGCAAAATCCAGCGTGGGGCCTAAATTCCAATGGCTGCGGATGATGCGGGTGGGCAGGCCGGTGGTATTGGGGCGGGTGATGCCCACGCCGTTCACGTCCACGGCCAGCAGTTCCCCGGCGCCCATGGCGGCGGCCAGGTCCAGCGGCATATTGTCGCGCCAGCCGCCGTCGATGTACTTCACGCCGTCGATCTCCCGCGGGCGCAGCGCCGGAAAGCAGGCGCTGGACCCCAGCAGGTAGTCTTTCATCCGGCCTTCGGGGATCTTTTCCACCGGGCACTGCACGCGGCGCATGGTGCCCAGCTCGGTCATCACCAGGCCGAAGCGGATGGGGGAGCGGCGCACCGCGTCCTCATCAATGAGCCGGTCGATGGTCTCGGCCAGCGGCTCCACGTTCAGGCCACCGCTGCGCACCACGTCGAGAAAGAAGTTGTTCAATTCCTCGGGCTTCAGGCTGTCGGGCACTTCCAGCACGTCATGGATCTCCAGCCTGCGCCAAAGGTCCTCGGCCTCCTTGCTTTTTCCCATTGTAAACAGGCAGCCGTTCAGTGCACCGACGCTGGCACCCGTGATAATATCCGGCGTCCAGCCCAGCTCTTGCAGCGCCTGCCACACACCCACCTGGTAGCTGCCTTTGGCACCGCCGCCGGCCAGCACAAGGGCCCGCTGCGGGCCGGGTTTTCGTGTTTGCTGCATGGTAACTTCCTCCCATTACTCTATGGCCTTATTATAGCATCTTCTGCCCTGCACTGCCATAGGGAAGCACCAAACATTTTGCCGAAGCTGCCCGGTTTTGCCCCGGGGGTTGCACCCGCCGCCAAAAGAGTGTATCATAGAAGCCGGAATGATTTTGTATAAAGGAGGTTTTTCCCATGCGCGAAAAACCGATTCTTGTCATTATGGCTGCCGGTATGGGCAGCCGCTACGGCGGGCTGAAGCAGATCGACCCGGTCGGCCCCAGCGGGGAGGCCATCATCGACTACAGCCTGTACGATGCCCGCCGCGCCGGGTTCGAGACCGTCGTCTTTATCATCAAGCACGAGATTGAGGAGCCGTTCAAGGCCGCCGTGGGTGCCCGCGCTTTGCAGGCCGGGTTTGAGGTGCGCTATGCCTACCAGCAGCTGGACTGCCTACCAGAAGGCTTTACCGTGCCCGATGGCCGCGTGAAGCCCTGGGGCACTGCCCATGCCATCCTGACTGCCGAGCAGGCCATCGGCAGCGCACCGTTTGCGGTCATCAACGCCGACGACTACTACGGCCCGCAAGGCTTTAAGCTGGTGTACGACTACCTGAGCAGCCACGCCGACGGCGACCGCTATGCGTGGAGCATGGTGGGCTTTTTGCTGGGCAACACGGTCAGCGCCAACGGCAGTGTCAGCCGCGGCGTCTGCGTGACCGATGAGAACAGCAACCTGGTCAGCGTGACCGAGCGCACCTGCATCGAGCCTTACGACGGCGGCATCCACTATACCGAGGATGGCGGTGCCAACTGGACCGACCTGCCCGCCGACACGGTCGTCTCGATGAATCTGTGGGGCTTCACCCCCGGTTACGTGGCCGAGGCCAAGGCCGGGTTTGTGGCCTTTTTGAAGGAGAACCTGCCGGTGAACCCGCTGAAATGCGAGTACTACTTACCCAGCGTGGTGACCGCCGCTTTGCAGCGCGGCGATGCCGACGTACATGTACTAACCAGCCCCGACAAGTGGCACGGCATCACCTACCGCGAGGACAAGCCCGAACTGGTAGCCGCCCTGCGCCGGATGAGCAAGGACGGGCTGTACCCTAAAGATAAGCTGTTTGGGTGATTATTACCTATATTGCCTATATAACGCGCAAGCCCCCGGCCGATGGCCGGGGGCTTGCTTTTATTTCAGCTTCTTTTTTACCATGTACATCGCCGCCAGCAGCACGGCAGCGGCAATGGCCGTAAGGATGCCATACATCACAATGGAGGTATACCACGGTGCGGAGGTCAGCGCGTACAGGCCGGGACGGGCGTGGTAGTCCCAGCAGGTATAGATCGTAGAGCCTAGAAACGCGCCGATCACACACCAGAAAACCGCTTTCAGAACGGTGTACAGCTTTTTCTTGTCCATAGCGTTCTCCTTTGTTTCACGCGTGCGGCGGCAGAAGAATAGTATGGGGTGCCGCTTATTCCAGGTTGCCGGTCAGCAGCATGGCGGCGGTCAGGGCGGTGAGGGGAGCGGTCTCGCACCGCAGGATGCGGGGGCCTAAGCCCACCGTGACAGCCCCGGCGGCCTTGGCGGCCTCGGCTTCTTCTACCGAGAAGCCGCCCTCGCTGCCCGTGACGATGGCAATTTTCTTGGCGCAGCCGGGCCGCAGCACGGTACGCAGGGGAGCGCCGCCGCCCTCATAGAAAAACAGTGCCAGGTCGTAATCTTCCTGCAAGGCATCGCAGACGGCGGCAAAGTTCAGCAGCGGCATGGACACATGGGGCAGCATGGCGCGGCCCGCCTGCTTGGCGGCCTCGGCGGCGATACGGTTGTAGCGTTCGTTTTTGGCGTCCTCTTTTTTCGGCGTAGCTACGCAGTAACGGCTGAAAAACGGGACGATTTCCGTTACGCCCAGCTCGACGCTGTGGCGGATGACTTCCTCCAGCTTGCCCTGCTTGGGGTAGCCCGCAAACAGCGTCACGGCCGCGTCCGGCTCGGCCTTGCTGGTGGTGCCCTTTGTCACGGTGAACTCCACCCGGCCGGACTGGATGGCGGTAACGGTGCCCAGGTACTCCAGCCCGTCGGGGCCGCAAAGCACCACTTCCTCACCCAGTTTGGCGCGCATAACATCCGCCAGGTGGTGGGCGTCACTGCCGGTCAGCGCGGCACGGCCGGCGGCCAGTTCATTGGTAAAATAACGGTGGGGCATGGTTTACGCCTCTTTCTCGTCAGACTTTTTGCAGATAATGCAGACCCAGCCGCGCTTCTCCTTGACCTCGATGGGGGTCAGGCCGGCAGCTTTCAGGCCGGTGAGCACCTCGTCCCTGCGCTCGTCAATGATGCCGCTGGCGATAAAGCGGGCGCCGGGGGCCATCAGCACGGGCACGTGGGGTGCCAGCGAGAGGATCGCCGCGGCTACGATGTTCGCGGTGATGATGTTGTACTCACCGCTGGCCTGGTCGGACAGGTCGCCCACCAGCACAGTGAACTTGTCGGCCACGCCGTTGCGCTGGGCGTTCTCGCCCGCGGTGCGCACGCACATGGGGTCGATGTCCACGCCCTCGGCCACCTCAGCGCCCAGTTTCAGCGCGGCAATGGCCAGAATGCCGGAGCCGGTGCCGATGTCCAGCACGCGCTCACCGCCCTTGACCAGGCTGTCCAGCGTTTCCAGGCAGAGGGAGGTGGTCTCATGGGTGCCGGTGCCAAAGGCCATGCCGGGGTCCATGACGATCTTGATGCGGTCGGTGTCGTAGTCCTCCCAGCCGGGCACGATGGCCAGGCGCTCGCCAATATCCATGGCGTGGTAGAACTTTTTCCAGCCGTTCTGCCAATCTTCCTGCTCCACGCCGGTGGTGTTGAGCTGGTAGTCGATGCCGCTGTTTTTCAGGCGCTCCTCAAACAGGGGCAGCACTTCGGCGGGGTTTTCATCGGGGGCCAGGTACATGTGTACGATGACCACGTCCCGGGGTTTGTCCAGCAGTTCCTGCTCGATCAGGTCTACATGGGCGATCTCCCACGCCTGCTGTTCCAGGTCGCTGTAATCCTCAATATAAATGCCGCCGTTGGCTACCATGGTGGCGATAGCCTCGGCCGTATCGGCGTCGCGCTTGGCAACGGTAATGCTGATGTCGGTCCATTCCATAAGAAAGAGCCTCCTATATTCTATGTTTCACTTCTGTAGGGGGCGATGCCCGCATCGCCCTGCGGGCGGATGCAAGCATCCGCCCCTACTTGCACGTATGCTTGTTTGTATTATACAAGATTTCGCGTTGTAATTCAATCAGAAAGGGGTACGGATATGCGAATTCGTCTGTTGGATGCTGCCGGGGCCAGGCAATTGTATGAGAGCCGCATGGCGCGGGACTTTCCGCCGGGGGAGCTGAAGCCCTTTGCGGCGATGGAAGAACTGCTGGCCGTCGGCCTGTATGAACCGCTGACCTTTACCGATGACGCCGGGGCCGTGCTGGCCTACGCCTGGCAGGTGGTACTGCCGGGGCAGCAGGCCGGGCTGGTGGATTACTTTGCCGTGCGCAGCGACCTGCGGGGCAGCGGCATCGGCACCCGGGCGCTGCACCTGCTGCAGGCCCACTACGCACCCCGGCTGGCCGCACTGCTGTTGGAGTGCGAGCACCCCGCCGAAGCCCCGGATGCGGCCATTGCCCGGCGGCGCATCGGGTTTTACCTGCGGGCCGGGGCACGGGCTACGGCGCTGGAAAGCCGGGTGTTCGGTGAGCGGTACAGCATTTTGCAGCTGCCCTGCGGCGAGACACTGTTGACTGACGGCACGTTAAATACCGCGCTGCAAACCCTGTACAGCCGCATGGTGCCCCAGCCTTATTACCGCGGCAGCGTAATATTTTACGGCAATTAAGCCCATACTACCCCCGAAAGGGAGTGGAAACGGGATGAAACTGGACCCCAAAGAGTATGATAAAATGGTACGCCGTGCCTCGCCCCCATCGCCCGTTGTGCAGGACTGCCTGTGGGCGTTTTTTGTGGGCGGGGCCATCTGCCTGCTGGGTGAAGCACTGCGCCAGCTGTTTTTACTTTGGTACGACAAAACGATGGCCGGTATGCTGACAAGCATTGCGCTCATATTTTTATCGGCGCTGGCCACCCTGCCGGGGTGGTACCAAAAACTGGCAGCCAAGGCGGGCGCGGGCACGCTGGTGCCCATCACCGGGTTCGCCAACTCTGTCGTCAGCCCGGCCATTGAGTTCAAGGCCGAGGGCTGGGTCACCGGCGTGGGGGCCAAAATTTTTACCATCGCGGGGCCGGTCATTGCCTTTGGCACGCTGGCGTCCTTTGTGTGGGGCGTGGTGTACTGGCTGGTGGGAAAGGTGGGCTGATATGCCGAAACGACGCAAGGATGTCATCCTTTTTGATGCACCGCCGGTGATCTCTGCCTGGGGCAGCGCGGGCGGCAAAAAGGAGGGTGAAGGCCCACTGGCCTCGGCCTTTGACTACCTGACCCAGGACGCCGCCTTTGCCGATGAAAACTGCGCCAACTGGGAGCAGGCCGAAGGCATGCTGCAGCAAAAAGCCGCGGGCATCTGCCTGCGCAAGGCGGGCATTGCGGCCAAGGATGTAGACCTGACCTTTGCGGGCGACCTGCAGGCCCAGTGCACAGCCAGCAACTATACGCTGCGCACGCTGGCCACCCCCTTTGCGGGGCTGTATGGGGCGTGCTCTACCATGACCGAGGCACTTTGTCTGGGGGCCGCCTTTGCGGCTGCCGGGTTGGGGCGGCAGATATTGGCCATGACCAGCAGCCACTTTTGCGCGGCAGAGCGGCAGTTCCGCACGCCGCTGGAGTACGGCGCCAAGCGCACCCCCACGGCCCAGTGGACCGCCACGGCGGCGGGGGCCTGCCTGCTGCGGGGGCCGGGGCAGGGGGGCGTGCAGATTTTGTCCGCCACCTTTGGCCGGGTGCAGGATTACGGCGTGACCGACATCAACAACATGGGCGCCGCCATGATGCCCGCAGCCGCCAGCACGCTGCTGCGCTATTTTGACGCCACCGGCGCGGCCCCTGCGGATTTTGATGCCATCTTTACCGGCGATCTGGGCCAGGTGGGCAGCGATCTGCTATGCGAGCAGATGGAGAAAGAGGGCGTGCCCCTGCCCAACCACTACGATTGCGGCTGTCTGCTGTACGATGTGGACAGCCAGAACGTGCAGGCGGGCGGCAGCGGGGCCGGGTGCAGTGCCGCCGTGCTGTGTGCCTGGGTGCTGCCCCGGCTGTTTGACGGGCGGTTCAAGCGGGTGCTGTTCTTATCCACCGGCGCACTGATGAGCCAGACGACCTTTTTGCAGGGCGAGACCATCCCCGGCATCGCCCACTGCGTGGAGTTGGGGGGACTTGTATGAACTATGTTTGGGCGTTCGTGGTGGGCGGCGCGATCTGCGTCATCGGCCAGCTGTTTATTGATTATACCAAGCTGACTCCGGCGCGCATCCTGACCGGCTACGTGGTGGCGGGCGTAGTGTTAAGCGCCGTGGGCGTGTACAAGCCCCTGGCCGAGTTCGCCGGGGCCGGGGCCAGTGTGCCGCTGCTGGGGTTCGGGCATCTGCTGGCGCAAGGCGTGGTGCAGGCCGTGGATCGGTGCGGTCTGCCGGGTGCCTTTACCGGCGGGCTGACCGCTGCCGCCGGGGGGATTGCTGCCAGTTTGATTTTTGCCGTGGCGGCGGCGCTGGTGGGAAAGAGCAGGGACCAGAATTAAATTTTGCCGTTATAGGCGCTCTGCCGGGCAGGCAGGGCGCTTTCCTTAATAAAATTCGCTTTTTATGCAGCTTTGTGGTATACTGGAAAAAGTGTATTTATAGGAAAAGAGGAACCCACTCCCATGCAAAAGCGACTTACCCAGGGGCCTGTTATGCCCACGATGCTGCGGTTTGCGGTGCCCATGATTTTAGGCGACCTGCTGCAGCAATGCTATAATATCGCTGATACGTTGGTTGTCGGGCGGTTCATCGGCACCAACGCGCTGGCGGCGGTCGGCTCGGCCTTTACGCTGATGACCTTTCTCACGTCCATTTTGCTGGGGCTGGCCATGGGCAGCGGCACGGTGTTTTCCATCAAGTTTGGCCAAAAGGACGACACCGGCCTGCGGGAGGGCGTTTTGGCCGCCTTTGTGCTGCTGGCCATCGTGACCGCCGTGCTGACCGGCGCGGTGTACCTGGGTTTTGAGGGCATTATCTGGTTCCTGCGCCTGCCCGCCGAGATTGCGCCGCTGATGCGCACTTACTTAAAGATCGTGTTTGCCGGGCTGGCGGCGATTTTCCTGTACAACTACTTTGCCTCTCTGCTGCGGGCGCTGGGCAACTCGATGGTACCGCTGCTGTTTCTGGCGCTGTCCGCCGGGCTGAACATCGCGCTGGACCTGTGGTTCGTCTGCGGACTGGGGCGCGGTGTGGGCGGCGCGGCCGAGGCGACGGTCATTGCGCAGTATGTCTCCGGCGTGGGCATTTCCGTGTACACCTGGGTGCGGTTCCCGCTGGTGCGGCAGGCTGCCCACAGCAAGTTCAAGGCCAACCGCATGAAGGAGATCGCCGGGTTCTCGGCGCTGACCTGCATCCAGCAATCCATCATGAACTTAGGGATCTTGGCTGTGCAGGGGTTGGTCAACAGCTTTGGCACGGTGGTCATGGCGGCGTTTGCAGCGGCGGTCAAAATCGACGCCTTTGCCTATCTGCCGGTGCAGGATTTCGGCAATGCGTTCTCCATCTTTATTGCCCAGAACTACGGCGCACAGAAGACTGACCGCATCCACAAGGGGATACGGGGCGCGTTTGCGGCGGCCATCGGGTTCAGCATCGCGGTCAGCGCACTGGTGTTTGTGTTTGCCGCGCTGCTGATGCGCATTTTTATCGACGGCTCGGAGACCGCCGTCATCACCGAGGGCGTACACTACCTGCGCATTGAGGGCGCGTTCTATGCGGGCATCGGCTGTCTGTTCCTGTTCTACGGGCTGTACCGCGCTGTGGGGCGGCCCGGTATGTCGGTGGTGCTGACGGTGGTATCCCTGGGCACCCGCGTGGTGCTGGCCTATGCGCTGTCCGCCATCCCGGCAATCGGGGTGACAGGCATCTGGTGGAGCGTGCCCATCGGCTGGTTTTTGGCCGACGCCGTGGGCGGGGTGTATTACTGGATGAAGAAGAAAGCGCTGTTTGAGATGAAATGATGACATAAAGATTCGCTCTGAAGGCACAATCCACTACAAACTCCATATACAAATGAAAATGCCCGTCGATTTCTCGGCGGGCATTGTTCATGCGATCAATTACTGAGCGGCCTTGTTAGCGCGCTTAGCCAGACGGCTGACCTTACGGGCAGCGGTGTTCTTATGGATGACACCCTTGCTCTTGGCAGAGTCGATAGCAGAGACAGCGGCTTTCATAACAGCGTCCTTATCAGCGGCGTTGCTGACGATGGCAGCGTCTGCCTTCTTGATCACTGTTTTCAGGTTGGACTTGACGACCTTGTTGGCCATGGCCTCCTTCTGAGACTGGACAACACGATCCTTCTGAGACTTAATGTTAGGCATTCGTTCCACCTCCTTGGTTCCCCATAACAGTACAAGTTATCCTACCACATTTTTTTCGGTCTTGCAAGTGTTTTTCAAAAAAAACTTCATGAAAATCGGATTTTTCGCATAAATTGGTTGGGAAAGGGGGTGCCCGCATGGATTTTATGCACCGTGCCGCCGCCTGGCTGGCGGGCGGGGTGGTGTTTGCCGCGTCCTGCGCCTCGGTGCTGGCGGCAGCGGCCTGCCTGCCGGAGCGGGCTATTTTGCAGCATGCCTTGCTGGCCATGCAGTCCCCGGCGGCCGCAGTGGCCTGCGCCCTGCCGCGCCCCGGGCCGCAGCCCATCCCCACAACGGCACCGGTACAGCCTACGCCTGCGCCGGCCCCGGCGCCAACACCCACAGCTTCGCCCACGCCGGAACCAAGCCCTACGCCGCAGCCCAGCACCGCACCGCAAATCGAGGACGCCGGGCTTATCCGGGCCGAGCAGTTCCGCCACGGCAGGGGAGAGGGCAGCATCTCACTTTCGGCGGGCAGCATCCGCAACAGCACCGCCTGCGCCGACGCCGACCTGCGGGCGGCAGTGACCACCGCCAACCTGCCTTTTGCCGTGGAACTAAACAGCGATGAGCCGCAGGTTTTGATCCTGCACACCCACGCCACCGAGACCTACCAGACCTGGCCCGATTTACTATACGACCGCAGTGCTGCCGCCCGTACCCGCAACACCGCGCTGAACATGTGCGCCGTGGGTGCCCGCATGGCCGAGGTGCTGAACGCGGCGGGCATCCACACGCTGCACGACGAAACGCTGCACGATTCCCCCAGCTACACCGAGAGTTACGACCGCAGCCGCGCCACGGCCCAGGAGTATCTGAGGCAGTATCCGTCGATCAAAGTGGTGCTGGACGTCCACCGGGATGCCATCGAGGATGCCGACGGCACGCTGGTCAAGCCGGTGTGCACCATCGACGGCGCAAGCACCGCCCAGGTGATGATCATTGCCGGGTGCGACAACGGCAGCACCATCAACCTGCCCAACTGGCGGCTGAACCTGCGCTTTGCCGCCGCCTGGGAGGAAGCCATGGAGAGCCGCTTTCCCGGCCTGACGCGGCCGGTGTTATGCGGCTACCGGTTTTACAACCAGGATTTGACCACCGGCAGTTTGCTGATCGAGATCGGCGGCCACGGAAATACGCTGGAGGAGGCCCTCCGGGCCGGGGAATTCGCTGCGCTGGCGTTGGCGGAGCTGCTGGGCGGACAGCAGCCGTAAAAATCAGTTCTTTACTTTTCCTGCAACACTAGTTATAATAAATATAATTATTGTTATAGAGGAGAGGAATTTCCATGCAGAGAACGGAACTTGCATCGCTGTACACCGCTACCCCTGCCGATGGTACCAAGGTCACTGTCTGCGGCTGGGCCAAAACTGTGCGCGATTCTAAAAATATCGGCTTTATCTCGCTGTCCGACGGCAGCTGCTATAAGCCCGTCCAGATTGTTTTCCAGGCTGACAAACTGGCCAACTATGCCGAGATCGCCAAGTGCGGCCTGTACACCAGCTTTGAGGTCACCGGCACCCTGGTGCTGACCCCCAACGCCAAGCAGCCCTTTGAGATCAACGCCGACACCATCACCGTGCTGGGTCCCTGCGGTCCCGAGTACCCGCTGCAGAAAAAGAAGATGAGCATGGACTACCTGCGCACCATGACCCATCTGCGCCCCCGCACCAACACCTTCAACGCGGCGTTCCGTGTGCGCGGCCAGGCTGCTTTTGCCCTGCACCAGTTCTTCCATGAGCACGGCTTCACCTACGTACACACCCCCATCTTCACCGGCTCTGACTGCGAAGGTGCCGGCGAGATGTTCCAGGTGACCACCCTCGACCTCAACGACATCCCCCGCAACGAAGAAGGCGGCGTGGACTACACCAAGGACTTCTTCAAGCGTCCCGTCAACCTGACCGTTTCCGGCCAGCTGGAGGCCGAGGCCATGGCCATGGCCCTGGGCAACGTCTACACCTTCGGCCCCACCTTCCGCGCCGAGAAGAGCTACGACACCCGCCATGCGGCCGAGTTCTGGATGATCGAGCCGGAGATGGCTTTTGCCGACCTGAACACCTACCTGGAGACCGCCGAGGCCATGACCCGCTACGTCATCCGCTACCTGCTGGACAACTGCCCCGATGAGCTGGCTTTCTTCAACCAGTTCTTTGACAAGGGCCTGATCGAGCGCCTGGAGCTGGTCGCCGGTTCTGACTTTGCTCGCGTCACCTACACCGACGCCATCGAGCTGCTGAAGAAGAACAACGACAACTTCCAGTATAAAGTCGAGTGGGGCACCGACCTGCAGACCGAGCACGAGCGCTATCTGACCGAGCAGATCTTCAAGAAGCCGGTCTTTGTCACCGACTACCCGAAGGAGATCAAGGCCTTCTACATGCGCCAGAACGAGGACGGCAAGACCGTGGCCGCCGCTGATATGCTGGTGCCCGGCATCGGCGAGCTGATCGGCGGCTCCCAGCGCGAGGAGCGCCTCGACGTACTGACCGCCCGCATCAAAGAGCTGGGCATGGACCCCGCTGACTACGATTGGTACCTCGACCTGCGCCGCTTCGGCAGTGTGAAGCATGCCGGCTACGGCCTGGGCTTTGAGCGTCTGCTGATGTATGTCACCGGCATCCCCAACATCCGCGATGTCATCCCGTTCCCCCGTACCTGCGGTGGTTTTTAATGCAGCCCATTGCTGCACCGCTGCTGCAATGGTTTCAGGCTAATAAAAGGCTCCTGCCGTTTCGGCAGGAGCCTTCTGCCTACCATATCTGGGTCAGCGAGATCATGCTCCAACAGACCCGCGTAGCCGCGGCCATCCCGTATTACAACCGCTTTATCGCGGCACTGCCCACCCCCGCCGACCTGGCCGTCTGTGAGCCGGACGCCCTGCGCAAGCTGTGGCAGGGGCTTGGGTACTACAACCGCGTCAACAACATGCAAAAGGCCGCCCGCATCGTCTGCGAGCAGTACGGCGGCGACCTGCCCGCCGATTACGACGCCCTGCGCAGCCTGCCCGGCATCGGGGATTACACCGCCGGGGCCATTGCCAGCATTGCCTTTGGCATCCCGGCACCCGCCGTGGACGGCAACGTGCTGCGGGTGTTTGCCCGGCTGTACAACGATGACGCCGACGTGATGACCCCTGCCGCCAAACGGCTGTTTACCCAACGTGTGCTGGACCAGATGCCCAAGGCCACGCCCGGCCCTTACAACGAAGCGCTGATGGAGTTAGGGGCGCTGGTGTGCATCCCCGGCACGCCCCACTGCGAGGCCTGCCCGCTGGCCGACCGCTGCTTAGGGTACGCCGCCGGCAGGGCAGGGGAGCTGCCGGTAAAGCCCGCCCCCAAGGCCAAGACGACGGTGCCCGTGACGGTGGCTTTGGTGGAGAGCGACGCAGGGCTGCTTTTGCAGCGCCGCCCTGCCAAGGGGCTGCTGGCCGGTTTGTGGCAGCCCGCCGCCTGGGAAAAGGCACTGACCAAGGACGAGCTGACCGCCGCGCTGGCGAAGCTGGGCGTACAGGCCACGTTGACCGAGCCGCTGCCGCCCGCGAAGCATGTGTTCACCCACCGGGTGTGGCAGCTTTCCGGCTGGCGCGGACGAGCCGATGCCTGCGCACTGCCGGACGGTTTCGTCTGGGCCGCCCCCGAACAATTGGCCGAGGTGTACCCCGTGCCCAACGCGTTTGGGGCATATGTAAAACGGTAATAAAACAGAAAGGCTCCCTCGTATTGAGGGAGCTTTTTGCAGTTATATGCCTACTATAAATTCACTATCCTATTTCGCTTATTTATCCTATTTATCATTACTATCATTTTCATTACTATCATTACTATCCTTTCCATCTTTACCCATCACATCCCTCCTAAGCATCATAAGTATCCTATTGTAACTTATGTTATATTATATAATAATTCTATATGATGCGGGATAGGATGGTTGTGATGGGTAGGATGGATAGGATAGTTTGGATAGTAAGGATAATATGGATAATAAGCAAACTATGCTGGTGATGATGCAAATGATGATAATGATGAAAATGATAGTGATGATAGTAGTTTACGCTGCTTTCCCTCCAAAGGTGCCTTTGCGTTTCAGCAGCAGGTAGGCTGTCAGGCAGATGAGCACCGACAGCAGCGAGCCGACCGCCGTGGCAAGGCCCATGGGCAGCAGGTTGTCCGGGAACAGCTTGGACATGAAATAGGCCCCCGGCACACGCACCAGCACGATGGCCAAAATGTTATGCAGGAACGAAAGCTCGCTGCGGCCGTAAGCGCAGAAATACCCGCTGAAGCTGAAATGGATACCCGCAAAGAAGCAGTCCCAGATATACCCGCGCAGATACCAGCCGCCCGCCGCAGCCACAGCCGCGTCGCTGGTAAACAGAGCCACGGCATTGGGGGCGATAAACTGCACCAGCACACCCACGATAGCCCCAAAGGCCAGCGAAATGCCGATGGCGTAGTACAGTGTCCCGGCGGTACGGTCGTGCTTTCCTGCGCCCACGTTCTGGGCCCCCAGCGCCGACACCGTGGACAGCATCGAGGACGGCACCAGGAAGATGAAGCTGATGATCTTCTCCACGATGCCCACAGCGGCGGCGTCCGTCAGGCCGCGCCGGTTGGCAATGACCGTGATGAGTAAAAACGAGATTTGGATAAGTCCGTCCTGCAAGGCCACCGGCACGCCGATGCGCAGGATGCGGCCAATGACGTTTTTCTGCGGCTGCAGGTCACTTTTGTACAGCCGGATGCCGCTTTTGCGCCGCAGAATGACCGCCAGCGAGACGACAACGCTGATACCCTGGGCCAGCATGGTACCCAGCGCCGCACCGGCGGGGCCCATGTGCAGTGCCCCCATAAACAGGTAGTCCAGCCCGATGTTGGCCGCGCAGGCCACCGCGATAAAGTACATCGGGCTGCGGGAATCGCCCAGTCCGCGGAAGATGGACGCAATAATATTGTACGCCGTAATACAGGGGATGCCGATGAAGCAGATGGTTAGGTAAGCCGCCGCGCCGGGCACAGCCTCGGCCGGGGTGGACATCATGCTTAAAATCGGCTGCACCAGCGCCGTCAGCACTGCGGCCATAGCCACCGACACCGCCAGAAACAGCATGACCGCGTTGCCGATGACCGCGCCTGCGCCCCGGTCATCGTGGGCGCCCACTGCCCGGCCGATGCCCACGGTAACACCCATGGCCAGCCCCACCAGCATGACCGTGATCATGTGCATGATCTGGCTGCCGATGGACACCGCCGTGATGCTGGCTGTGCCCTCAAACTGGCCAATGATGAACAGGTCTGCCATGCCGTACAGCGTTTGCAAAAAATACGACAGCAGGTAGGGCAGCGAGAAATAAAGCACATTTTTGAATACACTGCCGGTGGTCAGGTCTTTTTGCATAGATTTTCAATCCTTTGTAAGTATAATATATCATACGTGGGTCCAAGCGGATGCTTGAAAAGGCCCCCTGGGAGGGGGCTCCGCCGATAGGCGGTGGGGGGAGAGAGCCTACGATTTAGCAGGCAATATAGGAATTGTCTCTCCCTCCGGCCCTTCGGGCCACCTCCCTCACAGAGGGAGGCTTTCAACAATCTACTATAGTAAAGTAAACCCCATTTTCCCACGAATGTCAAGTCAGCTCTTTAAATCGTTAAAGCAGGCATGGCACAACCAAGGAACTTTCAAATTTTACAATTCTTGTGTTGTATTCCGGCCCCGGGTCGGGTATAATAGGGGCATAGCGGTATCTGCCTCGCAGACCGCCCGAAAGAAAAAATTACGAATCTACGGTATTCTTACCGCCAGGAAGGGAGTTTTCCCCATGATGAAGAAATCCACGTTCGGTGCTGTGCTGGCCTTTTTCTTTGCTGCTGCCGGTGCCCTGACCGCCGCCGCCCTCTACCTCTATCACCGCGAGAAGGAGCTGGACGAGTACGAGCGCCTGCTGTTCAGCGATGACGGTGACGATTACGACGATGATGACGATTTCCAGGACGACACCGTCTACGAAAAGATCCCCGCCCAGCCCGCAGCCGACGCCGCTGACGCCGAGTAAAAACTGAGTCTCTCAGCCGGGCGCCGCCTTGTGCGTCCGGCTTTTCCATCGCTACTGCCTATAGGAGAAAACTATGCGCAAACTGCTGCTCTGGCTTGCTATGGTCATTGCCATGGTCGCGCTGATCTTAGGCGGCACCGCCGCGTTTCTCTACAGCCGCACCGGCGAAAAAGACCTCCCGCAGGAGGCTGTCACCTTCGGGGACACCGCCCTCACCCCCAACGGGTGGGATTGGACCATCCCCGTGCTGGGCGACAAAGTAAGCAAGCACTACCAGAGCCCCACCAACCTGACCGTGCAAAAGCTGGGCGCCTTTACCGATACCGCGCCCCAGCTGGTGCTGCCGGATTGGGTCACCCGCGCCGAAGTGACCATCACCGCGCCCGACGGCACGGCCTGGACCGGCGATGCCTCCACCTGCAACACCTATACCTACGCCGCCAACGGCGACTACCAAATTATTGTAAAAGCCTACCACCAGGAGAACGAGCCCCCCGCCGACGCCCAGGGCTGGTACGCCTACCGCGCCGGGTACACCATGTCGATGGCCCCCACCGTGACCCTGAGCAGCGACCGCGCCGCCCAGGGCAGCGTGGTGGCGCTGTATCTCACCGGTATTCTGGATGGTGAGCCGAGCCTGGAGACCGACCTGGGCACCGTCTGGTTCCGCCGCACCGCCGGCGGCTACATGGGGTATATCCCTATCACCTATAACGCCGAGGGCGGCGACCATACCCTGCAGCTGACCTGCGGCAGCCTGACCCGCGACTTGACCCTGACCGTGACCAACACCCAGCACAAGACGGTGGAACTGCCCGCCGAGGAAGACGTGGGCGGGGCCGAGGAGTACCGCAACGCCATCTGGCCGCTGTACACCAACAGCACCGGCCAAAAGCTGTGGAACGGGCTGTTCGTGGCCCCCAGCAGCAGCGCCATTGCCGTGCACTACGGCGACATCCAGATGCGGGACGGCCAGCGCAGCGGCCAATCCACCGGGCTGACCTACTCCGCCCCCGACAACGAGACCATCACCGCACCCCAGAGCGGCACCGTCGTGCTGGCGGATACCCTGACCCTGACCGGCGGCACGGTGGTCATCGACCACGGCTGCGGCGTGAAAAGCTATCTGTTCGGGTTAAAGACCGTCACCGCCCAGCGCGGCCAGACGATCGAAGCCGGCTCCCCCGTAGGCATGGCGGGCACCGACCACGACCTGATCTTTGAGTTGCGCATCGGCAGCAAATCGGTAGACCCGGAGCCCGCCATGGCGGGCCGCAGTGGTCTGCAATACCGCGAGTCTGAATAAATTTTTCATTGGGTACAGCCCGGCCCCGGCTACCGCCTGTTTTTCCACGATGGGGCAACACCAAGAGGATTTTGGGAAGAGTACAGATGAGCAAGAAAAACGACAACATCCCGGCCCAGGCCGCACCAGATACTGCCCCCCAGGCAGCCCCGCAGCCCGAAGCCGCGCCCCCTGCGGAGACCGCGCCGGCGGAAGAAGCCGTCGCTACGGCCGCTGCCGAGGATGCCCCCGCCGAACCGGCAGGGGAGAGCGAAGCGGAACCTGTTGAAGAAGCGGCAGATGCCGCCCCCGAAGCGCCGGAAGCACCCGAGGAAGCCCCCGCCGAAGAAGGCAAACCCGAAGCAGAGCCGGAAACGCCTGCTGAGGACAGCGCCCCCGCAGAGGAGGATGCCCCCGCAGAGGCCCCCACGGAGGAGGCCGCAGCTGACGAAGACGCTGCCTTGGATGCCGCTGAGGCCGACGAGGAGACCGTGGAGCTGCCGTCCATCGATGAAAAGCGCCTGCTGGACATGACCCGCACGGTGCAGCTCTCGGTGGAGCAGATCACCGCCAACATGGATATTCCCGCCGGGGAGGATACCGACACCTCGTCCGAAGACGATGCGGCGGAGGATGACACCCCCGCCACCGTGGGGGATGTTGTGCGCAGCGGCGTGACCGGCATGGCCAGGTGGCTGCTGCTGGTGGTGGTGTTTGTGCTGGTGGTGGCCGGCATCGGCGTGGCCTACCTGTACCGCAGCGCCACCCCCGATATGCTGCCTTCCATCAGCGTGACCTTCGCCGGGCAGACACTGGAGCCTTCGGCCTACAAGTGGCATGTGCCGGTCATCGGCAACTGGTTCAAGCGTACCTACGCCGAAACTTATAGTTCCGTCCCCGCTGTGCTGGAGGATCCCATCTCCACGCTGTCGCCGGATATTACGATCAGCTCCACCAACTATGCCACCCAGCTGACCGTGACCGACGCCAATAAGGAGACCGTGTTCGAGGGTACGCTGTCGGAGTTCAGCGGCTATTGCTTTGACGAGACCGGCACCTACACCGCCAAGCTGGTGGCCAGCGTTACCGGCTCCCGCGCAGCAGGCGCCGCCGACATCACCGGCTCCGAGACCTGGCTGTTCACCTTCGATATTGCCATCGAGCCGTCCGTTTATTTAAGCGAGAATACCATCGAGCAGGGCGGCGTAGCCGCCATCCGTGTGACCGGCAGTTACGAGAACGACGCCCCCACCCTGACCACCACGCTGAAAAATCAGGGCTTTATCCAGTCCTCCAACGGCTGGGTGTGCTACCTGCCCATCCCCTGGAACGCAGCCTTAGGCACCGAGACCATCGACGTGCAGGTGGGCCGCTACTCCACCACACTGTACCTGAAAGTGACCGACGGCGGATTCAGCTACAAGGATTACTCCTCGCAGTCCCAGCGCGCCACGCCCTACCTCGGGCAAGACGACGCCCCCACCAAGGTCAGCAAGCTGTTCACCGCAGCGCCCACCGGCATCAGCTGGGCGGATGCCGGGTTCGTACAGCCGTTCCTCAACCGCCTCAACACCACGCTGACCTTCGGCGCGACCGAGTATGTGGGCCGCCGCTACAGTGAGCGCAGCACCAACACCGGCGCAGGCGGCCGCACCAGTACGAACGTAATTTTGTCCACCACCCGCGGTGAGCTGGTCATTGCCCCCGCCAGCGGCAAGATCGACCTGGCCGAGGACCTGGGCGGCGACTACGGAACTACGTTGGTCATCGACCACGGCGCGGGCGTGCGCACGATCTTCTACGGGCTGAGCGACATTGACATCAAGGCCGGGCAGCAGGTCAAGCAAGGCCAGACCCTTGCCACCTGCGGCAAGACCACCGTTGTGGAAATGCGCATCGGCACCGTCCCCATCGACCCCATCGCCGTCTGGCGTGGCCAGTGCAACGGGTTGAAGTATTATTAAACCATTCGATTTTTCCCGATCCCTTTTTGAGGGGTCGGGATTTTTTATTTGCACGCGGCGCAAAAGGCTCCTCTGTGAGGGAGCTTTTTTGTATCCGCACCATCCGCCTCAATCCATGCATACTATGGCGAAAGCACACCCAAAGGGGGAACAGCCTATGAAAACCTTTTGCGTGGTGGGGCATGATGCCCGCCAGCGGGCGGCGGCGCAGACTTTGCAGGCCGCGGGGTTCCGCATCATCGGGCCGGAGGCCGCCTGCCAGGCCGATTTTGTCCTGCTGCCCATGTCCCAGGAACGTGTCAGCGATGCCGTCGCCCGCACCCTGCAGGGGGTGCGCCCCGGCACCCTGCTGCTGGCCGGACGCCCCGGTTCACCCATCCAGGCCGCCGCCCGGCAGGCCAGTCTGCCGCTGCTGGACTACTTCCAGCGGCCCGAGCTGGAATGTTTAAACGCCGTGCCCACCGCAGAGGGCTGCCTTGCCCTGCTGCTGCAATTGCGCCGCCGCACCATCTGGGAAAGCGACTTCCTGGTTCTCGGCTACGGACGCATCGGCCGGGCGGTAGCGCGGCGGCTGGACCTGCTGGGCGGGCATACCACCGTTGCCGCCCGCAATGCCGTGCAGCGGGCCAACGCCCGGTGTGCCGGGCACCGCGCTGCCCCGCTGGACCGCCTGCCCGTGCTGCTGGCAAAGCATGATACCGTCATCAACACCATCCCCGCGCCGGTGCTGCCCCGCAAAATGCTGGAAAAGCTGCCCCGCGGGGCGCTGGTCATCGACCTGGCCAGCCTACCCGGCGGCACCGACTTTGACGCCGCCGAAGCCCTGGGCATCCGGGCCGAACACGCCCTGGCCCTGCCCGGCAAGTGCGCCCCCGATACCGCCGGGGCGCTCATCGCCCAAACCGTACTGACCATCCTGCAAGAAAGAGGTGATCTGCATGATGAACCGGCCTGACGGCCCCCGCACCGTGGCCTTTGCTTTATGCGGCAGTTTTTGCAGCTTTTCGGCTGTGCTGCCCCAGGTGCGCCGCCTGCGGGCGCTGGGCTGGCGGGTGCTGCCCATTTTAAGCTGCAGCGCCGCCGCGCTGGATACCCGCTTTGGCACGGCCGCCGCCCTGCGCGCCCAATTGCAGGAGATGACCGGCGAAACACCGCTGACCACCCTGCAGCAGGTGGAACCACTTGGCCCAAAAGGGATGGCCCAGGCACTTATCATCGCCCCGGCCACGGGCACCACCATGGCCATGCTGGCAGCGGGCCTCAGCGCCACGCCGGTAACCCTGGCCGCCAAAAGCCTGCTGCGGGGCGGACGGCCCGTTGTTCTGGCGCCCTCCACCAACGATGCGCTCTCGGGCAGCGCCCCGGCTATTGCCCAGCTGCTGCAGCGGCGGAACTACTACTTTGTGCCCTTCGGCCAGGACGACAGCTACAAAAAGCCCTGCAGCCTCAAAAGCGATTTCACCCTCATCCCCGATACGCTGGAAAGCGCCCTGCGCGGTGTGCAGTTGCAGCCGATTCTGCTGTAATGCCGGCGCGATTTGTGACATATAAGTATAGGGGCGAGCAGTGTCGCCCGCAGAGCCTTGCGTTGCCGCAGGGTTTACGGGCCGATGCAAGCATCGGCCCCTACAGCAGGCCATGTGGCTGGATTTGTAGGGGTGGATGCTCGCATCCGCCCGCGGGCTTGACACGTTGTTCGCCCCTACATCCTCTACAATTTCCACGCACAGCCAGCGTAAAAGGGGGTACCCATGCAACTTATCACCATCACCGGCGGGCGGACGCTTCACGGCCGCATACGGCCCGCCGCCGCCAAAAACAGCGTACTGCCGCTGCTGGCTGCCACCCTGCTGTGCCGTACCCCCAGCCGCCTGCGGGCCGTGCCGCCCCTGGCCGATGTCGCCACCAGCCTGGCGCTGCTGCAATCCGTGGGTGCCAAGGCCGAACGGCAGGGGAGTGACCTGTTCGTTGCCCCCGGCCAAGACCTGCAAGGGGAGATTCCCGACTACCTCGCCGGGGCCATGCGCAGCTCGGTGTTCTACCTGGCACCGCTGCTCTGCCGGGTGGGCGAGGTGCGCCTGCCGCTGCCCGGTGGCTGCAAGCTGGGCCCCCGTCCCGTCGACATCCACCTGGCCGGGCTGGCGGCCATGGGTGCCCAGGTGGAATTGGAGGGCATCGCCGTGACACTGCGGCGGCGCGGACCGCTCCACGGGGTAGATTTCGCCCTGCGCCTGCCCAGCGTGGGGGCTACCATGACCCTGATGATGGCCGCGACCCAGGCGGGCGGCACAACCATCCTGCGCGGGGCTGCCTGCGAGCCAGAAATATGCGACCTAGCGAACTTTCTGCGTGCCTGCGGGGCGCACATCACCGGGGCCGGTACGCCGGTGGTGGTGATACAGGGCGGCAAGCCTTTGCAGGGCACCGCCTGGACGCCCCTGCCAGACCGCATTGCCGCCGCCACCTACGCCGCCGCCCTGGCCTGCGCCGGGGGAGAGGTGACCGTCACCCACTGCGCCCCCGCCTATTATGCGGCCTTTCTCGACTTTTTGCAGGCGGCGGGCGTGGATGTTGCCCGCCAGGATACCACCGTCACGCTGGCCCGAAGCCCCGCCCGGCCTTTGCGCGGCGGGCAAACGCTTTGCGCCAACGCCTGGCCCGCCTTTGCCACCGATACCGCGCCCCTGGCTGCCGCCGTGCTGCTGACCGCCGACGCCCCCAGCGAGATCTACGACCACCTGTTTGCCCGCCGCTTTGCCTGCGCCGAGGGCTTTGCCGCCCTGGGGGCAGGGTGCCGCACCGCCGGGCGTACACTTTATATGGACGGCCGCGCAGCCCTGCACGGAGCCGCGGTGACTGCCCCCGACCTGCGCGGCGGGGCCGCCCTGCTGCTGGCTGCACTGGGGGCCGAAGGCGTGACCCTCCTGCGGGACCCCGGCCATATTCCCCGCGGTTATGCCGATTTGCCCGGCGATCTGCGCACCCTTGGGGCCGATTGCATCACAGAAAAGACATAATTTTTCTACGTTCCTGCCAAAAACCGGGCATCCCCCCGGCCCGTATTGGTGGATTCTGCGGTGATGAGGGCATTTTTTTGCAAAATTCTGGCGCAGGTATTGAAATTGACAGGAAAATTTGGTATTCTAATAATCAGTTATATGCAAAAAATCCACGGACCAGTGTGCCCATTTACAGGGCCTGCCCTGGGTCCTGTGCCACTTTAAACAAACACTTAGGGGGATACACTCATGGCATTCGTTCTTGACGAAGAAATGCAAAATGTGACCAACATTAAAGTCATCGGCGTGGGCGGTGGCGGCGGCAACGCTGTCAACCGCATGGTCGAGTCCGGCCTCTCCGGTGTCGAGTTCGTCGCAATGAACACCGACCAGCAGGCTCTGCTGAATTCCAAGGCCACCCAGAAGGTCCAGCTGGGCGCAAAGCTCACCAAGGGCCGCGGTGCCGGCGCTGATCCCGAGATCGGTCAGCGCGCTGCCGAGGAGAGCAAGGATGAGATCTCCAACGCCCTGAAGGGCGCCCAGATGGTCTTCATCACCGCCGGTATGGGCGGCGGCACCGGCACCGGCGCTGCCCCTGTCGTGGCCGAGACTGCCCACGATCTGGGCATCCTGACCGTCGGCATCGTCACCAAGCCCTTCGCCTTTGAGGGCAAGCGCAAGATGAGCCTGGCCGAGCAGGGCATTGCCTCCCTGATGATGCACGTTGACTCTCTGATCGTCATCCCCAACGAGCGCCTGAAGCTCATCAGCCAGGAGCGCATCACCCTGATGAACGCTTTTGAGGCTGCCGACAACGTGCTGCGTCAGGGCGTTGAGAGCATCTCCAGCCTGATCAACATTCCTGCCTTCATCAACCTGGACTTCGCAGACGTCCGCTCCATCATGAAGGACGCCGGCTTCGCCCACATGGGTGTCGGCGTCGCCAAGGGCGCCGGCAAGGCCGAGAATGCCGCCAAGGCTGCCATCTCCAGCCCGCTGCTGGAGACCAGCATCGCCGGCGCACGCGGTGTCATCATCAACATCACTTCCAGCCCGGACATCGGCCTGGAGGATGTCGAGACCGCTGCCTCCATGATCACCCAGTCCGCACATCCCGATGCCAACATCATCTGGGGTACTGCGTTCGACGAGCGCCTGAGCGACGAGATGAGCATCACCGTCGTTGCCACCGGCTTCGAGAGCACCCCCGAGGTCGACGAGCCCATCCAGGCCCATGTCGATGCCAAGCGCGGTGTCGCCCCTGCCCCCGCCGTCCAGCCTGTTGAGGCTCCGGCTCAGGCCGAGGTTGCCCAGCCCGCACAGCGCACCGCTGCCCCGCAGCAGGACATCAACCCCGTCATGCCCAACCCCATCTTCACCCAGTCCTTTGACGCCCAGCCCGCCGCCAAGCAGGCCCCGGCCGAGGAAGAGGATGACGGCGATTACTTCGACGATCTGCTCAGCATCCTGAACAAGCGCAGCTGATCGCCCCTGACTTTAAATTTTCCGCGAGAGGATGTAAAACGCCATGCCATCTGATTCCATGAACATACAGGAGCAGGGGTTCCGCTCCCGTATGTTTGGCGGCTTCGATAAAAATGATGTCCTGGCGTACATGAACACGCTCGCCAACGAAGCCCAGCAGCACGAACTGGAATACCAGGAAAAGCTGCGCCAGCTTCAAGCCCAGCTGGATGATCTGCGCAGCCAGCGCAGTGATGCCGAAGCCCGCATCGAGGCCCTGAAAGCCGAGTTAGCCGCCGCCAACCAGCGGGCTGACCTGGCCGAGAGCAAACGCCACGAAAGCGACGAGCAGCTGCAAAAAGCTCAATCCGTCGCTGAAAGCGTGCAGAGCGAGCACCGGGAGATCCAGAAAAATGCCAACATCTGGCAGCTGAAATGCCACGACCTGCAGCAACAGAACGAAACGCTGACACAGCAGTTGGCTGCAGCCCGCCAGTTGAACGCAGCCCCGGCCCCCACGCCCGATGTAGTGCGGGAAGCCAAGCTGGAAGCCCAGAAAATTCTGGCCGATGCCAAGCTGTATGCCGAGAGCGCCGAAAAGGAGCTGAAGCAGCAGGCCGACACCCAGAAGTCCCGCATGGCCGAGAATGCCCGGGGCATTGCCTCCGGCGTAATGCTGGTGCGCGACCGCCTGGCACGGGTGGATCAGCGTTTGAGCGCTGCCACTTTGGACCTCGATAACCTGACTCTGGCCATCTACCAGGCGTTGGATGAGACCGAGGCCGAGTTGAAGGAGCTGGGCGTGGAAATGCGCGATTATGCCCAGGGCACCCCGGAGACGGATATTCCCGTGGAGCCGTTGCCCACGGAAAGTGCGCCCGCCGTACCGGTTGTGCCGCAGCCTGTACCCCAGACTCCCCAGCCTGCGCAGCAGCCTCAGCCCCAGGCCGCACCGCCCAAGCCGGAGAAGTTCCGGGTCAAGGCAACGCCGCACCGTGCGCCCGCCAAGCCGGTACGCCGCCTGCGCAGCGTGAACCGCCCAGTATCCCAGCTATTGCAGGATCAGATCGACCGCATGGGCGATAACCAATAATTTGTACATAAACTCCCCGATGAAGATCGGGGAGTTTTTTGTTGCCTCACGCTCCACTTCTGTAGGGGACGATGCTCGTCATCGGCCCGAAACTTTTCCCCATTTTCCTGTAAGATTTTCTCCGTCCCGCTTGTCTATAAGAGTGAAAGGCGCCAAAACAAAAGGAGTTGAAGCTCATGCAAACAAACACCACGCCCACGCTGTTGCAGGCCATCCGGCAGGACCCGGATACCGGGCTGCGGTGGGCCATGCGGGACTACGCTGCGCTGGTGCGGGGCATTGCCCGCCGCATCCTGCCCGGGCACGACCGGGATATAGAGGAATGTACCGCCGATGTATTTGTGGCGCTGTGGCGCAATGCCGCCCGGCTGGAAGCCACCGGCACACCGGTGCGGGCCTGGCTCATCGTCACAGCACGGAATACCGCCATCAACCGTTACCGCGCCTTACAGCGGCGCGACACTCTGCCGCTGACCGATGAACTGGCCGCCACCATCGCCGACCTGCCCGCCGACCCGGCCGGGGATGCCGCCGACGAGCTGGCCGTGCTGGTGGCAGCGCTGGAGCCGCCCGACCGTGAGATATTTCTGCGCAAATACTACCTGATGCAATCCAGCAGGGAGATCGCCGCCGCGCTGGATCTGCGGGTATCCACCGTAAACACCCGGCTGAGCCGCGGGCGCGACCGCCTGCGCCGCCAATTACAGGAAAGGGGTTATACACATGGCTGATCTGCATACATTTTGGAACGAGCTTGACGCCCTGCCCACCGAGGAAACACCGCTGACCGCCGCCGAAAGCGACCGCCTGGCCGATGCTGTACTGGCAAAAGTACACGTCGAATCCGGCGAAGCACCGCGCAAAAAATCTGTACACCGTGCAAAATCCGCCAAGCGCCGCCGCGTTCCTGTCTGGGGCAGGGCACTGGCCGGAGTCGCCGCCTGCATGGCCGTACTGTGCGGGGTCAATACAGTGAATCCTGCGCTGGCCGAGGGTCTGCCCTTTGTGGGGGATGTGTTCAGTTTCCTCAACCAGCATGACAGCAAAAAACAACTGAAAAGCGACCAGCTTTCCGGCTATGCCCAGCAGGCCGCAGTGCCTGCCGTACCGGAAAGCCAGAGCGAGACAGGGGAGAGCAGCACCGCCAGCCCCTACACCCTGACGCTGAACCAGGTCTACTGCGACGGCCTCTACCTGCGCATCGGCCTGACGCTGACCGCCCCGGACGGGAATGACAGTCTGGCGGGTTACGACTGGCTGGCCCAGAATCCGGGCGGCGAAGGCTGGATCGAGATCTGCCAGGCGCAGGCCGACGGCATCCTGCTAGCGAACGGGCAGGCCCTTTACCCCCAGAACGGTTTTGTGTTTGAAAAAGTGGACGACCACACCTACGCCGCCGCCATGGACTATGACCTGGCGGACTACAACGGCGACACCGCTGCCATCGACTGCCAGCTGACCGTGGCGGGCTTGACCGGCGTGCAGAATGCCTATGATGCCGACGGCAGCTATCTGCGCACCAGGCTGGATGGCCGCTGGAAGCTGAACTTTACCGTCTCGTCCGACGATATGGCCAACCGTATCGGTACGGTTTCCGAACCGGAAGTCAACGGCTATACGCTGTCCAGCGTGATCGCTGCCCCCGGCGAGACCCGTGTAACGGTACAGCTATCGGCAGATGCCCCCGAAGGCGCCACGCTGCAGCTGTTCTCCGCGGATGGCCAAAAGCTGCAATGCGCCAGCAGCCGCCCCAGTGCAGACAACAGCACCGTCAGCTACGACTTTGACGCTGCCCCCGCCGAGGCCGCCGGTCTGACCGTAAAACTGGTGGATAAAAACACCGATCCGCTGGTCGAGCTGGCCCAGTGGGACGTCAGCCTGCCGACGGAATAAGCCCTGCCATGAGGCCCACAAAATTTCCTCTTGCACCCGCCTGCGCTCTGTGCTATGATTAGAAAAAACGGATGTATGCGCTTGAATTTTGTGCAAGATACACGATTTTGGCAGCATCCAAAGTTAGCAGGAGGTTTTTACAATGCTTGGATTTACCTATTATACCCCGACCAAAGTCGCGTTCGGCAAAGGTTCGGTCGAAAAAGTCGGCGAGCTGATGAAGCAGTTTGGCGGCACCCGCGTGCTGATCCACTACGGCGGCCAAAGCGCTGTGCGTTCCGGCGTGCTGGACCGCGTCAAGAAGTCGCTGGATGAGGCGGGCATCTTCCACGTGGAACTGGGCGGCGTTGTGCCTAACCCGCATCTGGCCAAGGTGCGCGAGGGCATTGAGCTGTCCAAGGCCAACGGCGTAGACTTCCTGCTGGCTGTCGGCGGCGGTTCGGTCATCGACTCCTGCAAGGCCATCGCTTACGGCCTGGCTGAGCCGGAGCATGATGTCTGGGAGCTGTACGCGGGCCAGCGCAAGGCCAAAGCCTGCTTCCCGGTTGCATCCGTGCTGACCATCGCCGCCGCTGGCTCTGAGATGAGCAACAGCTGCGTCATCACCAACACCGACACCGAGGAAAAGCGCGCCTACGACGACGACCTGGCCCGCCCGAAGTTTGCCATCATGGACCCCGAACTGACCATGACCCTGCCGGACTACCAGACCGAGGCCGGCTGTGCCGACATCATGATGCACACGATGGAGCGTTATTTTGTCAACAGCGGCACGATGGAACTGACCGACGCGCTGGCCGAAGGCCTGCTGCGCACCGTCATGCACAACGCTGAAGTGCTGCACACCGACCCGCGCAACTACGATGCCCGCGCCGAGGTGATGTGGGCGTCCTCTCTGGCACACAACGGCCTGACCGGCTGCGGCAGCGACGGCGGCGACTGGATGCCCCACCTGCTGGAGCATGAGATGGGCGGCATGTTCAACGTCACCCACGGCGCAGGCCTGGCCGCAGTCTGGCCCAGCTGGGCGCGCTATGTCTACAAGGACTGCCTGCCCCGCTTTGTGAAGTACGCCGTCAACGTCATGGGCGTGACCCCCGGTGCCACCGATGAGGAGACCGCGCTGGCCGGTATCGCCGCGATGGAGGAGTTCTATCATCGCATCGGCATGCCCGTCAACTTCAAGGAGCTGGGCATCGACCCCACCGACGAGCAGATGGCCGAGATGGCCGCCAGCTGCGCCCGCGCCTGCGGCGGTGCCAAGGGCTCCGCCAAGGTGCTGCACCAGAGCGATATGGAAGCTATTTATAAGATGTTGAAGTAATTGATTGTTTTTGTAGAAAAAGCAGGTCCCGTCATATGGCAGGGCCCCCGTAAAACAGTATTTTGACCTGATAACAAGAAACCCAGAACTGTTGGCTGAATCAGCTGTGCAGTTCTGGGTTTTCTATTGTTTATGAGAGCACGAATCGTTCCGTGGCCACAAATTTTCAATTTTTGCCCCGCGGACAGTTTCTTGTTGGGGCGTACCTGCCCCAACCCCTGCCGGGAACGAGTACGGTAAACTGGAAGTTGTCTAATTCAATTCAAACATCGCCTTTTCATAATCTTTTACATAATAACTGATATTTTTGCGCCCCCGCTGAATAATTGTATGCCCTTCTGCTTCTAATTTTTCTTTCTGCGCTTCTATACCTCCAGGATATTTTGCGTTTAACTCTCCATTTGCTTTCAGCGTTCTCCAATAAGGCGTTTCATCCTCAGAGCGCTGATAGCTTGCCCAAGCTGCAATGGATACAAAAATTCCCGCCGTAATAGGCTCTGTAAAATCTGCGCCGTTTTGTTCTGCGAAGTAATCACGAATTTCCCCAACAGTAATTACTTTTCCATAGGGAACACACTTCATAATTCTGTCATAGTCGATTGGCGGTGCAAAGTACATTCTATCCCCACCATATTTTTCTATGCTCTTTTCATCCGTAATCGTCTGAAACTTAGGCATGTCCTTACTGTCATGCAACATAGCGTTGAAATCTTTTTTATCTTCATTTGCCATAATAGCCACCTCCTGCTTTAAGCATAGCCTGTTTTTATAAGCCATGCAATGAGGCTGTTTGAATTTTTTTGCTTTCACAAATTTCGATTTACCGCACTAAACTGAGTATACCATATTCGCTAATGGAAGAACACCTCTATATGGAAGAACCTGGCCGTTTTACTGCGTGCGCATATACACAGCGATTTTCCCGAAACGCACCCTATGCAGCCGTTTTCCCACCCGGCGGAAGAAGCCCACTAAAAAAGGGCGTTGCCACATGGTGGCAACGCCCGCTAGGTGCGATATGAAATCATTTGTTTTTGGGATGCCCGTTTTCCACAGCGCTGGTGCCCTGCTCCATCAGGTAAGTTGCCGTCAGGTCGGCGATGTGGAGCTTTACAGCGAGGGGATAGCTGTTGTAGGCATCGCTCACGGCAAAGCTGCCGCCGCGGACGGCATCATCAAACCCGCCCATATGCCAGCGGATAGCAATAGCCTCGGCGGTTTTCAAGCGCATGAAATGCTCGATGAGATACACGCTCTTTTCGCCGTGGCCGTAGGGCAGCTGGTCAGCCACCTGGTAAAACGGCACTTTCTCCCATTGGCCGGTGGCGTCGTTTTTCACGTTGCGGGTGCTGACTTTGTAAAAATTAGCCTTGCACAGGTCGTGCAGCAGGGCACAGATGGCATAGCTTTCGGCGTTTTCGCCCTCGGTGTAAAAATGCTGCATCATCGCGTCGTAGACGTTCAGGCTGTGCATGACCAGGCCGCACTCGCAGGCACCGTGGTAGCGGGTGGAGGCAGGGGCCGTGAAAAAGTCCGTGGTCTCCAGCCAGCTCAGCAGGCGGTCCGCGCCGGGGCGCGTGATGTTTTTATTGTAGATCTCCACAAACCGGGCGCGGTAGTCTTCCATGCGAACCTCACAGTTCCATATCGTTCAGGATGTCTTTCAGGGTCTTGAGCTCTTCCTCAGTCAGGCTGATGCCCTTGGCCATGCGGCTGCCGTCCGGAGACCAATCGCGGATGTCATACTTCGGCGGGTTGCCGTTCCAGCTGACCATATTCAGCTGGCGCTCCCAGCCGCGGGCGTTGGTAGAAAGCACAGCGATGCGCTCGGTAACTTCATAGGTAAATTCTGCCATAGTTTGTACAGGCTCCTTTTTTGACTAAAATAGTTCATGCACCATCATAGACGATTCTTTTATAAAATGCAAGTGCAAAATCAGTTTTCGCAGCACCGCACTGCCAGCAGGGCAAAGCGGGTCTTAGCGGCGGGCGAGGAGGTACCGCAGGTGGAAAGCACCAGCAATTGCTGGCCATATGCCGGCGTCACGCCGGTATCATAGAGGGACAGCGCTGTGATGGCGTCCACGCGCTGCTGCCACTCCAGCTTGGTATCCGCATCAAAAAAGGTGTAGTAGGGCAGTTCATCCGCGCCCAGGGTCGTATCCAGCGCGGCCACTACCTGCCAGGCTGCCGTCTCGTAGATCGTGTTAAAGGTAAAGGTGGTGTGTGCTTTGTAAAAATCCTCGCTGCGGTAACGGGTCAGTTGGCCGAACATCGAACCGTCCACCATGTTATGGCCGTAGATCAGCCAGTTGGCGGTGGGGGCGTCGGGATCGATGGAGCAGTGCTCGTCCATGAACAGCGTGCCGCCGGTGGCGTAAAGCCGGTCAAAGCCGCGGCGCAGGTAGTACTCATTGTTGCCGGGGGTCTGCACCACGGGCAGGTCGATGTCAGTGCCGTCGATGGTCAGCCATCCGATGAGGTCGGGGTTCTGCTCGTAGAGGTCGCGGTAGGCAGGCAGTACCTCCTGGATGTGGGCAGCCGGGGCTGCCGGAGCCGGGGTGGCGTGAGCGGCATCGTCGGCATCCAGTGTGGCGGCCAGGGCGTCGCGGGTGGCAGCCACCGGCTGCACCGTGATGCTGCTGCCGCGGGCGTTTTCTGCCGTTTCCACCAGCGCAGGGGAGGGAACAGGCTGCACCGGAGCTTCCGGCTGGCCGCCGCGGCCTACAGTCTGGCGCAGAAGCAAAGCAGCAGCCGCCCCCAGCAGCACCGTACCGGCGATGCGCAGGGCGCGGACCTCCCGCCGCTGGCGGGCCCGCATGCCGGTGCGCGCCGCAAAGGGATAATAGGCCGAGTTGCCCCGCAGTTTGCGGTAATGCCGCGGCATAGCTTTGCCTCCTCTCCGTTTAAAATCCATCGTCCTCGGCGGACATACGCCGACGATACCTACGCTTAAGTATAAGGCAATACCGCACAATTCTAAGTGCCGATACGGCGAGCGAGGTGCGGCAGCTGCTAAGCCAAAAGCGCAGATAATACTTTGTGTATTATCGAGCATTTTGGCAACGCAGATGCCGTGCCGCAGCCGCCGAAGCGGTGCTTAAGCCGTAAGGCGGGAATTGTGCGGTGTTGCCATAACAAAAAAACGCCCCGCAGGGCGTTGTCCGCTTATATTTTACGAAGCATTAAAAGTCCGGCCGAACAGATCAGGATCAGCCCGATCACACCTGTCAGATACATCACCGGGAAATCCCCGGTCGCGGGGGTCTGGGCGGGGGCTGCGGTAGCCGTGGGGGCTGTCGCGGCCTGCTCACCGACCACATCCACCTTGGCGGGGTTTTCCTTCACCTGCACCGGCTCACTTTTCTGGGTGCGGGAGGTAGAACTGGTGGGGGTCGCCGTGGCGGCACTGGCCGCGGTGCTGCTGTTCAGCGCGCCGCAGGCAGCAAATAAAACGACAAGCGCCATAAAAAATGCAGCGCATAAAAAGCGTTTCAACGCGAAAACGCCTCCTTAAATTCAAAGTACAAAGGCCGAGGATCGGCTATAAAAATGCGCAGAGATACGCGCCATTAACATTTACGCTTTGTACATTGTACCACACAGCGCCCTTTACGTCAAGCAATCGTCACAAAAAGGTAACAAATTGGCAACAAAATCCAGCCGCCGGGCGCAGTTTCCGGCAAGATTTGCCCCTTGCGCCCGGGGCGTAAATGCGTTATAATAACTCTACTATTGTGCGAGATTATGCCCCAGGGGGATCTGCCCCCGTGGGATGGGCGGCGCGCACGGAATATAAAATAAGGAGTTGTAACGATGAAAGGTATTATCCTTGCCGGCGGCGCCGGCACCCGACTTTACCCGCTGACGATGGTCACCTCCAAGCAGCTGCTGCCCGTTTACGACAAACCGATGATCTACTACCCGTTGTCCACCCTGATGCTGGCCGGCATCCAGGACATCCTGATCATCTCCACCCCCACCGACACCCCGCGTTTTGAGGCCCTGCTGGGGGACGGCAGCCAGTACGGCCTACACCTGCAGTACAAGGTGCAGCCCAGCCCGGACGGCCTGGCACAGGCGTTCATTTTGGGCGAGGAGTTCATCGGCGACGACTGCTGCGCCATGGTTTTGGGCGACAACATCTTCTACGGTGCCGGTTTCTCCAAGCGGCTCAAGGGCGCTGCAGCCAACGCCGCCGCCGGCCGCAGCACCGTGTTCGGCTACTTTGTCAACGACCCCGAGCGTTTCGGCGTTGTCGCCTTTGACAAGGACGGCCATGCCACCTCTATCGAGGAAAAGCCCGCCGAACCCAAGAGCAACTACGCCGTCACCGGCCTGTATTTCTACAACAAGGACGTCGTCAAGATGGCCAAGCAGGTCAAGCCCAGCGCCCGCGGCGAACTGGAGATCACCACCCTGAACCAGATGTACCTGGACGAGGGCAAGCTGGATGTGCAGCTGCTGGGCCGTGGCTACGCCTGGCTGGACACCGGCACGATGGACTCTCTGGTGGAAGCTGCCACCTTTGTGCAGACCGTCGAGCAGCGCCAGGGCATTAAAATCTCGGCTCCCGAGGAGATCGCCTACAAGTACGGCTGGATCACCAAGGAGAAACTGCTGGAAAGCGCCGCCCGTTACGGCAAGAGCCCCTACGGCCAGCACCTGAAGAACGTGGCCGACGACAAGCTGCAGTACTAAGCGCAGAACAGGGGAGTTATCATGAAGATTTTAATTACCGGCTGCCGCGGCCAGCTGGGTACCGAGCTGCAAAAGCAGCTGGCTGCCGAGAGCTGCGTCCTCGGCCCGCTGCCGGAGCGGCTGCGCAAGGCCACCATCATCCCCGTGGATGTGGATGAACTGGACATCACCGACCGTGAAGCGACCATCAACTATATCCGCCGCCACCAGCCTGAGACTGTCATTAACTGCGCGGCTTTCACCAATGTGGACGGCTGCGAGATCTCCCGCGATGCGGCCTACAAGGTCAACGCTCTGGGACCCCGCAACCTGGCCTTGGCCTGTGAGAAGGTCAACGCCCGCCTGATCCATATTTCTACGGACTATGTGTTCCCCGGTGTCGCCAACGGCGGCATCGCCCTGGACGAGTGCGCCGTGCCCGCGCCTATCTCGGCCTACGGCCAGACCAAGCTGCTGGGCGAGCAGTATGTCGAGCGGTTCTGCCGCCGCCATTTCATCGTGCGCACCGCCTGGCTGTACAGCTACTATGGAAAAAACTTTGTCAAGACCATGGTCCGCCTGGGCAAAACCCACGACGAGATCACCGTTGTCAATGACCAGCTGGGCAACCCCACCAACGCGGTGGACCTGGCCTACCACATCCTCAAGCTGGCCGTCAGCCACGATTACGGCATCTACCACTGCACTGGCAACGGCATCTGCAGCTGGTATGATTTTGCTTCCGCCATCATGAAGGAAGCCGGCCTGCCCTGCAAGGTGAACCCCTGCACCAGCGCCGAGTACGCCGCTGCCAACCCCGCCAGCGCCAGCCGCCCCGCCTGGAGCGCCCTGGAGAACCGCATGCTGCGCTGCACCGTCGGCGACGAGATGCGCGACTGGCAGGATGCCTTACACGATTTCTTTGCAAACTGGAACGGAGAATTATAAATTATGAAAACCTATCTTGTTACCGGCTGTGCCGGTTTCATCGGCTCCAACTTTGTGCATTACATGCTGGAGAAGTACGAGGACATCCGCCTCATCAATCTGGACAAACTGACCTACGCCGGCAACCTGGAGAACCTGCAGGACATCGAGGGCGACGCCCGCCACATCTTCGTGCAGGGCGACATCTGCGACAAAGCCCTGGTCACCGACCTGATCGCCAAGTATGACCCCGATTATGTCATCAACTTTGCCGCCGAGAGCCACGTTGACCGCAGCATCAAGAACCCCGAGATCTTCGTCGAGAGCAACGTGCTGGGCACCGTGAACCTGCTGCAGTGCTGCAAGGACGCCTGGTATGACGCCGCCGCCAAGACCTGGAAAGAGGGCAAGAAGTATCTGCAGGTCTCTACCGACGAAGTCTACGGCGCCCTGGGTGCCGAAGGTTACTTCATGGAAACCACCCCGCTGTGCCCCCACAGCCCGTACTCTGCCTCCAAGGCCAGCGCCGACATGTTCGTCAAGGCATTCCACGATACCTATGGCATGCCGATGAACATCACCCGCTGCTCCAACAACTACGGTCCCTATCAGTTCCCCGAGAAGCTGATCCCGCTGCTCATCAACAACGCCAAGCAGCACAAGCAGCTGCCCGTTTACGGCGACGGCATGCAGATCCGCGACTGGCTGTACGTTATGGATCACTGCAAGGCCATCGACATGGTCGCCAACGGCGGCAAGGACGGCGAGGTCTACAATGTGGGCGGCCACAACGAGCGCCCCAACATCTTCATCGTCAAGACGGTCATCGCCCAGCTGCATGACCGTCTGAAGGACAAGGGCATCAGCGAGGAGCTCATCACCCACGTGGCCGACCGTCTGGGCCACGACCGCCGTTACGGCATCGACCCCACCAAAATCAAGGAAGATCTGGGTTGGTACCCCGAGACCCCGTTTGAGAAGGGCATCGTGCTGACCATTGACTGGTACCTGGCACACCCCGACTGGATGGCCCACGTCACCAGCGGCGACTACCAGAAATACTACGAGCAGATGTACAAAAACAAGTAATTGCGCTGTGCATTTCTCATTCTCCCAAAGGAGCACCTAATCCGAAATGGCAAATTACAAAGAAGAACATATCCGCAATAACCGCCGTCTGGCACGGCAGATCGTAGGCGGCGTAGCGCTGCTGCTAGCTGTCATTGGTCTTTTCACCGTGTTTGGCTGGGTGGTCAGCCTGCTGCGCAGCGTGCTGGATGATTCCGACCGCCGCAAAGCCTACGAGGACCGCCTGTTCGGTATGGTCATGCTGGACCCGCTGGCTTTCAGCGATGTATCCAGCGTAGACCCCGGCGTTTTCAAGCAGGCCGCCATCTGGGGCACCGTCTATCAGGTGCAGAACAGCGGCGGCAGCCTGGATCAGTACGAGCGTGACCCCGACACCGGCTCGGCCATCATCCCCAAGCTGGAGATCGACACCTACATTGCCAACCTGCTGGGGCCGGATTACACCGTGGGCGACGGCAGTTTCAGCACCGACGTATTTTCTTATCAGTATGACGAGGAAAAGCAGGGCTACCTGGTGCCCGTCACCAGCTCGGTGGCGCAGTACACGCCGGAAGTAGAGAAGATCTGGAAAGCGGACGGCAAGCAGTATGTGACCGTGGGTTACATTCCCACCGCCACGAACAGTTCCTCCAACGGGGAGCTTTCACTGACCGCGCCCACCACCCCCACCAAGTATATGGATTACGTCTTCACCCAGGGCAGCAACCACGAATGGTACCTGAGCGCCCTGCAGGAGAGTGAGATGAAACCCGAAGCCACTGCCACCCCGGCCCCCACGGCCAATGTACCGCAGGATGCCCAGAGCATGGTGGAAGACCAGCTGGGCAACGCCATGGCCGACACCAGCACCGTGCTGAACGACGATGCCGCTTCGGACACGAGCGCGGAGGAGTACACCTCCGCCGACAGCGAGGATGCCCCGGCCGAGGACGGCGGGGAAGACAGCGCTGACAGCGAATCGGCCGCCGAATAATTTCAAGAGCATGTGCCTTTTGGGGTACATGCTCTTTTGTTTTGGGGGCGATGAAAAATTCTTGGCATTTCCACTCCATCTATGCTATAATCATCTGTATATAGCACGATTGTAGAGGTGTATCATTATGGAAGAACTGCTTCGCATTTTGGAAAAAAACGCCCGTATGCCCATTGAGGATATTGCCGCCATGCTGGATAAGACCCCCACGGAGGTCGCCGCCATGATGGATGAGGCCGCCGAAAAAGGCTACATCCGCGGCTACGAGACCCTCATCGACTGGGAGCAGGCCGGGGTCAACCTGGTCGAGGCCGTGATCGAGCTGCGCGTGACCCCCCACAAAGCCCGCGGCTTTGACGATATCGGCATGACCATCGCCCAGTTTGACGAGGTGGACACCGTGCTGCTGATGAGCGGCAGCTACGACCTGCAGGTCATCATCAAGGGCCGCAGCTTCCAGGAGATCGCCATCTTCGTGGCCAAGCGCCTGTCCCCGCTGGACGACGTGCTCTCTACCGCCACCAGCTTTGTGCTGCGCCCCTACAAGCGCGGCGGCCGCCTGTATCTGCCCGAAGAACCCGATGAAAGAGAGTGTACCGTCCTGTGATCAACTACGATGAACTGCTTGCGCCTGCCGCGAAATCCATGCGGCCCTCGGGCATCCGCAAGTTCTTTGACCTGGCAGCCGATATGCCCCACTGCATCTCTCTGGGTGTGGGCGAGCCGGACTTCAAAACGCCCTGGAGCGTGCGCGATGCCGGCATCCGCAGCCTGGAACTGGGCCGTACCAAGTACACCGCCAACGCGGGCTTAAAAGAACTGCGCAGCGAGATCTGCAACTACCTGGCCCGCCGGTTTGAACTGCACTATAAAGAGGAAAATGTCCTGGTCACCGTCGGCGGCAGCGAGGCCATCGACCTGACCATCCGCGCCCTGGTGCAGCCGGGGGATGAGGTCGTCATCCCGGAGCCCTGCTTCGTCTGCTACGAGCCGATCACCCAGCTGACCGGCGGCGTTCCGGTGCACATTGCCACCCGCGCCGAGGATCAGTTCCGCCTGACTGCCGACCAGCTGCGGGCCGCCATCACGCCCAAGACCAAGTTGCTGATCTTCCCGTACCCCAACAACCCCACCGGCGCTGTGATGAGCGCCGCCGAGATGGAGGAGATCGCCGCCGTCCTGCGGGAGACAAACGTTGTCGTATTGTCGGACGAAATCTACTCCGAATTGACCTACGGCCTCGACCGCCATGTGTCCATTGCCTCGCTGCCCGGCATGGCCGAGCGCACCATCGTAGTCAACGGCTTCTCCAAATCCTACGCCATGACCGGCTGGCGGCTGGGCTACGCTGCGGGTCCTGCGCCGCTCATCAAGGTGATGACGAAAATTCACCAGAGCTGCATCATGTCGGCCCCCACCACCAGCCAGTACGCCGCCATCACGGCGCTGCACCAGTGCGACGACCAGATCGAGATGATGCGTGACGAATACAACCGCCGCCGCCGTTATGTAGTGAAATCACTCAACGATATGGGCCTGACCTGCTTTGAGCCGCGGGGCGCGTTTTACGTCTTTCCGTCCATTCAGATCAGCGGCCTGACCAGCAGCGAATTCTGCGAGCAGCTGCTGCGGGAAAAGGAAGTTGCCATCATCCCCGGCAGCGCGTTCGGTGCATCGGGCGAAGGCTACGCCCGCATCAGCTACGCCTACAGCGTGGATCACCTGCAGACCGCGATGAAGCGTATCCGCGAATTTTTGCACGAACACGGATGGGAGAAGTGAGCGCCATGTTAAAACGTTCCGTAACCGTGCTGGCCCCGGCCAAGCTGAACCTTTCGCTGGACGTGGTGGGCACGCTGCCCAACGGCTACCATGACCTGGACATGGTCATGCAGACCATCGATTTATACGAAAAAATCACACTGCGCCGCAGCAATACGCTTTCGCTGACGCTGCCGGGCAGCTTTGTGCCGGTCAACGATAAAAACACCGCCATCAAGGCCGCCGTGGCCTTTTTCCGCTACACGGGGCTTTTGGCCGGTGTGGACATGACCATCTACAAGCGGGTGCCGGTGCGCGCCGGTATGGCGGGCGGCAGTGCCGACGCTGCCGGTGTGCTGGTGGGCCTGAGCGAGCTGTACGACGCCCATCTTTCGATGAGCGAGCTGTGCGCCATCGGCGCGGGCATTGGGGCTGACGTGCCCTTTGCACTGCTGGGCGGCACCTGCCGCGTGCGCGGCGTGGGCGACCTGATGAAGGCCCTGCCGCCCTGCCCGGATTGCTGGTTCGTGGTGGCAATGCCCAGCGTGGGCGTTTCCACCCCCGAGGCCTTTGCCCGGTATGACACGATGGGCAGCCCGGTCCACCCGGACTGCGAAGCCCAGGAGCAGGCCATCCGCGCCGAGGACCTGCGCGCCGTCTGCGCTGCAGCGGGCAATGCGCTGGAGCACTGCTCCGGCGCGGTGGAGACCCCTTCCATCTGTGCCACCCTGCGGGAGCATGGTGCCCTGACCGCCCAGATGACCGGCAGCGGTGCGGCCGTATTTGGCGTGTTCGACGACGAGACCGCCGCCCGCAATGCCCTGGCCGCCCTGCGCCCCAGCTACAAGCAGTGCTACCTCTGCCGCCCCACCCACGGTGGGCCGCGTGTCACGGTGCGCCGCCAGATGTTTGAGAAAAAATAGTTGATTCAAATGCTCCCTTTTCGCCCATACTGTCTGCGAAAGGGGAGAACTTGTATGCTGAAAAAACTGGAAAAAAAGCGCCGCGTGCTGGAGCTTGGCTTTGCGCTGGGGTTCGCACTTACGGTTTTACTTACAGCTTTCGCCGCCCACCGCCGCCAGGTAGCCGACCGCGTCTGCGCCGACACGGTGCGGCTGCACATTTTGGCCAACAGCGACACGCTGGAGGATCAGCTGGTCAAGCTGCAGGTGCGGGATGCCATTTTGGCCGCCCTGCCCGACAGCGTTTTGCAGGCCGGCACCACCACCGGAGCCGAAGCCGCCCTGCGGCAGGCGCTGCCCGTGCTGCACCAGGCCGCACAGCAGGCCTTGTACAAAGCCCACAGCCCCCAGACTGCCCGGCTGAAACTGGAACGGCTGGATTTTGCCCCGCGGGATTACGGCAGCTTCGCCCTGCCGGGCGGGCGCTACACCGCGCTGCGGGTGGAGCTGGGGGAAGGGAAAGGCCACAACTGGTTTTGTGTGCTGTACCCCGCACTCTGTGTCTCCGGTGCCCAGGCCAAGTACCCCTCCCAGGCCGAAAACGCCCTGGTGTTTGGGCGATATGAGGTCCGGTTTGCGGTGGTGGACGCGGTGAAAAATTGGATTCAACAGTAAAAAAGGAACACTCCATGCTCACATTCATTTTAGGCCCCTCCGGCAGCGGGAAATCCCGGCGGATGCTGGCCGAGCTGCGCACCCGCGCCGAAAACGGCCAGCGCAGCCTGCTCATCGTGCCGGAACAGTTCACCTCCTCCACCGAGGGGACGCTCTACCATATTTTGGGCGACAGCCTGTCCGCCTACGTGGAAAGCTACTCCTTCACCTCGCTGGCGGAAGCACTGCTGCGCCGTTACGGCGGTGCGGCCGTGGAGACCCTGAGCGAAGCCGGCCGTGCCCTGCTGGTGCGCCGTGCGGCGGACAGCCTGCTGGACAAAGTCGTCTACTACAACCGCCAGCGCCGCAGCGCCGCTTTTTGCGAGAAAGCCGCCCAGACCATCGAGGAACTGAAAAGTGCCGGCATCACCCCCGACCAGCTGGCCGCCTATGCCCGCCTGCCGGGGGCTGACCGGGAAAAGCTGGAAGAACTTTCGCTGATCTACGGCTCCTACGAGGCCCAGCTGGCCCAGACGGCCATGGATCCCGGCGACCGCCAACAGCTGGCGGCGCAGATGCTGGATGCCAGCTTTTTTGCGGGCCGCACCGTGTACATGGATGAGTTTGATACCTTCAACGCGCCCAAACGCGCCCTGCTGGCTGCCATGCTGCCGGTAGCGGATGTGACCGTCTGCCTGTGCTGCGATGGCGAACAGGACACCGCCGGGGGCATGGGGCTGTTCAGCGGCGTGCAGCGGGTGATTGCCGGCTTAAAGCGGATGGCCGCCGATGCCAACGTGCCCACCCGCACGGTAGTTCTGACCGAGGACAAGCGCCACGCCGGCGTCCCCGCGCTGGCCGAACTGAACCTGCTGCTGGCCGACCCGACCTATACGCCGGACTGCACGGTGGACCCAGCCGACCCGGCCATCGTCTGCTATGCCGCCGCCAGCCGCCAGGCCGAGGCCAAGGCCGTGGCCGCCGCCATCGCCGTCCGTGCCCGCGCCGGAGTGCCCTACAGCCGCATGGCGGTCATCTGCCGCGACACCGCCGGGTATCTTGGCGCACTGCGGTACGAATTCCGCCTGCAGGGCATCCCGCTGTTTTGCGACGAAGCCACCACGCCGGAGAACACCGCCCCCGCCCGCGCCGTGCATGCCGCGCTGGACCTGGCCCGCGGCGGTGTCTCCAGCCGCAGTTTGCTGCGTCTGCTCAAGACCGGCCTCGTCGACCTGCCGGAACAGCAGCAGTGCGCACTGGAAAACTATGCTTACACCTGGCCGTTGCGCGCCGCCGATTGGCGTGAGCCCTTCACCCGCAGCGCTGCCGGGTACGCGGGCACCGATAAAGAGCAGGACCGCCAGACCTTGGCGGACGCCGAAGCCGCCCGCGCCTTTGTGATGGAGCGGGTCGCAGACTTTCTGCCCCGCACCAAAAACATCGGGGCCGCCGCGCTGACCAAACAGCTCTACCTATTTTTACAAGCCCTGGGGGCCGAGGACACCCTCAACGCCCTGGCCGAAACGTTGCGTGCCCAGGGCCGCCTGCCCGAAGCGGACGAAGTGCTGCGGGAGTGGAACGTGGTCATGGGCCTGCTGAACCAGTTGGCCCTGCTGCTGGGGGACGAAGTGCTCGCCCCCGCCGACTACGCCGAACTGTTCACGCTGCTGCTGCGCACCACCGACATGGGGCATATCCCCCAAAGTCTGGACAGCGTGATCTTGACCACCGCGGGCCGTATGCGCCTGCCGGAGACCAACGCTGTGTTTGTGGTGGGTCTACTGGAGGGCGAGTTTCCCCAGACGCCCGGCGACCAGGGCCTTTTGACCCATGCCGACCGCGACTTGATGATCCATCAGGGGGCCGAACTGCCCGACTGTTTTGAAAATAAAGTCCTGCGCGAGGGCATCTGCTTTTACAAGGCCCTCACGGTGTCGCAGCGGTTCCTTTGGCTCAGCTGGCCCGGTGCCGCCCATGCCGAGGATACTGACCCCGCCAGCGCCGCACTGGCCCCGGTGCTGAACCTGCTGCAGGCACCCTTTGTGCAGCCCACCGCCGCCGAGCTGGCCGCCGCCCCCGCCGCCGCGCTGGATGTGCTGGGCGTGCTGACCCAGGACCCGGCCCAGAGCGCCGCCGGTGCCGCTGTTCGCACCGCGCTGGACGAAGCCGAAAAGACCGGCGAGCTTTCCACCGGGTATGCCGCCGTGGTACGCGTTGCCCAGGACGACCCCGATGCGCCCACCAAAGTGCAGAACACCGCCGCGCTGGAAAAGCTGCTGGGACGGGAGCTGCGCATCAGTCCCACCCGGTTTGAAAAATACCAGACCTGCCCCTTCGGCTACTTTTTGCAGTACATTCTGCGGGCCGCACCGCGCCAAAAGGCCGAGCTGGCCCCCAACATCAGCGGCACGCTGACCCACTGGGTGCTGGAAAACGCCCTGCGCCGCCAGGGCGCCGCCTTTAAGGACCTGACGCCCGAGGAATTGCAGGCCCTTGTGGACAGTCTGGTGGACGAGTACGTCACCGCCAATCTGCCCGGCGCCACCGTGCGCATGCAGTATTTAGTGGAGCGCATCCGCCGTAACCTCGTTAACCTACTGGGGTTCATCCAGCGGGACCTGCGCCAGTCGGGCTTTCAGCCGGTGGCCTTTGAGCTGCGCATCGATGACCATCCCGGCGACGACCCCGACGCCCCGCGCATCGAGCCGGTGCGCCTGGATGACGGGGCAGGGCACACCATCCGCGTGGTGGGCACCGTCGACCGCGTGGACGCCATGCCGCTGCCCGGCGACGGCCGCACTTACCTGCGGGTGGTGGACTACAAGACCGGCGGCAAGGACTTCCAGCTCAAAGAAGTCTACTGCGGGCTGGACTGCCAGATGTTTTTGTATCTGTTTACGCTGGAACGCAACGGCGATTCGTTGTTCCCGGCCCCTGCCGCCGCCGGCGTAGAATACCTGCTGGCTGACCCCGCACCCGAGAGCGTGCCCCGGCAGGAAGTGTCCGGCGAAGAGGCCGACCTGCAGCCCACCTACCCGCTGAACGGCCTGCTTTTGGATAATGAGAGTATCTACCGCGCCATGGACACCAGGGGGACAGGGGAGTTTGTGCCGCTGAATTTCAGCGCCAAGACCGGACGCATCACCAACAGCAAGGGGAGGCTGGCCGACGAAGCCAAGCTGCGGCGCATCCGCGACCACCTGGACGGCCTGCTGACCCAAATGGCGCAGGATTTGTACAGCGGCGAGATCGACGCCAAACCGCTGTGTTCCGGTGCCCGCAGCCCCTGCACCTACTGCGAGTTCCGCATGGCCTGCCGCCACCGGGACGGCGAGCACGAGCGCACTCCCGCCGTGCCGGACGAACCTTTTGAAGAATGACGAGAACGAGGAAGCTGGCCTATGCCTGAATCTGCCAAGATACAATTCACCCCCGCCCAATCGGCCGCCATTACGGCCCGGGGCGGCAGTTTGCTGGTGTCGGCGGCCGCCGGTTCCGGCAAGACCCGCGTGTTGGTCGAGCGGGTGGTGGGCCTCATCACCGACCCGATCCACCCCGTGGAGGCCGACAGCCTGCTCATCATGACTTTTACCAACGCAGCCGCCGCCAAACTGCGGGCGGACATCACCACCCGCCTGGCCGAGGAAGTGCGTGCCCACCCCGGAGACATGCGCCTGCGCCGCCAGCAATTGCTGTTGCAGCGGGCAGCCATCGGCACGGTGGATGCCTTCTGCCTGCATTTTGTGCAGCAGCACTTTGCCGCGCTGGATGTGCCGCCGGACTTTACCACCGCCGAGGAAGCTGAGCTGGCCCGCATTGAGCAGGAGACACTTTCCGCCGTTTTGGAATCGGCCTACACCGATGCAGATTTCCGCGCCTTTGCGGACCTCTACGACCGGGGCCGCACCGACAATACCGCCGGCAACGCCGTGCTGGAGCTGTACCATTTCAGCCGTGCTCTGCCCCACCCGGCCGAGGTGCTGCAGCAGTTTGCCGCCATGTGGCAGCAGGACGCCCCGCCCCAGGACACCCCCTGGGGGCAGAATCTGCTGGCTATCTCTTTGCAGCGCGCTCAGGGCGCCCGCGCCTTGCTGCAGGCTGCAGCCCGCACCGCCGCCAAAGACGAAGCCGCCGACTTTGCCTACACCGCTGTTTTGCAGGAGGATGCCGACCGCGTGACCTGGCTGTGCCAGGTACTTGAGAAAGGCGATTGGGATAGATCCGTGGCCGCGCTGGGCGAGTTCGACACCGCCTGGCGGCGGGCCGGGCGTATCAAAGGCGGCAAGGACGGCAACCCCTGCGCCTTTGCGGCCAGTGAGCTGCGCGCCCGCGCCAAAAAGCAGATCGAAAGCCTGCGCACCGACTTTTTGCTGTGTACCGGCGAGGAATACGCTGCTGACCGCCGCCGCGCCGCGCCCCTGGTGGACGCGCTGGTGCGGGTGACCCAGCAGTTCGCCGATGCCTGCTTTGCCGCCAAGTGCGAAGAAAAGCTGCTGGACTACGCCGATTTCGAGCACCTGACGCTGGACCTGCTGCTGACGCCCGACAACCAGCGCACGCCGCTGTGCCGCACCGTCAGCAGCCACTACTCGGCCGTGCTGGTGGACGAGTATCAGGACACCAACGCCTTGCAGGATGCCATCTACTTTGCGCTGGCCCGGTCGGAAGGGGACAACCTCTTCTTCGTCGGCGACATCAAGCAGAGCATCTACCGCTTCCGCCAGGCCGACCCGCAGGTGTTTGTGGACAAACAGCAGCGCTGGCAGGCTTACCCCCAGCCCGCACCGCAGCCTGCCTCGCTGGCGCTGGATGCCAACTTCCGCAGTGCGCCGGGGGTCATTGCGGGCATCAACTATCTGTTTGAGGTGTTCTTCTCTCAAGGCTTGGGCGGCGTTTCCTACGGCGACGGCCAGCGCCTTGTGGTGGGCAGCAAAACTACCGATTACCGCGGCTTCTGCGAGGTCGATGTCATCGACGGTGCTGGGGCCGAGGGGGACGCCGCCGCCATTGCCGCCCGCATCCGGGAGATGATGGCCGAGGGTTTTGTCGTGCGCGACAAGACCGGCCAGCGCCCCTGCCGCTACGATGATTTCTGCATTTTGCTGCGCGGGCGTGGCGATTTTGCCGTGTACGAAGCCGCCCTGCGCACTGCGGGTATCCCCGTGTTTGCCGATACGGCGGCGGACCTGCTGGACGAGCCCCACATCCGCCCCTTTGCGGCGCTGCTGCGGGTCATCGACAACCCTGCCCAGGACATTCCTCTGGCGGCGGTGCTGCTCAGCCCCATGTTCCCGTACACCGCCGACGATCTGGTCACCCTGCGCGGTGCCTGCCCCGAGGGCAGTTTGTACGGCGCGGTGCTGTACGGCGGCCAGCCCCGGTTTGCGCCGTTTTTGGAAACGCTGGCCGAGTTCCGCCGCCTGGCCCGCACCCTGCCGGTGGACGCGCTGTTGGAGGAACTTTTGGCGCGCACCGGGTACTTAGCCGCCGTGGGGGCCCTGCCTGAGGGTGCCCGCTGCCGGGAGGACCTGCAATCCTTCTGCGCCTGGGCGGCTTCTGCCGGGCGCACCGGCCTGCCGGGGGTTATCCGCGCCATGGATGCCGCCCGGCAAAACGGCGGCCTGACCCAAAACACCGGCGGTCAAACCCGGCCGGGCTGCGTCAGCATCATGACGGTGCACCGCTCCAAAGGGTTGGAGTTCCCGGTGGTCTTTGTGGCCAACACCTCCCACCAGTTCAACCAGAGCGACGCCATCCGCCCAGTGCTGACCCACAGCAGGCTGGGCGTGGGCGTCATGCTGCGGGCGGGCAGCACCGCCAAGCGGTACAAAACGCTGCCCTACGCCGCGCTGGCCCAGGCCATCCGCACCGAAACGCTGAGCGAGGAGATGCGCGTTTTGTACGTGGCGCTGACCCGTGCCCAGGATGCGCTGATTATCACGATACCGCTGAAAAAGGCAGCCAGCTCGCTGAAAACACCCGCCCTCTGCGCCCACGCCGAGGCCACCGGCCCCGAAGCCATGCAGGGCATGTCCAGCTGGGCGGGCTGGCTGCTGACCGCCGTGCTGCTGCACCCCAGCAGTGACGCGCTGTGGGCCTACACCGGCCTGCTGCCCCACTACCTGCCCACCCGCATACCACTTACTATAAAGGTATTGCCTGCGCCCGAAACGGCCCCCGTGCCGGAACCGGCCCCCGCGCCCGCGCCGGACGAAGCCCTGCTGGACACCCTGCGCCAAAGCTTTGCCTGGTGCAGCCCCCGCGCCCCGCTGCAAAAGATCCCGGCCAAGGTCAGTGTCAGCGCCGTGGCCCACGCTGCGCGGCCCGTGGCACTGGAGCGCCCTGCCTTTTTGCAAAAGACCGGCATGACCGGGGCCGAGCGCGGCACCGCCATCCACGCCTTTATGCAGAGCGTCGCCTTCGACGGCACCGCGCCCGACCTGGACGTTGAGGTGCAGCGCCAGATCGATGCCCGCCTGCTGGATGCAGGCTTGGCCGACAAACTGGACCTGGATCGCGTGCGCCCGTTTTTTGAAAGTGCCGTCTGGCGGCGCATCCGCCACGCCAGGGCCGTACTGCGGGAGGAACCGTTCATCACCGCCCTGCCCGCTGCGCAGATCACCCCCGAAGCAGGGGAGTGCGAGGCTGAGGTGCTGGTGCAGGGCATTGCCGACCTGGTGCTGGTCTACGACGACCACGCCGAAATTTTGGACTACAAGACCGACCGCAGCCGCGATGCTGCCTTTTATATAAAGGAATACGCCGCGCAATTGCAGCTGTACCGCCGCGCTTTTGCCCAGCGTTTGGCTGTGCCGGTAACCAAATTGACCATCTACAGCTTTACTTTGGGGGAGGAGATCGACATTCCTCTCCAAGCAACGCAAAAAAATTTGTAAATTCTCTTGACGTAAACCCGCAGTTGTGGTACTATAGTAGCACCTCTTTTGCGGGTTTATTTTTTATGCCCATTTTCGCGGGCAGCCTGCAAGCGCGAGGGAGGCTTATTAACCGATAATGGAGGTGCCGAACAATGACTGTCAAGATCACCCTGGCTTGCACCGAGTGCAAGCAGCGCAACTACAACAAGGAGAAGAACAAGAAGAATTCTCCCGATCGTCTTGAGATGAAGAAGTATTGCCGTTTCTGCAAGAAGCATACCCTTCACCGCGAAACCAAGTGAGGATAGGAGCTTAGAGATGGCAGACAAAAAAGCGGTTAACACCGCAGCCCAGGCTCAAAGCGACAAGACCAAGAAAACTTCGTTTTTTGGCAAGGTCAAGAACTTTTTCAAAGGCATCGGCAAGTATTTTAAGGATACTAGAGGTGAGTTGAAAAAGGTCGTATGGCCCAGCAAAGCCGATGTAAAGACCAACACCATCACGGTGCTCGTGGTTGTGCTGGTCGCAGCTGTCGTGCTGATCCTGCTGGATCTCATCTTCGGCGGCGCCATCCATCTGATGATCGGCGCCTGAGCGCTTTAAGCGGAGGCAAAGACCATGGCTGAACAAGCATCCTGGTATGTAGTCCATACCTATTCCGGTTACGAAAACAAAGTAGCCCAGGACCTGATGACGATGGTAGAAAACCGCCGCATCCAGGACCTGATCTGCGATGTCAAGGTCCCCACCGAGACCGTCTTGGAAGAAGTCCTGGACAAGCGCGGCAACAAGACCGGCGAAAAAGAGGTGCAGCGCAAGCTGTATCCCGGTTACGTTTTCGTCAAAATGGTCATGAACGACAGCACCTGGTACATCGTGCGCAATACCCGCGGCTGCACCGGTTTTGTCGGCCCTGAATCCAAGCCTGAGCCCCTGAGCGAGGCTGAGGTTGCCAAGATGGGCGTTGAGACCACAGCCGAGCTTACGGTCGACTACAAGGTCGGCGATACGGTGGAGATCACCGCCGGCCCGATGGAAGGTTCCGTCGGTACTGTCGAGGAGATCGACATTCCCGCGCGCAAGGTGCGCGTAAAAATCACCATGTTTGGCCGCGAGCTGCCCGCAGAACTGGAGCTGCATCAGGTCAAACTGTTCTGATATAAATCAGAACATCGCAATTTCCGGTAGAGACCGCGAACAGGCTTTGGCCTGGGGTACGGTTTTTATAGGGCGTGCGGAGGTCGCACGCCCGTGGGAGGTCTGCACCGCAGGCCGCAACTCACCACAAAATTTGGAGGTGCAAGTATTATGGCACAGAAAATCACTGGCTACATCAAGCTGCAAATCCCCGCCGGCAAGGCAACTCCGGCTCCCCCTGTTGGTCCTGCCCTGGGCCAGAAGGGTGTTAACATCATGGCCTTCACCAAAGAGTTCAACGAGCGTACCAAGAACCAGATGGGCATGATCATCCCCGTTGTCATCACCGTTTATGCTGACCGTTCCTTCAGCTTCATCACCAAGACTCCTCCGGCTCCCGTTCTGATCAAGAAGGCTGCCGGCATCGACACTGCTTCCGGCGTGCCCAACAAGAACAAGGTTGGCTCCATCACGCTGGCTCAGGCCGAGGAGATCGCCAAGACCAAGATGCCCGACCTGAACGCTGCTTCTCTGGAAGCTGCTGTCAGCATGATCAAGGGCACCGCCCGCAGCATGGGCGTTACCGTTGAGGGTTGAACAGGAGGGGAATAAGCAATGAAACACGGCAAGAAGTATACCGACGCTGCTAAGCTGATCGAGAGCAGCAAGACTTATGATCCTAGCGAGGCCCTGGAGCTGTGCTGCAAGACCGCTACCGCTAAGTTCGACGAGACCGTTGAGCTGCACGTCCGCCTGGGCGTTGACAGCCGCCACGCTGACCAGCAGGTCCGCGGCGCTGTTGTCCTGCCCAACGGCACCGGCAAGAACGTTCGCGTTATCGCTATCGCCAAGGGCGATGCTGCCAAGGCCGCTGAGGCTGCAGGCGCACAGGAGGTCGGCGATGATGAGCTGATCGCCAAGATCGCCGGCGGTTACCTGGACTTCGACGTCCTGGTCACCACCCCCGACATGATGGGCCGCGTTGGCCGTCTCGGTAAGGTCCTGGGTCCCCGTGGTCTGATGCCGAACCCGAAGGCCGGTACTGTTACCCCCGATGTTGGCAAGGCTGTTACCGATGCCAAGGCTGGTAAGATCGAGTACCGTCTGGACAAGCAGAACATCATCCATGTGCCCATCGGCAAGGCCTCTTTCGGCGCCGAGAAGCTGATGACCAACCTGGACACCGTCCTGGATGCCATCGCCAAGGCTAAGCCCGCCGCCGCCAAGGGCCAGTACTTCAAGAGCGCAACCATCGCCACCACCATGGGCCCCGGCGTCCGCGTTGCCACCAACAAGTACGGTGTCTAATTTTTCAGGTTTTACTGAGAAAAGCTATTGACAAACGCACGTTCCCGTGCTATACTAATTAAGCTGTTTTTAAGACAGCAGGTGCCGCAAGGCATAATGAGCGCAAGCTCACCTGCCGAGAAACGTGCGTTTGATTGCAAAGCTATCAAGCCATTTTCCCGGCGACGGGAAGATGGCTTTTTTCTGTATAATCACAAGAAAGCCACTTACCGAAACCAATCTGTAAGTGGAATGAGGTGAAATTCAAATGCCCAGTGCAAAGATTCTGGAATCCAAGAAGGCTCTTGTCAAGGACCTGAACGAGAAGATCGCTGGTTCTCTGGCCGGTGTTGTCGTTGCTTACAACGGCATCAGCGTTGCTGACGACACCAAGCTGCGTAAGGAGCTGCGTGAGGCTGGCGTCCATTACATGGTCGTCAAGAACACCATGCTGCGCCTGGCCGTTAAGGGCACCCAGTACGAGGGTTTGACCGACTACTTCAAGGGTGACACGGCTATCGCTCTGTCTCCGGAGGATCCGGCTGCTGCTGCTCGCATCCTGTGCAAGTTTGCTGACGCCGACAAGTCCAAGCGCTTCGTCGTCAAGGGCGGCTTCTGCGATGGTCAGGTCATGGACGCTGCAGGTATCAAGAGCCTGTCTACCATGCCCAACCGCGAAGGTCTGCTCTCCATGCTGGCTGGCTCCCTCAACGGTATCGTTGGCGGCCTGGCCGTTGCCCTGCAGGGTATCGTCGACAAGCAGGACGAGACTGCTGCCTGATTTTAGGCACAGCTGCTTGAGCGCCCAGGCGCAGCGCTCTAATACAAACCGCGCCGCTTAAAACATTACAATTTATGGAGGTAACTACCATGGCTTCTGAGAAGATCACTGCCATTGTCGAGTCTGTCAAGACTATGACTGTCCTGGAGCTGAAAGAGCTCGTTGATACCATCTGCGAGGAGTTCGGCGTTTCTGCTGTTGCTGCTGCTGCTCCCGCTGCTGCCGGCGCTGCCGCTCCCGCTGAGGAAGAGAAGACCGAGTTCGACGTCATCCTGGCTGACGTTGGCGCCAACAAGATGCAGGTCATCAAGACCGTTAAGGAGCTGACCGGCGCTTCCCTGATGGAGGCCAAGAAGCTGGTTGAGACCCCGAACGCCAAGCTGAAGGAGCAGGCTTCCAAGGCTGACGCTGAGGACATCCAGAAGAAGCTGGCTGAGGTCGGCGCTAAGGTCGAGCTGAAGTAATTTTAGCTTAACAATAGCTTTTAACACCGTGTGGTTCAACACCGCACGGTGTTTTTGTTTTTGTGGGCATTTTTGTAACATATTGGAAACATAGGACGGTATAATTAGAGTAGATGGTAAAAGCCTCCCTTGTGTAAAGGGAGGCTGCTGCGCGTAGCGCAGACGGAGGGATTGAAGCGTGACGATTATAACCGCATCACAACGCAGATAGGACAATCCCTCAGTCAGCTTTGCTGACAGCTCCCTTTACACAAGGGAGCCTCTGAGTTTCTCGTGTAATAAAAAGGTGGTGTATTTTTATGAAATTGCGTATTACTTGTGCTGCGCTGGCCTGCCCCCTGCTGCTGGCGGGCTGCGCAGCAGGGGAGGGGACTGCTGTTTCTAGTTCGGCTGAACCGTCTGTCTCCACGGCGGCGGAACCAGCAATTACGCCGGAGCCAACGGCAGAACCTACACCAGAACCAACTCCCGCGCCTACGCCTAACCCGGCCAGCCTGCTGGAATATACCATGCTGCCGCTGGACAGCACCAAAGAAACACCCGCCAATTTCTGGTGGTATTCCATGTCTCTGCGCGATGATACCGCCAAGGAAAATGCCCACCGTCTGGCTATGGGCCTATACAGCAACGATGTGGAGGAAGTGCGGGCTGCCTGCTCGGAACGTGTGCTGACCGACACTTTCCCTTTAGATGACCTTGATGGGCTGAATGTCACGGAAGCCGCCCTGTATGGCGGGGAATATGACAGCCCGTTCCTTTCCCTGACCGTCACTGACCCCGGCAACACGCCGTTTCTGTGCGGACGGCATGAGTATTACCTCTCGTTCGATGCGGACGGAAAAGTAGATTGGCTGGGCCGTTCGCCTTTTTATGAGGACACGCAAAGCGTGACCCTGGCCAGCTATTACGAATCCTCCAGTGAGGACGTTTCTTTCTGGGGAATCACTTCTGCCGAGCTTACCAATCCGCTGGGGCTGACCTGGGGTCCTGCGTCCCTGCAATGCTATGACACCTACTGGGTGCTCAATGAGGACGATGATGGCCACCACTACGAGAACCGCAGCGTGCAGGACCTCGGCTCCGTGGAAGCGCCGCCCTACGGCATTACTAGCTATGCGGTCCCGCCTGACGGCAATGTACTGACCGATACCAAGCTGGAAGTCGTATGCGAAGCCCTCAATCAGTTTTTTACCGTGCTGGCCGACGGCAGCTATACAGACGAATTTTACACAACGCCCTGCAACGACGCCCTGATTTCTGCCTGGGATGCCGCTGTGCCGCTGCCCGTCGCGGTCACGCCGGAGGCCCTGCGCAGCTGCGCCTCTCAAGACAACTGGGGTGCGCCGTGCGCCGAGATCTGGGTGCCGCTGCCGCAAAACTGCTGGGCGGTCATCAAGACAAACGCCCACTACACCGGCAGCGAGGGTATCATCGATGACTCTTTTTCATTCAACTATTACCAAACCGTCCCTGCCGCTTTGGCGGCAGTTTTGCCTCAATAAAGTGTTCACAATTTATTAGTATTTTTACACAAAAAGGCGTTCATATTTTTGTACATTAAACCCGTTTTGTCTCTTTCACAAAACGGATTTTTTTCTTATAATGGTAGCATACAAAATAGGGGGACATCCACTTTAAGGGAGGCTGCATTTCTTTGGAAAACGAAAAGCCAAAAGGTAATGCGATGGAAAAGCTGGCGACGCTTATCGTCGATAAGCGTAACCTGATTTTCCTTTTATACATCTTTGCGTTGATTTTCTGTGTCATTGCTACGGGCTGGGTCAATGTGGAAAACGACATCACCACCTACCTGCCGGACTCCACCGAGACCCGTCAGGGCCTGACTGTGATGAACGACAACTTCACCACCTACGGCACGGCCCGCGTCATGGTGTCCAACATCACCTACGATAAGGCCGTTCAGCTGGAAGAACAGCTGGAGGACATCGACGGTGTGGACTCCATCGACTTCGACGAGACCTCAGACCACTACAAGGATTCCTCCGCACTGTTCTCGGTCAGTTTTGACGGCGAGGTCGACGATCCCCGCGCCGAGGCCGCCATGGACGAGATCCGCGCCGAGCTGGCCGACTACGACACCTCGATCTACACTGAGGTCGGCTACGATTCCTCGGCGGACCTGCAATCCGAGATGAGCGTTATCATCGTCATCGCCGCCGTCATCATTGTACTGGTGCTGACGCTGACCTCCCGTTCTTACGCCGAGGTGCCTGTGCTCATCATGACCTTTGGTGCCGCCGCCTTGCTGAACATGGGCACCAACTTCCTGTGCGGCACCATCAGCTTCATCTCCAACTCGGTCACGGTCATTTTGCAGCTGGCGCTGGCCATCGACTACGCCATCATTCTGTGCCACCGCTTCAGCGACGAGCACGAGACGCTGGGCGTGCGGGAAGCCTGCATTGCCGCGCTTTCCAAGGCCATCCCGGAGATCTCTTCCTCCTCGCTGACCACCATCAGCGGCCTGGCCGCCCTGGCGTTCATGCACTTTGGCATTGGCCGCGACCTGGCTACTGTGCTGATCAAGGCCATCCTGTTCAGTATGCTGTCGGTCTTTACGTTGATGCCCGGCCTGCTGGTGCTGTTCAGCAAGCTGATCGACAAGACCCGCCACAAGAACCTGGTGCCCAGGATCACTGCCGTAGGCAAGTTCGACGTCAAGACCCGCTACATCGTGCCGCCCATCTTTGCGGTGGTCATCATCGCGGCAGCTGTTTTTGCGAACCTGTGCCCTTACTGCTACACCTACACCGACCTGGTCACCGCCAAGCAGAGTGAGCGTCAGGCCGCCTACCAGAAGATCAAGGGTGAGTTTGGCACCAGCAACATGGTGGCCATCATCGTACCGGCGGGCGATTACGAGTCCGAGGGCAAGATTTTGGCCGAGCTGGACAGCTGTCCCGAGGTCGACTCTACCCAAGGTCTGGCCAACATCGAAGCCATGGACGGCTACATGCTGACTGACGCCCTGACCCCGCGCCAGCTCTCCGAGCTGGCCAACCTGGACTACGAGATTGCCAAGGCTCTGTATGGTGCCTACGCCGTCGAGCACGACGAGTATGGCGAAATCATCAACGGCCTGAGCGACTACAAAGTTCCGCTGTACGATATGTTTATGTTCCTCAAACAGGAGATGGAGGACGGCAACATCACCCTGGGCGGCGATGTGCAGAACACGCTGGACGACCTGTTCGCCCAGTTGGACAAGGCTCAGGTCCAGCTGCAGAGTGACAAGTACAGCCGCCTGGTCGCCTACCTGAACGTGCCCGAGGAAAGCGACGAGACTTTCGCCTTTGTGGACAAGATCCATGACATCGTGGGCAAGTATTATGACAGTGACTACTACGTGGTAGGCAATACCACCAGCGCCATGGACCTGTCCAGCTCCTTCGGCCAGGACAACCTACTCATCAGCGTGCTGTCTGCGTTGTTCGTTATTCTGGTTTTGCTGTTCACCTTCAAGTCTGCCGGTCTGCCGGTGCTGCTCATCATCGTCATTCAGGGCAGTATCTGGATTAACTTTGCGTTCCCGTATCTGCAGCACTCGCAGCTGTACTTCCTGGGTTACCTCATCGTCAACTCTATCCAGATGGGCGCGAACATTGACTACGCCATCGTTATCTCCAGCCACTACACCGACCTGAAGAAAGTCATGCACCACAAAGAGGCCATTGTAGCGGCTTTGAACGAATCCTTCCCGACCATCTTCACCTCCGGCTCCATCCTGGCATCCGCGGGTGTGCTGATCAGCGTGCTGACCACCAACCCCGTTATCGCCGCTATCGGCGAGTGTCTGGGCCGCGGCACCATCATTTCCATCATCCTGGTACTGTTTGTTCTGCCGCAGATCCTGGTACTGGGCGACTCCATCATCGAGCGCACCAGCTTTGAGATGAAGGGCATCGGCGTGACCACCCGTACCGCCAGCGGCACGATGCACGTCAACGGCCGCGTCCGCGGTTACATCAACGGCGTGGTAGATGCCGAGATCAAAGGCGTGCTGCATGGCCAGTTCAACGCCAGCATCTCCACCGGCACCGAAGTCACGGTGGATGAACCCGATATGTACCTGCCGGAAGGCGACGTGACCGCCACCGACGAATCCCCGAATGAACCTGCCGACACTACGAAAGGGGGCGACGCTGAATGAACACCGAGCTGAACTTCCCGCGCCGCCTGCTGGTCGGGTTGACTGCCCTGGCGCTGCTGCTGATGCTGGCCCTGCCCGTCTGGGCAGAAGGAGAGGAGACTGAGAAGCTGCCGGTCTCCATCAACAGTGTGGAAGACCTTTTGCAGCTGGTCGCCGATTGCCGTCTCGACTCCTGGAGTGAGGACCGCACAGTGGACCTGAACACCGACCTGGACCTGACCGGCGTTGACTTTGCCGGTATCCCCACCTTCAGCGGCACCTTTGACGGCAACAGCCACACCATCAGCGGCCTAAGCCTGGTGGACGACGGCTCGGTGACGGGCTTCTTCCGCTACATCCAGGCCGACGGCGTGGTACATGATCTGACCATCCGAGGCCGCTCGATGCCCTCCGGCAGCCGCACCACCGTAGGCGGCATCGTAGGCAGCAACGCCGGTACGCTCATCAACTGCCGGTTCGAGGGCGTTGCCTCCGGCGCATCCATTGTGGGCGGCATCGCCGGTACCAACCTGAGCAGCGGCACCATCAACAACTGCACCACCACCGGCAGCGTCTACGGTGCCCACTTCATCGGCGGCATCGTGGGTGAAAACCACGGCGTGGTCATCAACTGCGGCAACGACGCCAACGTCAACACCACCGTCGACCAGAACGAAGTCGACCTCTCGGAGCTGACGCTGAACGATCTGATTGGCACCGAGAATGCCGCTGACATCACCGACATTGGCGGTATTGCCGGTACTTCCTCCGGCGTGGTCCGCGCCTGCCTCAACCACGGCACCGTGGGCTACCTGCACATCGGTTATAACATCGGCGGCATCGTGGGCAGCCAGACCGGCTATGTCGAGGGCTGCGTCAACTACGGCCCCGTCTACGCCCGCAAAGAGGGCGGCGGCATCGTGGGCCAGATGGAGCCCAGCAGCACACTGCTTTACTCCCAGGACACCCTGCAGGAGTTGGGCGGTGAGCTGGAGACCCTGCAAACGCTGGTCAATCGCGCCTGCGATGACGCCAGCGCGGCAGGCAGCAGCCTGAGCAACCAGCTCAACGACCTGCAAAGCCGCATCACCGGTGCCCGCAACGCCGTGGACACCCTGCTAGACCAGACCAAAAACGGCGTTTCGCTAAGCACCCAGACCATCAAGACCGACCTGAGCGCCCTGATCAACGGCAGCCTTTCCGGCTCTGAAAACAATCAGGGCAATCAGCATTGGGACCTGGATGTCACGATCCCCACACCGACACCGACCCCACTGCCGGATGACAACACGCCGGTCGAGACCCCCACCCCCGAGGAACCGTCCCAGCCGGATACCCCCGCCACGCCGGCACCCGCACCCGAACCCGATCCGGTCGTCCCGGAGCCGGAAGTGCCCGCTGAAACACAACCCGACACCAGCGCCGAGGCCGACTATTCTACTGACACCCAGGCCATGGACGAGACCGGGCGCGTCGTGCACGGCCAGCCTGATCTCTCCATCGACATCAATCACAACGGTTCCGGCAGTCTGGATGCCAGCGCCGTGGCTGGCGCGGATGGTTCGCTCTCGTTGACCATCCCCAGTATTGCGGTGGATTCCGACCGCATCACCGCCGCCAAGAATGACTTGAGCGGCAGCCTGACCAGCATCACCGATACGGTCAGCGGCCTGAGCAGCGACACCAACAACAACCTGCAGGCCCTCATCAACGACATCCGCGCCATCACGGCCCAGATGAACAAGATCGGCCAGACGCTTTCCGGCGCCAGCCAGAACGTCACCACCGACACGGACGACCTCATCAACGATGTCTCGGACGAGGACACCGAGGAGGACGTGGAGGGAAAGGTCACCAACTGCATCAACGAGGGTAATGTCAACGCCGACATCAACGCCGGCGGCATCACCGGTGCCATGGCCCGCGAGAACGACCTGGACCCCGAGGATGACTTTACCATCGATGGCAGCCAATCGCTGAACTTTACCTTTAAATCCCGTGTGGTCGTGCGTGACTGCACCAACTACGGCACCGTGACCGCGAAGAAGGAAAACGCAGGCGGTATCGTGGGCAGCATGGAGATGGGCTCTGCCATCGGCTGCTACGGCTTTGGCGCCGTGGACGCCGAGGACGCCAAGTGTGTGGGCGGCGTGGCTGGTTCCAGCAAGTCGATCGTGCGCGAAAGCGGCGCCAAGTGCCGCCTTTCCGGCTCGAAACAGGTCGGCGGCATCGTAGGCAGCGGCAAGACCGTGGAAAACTGCCGCGCAATGGTCGTCATCGACACTGCCACCGAGCAGATGGGTGCCATCGCCGGCTATGTGGAGGACCCGCTGGGCGGCGATGTAACCGGCAACACCTTCGTGGACGAGGGCTCCGCCGGCATCGACGGCGTGAGTTACGCTGGCATCGCCGAGCCGATGAGCTATGATGACTTCCTGGCACAGGGCGATGTGCCGCTGGCCTTCTCGAACCTGACGCTGCGCTTTATGGACGGCGACACGCTGGTGGCCCAGTGTGACGTACCCTACGGCGGCAGCCTGGCCGACGAGGATGTCCCCGTTGTGCCCGCCAAAGAGGGCAGCTACGGCGAGTGGGACACCACCGATTTCAGCAGCATCACCTTTGATATGACCATCAACGCCGAGTATTCGCAGCTGAACACCACCCGCGAGAGCAGCGCCGAGCGCGACGGCCGAGCCATCCTGCTGGTGGAAGGCACCTTTGCCACCACTGAGGCCCTGGACCTGACCGAGAGCAGCGACGCACCGGCAGCGGTGGGCAGCCATCTGGAGAGCTGGAGCTTCTTCGACATTGACGGCGATACCAGCCATACGATGCGCTACCTGGCCCCGGACGGCCCGGACAATGTGGAAGTGTACCTGCAGACCGCGGACGGCTGGCAGAAGGTGGACACCCCCGTGGACGGCAGCTACCTGAAGTTCACCGCTCCCGCTGGTACCACCGGCCTGGCCGCTTTCCGCCTGCCGGAAAGCAAGGTGCCGCTGATTGCTGTCTGCACAGGCGGTGCCGCGGCGTTGATCCTGGTATTGGCGCTGATCCACAAAAAGCGCAAAGCCCGCAAGGCCAAGAAAGCCGCCAAAAAGGCAGAAGCGGAAGCGAAAGAATAATTAGTCAATAAGTAGCAGGGGAGCCGCACATTCGTGCGGCTCCCTTTTTAATTTTGTGTATACGTTCTGTAAGGGTGGATGCGGGCATCGACCCCTACATGCAGCCAAATCATTTATAAACAAAAATCGAGCAGCCCGCCGAAACGGGCTGCTCGGATTTTTTGTGCTTGTGAATACCAGACGCGCGAATTAGTCGCTCACGTAGGGCATCAGAGCCATATAACGGGCACGCTTGATGGCAACCGTCAGCTCACGCTGATGGAAAGCGCAGGTACCGGTCACACGGCGGGGAATGATCTTAGCGCGCTCGCTTACGTACTTGCGCAGGCGGGGCAGATCCTTGTAATCAATGTGCTCAACGCGATCGACGCAGAAGCTGCAGACCTTTTTACGGCCGCGATGCATCGGGCGGGAAGAACGATCCATAGCCATTGTGGTAACCTCCTTATAGATTGATACTTTCGATTCTTAGAAGGGCAGGTCGCCTTCGTCCTCGATCAGGGCAAAGTCATCGTTGCTGCCAGCGGAATAGCTGGGCGCCGGTGCCTGCTGCGCTGCCGGGCGGGCGGGGGCTGCCATGGGTGCGGCATAGCCGTTATCACCCATCGGTGCGGGGTTCGAGGATTTGGGGCCCGCGAAATTGATGTTGTTTGCCACGACCTCAACAGCCGTGCGATTTGCGCCGGTCTTATCCTGGTAGGAGCGGCTCTGCAAACGGCCGTCCACTACGATCAGGGAACCCTTCTGGAAATACTTGCAGACAAATTCTGCCTGGCGATCCCACGCGACCACATCGATCCAGTCTGCCTGGCTCTGGCCGTTGGCGTCACGGCGTCCTCGATCGCAAGCGATGCGGAAAGAAGCGACGTTTTTGCCGGTCGTGGTCTGGCGCAGTTCCGGGTCACGCGCAAGGCGGCCCATAATTGCAACAACATTCAGCATTTCGGTTTCTCCTTACTCCTCAACAGCAAGAGTCATGCTGCGAAGAACGCCCTCAGTGATCTTGAAAACGCGATCCAGCTCGGCCGGGAAATCGGGCTCGCTGGTGAAGTTGATCACAGTGTACACACCCTCGGTCTCATCGTTGATGGGGTAAGCAAGACGCTTCTTGCCCCAATCATCAACAGAATCGATCGTACCATTCGCTGCGATCAGGTTCTTGAACTTGTTGATCAGAGCGTTGGAAGCCTCTTCGTCGAGGTTCGCGGTGGTAACCATCATGGTTTCGTACTTTGCCATATTCTGTAGCACCTCCTTTTGGACTTTTGGCCTTTCGACTTATGCGAAAGGCAAGGATAACTGTGCTGTTCTCAGCACAGCAATTTATTATATCAATTTCCATGCACTTTGTCAAGGCACAAATCCTGCGTTTTTGGCCCTGTCGCGCAGATTTTTTTGCGCTTGTCAAACGCGGGCGCGGGTGGTAGAATTTTGTCTATAGGGGAACAAAAGGGGGATACCTGTGCAAAATTTAATCTTCAGCTTAAACGCCACCCTGCCGGTGTTTTTGACCATGGTGGCGGGCTGGCTGCTGCGGCAGTGGGGCTTTCTGCCCAAGGAGTTCTGTAAGACGGCGGACAGGCTGACCTTTAAAATCACACTGCCCATCATGCTGTTTTTGGACATGTCGGCGGTGGATATCCTGCATGATTTCCGGCCTAAGTTTGTGCTGTTCTGCTTTGCGGCCACGCTGGCCGGCATTTTAGTGGTCTGGGGCGCAGCGCATGTCCTGATCCGTGATAAGTCCATCGTAGGCGAGTTCGTGCAGGCCAGCTACCGCAGCAGTGCGGCTGTACTGGGCGTGGCGTTCATCCAGAACATCTACGGCACGGCGGGCATGGCCCCGCTGATGATGCTGGGCAGCGTACCGCTGTTCAACATTTTTGCTGTGCTGATTCTGATGCTGGAATCGCCCGAACAGAAAGGTGCCCCCTCGCTGAAGCAATTGCTGAAAGGCGTGGCCACCAACCCGATCTTGCTGGGCATTATCACCGGCACGGTGTTTGCGCTGCTGCCGGTCAGCCTGCCTGCTGTTGCCACTAAAACGTTGAACAATCTGGCCTCCGTCACCACCCCTCTGGCGCTGCTGTCCATCGGTGCAAGTTTTGAGGGGGCCAAGGCCATCAAAAAGCTGGTGCCCACGCTGGTAGCGGCCCTGCTGAAGACCGTGGGGCTGGCGGCGGTGTTTGTGCCGGTGGCTGTGGTGCTGGGGTTCCGGAATGAGGAATTGATCGCGCTGCTCATTATGCTGGGCAGCCCCACGACGCCCAGCTCTTACGTCATGGCGAAGAATATGGGCCATGAGGGTGTGCTGACGTCAAGCTGCATTGCCACCACGACACTGCTCTCGGCGCTGACGCTAACGGGGTGGATCTTTCTGCTAAGGAGCGGGGGATACTTATAATACGGTGCCTCTCATTTTGTAGGGGAGGATGCTCGCATCGACCCGCGGGCGGATGCAAGCATCCTCCCCTACAATGCTGCGATAAACGAAACCTGCGCCCTGTGTGAAAGCAGAGCGCAGGTTTTTCATTTCTCCTTTTTCGCGTAGACGCGCACACAAATGGTGTAACTGATGGCATAAAGCACAGTAGTCAACAAGAGCGACAGGGCAATTATGCCCGCTATAAGGGCGGTTTTGGCTTGCAATGCGGTATTCATGCCGGCAATGCCCACCTGCGTCTGGTTTTGTAGAATCTCCTGTGCGGCAAAACACGCCCCGAAAACGATAGCAAACACAATGACCATTAAATATGCGCGGGATTTGGCTGCCCCGAAGCGGTAGGTGATGGGCATGAGCAGAGCGTTCGTCAGCACCGAGACTTCGGCGCAGGCCAGAATGCCGAGGGCGTACTCGGCCCCACCAACGCCTGCCAGCAAAACCAGCGCCAGCGAAAGCGCCGCGCCGATGGCCGTGCTGGCCGCGCATAGAAGATATTTGCTGGCGATGACCTGCCCCGGCGTCACCGGCAGGGTAGCGGCGTAGGCGTCCCAATGGGCCTGCTCGTCGTAGTTGATGGTCGAGGCCACGTAGATGCCCCATACCACCGTCATGGCATAGGCCAGGTAAGCCTCTCTCGTGACCAAAATGAGCACTCCGTACAGCGCCACCAGCAGCAGAATGTTGCCCTTGAAGCTGCGGGTCATAATGCTGATGTCTTTATACAAAAGTCCTTTCATTGTGCATCCCTCCCGCTATAAAAGCGCATGATGTCATCGATGCTGGCACTGTCGCAGACGGCATCGGGCAGGGCGGTATGGGCGGCGGTGCGGTCCTTGACCAGCGTTTCGCAGCCGAACGCCCCGCGTCGGGTGTAGACGGCACAGCCCTCGGGCAGGCGGGCAAGGTCGGTCTCGGCGCAGCGCAGCAGGCCGTATTCCTGCAGCAGATCGTCCTTATTTTCGCAGAACAACAACTGGCCGTGATGCAGGTAGGCGATGGCATCGGCGACCTGTTCCAAATCGCTGGTAATGTGGCTGCTCATCAGCACGCTGTGCTGCTCGTCCTGGATGAAGTCCAGCAGCAGGTCCAGCAGTTCGCCGCGCACCACAGGGTCCAGCCCTGCGGTGGCTTCGTCCAGGATCAGCAGCTCCGGGTCGTGGGCCAGGGCGGTGGCAAAGCTCAGTTTCATCCGCATGCCGCGGCTGTACTCTTTAATTTTTTTGCTGCCGTCCAGCTCAAAACGACGCACCAGCGCGTCAAATTTCACAGTGTCCCAGCGCTTGCCAAAGATGCCCGCCATGCTTTTGCCCACGCAGGCAGCGTTGAAGCAATCAGGGAAATAGGCATCCTCAAACACCACGCCGATGCGGGCGCGGATGGCGGGGTCGGCAGGGGAGCCGCCCAGCAGTTCCACGCTGCCGCCGGCCGGCCGGATGGCCCCGCACAGCAGTTTCAGCGCAGTGGTCTTGCCTGCACCGTTCTCACCGATCAGGCCCAGGATACTGCCCGCCGGGACCGCAAGGTCGACGGGACCCAGGGCAAATGTTTTATAATGTTTCGTAGCACCGCGCAAAGCGGCGGCTGTGGTAAGCATAGTTCAGCCCTCCCATAAAAGGCGCAAGGTCTCGGCGACCTCCTCATAGCCGATGCCGCCCAGCCGCGCAGCGTCCACCGCGCCCTGCAGGCAGTCTTCGACTTTTTTCAGGTGTTGTTCATGCAGCAGGGCGGGATTCTGGGGTGCCACAAAGCTGCCGCGGCCCGGCTGGGTCACGAGGAAGCCCTCGGCCTCGAGGTCCTCATAGGCGCGCTTGGTGGTAATAACGCTGATACGCAGTTCTTTTGCCAGTAGGCGGATACTGGGCAGAGCGTCCCCCTCATGTAGTTGGCCGGACAAGATCTGCTGCTTGATCTGCCGTGTGATCTGCGCGTAGATCGGCTCCTGTCCGCTGTTGGATAGGTAAATTTCCATTTGTGAGTACTCCTTGTGATCGAACTGTACACATTCGATATATACAGTATATACGCAGTATACACAGTTGTCAATAGGCAAACAAAAATAAAAACCAGACAGGCCCGGTGGTGAACTGCACCCCATTTGTTGGACAGTATGGTATACTGTTTAGGAAATGGGGTGTTTTTCTATGCCAAAAGGAGTACCAAACAAACGATATACGCCGGAATTCAAAAAACTGGTGATTGAAACCATGCAGGAAGAGAAATTAAGTTACAGCGAAACCTGTCGTAGATTTGAGGTAAACAGCAGAGATCGAATCAAATCATGGGAGCGAATCTATCTGGAGGAAGGGCCGGAAGGCTTTGCCGTCGAACGGCGTGGCCGCGGCAGTAAGGGCCGTCCGCCAAAGCAGGTGCCGAAGCAGGTGGAAGAAGATCTGCTGGCAGAAGTCCAGCGACTGCGTGCGGAGAACGATTACCTAAAAAATTTGCAAGCCTTGGTTTTGGAAGACGAGCGACGCCAGCGCAGAAAACGCTGGTAGTTCAAAAGCTGAGGCAAAGACATTCTCTGGATATTCTTCTCTCAATCGCTCAACTACCCCGTGCCACTTTCTACTACCATCTGAAACGGATGCAGAAAGAAGACAAATATGCATCCGTTAAGGAAGAAATCACAACGATTTACCACGAAAACAGGGGGCGGTACGGCTATCGCCGCATTACAACAGAACTTCATAAGCGTAAATTCTCTCTGAACCACAAGACTGTCCAGCGGCTTATGAAGGAGCTGGGCTTGGTTTGCCGTGTCAGGATGAAAAAATATCGCTCTTACAAGGGTGAAGTGGGCAAAATCTCACCAAATCTGCTGAATCGGGATTTCCACGCCGAAAAGCCGAACCAGAAATGGGTCACCGATGTGACGGAGTTCAGCCTGTTCGGAGAAAAGCTCTATCTGTCCCCGATTCTCGATCTGCACAGCAGCGATCTGGTCAGCTATACCATCTCCGAGCGTCCTGTACTCAGCATGGTAACCAGTATGCTGGACGAAGCGTTTGCGAAGATTCCGGCCGGAACAAACCTGATTCTCCATTCTGACCAGGGCTGGCAATACCAGCACAGGCAGTACCAGCGGATGCTCCGCGAAAAGGGCATCCGGCAGAGCATGAGCCGGAAAGGAAACTGTCTGGACAATGCGGTGATAGAAAACTTCTTCGGGCTGCTCAAAAGTGAACTGCTGTATTTGCAGGAATTCCGTTCCATGGAGCACTTCAAACAGGAGCTTGTTGCATATCTGGATTACTACAACAACCACCGCATCAAGGCAAAACTGAAGGGCTTGCCGCCTGCAATTCACAGACAGCAAGCCCTTTCAGCTGCTTGAACAATTTTTACTTCAAAATATTGTCTAACTTTTGGGGGTCACTTCATGGGTGGGTCTGCCTGGTTGATTCGTTCTTCAGCTCCCTCCGGGAGGGGGCTCCGCCCGCAGGCGGTGGAGGGAGAGAGCATTACCAAATTATCAGCTGCTAAACTCTCCCTCCGGCGCTTCGCGTCATCTCCCCCGTACCGGGGGAGTCTGTCTCGCAGGGGGAGACTTTCTCAAATTAGAACGCCACTTTCTTGGCGATATAGTCCTTCAGCTCACTGATGGGCATACGGACCTGCTCCATGGTGTCGCGGTCGCGGACGGTCACACAGCCGTCGGCCTCGACTTTGTCGTCGCCGACAGTCTGGAAGTCCACGGTGATGCACAGCGGGGTACCGATCTCATCCTGGCGGCGGTAACGCTTGCCGATGGAGCCGGCGTCGTCGTAGTCGACCATAAAGTCCTTGGCCAGCTCGTTACGGATCTCCATGGCCTTGTCGCCCAGCTTCTTGGACAGGGGCAGCACGGCGCACTTGAAGGGAGCCAGGAACGGATGCAGATGCAGGACGGTGCGGACATCCTCCTTGCCCTTGCTGTCGGTCAGGTGCTGTTCGTCGTAGGCTTCGCACAGGAAGGCCAGGGCCACACGGTCACAGCCCAGGGAGGGCTCGATAACGTAGGGGATGTAGTGCTCGTTGGTCTCGGGGTCGAAGTACTCCAGGCTCTTGCCGGAAGCCTCCTGGTGGCGGCTCAGGTCGTAGTTGGTACGGTCGGCAATGCCCCACAGCTCGCCCCAATCAGTGAACGGGAAGGCATACTCAATATCGGTGGTGGCGCGGCTGTAGAAAGCCAGCTCAGCGGCTTCGTGGTCACGCAGGCGCAGGTTTTCTTCCTTGATACCCAGGGACAGCAGCCAGTTCTTGCAGAAATCTTTCCAGTAGGCGAACCACTCCAGGTCAGTGTCGGGCTTGCAGAAGAACTCGCACTCCATCTGCTCGAACTCGCGGGTACGGAAGGTGAAGTTGCCCGGGGTGATCTCGTTACGGAAAGCCTTGCCCACCTGGCAGACGCCGAAGGGCAACTTGCGGCGGGTGGTGCGCTGGATGTTGGCAAAGTTCACGAAGATGCCCTGTGCGGTCTCGGGGCGCAGATAGCAGGTGGAGGAGGAATCCTCGGTAACGCCGATGGCGGTCTTGAACATCAGGTTGAACTTGCGGATGGGGGTAAAGTCATGCTTGCCGCAGACGGGGCAGACGACCTCATCATGGCTGGCGATGAATGCGTCCATCTCGTCAAAGGTCATGGCGTCGACGTCGACGTTCTTGCCCTGCTCACACTCAGCGATCAGCTTATCGGCGCGGTGGCGGCTCTTGCAGGCACGGCAGTCCAGCAGGGGATCGGAGAAGCTGGCCACGTGGCCGGTCGTCACCCAAGTCTGGGGGTTCATCAGGATAGCGGCATCCAGGCCGACGTTATACGGGCTTTCCTGCACGAATTTCTTCAGCCAAGCCTTTTTGACGTTGTTCTTGAACTCAACGCCCAGGGGGCCGTAGTCCCAGCTGTTGGCCAGGCCGCCGTAGATCTCGCTGCCGGGGTAGATGAAACCGCGGTTTTTGCACAGGTTGACAATCATGTCAAGGGTCTTTTCACTGTTCTTCATACATAAACTCCTTCCGCATGGCTGGCTGCCACACAAAGCGATTTTTTCCCACCGCGCCGGACGTTTTCCGACACGATATGGCCATTATACCATAGTAGAGGGCAGGGGACAAGGCAGTTTGAGGAAAAAAAGCCGCTATTATGCCTCCCTCTGGGAGGGAGAGAGCCTTGCCTTAAGCTCTCTCCCCCACCCGCTTCACGGGAGCCCCCTCCCAGGGGGGCCGATGAGGTACAATTATAACAACACCGCCGCAATCTTCTTGGCCAGCTGGGTCAGTTCGGCGCGGGTCAGGGTCTTGTCGGTGGCCAGGCGGGCCAGCTCGGCCTGCACGCGGTCGATCTTGTGCGCAGGGATGCCGATACGCGCCAGCTCCTTTTGGGTAAAGGGCGGCTCGTTTTGCTTCTGCCCCAGCCGCGATGCCGCCAGCGGGTCCACGCCCCACAGCACTTTTGCCATATGTAAGCCCTCCTGTTTGTGGTAAACGTCCAAAATTTGTGCAGGTTTATCGATATTATACCAAAAAAGGCAGCAAAGCGCAAAGGAAAAGCACCGGGTTTTGCGGGCAGTTTATCGTACTGTAAAATCCTTTTTGGCTGGCAAAACATCCCGCCGGGGCGGCGACCTCGACGGATTGTCATATTGACGATGTCCATTTTTGTATATTTTACTAAAAAATCGCTCACCCTGTCCAAAAATTTCAAAAAACGGTTTCTTTTGTGAAAGAAAAAAGCTATAATCTAAGTAACTAGTTGGAATAGAACCGCGCCCGCTGCCGGGCACGGAGTATTTTTGAGGTGACCACTGATGGTTTATACAATGTTTGATCCCAAACTGCTGGACGGCGTGCAGACCGTGCATTTCATCGGCTGCGGCGGCTCCGGCACCTATCCGCTGATCCAGATCCTGCACAGCCAGGGCTATGCGATCACCGGCTCGGACGTAGAGGAGACCAAGAACACCGAAGCCGAACGTGCGCTGGGCGTGCGGGTGTTTATCGGCCACGATGCCGCTAACGTGGGCAATGCGCAGCTGGTCGTTTACAGTGCCGCCATCCATGACGACAACCCCGAGCTGCAGGCCGCCCGTGCCCGCGGCATCAAAGCGGTGGAGCGCAGCGTGCTGCTGGGCTACATCAGCCGCAGCCATCCGCAGAGCGTCGGCGTAGCCGGCACCCATGGCAAGACCACCACCACCGGCATGATCACCACCATGCTGGAACTGGCCGGCAAGGACCCTGCTGCCGTTATCGGCGGCAAGCTGCCCCTTATCGATGGTTACGGCAAGGCCGGCAACGGCCAAAGCGTCGTTATCGAAGCCTGCGAGTACCACGAGACCTTCCTGCACCTGACCAGCGCAGTCGGCGTGATTCTGAACATTGACAACGACCATCTGGAATATTACGGCACCATGGGCCAGCTGAAACTGGCCTTCCAGAAGTTTGCGCTGCTGTCCCGCACGGTGGTCTTTAACATGGACGACCGCAACACGATGGACGTGGTCAGCTCCATCGACCGCCCGGTGGTCAGTTTCGGCATCCACGAGGAAGCCCGCATCCGTGCCATCAATATCAAGGAGTACAAGCCCGGTTTCTTTGAGTTCGACGTGCTGGAGCTGGGTGAGCCGTTCGCCCACCTGCAGTTGGGCGTGCCCGGTTACCATAATATTTATAATGCGCTGGCCATGTGCGCCTGCGTGCGCCCCCTGCACCTGAAGCCCGAGGATGCCGTGCGCGCTGCTGCTGAATTCCACGGCACCGGCCGCCGCTTTGAGATCAAGGGCGAGTGCAACGGTGCGGTCATCGTGGACGACTACGCCCACCATCCTACCGAGCTGGCCGCCACCCTGGCCACCGCCAAGGAGATGGGCTATGAGCGCGTGATCGCCGTGCACCAGCCGTTCACCTACAGCCGCACCAAGATGCTGATGGATGACTTTGCCAAGGTTCTGAGTGTGGCCGATCAGGTGGTGCTGCTGCCGATCATGGGCAGCCGCGAGAAGGATGACGGCAGCGTGAAGAGCGAGGATCTGGCCGCCAAGATTCCCGGCAGCATCGTGGTCGACGGGCTGGAATCCGCCGCCGAGTCGGTGAAAAAGAACGCCCACAAGGGCGACCTGGTCGTCTGCATGAGCTGCGGTGACCTGTACAAAGCCGCTGACATGATGGTTGGCAAATAAGTTTTCCCCCACAGGCTGCCCAGCCGGGCGGCCTGTTTTTGTAGAGTACGCGGGCGGATGCAAGCATCTGCCCCTACAGATCAACGGCAACTATATCATTCATTATTGTAAAGGAGCCTCTCCCATGAACCAGCACTTTCTGCAGCTGTATGCCGACTTTATCGTTAAGGTGGGCGTCAATGTGCGCCCGCGGCAAAATTTTATCGTGCGCTGCCCGGTCACGATGCCGGACTTCGCCCATGCCTGCGTCCGCGCCGGTTATGAGGCGGGTGCCAAGACCGTCGTTGTCCGCTGGGAGGACGACAAGCTGACCCGCTTGAACATGGAAATGGCCGACGAAAAAGATCTGACCGCCATGAAGCCCTACGAGCTGCGCAGCTACCTCGACTATGCCGAGGACCCGGACGGCTGCTGCACACTGGCCATCCATGCCGAGGATCCCGAGGCCCTGGCCGGGCTGGATGCCGGCAAGCTGAATCGTGTCAGCCTGACCCGCCGCACCTTCCTCAAGCCCTGGCAGGAGTACACGATGAACGACCGCGTGCAGTGGTGCGTGGCCGCCGTGCCCGCCCCGAGTTGGGCCGCGAAAGTCTTCCCTGAGCTGCCGGTGGAGGAAGCCGTCGAGAAGCTGTGGCAGGTCATTTTTGACGTCTGCCGCGTTTCCACCGGCGACCCCGTCACTGCCTGGCAGGAGCATGTTGCCAAGACCAAAGCCCGCCGCGACCAGCTGAATGCCTGGAACCTGGACCATGTGCACATCGTCAGTTCCAACGGCACCGACCTGACCGTCGGCCTGGCCGACGACGCCACCTGGGAGGGTGCTTCCAGCAAGACAGACGGCGGTATTGAGTTCATCGCCAATGTGCCCACCGAGGAAGTGTTCTGCGCACCCCACCGCGAGCGGGTCAACGGCACGGTCTACGGCACCAAGCCTTACGTGTACAACGGCCAGCTGATTGAGGGCTGGCACGTCACCTTTAAGGACGGCAAGGTCGTTGAGCATGGTGCCGAGAAGAACGCCAGCCTGCTGGCCGAGCTGCTCTCCACCGATGAGAACTCCAACCGCATCGGAGAGGTGGCCTTCGTGCCCGCCTCCAGCCCCATCAACCGCAGCGGTGTGCTGTTCTTCAACACGCTGTTTGACGAGAACGCCGCCTGCCACATTGCCTTTGGCGCAGGCTACCCCACCAACATCAAGGGCGGAAGCGCCATGACCCGTGCCCAGCTGATGGAAAAGGGCCTGAACGACTCCGCCATCCACGAGGACGTGATGATTGGTGCCCCCGACACCCACATCACCGGTACCACCAAAGACGGCCAGGAAGTCACCATCTTTGTAAACGGTGAATGGGCATTTTAACTAAATTTTAATCGTAAACTTTGTAAGTGCTGCACGCTGTTGCAGCACTTTTTTATTTGACTCTCTGTCTTGTTTCTCTGTATAATAAGGATGTCGATATTTGTCGATTTTATTGCAAGGGGATATGTTGTATGAAAAAGAGAACGTTCCGTCTGGCTGCCGCGGCATTGGCGCTGGCTCTGACCGGCTGCGCCGCTGCCGATACCAGCACAGCCGCGCAGATCGAAATGCGTGTACAGGACGGCTATATTCAATATTATAATGGTACTGATTGGGAAAACCTGATCTCCACCGAAGAGCTGAAAGGCGAAAAAGGGGATAAAGGCGACCCCGGCGAAAAGGGCGAACGCGGCGAGATCGGCCCGCAGGGTGCCAAGGGCGATAAGGGAGACCCCGGCACGAATGGCATCAATGGCCAGAACGGCACCGATGGTGCAAACGGTAAAGACGGTGCCAACGGCCAGAATGGCACCAATGGTAAAAACGGCGTTGACGGCAAGAACGGTGCCGATGGCAAAGATGGCGTCGATGGTAAGGACGGCCTGAACGGCAAAGATGGCGTTGATGGCAAGGACGGCCGGGACGGCGTCGATGGCAAAGACGGTCGCAATGGTGTGGACGGCAAGGATGGCAAAGACGGCATTGATGGCAAGGATGGCCGGGATGGCGTTGATGGAAAAGATGGCATTTCCAGCGTACCAGGCATCACGAAAAACTTGCGTGCTTCTATTTATAATTACTACAACTTCTTTGATTATGACAGCGTATGCGGTCACCTTGAGATTGACGATGTTGAGAAAGCCGTCATTGATGACCAATCTTTTTGGGAAAAAGATTCAAGCAAGCTCAAACACATCAGCTTTCTTATGAACGAGGACGGTCAGCTTTCGCTCACTGCCGTTGCTGAACCTGGCTGGTCGTTCGTCAAATGGGATGACGACGTCACCACCCCATCCCGAACTATTACCTATACGGATGATTCTGGGCTAATTGCTTATTTTGCCCCAACAGACCCCACCCTTAGTTGGGACAATATCAAGCCTTTTTATCATTGTTCTGCCGCGTTGGTTCATTCCTATAGTTACTCAGAACCATGGATTGACATAAAGTACGCTTGCAACGATGCATCCTACACATCCAACACGCAAAATACCCTTGGTGAAGGTCGTCTTGCTTCCAAAGGCGAGGATTCCACTTTTGGGAAATATATTGATATTGAGCATAGCGTCACAACCACCGTGCGCTATGGCAACCTTTCCGCTTATCCTTCAGAAAATATAGGCACTTATATTTATGGTACCAGTGTGCTCTCACTTACTACAGTTAATGAATCCGCCACCCTCCGCATCCAAATTTTGCAGGATGGCAGCCCGGTCGACCCGGAAACTGTGCTGCCACCGTTGAGCACAGTGGATTGGCTGCAGCAGGGCGAGTGACCCGCAAAACCATACCGCATCCCCGCCAAAACGCAAACTGCGCAAAATATGTGCGGCCTAATGGGCGCAGGATGGGCTTTTTTGCCGTGTGGGGGTTGCATTTTGTGCGCGGGTGTGGTATATTCTTATTGTTCGATGATGATTTTATTGGAAAGTGGGCCGCAAGGTCCGCTTTCTTTTTATGATGGGAGCAAATTTCATGGCAAAACAGCAAAACAGCGGCGGCGCCGTCAAAACGGTCGAAGCCCTGGCACGTCCCGTTGTCGAAGGCATGGGCCTTCGCCTGTGGGATGTCCGCTTTGAGAAGGAAGGCCCAGACTGGTTCCTGCGCATCCTGATCGACCGCGACGAGCCGCTGGACACCGACACCTGCGAGGCCGTTTCCCGCGCGATCGATCCGCTGCTGGACGAGGCAGACCCCATTGAGCAGAGCTACTACCTCGAAGTCGGCAGCCCGGGATTGGGCCGCCGTCTGACCCGCCCGGAGCATTACGAGGCACTTAAGGGTCAGAAGTGCGCTGCTCACCTCATCCGCCCGGACGAGGCCGGCCGCCGCGACATCGAGGGCATCCTGCAGGGGCTGGATGCCGACGGCAACGCCACTTTGGTGAACGGGGAAGAGACCTACACCTTCCCCGTAAAGATGGCGGGCTATGTCAAGCTGTGTGACGACGAAAATCTGTTCGATTGACGATCGACTGAAACCTATCGACTGCAACATATAATTGGGAGGAAACCAAAAAATGGCTACTGCAAACAACGAATTTTTTGAGGCTCTCGCTGCGCTGGAAAAGGAGCGCGGCCTGCCTGAGGACTATCTGGTCGAAAAGATCAAGGCCGCAATCGTCATCGCTGTGAAGAAAGACTACGAGGTCGAGGACGACAACGTTGTCGTCGACATCGACCCCGAGATCGGCGCTTTCCGCGCCAGCCTGCTGCGCGACATCGTGGAGGACGTCGAGAACCCCCACACCCAGGTCAGCCTGGAGGATGCCCAAAAGGTCCGCAAGAGCTACAAGGTCGGCCAGCGCTTGGTCACCCCGCTGAAGACCAAGGAATTTGGCCGCATCGCCGCCCAGACCGCCAAGCACGTCATCCGTCAGGGCCTGCGCGAGGGCGAGCGCAACCTGCAGTGCAGCGAGATGCAGTCCCGCGCCCATGAGCTGATTACCGCCACCGTTGTTTCCGTCGACCACGAGCGCGGCAACATCGTGCTAGATCTGGGCAAGGGCGGCTCTGCCGTGCTGCCCCGCAACGAGCAGGTCCCCGGCGAGAGCTTCAACGAGGGCGACACCGTGCAGGTCTATGTCGTGGACGTGCTGGCTACCGACCGCGGCCCCCGCGTGACCATCAGCCGCACCCATCCCGGCCTGGTCAAGCGCATGTTTGAGCTGGAAGTTCCCGAGATCTACGACGGCACCGTCGAGATCAAGGCCATCGCCCGCGAGGCTGGTGCCCGCACCAAGCTGGCCGTCTGGAGCAAGAATCCCGACGTTGACCCCGTCGGCGCCTGCATTGGTGCCCGCGGCGCCCGCGTGGAGAAGATCGTCCAGGAGCTGAACGGCGAGAAGATCGATGTCATCCGCTGGAGCGAGGACATCACCGAGTTCATCTCTGCCGCCCTGTCTCCGGCCAAGGTCGTCAAGGTCGAGCTGCTGCCCGGCGAGACCAAGAGCTGCCGCGTCACCGTGCCCGACCACCAGCTGAGCCTGGCCATCGGCAACAAAGGCCAGAACGTCCGCCTGTGTGCCCACCTGACCGGCTACAACATTGACATCCGCCCCGAATCCGGCTACTACGGCGAGGACGAGGAGTAAAAGCCAGCCGCCCAGCGGTTACCATATTTTAGAAAAGAGGTCGGCTACTTGCAGCAGCAAAAGCAAAAGAAAATCCCGGTACGCCGGTGCGTTGGATGCAATGCCCAGCGCCCCAAGCGTGAACTGGTCCGCGTAGTGCGCAGTCCCGAAGGGGAGATCAGCATTGATCTGCGCGGCAAAGCGCCGGGCCGCGGCGCCTACTTGTGCCCCTCGGCCGCCTGCCTTGCCAAAGCGCGCAAGGCCAAACGGCTGGAACGCACCTTTGAGGTCCCCATCCCGGACGGCATCTATGACCGCCTGACCGAGGAGATCCAGTGTGCGGAACAAAGCGCAAAGGAGGCGGCAGACCATGGCGAATGAACAGCACCCGCTGATGGGTGCCCTGGGGCTGTGCCGCAAGGCCGGCAAGCTGCTGCACGGGTATGACCGCGTACAGGAAAACGCCCTGCGCGGCAAGGTTGCACTGGTGCTGCTGACGGCTGACGCCAGCGAACGCACCGTCAAGCATATGAAGGAAGCCTGCGAGGGCATCGTTGCCTGTGAGCAGATCCCTCTGACCAGCGCCCAGCTGGCTATGCTTACCCCGAAACCCGCCGCCGTGTTCGGCATTACCGACGAACACCTTGCGCAGCTGTGCGCAAAACATCTTACCTGATAAGGAGGACCACAATCTATGGATTTTAAATACAAGATCGCTGATGTTGCCAAGGAGTTCGGCGTACCCACCAAGAAAGTGATCGAGACCGTAGCCCCCATTACCGGCGAGAGCTACAAGACCGGCAGCACCTTTGGTGAAAAGGAACTGAATCTGCTGCTGGAGACCCTGACCCGCGAGAATGCCGAGGGCAGCCTGGATGCCTACCTGGCCAGCGGCGCCAAGGAAGAGCCCGCCCCGGCCCCGAAGGCCCCCGTTGAGAACAAGAAGCCCGCTGCCGAGGCCAAGAAGCCTGAGCAGAAGCCCGCCCCGAAGGCCGAGGAAAAGAAGCCCGAAGCCAAGAATGCGGAAGAGAAAAAGCCGGAGAGCAAGAAGGACCGCAAGGCCGAGAACAAGCCTGCCGAGAAGCGCAGCGAAAAGCGCGTTACCCTGCAGGAGCTGGCCGCCGACACCGGCATCAAGGAGCCTGTCAAGGCTGTGGAGCAGGTGCAGGTCAACCGTGCCCAGGTGTCTGTTGACACCCGCACCGTCGACGTGAACGTGGATAAGTTCAACGCCCGCTACGACGACCTGGCCGACAGCCGCAACATGCCCAACAAGCGCAAGAACCAGCCCACCGGCAAGAAAGAAAAGTTCAACAACCGCAACAACCGCCGCGGCCAGCAGTTCGGCCGCCGCCGTGAGACCGAGGCTGAGCGCCTGCAGCGCATCCAGCTGGAGAAGGCCCGCAACGCGCAGCTGAAGATCTCCATCCCCGATGAGATCACCGTCGGCGAGCTGGCTGCCCGCCTGAAGCAGACCGCTGCCAAGGTCGTTGCCAAGTTCATGCAGATGGGCGAGATGCACGCCATCTCCGATGTCGTCGATTTCGACACCGCCGCCCTGATCGCTGAGGAGTTCCACGCCAAGGTCGAGCACGAGGTCCATGTCTCCATCGAGGAGCGCCTGTTTGTGCAGGAAGAGGACAACGCAGCTGATCTGGTCGAGCGCCCGCCGGTCGTCGTGGTCATGGGCCACGTTGACCACGGCAAGACCTCCATCCTGGATGCCATCCGTAAGTCCAACGTCACCAAGGGCGAGGCCGGCGGCATCACCCAGGCCATCGGTGCTTACCAGGTCAAGAGCGGCGATAAGCTCATCACCTTCCTGGACACCCCCGGCCACGAGGCTTTCACCGCCATGCGTGCCCGCGGCGCCAACATGACCGATATTGCGGTTCTGGTCGTTGCAGCCGATGACGGCATCATGCCCCAGACTATCGAATCCATCAACCACGCCAAGGCTGCCAATGTCAAGCTGATCGTTGCCATCAACAAGATGGATAAGCCCACCGCCAACCCGGAGCGCGTGAAAGAGCAGCTGACCAAGTACGAGATCGTGCCCGAGGATTGGGGCGGCGATGTTGCCTGCATCCCTGTCTCTGCCGTCACCGGCATGGGCATCAGCGACCTGCTGGAGCGCATCGCGCTGGAGGCCGAGGTCATGGAACTGAAGGCCAACCCCAGCCGCCGCGGCAAGGGTGCTGTCGTCGAAGCCCGCCTGGACAAGGGCCAGGGCCCCATCGCCACCCTGCTGGTGCAGAACGGCACCCTGCATAAGGGCGACTGCCTGATCGCCGGCACCTCCGTTGGCCGCGTGCGTACCATGCGCGACGACAAGGGCCGCGAGATCACCGAGGCCGGTCCTTCCACCCCCGTCGAGATCACTGGCCTGACCGAAGTGCCCGAAGCCGGCGAGCTGTTCGAGGCTGTTGAGGACGAGCGCCTGGCCCGTGAGCTGGCCGACAAGCGTACCGCCGAGGCCAAGGAAAAGCAGTTTGCCGCTTACACCAAAGTCACCCTGGATAACCTGTTCGACCAGATGGCCGCCAACGATATGAAGGAGCTGCCCATCGTCGTCAAGGCTGACGTCCAGGGCTCCGCCGAGGCCGTGAAGCAGAGCCTCGAGAAGATCTCCAACGACGAGGTCCGCGTCCGCGTGATCCATGCTGGCGTCGGTGCCATCTCCAAGTCCGACGTTTCTCTGGCTGACGCTTCCAACGCCATCATCATTGGCTTCAATGTCCGTCCCGATGCCGTTGCCAAGGCTGAAGCCGAGCAGACCGGCGTTGAGATGCGTATGTACCGCGTCATTTACGATGCTATCAACGATGTTTCCGACGCTATGAAGGGCATGCTGGCCCCGAAGGTGCGCGAAGTTGCCCTGGGCGAGGCTCAGGTCCGCCAGGTCTACAAGATCTCCAGCGTCGGCACCGTTGCCGGCTGCCGTGTTACCGACGGCAAGATCACCCGCGATGCCCAGCTGCGCCTGGTACGTGACGGCATCGTCATCTGTGAGGATTCCATCGCCAGCCTGAAGCGTTTTAAGGACGACGCCAAGGAAGTGGCCGAGGGCTTTGAGTGCGGCATCACGCTGGCCAAGTTCCAGGACATCAAGGAAGGCGACGTCTTCGAGTGCTTCAAGATGGAAGAGTACCGCGACTAAGAGGGAAACAAATCTATGCCTACCAAAAACCATGGCCGTATGGCCCAGGATATGAAGCGGGAGCTGATCGCCATTATCGGCGAGATGAAGGACCCCCGCATTACGGGCGGTCTGCTGACGGTGACCCGTCTGGACGTAACGCCCGATCTTGACCAGGCGAAAGTTTATATCAGCGTAATGGGCCGCGAGGGCGGCCCTGCGCCGGTCGTCAAGGCTCTGAACAAGGCTTCCGGGCATGTCCGCACCGAGGTCAGCCGCCGTATGCACATCCGCAAGGCACCGCGCTTTGTCTTTGTAGCCGATGAGGGCGCTGCTTACGCCGCCCACATCAACAAGCTGCTGGACGAACTGGCGGTCGCGGAGGGCGGCGGCGCGGAGTAAGCGTCTTACGCAGTTGTAATATCTTCTGGAAAAGAGGAACCCTATGACTCAGAATGTAGACCGCGAGACCGTTGTTTCGCGCCTGCTGGGCACCGATGACATCTTGATTCTGTGCCACAAAAACCCGGACGGCGATACCATCGGCTCGGGCGCTGCGCTGTGCAAGGCACTGCAGCACCTGGGCAAGACCGCCGCTGTGCTGTGCAGTGATCCCATTCCTGCCATGTATGATTACATGCAGATCACCGTGTACGACGGCAGCTTCACCCCCGCCTTTGTGGTGGCGGTGGACGTGGCTGGTATCCAGCTGTTCGGCGACCACAATAACATCCAGGATTACGCCGAGCATGTCGACCTGTGCATCGATCACCACGGCTCCAACAGCGGCTACGCCTACGAAACGCTGGTGGACGACCACGCGGCTGCAGCCGCTGAGCTGCTGACCGAGCTGATCCCCCAGATGGGCGTGGAGCTTACGCCGGAGATTGCGGCCTGCCTGTACACCGGCGTGGCCACCGACACGGGCTGCTTCCGCTTTACCAACACCACGGCCAACACCCACCTGGCAGCTGCCAAGCTGATCGAGGCCGGGGCCGATGTGGAAAAGCTGAATGAACGCCTGTTCGAGTGCCGCTCTCATGCACGCATCCAGGCCGAAAAAATGGCGCTGGAAAGTCTGGAATTCTACTACGAGGACCGCTGCGCCCTCATCTGCCTGACCTGGGATCAAATCCAGGCCGCAGGTGTGGCCGGGGCTGAGTTGGAGGATTTGACCAGCATTCCGCGTTCCATCGAGGGCGTGGAGGTCGGCCTGACCCTGCGCCAGCAAAAGGACGGCAGCTACAAGATCAGCGTGCGCACCGGCCACGACACCAACGCCTGCAACATTGCACGGCGCCTAGGCGGCGGCGGGCACCCCCGCGCTGCCGGGTGCGAGATCAGCGGCAATCTGGACAACGCCAAGCATGCCATCCTGGAAGAAGTCAAAAAGGAACTGGACCGCGCTGAGGCGGAGAAGAACAGCTTAGAGCAGTAAATTTTGCCATCTGTTTGTAGGGGTCGATGCTCGCGTCCGCCCCTACAGAATCACGGCAGGCAAGACTGCTTTATAATCGAAACAGAAAAGGAACCCTGCGTATGCAAACGCCAAACGGCATTTTGCCCGTGGATAAGCCCGCAGGCTGGACCAGCTTTGATGTGCTGGCGAAGCTGCGCGGCGCTTTGGGCACACGCAAGCTGGGGCACTCGGGCACACTGGACCCTATGGCGACCGGTGTGCTCGCCGTGTTTATCGGCAAAGCCACCGCGGCTGCCGACCGCCAGCTGAACCACGATAAAACCTACGAAGCTACGATCCGCTTGGGCCTGCGCACCGATACCGGCGACATCACCGGCACGGCGCTGGAAACAGCCCCCGTCACAGTAGGGGAAAGCGAACTGAAAGCCGTGCTGCCCCAGTTCACCGGTGAGTTGATGCAGCTGCCGCCGATGTATTCGGCGGTCAAAATCAACGGCCAGCCGTTGTATAAGGCCGCACGCAAGGGCCAGACTGTCGAGCGCACGCCCCGGCCCATCACTGTGTACAGCATTGAATATCTGGGCAGCCCCGCCCCCGGCGATTATACCCTGCGGGTGAGCTGCTCCAAGGGCACCTATATCCGCGTGTTGGCCGAGGACATCGGCACAGCCCTGGGTGTGCCCGCCACGCTGGCCGCGCTGCGCCGCACCCAGGCCGGAGAATTTGGCATCGAACAGTGCCATACATTGCCGGAGATTTTAGCTGCCGCCGAGAGCGGTGCGCTGGAATCGAACGGCTGGATGCTGCCGATCGAGACCGTGTTTGCACCGCTGCCCCAGCTGCATGTGGACAATGCCGTGAAAAAGCACCTGCTGAACGGCTGCCCTACCAGCCATTATCCCGCCGAGGACGGCCGCTACCGCGTGTACGGCCCGGACGGAGCGTTCTTAGGGCTGGCGGCCATCACCGGCGGCGTACTGAATGTAGAAAAACTATTTTGCGAAAGGGACTGAACGCCCATGCAAATTTACCACACCTTGACCCCGGCCCCCGCCCCGCAGGACAGTGCCGTTGCGCTGGGGTATTTTGACGGCGTACACTCCGGGCACCGCGCTGTGCTGGGCGCTGCCGTTACCTATGCGGCGCAACATGGCCTGACTGCCGCTGCTTTTACCTTTGAGCTGCCCGGCAACAACAGCCTGAAGGGCGGGCGTATCCTCTCACTGGCGCAAAAGCACACCCGCGTGGCCCAGCTGGGTATCGCCCAGTATTGGGAGCCATCCTTTGAGGAGTTCCGCGCCCTCTCGCCGGAGGATTTTGTCCGCCGTGTGCTGGTGGACTGCTTCCATGCAAAGGCGGTCTTCTGCGGCGACAACTTTACCTTTGGCGCTTACGCCGCAGGCAATGTAGCGCTGCTGGAGCAGCTCTGTGCCCCCTACGGCATCACCGTAGACGTAGTGCCCATGGCCCAGTACGGCGGGCAGACCGTGTCGTCCACCCGCATCCGCGCCGCGCTGGAGGAGGGCCGCCTGGACGACGCCAACGCCATGCTGGGCAAGCCCTACGCCATTGATTGGGCTGTGACCCACGGCAAGGGCATTGGCAGCGGCAAGCTGGGCACGCCTACCATCAATCAGAACTATCCGGCCGAGGCCCTGCAGCCCTGTACCGGTGTGTACCTGACCCGCATCTGGCTGGACGGCCAGTGGCGGCCCGCCGCTACCGGCATCGGCCGCCGTCCCACCGTGGACAGCAGCGCCAATGCCGCCGTCACCTGTGAGACCTTTGTGCCGGACTACGTGGGCAACGTCTACGGCCAGACCCCGCTGCTGGAGTTCCATAAATATTTGTGCCCGGTACGCAAGTTTAACTCCATGGACGAGCTTGCTGCCCTGATCCACCACGCCGCCGAGGAAAGCAAGGCTTACTTCGCGGCGCAGCACTGAAAGGGGAGGGAAGCACGATGTCGGATGGAAAAACCGCCGTATTTACGCGGAAGTCCACATTGGAAAAGTTTGCGTCCTTCTGCGGCAGTGCAGCCGCCTGGCTGGCAGCGCTGGTGCTGTTCGGGCTGGCAGCGGCTTCGCTGATCGCGCGGATGGACTTGCTGGATGTTTCCACCTTGGCCGAGGGCAAGGCTCTGCGGGTGGGGATCTCGCTGCCTGAACTGTTGCTGTTTGTGGTGCTGACCGCTTTGTTGGCCGGACTGTGCCGACTGCTGCGCGGGCTGGATGACCAGAAAAAAACCAATCGGCTGATTGCCGGGGCAGCTGTACTGGAATTTGCGCTGGCGTTGTGGTGGGTGTTCTCCCAGCAGATCTACCCGGCGAATGACCAGGAGACAGTCTGGAAGATGGCTGAGGCGCTGGCGAGCGGGGATTTTTCTGCTTATGCACCAGACAGTTACGGCTGGACTTATTTCCAGACCTGCCCCTATCAGGGTGCTATGGCACTGTTTATGGAGCTGTTTATCCGGATGTTCGGCAACGGTGCGCTGCGGGCATGGTCGCTGTTTGGTGCCATTTCCGCCCCGGCCTGCCTGTTGGCGCTCTGCTGCATTGTCAGGGAGTTTGGTGCCAAACCTCGCACCCAGTTGCTTTGCGCAGTGCTCTGCCTGCTGTTTGTTCCCATTCCGATGTATGCCTCTTTTGTGTACGGCACTTTACCGGCCCCGGCCATGGTGTTGTGGGGCGGCTACGGGTTGCTGCGTTTTATAAAAGGCGGAAAACCGAGCTGGCTGGCACTGCCCTTTGTGCTGTTCCCACTGGCCGTACTGGCCTATCAGTCGGCGCTGATCTTTATCATTGCTGTCTGCATCGTGGCTGCGTTTTCCGGCTTTGGGCGCAGCGGCAAGCAGCTGCTGCGCGGTCTTGTGCTGGCAACGCTGCTGCTGGCCGTGCCGGTAGCCGTGGAAAATATCGGCCAATCGGTATTTTTCAGCCGTGTGCCGATTCCATACTCCACCGGCATGCCTGCCAGCACCACGGTGCTTATGGGTATCCACAGCGGTACCTATTATGGGCCAGGCGGTTTCGATGGAAGCAGTTGGAACCTATTCTGGGACAACAACGCCGACACCACCGCCGCCAATGCGGCTGCGGTCAAGGGTATTGGCGAGTACTGGAACACCTACCTGCACAACCCCAAGGAGGTCAAGTTCTTCCTGCAAAAGACCGCCTGGCAATGGCTGGACCCCTGGTTTGAGGCCCTGACGATGAACGGCCCGTCCATCACGGTGGCCGGGGGCGTGGGCTGGCTGGCCACCGCGTTGGGCGGCGGTGTGCTGTTTGCCCCGGTACAGGCCGTGTTGCGGGCACTGCTGACCTTTGTGTATCTCTTTGCTGGCTGCGGCACTTTGGCGCTGCGCCGTAAAACCGGCGGTGCTGTTTGGGCGCAGCTGCTTGGCATCGCGTTTTTCGGAGGTTTTCTCTTCCAGCTCGTCTGGGAGACCAAGAGCCGCTACTGCTTCCCATTCTTTGTTTTCCTGCTGCCCCTGGCTGCGGTCGGCTTTATCACCGTGCTGCGCTGGGCAGGGGATAAGTCTGCAAAATAATTGTAAAATACCTGCATCCTGCCCCTTGTAATTTGGGGGAGGGTATGGTATACTTATGACTGTTACCGTGGCTCGGTTTGGGGCGTATGCCTCTAGGGTTCCAACTACCCCTTACTGCGCTTTCGGCAAATCCATATTTTTTTGAAAGAGGTATTTACCATGAGCCAGAAATCTGCTATCGATAAGCAGCCCATCATCGCCAAGGCAGCCATCCATGAGGGTGACACCGGTTCTCCGGAGGTCCAGGTTGCTCTGCTGACCGCTCGTATCAACCACTTGACCGAGCATCTGAAGACCAACAAGCATGACAACCACAGCCGCCGCGGCCTGTTCAAGATGGTCGGCCGCCGTCGTAATCTGCTGGCCTACCTGCAGAAGAAGGACATCAACCGTTACCGTGCCCTGATCGCTGAGCTGGGTCTGCGCAAGTAATTTCCGCAAAAACGGGCAGGGTGCATATGCACCTTGCCCGTTCTTTTTATAGTAACCCCTGTTCTAGCATCCCTTATTATGGACGAAGGCCGCCCCGCCCCTGCCGTTTTGCGCAGTAAATCGAGCACCCAAGCATCTGGCTTGGCTGCTGGCTTTATTGCTCAAAACCGGGGTGCGGTCCGGCCACGACATATCATCCCAAACGAAGGAGAAAACCTATGGCTTACGAATTTGCTTCCCGGCTGGAAACCTTCCCCAAGTACCGCAAATTTGAGACGACCTTTGCAGGCCGCCCCTTTGTGGTCGAGACCGGCAAAATGTGCGGTCTGTCCAACGGCAGCGCCATGATCCGCTACGGCGAGACCTGCGTGCTGTGCAACGTCACCATGAGCGACAAGCCCCGTGACGGCGTTGATTTCTTCCCCCTGAGCGTGGAGTTTGAGGAAAAGCTGTACGCCGCCGGCCGTATTCCCGGCAGCTTTATGCGCCGTGAGGGCCGCCCTGGTGAGCATGCCATCCTGTCCTCCCGCGTGGTCGACCGCCCCATCCGCCCGCTGTTCCCCAAGGATATGCGCAACGATGTCTGCGTGACCATGACCGTCATGAGCCTGGACCCCGATTGCTCCGCTGAAATATCCGGCATGAACGGTGCCTCTCTGGTCATCGCCATGTCTGATATTCCCTGGGGCGGCCCCATCGCCGGTGTGTCCGTCGGTCTGGTGGACGGCGAGATCGTGCTGAACCCCACCAAGGAGCAGCGCGAGCACAGCGACCTGTCCCTGACCCTGGCTGCCAGCGAGGAGAAGATCGTTATGATCGAGGCCGGCGCCAACGAGGTCGACGAGGAGACCATGATGAAGGCCATCCGCGCCGGTCACGAAGAGATCAAGAAGATGCTGGCCTTTATCAACAGCATCGTGGCCGAGATCGGCAAGCCGAAGAAGAGCTTTACCCCCGTGGAGCTGGATCACGCCCTGCTGGCCGACGTGTACGCCAAACATCTGGACGAAGTCAAGGCCGCCATGGACACCGACGACAAGAACGTCCGCGACGCCGCTATGCTGCCCATCATGGATGCCATCGCTGCCAAGCATCCCGACCTGACTGCCTCTGACCTGGATCTCATCAGCTACAAGCTGCAGAAGAAGGTCGTGCGCACCTGGCTGCTGGAAGATGGCAAGCGTGTTGACGGCCGCGGCATCAACGAGATCCGCCCGCTGGCTGCCGAAGTCGGTCTGCTGCCCCGCGTGCATGGTTCCGGCATGTTCACCCGCGGCCAGACCCAGGTCCTGACCATCTGCACCCTGGGCTCTACCAAGGACGCCCAGCTGATGGACGACCTGTCTGACACCCAGTACAAGCGTTACATCCATCACTACAACTTCCCGCCGTATTCTGTCGGCGAGGCCCGCGCTCCCCGCAGCCCCGGCCGCCGCGAGATCGGCCACGGCAACCTGGCAGAGCGTGCCCTGATTCCCGTGCTGCCTGACCAGGCTGAGTTCCCGTACACCATCCGCTGCGTGTCTGAGGTCCTGTCCTCCAACGGCTCCACCTCTCAGGCATCCATCTGCGGTTCCACCTTGGCTTTGATGGACGCCGGCGTGCCCATCAAAGCACCGGTTGCCGGCATCTCCTGCGGCCTGATCACCGACGGTGACCCGCTGCACGGCGGCCGCTGGATGACCATGCTGGACATCCAGGGCGTCGAGGATTTCCACGGCGACATGGACTTTAAGGTCGGCGGCACCCGCCGCGGCATCACTGCCATCCAGATGGACATCAAGGTCGATGGCCTGACCTACGAAATCGTCGAGGAGGCCCTCGAGAAGTGCCGCAAGGGCCGTCTGTACATCCTGGATCAGATCATCAAGCCGGTCATTGCTGAGCCGCGCGCTGAGCTGAGCAAGTATGCGCCCAAGATGTTCAGCATGATGATCCCGGTCGACAAGATCAAGGACGTCATCGGCAAGGGCGGCAAGGTCATCCAGGAGATGTGCGCCAACTTCAACTGCAAGATCGACATTGAGGAGGACGGCCACGTCTTCATCTCTGCCATTGACCAGGATGACGCCAAGCGCGCCATTGCTACCATCAAGACCATTGTGGAGGACCCGGAGATTGGCGCCATCTACAAGGGCCGCGTGACCCGCCTGATGAACTTCGGTGCTTTCGTTGAGATCGCACCGGGCAAAGAGGGCCTGGTCCACATCTCCAAGCTGGACGATCATCGCGTCGAGCATGTGGAGGATGTCGTTGCTGTCGGCGATCCCATCTTCGTCATGGTTACGGACATCGACCAGCAGGGTCGCATCAATCTGTCCCGCAAGGACGCCCTGGCTGCCATCGCCAAGAAGCGCGCCGAGGCCGCTGCCCAACAGTGATGCCGGGGGGCTTTGTTCCTTTCTTGCAAGAAAGGAACCGAAAGAACTCTTAACAAAAATTGGGGTATCCCGTATGGGATACCCCAATTTTTCATTGAAAGTTTCTTCGGTTCCTTCTTTTCAAAGAAGGAACAAAATCCCCGGCGCCCCGCTTGACGGCGGAGCGCCGGGCGTGTATACTTAAAGTTAGAGTATAGTTTAAGGAGCGTGTCGTTTATGTACACAGTCGGAGAGATGGCGCGGATGCTACATGTACCGGCATCGACGCTGCGCTACTATGACAAGCAGGGCCTGCTGCCCTTCGTGGAGCGGTCGCCGGGCGGTATCCGCGTTTTCAAAGATAGCGACTTTGAATGGCTGCGCATCATCGAGTGCATGAAAAAAGCCGGTATGTCGTTAAAAGACATCCGCATCTACATCGAGCTGGCCATGCAGGGGGATTCCACCATCGATGCCCGGCTGGCCATGTTCCGCCGCCAGCAGGACACCCTGCGTGCCCAGATGCAGCAGCTGCAGGACACCATGCAGGTGCTGGAATACAAGTGCTGGTACTACGAGACCGCTCAAAAGCTGGGCAGCATCGACGCTGTAAAAAACCTGCCCGACAAGGATATCCCCGCCGAAATGCAGGCCGTAAAGGCCCATTTGTGCGATTGCCCGGATGAGGAATGAGCATAGGTTCCCCTTGAGGGGAGCTACATACAACGAAAGGCCAGAGCCGAACAGCTCTGGCCTTTTCTTTATGCAAGAAGCAATTACAGCTTCTCAACAACTTCCTTGGTGTCGCGGGCGATCATCAGCTCCTCGTTGGTCTCAATGATCAGGGTGCGGACACGGGCGCCCCAGGCGGTAACTTCGACAACGTCCTTCTTCTGCTTGTGAGCATCGCGGTTCTTGTCGGTGTCGATGCGGATGCCCAGCCAATCCATGTGGTGGCAGATCTTGGCGCGGGAGTCGGCGTCATGCTCGCCGATGCCGCCCGTAAAGACGATGGCGTCCACGCCGCCCATGGCGGCAATGTAGCTGCCGATGGTCTTTTTGATCTGGTAGTTCAGCATATCGCTGGCCAGCTGTGCGCGCACGTTGCCATGCTCGGCGGCTTCCTCGACGTCGCGCTTGTCGCTGGAAACGCCGGAAACACCCAGCAGACCGGACTTCTTGTTCAGGATCTCGTCCAGCTCGTGGCCGGTGATCTCCAGGTTGTATTTCAGGTAGTTGACCACGCTGGGGTCCAGGTCGCCGCAGCGGGTGCCCATCATCAGGCCGGCCAGCGGGGTCATGCCCATGGAGGTGTCGATGACCTTGCCCTGGTCGACAGCGGCAATGGAGGAACCGTTGCCCAGGTGGCAGGTGATGAGTTTCAGGCGCTCAATGGGCTCCTCCAGGAACTCGGCGGCGCGGTGGCTGACATACTTGTGGCTGGTGCCGTGGAAACCGTAGCGGCGCACGCCGTACTTCTCGTAGTACTCGTAGGGGATGGCGTACATGTAGGCCTTCGGGGGCATGGTGGAGTGGAAAGCCGTATCAAACACAGCGATGTTGGGCTTATCCTCGCCAAAGACCTTATAGGAAGCCTCGATACCCAGGATGGCGGCGGGGTTATGCAGGGGAGCCAGGGGGCTCAGGTCATGGATAGCCTTGACGACCTCGGGGGTGATCAGGCAGCTCTCCTTGAACTTCTCGCCGCCGTGAACAACACGGTGGCCGATGGCGTCGATCTCGGAAACGCTGTCAATAACTTTGCCCTCGCCGGTGGTCATCTTCTTCACAACCTCGGCAAATGCCTCGGTGTGGGTGGGGAAGATGGCGGGCGTGGTGGCCTTGTTGCCGTTGCCCTCGTGGGTGATCATGCTGCTTTCCATACCGATGCGCTCGCACAGACCTTTGCAAAGAACCTTTTCTCCGTCCATGTCGATGAGCTGGTACTTCAGGCTGGAAGAGCCGCAGTTGATAACCAGAACTTTCATGGGGTATCCTCCTTATTTTTAAGGGCACAATTACGCCCTTTCCTTATTACAATTTTTATTATATAATGTGGTTAGTGTTTTTGCAAGGCGAGAACGCACAAATCTTGCACGTTCTTTTTTTAACAACCTGCTCAGGAGTTTTTTGCATGGAATTTGCCGGAATCATCACCGAATATGACCCTTTTCACAACGGCCATGCCGCACAGATCGCTGCGGCCAAGTCGGCGGGCGCGGGCTGTGTGGCTGTCTGCATGAGCAGCGGTGCCGTCCAGCGGGGCGGCGTGCCCGTGCTGCCCGAGAGTGTGCGGGTGTGCGCGGCGCTGGATGCCGGGGCAGATTTAGTCATTACATTGCCCGCACCCTACGCCTGTGCCACAGCCGAGCAGTTTGCCTCCGCCGGGGTGCGGCTGCTGGCCGCGCTGGGGTGCGATACGCTGGTGTTCGGAGCCGAGGACCCCGACACCGCCCAGCTCTCGCAAGTGGCCGAGCTGCTGGCCAGGCCGGAGCTGGGCGCCCTATTACAGGAACGGCTTTCCACCGGCATGACCTACGCCGCCGCACGGGCCGAAGCCGCTGACGCGCTGCTGCCAGGGGCGGGGACACTGCTGCGCACGCCCAACAACATTTTGGGCATCGAGTACTGCAAAGCCATTTTGGCGCAGGGCGCCGCCCTCACGCCGCTGGCGCTGCCCCGGCTGGGTGCAGCCCATGGCGGCGGTAGGCCGGGGGAGCACAATGGCATCCCCATGGCCAGCGCCAGCTACCTGCGCAGCCTGACGGTGGAGGATTGGGAACCCTACGTGCCCCCGCAGGCGGCAGCGCTGTACACCAGGGCTGCGGCGGCGGGACTGCTGACGGATGGAAACAAATTCGAGGTTGCCGTGCTGGCGCTGCTGCGCGCGAAACCCGAAGCCGATTTTGCCGCCGTGCGCGGTGTGAGTGAGGGGCTGGAACACCGCCTGGCCGCTGCCGTGCGGGAGGCCACCAGCCTGGACGACCTGTACACCCGCCTAAAGACAAAACGTTACCCCCATGCGCGGCTGCGGCGGCTGGTGCTGGACGCTGCGCTGGACATCCCCGCCGAGCTGCCTGCGCCGCCCTACATCCAGGTATTGGGGGCACGCAAAACTGCGCTGTCCCGTTTAAAGCAGGCCGCGCTGCCCGCCGGGACCAGTTTAGCCGACCTGGCACGCAGCGGGACGGAGGCCGCAAAAATCAGCGAATTGCACAGCAAAGCTGTCGATTTTTCGGCACTTTGCAGGGTCAAAACCCAGCCGATGGGGCTTGCCTTTACGACCAAACCCGTGGTAATATAAAACACATATGGAGAAATGCTCGTAGAGCTGTAAGATTGTTGCATTTTTAACGGGCAAAATCGGTTCGTAAAAGGAGAAGAAACCATGGCATTGCATGTAATGGATGAAGCCAACCATTGCCTTGGATGCAAAAAGCCCCGCTGCCAACAGGGCTGCCCCATCCACACCAACATCCCCGAGGTCATCCGCCTGCTGAAGGACAACAAACTGGACGACGCCGGCAAGATGCTGTTTGAGAATAATCCCCTGACCACCGTCTGCTCGCTGGTGTGCAACCACGAGAACCAGTGCGAGGGCCACTGCGTGCAGGGCATCAAGGGCGCACCCGTGCATTTCTCGGTCATCGAGAACTACATTTCCTCTACCTACGCCAGCCAGATGACCAAAGGTCCCGCCACCCCCAACGGTAAAAAGGCCGCCATCATCGGCAGCGGCCCGGCTGGTTTGACCATCGCGGTCATCCTGGCCCGCTACGGCTACGATGTGACCATTTTTGAAAGCCACGATAAGATCGGCGGCGTGCTGCGCTACGGCATCCCTGAGTTCCGTCTGCCCAAAAGTGTGCTGGACGACTTCGAGTACCGCCACCTGCGCCTGAAGGACATCAAAGTCCGCCCCAACACCGACGTGGGCAAGGCCCTGCGGCTGGAGGACCTCTTCCGCGATGGGTACAAGGCGATCTTCATCGGCACCGGCGTATGGCGTCCCAACACGCTGCACATCAAGGGCGAGAGCCTGGGCAACGTACACTATGCCATCAACTACCTGCAAAACCCTGACGTCTACCACCTGGGCCGCCGCCTGATCGTCATCGGCGCAGGCAACGCCGCCATGGATGTCTGCCGTACCGCCCTGCGCCACGGCACCCGCCATGTGGAGTGCTTCTCGCTGTCCAAAAAGATCACCGCCAGCGAGTACGAGGCCAGCTACGCCAAGCTGGAAGGCGTCAACTTCCACTTTAACAAAAAACCGGTGGAGATCACTGACAAGGGCGTGGTGTTCCGCGACCTGAACGAAGCCGAGGACGGCACCCTGACCGACATCCCGGACACCGAGGAACTATATCCGTCCGACAGCGTGATCGTCTCCATCAGCCAGGGTCCCTGCACCACCATCACCGAGAGCGAACACGACCTGAAAACCAACGAGCGCGGCTTGTTTGTGACCGACGAGCTGGGCCACACCAGCATGCCCGGCGTGTTTGCCAGCGGCGATGCCGTCAAGGGCGCGCGCACCGTAGTCGAGGCCGTGGCCTACAGCAAAAAGGTGGCCGAGGCCATGCACGAGTACATGCAGACCCTGCCGCCCGAGCTGCCCGACGAGTACGCCAACGTACCCATGGCCAAGTACGATGACGGCAACTGATTTTTACACATACCCATCCAGCGCGGGGCGTTTTGCCCTGCGCTTTGTTCTTGCCTGACACAAATTGGAAACATAGCTGTGTTAGGGTAGGGGAAAGGAGGCGATGTTGCGTGAAATCTCGTTTTGTATTTTTATTGTTTGTTTTCACAGTTTGTATTTTATCTGGTTGTGGCGCAGGTCATAATGCGCGTATGGATGTTGATTTTTCGGCATCTGATGCCGCTCAGACAGCGGAAAGCGGCGCGGTGGTGGTTGCGGAAGATGGCGCAAGCACGCTGCACATGCTGGGTGCGGCGAACAAATACGGCTGGTATCAGGTCGGGTACGATGAAACGGATGTGTGGTACGGCACCGTGATCGATTTTGCCGAAGCCGAGGAGCGGGAGATTTCTGCCCCAGACAGCCTGCCCATGAACGGCCGGGTAGGCAATTTGCAGGTTGACGATGCGCAAATCGTCTGGAGCTGGTCCGGCATGCTGACCGACACTCCGGCGCTGGTGGTGACGGATTTTGACAGAAACCAGACCGGGGCGGTCAGCTTCCCGCAGGGATGGTACCTTGCCGGTTGGGCACCCATAGCCGCCGACGAACAGTACTTATATGCCAAAGGCGGTATGGTCTCCGATGATCCCGCCCGCCTGGACGAGCGCCGCCTGCTTCGGCTGAACCCGGCCGCCGACACGGTAGAGACCGTCACGACCTGGGACGAGTACGGCGGCCAGCTGCTGGGTACCTGGGATGGCAAGCTGCTGCTCACACGGCGGGTGCCCGGCGCTGATTGCCCGGAGCCTGTGTATGCTTATTACAGTGTCGACAATTTTAACGATCTGAAGCCCTATTTAACCGAGACACTCTGCGCACTGGACCCTGCCACCGGCAGTGAGATCGTGCTGGCCGAGGGGGCGGTGTATACCTTTGGTCCGCTGCGGAAGTTAGCCGGGGATGCGCTGTGGTGGGTGGACGGCACCCGCCTGCTGCGCCAGCCGTTGGGCACAGACGAGGTGCAGACGGTGGCTGAGCTTCCACAAGAGATGACGCTGGACAGCGTGTATGACGAGGATGTGTTTTTGCTGGCCCGCCAGGATGAGCGGCAAGTGCTGTATGTGTATCATCTGGCAGACGGCACGCTGGCCGAAAGCCCCCTGCGCTGTGCTCTCAAGTACGAGGATTATTATGTTCCCATCGTCTGCCAGGCTGCGCCAGGAATGTATTTGATTATCGAGGGCGAGACCGCCGTGACGAAAACCCTCACCGGCACCGATGGGCGGCAATACAACATCAGTTCCCCAGTAACGCAGTATGCCCTGGCTACGCGATCGGCAATACTGGATCCCAGCGTCCCGACTACGCCAGTGCCGCCAGGCATATGGCGAAAATAGCAGCGCGGAAATCTCCCTTTCCATAAGGGAGATTTTTTATTTTGTGCGTCTTGCACAAATTTTCGCCGTGATTTTTGTCGCTTGAAAATGATTGTTTGTGGTTGATTCTGGTGGTTGTTGTGCTATAATACAATCAGAATCAATCACGCAAAGTCACAAACCGCCAAGTCCAATCAGAAAGAACATAAAAAAGGAGGCCCTCCATGCTTGCAGAAGAACGATTTTCCCAGATTCTAGCGTTGTTGGCGGAAAAACGCACCGCCACCGTACAGGAACTTTGCGAGGCCCTGAACGTCAGCGAGTCCACCATCCGGCGCGACCTGCTGGAGCTGGACCGTCAGGGTCGGGTCAATAAAGTCCACGGCGGTGCCACGCTGCCAAACAGCCAGTTCCGAGCCGACGAGCCCACGATGGAAGCCAAGGAAACACTGGCCGTCAGCCAAAAAAACACCATCGCCAAAGCCGCCGCCGCTCTTATCCAGGCCGATGATTTCGTCTACCTGGACGCCGGGTCCACCACGCTGGCCGTGGCTCGGGCCGTCAGCGGCGCGGCGCAGGACGCCCACTACGTCACCAACGGCATCGCCCACGCGCGGCTGCTGGCGCAAAAAGGCTGCCGCGTCTTTGTACCTGGCGGCCTGCTGCGCCCCCAGACCGAGGCCATCATCGGCGCGGCAGCCATGGCGGCGCTACAGCAGTACAACTTCACCAAGGCGTTGTTGGGGGCCAACGGCATTGATCTGGTCGCCGGGTTCACCACCCCGGACCCAGAGGAAGCCGCCGTCAAGGCCTGTGCCGCCCGCCGCGCCCGCGAGGTATGGTTTTTGGCCGATGACACCAAGTTCGGCAGCATCTACCCGGCCGTAATCGCCGGGCTGCAGGATGGTTCTATCCTGACCAACCGCTGCCCTGATCCCCGCTACCGCCAGCAAACGCTGGTAAAGGAGGCAGAAGCATGATCTATACCGTTACATTTAACCCCGCCATCGACTACGTCGTCCGGCTGGACAATCCGCTGCAGGTCGCGGCCATCAACCGCGCCACCGGCGAGGATTGCGTGCTGGGCGGCAAGGGCATCAATGTATCCGGCGTGCTGGCCCAGCTGGGGGTCGAAAGTGTGGCTCTCGGCTTTATCGCGGGCGAGACCGGCGCCTGGCTGGAGCGCGGCCTGGCCGCCCAAGGCCTGCACACCGATTTCATCCACCTGCAAGAGGGGATGACACGCATCAATGTCAAGATCAAGGCCGGGCAGGAGACCGAGCTGAACGGCGCAGGGCCGAACATTCCCGAAGCCGCCATGCAGGCGCTGGAAGCCAAGCTGGACGCGCTGCAAAAAGACGACGTGCTGATTTTGGCGGGCAGCATCCCGGCCTGCTTGCCGCAGACCACCTACGAGCGGCTGCTGGCCCGGCTGCAGGGCCGCGGCGTGCACGCTGTGGTAGACGCCACCCAAGACCTGCTGCTGAAGGTGCTCCCCTACGAACCGTTCCTCGTCAAGCCCAACAACCACGAGCTGGCCGAGATCGTGGGCCGCGAGCTGACCAATGATGACGAGATCGTCACCGCCGCCGCCAGCCTGCAGGCTCAGGGTGCCCACAACGTGCTGGTAAGCATGGCCGGGGACGGCGCGCTGCTGCTGGACGAAAACGGCACGGTGCATCGCATCGGCTGCCCCAAGGGCAAGGTGGTCAACAGCGTTGGCGCGGGCGACAGCATGGTAGCCGGTTTTATGGCGGGCTACCTGCGCACCGGCGATTACCGCTACGCGCTGCGCCTGGGCACCGCCTGCGGCAGTGCAACGGCGTTCAGCGTCGGGCTGGCAACGAAGGCGGATATTGAAAAGCTGCTGAGAACGATTTGATAAATAGAAGGAGACCCGCTATGCGTATTACAGAACTGTTTACTGCGCAGTCCATTGCACTGGATGAGGCCGCAGCCGATCAGGCGCAGATCATCGACCGGCTGGTGGAATTGCAGGCAACCCACGGCAACATCACCGACCGAGAAGCCTACAAAAAAGCCCTCTACGCTCGCGAAGCCGAAGCGTCCACCTACGTGGATAACGGCATCACGGTGCCCCACGCCCGCACTGCCTGTGTGACCCGCCCCAGCCTAGCCGCCATGCGTCTGGCCGCGCCCGTGCAGTACAACGCCGAGGACGACGGCAAGACCGACCTGCTGTTTGCCATCGCTGCGCCGGAAAACGGCAGCCTGCACATTGACATGCTGGCCCGCATGATGCAGATGCTGATGAACGACGATTTTGTCGAAAAGCTGCGCGCCGCCAAAACGCCCGCCGAGTTCCTGGCTGCCATCGATGTCCAGGAAGACACCCAGTTCGGCGAGGAGAGCTTCACCCAGCAGGAGATCCCCCAGCAGGGCTACCGCGTGCTGGCTGTGACCGCCTGCCCCAACGGCATCGCACACACCTACATGGCCGCCGAGGCGCTGACCAAGGCCAGCGACCGTCTGGGCCTGCCCACCAAGGTGGAGACCAACGGCTCGGACGGCGCGAAAAACGTACTGACCGCCGAGGAAATTGCCGCCTGTGACGGCATCATCATTGCAGCGGACAAAAACGTCGAGACCTCCCGTTTTGACGGTAAGCCGGTGATTTTTGCCCGTGTGGATGACGGCATCCACAAACCAGAGGAACTTATTAAAACCATCGCCCACGGCGAAGCCCCCATCTTCCACGCCAAGGGCGGCGCACCGGCGGCCAACGAGGCCAGTGCCAACGACTCCGTCGGCCACACCCTCTACAAGCACCTGATGAACGGTGTCTCTCACATGCTGCCCTTCGTGGTAGGCGGCGGCATCATGATCGCGCTGGCGTTTTTGCTGGACGATTACACCATCGATCCCTCCAACTTCGGCATGAACACCCCGGTGGCGGCCTTCTTTAAAACTGTAGGCAACGCAGCGTTCAGCTACATGCTGCCCATTCTGTCGGCCTACATTGCCATGTCCATTGCTGACCGTCCCGGCCTGGCCGTGGGCTTTGCAGGTGGTGTGCTGGCTATGAACGGCACCAACTTTGCCGGGCTGGCCCAGGGCGACACCACCGGCATTTCGGGCGGCTTTTTGGCTGCGTTGCTGGCCGGTTTTGTCTCCGGCTATATCGTCGAGGGTCTCAAACGCATCACCGAAAAGCTGCCCGCCAGCCTGAACGGCATCCGCCCGATGCTGATCTACCCGCTGGGCGGCATGCTGGCCATCGGTGCCGTAATGTGCGGCATCAATCCGGTCATGGGCGTGATCAACACCGCCATGACCGATTGGCTGAACGCCATGGGCGGCACCTCCAAGGTGCTGCTGGGTGCCATCGTGGCTGGTATGATGGCGGTGGACATGGGCGGCCCCGTCAACAAAGCCTCCTACGCCTTCGGCATCGCGGCGCTGGCCTCCGGCAACTACGGCGTCATGGCCGCCGTCATGGTAGGCGGCATGGTCCCGCCGATCGCTATTGCGCTGTCCACCACCTTCTGCCCCAAAAAGTGGACCGAGGACGAGCGCCGCAACGGCATCGTCAACTACGTAATGGGTCTGTGTTTCGTCTCCGAGGGCGCTATTCCGTATGCGGCGGCCGATCCGCTGCGCGTGCTGCCCAGCTGCGTCATCGGCGCGGCACTGTCGGGTGCGCTGTCGATGACCTTCGGCTGTGCCTTGCGTGCGCCCCACGGCGGAATCTTCGTCTTCCCGGTCGTGGACCACGCGTTGCTGTACTTTGTGGCGCTGGCCATTGGCAGCGTGGTGGGCGCAGTAATTTTGAGCCTGCTGAAAAAGGACCGAACCGACGCTTGATACTATGATAGAACAGACGGCCCCCGCCGGAGATTTTCTCCCGGTGGGGGCTGTTTTGGCTTGGTTGATGTGTTTGCCGGATTTTGCAGTACGTGTCTCCCCGGCCGCAGCATGCAGGTCTGGTCGTTTGCAAACCCGCCACGGCTGTGCTATAGTAGTAGCAACACACAAAATGGAGGATTGCTATGCTGCCTGTTACAACGCCGGGAGCCGAGATCGTTTTTGAGGGCACCTGCAATTTCCGCGAGCTGGGGGGCTACCGCGCTGCCGATGGCCGCCATGTGCGCCGCGGGCTGCTGTACCGCGGCTGCAGCCTGGATACGCTGCAAAGCCCCGCTGACCGTACCAAGCTGGAAAGCCTGCACCTGCGGGAGATCCTGGACCTGCGCAGCGCCGGAGAGGCCGCCCGCCAGCCCGACGCGGCCGTGTCCGGGGCGCATTACCAGCGTATCTGCGGCATGCGGTACGCCGATGGCAGCGAGATGGACTTTTCGCCCGCCGGCATCCAGCGCATTGCCGCCGAAAAGGCCGCCTACGAGGCCAAAGCCGGCCACCCCGTACACGATTTTTACTGGTTCACTGACCTGTACAAGCAGATGCCTTTCGGCAACCCGGCCTACCATGAGCTGTTCCGCCTGCTGGAGGAGCATCGCGTACCGCTGCTGTTCCACTGCACCTGCGGCAAGGACCGCACCGGCATTGCCGCTATGTTGGTACTGCTGGCGCTGGGTGTGAGCCGGGAGGATGCCATCGCCGACTACATGCTGACGAACGTTTACCGCAAAGCCATCATCGATAAATTCATGCAGGATAAACCCGCCGACCAGTACGACCTGCTGCTGCCTGTGGAGGGCGTAAGCGAATCGATGGGGGCAGGGTCCATCGACGTACTGCTGGAAAAGTACCCCAGCTATGAGGCGTATTTTGAGGCTGAATACGGCCTGACCACGGCACGCCTGGCCGCGCTGCGGGATTTTTATCTGGAATAATTATTTTGGAATCATGCGTCACCTGCGGTGATAAGAACTGCACCGCCGACCAGCTGAAAAAGGGGATATGGCACGTGACCATCATCGCGTTCGTGTTCTGCGCGTCGGTGTGGTCGCTGTCGATGGCCGTGCCCCAGGTGTACGCGCGCATCTTTTCCGCCAGCAAGAGCAGTTGGTGCACGCAGGCGGGACAAAAAAGTAAGGCGCAGCTGCGCGGATTTTCGGATTTTTACAGATTTTTGCAAAAAAGTTTGAAATAGCTGTTGACAAACGGTTTCCCACACGCTATAATATATGAGCGTTGAGGGCAGACGCCCACAACGATGATTGCGATGGGGATTCGCATAATGGTAGTGCAGCGGACTCTGACTCCGCCCGTGGGAGTTCGATCCTCTCATCCCCAACCAGACCGCAGCAGCGCAGCTGCTGCGGTTTTTTCTTTCCGGGGTGTAGCGCAGTTGGTAGCGCGCTTGGTTCGGGACCAAGAGGCCGTGGGTTCAAATCCCGTCACTCCGACTTGCAAAAAGAGCGTTAAAACGTAAGTTTTAACGCTCTTTTGCTTTATCAGTACACACTTCTGATATTTTTAATGTCATGCAACAGTTCCTTATATGCCTCCGGTGACGCTCACTTCAACGCATCCATAAACGCATCAAGCACGCGCTGCATTGTCGGCTCGGCATTCTCCAATTCTGCAATCGCGCCGTCAATTTCTCGCCTGTCGTACATAGCCGCGCCCCTTTTCTTATCGTTTCAACTCGTCAATGCATCCGCGAAGAAGATCACGATCACGGGCGTCTGCAGTCTGCATCATGTCTTCCAGCCGGTGCACAAGGCTGCCATTGTCGCGGCTATAATGTCCGCGAACGTAATGCGTGCCACGTCTGCCGTAGCTGCTGCCGTTCCCGTAATCGCCGTAGGCTTCCCATCGGCCAATGCCATTACCTACACACCGCCGTCTGCCGCCTTTTTGTTTAAAGAGATGATGGAGAAATACCGCGAAGAAACTTGACAAGCCCGCCCCAACGGCGTACATTTATACTATAATAAAATATCTATCAGGGAGGTTTTCTTATGGCGATTCGTGTTGGCATCCTGACTTCCGGCGGCGACTGCCCTGGCCTGAACGCCACCATCCGCGGTGTAGCCAAGGCGTTGTACCACCGCATGGGCAGCAAGGTCGAGATCGTAGGTATCATGAACGGCTACGACGGCCTGATCAACGGCAACTACCGCGAAATGAGCCCGGACGAGTTTTCCGGCATTTTGACCGTGGGCGGCACCATCCTGGGCACCAAGCGTACCCCCTTTAAAAAGATGCGTGTGGTCGAGGAAGACAAGGTGGACAAGGTAGCCGCCATGAAGAAGAACTACCGCGCCGCCAAACTGGATTGTCTGCTTTGCCTGGGCGGCAACGGCACCCACAAAACCGCCAACCTGCTGAGCCAGGAGGGCCTGAACGTTATTGGCCTGCCCAAGACCATTGACAACGACATTTACGGCACCGACGTGACCTTTGGCTTCCACACCGCCGTGGACATTGCCACCGAGGTCATCGACCGCATCCACACCACTGCCGGCAGCCACAGCCGCGTGATGTGCATTGAGATCATGGGCAACAAGGCCGGCTGGCTGACGCTGTATTCCGGCATTGCGGGCGGCGCGGACATCATCCTACTGCCCGAACTGCCCTACGACATTAAAAAGGTTGCTGCCGCAGTGGAAAACCGCGCCAAGGCAGGCAAGAACTTCTCGATTTTGGCCGTGGCCGAGGGCGCGTTCTCTCAGGAAGAGGCCAAGATGAAGCGCAAAGAGTGGACCGCTCAGCGTGCCGCCGCCGGTTATACCACCGCCACCGCCCGCATTGCCAAGCAGGTCGAAGAGCTGACCGGCGCTGAAACGCGCATCTGCGTACCCGGCCATATGCAGCGTGGCGGCAGCCCCAGCGCTTATGACCGTGTGCTGGCCACCCAGTTTGGCGCCTACGCCGCCGGGCTGGTTGCCGACGAACACTACGGTGTGACCGTTGCCATGGTGAACCGCCATGTGACCGCGAACCCGCTGGCTGACATTGCCGGCAAGACTCGCGGCGTGCCGGGAGATTGTGATATGCTCAATGTTGCCCGGGCTATGGGGATCTGCCTTGGTTAATTTGTTCGTTTATAGTTTCTCGCTTTCAAGAGGGGCCACGTTCTGGCCTCTCTTTTTTTATAAAAAATCAGCAAAGACTATTGACATTAAACCCGCGTTTAATGCTACACTGGTAGTGGAAACAAACCCAGGGAAAGGACCTGTTACCTATGGATAAATTACAAGCATTGCAAGACTATCTGCGTGAGCTGGGCAGTGTGGCGGTGGCGTTTTCCAGCGGGGTGGATTCCACCTTTTTGCTGAAAGTCGCCCACGATACGCTGGGCGACAAGGCCATCGCCGTGACAGCTAAGTCCTGCTCGTTCCCCAAGCGGGAACTGGAGGAGGCCACTGCCTTCTGCAAGGCCGAGGGCATCAGGCAAGTCATCGTTGAGTCCGAGGAGCTGAACATCGAGGGCTTCTCCCATAACCCCAAGAACCGCTGCTACCTGTGCAAGCATGAACTGTTCGAGAAAATTATCGCAGTTGCGAAAGAAAACGATTTGCAGTACGTAGCCGAAGGCTCCAACATGGACGACAACGGCGACTACCGCCCCGGCTTGCAGGCCGTGGCCGAGCTGCAGGTCAAAAGCCCGCTGCGCCACGTGGGATTGACCAAGCACGAGATCCGCGACTACTCCCACCAGCTGGGGCTGCCCACCTGGGACAAGCAGTCCTTCGCCTGCCTGTCCTCCCGCTTTGTGTACGGCGAGGAGATCACCGCGCAAAAGCTGGGCATGGTGGACAAGGCCGAGCAGCTGCTTCTGGACCTGGGATTTCACCAGCTGCGGGTGCGCATCCACGGTACGATTGCCCGCATCGAGGTGCTGCCCGCCGAGTTTGAAAAGCTGCTGCAAAACCGTGAGCAGATCGTGGCCGAGTTTAAAAAATACGGTTTTACGTATGTTACTATGGACTTGCAGGGCTACCGCATGGGCAGCATGAACGAGACCCTGAACCTGAAAGGCTGATGCTATGGACGCAAAACAAGTGTTGGAGCAGGTGCGCAGCGGCGCGATAAGCGTCGAGGACGCCGAGCAGTTTTTCCGCCGCGCCCCCTACGAGGAATTGGGCTACGCCAAGCTGGACACCCACCGCAAACTGCGGTCCGGCTTTGGCGAGGTGGTATTTTGCAGCGGCAAGGCCGACGAATTTCTGTCGAACATTTTTGAAAAATTGGCCGTCGAAGACGGTGAGGTACTGGGCACCCGTGCCACGCCCCACCAGTTTGAACTGGTCAAGGCCGTCTGCCCTAGTGCAGTGTACGATTCCATTGCCCGCATTATAAAGGTAGAAAAGCCCGGCAAGGTACTGCGCGGCTGCGTGGCCGTCTGCACCGCCGGCACTGCCGACATCGCCGTGGCCGAGGAAGCCGCCCAGACGGCCGAGTTTTTCGGCACGAAAGTGGAGCGCATCTACGATGTGGGCGTCAGCGGGCTGCACCGCCTGCTGGGCAACCTGGAACCTATCCAGCGCGCCAACTGCGTAGTGGCCGTGGCGGGCATGGAGGGGGCACTGGCCAGCGTCATCGGCGGGCTGGTGCAGAACCCGGTCATTGCTGTGCCTACCTCGGTGGGGTACGGGGCCAGCTTCGGCGGGCTTTCCGCACTGCTGACGATGATCAACTCCTGCGCCAACGGCATTGCCACCGTCAACATCGATAATGGCTACGGCGCCGGGTATCTGGCCACCCAAATCAACCGCCTGGCCCTGGGCACGAAAGAGGATTAACGTATGAATGAAAAAAAAGACGCCCTGTATCTGGAATGTTACTCCGGCATCAGCGGCGATATGGTCACGGCGGCGTTGCTGGACCTGGGCGCGGACGAGGTTGTGCTGCGCAAAGCGCTGGCCAGCCTGCCGCTGGATGGGTTCAGCATCAACATCAGCCGAGTGAAAAAGGCCGGGCTGGACGCCTGCGATTTTGACGTGGTGCTGGACGCCGAGCACGAGAACCACGACCACGATACGGCCTACCTGTACGGCGGGGTGGAGGAGTGCGGCCACACCCACGATGTGCATGAGCACAACCATGACGAGCACGACCACCATCATGACGAGGATGGACATGAGCACCGCCATGGGCATTGCTGCCACGACCACGCGGCTGAACATTGCCACGACCATGAACATGACCACGCACACCGCGGGCTGGCCGAGGTGCTGGACATCCTGAACAAAGCCGATCTGACCGACCGCGCCCGCGCCACGGCCGTGCGCATCTTTACCATTTTGGGCCAGGCCGAGGCAAAGGCCCATGGTGCTACGCTGGAAACCGTGCACTTTCACGAAGTCGGCGCGGTGGATTCCATCGTGGACATCACCGCTGCGGCCGTATGCTTGGACAATCTGGGCATCGAGGACGTCATCGTCCCCGTGCTGTACGAGGGCACCGGCAGCATCCGCTGTGCCCACGGCGTGCTGCCCATCCCGGTGCCCGCCGTGGTGAACATTGCCGCCGCTGAGCACCTGAACCTGCACATCACCGGCGCCAAGGGCGAGTACGTCACCCCCACCGGCGCGGCCATTGCTGCCGCTGTGCATACCAGTGACCAGCTGCCCGCCGAATTCACCGTTTCCAAAATTGGTCTCGGCGCCGGAAAGCGGGAGCAGGAACTGCCCGGCCTGGTGCGAGCAATGCTCATCCGCCCCGCAGGCAGCGAGTATGCCGCGCAGGACGTCATCTACAAGCTGGAATCCAACATCGACGACACCACCGGCGAAGCGCTGGGCTACGTGATGGAGCGGCTGCTGGCCGCGGGTGCACGGGACGTGCAGTACAGCCCTGTCTACATGAAAAAGAACCGTCCTGCGTACCTTTTGACCGTGCTTTGCCTGGAGGAGGACATTCCCGCACTGGAAGAAATCATTTTTGCGGAGACCACCACCATCGGCATCCGCCGCGTGCGGATGGAGCGCAGCATCTTGAAGCGCCATATTTACACCATTCCCACTTCACTGGGTGATGTAGAGGTCAAAATGTGCCTGGTGCCCCATTGCAATGGGAACGAAGTTTTCGAGGATGTAGAAGAGCGCTGCTATCCCGAGTATGAGAGCATCAAGGCCATCTGCAAGCGCACGGGCCGCTCCTATCAAGATGTAACACGCCAGGTCCTGCGCGAACTGGCCGAAAATAAGGAGGACTAACCATGCATATGGCAGACGCATTATTGGCGCCGGGTGTTGCCGGAGTCATGTACGCCTGTTCGGCGGTGGCGGCGGGGCGCTCGGTGCGCAAGCTGAACCAGCAGCCCGATGACAAGAACGTGCCCGTGATGGGGGTGATGGGTGCCTTTGTTTTTGCCGCCCAGATGATCAATTTTACCATCCCCGGCACGGGTTCCAGCGGTCATTTGTGCGGCGGCATGCTGCTGGCCGCCATCGTGGGTCCCTACGCCGCGTTTTTGACGATGATCGGCGTGCTGCTCATCCAATGCCTTCTGTTTGCCGACGGCGGCCTGATGGCGTTGGGGGCCAACATCTGGAATATGGCGTTCTACGGTTGTTTTATGGGCGGGCTGATCTGGCGCACCTTTACCCGCAAGGGGCTGAACCGTGCGAAAATTATCGCCGCATCACTGATTGGCTGCATCCTTTCGCTGCAGCTGGGGGCGTTCTCGGTATCCGTAGAAACGCTGGCCTCCGGCATTACGGCGCTGCCCTTTGGTGCGTTTTTGCTGGCCATGCAGCCCATTCATCTCGCCATTGGCGCGGTGGAAGGCTGCATTACCGCCGCTGTGCTTGCGTTTTTGTACGAGGCACGCCCCAGTCTGCTGTGGCTGGGCGGCGTGGCCGCCGGGGAGAAGCAGCGCCTGACCTTACGCGGCACGCTGGGCGTGCTGGCGGGCGCGGCCGTGGTCGTCGCAGGCGGGCTTTCGCTGCTGGCATCTGCCTTCCCCGATGGGTTGGAATGGTCGCTGCAGCGTTTGACCGGCAGCACCGAACTGGAAACCACCGGCCCCGTGCAGGCGTTTTTTGCCCGTATTCAAGAATGGACGGCCCTGCTGCCGGACTACAACTTTGCAGGCTCCGACGCGGCTGCCGGGACCAGCGCGGCGGGCATCATCGGCGCGGTCGTGGTGCTGGCCGTGGTGATTTTGGGCGTAAAACTGGTAAAAAAGGCGGTGCATCGACGTGGATCGTCTGCACAGGGCCATTAAGGATGTTCACCGGCTGGACGATCTGGCCGCGCGGGATACCTGGCTGAACCGGCTGGCCCCGCTGCCCAAACTGCTGGCGGCGGTAGTGTATCTGGCCGTCACGCTGTCCTTTGGGCGATATCAGCTCACCGGCGTACTGGGTATGGGACTTTGGCCGCTGCTTTTGCTGGAGTTGGCGGACTTTACCCCCGGCGACGCCTTGCGGGCGTTTAAACCCGTGGCTGTGCTGCTAACCGTGGTGGGGCTGTGCAACCTGCCGTTCGACCGCGCCGTACTGCTGCATGCGGGGCCGCTGTCCGTGACTGGGGGCATACTCTCGCTGGGCGTGCTGCTGGCCAAGGGGCTGTTCTGCTTTCTGGCCGTGTGGGTGCTGATTGCCTCCACCGGGATGGAATCCGTCTGCGCGGCTTTACAGCAATTGCACTGTCCGCGGGTGCTCACCACCACAATTTTACTGATATACCGTTACATTGTGCTGCTTTTGCAGGAGGGTATCCGCATTGCCACCGCCTATGCGCTGCGCGCACCCGGGCAAAAGGGCATCCAGTTCCGGGCGTGGGGCTCACTGCTGGGGCAGCTGCTACTGCGCAGCATCGACCGCGCCCAGCTGGTGTACGAGAGCATGCAGCTGCGGGGCTTTGCAGGATCTTTTCCGCCAGGGCAGAAAAAGCACGGCGGTTGGCTGTTTTTGGCAGTAACGGTTTTCTACTGCGCCGTTTTCCGCGCCGTGCCGGTGTTTGAGCTGGCCGGACGACTTTTGTAAAAAAGGGAACAATATTATGGCAAATTCCGAGTCTATCCTGACGATGCAGGACTTGACCTTTTGTTATGATGGCCACCGCGCCGCGCCGGTCTTGCAGGATATAAACCTGAACATTGCGTCCGGCCAGCGGGTGGGTCTTGTTGGCTGCAACGGCGTGGGCAAATCCACACTGTTAAAGCTGCTGGTGGGTATTCTGCCCATGCAGCAGGGCACGCTGGAAGTGGCGGGTCTTGCGATGCAGCGCGAAAATTTGGCATCTATCCGGCGGAAAGTGGGGTACATTTTCCAGGATTCGGACAGCCAGCTGTTCATGCCCACAGTGGCGGCGGACGTCGCCTTTGCGGCGCAGAACTACGGTTACCCGACCGAGGAAGTGGCCGCCCGCAGCCACCGCGCCTTGCAGCAGGTGCACATCGAGGATTGCGCCGACCGGCCGGTGTACCGGCTGTCCGGTGGGCAGAAGAAACTTGCGTCTATCGCAGGCATCCTGACGCTGGACCCAGAGCTGATCTTGATGGACGAGCCGTCCGCCGCGCTGGACCCGAAAAACCGGCACAACTTAATAGAAATTTTGCGAGGACTGCCCTGTGCGATGCTGATTGCCTCCCACGATCTGGATTTTATCTACGATACCTGCGACCGGGTGGTGCTGCTGTACGAAGGGCACATTGCCGCCGACGGCCCGGCCGAGGAAATTTTGCACGATGGTGCGTTGCTGTCCGATTGCAATTTGGAACTGCCTCTGCGGTTTCAATCGATATAATGTAGTTTAAAGGAGGAAACCTTTTATGGCAAAGTCTACTGTCTATTTCACCAAGGAGATCACCCCTGAGGCCGTGTTGAAGATGTACCGCCAGCTGGGCGTGGAACTGCCCGGCAAGGTGGCCGTTAAAGTCCACAGCGGCGAGGATGGCAACCAGAACTTTCTGCGTCCCGAGTTCATGAAGCCGGTCATCGACGCCGTCCACGGCACCGTGGTCGAGTGCAACACCGCTTACGGCGGCGCCCGCAACGAGACCCCCAAGCACGTACAGCTGATGAAAAAACACGGCTGGAGCGACCTGTTCGACGTTGACATCATGGATGCCGAAGGACCTGACGTTGTCTGGCCCGTGAAGAATGGCAAGGTCCTGAGCGAGAACCTGCTGGGCAAGGACATCGAAAACTACGACAGCATGCTGGTTTTGATCCACTTCAAGGGCCACCCCATGGGCGGTTACGGCGGCGCGCTGAAGCAGCTGTCCATCGGCTGTGCTTCCAGCGCCGGCAAGGCCTACATCCACTCCGGCGGCAAGGTCAAGGATCAGGCCGTGCTGTGGGAGAACATCTGCCCGCAGGATACCTTCCTGGAGGCCATGGCCGACGCCGCCAGCACCGTGGCCGACCACTTTGCCGGCAAGATTGCCTATGTGGCCGTGATGAAGAACCTGTCCGTCGACTGTGACTGCTGCGCCGTGGCCGAGAACCCCTGCATGGGCGACATCGGCATCCTGTCCGGCCTGGACCCCGTCGCGCTGGACCGCGCCTGCCTGGACCTGGTCGAGCACAGCGCCGACCCTGGCCGTGACCACTTTATGGAGCGCGTCAACAGCCGCCACGGCGCCCACACCATCGAGGCCGCCGAGGCCCTGGGCGTTGGCACCACCGAGTATGAGTTGGTGAGAGTGTAATAGCAATTTTCCAATCAGGGAGCGGGCCTGGCGGCTCTCTCCCTGATTTTGTTTCTGGCCTTTTTGGGCGATGTGCGATATAATAGACCTATACAAACCAGGGGAGAGGGGGCACGCCGCATGCCGCAGAGAATTTATATGGCCATCGACTTGAAATCGTTCTACGCTTCGGTGGAGTGTGTGGAGCGCGGGCTGGACCCGCTGCAAACCAACCTCGTTGTGGCGGACCCCTCCCGCACCGAAAAGACCATCTGCCTGGCGGTGTCCCCGGCACTGAAAGCCTACGGCATCCCCGGCCGCGCCCGGCTGTTTGAGGTCATCCAAAAGGTGGGGCAGGTCAATGGTATGCGCCGCCTGAACGCCCCCAACCGCACCTTTACCGGCAAAAGCTGCGACGCGCGGGAGCTGGCCGACCACCCGGATTGGGCGCTGGACTACATCATTGCGCCGCCCCAGATGGCCCACTACATCCAGCAAAGTACACGTATCTACAACGTTTATTTAAAGTATGTCGCGCCGGAGGACATCCACAGCTACTCCATCGACGAGGTGTTTCTGGACGCCACCGCCTACTTGAAATTATACGGCCTAACGTCGAAAGAATTTGCCCGCAAGATGATTTTGGACATTTTGGCCACCACCGGCATCACGGCCACGGCGGGCATCGGCACCAACCTGTATCTGGCCAAGGTCGCCATGGACATCCGCGCCAAACACATCCAGCCGGACGAAAACGGCGTGCGCATCGCCGCGCTGGACGAGATGCGCTACCGCCGCCTGCTGTGGGACCACACCCCGCTGACGGATTTTTGGCAGGTGGGCAAGGGCATCGCCCAAAAGCTGGAGACCCACAATATGTTCACGATGGGTGACGTAGCACGGTGTTCGCTGGGCGGGCCGCAGGATTTTTACAACGAGGAGATGCTTTACCGGCTATTCGGCGTCAACGCCGAGCTGCTCATCGACCACGCCTGGGGCTGGGAACCCTGCACCATTGCGGACATCAAGGCCTACAAGCCAGCCGCCAACAGCTGCGGCAGCGGCCAAGTACTGCACTGCGCTACGCCCGCCGACCAGGCACGGCTCATCGTGCGGGAAATGGCTGACCAGCTGGCGCTGGACCTGGTGGACAAACACCTGATGACCAACCAGCTGGTGCTGACCGTGGGCTACGACCGGGAAAATCTGACCGACCCCACCCGCAATGCGGCCTACCATGGCCCTGTTGCCACCGACCGCTACGGGCGGCAGATCCCCAAGCATGCCCACGGCACAACGAATTTAAGGCAGTACACGTCCTCCACGCGGTCGATTTTGGACGCTGTGACAGAGCTTTTTGACCGCATTGTAGACAAGCGCCTGCTGGTACGGCGGGTGAACCTGGTGGCCTGCCGCGTGCTGGACGAAGACGCCGCCCGTGAGAAGGACAGCTGCGAGCAGCTGGACTTTTTCTCCATCACCGAAAGCGCCCAGCAGCAGGCCGCCGCCGAGGAAAAGGAGCTGGAGCGGGAGCGCCGCCGCCAACAAGCCATGCTGGCCATTAAAAAGAAGTTCGGGAAAAATGCCATCATCAAGGGCATGGACCTGCAGGAGGGTGCCACCGCCATGGAGCGCAACGCACAGATCGGAGGGCACAAGGCATGACCCACCGCTATGACGACATTATCAACCTACCGCATCATGTCTCGCAGAAGCACGCACCGATGGCTCGGGCCGACCGCGCGGCGCAGTTTTCGCCCTTTGCAGCGCTGACCGGGCTGGACGCCGCCCTGCGGGAGACCGCCCGCCTGACCGACCAGCGCATCACCCTGGACGAGTACGAGCAGGCTGCACTGGACGAAACGCTGCAAACCGTGCGGGATGCACTGACCAAAAAAGAGCATCCTACCGTGGAAGTCTGCTATTTTGTGCCCGACACCCGCAAGGCAGGCGGTGCCTACTGCACCGTGACCGGCGTGGTAAAGAAGATGGCAGAGCTTGAGGGACTGCTGATTATGGCTGACGGCACCGAGGTACCAATGGGGGAGATCTCGGTTTTGGAACTACACGGATAACGGAACGGAAGGGTCAAAAACAACACAGCTATTTCAAAAGCATTAAGAAAACAAGATCGACATGCTGAACGGGTCGATTCGGAACAAGCTGCCGCTGTTTGCACTGCCTGTGGCGGCTACCGCTGTACTGGAGCAGCTGTTCAACGCGGCGGCCTGGCCATGGTGGGCATAGGTGTACCTTGTCTTCCCCTGCAGCCGCACCTTCCAAACTATCATGCTGGTGTATCCGATCAGTTTGTCGTTTACCGCGCTGTTGATTTTGATTGCACTGGGGTGTGGTATAGACCGACCAGGAGATTTGCTTGATTTTTTGTTTCGGTGCTTCGGCCCTGCCTACTTTGCGGCAGGGCTTTTTTATAAGAAAAGAGGGACCGCAAGGTGGTCCCTCTTTTGCACTGCATGCTATTATACTTTTTTCAGCAACCCATCAGCAGTTAAAACCGCCGTATCCCCTTCGTTAATATCCGCGGCGGCCAAAGCTGCATCGGGGTAGGGGAGTACCCGCTTCACCCCGTCGGTCGCAACCAGGGTCACATCGACCAAAACCTCCGCCCCCGGGGCGGGTTCCTCGCAGCCGTACATCTGTTCGTCTATGCGTTTTACTACGTAAGTCATGGCGGCACCTCACTCGCTGCGCAGGCGCTTGTGCAGCTTTTTCTGCTCGTACATGGCGGTGTCGGCCTGCTTTCGCACTCTGTCCAGCACCTGCAGGCCGGAGCAGCAACCCACCCTACCTATATTAAATATAGTGTAACACACCATTTCCCAAAAAACAAATATTCCGACAAAATTCTTTTTCGAGCGTAAAACCCGTGCAGTGCTAAGTTGTGCGGATTGCATAAAGGTTAGGTTAATCCCTACAAACTGCAGGGTAATCTATCGTACTTCATAACTTTTTTCACCATGGGCAAAGAATGAGCGATACATCGTTTGTTAACAATTATTTCAAACTTTTTCTATTTTCTTGAAATATATTATTGCCATTTTGCATAAAATCTGCTATACTTAACACGATCTTTCAATCACATTGCGCTTACGCACCTTTGTAAGCGACTACCATGAGAAGGAGGAATTTTTTTATGGAATTTGTGATTGGCATTATCCTCGTCCTGACCTTTTTCGGCCTGGCCTACTACTGCGTAAAAGGTCACAACCTGATGATCGGCTTCCTGATCATCTCCATCGTCTGGACTGCCCTTTCTCTGCTGGGCACTCTGGTCGCATCTCCCACGTTTATTGCAGAGAACCCCATCCTGCAGTTCGGCGGTGACTCCGGCACTACGCTGGTTTCGATCCTGAACAAGATCTACCAGTCCGCCCCTGAAGGCTGGGGCACCACGCTGGTCAACGTCTGCTGGGGCGCCTGGTTTGGCCGCGTCCTGATGGAGACCGGCATCGCCTCCACCCTGATCCGTAAGACTGTTGAGCTGGGCGGCGACCGTCCCATCATCACCATCGTTCTGCTGAACGTTGTGACTGCCTTCATCTTCACCGCCATGATGGGCGCCGGCCCCGTTATCGCCATCGGCGTTATCGTCCTGCCCATCCTGATGTCCCTGGGCATCCCCAAGGCAATCGCCATGTTCACCTTCATGGGTTCGGTCTCCGCTGGTATGTACCTGAACCCCGTCCTGCAGTTCTCTCAGCTGCGCGCCTTCATCTGCGCTTCTGATGAGATGCCTGAGTTCTCCTTCAGCTGGTACACCTCTCACTGGGGCATCTATGCGCTGATCATCAGCGTCGTGGTTGTCTCCGTGCTGACCGGTATCTACCTGAAGATCGGCAAGAAGAGCCACGCCTGGGCTGCCCAGGCTGCCCCGAAGAACACCCAGACCGATGCCCCGCTGATCGCTCTGATCCTGCCCATCGTTCCCGTCGTTCTGAAGATCTGGCTCGACTTCTCTGTTATCGGCGGCTTCGTCATCGCTGGTTTCGCTGCCCTGTTCCTCTGCGGCAAGATGAACAAATCTTTCAAAGAGAACTGCCAGCTGGTCAACAAGCTGTACTATGACGGCGTGGTCGACACCGCTCCGCTGGTTGGCTTCCTGCTGACCCTGCCCATGTTCAACACCTGCGCTTCTTACGCTTCCCCGTACTTCAAGGAAGTTCTGGGCGGCATCATGCCCACCAATGAGTATGTGGTCTGCGCCCTGTTTGCAGCCCTGTCTATCCTGGGCTTCTTCCGTGGTCCCCTGACCCTGTACGGCTGCGGCGCTGCCACCCTGGGTGTGCTGTCCGCCGTTGGTCACTTCAGCGTGCCGTTCCTGTTCTGCGTGTTCACCATCCCGGCAACCACCGTCAACGTTGGTTCCTGCATCACCCAGAGCTGGATCGCCTGGGGCCTGGCTTACACCAAGGTCGAGTCTCGCGACTACCTGAAGCTGTCCATCCCGTTTGCTTACATCTGCTCCATTCTGCTGTACATCCTGACCGCCTTTACGGTCACCGGCCTTGGCCCTGAGTGGTTCCTTTCTTAAGGCCTGACGCAGCTTTGATTTAAGCAGCAAAAATTTGCCGCCCCAGTTAGTAGGCTGGGGCGGCTTTTTGTATATTTTTGCTCTCGCATTTTGGCGGCGCTTGTGCTATAGTAATGGCGGAGAAAATTTGTACGGCGGCCCGCGCTGCCGCAAAAGGAGTTGTTTTGTATGTATGATGAAGCTCTTTTAAAGGAACTGACCGAACTGGAAAACACCGTGCGGTTTGACAGCTTTGATTTTAACGATGCCTACGCCCTGGGCAGCGCCCTGCGTGCGGCGGGGGAGAAGGCTCCCAAGCCGATTGCGGTGCGCATTGTGCTGGATGGCATGATTTTGTATCAGTCCTTCCTGCCGGGCACCGACGCCACCAACAACAACTGGATGGACAAGAAGCAGCGCACTGTGCAGCTGACCGGCACCACCAGCCTGCGCGCCGCCGTGGAGCGGGAGCTGTACGGTGCCAAGGCCCCCTGGCAGCATGACGAGGAGCACTACGCCTTCTGCGGCGGTGGCTTCCCGCTGTACGTCAACGGCGAGTTCCGCGGTGCGGCGATTATTTCCGGTTTGCCGCATTTGAAGGACCACGCGCTGCTGTGCGAAACGGTGAAGGCTTACTGGGAGAGTAAGAAAAAATAATTTTTGATTGGCTTTTTGCGGCCGGCGGGGGACACCACCATGTGGTGTCCCCCTTTTTTAACGGCTTCTAGCCGCTATGCGTACTCTTTTGGTCACAAAAAAGGTAGGCCTTGGATAAGATGCCACGAAAAAAGGACGTCACCGCATGGTGGTGACGCCCGCAAAGCAACATATTAAAATCAAAGCGTAAACTGAATCCCGCAGAACACTGCGTAAATTACCAGCAGCGCCACACCCTGCACACGGCTAAGCTTTCCCCTAACCAAGGCCGGCGCGGTCAACAGTACCATAACCGCAATCATAACGGGGATTTCCAGCACCAGGCTGGAGTTCATGCCGAAGATCGTGGCGCTCTGTGGCACCGTGAAGGGTGCCAGCGCGACCGACACACCGCTGACCAGCACCAGGTTGAACACGTTGGCGCCGACAACATTGCCCAGCGACAGGTCGCTGTGGCCTTTGATGAGCGAGGTAATGGCCGTGACCAGCTCCGGCAGGGACGTGCCCAGCGCCACAAAGGTCAGCGCGATAACACTCTCGGGCACGCCCAAAGCCTGGGCGATCAGGGTGCCGTTGTCCACCAGCAGGTTGGCGCCCATGGCGATCAGCACCGCGCCCAGCACCAGCAGCATCAGCATACGGGGCAGGGGCATGGTCTCTTCTTCCTCTTCATGCTCCTCTGCGGGGGCGTTCTTCATCTGGTGGATGTTGGCCGCCATGTAGGCCACGAACATCGCCAGCATGATAAAGCCCATGGGACGGGTGAACTTGCCGAAGCCGTAAGCCGCCACGCAGTAGATGGCCGCCGCCGCAAAGAAGAACAGCACCGGCATTTTCAGCGTTTTGGGGTCCACTTTGCCCGGGCGCACCGCAATGGTGATAGCCGCGATCAGCGCCGCATTGCAGATAACCGAACCGATGGCGTTGCCGTAAGCGATCTCGCCGTGGCCGGACAGCGCCGACATCGTGGAGACCATGACCTCGGGCAGGGTAGTGCCGATGGACACCACTGTGGCTCCAATCAGCAGTTCGGGCAGATGGAACCGCCGCGCCAGCGCCGATGCGCCGTCCACGAACCAGTCGCCGCCTTTAATGAGAAACAGCAGCCCGACAATAAACAGCAGTACAGGGATCAGCATAAAAACTCCTTTTTTCATAGTTGGCAGTTAAATTTGCATATTTTATCAGTATACCATATTGTAGCAAAATTGCAACAGCCCGGCCGCCAGATTGACAAATTTCGACATGCAGGGTAGAATGGGGCTAAACAGAAAGGGGGCCGGCCTATGACCTGGACCGAAGCCAGCGGCACCTACTGGATGGCCGTGCTGATTATGGGTGTTTTGGGGTACATCAAGCAGAAGGAGCTGCTATGGCGCAACGCCGACCAGCGCCGCCGCGTATACACCCGCAACCCCACGCTGCCCTGCGATTATTTGGGGGCGTTTAGTTTGGGGGAATTCTGGGGGTACCTGCTGCAGGTGTTTGGCACCCCAATGCCGGTGTTTGCCGGTAAAATTTTGCACCGCGCCCTGACCGTGATTACCGACGACCTTGCCAGCGCCCTGGTGGCCCTATGGGTGTTGTTGATGGCTGTTATATTACCGTTGGTCGTGGAAATTTTTGTGGACCGATGGTATTATGGGACGAATGCGTTTGATAAGTGATTTTCCTACGCTTGCAGCTTGAGGCTTCCCTCACCGGCCACCTGGCGGCCGGTTTCTCGTTCAAACAGCATTTTGCTTTTTATGTGTTCCTTTTGGAGCCCCAAAAGGAAGGCCTAACGGCGGCCTGCCATTATAAAAGGCCCTGCCGTAAGGTAGGCAGGGCCGATAAGGTGCAAACAAAAATCACTCCTGGTCGGCAGTTCTCTGTCCAATATGCGCTTCGATGGCCGAGCGGTCCAGTTCCTCACCAATAATGATAAGCACTTCCTGCCCATCGGGAATAGCCTCTACGTGCATCGTGTCGCGGGTGGCATTCAGTTCGCACCAGCCGTCAACGGTCTGCAAAAAGCCCTTGATGCGCAAAATATGCCCGCAGGCCGGATCAGCAAACAGTGCCCGAGCGGCATCCTGCAGCTGGGGCAGCGTAAGGTGCAGCTCCATGAAATACAGCGACGTGAACGCCTTGTGCTCGTCAAAATGCAGCTTGACGTAGCTGGCTTGACAGTGGCCGCAGCTGTCCAGCCGCTGCATATCGGCGTCGGTCAGGGCGTCCCAGGGCTTGCACAACGCATCGGTGTCCGCAGCAAAGCGGCGGGCGCAGTGGCAGGCTTCCAGCGCACGGTTCAAATGCGCCAGTGTTGCCTCAGCTTGGCCGGGGGCGGCCAGCTGGCAGCGGCTCATCAGCACCATGCCCGCGCTGGCGGCTTCGCTGGCCAGCAGATACTCGCCTTGGTGGCTGAGCTGCGTTTCCAGCAGCGCGTCCACAATGGCAATAACATTGCCAAGCGTGTACCAGCGGTCCAGTGGCTCGTCCCGCAGCACGTCATAGAACTCGTCCACGTCGAAAATGCCGCTGGGTTCCACCAGTACGCGGTCAAAGCCCTGCATCGCCAGCGAGATCAGCTTGGTGCGCATCCGGCGCTGGTGGGTGTCGCAATCGCAGCCGCCGCTGATGGTCTCGATGTCGCAATTGTCGCCCAGCAGATCCTGCAGCAGCATTACGTCAACGTTCACCGCGCCGAAGTCATTTTCCAAAATGCAAACGCGCTGACTGCGGGCGTTGAGCCAGTGCACATATTTGCGCAGAAACGTTGTTTTTCCTGCGCCTAAAAAGCCGGTTATTAAGTCGACCTGTACCATAAGCTTTTCCTCTTTCTATTGCACCGGACCGTCAGCGATCCGGCTCGCAGTCCAAAATGGACGGAATGTTCGTCCAGCGGGGCATATCACCCTTGTAGCACTCATGCAGCCAGGCCACGGCAGCATCCAGCCCCGCCTGGCTGCCCTCAAACTCAGCGGATCGTATCTTTTCCTCGGCGGTGTGCTCAACGCTCCACGGCCCGGGCCAGACCGTAACGGTCAAAAACTCGATCTTTCGCTTGCCGCTCTCGTCCGCCGGGTCGGCCTTTTTGCCCGGCGTAATGACATACCGCATCCCTTGCTCCGCCCCCGAGTAGGGGTTGCCATTGTGAAACCAGTGATAAATTGGAAAAGCGTCTAACATAATATTTCCTTCTTTGTAAAAAAGAAAAGAGGCTCCCTTCCGGGTAAGCCTCTTTCTTAATTTGGAGCGGGATACGAGTCTCGAACTCGCCACCTACTGCTTGGGAAGCAGTCACTCTACCGGATGAGCTAATCCCGCATCAGTGACTGTTATTATACCAAACTTGGGCGGCGTTGTCAATGCTGGTTTTGCGGCGGTGCGGCGGCGCGGGACACCCAACGGGCAGGGGAGCGCCAGCCGGTTTACGGCGTGCGGCCTTACAGCGTCAGTTGTTCGGCGCTGTCGTCGGCGCGCAGGATGGCACCTGCGGCGGGCAGCGTGCGCACGCGGTAACGGTGGGCCTCGCCCAGCTCCAGGCCGTCGGCCAGAGTGACGCGGGCGATCTTGGCGTTCTTTTTCAACGTTACAACGTTCACACCAGCACTGTCGCGAGTAGCCTTTTCGGGAATGAGGGCGCTGCCCGCCAGCAGTAGGCGGCCGTTGGTGGTGAAGATGGCCAGCTCGGTCTCAGCGGGCAGGTAGCGCATGCAGGCCAACTCTTCCTTATCGCTGTAGGCTTTCAGCAGCTTGCGGCGGTTCTGCTTGGTCTCGTAGCTGGACAGCGGCACCTTGGCGCACTTGCCGTTTTGGAAGAAGAAGAGCATCCAACCCTTGTAGTCCGGCGTGACCACCATGTAGAGGGGCACTTCGCCCTCCTCCATGCCAAGGGACGATGCGACATAATCACCCAGCACGCTGGCTTTGCTGTCGCCGAAGTCGTAGGCGTGGGATTTGTACACCTGGTGGTGATTTGTAAAGAATAGCAACTCTGCGCTGTTGGTGCTTTCGCAGGTGAACAGCACTTCGTCGCCGTCTTTCAGCTTCTGCTCGCCGCTCATGCGCAGGCTTTGCGGGGTGATCTTTTTAAAGTAGCCATCCCGTGTAAAGAACAGATGTACGGGGTAGTCCGGCACCTGCTCGTCCGGCTCGTCGGCGGTGTCGGCGGGGATCTCGTACAAGATCTCGCAACGGCGGGGCTTGCCGTATTTCTTCGCCACATCGCCCAATTCCTGCATGATGATGCGATTGATGCGAGCCGGGCGTTTGAGGATGTCCTGCAGGTCGGCGATGGCATCCTCCAACTCCTCGATCTCCTCGGTGCGCTTCAAAATATACTCGCGGTTCAGGTGACGCAGCTTGATCTCGGCCACGTACTCAGCCTGAACCTCATCGATGCCGAAGCCAATCATCAGGTTGGGGACGACCTCAGATTCCTCAGCAGTGTTACGCACAATTTCGATGGCCTTGTCGATGTCCAGCAGGATAGCTTTCAGGCCCTGCAGCAAGTGCAGGCGCTTTTCCTTGCCTTTCAAATCGTAGTAGGTGCGGCGGCGCACGCACTCGGCGCGGAAGGCGATCCACTCCAGCAGAATGTCCCGCACACCCAGCACCTTGGGCTGGCCACCGATCAACACGTTAAAGTTGCAGGCGAAGCTGTCCTCCAGCGGTGTGGCCTTGAACAGGCGGGCCATGAGCTTATCCGGGTCCTGGCCGCGCTTGAGGTCGATGGTCAGTTTCAGACCATTCAGGTCGGTCTCATCGCGCATGTCGCTGATCTCACGGATCTTGCCCAGTTTGACCAGTTCAGTGATCTTATCCATGATTGCTTCGACGGTAGTCGTGGGCGGAATTCGCGTTACATCGATGCAATTGTTTTCTTTATCGTAGCTCCACTGGGCGCGGACACGCACACTGCCGCGGCCTTTTTCCAGCACATTCTGCATCTCGGCCGTGTCGTACAGGATGGTGCCGCCGCCCACAAAATCGGGGGCGGGGATGATCTCCCGCAGGTCAGCCTGGGGGTCTTTCATCAGGGCGATGGTGGCGTTGCACAGTTCCTCCAGGTTGAAGGAGCAGATGTTGGAGGCCATACCGACCGCGATGCCCAGCGTATTGTTAGCCAGAATGGCGGGGAAGGTGACAGGCAGCAGGGTAGGTTCTGTCGTTGTACCGTCATAGTTTGGCACAAAGTCGACGGTGTCCTTGTCGATGTCGCGGAACAGCTCGTCACAGACGGGTTCCAACTTGGCCTCAGTATAACGGGCGGCGGCGTAGGCCATATCGCGGCTGTACGCCTTGCCGAAGTTACCTTTGGAGTCGACAAACGGCACCAGCAGGCTCTCGTTGGAGCGGCCCATACGCACCATCGTATCGTAGATGGCGGCATCGCCGTGGGGGTTCAGGTGCATGGTGCTACCCACGATGTTGGCACTTTTGGTGCGGTTGCCCTTGAGCAGGCCCATGCCGTACATGGTATACAGCAGCTTGCGGTGCGCCGGTTTGAAGCCGTCGATCTCCGGCAGGGCACGGGAGACGATGACGCTCATGGCGTAGGGCATATAGTTGGTTTCCAGCGTATCGGTGATGGGAGATTCCAGCACCTCGCCCGCCGAGAGGATCTCGACGTTATCGCCCAGCTGGGGCCGGGCAGCAATGATTTTCTTTTCTTTTCGTTTTGCCATCGTTGTTTTCCCTTACTCAGCTTACATCCAAATCATCCAGATACTCCGCGCCGTGTTCGGCGATATGGTCTTTTCGGCCTTGCAGATTGTCGCCCAGCAGCAGGTCAAAAACTTCTGCCGTGCGCTCGGCATCGGTGGGCAGTACCTTAATAAGTCTCCGGCTTTCGGGACTCATAGTCGTCAGCCACATCATTTCCGGGTCGTTCTCGCCCAATCCTTTCGAACGTTGAATCGTATATTTTTCACCATCGATGCGGCGCAGGATGTCAGCCTTTTCCGGCTCGGTGTAGGCAAAGTAGGTTTTGTTTTTGGTGTTGATCTCATACAGCGGCGACTCGGCGATGTAGACGTAGCCCTTGTTGATGAGGGTCGGCGTCAGGCGGTAGAGCATCGTCAGCACCAGGGTGCGGATCTGGTAGCCGTCCACGTCGGCATCCGTGCAGATGACAACTTTATTGAACCGCAGGTTATCCAGATTGAAGCTGGCTAAATCCTTGTTGTGGCTGCCGCCCAGCTCGACACCGCAGCCCATAACGCGGATGAGGTCGGTGATGATTTCCGACTTAAAAATGCGGGCGTAGTCGGCTTTCAGGCAGTTCAAAATCTTGCCGCGGATGGGCATAATGGCCTGGAACTCCGAGTCGCGGCTCTGCTTGACGGCGCCCATAGCGGAATCGCCCTCCACGATATACAGCTCACGGCGGGTTGGGTCCTTGGTGCGGCAGTCCACAAACTTCTGCACGCGGTTGGCCAGGTCCATCTGCTGGGTCATCGTCTTTTTAATGGTGATACGCGCTTTTTCTGCGTGTTCACGGCTCTGCTTGTTGATCAGCACCTGCTTGCAGGCTTTCTCCGCCTCGTCGGGGTGCTCGATGAAGTAGACCTCCAGCTGATGCTTGAGGAACTCGGTCATGGCCTGGGCCACAAATTTGTTGGTAATGGCCTTTTTGGTCTGGTTCTCGTAGCTGGTACGGGTGGAGAAGCTGGACGAAACCAACACCAAGCAATCCTGCACATCGGCAAAAGTGATCGCACTTTCGTTCTTTTTGTACAGGCCCTTGGATTTCAGCCAGGCGTTGACCTGGTTGACGAAGGCCAAGCGGACGGCACGGTCGGGGCTGCCGCCGTGCTCCAGCCAGCTGGAGTTGTGGTAGTATTCCAACGCCTGCACGGTGTTGGAGAAGGCGAAGGCCACGTTCATTTTGACCTGATAGTCGGGCTGGTCGGCGCGGTCGCGGCCAGTGGCGGAACCGGAGCAGAAGTGCACCGGGGTCAGGCCCTTATCGCCAACCAGTTCGTTGACGTAATCGGTGATACCGTGCTCGTAGAGGTACTCGTACTTCTCCGTGTCACCGCCGGATTTATCCTCGAAAACAAGCGTCACACCGTCGTTTACCACAGCCTGGCGGCGCAGCATATCTTTAAAGCTGTCGGCCGGGACGGCGATGTCGGTAAAGACCTCGGTGTCCGGCTTCCAGCGGATGACCGAGCCGGTGCGCTTGCCCTTGAACGGCTCCTTTTGCAGGCCGCCCACGTTCTCTCCTTTTTTAAAGTCGAGGTGGTAGTGGAAGCCATCGCGGTAGATGTCGGCGGTCATCCACTCGCTGGCGTACTGGGTGGCACACAGGCCCAGGCCGTTGAGGCCCAGGCTGAAATCGTAGTTGCCGCTGCCCTCGGCGTATTTGCCGCCAGCGTACAGCTCGCAGAAGACAAGGTCCCAGTTCCAGCGGTCCTCAGCCTTGTTGTAGTCCACCGGGATGCCGCGGCCGAAGTCCTCAACCTCAACGACGTGGTCGGGGTAGAGGGTGACGTTGATGCGGTTGCCATGGCCGTCACGGGCTTCATCGATGGAGTTGGAGATGATCTCAAAGATGGAATGGGCACAGCCTTCCACACCGTCCGAGCCAAAAATAACGGCCGGGCGCTTACGCACACGGTCCGCGCCTTTCAGCTGGCGGATGCTGTCGTTGCCGTATTCCTGTTGTTTTTTTGCCATGCGGCGGTTCCCCCTGAATTGTGCGGTGTTGCCTGAATTTTGGCATATAAATTTATTAAACCATAAATGGTGGTGGGTTGTCAAATTGGATTCATGACCGTTTCTACATCTTACAGATGGAAATACACCTTGTAGTTGTATCTTACCACAACAAATTCTAGTTTTCAAGGGTCAGTTGCAATTACATTCGCATTTTTCCAGGCGGTTGCGATCGCCCAGCAGGGCGGTCCAGTATTCTTCGCCTTGATATTTAAAGGTCACCCAATCGTAACCCTCATATTTGGCGGTGGTCTGGCCGGTGACGCAGTAGTTGCCCAGGGGCAGGTAGCCCACCACGTCATTTAAGTTGGATGTGTAAAAATATTCGCACCGGACGTTGAAAACCACCAGCTTATACCCATCCACTTTTTGCACCGAAGGGCTGGCGGCCCCGTAGTTGTTGTAGCCGCCAGCCTGTATTTCAGGCAAAAAATCCTTGTAGCTGCGATTTAGATCGCACGCGCCGCTGATGCCGCTCACCGTGCCGCTGCCGCTGTACTGCCACATCGTGTAGGCACCGGTGTAACCCAGCGTGGCGCGGTAGTCCGCCACCCACAGCGGGTAATCAACCAGGGCGCCCGCGTTCAAATAGCTGTTGATGTAGTTTGTGTAACTGTACCACCCGGCATACCATTTGCGCTGATACAAAATATCCATAGCGTACTGCACCAGGCTGGTCAGCTCAGCGCGGCCCAAGCTGGTAAGGCTTGCGTCCTCCACATCCACGAACACCGGGTACTCCAGCTTGATGCCCTCCAGCATATTTAAAAAGGCAGTCAATTCGCTGGCAACGGCAGCGCGGGTGCGGGCATAGGTGTAGTAGTAGGCGCCCACCCGCAGCCCGGCACTGTGGGCGCCGGTGACATTCTGCAAAAAGTACGGATCTACGTACAAGCCGCCGCTGTTGCTGGACCCCACCCGCACGATGGCGAACTGCTTACCCGCGGCGGCCACCTGGGTCCAGTTGATGCTGCCCTGATAGCGGGACACATCAATGCCGTTTTGAAAAAGAGCCATAAAAAATCCCCCTTTGCAGCATAGTATGCAAAAGGGGAGGCGTGCGTGTTTACCGGCTGGCAAAGGCCGGGTTGGCGGTCTCGATGGCCTGGTATTCGGCACGGACGCGCTGGCGCAGGGGCTCGGTAGTATGGCCCGCACCGCCCGTTCGCTGCCGCCTTACGGCCGCGGAGCCGCGGCGAAAATTCAAATCACCAGTCCGCCATTCACGCCCAGCACCTGCCCGGTGATATACCCGGCATTTTCGTCGCACAAAAACACGATAGCCCGTGCAACATCCTCAGCCGTGCCCAAACGCTCTACAGGCGTTTCCTCTGCCAAAGCCGCGCGGTCCTCGTCGGTAAAGCTGGCCATCATGTCGGTGTCAATGACGCCGGGCGCGATGATATTCACCGTCACGCCGCTGGGGCCTTCCTCTTTGGCAAGGGCGCGGCCCAGGCCGATCAGCCCTGCTTTGGCAGCGCTGTAGGCTACCTCGCAGCTGCCGCCGGTCTGGCCCCACATACTGCTGATGAGCACGATGCGCCCGTATTTCTGCCGGATCATGCCGGGCAGCACGGCGCGGCAGGCATAAAATGCACCGTCCAGATCCACGGCCATCATGCGGTGCCAATCCTCGTCGGTAGTGTCGGTAAACAGCTTTTGCTGGGCGATGCCCGCATTGCAGACAAGCACCTCCAAACTGCCCAGGGCTTCTTCGGCCTGGGCCACAGCGGCGCACACCTGGGCGGAGTCGCCCGCGTCAGCGCAGATGGGCAGAAACGTCCCGGCAGGGGAGAGGGCGCGGGCCTGGGCGGCTACGGCCTCGGCGGCTTCGGGGTGTGCATGATAGGTAAAGGCCACGTTGTAGCCCGCGCGGGCCAGCGCCAGCACAGCCGCCGCGCCAATGCCCCGGCTGCCGCCGGTCAAAAACACGTTACGCATCATTTTTTCTTCCTCTTTTCGCGCAGCATCGCAAAGAAATCTTGCAAAAGCGCTTGTGCTTCTTCTTCCAGCAACCCAGATTCAATCACCGGATGATGGTTGAACGGCAACGCAAACAGGTCGGTCAGGCTGCCGCAGCAACCTGCCTTGGGGTCCCGCGCGCCGTACACCACCCGCTTTAAGCGGCTGTTGATAATGGCCCCGCTGCACATCGGGCAGGGTTCCAGCGTCACGAACAGCTCGCACTGCCACAGCCGCCAGCCGCCCAGCGCCTTGCAGGCCGCATCGATGGCCATCAGCTCGGCGTGGTAGGTAGCATTTTTGCCGCTCTCGCGCAAATTATGCGCCCGGGCAATGATTTCCCCGTCCTTGGCCACCACGGCACCCACGGGTACCTCACCCAGGGCAGCGGCCTCGCGGGCCTCGTCCAAGGCGGCGCGCATCAGTTCTTCGTCGGTCATAAGGGCACCTCAAACAAAAATCGTGTAGCAAACCAGGAACACAACGGCCAGGTCATAGACGGGGCTGGTGAAAATTTTGGTCACGTCCACACCGGGACGCAGACCCGCCGAGAAGCGGAACCCCTGCTGCCGGGCGTGCCAGATGAGCCACACGCCAAACACCGGAAAGAAGAACAAAATAAACAGTTCAACGCCAAAAGATACCGGCTGCGGTGCGTAAAAACGCAGGTACAGATTTAAAAAAGCCAGCGTGTTATTGCAAAAATGCAGTAGCATCCCGGGCAAAATGCTGCCTGACCGCTCGGCAAGCCAGCCCAGAAAAACGCCGCAAGCGAAGGCCGTCAGCCCCTGGGCCAGGTCGAGATGCAGCAGCCCGAACAGCAGCGCCGGGCCGAAAATCGCCGCCGCACTGCCGCTGGGGCGCATCAGCCCTTGCAGTGCGCCGCGGAAAAGCAGTTCCTCCACCACAGCGGGCACGGCGCAAAGCGCCAAAAACTGCACGAACAGCTCTGCGCCGCCGCTGGGCAGCAGGGTGGCAGCGTCCTCGGCCCCGGCCAGGCGCACCAGCAGCCCGCCGCACAGGTTAGCCGTGCTGGCCACGCCCAAAAACACCGGCAGGCAGAATGCCGGGCTCCATGGCGCGGGCACGGTGATGCGCAGGTCGTCGGTTTGCAGGCGGGTGCCTCGCAGCATCCACAGCAGCGGTACCAGGGCAGCGCCAACGGCAATGACGATCTGCAGCAGGCCGAGACCGACCTCGCTTACGCCGATGGGTTTGGCCAGGCTGGCGCCGGGGTGCACCACCCCCACCAGCGCGCTGATGCCCGCATACAGCAGGCTGCGGGCCAATAAATACAGGATCGCTGCGATGGCGCACCACCCGGCCGCCCCACGTACACCTCTTGTTTTGGACATGGTTGAAACCTCTTACATTTATATATACTTTCTCTATCATACACGCTCTGCCGAAAAAAGGCAATAAAAAAGGCCCTGCCGGTGTGCGGACGGCAAGGCTTAGGAGGGAGAGGAGTCTTGTACAGCCCGCAATGTGCGTTACGGGCATTGACTTTCTGCTAATATAATAGTACAGTATAGACATGAAGTAAAGCTTAACTTTTTCATATATAAAGTGAAATTCGTTCACGTTAGGAGAAGTCGTTTATGACCCTGACAGATTGCCAGATTTTTATGACGGTGTCCCAGCTGGGCACCTTTGCCGCGGCGGCGGAGCAGATGCACTTAACGCCCTCGGCCATCAGCCACGCGGTCTCCGGCATGGAGTCGGAGTGCGGGTTTCTGCTGTTCACCCGCACCAAAAGCGGCGTAACCATGACCGCTGCCGCCGAAAGCCTGCTGCCGTCCATCCGCCAGATGCTCAACAGCAGTGAGCTGCTCAGCCAATCCATCGCCCAGGTCAACGGCATGCACAAGGGCGTGCTGCGGCTGGGGGTGTTCAACTCGGCCTGCGTCACCTGGGTGCCACAATTGGTGCCGCCGTTTCAAAAGCAATTTCCCGGGATCGACGTGCAGCTGTACCAGGGGTCCTACGCCGACATCGTGGATTGGCTCAAGGGCGGCACAGTGGAGCTTGGATTCCTCTCCAATTCCAGCGCGCGTGACCTGGATTTTGAACCGCTCTACGATGATCCGCTGGTCTGCATCGCCCCTGCCGACTACCAGCCCCACCGCCCCGGCTGCGTGCGGGCCGAGGAATTGCAGGGCAGGGCGTTCGTCAGCCAGCAATCCGACGTGGACGCCGACATCCAAAGCTATTTTAAAAAGAATGATCTGCACGTGAACAGCCGATGCTACATCGTGGACGACCAGAGCATGATCGCGATGGTGTCCTGCGGGCAGGGGCTGGCTATCATGCCAGAGCTGATGTTCCGCCGCGGCACCGACCACAGCGGGTGCCAGGTGCTGCGGCTGGAACCTGCCGCCAAGCGCAGCATTGGGTTGGCGTGTCTATCCCGTGGGGGGCTATCGCCTGCGGCGAAGCAGTTTGTAGCTTCTGCACAGGAATATGCTACGACTTTAAAATGATTTTTTCGGGCGGCTTTCGTTTTGCGCCACCAAGCGCGCTGCCTCGCAACAGCGGGACTTTTTTCGCTTCCTTTTTTGGTCACAAAAAAGGAAGGCCTAACGGATACAACCCGTTATACTAGGCCCTGCCGCAGGGTAGGCAGGGCCGGGGCGCAAGCCGCAACTCAAAGCAACTCAAAGCAACCAAAAATCAAGGGTCTTCCCAAACCACAAAAAACATTGTATAATAATATATTCCGGAAAAGGTAAAGGAGGTCTACCCACCATGCCGGGCGATCTGCATACGCATACGACTTATTCCGATGGTTCCACACCGGTTGCCAAGCTGCCGTTTCTGGCGCGGTGCGCCGGGATGACGCATCTGGCTATCTCGGATCATGATTCGATCCAGAGCGTTCGCTACGCCTACGCCCACCCGGTGCAGGACGGCGTGCATCTGATCCCCGCCACGGAGTTGACCGCCTACGACTACGAGCGCGCCCACCGCGTGCACCTTTTGTGCTACTGGCCCGATGATTGCCCCGCGCTGGAGGATTTTTCCCGCATGATGGCCGAGCGCCGCTACACCGCCATGATGCAAAGCAGCAAGGAGCTGGAGGAGATCTGTCCGCAGTACTCCACCCAGGAGGCGCTGGAATTTGCCAAGGACAGCGGCACCTTGTACAAGGCCCACATCATGCGGGTGCTGTGGCAGTACGGCCTGGCCGACGGGCTGTACAACGAGGTCTACCGCTCGCTGTTCGGGCTAAAACCTGTGCGCGGGCGCATCCTGCACACGCCCCGGTATGAGCCGGTGGACACCGTGCTGGACCTTATTAAAGCCTGCCGCGGCGTGGTGGTGCTGGCGCACCCCAGCGTGTATCACAGCATGGAACTGGCCCGGGAGCTGATCGCCGCCGGGCGGCTGGACGGCGTGGAGATCGACCACCCCCGCAACACCCCCGAGGACAAAACCGAGCTGTTGCGTCTGGCCAAGGAGAATGGACTGCTCATCACCGGCGGCACAGACTACCACGGCATCCACACCGTCACCCCGCGCCCGGTCGGCGCGTTCGCTACCCACGATGAGCAGATCGCCAGGTTGAACGATTTGGCCAAGGCAAGAAAATCCACGTTTAAGAGAACCACCTGATTCTGTAGGGCGGATGCTCGCATCGACCCTTACAAATGCGCGACAAATACCAAACGGACTACCATTATAAAAGGAGCAACATCACCATGGCATACATCTACAAAAACAAAGGCACCTGCTCGGTGCAGACCGAAGTTGAACTGAACCCCGACCACACCATTAAAAGCGTCAAGGTCCTGGGCGGCTGCGATGGCAACCTGAAAGGCATTGCCAGCCTGCTGCCCGGCATGAAGGCCGAGGACGCCATCACCCGCATGGAGGGCATCCGCTGCGGCCGCAAGGCCACCAGCTGCCCCGACCAGATCAGCCAGGCCCTGAAAGGCGCCTTGGCAGAGTTAGGTTAAAAAGGAGCCACCCATGGATTGTTTCCACTATCCGCTGGATACTGAAACGCTGCTGCGCAAAAAGCGGCGGCTGCGGCGGGAGCTGCTGGCCCAAAACCCGCACCCCCTGTGCAAAAAAATCGCCATCCTCGGCGGGTCCACCACGAACGAAGTGGCCGACCAGCTGGGGCTGTTTCTGCTGCAGTACGGCATCGAGGCCGAGTTCTACCAAAGCGAGTACGCCCAGTATTGGCAGGACGCCATGTTCGGCACGCCGGAGCTGGACGAGTTCCACCCCGACATCATCTACATCCACACCAGCTGGCGCAACCTGACCGCCCTGCCCACCACCGCCGACAGCGAAGCCGATATCGACGCGATGCTGGCCGACCAGTACACTCATTTTGAGACGATGTGGCAGGCATTGGAGGCCAAGTTCGGCTGCCCGGTCATCCAGAACAACTTTGACCGCCCCAACTTCCGCCTGATGGGCAACCGCGACATCTGGGACCCCCACGGCCGCTCCAACTTCATCAGCCGGATGAACCAGAAGTTCTATGCCTACGCCGCCGCGCACGAGCATTTTTACATCAACGATATTGACTACCTCTCCGCCGATTACGGCCTGACCGCCTGGGGCGACGCCTTCTTCTGGCACATGTACAAATATGCCATGTGTCTGGATGCCATCCCGTCGCTGGCCAACAGTGTGGCCAATATCATCAAGTCTTTGTACGGCCGTAACAAAAAAGCCCTTGTGCTGGACCTGGACAATACGCTCTGGGGCGGCATCGTGGGCGACGACGGCGTCGACGGGCTGGCCATCGGTCCCGAGGTGCCGGAGGGCCAGGTCTACGCCGAGTTCCAGAGCTACTGCAAGGCGTTGAAATCCATCGGCGTGATCTTGGCCGTGGACTCCAAAAATGACGAAGCCAACGCGCTGGCGGGCCTGAACCACCCGGACGGCGTGCTGCGGCCTGACGATTTTGTCTCTATCAAGGCCAACTGGGAGCCGAAGGACCGCAACCTGACCGACATCGCCGCCGAACTGAACCTGGGCGCGGACAGCTTTGTCTTTGCCGATGACAACCCCGCCGAACGTGCCATCGTGGCCGCCCAGGTGCCCGGCGTGGCCGTGCCTGCGCTGGACGGTGCCGAGAACTACATCAAGATGCTGGATCACGGCGGCTACTTTGAGGTCACTGCCCTCTCGAAAGAGGACCTGAAAAAGACCGAACTGTACCACCAAAACGCCCAGCGCGCCAAGGCACAGGCGTCTTTCAGCGATTACGGCGAGTACCTGGACAGCCTGGAGATGACGGCTACCATCAAAGATTTTGAGCCGCTGTACATCCAGCGCATCGCTCAGCTGACCAACAAATCCAACCAGTTCAACCTGACCACTCTGCGCTGCAGCGAGGATGACATCCGCGCCATGGCCGAGAACCCGGCCTGGCTCTGCCGCTGCGGCAAGCTGGTGGACAAGTTCGGCGATAACGGCATCGTCACCGTTACCGCAGGCGAACAGGAAGGGGAGACCCTGCACCTGCGCCTGTGGCTGATGAGCTGCCGTGTACTCAAGCGCGGCATGGAGGATGCCATGATGGACATCATGGTGGCCAACGCCGCCGCGCGCGGGGTAAAGACCATCCGCGGGTACTATTATCCCACCGCCAAAAACGCGATGGTGCGCGATTTTTATGCAAGTTTTGGCTTTGAGAAAGTGGAGGAGACCGCGGACGGCTCCACCACCTGGCAGCTGGACGTAGCCGCCTACCAGCCGAAACACCCCCACATGAAAATTGAGCGATAACGCGCCATGAAAATGCTACGTAAACTGAGTGCCGTACTGCTGTTTGCCGCACTGACGCTGGCTGTGCTGGCTGCTGCCAACTTTTTGCTGGTGGACGATGTGCACTCCTACTCCCGCGCGATGCTACAGGAGTTGTACGCCGACGCGGGCAAGATCGACACGCTGTTTTTGGGGTCGTCCCACTGTTACCGCAGTGTCGACCCCGATGCCGTGGACGCCGCGCTGGGGACTTACAGCTTTAACGCAGGATCGTCCCAACAGCTGCCCGACGGCAGCTACTACATGCTGCGGGAAGCCGCCGCGCAAAATCAACTAAAGACCGTCTATTTAGAGATGTTCTACACCGGCTATAACCAGAGCGCCTCCAAGAACGTGCCGCTGGCCTGCTACCTGCTGACCGACCACATGCGGTGGAATTCGCCCAACCGCTACGCCTACCAGGCCGAAATGGGCGGCATGGCCGCCTTTGCCGACCTGCTGCTGCCGGCCCGTCACGGTGTGGCCGAGCCACAGGAAATGCCCGCGCTCTGGCGCGCCAAGCTGACCGACGGCTACGTCCTGAGCAACTACAGCTACCTGACCTACGCCGACGAGGGCGAAAGCTACCGCGGGCGTGGGTTCGTCTACACCAGCGGTGCGCCGGAAAATGCGTTCCACACGCTGCTGGATGTGGACCCAGAAGCGCCGCTGTCAGACTTTGGATGGGAATATCTTCGCAAGACCGCTGCATTTTGCCAGGAGAACGGCATTAACCTGGTGCTTTTCACCGCGCCGCTGCCCAGCGCCTACCTGTACAATACGGCCGACTACCAGGCCTACGTGGACGCCCTGCAGAATTTTGCCGCCGAGAATAACACAGTGTACTGGGATTTTTCGCTGTACAAAGATGTGGACACCCTGAACCTGCTGGTAGGGGATTTCTCCGACGCCCACCATCTCAACGGCCAGGGCGCCGAAAAGTTTACTGCCGTTTTGTGCGATACGATTGCCCGGGAAAATGCCGGGGAAGATGTTTCGACGTTGTTTTATGATACGGTCGAGGAGAAGCTTGAGCTGACCCCGGATCAGTCGATTGCGATGGCGCACCTGTAATTTTACCCCCGAAGGGGTCAATATGGAGAGAAGCGAAAAAGCGTTAAGGCAATACCGCATAATTCTAAGTGCCGATACGGCGAGCGAGGTGCGGCAGCTGCTAAGCCAAAAGCGCAGATAATACTTTGTGTATTATCGAGCATTTTGGCAACGCAGGTGCCGTGCCGCAGCCGCCGGAGCGGTGCTTAAGCCGTAAGGCGGGAATTGTGCGGTGTTGCCTTAAGAAAAACGCAGCACTCCTGCGTTTTTTAGCTTTTTTGCTTCTCGACCATCTCTTTGGGGTCCTTAGGAGCGAGCAGCCCCTAAGGCGGGGTTGCGGGGTCGCGCAGCGATCAAAGCCCCAGTGGGGCTTTGATCCGCACGAGCGGGCCAGCTCTGCTGGATGGCGGCCATCGTTTTGGCCGCCAAGCGCGCTGCCTCGCAACAGCGGAACTTTTTCGCTTCCTTTTTGGTCACAAAAAGGAAGATCCTAAAAGCGGCATACTGTTATAATATAAAAGAGCGCCGCCGCAGGGTGGCAGCGCTCGCCAGCCACCCACCCACAAAAATCAAAGCAAAGGAGGCTCCGCCATGCTCACCGTTGGTTCCTTCGGTTTCATCCTGTTCGCAGCATTATTGGCGGGCCTTTGGCGCGTCACCCCGCAGCCACGCCGCTGGCAACTGATGCTGGCGGCCAGCCTCGTGTTCTACCTCTCGCTGGATTGGCAGGGCTGCCTGCTGCTCTGCCTTATGACTCTGCTGGTCTGGCAGGCCGCGCTGCACCTGCGCGGCAGCCCCCGTTGGTTCTATGTAGGCCTGGCCGGGGCATTGGCCCCGCTGACGCTGCTCAAACTGCGCCCCGCCGCCCTGCTGCTGGGGCAGGCGTTCTCGCTGCGCATCTGGGACGTAAGCGTGCCGCAAGTGCTGGGCATCGGGTATTTCAGCCTGCAATTGACCAGCTACCTGGTGGACGTCCGCCGGGGCAAGCAGGAGCCGGAATCGCAGTACGCCCGGCTGCTCTGCTTTGCGTCGTTTTTTCTGTCCATCACCCAGGGACCGTTCAACCGCTATGGCGAGCTGATGCCCCAACTGGACGCTGCCGCCCCACAGCCCGGCCAATGGCAGCGGGGGGCACAGCGGTGCTTTTGGGGCTACTTTAAAAAACTGGCCGTGGCCGACCGCGCCGCGCTGGCCGTCAACGCCGCCTTTGCTGACCCTTCCGCCTACGACCGCAGCCAGCTGTTTCTGTGCGCAGTGCTGTATGTGTTCCAGCTTTACGCCGATTTCTCCGGCTACACCGACATCGTGCTGGGGACGGGGGAGATGCTGGGCCTGCCCCTGCCGGAAAACTTCCGCCAGCCGTTTTTGGCTGCCACCATCCGCGAACTGTGGGACCGCTGGCACATCAGCCTGTCCCGCTGGCTGAAAGATTACGTTTACATCCCGCTGGGCGGCAGCCGATGCAGCGCCGCGCGGCGCGACGGCAATATTATTGCCACGTTCCTCGTCAGCGGCCTGTGGCACGGCGCCGGGCTGACCTATCTCGTGTGGGGCTTTGCCCACGGCGCTTTGCAGGCGTTAGAAAATCACCTGCCCTGGCGCAAGGCCATCACCCGGGGCTGGGCGCGGCTTGTTGGTGTGGCGGGCACATTCACACTGCTTCTGGCCACCTTTACGGTGTTCCGCGCCAGCAGCCTGGCCAATGCCGCGGCCTATTTTGGCGGCATCATGCACAACGGCGGCCACAAGGCGTTCAGCAACTATTGGGAGCTGGGCTTGACCAGCCGCCAGGAGCAGCTGCTGCTTTTCTTCGGGTTGGCGCTGGTCATTGCCGTCGACCTCGCCCACGAGCGGGGCATCCACTTCCGTGACCGCCTTGCCACCGCTCCCCGCATCCTGCGCTGGGCCGTCTACGAGGGGGCGCTCTTCCTCTTTCTGTTCATGGGCTACTTTCTCGGCGGCGGCGGATTCTTGTACGCCATCTATTAAAAAATCTCGCTGCATCACCGGGTGCAGCGAGATTTCATGTTTTTATTTATGCTGCAGCTTCCTCTTGCAAAATTTTGCATTTTCCGTTATGATACCTACATGGACGCGACCGTTTACGAAAGTAATTGTGCAAGCCTTTGGGCCTGCACATTTTTATTTTAGAAGGGAGTTTTTACGATGGACAGCATTTTTCACCGCGTAAGTATCCGTAAATTTCAGGACAAGCCCGTGGAACCGGAGAAAATCGAGAAATTGCTTCGCGCCGCTATGGCGGCTCCTTCTGCCGGAAATCAGCAGCCGTGGGAATTTTATGTGGTGATGAACCGTGACCTGATCCAAAAGCTGGCCGCCACCAGCCCCTATACAGGCTGCGCCAAAAATGCTCCCGTGCTGATCGTCTCTGCCTACCGCGAGGATGTTATCTTCCCGATGTACGCGCAGATCGACCTGAGCATCGCCAACGAAAATCTTTGGCTGGGAACCGATGCACTAGGCCTTGGCGGCGTCTGGCTGGGCATTGCCCCCATCGAGGAGCGCATGCACGAGGTCGAATCCGTACTGCAAATGCCCGCCGGGCATCACGCCTTTGCTATCTTCGCATTGGGCTACCCCGCCGAGAGCAAACCCCAGCAGGACCGCTTCGACCCTGCGCGCATCCACTACGCCGAATAAGTCATCTTTTGCTCTGCATCACGCGATGCAGAGCATTTCTTGGTGGGAGTTGGTAGATTCGCGATCCGCGCCCTAAAGACAGCCTGCAGGGCTGTTTTTGCCCGGCGGGGGACGCAAAGCTCCGGGCCCGGGCTGTTCGAATCCGCCAGCGTATCCCCGGAAAATAAAGACAAAAACAAAAGCGATACCCATTATCAGGTATCGCTTTGTTGGTGGGAGCTGGTGGATTCGAACGACTTCGCACGGCTTCTATCTGCCAAAATCCTGACTAATACGGTTTAAAAAATCCCCTATCCACGCATTTTTTACTGGATGGGGGATTTTAATTTGCGGGGCGTAAATCAGAAGTGCGGTCAAAAGTGTGGTCAAACCGCACCCCCGGCAGGAGCTATTTTGCAGCTTGACCGCACCCCACCAAAGCGTGATTTTAGTCTGCCTCGAACGGGCAGCAAAGTCAAGCCGCGCCTGCATTTTAGCTGCAAAATAAATGAAAAAGGTGTGCGTGATTTTTTCGCACTTTAGCGTTACAATTCTAGTTGTCAAGCACAAATTGCAGAAAAATGGCATTCCTGGAAAACCTGTCCCGTTTTTCCCAAAAATCTGCGTTAGAATAAATACAGGAAAGGGCAAAAATCAAAAAATCCTGTCACATTTTTCGTCGTTACCCATGTTATGATTGAGTTACACCGAGAAAATCAAACGGAGGTTTGAACAATGAAGAAGTTTATCCTACTGCGTCAAGCGCTGCTGGCGCACGGCATGAATCAACGCGAACTCGCCAGCGTGGCAGGCATCGGCGATAGCAGTATGTCGGCGCGTCTACACGGTAGAGCCGAGTTTACCGCCGGGGAAATGCTCAAGATCGGGCAGGCCCTAGGCTTACGGCCAGATGACTACTATTTATATTTTCTCGCCGATAGTATGTCGTTTTTTGAGGGCCAAGCGTGATTACCAACTATAAAAAGCTGCCCACGCTGCTGCAATCCCGCAAGCACTGGGTGCTGTGTGACGTCCCAGGGGCAGCAGACCCAAAGCACCCGCGCCAGGCCAAGCACCCACAATGGGGCGCGGATTCTACCAACCCCGCCACCTGGGCAGATTTTGCTACCGCGTCGGCGGCTGTGATGCTGGACGACGCCGACGGCATGGGGTACGTATTCGCAAAGGACGACGGCCTAGTATTCATCGACGGCGATCACTGCCTTGGCGCCGACGGCAGGCCGTTGTCACCGTTTGACAAGTGGCTGACCATGCTGCCAGGCTATTGCGAACGGAGCCGAAGCGGAACCGGCTTGCACTTCATCGTCCGGGGGACACTGCCAGACGGCTGCAAGCATAAAAAGCACATCAACGGCGGCGAGATGGCCGTCGAGCTGTACGACTGTAACCGCTATGTGGCCCTGACGGGCAACCTGTGGGGAGAACAGACGCCCCTAGAGGACGCACCGAGCGCCCAGGCTGGCATCGACGTTATTCTCCAGCAGATGGGGATGCTCGCGGACGACGGCCCGGCGGACGCACTGCCAGACCAACCAGACCGCCCCGAGGAAGAGATACAAGCTATTATTGCCGACGCCTTGCAGCGTGACGGCGATTTTGCGCAGCTCTGGAGCTGCACCGAGCACCCCGGCAAACTGGGCGACGAAAGCAAAGATGACCTAGCTATTTGCACGGCGGCATGGAGGGCCACATGCTTCCAGCTATCCGAGGGCGACTTGATGCACGGGCTGGACGCTTCCCCATGGGCTGAAACCAAAGACAACAACGCCCCCAAGTGGCACTATGACAAGTGGCACGGGACAGGCCACAGAAGCACAGGCGACTACCGCAAAAACACCGCGTTAAGAGCCTACAAGAAAGCAAAGCAGGATGAAGCCGCCGCCCTGGATGGCTTCAAGAGCCTGGCCCCCGAAAAGCCGCGTTTCGTGACCGCGGCCGAGCTTGACCGCATGGAGCTGCCGCCCGTTCAATGGGCTGTGCCTGGGCTGCTGCCCGCCGGGCTGGTGTTTCTCGTAGCTGCGCCAAAGATGGGCAAGAGCTGGTTGGCCTTTGATCTCTGCCTGTCTGTGGCCGCTGGTGATGATTGGCTAGGCTATGAGACTAACCAGGGCGCAACGCTGTATCTGGCCCTGGAGGATGGCTTGAACCGCCTGCAAAAGCGTTTGAAAACCATTGGCGACGGCTTCACCCCGCCACCCGCCGGGTGTACGTTGGCCATCAACGCCCCCATGCTGAACGCTGGCCTGCTGGAATTTCTGGACGGCTGGCTGACCGAACACCCAGACGCAAAGCTGGTTTGTATTGATACATTCCAGAAAGTCAAACCGCCACAAGGGAAAAACGAAAATGCCTACGGCGCGGACTACCGCATCTGTAGCCCTTTGCAGGCCTGGGCCATCCAGCACAATATCTGTGTGCTGCTAGTTCACCACACTAAAAAGGGTGTCAATCCCGGCGACATTTTCGAGGGCGTGAACGGCTCGCAGGGGCTGACGGGCACCGCTGACGCCACGCTGTTACTTAGCAAAGAAAACCGCTTTGACGCCGACGCTGTGCTGTCCATCACTGGCCGCGACGTAGAGATGGAGCGCTACTTGCTGCACTTCAACTCGACCGCCTGCCGCTGGGTCATGCTGGGCACGGTCGACGACCAAGAGCGCCAGAACTTCCAGGCATGCCCGGCGGTCAAGACCATCAAAGAGCTGACCGCGCAAGGGCCCTGGCAGGGCACCGTCACGGAACTGGCGGACGAAGTACTGACGCGATACCCGGACGCAAAACTGCCTGTAACCCCACAGGGGCTAGGCTCATATTTCAATGAGTTGTGGCCTAGTCTGAAATATCAGGGTATCGAGCACGGAATCGCTAGAGGAGCCAAGAAGAGAACCCACACGCTCAAACGAAAAAGCTGATTTTTAAGGGTATAACGTCATACACGTCACAACGTCACTCGATAACCAGCAAACCACAAAAAACACCCATTCAGTGACGTTTGAGTGACGTGTCAGTGACAAGTACCTACACCCCACAAAGCCTATACCTATAAGGATAGTGACATTATGACGTGTGTGACGTTACCCCTCTTTATACCCCTATTTTGGGGCATTTTGTGGGTGACGTTTGAGTGTGGGCAAACGTCACTGAAACGTCACAAAGGAGGACTGTGCAAGTATGCCACCATCAAATAATCGAATTTTTATACCCGTGGCCGTGTGGCACACACCGCGCGGGGACGTCGAGCTGCAACGTGAGATCAACCCCGCGCAGCTGCCCGCCGACTTGAACGACCTGCGCCGAATGCTCGACGCTGGCACCGTGGAGCCTGCCCGGCGGGGCAGCTTTTGCGTACAGTTCGCGGGCAGCGGTCACTACTTCGACGAACGCGCGGACGCCCTGGCGTATCTCTGCAAGCGCTGGCGCGGCAGCTTCATCACCAAACACCTGGAGGATGCCTGCGCCCTGGCGGCGACGCGCCAGCCTGCCGCCCTGGTAGCTGCACGGAAACGGGCCAGAATGTGGCAAAATATGGAAATTTTAGGAGGTGAAGAACCAGATTGACCCCGAACCAAACCAAAGCACTAGCGGCCCTGCTGACATGCAAGAGCCGCACCGACGCCGCCCGCGTCTGTGGGCTATCCACCAAGACCCTACAGGGGTATGAAAAGCTGCCCGAGTTCGCGGACGCCCTAGAGCGCGGCCGACGGGAAGCCCTGGCCGATGCTGCCCACAGGATATCCGCCGGGTACGCTGACACTGTGGACGCCTTGCAGGCCATCGTGCGGGACGATGCGGCAGCCGACCCCGCCCGCGTGGCCGCTGCCCGCGCCCTGCTGGACTATGGCCTGAAATTTGCAGAGCTGACCGACATCAACAAACGGCTTGACCGACTGGAGGGGATGCTGTGAAAAACGCGCTGGCCCGGCTGGAAGCTTTGGAGCGGGGAGCCCCGGCGGATAGGCTGCTAATCGTGACCGAGGCGCCGACCGACGCCGGGCCGCGCTACCGTCTGCCACAGGGGGGTGACCTGCTGACACTGCACGATGTGTATAGCTATATGCGCGTGCACGGTCAAGGTATCCTGCTAATTGACGACCTACCACAACCGCCAAAGAAAGGACGCAAGAAAAAATGAGCAGTAAATACATGCTGGAGCAGCTGCACCGCCACACAGCCAACGGCTACCAGGTCACTGTGGCCGAAAGCCTTAGAAATGACACCATCCGGCTGACCTACCAGGCCCGCCCAGGGGGCACTATTGTGGGCTGGTATGTAGAGGGGCCGGGCATGTCGTTTCCGCTGAAATTCAAGACGGAACAGGAAGCCCGTGAGTATATCCGCCGCCGCTGGAACATCAACCCGCACGTAAAGCAGTACGGTGAGCCATGAGCCGCCCAGGCCCGCCGGGACAGGTCAAGAGGCCTGCACCCGCCAAAGTCAAACCACAACCCCGCAAAGGCCTAAAGCGGCCACATAGCGGGGCAAGACAATCCACTAGAGCATAACAGGAGGTTAACCCCATGAACGACTACATCCAGGAAGCCCGCCGCATCGTCACCGGCTATTTTGCAGCACTGGCCCCGTCCGAACAGCTGCGCCGCGAGACTGCACAGGAGCTGCGCCAGGGCCACATCACAGAGGGCTATGCCCGCGAGCTGACCCTATCCGCCAATAGCGAGGCCATCAAACTGCGCCAGAACGCACAGGGCCAGCTTGACGCACTGGCAAGACGCTTTGCCAGCTCTGCCACAGCAGCGGACACCCCGGACGGCAACGCGCTCCAGGGCGGCGACTATCGGCTGCTGGCCGAAAACTTCCCCATGAGTGTGGAAGAGTTCAGCGCCCTATGCGAGCGCAACAAGAACAACCCTACATTGCTGCGCAAGGCCATGGAGTACGGCGACAAGCACGGCGGCATGGCTCCCTATGCAAAGAAATATTACCGCTCTGCCAGTGATCGCACGGCGCTGTTTAACAAGTTCATCCGGCAGTGCTCTGGCGTGCTGGAAGCAGAACCTACCAGCCCCGCCCGGGGGGCTGCCTACTGGAACATGATCGCGCGCGAGGTAGCCCCCTGGGCCACGCTGTGAGGGCTGCAAGATGGAGCTGGACAAACTGCTGACCCAGGTCGAGAAAGCCCGCCGGGCACCTCTGCAAGTGTGCTGCCGCACCCCGTCGGGGGAGCTCATCACCACCACCGTGGAGGACTGTGCCCGCCAGGGCTGCCGATACTTCCACATCGTGGCAGATGATCTTGATGCGCTGCTGGACAAAGAGCTGAACCACAGGGCATAGGGCCCGCATAGCTGCGCTGCAACGGCTCGGCGGCGACTAGCTGCGCACCGTATGCCGTGAGCTGCAAACACCCGCATAGACACAGTAACGCCCCACACAGCCCGGCGGGCTACTGTGGGGCGTTTGTCATATCAAATTTGCACATTCTGCATAGTGTTGGCAGGCCTTACAGATTTTATAGGCTTCTTCCCAACCACAAGGCGGGCGTTCATCGGCAGACAAACATAGAGAATCGTTGCCAATGTTGGAAATATCCCAACAAAGCCCCTCGTCTATCTCTTTATCAAAGATAGGACAATACCAAAATTCAATCACACTGTACGCCTCCCTGCGCCTTTGTGGCGTGTCTGCTGCCTTACTCCAGCCTGTCCTCAACCTCTGGCGGCAAGACCCCGGCGGGGCTTTTTGGGGCGCTGTTGGCGTCCCGCTCCATGCGCTGGGCCACTGCGCCCACAATATAGGCGTTCAGACTTTCCCCGGCGGAATCTGCCGCAGACTGCACCGCCGCTTTATTCTGTGGGCCGTCTTTGCGCAGAATCAGATTCACACGGTCATAGGCTTTTGCAATGTATTTGTTATGACTGGCCGCGCTGGTTTTCCCTCCCATAAGTTCACCTCCTTGCATGGCATAGCTATACAAGACTATAATACCGCAATTCGCGTGTATGCGCAATTATGCAAACTGTACAAATCGGCGGCATGTATGCGCATACAAAGTTGTAGATCCTGTGCATTGCATGATTGCGCATACAGGCGTATAATAAAACCATCGAAACAACCAACCCACATAGGAGGTGCAAAACCATGGAGCTAACCATAAATGAGCGCATACACCTCTTGTCCTTGCTGCTAGGTGAGGCGCAACGACTGGAAACCGACATGCAGATAGAAACCACCCCGGCAATTGCAAAGCTACAGCGCGAAACCTACGACGAAAGCCGCGAAATTTACCACAAGCTGATGCAATGAGTCGAAACGCCCGCGAGGGCGTCCGCCAGGGCTGGCCGCCTGGCGCTGATGATGGCAGGCCAACGGGTGCTGCAACACCCAGGGCGCGGCAACGCCCAAACTACAGGCATCTTGTGGAACGATACCAACCAGCCGAAACCCTCCCCGCCTGTGGAGGGTACACCGGGGGCGTCCTCCCCGGTGCTGACGATGGCAGGACACAGAACGGAGGTTATACAACAATGAACTATCACGCACCATGGGCAACGCTGCCGGAGGCCTTGCAAGCCCTAAACACCGTGCCCCTGGATCCCAAGACTTACGACTTCATCGACCAGCTGACGGCCACCTACCACGCACAGCCGTTTGACCCTGCCAGCCGTTTTGCATTGGTGGAGATGATGACCGCCGCATTTCTGGCGGGAGAGATCAGCGGGAAGCGCAAAGACCGCGCCCGCCGCAAGGGAGGTATACCACAATGACGACCAGAACGAACAGCGCCAAGTGGACGGGCACCCGCTGGCGCATCGACGTGCAAAAGGACGGCACCCGCAAGAGCTTCTACAGCTCCAAGCCTGGCCGCACCGGCCAGCGCGAGGCCAACGCCAAGGCCGACAAGTGGCTAGAAACAGGCGTCGCGCCTACCTCTATGCGGGTGGATGCTGTGTGGGAGCTCTACCTGAAAGACGTCCGCGCCACTACAGGCACAAGCAACTACGACCGCACCTACAAGAATGGCAAGAACTATATCCTCCCCGTGGTAGGGCACTTGAAAATGTGCAAGCTGACCGAGGGCAAGCTGCAAGACGTGCTGAACCTGTCCTATAAAAACGGCAACCTCAACCCAGACGGCGAACGGCGCAGCACCGAACCGTTGAGTAAAAAGACCATGCAAGGCATCCGCTCCACAGAAACAGGCTTCATCAAATGGGCCCGCAAGCAGGGCTACACCACGCTGCACGAGAAAATGCTTGACCTGGAAGTGCCCAAAGGTGCCCGCACCAAAGAAAAGCACATCCTCCAGCCCGAATCCCTGCGCGTTTTGTTCTCCACTGAAACTTGTCTGTTTCGCGGCAAGCCCATCTTTGATGATAACATTTATTGCTACCGCTTCATTGTTGCCAGCGGCCTGCGCCCCGGTGAAGCTGTGGGCCTGCGCCTGGGCGACTTTACGGGCCGACGGGTGGATATTTCCCGCTCCATCAACCGCTACAACGAAACCACAAAAGGGAAGAACGAGAACGCCGTGCGATATATCGAGATGAACGACAAAGCCTACGAGGCCTACATGGGGCAGCTTTACCTCTTGCAAGCGTGGCGTGTACCTAGAACGCCCGACACGCCGCTTTTCCCGTTGGTGAATCAGCAATCCCTCTATAACCATTGGAGGCATTACCAGGAAACAAACGGAATACCGCATATTTCTCTGTACGAGCTGCGCCACACGTTTGTATCTATCGCGCAGGACTTGCCAGACGGCAAGCTAAAGGCGCTTGTAGGCCACAGCAAGAACATGGACACGCGGGGAACATACGCGCACCGCATCGAGGGACAGGCCCACGAAACCGCCACAGCAATGACAGCAGCCTTTGACAAGGTGCTGAACGCTTGAATTACAAGTGCGGTCAAAAGTGCGGTCAGGCAAAAGAAAAAGACGCTAAAACTTACGTTCTAGCGTCATATTTCTTGGTGGGAGCTGGTGGATTCGAACCACCGAAGCATTAAGCAGCAGATTTACAGTCTGTCCCCATTGGCCACTCGGGAAAGCTCCCATATTCTTTTTTGTTCCGTCGCGGCACTCCGTGTCGCTCAGTGCTTGATTATTATAGCAAAGCAGAACCGGAAATGCAAGCCTTTTTTTCAATTTTTTTGCGTTTTTTTCAAAAAAGTTTTCTTTGCACGCTGCATCGTGCAATTTTTAAAAAGAAGGAGCGCCCCGCAGGGGTAAGGCGGGGCGCTCCAAGGGGTATTTCAGAGGATAGGAGAAGAATCATGTATATATGTAATGGCATCGTAGCCTTATTGGTTGTCTGGCCTGGACCGAGCGATTGCTCTGGCATGGCCCAAGGCACAGTGTGTATGATTGCGGGATGCTTTCCGCGTTTGTCTTTCGACTACGATACATAGTATACAGGTAACTTATGTGCAGGATATAAAAGAGCTTTGAACGATTTTAAAATAGTTTTTGAAGAATTTGTGACCACGCCCACCGGGGCAGGGGACCTTACAACTTCACCTTAATAAACTCATGTTCTATCGCAGGCAAGATCTTCTCCACCAGGTCACGGGTGCGCAGGCGCAGGCTGCTGGTGTTGATGCAGGGGTGGCAGCCCACATACTCGCTGGCCAGCACATCCTCATCGATGAGCAGCTGCACCTTGTGGGCCGTATCGTTCATCAGCCCCAACACGCTGACAGACCCCGGCGTGATGTCCAGGAGCTGCTGCATATACTCAGCCTTAGCAAAGGACAGCCGCGCCGAGCCGATCTGCGCCGACAGATCCTTGGTGTGGAACACCTTGGTGTCGGGGATCATCAGCAGGTAAAACGCGGTCTCCTGCCGGTTGCAGAGAAACAGGTTCTTGCAGATCACCGCGTTCAGCACACGGTCGATCTCCTGGCAGACTTCCATCGTCATGGCAGGGGCGTGGTCGACCCGCTCATAGGGCACACCCAGGCGGTCCAGCAGGTCGTAACAGCGCAATTCTTTCTCCAAACGTCCGGTCGTATCCGCCGGGCGGCCGTTTTGCAGTTTCATAGTAAGTACCTCTCTTTTGGCGGGCCGATGCAAGCATCGGCCCCTACAGGGTTTGCAGCGCGCTTAGCACCCAAACAGCTCCGCCGTCTTCTTCATCCTCTCGGCAATTTTTACGCCAAAGGGGCAGCGGCTCTCGCAGGCATGACAGTCGATGCAGGCCGAGGCGGTCTTTTCCAGCAGTTCGTAGTGGCTCTGCACAGTAGCGGGCACTTCGGGCTGCATGGTGGCCAAGTCGTAGAACTTGTTGATCATCGCAATGTCCAGGTTGGCCACGCAGGGCTTGCAGTGGCCGCAATAGGTACACTGGCCGCGGTAGGCGTGAGCCGGGGCGTTGGCCAGCACCGAAGCATAGTCCTTCTCTTTGTCTTGCCCAATCTGCGGGGTTTCATAAGGTTTGACTCCTGCTTATTTGCGTTGCTCTGTTTATTTGCTCTCGATTTTATGCTCTGCCTTCCATGGCGTGGACCAGTTCCACCACAAACTCATGGGTGGGCACGGGGATATTGTGGCGGTGCCCGGCCTCCACGACCGCGCCGTTGATGACGTCCACCTCGGTGCGGCGGCCCGCCTTCAGGTCGGCGTAGATGCTGGTGAAGCCGTCAGGCGCCTTTTGCAGGTGCAGCCGGATGCGGGCGATCTGCTCCTCGGCGTCGAAAGGGTAACCGTCGGCGGTGGCGGCGGCGCACAGCTCACGGATGAGCTTCTCGGCCAGCGTCCAGGCGTGGGAGTCCTGCTCGACGTAGCCCTGGGCCACCTGCAAAATGCCGGACAGCACGCTGGAGGATGCGTTGATCATCAGCTTATCCCAGATCATGCCCTGCACCTGGCTGCAGACTTCGCAGGGGAAGCCGCAGCCCGCGAACATCTCGGCCAGCGGGGCAAAGCGGCTGCTGTCGCCGGTGACGGTGCCCAAAAACGTTTTGCCCAGGCCGCTGTGACAGACGGTGGTCTCGCCCAACTTATAACTGCCCTGCTGGGTGGTGCCGATGACAATCTGCTCACAGGCAGCGAAACGGCTCAGCAAGGTTTCGTGGCCCATACCGTTTTGCAGGGTCATCAGGATGGTGTCGGGACCGATGAGGGTCTTGTTTTTGGTCAGCGCGGCCTCAGAGGCGCTGGCCTTGACCTGCACGATGACCAGGTCGACAGGGGAGAGGCCGGTGGTGTCGGCGGTAGCATGGGGGCGGTAGATGCGCTCGCTGCCGTCCATCTCGCGGATTGTAACGCCATTTTCGGTAATGGACTGCATTTTGGCTGGGTTGGTGCCCACCAGAGTAACATCATGGTGTTGGGACAGGTAGCTGCCGAACAGCAGCCCCATCGCGCCGGGACCAATGACTGCAATTTTCATTTACGTTGCTCCTTTGTTGTGGTTTTTCTATTGTTTCTATTATACAAAGGTACGGCACAGTTTGGCAAGAATTGTTAAAATTTGCGCCATCCACTTGACTTTATCAAGTTACCGGTATATACTTGATAAAGTCAAGCGCGGAGGTTGTTCCCATGTATCACAAAACTTTATCCTATTACTCCACCATTTTTTACCGCAGTTTTGCCGCGTTTACCGGCGAGCAGCTGCAAGCCGTAGGGCTCAACTTTGGGCTGCTGTTCTTCGTTATTTACGTAGGCAAGCACCCGGGCTGTTCACCGTCAGAGCTTACTAAGGCCCTGCACCTGGACTGGGGCTACAGCCAGCGCAGCCTGAACAAACTGGCCGAGGATGGCTTTCTCTCCAGGGAAAAACATGGCCGCAGCTATGCCCTGACCCTGACCGATAGGGGACAGCAGGCTTTCGTTATCAGCCACCAAGTATTTTTCACCTGGAATGATACCCGCCTGGCCAACCTGAACGATACCGAAAAAGACCAGCTGCTGGCCCTTTTACAAAAAGCAGCAGAAGGGATGCCCGAACATGTATGAAACTATTTTTAGCCCCGTGAACTACGGTGGCCTGGAACTGAAAAACCGCATTATCTTTGCCCCCACCACCTTCGGCCTGTCGGACGAAGAATACTTTGCCAAGATCCGCGCCATTGCAGCAGGCGGCTGCGCCATGATCATTGTGGGGGATGTGCCGGTGGGCAAAAGCCGGTTTGAAAAGTCTCTGTTTGACAAAAAGGGCTTTGCCTGGTACCAGAGCCTGGCGGAGATCGTCCATAGCTGCGGCTGCAAGCTCTGCGCCCAGCTGCACCAGTCAGACTCCAACATGGCAGCCATGCTCAAATATGTGCCGGGCGTTCTGACGAAGAAAATCACGATGCAGCAGCTGCGCACCCTGCTCAACGAGGAAGTGGCCCCTTATATCACCAATCTGCCGCAGCGCAAGATCGATAAGATCATCCACGGCTTCGGCGAGGCCGCCGAGCTGGCGGTAAAAGCCGGGTTCGACATGGTGCAGATCCACGGCGACCGCATGTGCGGCAGTTTCAGCTCCAGCGTGTTCAACCACCGCACCGATGCCTACGGCGGCAGCGCCGAAAACCGCGCCCGCTTTGCCGTTGAAGCTGTGCGCGCCGTGCGCAGCCGTTTGCCGGAGCTGCCCATCGACTACAAACTGGCTGTCCGGCAGGAGGACCCCCACTACGGCAATGCCGGTGTACTGGAAAGCGAACTGGGTATCTTTGTACCGCTGCTGGTGGAGGCCGGTGTGACCAGCTTCCACGTTACCCTGGCCAACCATTCCAGCTTGGAGGATACTATCCCGCCCGCCAATCATCCCTATTTTAAGGGGGAGGGTTGCTTCCTGAAGTTCTGCGATGAGGTGCGCCAATATACCGACAAACCTATCACCGGCGTGGGCGGCCTGACCAACCCTGATTTTGTGGAAGCCCAGCTGGCCAGCGGCCGCATCACCTGCGCCGCCATGAGCCGCCAACTGCTGGCCGACCCTGCTTGGCCCAGCAAGGCTGCTGCCGGGCAGGTGCAGGCTATCCACCGCTGTGTGCGCTGCAATAAAAAGTGCCTGGGCGGTCTGCAGCAGCACCAGGGCACCCACTGCATTTACGAGAAAACAGGTGCGTAAACTTAACTCCTGACAAAGCGTCCCTCCGCCTTATAATCCACTTTGGGATTATAAGGCGGAGGGATTTTTTATGTCAAACCAGAAAACCCAAACTCAACGGCTGCACAACAGCGTCAACCATGCCATTATCAAATGCCGCAGGGTGTACTCCCGCTGGGCCAGGAACTGCTGCCCCGCCAGACAATGAACAATATCGTAGCCGCCCTCTGCCAGGAGGGGCTTCTGACAGAGGCCTCACCCTCCGTCAAGGCAGGAAAAGGCCTGCGTGTTCTTTGGCGAAGAAAAAAGCAGCCCCATTCTGCTGCGAATCGCACCGCCGGTCATGCTGGCGCGGCTGGGTGTGGGTTTTTGTTTTGCGGATGCGGGGCGTCGTCCCTTGACTTAAACCTGCCTTTAAGTGGTATGCTGTATTTTGTGGAGGGATGTCACATCCGTTTGCGGCATTTTTCCCGCCGTTTCGTTGACTTTATGGCGATAATCCAATATACTGAAAGATACGGCTGTTTTGCCATACTGTGAATAAGAAAAGCGAAAAGGAGGGGAAGCCATGATCTTCGGCAAGTATATCAACCGGTATTATCTGCGCAGTGCACCCGTGCTGCTTTTGGGCCTGCTGGCGCTGCTGACGGTCGATTATATCCAGCTTATGATCCCCGAGCTGTACCGCCTGGTCATCAACGGCGTTAATCTGGGAGAGGTCGTCATCGACGGACAGACCCTCGCCTTTACCAAAGAGGTTCTATTCCAGCATATCTGCCTGCCCATGATCTGGATCGTGCTACTGATGGTCGTCGGGCGGTTTTTGTGGCGCGTCTGTTTCTTTGGCTCGGCGGTGGTGGTCACTGCCGATCTGCGGGAGCGGATGTTTGACCACAGCCGCCAGCTGTCCCAGCAATACTACCAGATCAACAAGGTCGGCAACCTGATGAGCCTCTACACCAACGACCTGGACACCATTCAGGAGTGTTTCGGTGACGGCATCTTGATGTTCTTCGATGCCTCGGTGCTGGGGCTGCTGGCACTGTTTAAAATGTGGCGTATGGACTACAAGCTCACGCTGCTGGCACTGATCCCTGCGGGCATCATGTTCGTCATCGGCACCATCATGGGCACCACCATGACCAAACGGTGGGAGGAACGCCAGCAGGCTTTTTCCGACCTGTCTGACTTCGCGCAGGAGAATTTCTCCGGCATCGCGGTCATCAAGGCCTTCGTCAAAGAGTACAAGGAATTGACGGCTTTTCGTAAATTAAACCGCGAGAATGAGGAGATCAACGTCACCTATACCAAAATTGCCACCCTGCTGGAAGTGCTGGTCACGCTGTTTGTTGAGTCGATCATCTGCGTCATTTTGGGCTACGGCGGCTGGCTGGTCTACCGCGGGCAGTTCAACGCAGGCCAGCTGGTGGAGTACATCGGCTACTTTGAGGCCATCGTCTGGCCCATCATGGCCATCTCGATGCTGATCGAAAAGACCTCCCGCGGCAAGGCGTCCCTCAACCGCGTCACCGAGCTGCTGGACGCCCCCATCGACGTGACCGACCGGGTCGATGTGCACGAACTGACCGCCCCCAAAGGCGGCATCGAGTTCCGCCACCTGACCTTCCGCTACCCGGATGGCGAGTATGATGTGCTGCAGGACATCAGCTTCACCGTCACCCCCGGCGAGAGCGTGGGCATCGTAGGCAAGACCGGTGCCGGCAAGACCGCGCTGGTAGACCTGCTGCTGCGCACCTACAACGTGGCCGACGGCACCCTGTTTGTGGACGGCCAGGACGTGAACAGCCTGTCCATCCATTCGGTGCGCAACGCCTGCGCCTACGTGCCGCAGGACAACTTCCTGTTCTCCGACACCATCGCCCACAACATTGGTTTTGGTGTGGACGATGCTGCGCAGGAAGACATTGACCGCGCCGCCGCCCTGGCGGATGTGCGGGACAACATCGTTGACTTCAAGGACGGCTACGAGACCGTGCTGGGCGAGCGCGGCGTGACCGTCTCCGGCGGCCAGAAGCAACGCATCTCCATCGCCCGCGCCCTGCTGAAAGACGCGCCCATTCTGATTCTCGACGACTCGGTCTCCGCCGTCGATACCCGCACCGAGAAGATCATCCTCGACAACCTCAAATCCACCCGCGCGGGCAGGACCACGCTGCTCATCGCCCACCGCATCTCCACCGTGGAGGGACTGGACAAGATCGTGTTCCTCGATGACGGCAGGGTAGAGGCCGTCGGCCCCCATGATGAGCTGTATGCCACCTGCGCCGAGTACCGCCGCATGGTGGACCTGCAGCGCCTTGAGGACGAGACCGAGGCGGGCGAGACTGCCGCCCAGCCCGTGACTAACGCAGAAGGAGGTGCCGTCCATGACTAAGATCAATCCGCTGCTGCTGACCGGCGGTGTGATCGGTGCCATCACGGCCATCCTCGTGGCGGCCTACGCGCTGGTCAAAGACAAAAAGGCCACCATGGGCTTTGAGCGCACAATGAACGACGGCGAGATCATGCGCCGCCTGATGGCTTACGCCAAGCCTTACCGGAAGCAGTTCGTTGTGGTGTTGTTTCTGATGCTGTTCTCCATCGCCTACGACATCATCTCACCGCTGATCGTCGGCAATATCGAGGAGCTTGTCGCCACCGATTTCACCCTGCCCGCGCTGTACGGCCGGGTGGCGGTCTACGCCGGGGTACTGCTTTTCTCGATGGCCAGCACCTACCTGCAAGCCGTGATTCTGCAGCGCGTCGGTCAGCGCATCGTGTCTGACCTGCGCGAGGATCTGTTTACCCACATTGAGTCCCTCTCCCACGAGCAGCTGAATGAAATTCCCGTGGGCAAGCTGGTAACCCGCATTACCAACGACACCAACGCCATCTCGATGATGTTCACCAACCTTTTGGTCAGCCTGACCAAAAATGCGTTCGTTATTTTGGGCATCCTGGTGGCCATGATTTTGCTGAACTACGAGCTGACCTTGATGGTGCTTTGCTTCGTTCCGTTCATCGTCATTTTTACGGTCATCTTCCGCAAATTCTCCCGCCGGGCCTACCGCAAGGTCAAGGATGCCACCACCGACATCAACACCTATCTGTCGGAGAATCTTTCCGGCATCAAGGTCACCCAGATCTTCGGCCGTGAGGACGAAAAAATGGCGGAATTCCGCCAGAAAAGCCAGACTCTTGCCAAGGCGAACATCGAGCAGATTTTTGTCTTCGGCATCTTCCGGCCGCTGGTGTACATGCTGTACATTTCTTCCATCCTGTGCCTGTTTTACCTGGGCGGCATGGGTTACCTGACCGGCGTGTCATTCTTGGGGCAGACCATCACAGGCGGCACCATCGTCACGTTCTACATGTACATTTCCAAGTTTTTCACCCCCATCCAAAATCTGGCCGAGCAGTTCAACTGGCTGCAATCGGCACTGGCCTCCTCGGAAAAGGTGTTCTCCATCATGAACATTGAGCCGAAACTGGTGGACGCTCCCGACGCTATCGAGCTGAACGAGGTGAAGGGCGAGATCGAGTTCCGCGACGTCTGGTTCAGTTACATCCCCGGCGAGTGGGTGCTGCAGGGTGTGTCCTTCCACATCAACCCGCGGGAGACCGTGGCCTTTGTCGGCTCCACCGGCAGCGGCAAAAGCACAATTTTGTCGCTCATCTGCCGCAATTATGAGTTCCAGAAGGGTGAGATTCTGATTGACGGCATCGACATCCGCAAGATCAAGATTTCCTCGCTGCGCCGCCATTTTGGCCAGATGCTGCAGGACGTGTTCCTCTTCTCCGGCACCATCCGCAGCAACATCGTCCTGCGGGAGGAGGGCATTCCTGACGAGGAGATCCGCCGCGTCTGTCACTACGTCAACGCCGATCACTTCATCGACAAGCTGGACCATGGCCTGGACGAGGAAGTGCGGGAGCGCGGCAACAACTTCTCGGCAGGTCAGCGGCAGCTGCTCAGCTTTGCCCGCACCATCATCCACAAGCCCAGCGTGATGATTTTGGACGAGGCCACGGCAAATATCGACACGGAGACCGAGTTGCTGATCCAGGACTCGCTGGAAAAAATGCGCAGCGTCGGCACCATGCTCATGGTCGCCCACCGCTTATCCACGATCCAGCACGCCGATAACATCATCGTGCTATCTCACGGCAAAATTTTGGAGCAGGGTACCCACCAGGAATTGCTGGCTAAGCATGGCCGGTATTACCAGCTGTACACCCTGCAGTATCATAAGGAGCAGATGGGGGAGTAAGCCCGTTTTGCCCCGCTTTCCAGGAGGTTTCCATGACCTACCACCAAATCATCCAACTGAAAAACGGCGCGTCCTGCTGTCTGCGCAGTGGCACCGCGGCCGACGGCCAGGCCGCACTGGACAATTTCATCCTGACCCATGCGGAAACGGATAACCTGCTGACTTACCCGGAGGAGAACACCCTCACCGCCACGCAGGAGGGCGAATACCTTCAGGCCAAAACCGAAAGCCCGAATGAGGTGGAAATTCTCGCCATCGTGGACGGGAAGGTGGCCGGCACCGCCGGGATCAACGCTGTCGGCGGCTGCTATAAGCTGCAGCACCGCGCCGAGTTCGGCATCAGCATCGCTAAGGAATTCTGGGGCCTTGGCATTGGCCAGGCACTCACCGCCGCCTGCATCGACTGCGCTCGCAAGGCTGGCTACGCCCAGTTGGAGCTGGATGTGGTAGCCGATAACGCCAGCGCCCTTGCCCTGTACAAAAAGTTCGGCTTTGTGGAATACGGCCGCAACCCCAAGGGCTTCCGCTCCCGCAACACCGGCTACCAAGAGCTGGTCTTAATGCGGCTGGCCCTGTAACCCTACAATAAAACGCCCCCGCCTTGGCGCAAACCGCGCAGGGCAGGGGCGTCTTATTGTTTTTATGGATTATGCTTCTGGCTTATCAAATTCTTTGGCTACCTCCTCCAGCAGCTTGCGGATGGGCAGATGCTGCGGGCAGATCTTCTCGCACTTGCCGCATTTCAGGCAGTCCGAGGCGCGGCGGCCGGGGGCGGTGTGGACTTCCTCGTAGTAGTAGTCCGCGTTCCAATCGTGGTGCAGCTGCTTGATGTTCATGATAGCAAACAGGTCTGGGATGGAGATCTGCTTGGGGCAGCCCTCAACACAGTAGCGGCAGGCTGTGCAGGGGATCATGTTCAACTTGTGGAAGATCTCCTGCACCTTGTTTACGGCGGCCAGCTCGGTCTCGTTCAACGGCTTAAAGTCGCGCATATAGCTCAGGTTGTCCTTCATCTGCTCCAGGTCACTCATGCCGGACAGCACCATCATCATGCCGGGGAAGCCCGCGGCAAAGCGGATGGCATAGCTGGCGGGGCTGCCGCCGTGCAGGTCGTCCAGCACTTTTTTGGCTTCCTCGGGCAGGTTGACCAGGCTGCCGCCCTTGACCGGCTCCATCACCAGCACCGGCTTGCCGTGCTTGCGGCAAACCTCGTAGCACTTGCGGCTCTGCACAGCAATATCATCGTAATCCAGGTAGTTGAACTGAATCTGTACCACCTCGATCTGCGGGTACTCGGTCAAGATCTGGTCCAGCACCTCGGCGCGGTCGTGGAAAGAGAGGCCCACATGGCGGATCCTGCCCTCGGCTTTCAGCGCAAAGGCGGTCTCGTAGGCGCGGCAGGCCTTGAACTTTTTAAAGTTGTCGGCGTTCTGGGCGTGCATCAGGTAAAAATCAAAGTAGTCCACGCCGCAGGCTTCCAGCTGGCTTTCAAAAAACGGGCGGATGTCAGCCTCGGTCTTGAAATAGCTGTCGGTCAGCTTGTCGGTCAGACTGTAGGCCTCGCGTGGATAGCGGCTGGTCAGGCACTCTTTCAGGGCCAGCTCACTCTTGCCGCCAATGTAACCGTGGGCGGTGTCAAAATAGTTGAATCCCTGCGCCAGAAACTCGTCCACCATGCGGGTGGTCTCGGCAATGTCCACCTGGTCGCCGTTCATCGGCAGGCGCATACAGCCAAAGCCGAAATTCTTTTTCACTTTATCGATCTGCTCCATTACATTTTGCTCCTTTGCTCCGTTTTGTAAGCGCCGCGCTTGGCCCGGGTGGTGCTCATGCCGTCCGGCAGAAATCCTGCAGCGCCGTTTTGCTCCTGCCTTTATTATAATAGGGCAGGTTCCCGCATGCAAGAGCACCCTTGCAATTTGTGTGGCAAAACGGTATAATAGGCATGTTGCCTGTCTCAGTAGCTCAGTTGGATAGAGCACACGCCTCCTAAGCGGCAGATTGTTCGATTCCTTCGAGCCTTGAAAATTGCATAAAACTTATAAATGTCTCAGTAGCTCAGTTGGATAGAGCACACGCCTCCTAAGCGTGGGGTCGGAGGTTCAAATCCTCTCTGGGACGCCAGAAAGCACCGCTGCAAGCCTTTTTTCGGGGTTTGCAGCGTTTTTTTGTTCCTCCTTCTCCCGGTAATTTCACTTCCGTTACCGGGAGATTTTTATACGCCGCATGATGTATATTTGCTAATTGGACTCGAACGCTTTTCAGAAATTTGCTAAGAAAATTCTATGTTTTGCTAATTCGATTTTTCGGATCACTTTGCCGGGGCTTGCGCCGCTATCAGGGCTGCGAGCGCACTTGCCAGCTCCGGCGACTTTTGAAGCTGTTCCACAAGGCTTTCAAGGTCCAGGGTCGCAGGCTCCGATTTTACCGGTTCTTCCGGTGGACGGACATTGCGAAGATCAGGCTTGGCATAGAAGGCTGTCTCGAATTTCTGAGCATTGACCTTTCTATCCTCGTCCAGAATGTGAGCATAGATACTGGTTATCATGTCGATCTCGGCATGGCCCGTATCGCCCTGGGTGGCTTTCAGATCGCCGTGGTTGAGTTTCAGTTTGTAGGTGGTACTGGAATGACGGAGAGAATGAAAGACCACCTTCGGTAGCCCTGCGTCCTCACGGAGCTTTGCAAATTCTTTGAGGATGATACGATCCTCGCAGGGCCGTCCATTGGGAAGTGCGACAACCAGATCGAAGTCCTGATACTCGTCGCCCAGGAAGCCTTTCAGCTCGTCCTGGGACTTCTTCCATTCCCGCAGAATGTAGGCCAGCGTTTTCGGCAGCCACACCTTACGGATGCTGGAATCGGTTTTCGGCTTTTTTAGAACAATTCTTGTGCTGGTGTTCGGCATGAGCGGAGTGAAGATGTAATAGATATCCTTCTCACCCAGCGTTTCAATCGCCCGTTTGGAAGCCCTCGTCAGCTCCTTGTCGATGTAGACATAGGCGTTATCCGCCGCAATATCCTCATCTGAAATATGGACGTTCTCCCAGGTCAGTCCCAGGATTTCACCCATACGCAGAGAGCAGGCAAAGGAAAGGTTCATTGCCACATAGAGTTTGCTGTCCGTGCATTTGTCCAGGGCAAGGCGGATCATATCCGCCGTCCAGATATCCCGTTTCGCATACTCCGTTTTCGGGAGGATCACATTGTCAAAGGGATTTCTTGCAATGATTTCCCATCGTACCGCCTGCTTAAACGCACACCGCAGGAGCTTGATGATCTTTTCAATGGTCTTGTCACTGACATAAGTGGTAACGGCCTTTCGGGTTTTGGTAGACACCGACTTGGTTTTCTGCAAGGTCTGGATATAACCGTCAACCGCACGGGGAGTAACCGCCTGTACCTCCATATCACCGATGATTGGATTGATATAGTTTGCAATCAGCGCTGTTTGGCTGTCATACATAGACACGCCCCATTTCTTTTCTCCGTAAAGAGATACGAAGTCATAAAGGAACTCGGTAATCGTCTGATTGCTTGGCGAGAGAAAAGTTCCCGTGTGCTGCTGATTTTCGATTTCCGCCTTGCGCTTCAAGGCCTCTTTGTGGGTATGCCAGGTTTCCCACTTCTGTTTGGTTTCTCCGTTCTCGTCCACATAGTTGTAAACAACGGAATAGTTTTTCTTTCGCTTGATAATAGATGCCATATCGTTCTTCCTTTCTTGGATCACAGGTCGAGGGAGTCAAGCCACTCGTCAAATGACCGCTTGGAAATGCGTATGGCGTTACCAATTCGCACGATTTTGAAGTGCCCTTCTTTTACAAGGATATATGCGGAAGTTCTTCCGATGCCCAGAATTTGAGCAATATCGTCAACCGTATACGTCCTTCTTTCAGGGGTTTCTTTCTTCGTGCCGTTCCATGTTTGAGACATGAGAACCCCCTTTCAGTTATGAAAAGGAACAGCACGAATATGTGTGGGTAATATAACTTCCACCATCATTTTACCGTGCTGCTCCGTGTTTGTCTGCTGCTAATTGAAAAGTTTACGATCTATCCATAAACTTTCAAAAAAGAAAAGTAGGCTTACGGACGGCTGTTGGCACAGCTCCACGGGAGTTTCACCCCGGCCCATGCTGATGGGTGCGGCGCACAATGCTTTGTGGGCGTTCAATGCGCGAGTATCTTTAACCCTGCCCATGTGTCATCGCCCACAAGCTGCCACGCTTGCTTTGCGGTCTGGCGCTGTTCGCTCGCCCGTTACAGTGGTCCCGTCCTGCGGACTTGAAACGAGGTCATGGCGCACCGGCCGTATGGCTCGGCACAAACAGGAATGTATCCGTTTGCCTTATACTGCACCGGCGGCCTCCCGCCGGGCTTTCTTTGTCAAGGTGCTGCCTTCGGCCACGAAAGAGAGAAACAGGGAAAGGGTAAGCTGTTTCCGCTTTCAGACCGGGCTTGTCAGCTCATGCTGACAATGGAATGAATGAGCTTGATCTCCAATCGTCGCTTCATGTACTCGTCCACCCGAACATGGGGCTGGCCGTCAGGATCGTAAAGCGTCCGGGTGCAGAGCTTATTGATATAGCCCTCATAATACCGGAGTACCTGATCCACAGCCTGAGAGTCCCCGTCACGGGCGGCGTCAATCACCGAAAGAGGAAGAAGCTCCTTGCCCTTGTAAGTGGGTTTCTTCATACCTTCAACCTCCCTTCGGCATGAGTGCGGCCAACTTGATCCGCAGCTCGGTCAATGATTTTGCCCTTCGCCGCTGAACGGCGCTGCGAGACATTCCAACAAGGCGGCCAACTTCCTGATCCGGCAGGTCCAGAACAAAATGCAGAATCAAAATGCTCTGCTCCTGGACAGACAAACCGGCGAAGGCGTCAGCCACAAGCTCGTTTTCGATATGCAGATCATACCCGTGGGACGAGAATGTAAATCTGTCACTGGGGTAATGATCTACAACGCAGAGCTTGTCCATCTCCATTTGCGGAAGGTCGCTGAATGACAGTTCCCTGTCACGGCGCCTCTGCATTTCCCGAAGGTAGTCGATTGCCTCATGGTACAGTACCAGCTTGCAGTAAGCATCGAACTGGCACCGCTCGCCATAGTCATTACGGGGGATCATATCCATCTTTTCACCCCCTTTCCTGGGAGAATGAGGTGGGTTTCTCCCTTTCCGCTAACAAGGCGAACGCAAAGCCGCTCGCTACCCGCTAAAAGCCTCCTTTTTGAAAATTTCTTAAAAATTTTTTTCGCGGCGGGCTTGTCCTCAGAAAACAGCAAAAAGCGCCCAGCAAGTCGCAACGGACCTGCAGGGCGCGGAAGTGTTTTATAAGGATGATTGCTTACATGGTATAGTTCACATTCAAAGCCGGATGGCTCCGATGGAGGGACTACGCTTTTTTTAGCTGGTGCAAATCATGGATACTACGAAAAAGAGAAAAGGACACGGTAAAATAACCTCCCATCGACTACCGTGTCCCTGCAAGTCGTCATTGGTTTGTGTAAACGCAAAGAAACGGCGGCTCTGATTTCTCAAAACCACCGTTAGGGTAATAACTTAAAATGAGCGCGCAAAATCACCTGCCCCAGCCAGCGGTTTTTTTCTTTCCCCGTAGTCGGGGCAGGTTCATGCGCTATGCAATTATTCTTCTTTAGCTTCTATCAAGCTGATATTTTTTGCTCTGCGTTCCACATAGCAGCATATTTTCCGCCTTTCGCAAGCAATTCTTCATGGGTTCCCGATTCAGCAATCCTGCCATCACCCATTACAAGGATTTGATCAGCGTTTTTAACAATGGAAAGGGTATGAGCAATCATTACCACTGTCTTTTTTTCTTTTAGCAGATTGGCGATGGCCTGCTTTACGGCAAGCTCATTTTCAATGTCAAGAGATGCTGTTGCTTCATCCAAAAGCAGGATGGGGCTATTTTTCAGGATGGCGCGGGCTATTGAAATTCGCTGACGCTCACCGCCAGAGAGAAGATTTCCATTCTCGCCAGTCGGCGTATCGTATCCCTTTTCCATCTTACGGATGAAGCTGTCACAGTTAGCCTCCCGGCAGGCAGCCTCGATTTCCGTGTCCGTAGCATTAGGACGAGCGTGTCGGATATTATCCCGGATGGTATCGTCAAAAAGAAATATGTCCTGGTCTACCATAGAAACTTGCTCCAGTACACGCTCTGCGGCAACATGGTTAATGGGTTTACCGCCAATAGAAATCGTCCCGCCCGTTGCTTCATAATATTTTGCAATCAGGTTCAAAATAGTAGACTTGCCGGAGCCAGAGTCTCCGACAATGGCCGTGAGCTTTTGATCTGGCACCGTAAAGGTGGCGTGTTTTAGTACCGGTTCACCGGGAACATATGCAAAATCTACATTGTCAAATGTGATTTCATGGGTAGCTGTGTGAAGCGGCTCCATGCTGCCAGTTTCCTCCGGCTCATTCATTACACTCAAGATTTTGTTTTTCGAGATCATCAGGTTCTTATAACTGGTAAGGTCTACAAAAATCGAGTTAGCCAGCTTTGCACAGAACAGGGGCAGCATACAAATCAAAAGGTAGTCCACCGTGTTCAGTGTCCCTGCGACCCAGGGTGCATAGGCCAGCAAGATAACCAGCGGGCAGGACAGCCAACTCAAAATACCAAAGACCGCACCAATAGGAAGCACTTTTGATTCGTACACAAAGCTGATCCGGGAAAACTCCCGCATGGCGTTGATAACAGTTTTGTTCTTCATACCGCCTACACCATAAGCTCGGAAAGTCTGAATACCAGAAACATACTCAACAATGCTGCTGACGTTCTCCGCACAAATATCGTTCTTTTCTTTTCCATATTTCCGTACCATGCGGAAAGAAAGCCATAGGCCGGGGATTAAAAGAAGATCGGCTATCAGCAGGATAATTCCTGCCGGAACATAGAGCGTCATAACAAAGACAATCAACATCAATGACAGGGCAAAATTCTTTGCGAAATCTCCGACTTTATGGGTCAGGATTTTTTCGTAGTTGTTTACGTCGCTTGTAATGGTGTTGATATAATCGCCGGTCTGCCCCTGCGTAAAGCGGGACAGTGGGATGCGCTTCAAATGGTCACCCATAAAAAGCCGAATATTCTTACTGACCTCCGCACCGCCAATCTGCGCTTTGGTATAACCGTAGCTGTAAATCAGGATACGGAGAAGAAAAACCACTGCAATAATACCGGTCAGAGCCAGAACGCGGTTCATGTCAAATTGACCCGACCACAAAAACTGCATAACAGAGTAAAGCAGCATAAATAGGCTGCCGGAGAGAAGTCCTTCCAGAACAGTACCGCCAACACCAATATAGAAATTGTGGTTCTTTTTTAATACATCGTGCTCATTCATACTGCTCGCCTCCCTCCAACTGATAAGTGATATTCCGGGCTGTTTCGTAGTCATCCCACGCTTTTCGATAGTAGGCGTTGGTCTTCCGAACTTCCTCATGGGTGCCAACGTTGGTAATTGTATGGTTTTCCACCACAGCCACCCGGTTGCACATTTTCAAAGCACTCAAACGGTGTGCTACTACAATGACTGTTTTGCCTTTGCATAGATTTTGAATAGCTTTATCAATCTCCATCTGATTTTCCGGGTCAGAGGCACTTGTGGCCTCGTCCAAAATCAAGATAGGTGCATTTTTCAGAATTGCGCGGGCAATCGCGATCCGCTGTTTTTCTCCGCCAGAAAAGCGGGAGCCGAAACTGCCCACTTTTGTGTCATATCCATCCGGCAGGGACATGATAAAGTCATCAATCTGTGCCTCTTTTGCGGCAGCCCGCACTTCTTCCAGAGTAGCGTTACTACCCATACGGATATTTTCCAGCACGCTGTCACGGGTGAGGAAGGTCTTTTGAAATACGATAGCTATATTTTTCAGAATGGTATCGTAGTCAAGCTCCTTGACATTTTTGCCGCCAATCAGCACTTCTCCTTCCTGCACATCGTAGAACCGGGAAATCAGTTCAATCACAGTGCTTTTACCGGCACCAGATCGGCCCACAAGAGCCATGCGCTCACCATCATTGATTTTGAGGTTGACACCATGCAGTACATCGGTTTTGCCGTCATAAGAAAATCGGACATTCTGAAGTTCAATATCATGTTTTTGGGGGAAGTCTGTTCCACCCTCATAAATCGGAATATTCAGTATCTCTTTGGTCTTGGTAATAGCGTTCAGTACATTTGCAAAGTTTGTACCCAATTCCTGTAAAGGCCGAATTTCCGTCAGATACATAGAACCGACATAAACAAACAGCAGAAGCGCACTGGCTGTCAGTGAACCTTTCAGGAAAAACATCCCGCCTATCGGAACCATCAGCAGCATTCCACATTCAATGATAACGACAAACGCTGCATACGGAGGCCCCATACGTCGGGAAGTCTCATTCCACATGGCATTTTCCTCATGGATTGCGCCGGAAAATTTCTGGAAGGACTTGCTCCCCATGTTATAGGCTTTAATCAATTTCATTCCGCCGATATATTCGATCATAACAGAATTTAGTGTGGTAATGGATTGGTTGGCCCGTTCCATCAAATCATCGGTATTGCGGAACATCGCCCCCATTACAACTACAGCCAGAACCAGCGGAACAAGAGAAATCAACGCCAGTGGAACATTAACGGTCATCAAATAAATAAAGATGACCACCGGCCCAACCAGATAGCACACAAGGTCAGGAAGATTATGCGCCAGAAATAGTTCCAGTTTTTCAATATCTTCATTCAGAACCGTTTTAATATCCCCTGTGCGCCGTTCATTTAGGGCACCCAAAGGCGCTCTGGCCATGTGTTCCGCCACCATACAGCGCACTTTGAACAGTGCACCATACGCGCCTTTATGGGCAGCCACGCCGGAACATCCGAACAGTACAAAACGCAGGGTGACAGCAGCGGCAATCATTGCCACAGTCTGCACCACAAGTTCTTTTGTGCAGGCATTGTTGAATGTGGCATCCATCAACCTGTAAATCCCAATGTATGGGACAATAATACACAGCCCGCTGCACATGGACAGCAGGATTGCCAGAAACAACCAAAATTTCTGTTCTCCGGCCCAATGGAGCAGCAATGCCATACTGTTTTCTTTTTTCTGCTTCATAGACTACCTCTCCTTTCCATCTGAAACAGAGAAAAGCTCTCTCAATTTCGGGAGGGCCTCCATTATAACTGATACGTCATCGGGCATTTCGCCTTCGTCAAAATGCAAGACACGAGAACAGGTACGGCAGACAAACTCAAAATCATGGGTGACAATGAAAATGACTTTTCCCATATCGGATAATCGCCGGATCAGTCCCGCCACCTGCGTCATACTGTCAAAGTCAAGACCGCTGGTCGGTTCATCAAATACAAGCAAGTCTTTCCCACAAATCATGCTGACAGCCACTGCTACTCGTTGCTTTTGACCGCCGGAAAGCGTGTTTGGATGGCGCTTCCGGTATGGGGCAAGGCCCAATTCCTCCAAAGTTGCATTTACCAGTGTTTGATCTGGATTGCGTATACCAAAGGAACACTCTGCCTCCACACTGTCAGCGAAAAGTTCATAATTCACATCCTGCATAACCATGTAGGAGCGTTTTAGCCTTGCCTTACGCTCAATCGGCTTTCTTTCCCACAAGAATTGTCCATCACAGTCTTTGTGAAGCCCACAGAGAGCGCGGGAAAATGTAGTTTTTCCAGCTCCGTTATGTCCAACTACGCCAATCACTTCGCCTCTTCCGGCGGATAGTCCAATGTCATGCAAAATGGTTTGCTTCTTGTAACGGAGCGTCACATTCCGCAGCTCCAATACAGGGGTAGGCGCAGGCAAGTGGGCTTTTGGTGGGAATACCGCCTGTAGATCAACAGCCCGCAGCCCCATGTGTTCACGGTCAGGTTCAGATAGCTGCCGAAATTCTTCCGGGGTGTATATTCCTTTGATTTCTCCTTTTTCCAGATAAACAATTCGGTCAGCCAACTCCGTCAGGTAGTACAGACGATGTTCCGCTATCAAAATTGTTTTGCCCTGTTTTTTTATCAGCCGCAAATGTTCCTTTAGTTCTTGGATCGAAGTCATATCCAGATTAGATGATGGTTCATCCAGTAGATAAATCTGTGGGTTCATGGCATAAACAGAAGCAAAGGCGATTTTCTGCTTTTCTCCGCCGGACAACTCAAAAATATTCCTGTTCCGTAGCTTTTGAATACGCAAATCTTCAGTTGTCTGCTCTACTCGCTCAGCCAATTTCTTAGGAGGGCGAGCTTCATTTTCAATTCCAAAGGCAATCTCGCTGTCTGTATCAACATTGAAAAACTGCGTCCGTGGATTTTGGAAAACGGAGCCAACCTTAGCGGCAATCTGATACATAGGGATATTGCTGATTTCCTGACCATCTACCAGCACACGGCCATGAAGCTCTCCCTGATAAAACTGAGGGATTAGTCCATTCACCAGCCTTGTAATCGTTGTTTTTCCGCACCCGCTGCGGCCACAGAACAGGACGCATTCTCCGTCCGAAATTTTCAAATTGATGTCATGCAGCCCACCATGTTCCTGCCCCGTATAGGAAAACGATACATTTTCAAACTCAATCAACCAATCACACCTCCCCGCACACATAATTCAAAAATCAGATAAGCTACGGCAACGGCCATGACACCCCAATCGGCAACTCCGCATTTTATCTGGACAAGACAGGTGCGTGGATTGGGATTTTCAATTCCACGAGTGACAGAAGCAACAGAAAGATCATCCGCTGCTTTTGAAGCTGCCATCAACAAAGGCACATAAATACACTCAACCGTCATGCCCGGATGTGCTAAAAAGCCCGCCAGAGAAGGTGAAACATCTCTCATCCGCATAGCATCCTTGATATATCGCCAGTCCTCTTGAATAGTTGGAATGTACCGCAGCATAACTGCCATAGGAATTACTAACTTTTTGGGTGCGTGGACACGGTTCATAGCAGACAGGAACTCATTGACTTTTGTAGTAGTCAGAACAATCCCAGCCAAGGTTCCGCACGCATAGACCTTATGAAACAATCCTAAAAAGGCAATAAACATTGTCCGCAGCGTGCCTGTCATTTCTGCCATGATCCAAACTGTCAGGACACAGATGACCGCATAAAAGCATACAGCCTTAATGACATATTTCCACTTTCCAAAGAAAGCACCCAATATCGCAATCAGCATAACAAGGACAAATTGATATGCAAGTGAAGGAGCGAACATGGACGATAAAACACATATAAGAATAAGAAAGAGCTTGGCCCGTGGGTCGAGCCAAAGCCCTTTCTTGTGGCGTTTACCGCTCATGCTGTAATACCTGCTTTTTCAAACTGCTTTTTCAGCATTTTGCAGCCTACAAAAGCGCTGATTGCAGATGTAATGATAACAGCAGCGAACATGGCAATCAGGATGCCAGTATTTGCAGTTGCCTGCATGGTGTCGATGTAGCCCTGTTCAGTTCCGTTTCCCAGCATAGTCTGTGCCCAGCCGTTGGGGTCAACAAAGAACACGATATACGAACCAGTGCCGCCGAGAGAGAACAGGATATAAGACAGGCTGTTGAGTTTTTTGCTTTTGTACTGCCCTGCACCAGCAACAAAGTCCGCGACAATCGCCATGATCAGGTAGCCCAATGCAAAAGCCCAGTGCATACCGGTCACGAACCAAATAATACCCATGATAATGCCCATTATAGAAAGGCTCCAACGCTTATGTACTTTTGCAATCAGCAAAAGATAAATGGGGCCAGCAAGCAGCCCACCTCCTGCCGGCATGAAAAAAGTAAGTACAGGATTCGTTGCAAAAAAGACGCCGCCCACCAATACAAAAACAAATAACAGTGCAGTAAAAATACCTGTCGTCACAAGGTCTTTCACTGTCAGACCCCTGTTTATAGAATTTACTTGATTACTCATTTTGACCTCCTACCTTTCGTTGTCTTGACTCAACAAGTGGTTTGTGATATTCTTTGGTTAGATAGCTCTAACCATCCTCTAATACAATACGCATTTATCGAACAACATTCAATGGGTTCCGACGATGTTCGTCTGTTCCTTTCAAAAGTTCGTCCAATCGTTGCAAAAAGGAGGCGGTCTGTTTTATGTCTGAAATTATCGACCAATTTTATACGCCTCTGCTGATTGAACACGGTTTTATCCGTGACCCAGACAATCAGCAATATGGGGCATTAGGTGACTGCTGGAAACTTTCTCCCGAAGTTGGAGAAGGCACCTACTGGACTTATGGACAGAAAGACCTATATGATATTAAAATCCACAACTTTTCCTTCCACGAAGATTTCATGTTGGAATGCTCCCTGCCGGAATGTCTGAGTATCACTCGGTATGACTCTATTTCCGGGGAGGAATTATCTCCATACCGTAGGCTGTCTGCCGGTTGTATCAAAACATTTATTGGCGGCTACGCTCCATACAAGGCTTTGATACATAAAAATATTCCAATCCGTTCGGTTGGAATTGAGATTGCACCGGCATATTATGAAGACTACCTGAAAAAACTGTACCCAGAGGCGCAGATCAATCCTGTGGATGCATTTCGGAAGATCGACCAAACTTCCGACTTTCCAGAAATGTCACGGTTACTCACAGAAATCAAAGACTATCGCGGGGAAGGGATTGCCGCAAAACTTTTTTATGAGGGTAAAGTTGCAGAAGCTGTTTCAATGGTGGTTGAATATCAGAAGAAACATCCTGATAAACCAGCCCATAAGCTCTCTCAACAGGATATTGAAAATCTTCAAATAGTTGCCGCTTATCTTAGCGACCACTATGCTTTTGATATTCCCCTGGAACGGCTAACACAGATTGCCTGCATGGGAACAACAAAGCTCAAAAGCTGTTTTAAGAAATACTACGACTGCACCATCACAGAGTATGTTCAGCAGAGGCGTATGAGCCAAGCAGAATATCTGCTGGCATACACAGAGTTGACAGTAGGGCAAGTTGCCCAAACAGTAGGTTATTCCACTTCAAGCCGATTTGCAGAATTATTCCGCAAAAGCACTGGATTGTTACCATTAGAGTACAGAAAAAACGCACAACGAAAGTAAAATGAGCGCCAGAGTTTACTCTGGCGCTCGTCTGATTTTATGTTGAATTATAAAATGTAGATAAGAAGCATATAGCATCATTCCATGTGCAAACTATGAAATATAGAATGTATATGGGTGATGTTGAATGGCAAAAGTTAAAGACTGCCCTGGCTTTGAAACCTTCGGTGCGGATGTAAAAGAAGCACGGAAGGCGAAGAACCTTGCACGAAAAGATTTAGCCGAAAAGGTGAACATTGTGACGGGGCCTTAAAAATTGAAAAGCCGAATGAAGAAACGGAGGGTGTCTGAACATCCTCTGTTTTTCTTATTTTGCGGGCATTTTGGGGCTTCCGCAACGCTTTATAAGTAGGGATAAGATACGGTAGCAAGCACAGCAAGCGAGTACCCGCTTGCGAATTTTGAGATTTTCAGGTCCCTTACCCGAAAATTCAAAATTGCTTGTTGGGATAGTCCCAAACCCTTATAAAGAACGGAGGCGGCGCATGGCAAACCGAAAGCGAAATATTCAAATAAAATTCTATGTCACGGAGGACGAAAAACGGCTCATAGACGAAAAAATGAGCCAGTTACCCACACGCAGATATGGCGCTTACCTCCGCAAGATGGCGATTGACGGATATATCATCTATACGGACACCGCAGATATCAAGGCATTTACCAAAGAGCTTTCCGCCATTGGTCGGAATATCAACCAGATTGCCAAGCGGATCAACGCCGGAGGTCCTGCGTATCAGGCCGACATTGACGAGATACGGGAAAGGCTGGATGAGATATGGCAGTTACAAAGACACATCCTATCAAGTCAACGCTGAAAGCCGCCATTGACTATATCTGTAACCCGGAAAAGACGGACGGAAAGCTGCTTGTTTCTTCCTATGGCTGTGCCGCCGAAACTGCGGATATCGAATTTTCCTGGACCCGCCGCCATGCCATCGACAAGGGAACGAACCTGGGGCGTCACCTGATCCAAGCCTTTCAGCCTGGGGAGGTTACGCCGGAACAGGCCCATGAGATCGGCATGGAGCTTGCAAAAGAAATCCTGGGCGGCAAGTATGAATTTGTACTTACCACCCATATAGACAAAGATCATGTTCATAACCACCTGATTTTCAATGCGGTCAGCTTTACGGATCACAAGCACTATCATTCCAACAAGCGGAGTTATCACTATATCCGCCGCACCTCCGACCGGCTTTGCAAGGAACACGGTCTGTCTGTCATCATCCCCGGACAGGACAAGGGCAAGAGCTATATTGAACATCAGGCTGCGCAGAACGGCACCAGCTATAAGGCAAAGCTGAAAGCGGCCATCGACCGACTCCTGCCAGCCTGTTCCGATTTAGAAGAACTGCTTCATCGCCTGCAGAGAGAAGGCTATGAGATCAAGCGGGGCAAATATATCTCCGCCAGAGCGCCGGATCAGGAACGATTCACCCGTCTGAAAACCCTGGGTGTGGACTACACCGAAGAAGCCCTTGCCGCCCGGATTGCCGGACGTTCCAGACCTTCCCACCAGCCGAAACCGCAGAACGGAAAGATCAGCCTGCTCATTGATATTCAGAACAACATCAAGGCGCAGCAGAGCGCAGGCTTTACCCATTGGGCGAAGCTGAACAATCTGAAACAGGCCGCCAAGACCATGAATTTCCTGACCGAGCACGGGATAAGCAACTATGGAGAACTGGAAAGTAAACTGGCCGCATTATCCGCACGGAGAGATACCGCTCATGCAGAGATCAAGCGGGTAGAAAGCAGAAGCACCGAACTTGCCCTTGTGATGAAGCACGCCGGAACTTACCGTCAGCTAAAACCGCTCTATGACCGATACCGCAAATCAAATGACAAAGAAAAGTTTCTGCGGGGGCATGAGAGCGAGATCATCCTTTTTGAAGCAGCCGCCAGAGAATTGAAACGGCTGGGGGCTGTGCCGCTGCCGACAACGGAAAGCATGAAAACGGAGCTTGCTAATCTCAACGCAGAAAAGGAACGGCTCCTTACGGAGTACAAAACCGCAAGAACCGAAGCCCAGGAATACGATACCGTCAAGCAGAATGTGGATGTGCTGCTGGCCGTTCCAAAGGAACAGGAACAACAGCGGCGGCATGAGCTGGAATAATTTTCTCTGAAAGACACTGGGCGCAGCTCCCGGCATCCTGTATAATGGAACTGCGGAAGGAGGTTTTACCGATGACAAGAAGCGAAGCAATCAAAGCATTTTTCTTCAAAAGTGTACTGCCCGTAATCGTGGCGCTGATCCTGTATTGTATCTTCAAATCTGCCTGCGTGAAGAACGGAGAGCTTGACTATGTATGGCTCTGGATACTCTGCGGGCTGCCGTTTGGCCTCCATCGGATGTGCCTCTGGATCGTGCCGGGCGGCGGCTCCCTGGGTGGAGGGATCGCCCTGTTTGCATTGAACTTTATTATCGGCGGCGTGATAGGCGGTTTCGTTCTGGCATGGCGGTTGATTGTGGCGGTATGGTATGTGCCGCTGACGGTGTACCGGCTGATCGTTGGATGATTTTTTGCGTTATGGAAATATGGAAAACTGCCGCTCGTGCCGATGGAAAAGCCATTCACAACCTAATGGAAAAAGACAAGCCTTTTCCCACAGGTCTGCAAACAGCTTTCCCACAGCCTCGCAATCTTGACAGTTTACGCACATTCCCACAACGCCTACTACGGTGGCTATCCATCCTTTCCTATCCAATCCTAATGAGAAAATACTATGGAAATTCCTTTTGAACGGAGGTACAATTTGTACCCCTGTTCAAACAACAGAACCGTGTTAAAGTAATTTGATGATAGCAAAAAGAAAAAGCAGGAGTACAGCCAATCGGATGAACCGAAAAGCTGTACTCCCGTTTTGTGTATCAGAAAGTGTTTGGAATCGAGCCATTTTCTCTATGTGCCAGCAAGCAGACCGACACATGAGAAATCATAAAGGCTCCCTTTGAAAATATGAATACAGGGAATTATTCTGCGGTTTTTCCACCCTTATCTTCACATATTTTAGACCGTTTGGAATTGTAATGCGGACAAGCGACCAGACACGCCCGGAAACTCTGCTTGCAGCCGTGAACACATTTTTTACAGATATGGTTATACTGCCGCCTGCCGTTCTCACCCAGGAAGAACGCCCATTCCAGCCTCCACTTCTTGCTTCGGCTCATAGGCAGTCATGCTCCGGCACATCACGGCCAGGCTTTTTGCCCTCCTGGGGCTTATGCTCGGCACATTCCCGTTTGGCGTCCTCCAACCGCTCACGGATGGAAGACTTCTCTGGCGTTGTCCGCTCTGCATACTCCTGGGCTTTTTCCAAGTCTTCGCCGCGTCTGCCGTTGTTGATAACGCCGTCGATCATGCCGTAGTCATCCTCCAGCGTCATTTCAGCGGTGCGGAGAGGATTGTCCTTTTCCGGCTGTTCCGCTGCCACGGCAAAGGCCCGTGTGCCGTTTCCCATGATAAGATACTTTCCATCATCGGAAATATGGTGGACGCCGTAACCGGCCGCCTCCATCTGCTCCCGGCTCATAGCCGTCACCTGAAAGCTGCCCCTGGGCGTTTGGATGCGCTCGCCGGTCTCAAAACGGTCTGGCAGGTAAGCGAGGTCTTGCTTCTCTGCTGGGACAGGAAGAACAACGATATTGCCATTGATCTGCATAAATCGTTCCGGCGTTTTGAACTGTTCCGTGTATTTCTGAATCAGTTCCGGGGACAGGGAGGCAAAATCTTCCTCACCAAGTCCAACCACCAGGAAAGTCCCTGCTACGATATCATAAATTTCTCCATTTTCATCCCGCAGCCCACGGTTCAGGTCAAGCCCTATGAGCTTTCCTTCATCATTGCAAACCAGCGCCACCGGGTCAGAATAGGGATAAGTTGCGCCAATGTCTCCGCCGACCTCCGCCTGCAGGGAATGGAGATCGGGGTCAATCTCCTTCACATAGGGTTCCTTCATAGGCTCCACTACAAGCACAGTCATCTTTTCCGAGGCAACCTTCTCCGCAGCGGACAGCATTTCATCCGCATGGGACTTCTCCGGGTCATCCAAAGCGGCCTTGACCTCCGTCGGATCAAAATCAAGAAATTCCTCATAGCACGTGGCATCCTTGAACTTTTCAATCTCCGAAGGAAGATAGTCCTCCTGCGTCTGCCCCAGTGCTGCCAGCTTTTCATCCAAAGCGGAAATGCGTCCGGCCATCAGATTTTCATACAGTTCTTCCTTTGCGGCGTGCGTCTCCGGGTGCTCCGCCGCATACTGCGGATCGTTCTGACGGAAAAACTCGTCCATGTCAAAGGCGATATCCATGGCCCACTCGGATTTTTCTTCTTCGGGAAGATCATCCTGGAAGGTCATCACCCGGTACTCGTCGGGGATACTGCCGCGCTCACCGTCGTAATACTCATGGAAACTGTCACCCGTATCACGCACATAGCCCTGATCCGTGAAGGTGCCGTTTTCCTCCAACGCAACGTCCCGGCCGTAGGCCTCATAATCGATGTAATTCTGCAAATGCTCTGGCACCTGCATAACGTCCAGTTCTTCGATGTAATAGCGGCCCAGATCGTCATAGTCATGGATATCGGGGTAAACCTCATAACAGTCCAGATTTTCGGTGAGGTTGATGATCTCCTGCAGGCTGCCGCAATGGTCGCCCATTTCCATACCGGCCTGAAACTGTGCGTATTCGCTTTCGCTCATTTCATCCAGCTTCGACGCCAGATAATTCAGCTCGTCCAGACTCTCATATTCACCCAGCTTACTGTAAAGACCGTCCACATAGCAGTCATAGTCCGTGATGAACCATTCCTCATAGGGCTGGCCGAAGTCATCCTTCTGGCCGATCCCGATCCGCTTAAACACTTCCTTCAATTCCTCGGCGGTGGTGGGAAACTTCACCCACTCGCCCACAAGCTCGCCCTCGTTATATTTCCCAAGATTGGTGATAAAAGCGGCAAAGGGATAATCCTTGTTGTGATCGTAATATGGCATATCAGCACCTCCTTACAGCTCCGGCGCAGATTTTTCCTTATGGGGCTGCGCCTTGCTTTTCTCTGCACATTCCTTCTTGCCCTGTTCCAGCCGTTCCCGGATGGAGGGCTTTTTCTCCGGCTCCGCAGGGCGTTCATGCACCCACTCGTCGCCGGAAAGAGAAATATATCCGTGTTCCGTAAAATGGCCCTGTTCCTCCTGCATGGCGTACTTGCCAAACGGAACAGGGTCGATTGCTTTCAGAAGTTCCGGTGGCAGCAGCATATCCATGTGCTGTGCCAGATACCGCCACCCCAGATCGTTCAGATCGTGGATATTGGGTTCAAATACGAAATAGTCGATGTTGTCCGCAAACGCCTTAAACTGCTCTGGTGTTGTCAGCTTGAAGGGCGAGGTCTGCACCGCCGCTAACAGTTCCCGATCCTCCGGGGAGAGGGCAGCCACCGCCGCCCTCATTTCAGGTAAATGTTCCAAAGTCTTATTTTCTGCCATTGACACCTTCCTTTCTTTTCGGAAATTCCAGCTTGAAATTGATGTACTTGCCGCCCGTGTCATCCAGGATCACCGCAGCGTCATAAGTGGCCTGTTTCTTTTCAGACCACATTCCCTTGACATTGGTACGCCCCTTTTTCAGAAGGTCCGTTGCCATCTTCTTTGTCAGTTCCTTCTTGCGGCTCGTCCAGAAGCGGTCATTTTTCCAGAGAACAAAACCACAGGACCGATCCGAACAGGCAAAGTTTTTCTTCCCCTCATAGACCGGCTGGCCGCAGCGAGGGCAGGTACCGATCACTTCCTTCTCCGGGGCAAACAGCTTTTTGCCGTCCTCGGAAATGCAGGAATAGGTGGACACAATCTCCTGGACCATCGTGCGAATACCGTCCATGAAAGTATCCGGGGCAGTGCTACCTTTTGCGATATCCGTCAATTTCTGTTCCCATTCCGCTGTCAGCATGGGAGAGGTCAGCGGCTCCGGCAGGACCGTGACAAGGTTGATGCCGGCTTTGGTGGGGATCAGGCTCTTGCCCTTGCGCTCCACAAATCCGGCTGCCACCAGCTTTTCGATGATAGCCGCCCTGGTCGCAGGCGTGCCAAGACCTTTTCGCTCGGCTTCGTCCGGTATATCCTCCTTGCCTGCGTTCTCCATAGCGGACAGGAGGGTATCTTCGGAGTAGGGCTTCGGCGGCTGGGTAAAATGCTCGGTAACAGCAACCTCCGCACCGCCAAAAGTCTGCCCTTTGGTGAAGTCCGGGAGCGTGCCGCCGTCTCCGTCCGCAGTTTTTTCCTTCAGGGAGGTACGGAAAATGCGGTCAATCTCCCGCCAACCTTCGGAGAGGATGCGCTTGCCCTTTGCGGTGAAGGACTGGCCACCGCAGTCAAAGGTGGCCGTGACCGCCTCATACACATACGGCTCCGCCGATGCACACAGCAGCTTGCAGCAGACCAACAGGAACAAATTGCGTTCTCCCAGAGGCAGAGCCTTGATATCCGTTTTTTCAATCTCCATCGTGGGGATGATAGCGTGGTGGTCGGATACATCTTTGTCGGAGATCATGGCCTCCACCAGCGGGAAGAAGTTTGTGCAGCCACCAAAGGGCGGCAGCTTTGCCGCCAGGTGGATCACACAGGAGGCCGTTTCCGCCATGTCGGAGGTCAGATACCGGCTGTCCGTGCGGGGATAGGTCAGCAGCTTCTTTTCGTAGAGGCTCTGGGCGTAGTCAAGGGTCTGCTTTGCCGTGTATCCGAACAGGCGGTTTGCCTCCCTCTGCAAGGTGGTGAGATCATAGAGCTTCGGCGGCTGTTCTTTCTTCTGTTCCTTCGTGACAGAGGTACAGGTGACGGCCGCACCCTTGCACATGGCCGCTGCCTGTTCCGCCTCTGCCGGATCGGTGAATTTCTCCGACACTGCTTCGGCTCCGTCCAGCACCAAGCGCAGCAGATGATATTTTTCCTTGTGAAACAGCGTGATCTTCGCGTCACGCTCCGCCAGCATTGCCAGTGTGGGGGTCTGAACACGGCCCACATTCAAGGTGCGGTGATAGAGAACGGAGAAAAGGCGCGTGGCGTTGATCCCCACCATCCAATCCGCTTTCTGGCGGCAGAGGGCAGATTGATACAGGGCTTCATAATCGGTGCCGGGGCGCAGATCAGAAAAGCCCTCCCGGATAGCGCTGTCCTCCATCGAGGAAATCCAGAGACGGAGGACCGGCTTGCGGCAGCCGGTCATTTCATACACCAGACGGAAGATCAGCTCACCTTCACGCCCGGCGTCACAGGCATTGACGATGGTATCCACATCGGGGCGGTCCATCAGGGCGCAGAGATTTTCAAAAGCGTCCTCCTTGCCAGGCGCCAGCACATAACGGAACGGCTCCGGCAGAATGGGGAGATCATCATAGCGCCATTTCTTGAAACGCTCGTCATAGCCGCCCGCATCCATCGGGGATACCAAGTGCCCCACACACCAGGATACGAGAAGACCGTTGCCCTCATAAAAGCCATCGGCCCTGGATGAAGCACCCAGGGCCGATGCGATAGATTTTGCCACACTCGGTTTTTCTGCGATAATCAGTTTACTCATTCTTTTCCTCCGTTTCCTCGTCCTCAGTCAAATATTCTTCTTCATCCTCCAGGTCGAAATCATCCAGATCAGCGGGAACTTTCTTTCCCTGCTTCGGTTTCAGCACCAGGAAATAGACTGCCGCGCCGCCTCCGGCTGCAAGGATCAGCAGCACCGCCAGGATCGCCCCGGTATTGCTTTTCTTTTCGGGTTCCGGATTCTCCGGTTCGGTGGGCTCCGCAGCTTTCTGTTCTGTGCCAACACATTCACTAAGATTTTTTACGCAGACCGGGCAAGCGGTATTGACCGCTCCGGCCTGGCACTTCTCCGTACAGGTGCAGACAATAGGTGTTTCCGCCTTTTCTCCATCCTCCGTAAGCGCCATGAGGTCGGCTTCATCCACCTGGTTCAGAAAATGCACGGTTTCCTCGCCCTCATCGTCACGGTCGATAATGAGATAGAACACATTGCCGTTCTTCGTTGCCACTGTAATAAACTGCTTGCCGCTGGCGGTCGGGCTGCCAATATCGTCAATCAGCGACAGGTTCCCGTCCGGCGTCAGGGCGGCACCGCCATTCAAACCGCCGCCCAGCATACCCAGCAGATTTTCCAGCGTTTCCGTGTCCAGAGAGAAAGAACCTTCCCCGGAACCAGCCTCGCCGTCACTTACCGTCATGTAGCCGGAATAGACATAGCCGACCTTTTCCGGCAGGATGACCTTCAGCCAGTCGCCGTCCGTGCCGATCACCTTCACGGTCGTTCCGTTGGGAAGCTGGGCGAAGGCGGTATAATCCATTCCGGCGCCCGTGCGGACATTCAGATTGCCGCCGCCCGTGGTGACGGTGCCGGTCTGCCCGGAGTCCTTTTCGCCGGAACTGAACTGGATACCATCCTCGGTGACGGATACCGTGACCTGGTTGCCGGCCAGATCGGAAAGCAGATCAGAAACATCCCCAGCCGTTTCCTGTTCAGCCACGGACTCCGTGCTTTCCTCGCCGCCGCTGGCAAAGGCGGTGACAGAAAAAGCGGCAGTGCTGAGCACCACCGCCAAAAGAGCCGATACCATTTTTGCCATAAAGTTATGCTTCATCCTCGTATCCCTCCGTTTTCTCATTCTCGGTGTCTCCCTCCTGCAGCATACCTTCCGGCAGGGAGATCATGCCGCTGGCATAGGCTTTCAGGAAAGCGGTCAGCTCCTTGTTGTCCATCTTCACGGCTTTCACCATGCGGACGATTTCCAGATTTTCTTCCTCCGCAAGCTGGGCCTCCAGCGCACGAAGGCGTTTCTGCTGCTCCGCGATCTTTTCTTTGGTTTTCGCAATGTCATTGCGGATCTTCTGTGTCGTTGCCATAAATCAAATTACCTCCATATCGTTTTTTAGTTGTAGGGCGGTCGCCCGAAAGCGTAAAAGTGGGATTGCCAGTAGCTTGTGTTGATATCTGCATACTGGATGGGGTCGCCGCAGTGCAGCATTTTTCCGCCGCCCACATAGATACCCACATGGGAAACGCCCGGCGTATCGTAAGTACCGACGAAAAAGATCAGGTCGCCGGGTCTTGCGTTGGCAGAGGCTACCGGGGTGGAAATATTGTAGAGTCCTTGGGCTCCCAGCCTGCCCGTATTGCAGACGCCGCTTTGCGTCAGCGCCCAGGATACGAAGCCGGAGCAATCAAAAGAAGTGTTCGGATTGCTGCCGCCCCAGACATAAGGATAGCCGATGTACTTCTCCGCCTCGGTAATGAGCGCTGCAAAGGTTTCATCTTCCAGTGCGGAAGGCGGGATATCATAGGTGGTGGGCGGTTTGGTGTACTTGTCCACATAGCCGGAGCCGGGGAATAAATCTTCCCGGTTTCCCAGCGTCGCCATATAGACCGCATACAGGGAAAGCGTTTCTTCGTCCATGATGTAGACCGGCACATGGGAAAGATCGAAGTTTTCCAGCTTCACATTGCAGATATAGTAGTTGTACGGTACTTCCACGTCATAGTCGTTTCCTTCGCTGTCTGTCCGTGTCTCCGTCCGATAGCGTACCTCCACCTCCACGGTCTGCGTCAGGATATACTGCTTTTCAAAGAACATTTGCAATTCAGCCTGAACCTCGTCGATGGTGAACACCCCTTCATGGAACGCCGTGAGAATGGAGATCAGCACATAAGGGTCATGCTCGATCTCGTCCAGATCAAAACGGTATTCGTCATATCCGGGGTGCAGAGCCTCATAGTGGTCCAGCTCATATTGAAGCTCCTGCTCCAGTTCGCAGTAGGCCGCCTCTGCAGCCAGCATATCCGTGTCCTCGGAGAGATAAGAGGAAGTAAATACACCGCCCACACCGGAGCCTGCCATCATGGAACAGGAAGATACCCCGCCAAACAGCAGAGCAACACAGGCGCCAATGCCGATCACCAACAGCACCGCCCGGCTATGGTGTTTGATGTAGAGGAATGTTTCCTTGAAGGCGTCCTTTGCTTTCTGCGCCGCACTTTTCGCTGTGGCCGCTGTGTTCTTTGCGGTTTTCTCTGCCTGTCGCAGCTCCTTTGCATAGTTCCGCTTGATCCGCTGTTTCTGCAGAAAGCGGGATATCGGGTTAGAAGCCGCCAATACAGGATCATCATGCAGTGCCTTTTGGTAAAGGTAGTCGGCGTTTGCCTTAAAAGAAGCCTGCTCTGCCTTCGCCGCATCACGCCAGGGCTTTGTGCGGTGATGGTGGACGGCGGCACGGACTTTGCCTTTTCCGTAGGCAAGCCCACGCTCCGTCAGCACCTCGCCCTTGTGTCCGGCTTCAACACCCACATTTTCCTGTTCCACCTCATGCACCTTCGCATGGGCAGCGTGGACGATCTCATGGACCGGCCGAGAAAGCGGATTGTGCCGCAGGCGTCCGTTGGGGCGTTTCTCCACTTCTTCAAAGTGAAGCTGCGTTTTGCCTTTTCCGGCTGTCTCGTCAAAAACACGCTCGGTACGGAGAACTTTCTTTGTGGGGATAGCGGCTTTTGCCGCGTCCAGCCTGTCCGCCGCACGGTCGGAACGGTCAATGTACTTTCCAAGTACGGGATCGGCACGTTCTTCCTCGGTAAATTGCAGGCGGGAGGACGGGCGCTGCCTTGCGGCAGAACCATCCCGCACCGCCTGGGTGTCAGCCTTTTCCGCCTTTCGTGCGCTTTTCTTCTCATGGTGTTCCGCCGCACGCAGGGCGAGGTCAGCCGCAGCGCCAGCGGATTCTTCCGAAGAAGCGGACAGCTCCGTTTCCGGCTCCCGGCTGCTGATATGTTCCACCTCTCCCGTGGCAAGGTTTTCCGATACCGCACCGTCACGGGTCATTTTCTGCGTGATCTTATCGGTCGCTTTCAGTTCCCTCATAGGCAGTCACCTTCCTTTCCATAGGGGCAAAAGTCGCCGCAGGTGCCATTCTCGATCATGGCGATATAGCGAAAAATGGGATAGGCCTGGGGCGGGCAAACCGCATTTCCCAAAGTTTTCAGCCGCAGCGCCCGGTCATCCATGCGCTCGGTCATGCGGGGGATTCCTTCCGGCTCGTCAGCCCAGAGGATACGTCCGTCCATCCTTTCGGGAAACCCATGAGCCATTCCACCCAATCCGGGTTCAGCGCCGCCGTTTCGGATACCGGCTGTTCCTGGGAGATGATCTGCGCCGACAGGTTCCCGTCCTTCTTCGCCGGATCGAAGGCCGACGGCTTCAAGGTCGAGCGGAAACCGTCCGACGCCACCGGGGTCAGATAGAATACCGCCGCCGACAGACTGAGGCTCCAGATCGCCCCGTTTCGGTTCCTCTTGCGGAATATTCCATTGTCCGACAGGAACACATCCAGGCTTGCCGCATCCCTGGCGGTGTTGTTGTCTGAGGCAAGGGGTGTGGGAAACATCAGCCGCGACGATAAAAGTTCGCTGGCGCTCATGCCATGCGCCGACACCGCAAGCCGGAAATACGAATGGGAGAACAGCGTATCCCGCTTTTGCCAGGTCAAAGATCGTTTTGTCGAGCCCCATATTGATGAAGCCAGCAACATTTTCCCCAAGCACCCAACGGGGCCGCAGCTCGGTAATAACGCGGCACATTTCCGGCCACAGGTAGCGTTCATCCGCAAAGCCCTTCCGTTTTCCGGCGGTGGAGAAGGGCTGACAGGGAAAGCCGCCTGAGATAACGGTAACTGTTTCAAGTCCTGTTTTTTCAAAAAACGCCTCCTTCGTGAAAGTAGTGATATCCCGGAACCTGGGAACATCCGGCCATCGTGCGGAGAGGACGGAGTGCGGGAAATCCGCCCACTCACACTGGCAGACGGTTTCAAACCCGGCAGCCTCCGCCGCCAGGTCCAGACCGCCAATGCCGGAAAACAGGCTCACATGGGTCAGTTTATTCATGGTCCTTCGGCGCACGGAACGGTTCGATCTCACTTTCCAGCTCTGCAAGGACCGCCTCCATATCTGCCGTGACCGCCTTGCTTCTGGCAATCAGACGGTTCATCACATCAAAGAAGGTTTCGCCCTCCTGTTTTTCTTCCGTATGCAAATAGCGGGGATCATTCATGTTCGTTTTCTCCTTTCCCGGTTTCACCAAGTTTTGTTGTCATAATGCTGTAAAGCTCGTTGTCCTTCGGGAAGTCATCCACAAAAGGAAGGATCACATTACCAAAGAAGATCAGCCCCTCGCCGGGGCCTGCGTTGCTGATATGCGCCGCCTGCTGATTGGAGATGTTCAGGCGCTCGCAGAGGATTTTTCTGTCTCCGCTGGCCTGGTTCAGAAGGTACACAAAATCGCTGTTTTCAAAGATGTTCTCGATCTCCGGGGAGGAAAGCAGGTCCTTGATGTTCTGCGTGATCCCCGTGGGGATTCCGCCCCATTTACGAAAGCGTTTCCAAATTTCCACACTCCAAGAACCAACCTCGCCTCGTAGCAGAAGATGGAACTCGTCCACGAAGTACCAAGTGGATTTGCCCTGATCCCGGTTTTGGGAAACACGGTTCCACACCTGATCCTGGATCACCAGCATACCCAGGCTTTTGAGCTGCTTTCCCAGCTCCTTGATATCGAAGCAGACAATGCGGTTGTTGATATCCACGTTGGTGCGGTGATTAAAAACATTCAGACTGCCATGCACATACAGCTCCAGCGCTGCCGCGATCCGCTGCGCCTCCGGCTCCGGCTGCCGTTTGATCTCGTCATACAAATCTTCCAGCAGCGGCATATTCTCCGGGCGGGGGTCTGCGATATAGGGGCGGTACACGATCCGCACGGCACGGTCAATGACCGTCTTTTCCACCGGCTCCAGACCGTTCCGGCCACCTGCTGCCAGTTCGCAGAACGACAGGATAAAGTCGGATTTCAGCGCCAGCGGGTTATCGTCCTCGCTGTAATTGAGGTTGATATCCATAGGGTTCACATACTGCGTGCTGGTAGGTGAGATTTTGATGACCTGACCTTCCAGACGGTTCACCAGCGGAAAATATTCCGCTTCCGGGTCGCAGATCAGGATATCGTCCTTTGTGTTCAGGAATACACCCACGATGGAACGCTTTGCGGAAAAACTCTTGCCGCTGCCGGGTGTGCCTAAGATCATGCCGTTGGGCGTTTTCAGCTTTTTGCGGTCGGCAAGGATCATATTGCCGGAAGTGGCATTGAGCCCGTAGTAGAGGGCTTCACCGCCGTGGAAAATCTCCTGCGTGGTGAAGGGAACGAACACCGCCACCGCCGAAGTGGTAAGTCCGCGCTGTATCTTAATGCGGTTGACACCCAGGGGCAGAGCCGACACGAAGCCGTCCTCCTGCTGAAAGTCCAGCCGTACCAGGGAGCAGTTATATTTCTGTGCCACGCTTGCCGCACGGAGAAGGTCATTCTCCAGCTTTTGCTTGCTGTCCGCGAAGTTCACCACCAGGAAGGTCATCAGGAACATTCGCTCATTTCTGCTTTGCAGGTCACGGAGGATGTTCTTTGCCTCACCTGCGTAGGTGGCAAGATCGGTGGGGATGATATCCATATCGAAACCTTCCCGCACCGCCTTTTTCTGCGCGTCGATCTTCATACTGTCAATGTCGGTGATCTTCCGCTTGACCGTCTTGATCGCCTCGTTCTGATCCATGCTGCGGATATGGAGGCTGACAAGCAGCCCGCTGTCTGTATCCAGCAGTTCGGTGAGCATACGGTCATCCATTTCCGGTGCGCTGATCTGCAGAAAAGATACGGCACAGAATTTATCTGTCATTGTGAACTTCCGTGCTTCACCGAAGCGGAAGGAAGATGGTGCGATAAAATCCTGGACCGACAGGCCGGAAGGGGCAAGCCAGTTCCATTCAAAGGCAAACCGTTCCCCGTCCGGGTGCAGGATGCCGTGGAGCATTTCCAGCCATTCCTTGCCGCCAAGCTCTTTTGCCAGAGCGCCCATGACCTTGAAATGGTTGAGGGCATCCATGACGATCCGGGAAAACCGTGCCCTTGCGGTTTTGCTGTCCCGTGCCTCGATGGTGAGGGTCAGGTACTTTGTCTTGATAAGACCGTTGTTGCCCCGTTCAAGCTGCTTGCGGAGCATTTGCGTGTAAAGCTCACGGATATGGTCGAAGTGATCTCCCTGCGCCGCAATCTCGATACGCTTCACAAAATCCTCCCGGTTCATGCGGCGGCTCACAAGGGAGAGCTGCATCCCGATAGAAGCATCATGGGCGTTATACATATCGCAGAGGGCTTCAAAAATCGCCGTCTGGTCGTCGGGCTTTGCAAGCTGATAATTCACATCCTCGAACTCGATACACTTCGACCAGGTGTGGTCGTCCAATTTGCACAGACCGTCCGGGTACATCTGTCGGAAAGGTAAAGTATCCTGCGCGGAATGTACCTTGCCGTCGCCTCTGGCAGTTTCCAGGATACGGCTGATCTCACGCTTTTCTGCGGCGGTGAGCTTTACCGCTGGTTTTGCCGCCTGCCGTGCCTGCGGCTCTGGCTTTCGCTTTCTGAACAATGGCTTTCACCTCCTTTTCCGTCTGGGCCTGCCGCTCCAGGGCTACATAGAAATTGTTTGTCTGGTAAGGCCGCTCTTTCGTCCGCAGGAACATACAGCGGATGACCTGTCCGGCTACCACTTCCAGGGGTTGGCCGTGCCGCTCATACATGGCGAGTAGAAAGAACGGGAGCATGACGATAATCATGCAGAACGCGGCGGCGCTGTTGCTGGCCGTGCGTCTGAGCAAAAAGAAAAGCGGTACTCCGATGAGTGCCGCCGCTCCGAAACATATAAGCTGCCGTTTGGTAAGCCCAAACAGCACTTTGGATTTTACTTTCGTCAAATCCTTTGGAATGGTTACATACGCCAATTTATCAAGCCTCCTTAATGCGCTCCGAACAGGCTCTTAGAGAGGCTGCCGGTCTTGAACAGGGCGAAGCACAGCAGGACCGTGTAGCCCATGCAGGCCCATATCGCGCCTGAGATGTTTCCGTCCGTGGCGATACTCTGTACCAAAACAGAGTAGATTCCCACGCACACCATGATTAGAAATGCCTGGAACGCCAATGCAAACAGGGATTTCAAGTAGTTCTGTCCTGTATGGCTCCAATCCCGGTTTGTCATAGTGGCAAGCGGAATTGGTCCAACGGAAGTTGTCAAATACACCTCAATCATGCGGCCGTAGATGACAAGCATGATACAGATGGAAAGGGCGTTCATGGTAAGTCCCACAAAAAGGGACTGGAACCACAGCCCGAACAGTTCTCCCGTGCCCAGGGCTTCAAGCTGCGCCTCCATATCCGTGATGACGCTGCTGATATCAATGGAGGTATTCCCGATGATGACGCCTGCGCTACTGTTTACAACGCTTTGCCCCACATCGAAGATACCCATGACGATGTTCCATGTGTTCGTCACAATGAGAACGGCACAGAAGGTTTTGAAAATCCACTTGAAGAACATCCAGGTATCTACATCATGCAGATTGTTTTTCTCTGTCACAAGCTGGATCAGCTCATAACACATTACGAATGTCAGGATAACCCCGGCGATTGGAACGATCACCGTTTCAGAGAGGTTTCGGATCATAGAAAAGACGCCGCTGTTCCATGCCAGCGGCGTCTGTCCCACTTCACCGGCGATCTCGCCTACTTTGGTATTGACCGTATCGAACATGCCCGACAGGTTTCCCGTGATCCCCTCGATGAGCAACCCTCGGAGCCATTCATCGAGTTTGTCGAGTATGCCGCCCATAAGCGATCACCGCCGGACGATCAACCGAACAGGCCGGAGAGCAGAGGTACAAGGGTGATGCCGATGAGGGCGACACCGCCGCCGGCCATCAACTGTTTCATACCCTGGCTTTTGGAAGCAGGGTTGTCCTGACCGTAACCTTCCAGAAGGTTGATAACGCCCCAGATACCAAGACCTGCGCCCAGGGCCACTACGAGAGTCTGCAAAACACCAACTGCGCTGTTGAAAAATTCCATAAAATAATCCTCCTAAAAAATGTTTTTGATTTTGGGTTAAGTTGTTGCGTCAATCTCGTACACATCGAAGGTGTCCGTGGGTTTTACCACGGCACGCTGCTTCTTCATGTACCGTTCCATGTCAAAGACATTTTTAGGGTCGGCGTCGGCCGTGTATCTGTAATTCGGGTGCCGGGTGAGGTCGTACTTGTCCGAAAGGAACGGGCGCACGCCCCGCAGCATGAAGATACACTTGCCGCCGTCCATCACTGCCAATTCGTCCTGGGTCATCAACTCCTTTCCTAATTTCTGATAACTGAGGCCATGAGAAACCTGGCTGCCCCGGTTTTCGGACTGGTTATAGAGATCAATGGTCTCTTTCCCCAGCAGTTCCGAAATTTCCTTGAGCGTGGATTTCTCCTTGCCTCCCAAAAACAAAGTGCTGTCACAGTTACCGACAATGGTATCTGCCGCGTCCTTGTAGATGGTCTTTAACTGGCTCTGCGACTGCAAAATAATAGAAGCCGATATCTCACGGCTTCGGATGGTGGCGATCAGCTTATCAAAGTTCGGTATCTGGCCGATGTTGGCAAACTCGTCCAGGATCAAACGGACATGGACGGGCAGCCGCCCACCGTAGAAGTCATCCGCCTTGTCGCAGAGCAGATTGAAAAGCTGACTATACATGAGGGCGGCCACGAAATTGAAAGTGCTGTCTGTATCTGACAGGATCACAAACAGCGCCGTCTTTTGGTCGCCCAGGGTATCCAGTTCCAGTTCGTCATATTCCATCAGGTCCCGCAGCTCCTTGATGTCGAAGGGAGCAAGCCGGGCGCCACAGGAAATGAGAATGGATTTTAAGGTTTTGCCCGCCGCCATCTTGAATTTGCGGTACTGCTTGACGGCGAAGTGGTCCGGCTCCCGTTCCTCCAACTGAGAAAAAAGCAGGTCCACCGGGCTTTGATAAGTCTCGTCGTCCTCTCTGGCTTCACTGGCATTGATAAGGTCCAGAAGCGTGATGAAGTTCTTTTCTTCCTCCGTGGCCTCGTACCAGATGTAGCCGATCAGCGCGGAATAATAGAGGCGTTCCGCTTTGACCCAGAAATCTTCCGAAGATTTTTCGCCTTCGCCCTTCGTGTTCATAATCAGGGCGTTCACCAGTTTTAAGATATCCTTCTCTGACCGAATGTAGGCCAGTGGGTTGTATCTCATGGATTTTCGGAAGTTTATCAGGTTGAGGCACTTGATACGGTATTTCTTCCGTTCCAGGAAAGTACCGATCTCCGGCAGCAAGGTTCCTTTCGGATCGGTGCAGACATAGGATGAATGGGCTTGCAGCAGCGACGGCTTGCAGAAGAACCGCGTCTTGCCGCTGCCGGAACCACCGATCACCAGAATGTTTTTATTTCTGGCATACTTCGGCTGCTTTGGGCGGCTCGCCATCGTGATCCGCTCCGTCTGCGTCATAGGGATGTTCTGGAAAAAGTCCTTGTCCATGTAGGGAGCGATATCCGCCGCAGTCCCCCAGCGGGCAGAACCATACTCGATCCCGTGGCGATACTTCTTAGCGTTCTTGCCTTTCAGGTAGACCGCCATGCGAAGGACCACCGCACCGGCTATGCCGATCAGCAGGTCCGTGGGATGGAAACTGAGCCACGGGGAGGAAAACGCCGCCGTGAAGCCGTCTCCGATGGAGAGCAGCTTGCCGGAGAGGTCAGCGCCGGGCGCAAGCCGAAAAGCCTGTGCCAGCTTATCGAAGGGATACACGAACAGAAGATACGGGAGATTCAGCAAAAACAGTTTTTTCATGTTCATCTCTGCACGCTCCGATCTTTGACCTTTACTTTCTCCCGGTCAATGGTGCGGTGTTCCGCTTTCTCCGCCGCCTGTTCCTTCGCCTGGGTCAACCGTTCCCGGATGGAGGGCTTTTCCTCACGGCTCATTTTCCGGCTGGCAAACTCCTGAAATGCCGCTGTGATGGCATCCGCGTCCCGGCTTTTGAAAAAGACCAGGTAACGGGGCTGCTCTGCGGCGGTGTCTTTCTTCAAGGCAAAATCCACATGGTATTTCTTCGCCACACGGGAGAAAACCTTGATATTCTTGTCACTGATCTCGATATTGGCAAGACCGGCGTTCTGGCTGGCAAGCTGTTTAAGGCTTTGCCTGCCGCGGTAGATTTTTGGCTTCTGGCTTTTCTGGATTTCTTCCAGAAACTTTTTGACCGCCTTTTCAAACACCTGCTCGCTGAGCTTGGCTCCGTCAACAATGAGTGTCACGGCGCCCCGCGTTACTTCCTCCTGCATTTAGCCTCGCCCCCTTTGTCCGTCCCCGTACATATCGTGCTGCACCAGGGAAGAATAGTAGCTGTTGATGGTGGTCGGGGCGTTATACAGCGCCGCCAGAAGATATTTCTTGATATTGCGGACATAGGTGGTGTTGTCCTTCATGCAGTCCATGACATACTGAACATGGGAACTGTCCAGTTTCATAAACCGGGACTTTACTACCTCCGCCGGATAATCGTCTCCGGCAATGCGGATGACTTTGCGGGCAGAACACACGGTATCCACGATCAGGTCAACAATCTCGTCAAGCTGCTCACGGTCGATATGATTGTCCTGCACCAGATAGCTGTACTCGATGTTATCCAAAATCACTTCACGATAACATTCTCTGGCTCCCATCCGATCCGTTCCCATCCTTGCCCCTGCGGGGGTAGGGGGATTTGATTGGATAGGATTTGATAGTTCTGTACTTGATAAATCAGTCTTTGATGTTTCTTTACTTGATTTCTTAGTATTTAATTGTGCGGGGTTTTCCGTACACGGTTCCGCCGTATCCGGGATACCCATATCCGGGTTTTCCGTATATGGCTTTGCCGTACCCGGTAAAGGCGTACCTGGGCTTGACGGCGGCTCGCCCTGAGGCATTTCGTAAATCACATACTCGGTATCCGTGATCTTGCCTTTTTCATCCCGAAGCTGTGTACGCCGGATATACCCGTGGGTTTCCAGCTCCTTCAACGCCGCACCGATGCTGTCCACACCTTCCCGACAGATCGCCGCAAGACCTCTGGTGGTGTAATTCCACTCGTCAGGGAGCGACAGCATCATGGACAGCAGCCCTTTGGATTTCAGAGTCAGCGTTCGATCTTTCAAGTGATGGTTCGACATGACCGTATAATCACGGGTCTTTTCAATACGAAAAACAGCCATCTTCGCACCTCCTTCCTGTGAAAATAAAAAGTGTTGATTTTGAGCGGTTTACCCGTCTGTATGCCTCCGTTTTCTCCCGCATGGGAAAACATCCACGCCCTGTTCAGAACGCAAGCCACAGAGGGAAAAACAGAAGATATCCCACTGATTTTGATACAGTTTTCAGTCGGCTACCTCTCACGGTCTTTATGGTCATAGTGGAGGTCGCCGGAAAGCACCTTCGCATGGTTACGGATTTTGATGTGCCCCTTTTCCTGATTTTCCAAAGCCTTGCTGTATCCGGTGTCGGTCAGGAACAGGCGCATTTTCTCACCCTTCCAGCCAACAGGCGAGTCATGGGTAAGAACATCAAAGACGATCATGTGTCTGGTTGCCGGGTCGAAACGCTCCAAAGCCATAATGTCATGGCCGGATAACTTCTGCGCCCCGGATCGTTGCCTGGCTTCTGCCAGCATTTCCCCGATGGTGCGGGCTTTCTCCGGCAGACGGTATTCGGCCTGCACCTTACGGATCAAATCCATGCACTCCTGATCCGACAGGGGGCGGAGCTTGTCCAGAAGGCCTTCCGCCGTTTCTTTCGTTGCCGGGTTCGGCGCATAGCGCCATGTCATGTAAATCTCATTCAGGGCAGCGTTCTGATTGGTACTTTCAATCTGAAACACCATCCTCATTTCTGCTTCTGTCAGTTTCATTGCCAGCCTCCTTCAAAAATGGGTATAAAAAAACGCCATAGGTTTTTTGAGCCTACGGCGTTTCTTGCGATATTCACAATTCCAAACTTTCCAGCCACTCGTCAAAAGATTTCTTAGAAACGCGGATCGCATTGCCTATGCGGACGATCCTGAACTCCTCCTGCTTGACGAGCTGATATGCGGTTGTGCGGCCAATGTTGAGCATGGCCGCAATCTGTTCCACGGTGTATGTGCGCGGTTCCGGCAGTGACTTTTTCTCTTTCTTGTCCATAGTAACCTCCATGTATTTGCCTTGTCATTTTGACTAAGGGAGTGAAGAATGGCAGTAGCAATCGGCTTTGGCTGGGTGTCCTCTTGCTAAGAATTTGCTAATAGGACCACCCAACGGACACATAAAACTGCGTCAGAATAGGTGTTTTGCACCATAAAGTTCGTTTACTACAAGTCATTCTGCGTAAGGGATGATATTGGAAGTTACATCCGAACCGTGTATCACATGGTAAGCCATACTCCTAAGCGTGGGGTCGGAGGTTCAAATCCTCTTATGGACGCCAGTGAACAACGCCGAAAGCCTTTGTTTTCAAGGGTTTTCGGCTTTTCTTATATAAAAAGCTACGAAAAAGCTCTTTCACTGTATGAGATAAAATTCTACTCCAAAATTTGATTTTTGACAACCCCTCCAGAATCGAACGGTTGTTATAAGACAAAATCGCCAGCTAATTTTTAGCAGAAAACGGGCTGTTCTTGCTAATGAAAATGCCCTTCCTGCTAATCAGCCCCAAAATCGTGCCAAAAATCCAGCTAATCAAAAAAGGCGGATGTTTTGAATACCATGCAGTTATAGCAGATAAAATTAAATATCGTTATGTACATAGAGCGTCTATTTGCCCCGCATTGGGGATGGATAGGCGCTCTTTTTTTATGCCCAAACCCATGGGCAAATACAAGAGATTGGAGGTGTTTTATTTGAGCAAGCCTGTTTATACCGCAGACAAGCCGAGCGACTGTCATTACTGCTACTTCTGGACGAATGGCAGAAAGGGCTGCCGTCTGGGTAGAAATAATTGCTACTACTTAATCTCTTTGCCGCCGAAACCCAAGTCGGAATGTGATGGCTGTCCCTATGGGCGAGATCACCCGTGCATTGGTTGGTGTACGAAGAAGGTTATGCGTGAAGTGGGGCTTCGTTGATATGGATGTGTATGAACAGGAATACCGCTTCTACTATTTTGCCCGATGTCCTTACGAAAAGACGGATACGACTTTCCGCAGCATTCCGCTGACAACAGAAAGTTTTCCGCAGAAAGAAGGTGGTGAAGCCGTGTGAGTTTTGATTATTTTTACGGTCAGCAATCCGATCTATTCACATTCTATCGAGTTCCGAAGGTGTTGTTCACGAACGAGAGGTTCTGGAATATTTCTGCCGATGCCAAGATGCTGTATGGCATTTTGCTTGACCGCATGAGCCTGTCTGCCAAGAATGGTTGGATAGATAAAAACGGTAGAGTGTATATCATTTTTACAATCGACGAAGCGAAGATGGCTCTGAACTGTGCTGAACAAAAGGCTATCAAGCTGCTCAGTGAACTTGAGAAGAAAGCAGGATTGATTGAACGTAAGCGCCAGGGTTTGGGAAAGCCCAACCTGATCTATGTGAAGAACTTTATCTCTGCTGTGGATTCACAACTCTTGAATTGTGAAAATCACAATTCTGGAACAATGGAAATCACAACTCAAGAACTTCCGAAATCACAATGTAATAATACTGATATTAAAAATACTGAATTTAGTGATACTGATTCTATCTTTCCTTCCGGAAATGGTGGAATGATGGACGAGAATGACCGGTATCAAGAATACTTTGATTATTTCTCGGATCAGCTTAGTATGGATTTGTTGAAGAAGGATTACCCTTACGATTCCGAAATGCTGGATAACATTCTGGAGTTGATCGTTGAAACAGTTTGCACGAAGCGACCGTTGATTCGCATTGGTGCAGAGGAGCGTCCGGCAGAAATTGTCCGCAGTCGGTTTATGAAACTGAATGCCGAACACATTCGATATGTTATGGACTGCTTCAAGGAGAACACCACAAAGATTAGAAATATCCGTCAGTATATGCTGACTACGATATACAATGCGCCGACGACAATAGACACCTACTACGATGCTCTTGTTCGGCACGATATGTCACACGGATATTTGGAAGGAGGATTTAAGAAATTGAAAATGAAGCGAGAGGAAGGAGAGTGACGATAAATGTCGAAAAAAGCAACCATCATTGCGGTGGTTAATCAGAAAGGAGGCACTGGAAAGACCACCACCACCGAGAATCTGGGCGTTGGCTTGGCTCTTGAAGGAAAAAAGGTGCTTCTGGTAGACACCGATCCCCAGGCTTCCCTGACGGTCAGTTTGGGCAATCCCTGCCCGGATGATCTGTCTCCGACACTTTCCGATCTGATGGGAAAGATTATGATGGAAAACCCTATTACTCCCGATGAAGGGATTCTTCATCATCCGGAGGGCGTTGATTTGGTGCCGTCCAACATCGAACTCTCAGGTATGGAGGTAGCACTGGTCAATGCCATGAGCCGGGAAACCATTCTCCGGCAATACCTGGATACAGTCAAACAGAATTATGATTACATTCTTCTTGACTGTATGCCGTCTTTGGGTATGCTGACCGTCAATGCGTTGGCAGCTGCCGACAATGTGCTGATACCGGTTCAGGCAGCATACCTTCCTGCAAAGGGTCTGGAACAGCTGCTTGGAACCATCAACAAGGTCAAGAGGCAAATCAACCCGAAACTGAGGATTGAAGGGATTCTTCTGACGATGGTGGACAGCCGCACCAACTACTCCAAAGACATCAGCAATCTGATTCGGGAGAGCTACGGCGGAAAGCTGAAGGTTTACAAGACCGACATTCCCCGCTCTGTCCGTGCAGAGGAAATCAGCGCAGAGGGAACCAGTATCTTCAAGCATGATCCCAAAGGCAAAGTTGCCGAAGCCTATAAAATTCTGACGAAGGAGGTGTTAAACAATGCAGAAAAAAGGCGCAAACATCAGCTTGAAGGGGTACGATGATATTTTCTCCACCGATCAATCCAGAGCTGAAGCCCAGCAGGAGCGTGTGCAGGAAATTCCGCTTTCTGAGCTACACCCCTTTGAGGGACACCCCTTCCGTGTGGTTGATGATGAAGAAATGATGAAAACGGCAGAGAGCGTCCGAGATTTCGGAGTTCTCACTCCTGCGATTGTCCGTCCTGACCCCGACGGTGGTTATGAAATCGTTTCTGGTCACAGGCGGCACCGGGCATCGGAGCTTGCGGGTAAGGAAACCATGCCTGCGATTGTTCGTGACCTGGACGATGATGCAGCCATTATTTTGATGGTTGATGCGAATTTGCAGAGGGAGAGTATCCTGCCGAGTGAAAGAGCATTTGCTTATAAGATGAAGCTGGATGCGATTAAACATCAAGGTCAACGCACCGATTTAACTTCATCCCAAGTTGGGATGAAGTTGCAGGCAATGGATATAGTCGGTCAGGAGGCAGGAGAAAGCAGAAATCAGGTACACCGTTATATCCGTCTGACCGAACTGATTCCGGAACTGCTGGATATGGTAGATACGGGTCAGATCAAATTCAATCCTGCGGTGGAGCTTTCCTATCTGGCAAGTGAAGAACAGAAGGATTTTCTTTCTGCAATGGATTATGCTCAAGCAGCTCCTTCCCTTTCGCAAGCACAGCGAATTAAAAAGCTCGCACAGGAGGGCGAGTGTACGCTGGATGCGATGTGCGAGATTATGAATGAAATCAAGAAGGGAGAGCTGGACAGAGTAACCTTCAAAACGGATTCGTTGCGAAAATACTTCCCGAAGTCCTATACCAACAAGCAGATGGAGGATAAAATCATTCAGCTTTTGGAGCAATGGCAGAAAAAAAGAGAAAAATCAATGGAAAGGTAAGGTAAAAAATGTTTACACCCAAAAACATTCAGGGCGCTTTGGAAGAACTCTACGACCTTTGCGATCCTGATTATATGGTAGATATGCTCGTAAACTACAGTGAGGAGTTCGATGATATTTCTCCTGCGCTTCTGGCAAAGTCGTTTCAGAAAAATGCCGAGATGATTAGCGAGTATCGAGTATTGTCCTCTGCTGGTGAGGGTATCGACTATCAGGGAAAGGTACTTCTGAACAGCAGAGCCGTGCGGCTTCTGTCCTATGTAGAAGATATGAGCGGCGATGAAAAAGTTCGCACGATTCAGAGCAAGGAGCTGTGGTTAGCAGAAGATATGACATTCTATGTGGTGTCCTGTATGTCTACGATCACGATGGACAAGGAAGAAGCCATTTGTCTTAACGAACACCGCAGCGTGGTTACTACGGTGGAATGCGAGGACGATATTTTCTTCGACATGGGTTCCCTGATTTGCGAACTGGACGATATTTGCTTGTTCGAGCTTTTAGCCGATGTGGATGCGACTATTTATGAACTGTAACAGGTTCATGGATGGTCGCTTTTCTTATTTCCAAAGAAACGAAGGTATCGAAACTTGAAAGAATACGATGTGAAGATCACCGAAACCTTGGAGAAAACGGTTACGGTGCAAGCAGAATCTCACGATGCGGCAGAGGAACAGGTTAGAGCCGCTTATTACAATTCGGAGTACATTCTGGACTCCGAAAACTTTACCGGTGTTGCGTTCGGCACGACCGAGGAACGGGAGGTTCAGAAAGAACAGGCAGATACCATGAATGTGTTGCTGGTAAAGCCGTTCATGTATCCGCAGGCTGTGCAGATCGGCTGTGAGCTGGAGGATTTGCAGAAAGCCGTAGGTGGCGATATTGAGGCAACTTATCCGTTCAATGAGCCGGTTGCACTGGTGATGCACGACGAAGGTAAACTCGTAGGCAAAGAACTGAACCGTGCGCTGCGTGATGATGACGGCGATATTTATGACATTATCGCCGGTGATTTTCTGGTTGTGGGATTGGGCGAGGATGATTTTTGTTCTCTGTCCCCGGAACTGATGAAGCAGTTTGAGGAACACTTTCATCAGCCTGAGACTTTTGTACGCATGGGGCGCAGCATTATGGCGCTTCCCCTGCCGGATGACATGGTGAAGAAAGAAGATGCACCTGTCAAAGCTGATTCGGTTCCCCACAAAAGTAACCCTGACCGAGATGTTCTGTAAGGAGGTTCTTATGCAAAGAAATTCGACGATTGGAGAGCTGATGGAGCGAAAGCGGATTCAGGATGGTGCCAAGGAGTACCAGGGACATACCTATATGGACTTGGCACGATTTGATGACGCCACCAAGCACATGATTATTTTCGATGTGCTGACCGATGAATCGCCTGTCGGTTGGAAAGGCGAAAGAAATCGCCTGTATTTGAGCGATGTGGGTTATCAGAAGGCTCTGGATAACCAGAAAGCTGGCAATATCAAGATTATCAGCCATGCCGCAGTTGCCAAGGGCAATCTGTATTACGACCACAGAGATATGGCACGATAATCTGTTCACTCTACTGCTTGCAGGAGGTGATGAATCATGCAGGAAGAAGTTGAAAACAGAACAGTAAACCTGGCGATCAGCACAACCAAGCTGACGGGGCGCACTATCATTGCCGGTATCCGCAAGTATTTGCAGCACCGGGAAAAAGTGAAGATGAAAAAGGCACGAGACCCTGCCGTTCATGGAAAGCAATCCGTGAAACAGCTTTTGGGACAGAATCAGGGTGCTACGAATGTTGAGATCGACAAAGAGAGTATCCGTGATTTTGAAAAGCTCGCCAAGAAGTATGGCGTGGACTTTGCCGTAAGAAAAGATAAGTCCGTTGATCCTCCCCGGTTTCTTGTTTTTGTCCGTTCTAAAGATGCAGATGCTTTGGATGCAATCTGCAAGGAACATCAGGCAAGGGCATTAACCAAGAATGAAAAGCCGAGCGTTCTGGCGCAGCTGAAGAAGTTCAAGGAAATTGTCGCAGCGATTCCGAAGAAGGTTCGAGAGAAGAAACAGGAGCGTGATCTGTGATGGATAAGAGAAAAATGAAAAAGCTCCTGATTCTGAATTTACCGTATTTTCTGGTAGGGTTGTTCGCTACGAATTTAGGAGAAGCATGGAGATTGGCTGAGGGGGCAGATTCATCTGCGAAAATCCTCAGCTTTTTTCATGCCCTTCCGATAGCCCTGAACAATCCGTTTCCCAGCTTTCACCCGTTGGATTTGCTGATTGGTATTCTCTGCGGCGCAGGACTTCGGCTGGCTGTCTATCTAAAAGGCAAAAACGCAAAGAAGTACCGACACAATGTTGAGTACGGTTCTGCTCGTTGGGGAACGGCAAAAGATATTGAGCCGTTTATTGCACCAAAGTTCGAGGACAATGTGATCCTGACGAAAACGGAGCGGCTGATGATGAGCAATCGCCCGAAGAATCCTGCCAATGCCCGAAATAAGAATGTTCTGATTATCGGCGGTTCGGGTTCCGGTAAAACTCGCTTTTGGTTGAAGCCAAACCTTCTCCAGATGCACAGTTCCTATGTGGTCACTGACCCGAAAGGCAGCATCGTGATTGAGTGCGGCAACGCCCTTTTGAAGCATGGCTACACCATCAAGATTTTCAACACCATCAACTTTCAGAAGTCGATGCACTATAACCCATTTGCCTATATCCATTCAGAAAAAGACATTCTGAAACTGGTGACAACGCTGATTGCCAACACAAAGGGTGATGGAAAAGCCGGTGATGAGTTCTGGACGAAGGCGGAAACGCTGCTCTACTGTGCCTTGATCGGATATATCCACTATGAAGCTCCGGTTGAGGAACAGAATTTCTCCACCCTGATTGAGTTCCTGAACGCAATGGAGGTGCGGGAAGATGATGAGGAGTTCCAGAACCCGGTGGATCTGATGTTTGAAGCCCTGGAAAAGAAAAAGCCGAATCACTTTGCAGTCCGTCAGTATAAAAAATACAAGCTGGCTGCCGGTGATATATGCTCTAAGTGACTTCTTAATCATGATTTTGTCATGGTTAGTGAAGCAATCACTTAGAGCATTTTTGTTTCAGGAGGTACAGCCATGAGAAATGAAAAAATTACTCCACTGTACGAGCGCCTGAGCCGGGACGATGAGTTACAGGGCGAGAGCAATTCCATATCCAATCAAAAGCAGATGTTAGAGGATTTTGCCCGCCGGAACGGGCTGCCCAACCCTACGCACTTTACCGATGATGGTATCTCAGGCACCCGTTTTGACCGCCCCGGATTTTTGGCGATGATGGAGGAAGTGGAGGCAGGGCGTGTAGAGGCGATCGTCATCAAGGACATGAGCCGGTTGGGGCGCGACTATCTAAAGGTCGGTCAAGTTATGGAAGTTTTGCGGCAGCGAGGCGTTCGTCTGATTGCCATCAACGACGGTGTAGACAGTCTGAAAGGTGATGACGATTTTACCCCGTTCCGCAACATCATGAATGAATTTTACGCCCGTGATACCAGCCGGAAAATCCGCTCTGTGTTTAAGTCAAAAGGCATGAGTGGTAAGCACCTGACAGGCACCGTGATTTACGGCTACTTATGGGACGAAAAACGGGAGCATTGGCTGGTAGATGAAGAAGCCGCCGAAGTGGTGCGCCGTATCTTCGCCCTCACGCTGGAGGGATATGGGCCTTATCAGATCGCCTGCAAATTATCCGCAGACCGGATTGAAATTCCTGTCGTACACCTTGCCCGCTTCAACGAGGGTGTGAACCGTTCAAAGCCGGTCAAAGACCCCTATGGATGGGGGTCATCTACCATCGTGAACATTTTGAAAAAACGAGAGTATTTGGGGCACACCATCAATTTCAAGACCCGCAAGCACTTTAAGGACAAGAAAAGCCACTATGTTTCTGAGGACGAGTGGACGATCTTTGAGAATACCCATGAAGCCATTATCGACCAGCAGACCTTTGATCTGGTGCAGAAAATCCGCAGCAATGTACGGCGTTATCCAAACGGCTGGGGCGAAGCAGCTCCCCTCACGGGCTTGCTCTATTGTGCAGATTGTGGCGGCAAGATGTATGTCCACCGCACAAACAATGGCAGGCGGATTTCTCAATATACCTGTTCCAATTATACCAAAGTTCCGTGTGGGACACTATGCCTTACACAACACCGTATCAATGAGAGTGCTGTTCTGACATTGGTTTCTGACACGCTCCGGGCCATCGCGGAGTATTCCAGAAATGACCGGACGGAATTTATTCACACCGTTCAGGAGACGCAGGTTGCTCAACAGAGTGCCGATATATCGAAAAAGCGCAGGCGTCTGGTCGCTGCACAAAAGAGAGCCGGAGAACTGGAAAAACTGATTTGCAAAATCTATGAGGACAATGCCCTCGGCAAGCTGCCGGATGCACGATATAGGGCGCTTGATGCACAGTATGCCAAAGAGCAGGACGCACTTGAGATTGAAATTGCAGAGCTGGAAAAGGCTGTTACAGGCTATGAGCAGAGCCAGAAATCAGCGGAGAAATTTATAGCCCTGATTGATAAGTACGAAAATTTTGACACGCTGACAAACACCATGCTCAACGAGTTTGTAGAGAAAATCCTTGTCCATGAACGCGCCCGAAAAGGCAGTCAGGACACCACGCAGGAAATTGAAATCTACTTCAATTTTTTAGGACGCTATATCCCACCATCCTTACAGCCGGTTCCTTTAACCCCGGAGGAACAGGAAGAACTGCGGAAAAAAGAAGAACGCAAGGACAGGCTTCATCAGAACTATTTGAAGCGGAAAGCCAGCGGCGCACAAAAACGATATGAGGACAAAATCAAGGCGAAGAAAAAAGCGGAAATGGACGCTAAGAAAGCCCTGATCCGGGCTGAGGATATGAAAAAAGGTGTTTTTTCTACTATCGGGCAGCTACCAAAAGAAGAACCGCGCAAAGGCAGTATAGCAGCCAGCGCAGCAGTCTAATCATCACGGAGCAAAGGAGCATGAATATGAGTAAGTTGACTTACATTCGTTGTGGAGATTATGATATACCCAACCTAAAGCTTTCTGAACAGCCGGAAACTTCTATCGGCAAGTACGGCAGGATGCGAAAATCCTACCTGAAGGAACATCGCCCCATTCTCTACAACCAACTGCTGATGAGCGAGAAGCTGTATCCGCACCTGTTAGAGATTGACCGGGCGGCGCGGGAGCGTATGGACGCCATGTTACCTCACATGATGGAGGTTGCGGGTGTCACTGAGGAACTGAAAGCCTGTGACCCTATGCATTGGGTGGGGCTGATGAACATATTAACGGCACAGATTGAGGAAATTTTAATCAAGGAACTGATTTGCAGCTGAATGGGAGGTGCGGGAAATGCTGACCTTTGAAAAGGTTTTGAAAGTGTTTCAGGCATATCTGGATGATGACCCTCTGTATGAAGTGGTTCAGACCAGCCACGGTTATACATTGATGGCATGGGAACCCCACCGGAATGACTGGTACAGCGCAGAAATACAGAAAACCCCGGAGGATTTACGGAACGCTTTGTTGGGTACATACGCCAACTTTCTGGAAGATAAGATTACCGGAAATGACCGTGACCTGACTGTGACAGAAACCGGAGAAATCCAGCGGAGGTGCCGGGAACTTTTGGAAAAGTGCAGGGAATCATGATACAGAAACGCCAGAAGGAGGCCGCGATTATGCGTCCTCCTTCTGCTTCGCAGTCTGTTCCATTTTGAGCGCCCCGTCTATGGCACCTTCGATAATCGGCAGGTATTCTTCAGGGCAAAGCTTCAGCTTGTGGCTGACCCGTTGCCGCTGTTCGCTTTCTTCCCGCATGATCTCCGGGTTAAAATACCGTTCCACGGGAAGTCCGCAGACCTTAATCAACTGGATCATCACAGGCAGGCTCGGAATCGCACCTTGATTCTCAATGTTTGCAAGATACCGCCATTCAATCCCAACCATTTCTGCCAATGTTTTTCGTGCCAGACGCTTTGCCTCTCGTGCGGCTTTGACATCTGCGCCGAAGGTTTCAAAACCGGGACAATCTTCAACTTTCGCCATATAACATCACCCAGTTACATTGTATAATTCATACTTTGCCCGTGGAATGTTGCTATATGCAGGTTGGTTGAAGTTTATAATTCACATTCCGTTTCTTGCATTGTTCGAGAAAGAGAACTATAATGTACTCTGTGGAGGTGCGAAATGGACTATATGACATTAAAAGAGGCCGCCGAGAAGTGGGGCGTGACACCTCGTAGGGTAAATTATTATTGTGCTGGTGGGCGTATCCCCGGCGCTGTGAAAATGGCCGGTGTTTGGCTGATCCCTAAAACTGCGGAGAAGCCGATTGATGGGCGGACAAGACAAGGGAAGGAGCTGCGCCATGAATAAAATTTTGATCATAGATGATGACAGAGAACTGTGCGCTTTGATTAAACGCAGCGTACAAGCAGAAAACATAGAAGCTGATTTTTGTAATACCGGAAAAGAGGGCTTGCAGAAATTAAAAGAGCAGGAGTATCAGCTTGTAGTGCTGGATGTGATGATGCCCGGTATGGATGGCTTTGAAACGCTGGAAGAAATCCGTAAAGAGAACAGCCTGCCGATTTTGATGTTTACATCCAAAAATGACAGCATTTCTAAAGTGCGGGGCTTACGGGCCGGGGCGGACGATTATCTGACAAAACCGTTTGATATGGACGAACTGATTGCCCGTATTGCGTCCCTCATTCGCCGCTACACCCGTTTTAATCATCAAGCCGGAGCTGTGCAAAAACTGGATTTTGATGGATTGCAAATTGACCTTGAAAATCGTTCTGTTACGACGGAAAATGGCACTTTTGAACTTCCACCAAAGGAATTTGATCTGCTCCTGTACTGTGCAAAGCATCAAGGAAAAATTTTGACAAAACAGCAGATTTATGAGGAAGTTTGGGGCGAAGAATATTTCTATGACGACAGTAACATTATGGCGATTATCAGTCGGCTTCGTAAAAAATTAGAAGTCAATCCTTCAAGCCCAAAATATATACAAACGGTCAAAGGGATTGGCTACCGGTTTAATAAGGAGGTGTAGCCAGCATGGAAATCATCGTTTTCTTGTCCATTGTGATTGCTGTTTTGGCTGTGCTGACTTCCATCGTTCTCGTTCGGCGCGTAAAAAAACAAATAGCAGAAATGACCGATGTGCTGGTTGATGTGAAAAACGGAAATGGCAACCGGCGTATTCTGTCTGCAACAAATGAACTGACAGCACCTCTTGCCTATGAAATCAATGAGATCGTTGTGTCCTATGAAAGCAGACTTTCAACTGTACGGCAGACAGAGGAAACCAACCGCCAGCTTATGACGAGCCTTTCCCATGATGTGCGAACGCCCCTTACCACTTTGATTGGGTATCTTGACGCTGCACACAAAGGACTGGTCACAGGAAAAGACCGGGATGATTATATTGAAACCGCCCGACGGAAAGCCCATGATCTGAAAGAATATATTGATGTGCTCTTTGACTGGTTCAAGTTAAATTCTAACGAGTTTGCTTTGGAAATCCAGAGCGTTGAGGCCGCAGAGCTGACAAGAAATATCCTGATTGACTGGATACCGATTTTTGAGGATAAACAGGTTGATTATGACATTGATATTCCCGAACAGCCTGTCCGGGTAAGATTGGATATGGACAGCTATATGAGGATCGTCAACAATCTCATTCAAAATGTAATCGCTCACAGCCATGCAGACAAAATCAAAATTGTCCTGTCAAAGAAGGAAAATAACATGGAGCTGCTGCTGGCGGATAATGGAGTAGGAATTGAGAAAGACGATTTGAAACACATATTTGAACGGCTTTATAAGTGTGATAAAGGACGATCCGAAAAAGGAAGCGGACTTGGTCTTTCTATTGTCCATCAGCTTGTAGAAAAGATGGGTGGAAGCATAACAGTTGAAAGCTTTCCGGGAGAAGGAACTGAATTTATGTTGCTTTTTCCTTTGGAGATTTAAGCGGGTTCCCGTCTTTATGGCGGGAACCTTTGTCATTTTTGCCGGATTTCAAATTGCAAGGTTAATGCAAGGTTGCGGCAAGGTTAATGCAAGGTTGGCGTGATAGAATACCTTACAGAACAGGAGGTTTTGAATATGGATACAAATTACATCATTGAAACAAAAAATCTGACGAAGCAATATGGCTCGCAAAAGAGTGTGGCTGACTTAAATATCCATGTGAAGCGTGGGAGAATTTATGGTCTGTTGGGCAGAAACGGAGCCGGAAAAACAACTACCATGAAAATGCTGTTGGGCTTAACGAAGCCGACTTCCGGGGAGGTCAAAATCTGGGGGAAATCTTTGCAGGGGAATGAAAAGAAGTTGCTGCCCCGTATCGGTAGCCTGATTGAGTCTCCCGGCTTTTATCCCAATCTGACCGGCACAGAGAACCTGCGTATCTTTGCTACCCTGCGGGGTGTACCAAACAATCATGCCATCAAAGATGCTCTGGATTTGGTAGGACTTCCCTACAAAGATAAAAAACTCTTTTCTCAGTATTCTCTTGGTATGAAGCAGCGGCTTGCCATCGCCCTTGCCGTTATGCACGATCCAGAACTTTTGATTTTGGATGAACCAATCAACGGTCTCGATCCTATCGGTATTGCAGAAGTACGCTCCTTTATTCGGGAGCTTTGCGACGCAAGAGGAAAAACCATTTTGATTTCCAGTCACATTCTTTCGGAGATTTCCCTGCTGGCTGACGATATTGGAATTATCGACCACGGCGCATTGCTGGAAGAAGAAAGCCTTGCTGAACTGGAGCAAAAAAGCAGTAAGCATATCCGGTTTACACTCTCTGATACTGCACAGGCGGCAAGAATTTTGGAACGCAATTTCCATGAAAACCATTTTTCCATACAGGACGACCACAATCTGCGCCTGCACAACCTTGATCTGCCTGTGGGGAAAATTGTAACTGCCTTTGTAGAAAACGGATTGGAGGTATCAGAGGCGTATACTTGTGAAGAAAGTCTTGAAGATTACTTCAAGCGTGTGACAGGGGGCGAAGGAATTGCTTAAACTAATCAAATGCGAATTTTTGAAATTAAAACGGAAGCCCTTGGTATTTATTTCTCTGCTGCTTTCTGTTTTCATGCCATTGGCTTATGCTTTCTTTCTGGCAGATGTAAACACTGATGTGGATGCTGTAAATGGAGTGATGTCCAGCCTGTTCCAGCTCAGTGCTTATTTGCTTTTGATGCCGCTCCTTGTGATACTGGCTTCCAATCTGCTGTTTGAGGAGCTGGACAATGACACACTAAAAAACCTTGTTACCATACCGATAAACAGAACCAAGTTGGTGCTGTCCAAGATGCTGGTTTTGCTATTGTTTGCCGTTGGCTTTATGGCAGTTGGAGGATTGGTAAATCTTGCGGTTTTGCTGTTTCAGGGCTGGGAGCCAGTTGGGTTTTGGACCTTGTTTGGCGTTGGGATAGAAGAAGGGCTGATTATGTGGGTAGGCGCACTTCCATGTATCCTGCTCGTTGTTCTTCTTAATAAAAACTATATCGTGTCGGTCGTGATTACCTTTTTCTATACGACTGCAAATTATATCCTTTCGATGAGCGATGCGTTCCTCACACAGCCTTTTGGTTTGAATATCGGAACCCTGTTTCCGGGACCGCTGGCTTTCCGCTGGACCTTCCAATTTTATGACCAAAGCCAGACCAGTGCGGAATTGGCAGACTTGTTGGAACGGATCAGTCCGTATTTTCTGAATGGTGTTCAGGTGTTCGGTGTGATTGTTGTGGAAGCCGTTGTATTTCTTGCGCTGATTGCGTTGGTTTACCGGCGCCAGGAAATCTAAGGGGGTGTAATTATGTGGAATTTATTAAAAGCAGAATTGCTCAAGCTACGCCGGTGCCAAATACTTTGGGTGGGGCTGGTGGCGCTTGCACTCTGTCCGTTGGTGCAATATGGGAGCCAGCTGATTGTGGAGGTGGAGTACCGAAATCCAAACTATGATTTTTCCACTCTGTTTGAGAATGTTGTCTGGGGCAATACGCAGATGTTTTTTCCGATTTCACTGGTGATGATTGGCAGCTGGCTGATTGACAGAGAATCCACCCATGATACGCTGAAAAACATCATGACAATTCCTGTTTCCATGCCGAAAATGCTGGGAGCTAAGCTCTTTTGGGTCGGGATTTTTGCAGTCCTGCTGGGAATATACAGCGTTGGCGTTACCTTGATTACTGGATTGACGGTTGGATTATCGGGACTGACAGTGGAAGTGTTTTTTCATGGAGGTACACAGATCGTGTTGGCAGCTCTGACGACCTATTTGGTCTGTATGCCGCTGATCTTGATTTTTGGGCAGATCCGAGGGGCATATCTGGGAGGTTCCATTCTGGCGTTTTTCCTTGGATATAGCATGCTGTTCTTCAAAGGCGGTATCCTTGCCAGCATCTATCCGTTTTCTGCTGCGCTGATTTTAGTGGGCTTTGACATGAGTGGATATGCCGGAACAACCACAGCCCCGAATCCTTTGCTGGCAGTCATTGGGGTTGGCATCATGGTTCTCTGGGCGGTGCTGTTGTTACTGATGTCCAGTAACAAAAAAGAAATAAAATCCCGTAAACAGGCAAATTCCAAGGGAAAAGGAAAGCGTGCTGTACGCAGGAAAGGAAGGTGATACCTGTGAAGAAAATAGTTCTATCATTATGCTTGATACTGTTGGGCGCTTCTGTGCTTTCCGGTTGTACAAAAGATGAAGTTCTCGATCAGTATAACAATATTGTTCAGTCTGCTGGTTCCATAGCACTTACCGGAAATTCATCCTTACAAGGTACGAAAGAAAAAGGAATTGATGATTATACAGGAAGCTATACAGCCAACTATGAGGATTTTTCAGATACAGAGTATTTGTTCGGCGGAACTTCCATAAAGCGTGAAGCGGGTAAGGATCTGTCTATTGACTGCGCGCTGGAGGTTACGGATGGAACTGCAAAAGTATTTTGGATTTCTGGAGCTGATGAAGAAGTCACTTTGCTTGAAACAACCGGAACATATAGTGATACAATTACACTCCCTGAAGGTGGAAACTATATCGGCATTGAATGTGAAAATTTCACTGGAAGCATTGAATTGAATATGGAGTAACATTCTGCCGGACGACGGCAAAAGAAAAAAAGCCGTCGTACAGCAGACACATTTCCACGCGCCTATGAAGCGGCGACTTTGAGAAGATCAGAGCCGCCGTTTCTTTTCGTCTACCCTAAACCAACGACGACCTAACACCGTGTAAATCCACGGCGGCATATAGGAGGATTGCCGCCGTGTCTATATTTGCCTTTTTTCACAATACCCATGACCTGCACCAGCTAAAAAAAGCCTGTTCCCAGCAGCGGAGCAATGCGGTCAGAAGTATGCACTATACCATGTAATTAAACAGCAAAATATACTCTATTACGCTCGTATGGCTTTATGCCGTCCGGGCGCTTTTTTGTCCCTGTGGAGCCGGAACATCGGGTCAGCATGGCCCGAACTTTATCCCCGGTGCCGCTCCCCGCCGCCCCATTCAGATTTACCAAAAAATCTGAATGGAGGAAAGGCAGATGGAAGTTACCATCAATTATAACGGACAAGCTGTGGCCGTGGAGGTCACGCTGGAAGTCTATGAATTTCTTGACAGGGCCGATCACAAAACGGAGAACCTGTTCCATGAACAGCGGCGGCATTGGGATGGCCGGGAGTTTGACGAGTACATCATTACCACCGAGGGTGTAGGAGCCTACGGCGAAACGCCGGAAGAATACCTTTGCCGCATGGAAACGCTGCATGAGCTGATGGCGGTTCTGGACACCTGTACCGAGGCTCAGCGCCGCCGGTTCCTGCTCTATGCGCTTGAGGGACTGAGCCTTGCAGAGATCGGTGTGCTGTGCGGCTGCTCCAAAGTGGCTGTGTATCAAAGTGTGGAGGCTGTCAGAAAAAAATTTATAAATTTCTTTGAAAACAGGCTTAACGAATGACCTGTTTTCTGGCTACCAAGTGAAAGGGATCATTTCCCTTATCTCAGCGAGGGGCGGACAGCGGACAAGCTGCCCGCCTCTCCGATTTTCAGGAGGTAAGCCTATGAAAACAATCAATCTGCGGTGGATGTATCCCCACTACCGGCATGACGAGTTTGTGGATGTTACGGACGAGGTATGGGCAGCGATGTATCAGGCCCAGCGGGAGATGGAGAACTATGAGCGTCGGAAAGTCTACCACCGCGCCTACTACTCTCTGGACGCATACAGCTGGCTGGAAAATTACGCACTGGAACACAGCAGATCGCCGGAAGATATTTTGCTGGAACGAGAAGAAATGACCACCCGCCTGCACCTGATTGCAGCTCTGCCTGCGGCTCTGGCTCATGCCACTCCGACACAGGCCCGCCGTGTTCACGCCTACTATATTGACGGTATCAAGCAGCCGGAAATCTCCCGGAGAGAGGGTATCCATAGCAGTAAGGTCAGCGTTGCCATCCACCGGGGGCTGCGGAATATGCGCCGTTGCTATGATGACCTTTTTCAAACAGAGTGAGGGCGTGCCTATGCAGACCATCAATCTCAAACAATATTATCCATTTTGCAAAGAGGACATTTTTGTGGAGGTGTCCGATGAGATCGTCGAAGCGTTTCTTCTGGATAAGAGAGCCGAGGCCGCCAGAGAACGCAAGATGTTCCGGTATAAGGCGTTTTACTCCCTCGATTGTAACGACGGAATCGAAAATGCCGCAATCGGCTGGGCGCAGCCATCGCCGGAGGATCATTTGATAGAAAAAGAAGAATTAGCCGAATACGAAGAACTGATACGGCGATTGTATGAAGCCATTTTTTCCCTGCCGCCTATGCAGGCCCGCCGTGTCCATGCCCGCTATATGCTGGGTATGAAAGTGAAAGATATTGCCGCAATGGAGGGTATCACACCATCACAGGCGGGAAAATCCATCCACGCTGCACTGCGGAGGCTGCGCCGGTACTTTGCGTGTCAGAAATGGACGGTCAATCTATGAGCGTTTCCAAAGAAAAGAGGTGCATGACATGAACGAAAAAATTACAGCCCACCCCCAAAAAGAAGAACGGGAGAAAGTCCTGAAGGAAATCCGACAGCTTGAAAACCGAAAGAAGATTTTGGAGAACAAGCAGCGGAACGAAGAACGCAGGGTTCGCACCCGCCGCCTGATTGAGCGCGGAGCCATTTTGGAGGGGATTTTCCCGTTGGCTCCCGACCTTTCCGGCGCAGAGGTTAAAGCCTTTCTGATTGCCCTGTCCCATCTTCCGGGGGCTGCGGAATTGACTGCAAACCTGTCAAAATCCGGGGATACGCCATAAGTCCCTTGTTTACAAGGGCGCACTTATACACCGTTGCCGGTGCTGTGCGCCCTGCCGGGGGCGTTGCGTACTTCGTCCGCGATGGGAAGCTACGCTCCCCAAACCCCTTGTGCGCTCTGCGCAGCCAAACACCCGCTTTGCGTTTGTCCGGCTCCACAGAGCCTGTTATCCCCTCACTGAAAGGAGGTGTTCCCCATAGATTTCTGTCATATCCCCGTCAGTATCATCAAGCGCAGCGCAGGCCGTTCTGCCGTTGCCGCAGCTGCTTACCGCAGCGGAACCAAGCTGACAAATGAATGGGATGGAATGACCCACGACTACACCCGGAAAGGCGGCATTGTCCATGCGGAGATCATGCTGCCTGCCCACGCCCCGCCAGAATTTGCAGACCGTTCTATCCTCTGGAACAGTGTGGAGCAAATCGAGAAAGCAAGGGACAGCCAGCTTGCCCGCGAGATCGAAGCAGCCCTGCCCCGTGAACTATCCGGCGAACAACAGCTTGCCCTTGTGCGTGCCTATGTGAAGGACAACTTTGTAGACAAAGGAATGTGCGCCGACTTTGCTATCCATGACAAGGGAACCGGCAATCCTCATGTCCATATCATGCTGACGCTCCGGCCTTTGAAAGAAAACGGGCAGTGGGGTGCAAAGTGCCGCAAGGCATACGATCTGGACGAGAACGGACAGCGTATCCCGGATGGGAAAGGCGGCTGGAAAAATCATCGGGAGGATACGACCGACTGGAACGATAAAGGAAATGTGGAGATTTGGCGGGCAGCGTGGGCAGCCTACACCAACCGGGCACTGGAATCTGCCGGTAGACCGGAGCGTATTGACCACCGCAGTTACAAGCGGCAGGGCATTGATAAAATCCCCTCTGTCCATCTGGGGCCAGCCGCCAGCCAAATGGAAAAGCGCGGTATCCGCACCGACAAGGGAGAAGTAAACCGGCAGATCGCCGCCGACAACAAACTGCTGAAAGAAATTAAAGCCCGCATTACCCGTCTTTATCGCTGGTCGAAAGACGAAGCGGAAAAACCACAAACACAGCAAAGCAGCTTGACCGCTTTGTGGGAGGCACAGCAGCAGTTGAATGCTCCCCGCACCCGCACCGGAAAAATCCGGGCTTTGCAGGAAAGCGCTGCACTATTCAGCTTTTTACAGGCAAACGGCATCCAGTCTATGCAGCAGCTTCATGAAAAAATCGATGATATGAACAGCCGTTACTATGACCTGCGGGGAAAGATCGTCAAGGCTGAGCGCCGGATCGCCACTCTTACCGAACGAGGGGAGATGTGGGAACAGTACAACCAGTACAAGTCCATCCACAAGCAGCTTGCCAAAGTAAAGCCGGAAAAGTGGGAACAGTTTGAGCAGCGCCACAGCCGGGAACTGATCCTGTATGATGCAGCAGCCCGGTATCTGAAAGAACTGAAAGCCAGCGGCGAGGGGATCACCCCGAAGGCATGGCAGCGGGAAATCGACCAGCTGACCGCCGGAAAGCAGACGGACACGCTTGCCATGAAATCCATGAGGGAGGATTTGAAAGCAGTGGAACGGCTCCGCAAAACCGCCGAGCAGCTGTCCCGACAGGAACGGGACAAGTCTCACGAGCGTGGGCCGGAGCGGTAAAGGCTACCGCGTTTTGGCGTACCCCTGTCAAGTGCGTCGCGTTTCACGACATACTTTTGCATACAGAAAAACCGCCGTACAGGTTTCCCCATACGGCGGCAGACTGTTTATTTGCCGAACAAGTCGCTGTGTGTGCCGGTGCGGGCCAGCGTCAGCACCAGAACATCATCCTCTATGCGATAGACAAGCAGCCAGTCCGGGAGAATATGACATTCCCGATGACCTGCCCAATCGCCGGACAGGTCATGGTCGCGGTTTTTTATCCGGCAGCGGCTCGCCCATTGCCAGCAATGCTACGACCTGCTCCAGCAGCTTGATCTTCAAGCCACGCTTGATGGCTCGTTTGTAGTCTTTTTTGAAACTGGTCGTGTACTTGACGGTATATTTGGTTTCTTTCATCTTTTCAGGTCAGCAAACAACTCGTCAAGGTCATTGTAGCCCTTTACAGACGGGTCTTTTGCAATCCTTTCCGCTTCCAGCATGGCAGCAACCGTTTCTTTGTTCGGCTGTTCCAGGCCTTACCTCAAAGGGAATGCCGCCTTCACGAAGCGACTGGCGCACAAAGATGTTAAACGCCGTAGTCAGGTTCATGCCAAGTTCAGTAAACAGTGCGTCCGCCTGCGCTTTCAAATCTGCGTCCATGCGGATACTGATGTTTGTGGTATTTCCAGCCATACGATCAACCCCTTTCTGCTGGCAATTATAGTATATGCCATTTGCACGAAGAAAACAATACTTTGCACGAATATTTAACAATAAATTCATTCAAGGAGGTTACCGGCTTTATGAAAAAAATCATTTATGAAGAACAACAAGACTGAACCTATCCCTGTCATGGATTACCGCCAGTACCGCAGAGCGCGGAGACTGGTGCATGAGTGCTGCAACTACATCGACGGAAACTGTATCTCTCTGGACGATGGGGAGGAATGTGTCTGTGTCCAGTCTATTTCCTACTCCCTGTTGTGCAGGTGGTTTCGGGCGGCGGTATTGCCGCAGGATAAGGAACTGGAAACGGCGCTGTTCCACCGGCTAAATGCTAAGAAATGCGCCGTATGCGGGGCGCTGTTTACCCCCGGTTCTAACAGGGCCAAATACTGCCCGGAATGTGCCGCACGCATGAAGCGGATCAACGCCGCAAAGCGCAAGCGGAAACAACGGGAGAAATGTCACGCTTTAGGGGCTGAAAAACCCTTGTAAATCAAGGCTTTTTTTCGAGGGTGTCAAAGGCAGTCTGATAGATTTATCCTCTGACCCCTAAAATAGCCTTAAAATGCGTACAGAATCCCAAGAGAACCCCCAAGGAGGAACCCTATGTCAGACAATCGAAAATATTATTATCTGAAACTCAAAGAAAACTATTTTGACGATGATTCCATCGTGCTGCTGGAAAGTATGCAGGACGGCGTGCTGTATTCCAACATTCTGCTTAAGCTGTACCTGAAATCGCTGAAACATGGCGGGCGGCTCCAGCTTGACGAGGACATTTCTTCCCTTAACTGCGGGGGCGAGGATTTCGCTGTTGCCTGTATGCGGGCTAATCTCCGCTATGAGAAAAACCAAAAACGGGAAGATGTGAAAAGCCACCACTATATCATCAGCTTT